>CAWKIX010000043.1:0-56280 GCA_963849775.1 uncultured Prolixibacteraceae bacterium | reverse complement strand
CAACAATTTTACGCAAGGAAATTAGCGATCTGTACATTAATTTCCTCGCAGAGTCAATTGATATTTTCATGATTTCGGAAATTTCTTTATAATCCATGTCCTCTTCAAATTTCAGGTATATAATTTCTTTTTGTTTAGGAGGTAATCCATTGATTGCAGTAACTAACTTATTTTTTATTTCTTCTGATATTTCATACGCCATTAGTTGATCCTGAAAATTATATTCTGATTTAAATATTGCATCCACATTTTCATCATAATTACTAATAGATTCCATTTTTCGTCGCCTGGAGATTTTTTTTACAATACAATTTCTCAGTGCAACGAACAGATAAGCTTTTAAATTTCTGATATCTACATTTAATTTCTGCCGTTTCAAATACAAATCGATGAATATCTCCTGCAGGCAATCATGCACCAGTTCATGATTGCTATTTAATTTATACCCGTAGGAAAGTAATTTGTGAATTTGCTGATGATAAATTAAAGTAAAGCTTTTATCATTTCCGTTAAGGAAAGAATGCCATAAAAAATCAAGGGTATTTTTTTTGGATTTTTTCATTCAAGCCTAGTACGTTAGTTGCACAACAAATATATTTAAAAAAAGAAATGACCCAAATTTTCCTTATAGAAAAAATGAGAAAAGAAGTTGAAATAGAACCATTTCAAAAGTTCTTCTATTCTACCATCGAATTTTCAGGAATAGAGGTTGCAACTTTCGACTATTAGGAGAGCCATACAAGAAAGGAACCTTCACCTTTATAATCCAATTAGTAGGAATCATACCTGCTTATACTTAGAAGTTATCGCGTTAATTTTGTCTAACTCCCGTTCTATTCGATGTACGAGGTAAAAAGGCAGGTTCAGGAGAGTAAATTCCTTGCCTGCTATGGTTGTGGCTTTTTGAATCAGGTATTCGCCCTGGTAGACTCTGATGGCAATATTGTGAGGTGCCTGGTCCATAAACTGGTGTAAGGACCGGAGTTTTCCAATGGCTCCCGATTTAACTTCAATGGGAATCAATTTACCTTTATGTTGGAAAATGTAGTCAATTTCAGCACTTGATTCTTTTTTGTCGCGCACCCAAAAATTAAGTTTGTTGCTTATTGAAAAATTGGATGCAAGTAATTCTTGTCCGGCAATATGCTCGGCAATAACTCCACGGTGTGCATCCCCGATATTTTCATTGAATACAAGTTCACCCATCAAACCACGGGTATGATTAATCAATCCGGTATCCAAAACATGAAGACGCGGTTTCCTTTTTAGTGATGGAGTAGCTGGTATTTCCACATTAACAACCGGATATACCAACCGTATCAGCATTGTTTTTTCGAGCGCATGAAAAGCTTCCTTCATGTCCCTGGAACGGTATTCCGAATTTCCAAATCTTTCAAAAGTAACTTTGGTCCCACCTTCAGCAAAAGCATAGTCAATTATATGTCTTACATATTTTATCTGTGCAGAGGAAATTGCATATTTTTCCACATCATCGGCAAAAGATTGAATCAAACTATCATAAACTGAACCGAGTGATGAAATGTCGGTACCGTCTGCGTAAAGTTGCAAAACTTCGGGCATACCCCCAATGGTGGCATATTTTTTAAATAAAGTGGTAAACTGGTTATGTAAAAACGAAGGGACTTCAGTTTTTTCAAGCTCTGCTGCTAACACTTCTTTATTGGCTGCATAAAGGAACTCTTTAAAAGAACAGGGATGAATGGCCATATATTCCACCCTACCCACAGGAAACGATATTTTCCTGTCCATAATGCTCTCCAAAAGTGAACCAGCGGTAACAACAAACAGGTCGTTTGCTTCTTCATAGAAATACCTGAGAAGCGCTATCGCTTTTGGCGAGTTCTGAATTTCATCTATAAAAATGAGGGTTTTTCCACCATTTCTCCTTTTTTCTGCATAAATGAACAGGTTGGTAAGTAAGTCCGGGAAAGAATAGTTTTGTTCGAATATTTGCCTTTCTTCCTCTTTCTCAAGATTAAGATATATATACTGCTTGAATTGTTCGGAAAACATGTGTATGGCAGTAGTTTTTCCTACCTGCCGGGCTCCTCTTATAACCAAAGGCTTTCGGTGTTTCTTCTTTTTCCACCTTGTTAGTTCTTTTATAATTTCCCGATAAAACATCTATTGAATTGTATTAAAGTGAGGGTTAAAAATACAAAATGTTGTAATAAAGTGAGGGTAGATTTTCGGAAATGTTGTTCTAAAGTAACGGATAAACCTTTTTTGCTGATTTAGTAACAAGGTATGGAATGATTTTCTTGTACTATGTGTCCGGAAAATATTTTTAAAATTTTGGTATTGGTGAACCATGATTATAATTGCACTTAACCCTTTTTCTGCAAATAAGAAAAATTGTATTTGCGGATAGCAACCAATAAGAAAAGACCAGCCCACAGCGTTATCACCATTCCATCACTAAACAGTTAGCAGGTATGGTTGTCTTTTGGCACATTAATGGTGAATTCAAAGAACCTGTAATCTAACAGCATTTTTGCCGTAACAGAAATCAACCAGATAACTTTTACCTAGCATTCCAGAGCTAGCTGCACCAGGTAATTTAGTTAAGGGCAGTTTATGTGATAGTAAAGTCTACACAACGTTGTCAACCCTGGAATAATCTGATCTTATTGTTTCTTTGTAATTGTACGTTATAATTCGTGTTCCGTCATTATAATAGGAGTTAGGTTGCTGTAAAAGATTACAGTTTTCCGGCGTATCCATCAGTATCTCTTTAGAACCAGCGAAACGTACCACTACATCCGGTGTTCTAAAAAAATGGAGATGGTAATTATTACGATGTAGGGCGTATTCTAAACCTGAATAGTTTTTTGTATAAAGTATCGAAACTAGTTCATATTGTTTTATCACAAACCCCGTCGCTCTCCTCATTTCATAAAGAAATCTGATTACACGATTGTGCAGTAACTGTTTTGTAAAACCCAATTTCAAACATGTTTGAGCACAGCCTGAATTGTCAATGTAGTATATTCGTATAATATACACCTTGGGAAGAGCCAATTGGCCATGTTTCCACTTAATGAATAAGTTACCTGTGTCTTTCATTGCTAAAAAAATTTATACCTTCATTTTTTTGTCAATTCCAAACAACAATACATATGGAGGAGATATATTGTATGCTGAATTTTGCAGAAGAATGAAGGTGAATTAACCATTATTCCAGTTCCTTTCTACAGTACTTCTGCTAATATCTGTCATTTCAACTGTTTCTTTTTGTGTACGCCCCATCGCTTTCATTTCCATGATAATATCCTTCTTCTCCCTTGCTGATAACGACTTCCTCGGAACATAGCGTTTTTGATTGTATTCTCTCTTTTTTTCATTTCTATTTTCATTTATATCTCTGTCATAGATTGATCGATATGCATCGCAAATTAGATTACCAAGTTTTTTCAGGTTGCCATTTGATAACCTGCTGTATTCTTTACGCAACCATAAAGCTTTGATCTCATCATTAGTATACCCGCTAATGTTCAATTCCGCAGTCTTCTTTTCTCTTAGCCAAACCGCCAATTCGGTGTATGACATAACCCCTGTTAATTTTTTACCTTCATGTTTTTTAGTCTTTTGTAAAAACTGTATGGAGTATCTTCTTTGGGAAAAGTTAAGTTGTTCATCATCCCTGTATGGGGGATATTTAGCCGTTTTATAAAACTGCTTAAAAAGACGTGAAAGTTTAGATGAATTTCTGTGGATCTCATCCAAGGCTTTTAAATATTGTTGTCTTACTAAAAATCCTTTATGGTATCTATCAATAAGTTTTAACCTTTTCTGTTCAGCATCCGGAGTCTTGTCCGAGTAAAGATTATAAAATACATCTTCACAATGGAGATTTTTTCTTAACAGATAGGAAAGTACTCTTTCGATAAGCTTCTTCTTCTCTTTTCGGGCATACCAATTATCTATGCATAAAGCACCTAATTGATTTGAATAAGTTACACAATCAATTAAGTACCTTTCCTTTTTCCAGGTAATTGTGGAAGTAATTTCTTGCTGCAAGTTTACAGGAATTTCAATTGATTCAACGTACTTTTTAAAATCCGACTTCTTTATTAAATGTTCCAGTATCATCGCTATGAAGCTTTTGATTATAAACAACTTTTTTGATTATGCTTTTACGTACAAGCGAACGGAAAGCATCACTCCCCTTTCCAAGTCTCAGTTTACCTTCTTTCATACTGAAGACTATACTGCCGTCAGGCAAAATATAATAGTGCTTTTTCAATTTCATTGAAGTTTATTAATGTACTGAGTGACGATGTACTTAACCATTCCACTCAAGGACCTTGCCTCGTTATCCGCTAATGATTTTAATTTCTCAAACAGATAAGCCGATATACGGATATGAATGGTATGCTCACCATTACCTTTCAAACTGTTTTGTTGCATGTTTTGTATTAAATGTATATTTCACTATACATTAATTTAATAAAAAAAAACCATATTAAAAACTCTTTGAGCCAACAGGAATTCCCTTTTTTAAAGGTCCCGTCAGTCTCGCTACCTGACGAGATCTTTAAATGGGTTTAACCATAGCTTACCACTTGCGCATCCTTTCAATTGGGTACCTGTTTTTCACATGCTGAATGGGTTGTGGTTGTATATACTATTACCTGGACACGAATGGTAAAATCCAGAAACTGGAAACCATTTCAAATTTAATGGCACCAACTAATAAGGGTTCCCGGAACCATTGAAAGCCTCTTCATCCGCAGCCATAGAGAGGAACTGCCGGAATTCTGGTTCACCGCATTCGGTGCAAAATATCGCCTTCCCGTTTGGCCAGTAGTAAGCAGTTTCACCTTTTTTGATTTTAGCGCCGCAATTACAGCAACTGGAATTAAAACGTGCTGTAATCCTGCGTGGATCGTTTTTGTATTTTTTCATTGACATTTGTTTAATTGCGAATAAACCGCCGGTTAATTAATCTTCGTTTGGCAACATGATAAAGATTGCAGGTGAGGGGTCATCAATATCCTGGGCAGTTAATACCGCCTTCAGGGTTATTTCACGCATAAGCGGATTATCCTCCTCCTGAATTTCATTTTGAAGAGCTTCACGGGTTTTCGGGAGTTGACAGAAAAACTTGTACAGAAGTGTATTGCTTTTTGTTTTTCGGGCTTCCCAGGTAAACATGTACAGCAGGTCCCAAAGTCTGCCCGATTCCTGTTGTCCATCTAAACCTTCAGGAACCATTACATAGCGGTCGTAAACTGCCCGGGTAAGGTAGACCGGAAAACGGATTCCTGCTTCTGAAGGCATTGTACCATCAATTTTCACCAGGAAACCATCTTTTACTGCCTCCTTTGTGGTGTAGGAGAAAACAATATCGTCCTTTTTAAACATAAAATGTGCCCATGCCCTTGGGACTTATTTCAGCGTATAGCATAGCCGGTTATGAATAAGTATTGAATGAATTCATCGTCAGCCATGGAGAGATAGCTGAACTTGTTAAGTATGTATTATTGCAGATGTCTGTGGTGTATGTATTAATTGAAAAGTGTACCACATTCCCGTTGAAAAGTGTACCATTCCATTGCTCGGAAAGTTATAGACAACCAACAACCCATCGGGTAATACGGAGCCAGCAGGTCATCCCCTCCTGGTGAAGGTCCCGTCTGGCTCGATGCCTGACGAGACCTTAAGAAACACCATCGGTATAAAACATCGCCGTTGGCATCCCTCCTGGTGTATTATTTAGTAACGATACATCCTTAAGAATAGCGGATAAAGTTATTTACACAGTAAAACAGTTATTCCCATTGCCAGTAAATGTCCCACTTTGCTCAAAACCGCCCAGAAAAACAGGAATCCAATCACACCGAAAAAACCATCCGGTTCAACCCAATTCCACGATAAGAAACCTGCAGCAATAGTAAAGATTACAGTTAAAACCCACATCAGTCCCGCATAGGCACTGTCATTGTTCGTACTCATTTTGATTTGATTTAAGTATTAGAAAATGATTAAATTAAAAAAGGGGCCGAAGCCCCTATGAAAAATAGTTCCTGAAATGCTCATACTCGAAAGCAATTGTTTGTTGGTCCAGAAGCTCATCAGCCCCTGAGAAGTACAACGATTCGAGGTGGCTTACGAAAGATTGCCACAGGTTAGTCATTTCGATAAGTTGTTTCCTTTCGATTTGATAAGATAATGATTTCATAGTTCGAAGTTTTAAAGTTAAGAATACCAGTTCTCCATTGGAAATCCATTGAAGAACCGGCTTATCAGAATCATTTGAAGGTTTACACCCTGAATTTGGAATTGAGCTAAGAACCACCGAAGAGCATCACGCAGAGAAGCATCAAAGCATACCTTCATCTGCCAAAGAGAGGTAGGATTCAGACGAAATAATGATGTGGTCAGCAACAGTAATATCCAGAAAGGTTGCCCCCTTCTTGATTTTCCGGGTAATCTTCAAATCCGCATCAGAGGCCTGCATTGTTCCGCTTGGGTGGTTATGCACTAAAATGATACTCGAAGCATTCGCCTTTAACGCTGCCTGGAATATGATTTTGGCATCGACAACGGTACCGGAGATTCCCCCGAGAGAAATCCAGGAAAGGCCCAGGACTTTCATTCCCCTGTTTAATAAAAGAACCGCAAACGACTCGCGGTATTCAATGTCCTTCCAAATCGGCAGCACATAGTTGTAAGCGTCTCTTGAGCAGGTCACCTTTAACCGCTCAGATGGCCTGACAGTGTGAGAATAGGAAATTTTAATCTCCGAAATTCTCTGGTCAAATAGATTCATAACTGGTTGTTTTTAAAAGATGAAGAACAAAAAAAATCCCTGCCGAAACAGGGAAATATTGTTTACCGAAAAATCAAGCATTGGCAGTCTCCCGCTTTTTACGAGGTGGCTTTGTTGATTCTTGTTCTTCGACCTCTTCCTGTGTGGTGCAATAGACCGTATGGGAACGGTCAAATTTGTCGCGGTTCAGCATCTTTGCCACTTCGAAGGTGACATATTCTTCATCCTCGAACGTGTACTTGTGTTTCAGGAGTTCCGATACTTTTACAGTGACTTTGACAATTGGCAGGTTCGGCACCTTGGTTCCCTTACCGATGTAGTTTTTTGTGTACGTTTTCATAGTTGTAAATTGAATTTGTTATTAAAAAGTGATACGATTGCAAAACAGGAATTACAAGGAGTACCTGTATACCTGAAATCAAGCGATTTAAAGGTTTGGATGAAATCATTCTGATGAGTACATGAAAACAACGTCGTCAACGAATAAGAGGAATACGGAACAGAATATCCCTTAATAGTTAGAAAACTGTTTAAAGGTTTAGAGCAATGTGGGAGTATAATCAAAAACGAGGATATATAATCGACTTTGTTATAAATCGACAGAATCCAACCAAACAACCAGGACGGATATAACGCAAAATATTATAATGAATCAAAATTACTGAATAACAAGTACTTAAACTTTCATGTAATTGAAAAACTTTTGTTTTAGCAAAAGATTTCCGGAAAGTGTCAACGTGCATTAAACTATAGAAAGACCCCGGGGGTACTTTCCCAACGTGGAAATTTATTTTTCCAGATATAGTACCTGCTCATCCGGATAACACATAAAATTTTTAAAAACAGGTAAAGAAAACTCTGGCGACATTCAAATTAATGACTACATTATTGTCATCCAAAACGACGATAATATAGTCACAATGTTTGATAGATTTATATTAGCCAGCAGTTACAAGAGAATACAGGAACGCTTTAATATGTGTTACATAAGCGATGAGAAAAGCTATATTTCCCTCCTACAACATTGCATTAGGCCAGGAGGCTTATGTAATCACCAACTACCAAACCAAGGAGATACACCGCTTTCAATTCGGGCTGACAGGTACAGGAAAGAATCCACATCAACCCATACCATTTGTAAAGGCCGGGCCGAAGGAGACAAGAATAAGAACGACGATCCCAATTACACCGGCTCCAAAGCCATCTTTTTAAAGAAGGAGTATAGCAATTTAATTCGTCAACAACGCTGTCTTGTGCTGGCAGATGCTTTTATCATAGGGCTTAATAAAACACCATGTGTGGTGCATTTAAAGTATAAACAACGACCGTTTGCATTTGCCGGAATCTGGAACACGCACAGGGATGAAAACGGAAATGAAATAACGTCATTTGCAATAGTAACTGTAACAGCAAACAAACTGTTACAGGAAATGGGGTACAAACGAATGCCGGTCATCCTTTACCCAAACCATGGAATCAGGCTGGATTAGACCATCATCCACACTTGGTGATATATTATACATGTTGTCATCATATCCGGCCAGTGCAATGAATGCCTATCCAATATCCCGGAGGATAAACGATATCACACTAAATGACAAAACACTCATACAACCCATAGGCAGGAAGGTCATAACGACTATACCAAAATCAGTCAATAGCGGATACCCGGCAGGAAATAATAGCAGATGATAAAGTGGTAACTGCTTTGGTTGACAAAATGAAGGTATAGCAGAAATTAAGCAGGTAAAAACGAACAGAAAGCATCCGGGCGAATTTACATTATATAGATAGAGTTCCGACGTTTACCTTCAAATAAGTCAACTGATATTATCAACAACCATAACGATTAACTCGATACCAGGGGAATCATTAAAAAAGGGTTACATCTGTGTTGAAAATCCGAAGAAATGCCTAAAATAAGGCTAAAATCTCCTGTTTTTGTGTTAAAAGTCGACCAAAATGTGATACTCGGACTCCCTTCAAAATATACGAAAAGCGAATTTGCATTTATAAAGGGAAGGGACCCGAATTAGATTCGTGTTTTTGGGTTGGAAAATGGGGTGTGAGGGGTACACTTTGACGCGCATAACAAAAATTTTTTACCAGTGTCATATGCTGGTACCTTTATGATAGATCATTTTCAAACAACGCATGCAATGGGGTTTATCAAAACCAGTAACCGGCAAATAAAGAATGCCGGTGGCCCGAATGCTGTCCCTGGTATTAAACAGGAAACACTTAAAAATTTAGGTTTAAAATAAATTTAAAACAATGAATGAAATAATCAATTTTAACTACGAAGGGAATGAGATTCCTTTTCGTATCGATGAGAACGGGGAAATTTTCATGAATGCCACTGAGATGATGCAAGCCGTTTTCCAGGAAAAAAATAAATAATTTCACTAAGAAATAAATCTACTTTGGAATTTATAAATGCATTACATGATGAAAAAGATGATTCGCTAATTCGCGATCTTACGAATCTGACTTTGGTAGAAGTAATTATAGGCAAAGGTAAGACCTCAAGGCACATGGTTCCATAAGAAATCTCGCACTTGAATTTGCACGTTGGTTAAATCCGAAATTCAATGTATGGTGTAACCAACGTATCGATGAAATCATCACCAAAGGCTTCTCCGCTTTAACACCTGAACCGACAATTCTCCTCGAAAGATTTCCAAAACAACAAACAATGATTCTTACGGAGTTTGATAAATTATGCTTCCATCTTAACAAAAAGCGAATTTACATTATAAGAACAACTTCGACTCCGAATTTTTATTTCAACCATTGAGAAATGCTCAGGAAAATACTTTCCATGGCAGTACGGTTATTTCTTACAGTTTTTGTGTAAAAACTTTGGCATATCACGTATTTTTTGAAGTCGGGAATTTGGGGAAAAGCGAATTTGCATTTATAAAGGGAGGATGCCAAATAAATCTACCCTTCTAATGTTGTAAAATTCGGCGTATCGGTCACACTTTGTTCGCTGGTAATGGAAATTTTTCTCGGAAAAAACCCTCCTCAATATAGTAGACCCTTTACTATATTACAAACCTTTTTTTACGAGATTTTTTTCCAGCCGGAACTACGGTCTAAATTTCTTTTTTTAAATCCCGGATTGTTCTTTCTGTACAATCAAGTTTTTGAGCTAATTCTAAATTACTCCATTGAGGATTATTCTTAACAAATTCGATCTTTTCATCTTTGGAATATTTCTTTATCGGTTGGTATTTTTGTTTGGAATGCAATCTATCCTTTTCGTTGTACTTTTTACGCTGGGTTTTCTTAATTTCAGAATTGAACAGCTCTTTATATGTTTTAACGAGCAATTTGGATAACTTTTTCAGGTTAGTTGGTGAAAGAAGATGTTCTCTCTTCTTTAACCATACATCTTTAAAATCATTATCGTTCATGCCTTCTGAGTTATTGAGCTCCGAAATGGAGTTCTCGGCTTTATCACGTATATCAAGCCCCAAGTTTACAAGAGAATAGTTTGGAGTTCTTGTTTTTCCTTTAACACTTTCCGTTGTGGCCATGCTGGATGCATAATCACTATAAACTTGCATTGCAGATTTTGAGTTAATATCGGCTTTTTTGTAATCAGATTCTTTCAAGTCGGCTGTGAATCGTATTCTAATTTCATCTGCAATGTCATAATTAGCCCTGATTTCCTGAAATGCTTTCAGATATTTGTGACGAAGCAATATGCCATCTTTTACTTCCTGAAATAATTCATTGATACTGTCTTCATATTTCGGATTCTTTCTTGAGTAAAGTTCAGATATCAATTGTCGACTTAACAGGCAATTATTGATCATGTAAGTTTTTACCTGATTCAAATGTCTCATTTTAAGAGTAACGTGACTGGAATCTTGGGTGATTAAATATCCTAAAGTTTTTGCTCCTTTTATGGCATCTTGAAGAATGATATCATTATTCAATTCATCTTCATTGGGTTCGATAATGAATTCATCATTATCCGGTATGGAATTAAGATATCTCTTAAATGCCTCATAAGTCAGGAGATGAGAGAGTACAAGAGAGTTTTCACTTCTATTTACTGGTTTGGAATTTAGAGTTTCAAGCGAAGTAACTTTACTAGAATAGTTTAAAACGGCTGGTGCAGTTTTAATGGCTTCCGGAATTATAGGTGATAACAAATTCAAGCCATCAAAAGATGTACACCTGCTCATAGCAACGTAAACCTGACCTGAATCAAATGAATTTTGCAAATCTAAATTTATACTTTCAAAAGTTAATCCCTGGCTTTTATGTACGGTTATTGCCCAGGCCAAACGAAGAGGGAATTGTTCAAATACCCCGATCTCTTTCTGAATTAACTTCTTCTGATTATTATCATAATCGTAAATGTTGTTTATCCATTTTACCCGTTCAACTTCTAATTCAATACCATCGTCACATTCAACAACTATTTTATCATCTTTAAAATCTTTAACTATACCAAGCTTTCCATTGAAGAACTTTCTGAAACTTCCTACATCATTTTTAACGAACATTACCCTCGCTCCAGTTTTGAGTGAAAGCAGTGATTTAGCCAAAACGTTTTCCGCATTAAACTCGCCTGTTATATTTGCCCTGAATTCAAAAAGTTGTGAGTCAACTTTTTTTAATTCATATGAATTAATATCATCAACAGTTTGATTATGAGTTGAAATAGTCAGACGACTATTTTCCATGTTATCTGGGTATTGAATAACCCGTGAATTAAGAAGTTCATAGTCAGCATCCCTTAATTCGTTTATCCTTATACGGTTCAAGAGGTTAATAAACATTTCGTCCTTTTGCCTGTAAATTTTCTTCAGCTCGATACGAACAGGGGGATTTTGTTTTATAACATGGGAACTAAAAAAATAGGCAGAATCATAATATTTCCGGAAGAGATCCCACTCATCATTTTTGGTTACCGGAGGTAACTGAAAAGGATCACCAATTAAAAGAACTTGCACACCACCAAAAGCGACATTGGGATTATTGCGTACTACCCGAAGAATGGTATCAATCGCATCAATAACATCAGCTCTAACCATAGATACTTCATCGATGATCACAAGTTCGAGGTTATTAATAACTTTTCTCTTGGGAAAATTGTACTTGTTTATTATCTCTCGGATTGAATCCAATCTATCTTTCCATGTTGGTTCTGATATTTTATAATCATAGGGCGGTATTGGTTCTGAAGGTAATTGAAAAAAGGAATTGACGGTTATACCACCACAGTTATATGCTGCCACACCAGTTTGTGCGAGAATAACTGTGTTTTTGCTTGTTTTGTTTATAATATGGTGCAAAAACGTTGTTTTACCAGTGCCTGCCTTGCCGGTTAAATATATAAACTTATCGGTATATTCAACTAAGTCTGCTGCCCGATTAAATACATCGTTTTCTGTGTCAATATTATGATTGGTTTCCACAATTTACTCTGGGTCTGTTTCAAAATCGCACAAAGATAAAAATGTTAATTTTTGACGAAGAGTTTCAACGGAATAAAATTTGAAACAAATTATACTACAATAAAAAGTTAAATTAATATGCAGATAAACAACTTGATATAACAAAACTCATTATATTCTATTGTCCAAATATCTTCATTTTAAGGGCCTCAATTACAGAACGAGGTCTTTCTTCGTCCAAGCAATAAAAGTAGCTGAAACAATTAAATTTGGCACTTGGCGAATGAATGAATCAGTTTGTACAAGGTTAAAATGTATCTCCCCGGATTCTATCTACGCAATACTTCATTCATATCATCATCGGCAGGTTCGGTAAAACTTCTTCTTGAAAGAATTTGATGAAAGGTTAACACTTGCCATTTTTTATATCGCGAAAAAGTATCCTACTCTTTTTGAAGTAACCATTAAAAACTTTTTCGGTACCAGTTTTGTGTATAATTGAAAAAACACATTTGCAATGAAATCACTACTTTTTACCTCAATATTCATATTAATTTACTTCTTATCAGCGGGTCAGAAGATAGCAGATATCAAAGTTTCTAATGCCTGTAAACTTACTGTACTCGATTCAGAGGGTAACCACATCTCATCAAAGTATCTCAGTGCGCAAAAACAACTTGCCGGATTTTCCTCAACAATAATCGTAGTCAAATCGAAAAGTGGTAGGGTGACAGTATATGACCAGGAGTTTAAACACATCTCTACTAAATATATTAGTAAAGAAAAAAGTGTAAATGGTGTAACTGGCAATAATATTATTATCAAGAGTACTTCAGGAAAAGTTACTACTTACGATAAAAACTTTAGGTTCATTTCTTCCCGGTACGAATAATGAGAAGAAATCATTATCCGGTTTAATGCAGAAATCTTTATGAATACTGCAAAGACCATTCAGCTACATAAAAATCATGCATAGTGGTTCAGTGATGACTGTAGCTTGCTTATCAGTTCATTTATTAAGCTTTGTGGCTGAATTACTTTAACTTCCGGCCCATATGAAAGCAGCTCCATAACAAAATCAAATGTAATAACCAGGTGAAGTTTGATACGAAATTCAGTATCGTTATCCACAAGAATTTCTTGTGAGTGATGCAAAGGCAATGATTTGATATACTTTCCTTGATCAGGTGTAAAGGACAAAACCACTTCTTCAGGAGATTGACCATCGTGGGCAATAATACCAAAGCAATTTGCAAAGTAGGTATTCACCGAGAAATCGGAAGGGTAAACAAACTTCGAATTCTTAATACCCAGATCGGTTAATCGGTCGAGAGCATAAATCCTGAGTTTGTTGATTTTTGAATCTTTTCCAACCAGATACCAGCGATTTCGGAATTCTTTTAGAGCATAAGGCTCAATGGATTTCAATGCCGGTTGGTTTTCCCAAAACTTCTGGTACAGAAAACTAATGAGTACCCTGTTTTTAATAGCGTGGAGCAGCCCGTAAAGGTTTTCGGTACCCATCGACTTCCGGTTTTCAAAATGAATGTAATTAGAAAGCCTGTCAGTAATGTTTAAGGCGTTGAAGGTATCAAATGCTTCCAGAATACGTTCATTTGCTTCCGGCTGATCTTCCATATCAAGAAAGTATACTTTTCGGTGTTTATCCCAAACTATATCGATATTGAAAAGGGAGCGGATTGCATTGCGATCGCGATCAAATGTCCTTTTGCTGATGTTGAAATCATATCCCTGAAGATTGGATTCAAAATTCAAATAGTCGGCAATTTCTGCAAAAGTAGCCGGTTGTTTGCGTAGCTTCTTAATAATCAAACTAAAACGGGAAATCATTTCTTTTTGTGCCATAAATTCAGGATTTAGAGAAGCCTATTTTAGTTGTTTTGGTTAATTGATTTTCTTCCTGACAATAATTTACAATACGATGTAAATTTACCGGTTTGCCATGAATAATCTCATGCATTTCACATTTTCGTAAAATATTATCGATTTGTGCACCAGTAAAATCAAAACGAGATGCAAGGTTATTGCAGTCTCCGGAACCCAGTTTCGGAAACTTTAATTTCCAGATTTTCGTTTTACAGTTTACATCCGGTTTTTCGAACCTTACTTTAAACAGAAAACGCCTATTGAAGGCAGCATCGAAATTACCGGTTAAATTAGTAGTTGCCAATAAAATTCCTTCAAATCTTTCCAGTTCATCCAGAATGATATTTTGCACCGTATTTTCTGTCTGCGAAACACTGGATGTACGCAGCTCCCGCCTGGCAGAGAAAATCGCATCAGCTTCGTTGAATAATAAAATTGGCGCCAATTCACATTCCTTCAGAAAAACAGTATAATCGGTAAAAATGCGTTTGATAATTTTCTCGCTTTCCCCGTACCACAAGGATTTCGACTGGCTGATATCGACTTTATAAATCTTCCTGTTGGTTTCTTTTGCAAGCTGAAAAGCCAGTTCCGTTTTCCCTGTTCCGGGTTCGCCGTGGAATAAAACCGTTATTCCTTTCGGAAGGTTTTTAGAGGAAAGCCGGTTCTGAGTAATCTCCAGATTATCTTTGGTTAAGACATTTCGGATTAATCCCAGACGGCTTTCCATTTCATCGCTAAAAATGAGCTTGCGGGATAAAATTTTAAAGGGCTCGATAATATTGTTCCGGTTAACTTGATTGCGTTTAATATTCACTCCACATTCATTAAGGAGCTGATGAGAATGGTCGGTAAGTTTTAATTCGGTGTCGTTGAAAAACTTTGCCTCCACAACTTCAGCAAGGTTGTTTTTCAGGAGAACGTTTTCACCTGTTATGATTTGCTGACGGTAATTGATCTTCTTCACCGGATCCTCGTAAAGCACTTCCGTTACTTTGTTAATATTCACACTGTCTTCCCCTGCCACTGTTTTCCATATCATGTAAAGAAACAGGTAATTATCGGCCTGCTCAAACCGGAATGCGTTCACTTTCCGGATGAGCGGGAAATGCATGTTGTTTTGAAACAGCAACTGTGATTTAAAAAGCAATTCAAAGCTGACATATTTCCGGAAAGCCGCTGCTCCGAAAAACTGAAAAGCTGTCCAAGCACCTCCGTCACATCTTCCATTTTTCGGTCTGCAACATCGGGCATAGGTTTATTCTGAAGGACCGCGTCGGTTACTTCACTGCTAACTGTGAATTGGTCATTGGCAAATGCCAGCTGCTTCCTGTGCATCGATTTTTCCTTTTTGAAAATTCCCTTGTTGTACAGTGCAGTGAAATCATCGCTGTAATTGAGGATTGTCATCGGGTTGCATCGGAAGTATTGGATCAAATCGTTAAAATCAACCGAATCTCCCTTGTAGTTCATGGCCATTACCACGGCAACAAAAAATGCCTGTGGCCTGGTGACTCTGAAGTATCCAGAAAGCAGCTCCAGTTCGCTATCAATTTCATTGAAAAACTCCTCTTTCAACTGGCATTTCTTTGCCCGCTCATACACATTACCTATGCTCTGCAGCAGTTTTTGTTTCAGATTTGTTTCTTCCATATCCTTGCTTTTTCAAACAAAGATATGGAGGAGGTGAGACAAGATGTGACACACCCAATTTTATTCACAATTTATAAATATTATATTTAAAATTGCATAATAAGTCTGCTTACTTTATGTGGTAGTATTTAAGGTCGGTCTTGAACTGCTTTATAAAAAATATTAAACTTGAATTTCAACAGGAATAGCAACCATATTACGAACGGTCGAATAAATATCAACTTCCATTTCTGGCACTTCCAATGAAACAATTAATGAATATCGGGTTTGTTTATTAAAACATCCCTGGTTGTGACGTTCCCTCCACCAACCGATAATAGGATAAATACCAATAATATTACATGCTGCAAGATCCGCAGCATTACCAACCCAAATATCTGAATGTAATGAACCCAGCTTCCGGTTATTAATGCCGATTTGCCATCTCTCACTACCACTTGTTCCGCCAGTTATTTCATCATCATCAGTGTTTGCGGCATTGTTTAGTCTGCGAGTAAAATCCTGTTCTGTTTCGTTGGTATTGTTTAAGTCAAATCTTAAACCATGAGATGCATAACGATAACGATTTCTCCATCCAATCTCACCCGGACCTGGTTCAATAAAAAACGAAAGTGTAATTCGCAACTTTACCTGTATCGCTCCCAGATTTAAAAGTTCTTCCTCGGCCAAGGTAAGCGGTAAAGATGCATTTCATTGGTTTTGTAGTTTGCCCCTCCTTTATAAAAGGTTGAAATGAATTTTGCGCAATTAAAGTCAAACTATTAGTAGCACATTGCAACGCTTTCTTTAAATTTGGTAGTCCATATCCGGCAATACGCAATAATTGAGCAACATCTGATTTTCGATTACGATCCAAATGGAATTGACGTAATAATTCATCGGGCCAATCCGCACTATGAACCATTAATCCACGTATTGTTTCAGGCCAGAAATTTGAATAATAAAATTGAATGGTAGCAGCCATCCAAGTAGCTTTTGCAGTTGAAAGACTTGTGCCGTGTATTGTGTCAAATTGTTTTCTAAAAGGTTGATAAAAACTAGTTAATTCTTCCAAATCATCATTAAATTCAATTCCACCTTCTGGAGTTAATAATAGATTTCCACCTTCAAAAATAATATCGGGTTTATTAGGCCATGTCTTAGTTTCCCATGATAGGGAAGTTGTGCTGTAAGGTGACAATGTTCCGGGTGAAGCTAATAATTCATACCCATTATATTCTTCTTCAGCAACTATACTTTTTCTGGTATATGCCCCAACTGTAAGTGCATTCCATGATTGTGCAGGTGATTCGATGGAAATGTTTTTATTACTTTCCGGATAGTTCTTCAAGAAATCAGGATTTCTAACATTTCCTGCAGAAATGATGAATAATCTTTTTTGATCATCAGTAGCTCCTGAGGCAAGAGCATCAATAGCAGCAGACCAGGATGATGGGCGTCCTATATCGGTCTGAAAGTGAGATGTTACCGCTAAACAAATAATTCGATTTGCCTGTGGATTTTGAATCTCCGCCAAAGAAACACCTTGAGAAGTGAAGAACCCATAAAGATCGGGATCATTTTCTCCTTCATTTGGAAGAATTTTTACTGATTCCAAATGACTTATTAACTCTACCGGATTGTTGCTTTCCAATGCACTCTTCAAATCACCGTAACTGCAAATTCCAGCCATTAGAGTCCCGTGACCCCTATTGTCGTTTCTATTCCATTCCGGAACAACTGTATGACAATCCTGATCGGAAAGAACAGGGCTTAAAAGAGGGTGACCATTATTTATTCCGGTATCAAGAATTGTAACATAGACATTTGAATCTTTAAAAACATTCAATCTTGATAAAAGATCCTCAACCCATTCTGCCTGTTCAGCATTATATTGTGAAGTCCAAAACGTTTCAGGCTCTTGTGCCCGACGAATCTCTGCTATAAAATCAGAACTTTCTATTAATTCTTCAATTGCCGTTGACTGGCATGAATCAAAGTGACTAATCTTTCCGGAAAACTTATCTGCTGATTTTTATAACCAATTTCCAATCTCCAAACAGCAAAGAAATCTGCCAGAAGTGAATCCGAATCATCAGGATCCAATCGAAGCCAAACTTCACACCAAACCGGTAACTCTGAAGGCATCATTTCAATTGGATCAACCCAGAAGGAATCTAAAAGTGCCTTTTGCATGTGATCAATTCCGGCAGCCAAATCCTGATTTTTGGGTTTACCTGTTTGGTATTTTCCGTTGCATATTCGCGAAACTTCTTTAGGAAAACACCTCTTTTTTCAGATGGAATATAGACGGTTGCAAAATTTGTTTTTTGTCCATCAACTTCTTTTTCTCTGATATTCAGCAATCGTATCCCGGATCGGGTATCTTCCAGACTTTGAGTTTTAAGAGGACTTCCCGGTTGCCCGGCAAACTCAACATATACACCGTTTCGGCTCGGAATTGTAGCTGCACGTCTTATTTCACTGGTATTGACAGAATCTTGCCAAATCTGCTCAAAGCGGTTTTGTAACCATTCTCCATGTGCAATCCTATCTCTCTCCGGGTAAGCTGGTCCCTTTATATTTAAAGTTTTTGACGTAAAACGAAGTGATTCAGGTGCGTTTGGTAGTAGAATATGAGGTTTGGTTAGGTTGTCCATTGGTTGGTTTGGTTAGTCTATTTATTGTCGGTACACATCAAGTCGATCTTTTAACATATTTAAAAGGTTTTCTTTACTTACTTTATTTTTCCCATCCAAAATTGCATCCTTAATTGCGTCATCACAAGCCTGACAAATATCAGAATGACTTAGCGCATTAATTTCTTCTGCAAGTGATTCTAAATGATAACTCCCTTTAAATGTTCCTAAGCGGTTTTTAATTAATTGAACAATCTGATTTTTTTCTGGCAGGTTGTAATATAAAACATCATCGAACCTGCGAAAAAGTGCTTTATCCAGTATCCCCGGGTTATTGGTTGCAGCAATAATAAAGCTGTCCGATTTGTCGTGTTCAATAAACTGCAAAAAGGCGTTTAAAACACGTCTCATTTCACCAACCTCATTCTCTCGGCCGCGTTCAGCCCCAATTGCATCGAATTCATCGAAAAGATAAACTCCTTTTTGACGGGCAATAATTTCAAAAATCTGCCGAAGTTTTGCAGCAGTTTCGCCCATGTATTTAGTAATTAACTTATCGACTAAAATCGTATAAAGAGGTAAGTTTAACTCACCTGCTATTATTGAAGCAGTGAGGGTTTTACCGGTTCCCGGAGGACCCGAAATCAATAATTTTCTGCGATTCTCAAGACCGAATTGTTGTATTTTTGATTTTTGACGGTGCTCTTTTAACAGTCTCATAATTCGGATTTTAATCGAATCATTTACTATTATTTCCGGCAATTTTGTATCTGGCTCGGTTTGAAGAATTAAATCGCTTAAATCGGGGTGCAATGTAATTACCCGTGTTCGGCTTGATTTGTTTTTTTCAACCAGACCCTTAATTTCTTCAGCCAATGCACTATGCCCCTGACGCGCTTCGTGAGCAGCCACTTGCAACGAAATGGTAAGGAAACGCTCACTGTCCTTGTCGAAGTGAGAACGTAAAAGAGATTTTATTTGCTCAGCTGTTGCCATTAATTGGATGATTTACTAATCAAAAGTATCAAAATAATCCTATTTGCTCAAATATGTATAACTCGAAATTAAATATCTTTTTGGACTAAAATTACTTCCTGAAATAGCTAACTATTATATCACCCTAACCGATTGAAAAATAAATCAATCGCTGTTTGTTCAATTAAATTATCTTCTGAGTATTCCCAAGTCATAGTTAAACAATTAAATTAAGGATACTTCCTTTTCTATTTTCATCAAAAATCTCATTTCTAA
Source organism: uncultured Prolixibacteraceae bacterium (assembly GCA_963849775.1). Classification (GTDB taxonomy): domain Bacteria; phylum Bacteroidota; class Bacteroidia; order Bacteroidales; family Prolixibacteraceae; genus Draconibacterium. The sequence goes on along the minus strand of CAWKIX010000043.1, from coordinate 36,658 downwards.
TTTGGTCAATTAAAACAATTACTTGTGCAGTATCCGCAATATTTAAGTAAGAATATTTCTTTCTGATTAGCCAATCATTCTCCATATCAACATGTTGAATTATTACTTCTGTAGGCAAGATAGATTTCCCATCATCTTTCACACCGATTTTCAAATTACCATATTCGTCAAATTGAGCAGAAATGATGAACTTATTATAGTTTCTGATTAAAAGAATGTTTTTTGTATGAAACCCCCAATATAAATTTGCGTTACCACATTTTTGAGTTATTTCAAGACTGAAGTTCTTAATTACTTCTGTAGCTATTTCATTTCGATAACCATCTAAAGCTACCCATTTATACCAGGCACTGGGTTTTCTAATATATACTTGATCATTAGCCCATTTGAGCTTTAATACTCCATTTGCTTGCATCCATTCTTGAAAATATGAATCTTGAAACAACTGGTTATGAATATGCTTCGACTTATATATTACTGCTTGTGCTGGACCCCATCCATTTATGTTAGATGCAGTAAGAATCATTTTAGACAAATCTGAAAGTACTATCATTTCATCTTTTAAATCACATAGGCCACAAACAAAAGATTGTACCTTAACATTTCTTCGAAGCAATAACTGCCAATTATCAAAATTATCACCAAAATTGAAAGCATATAAATCCTCCCACGTATCGATATTAGAAACCACTGCTCGAATTAATAAATGCTTATCAGCGAAAACATCTTTGGTGCCTTTAGCTGAAAATAACATTTTAGAAATACTCAAGCGATGCTTGAAAATTTTAATATCAGGTTTATTTAAAAGTAAGAAGCCAATATTTCCCTGAAATAATTGATGTTTTTCAGCCGATATTAATTCAGCCTCCCAAGTAGGATTTGAAAAAATTAATTCAGCCTTTAATTTTTCCTCCTCTAATTGTGCTTTTACAAATGATGTTTCATTTTGAATAATAGCTGACAAATCAGTACCACTTAAAAATTTGTAAATATCTTCTGAGCCTAAGGATAGTTTGTTAATAATTCTCATAATGTTAATCATCACAGATATACTTCTGATATCTGGATCAATGATGATATTCCAAATAACTCTTATCCAGTTCTTGAATTTATAAATGTCGAAAGTATTCTTTTGAAGATAGAGTGTTATTGCCAGAAACAAGATTCTCTGCCGCTGATTAATTTTTTCGTCAAATAAATTCCAACTGTCTTTTACAGCCCAAACTGGTGGAATGCATTTTTGAATTTCAATGAAATTATCAGCCAACCCATCAAGGGTTTGTTGGGCGTTTAAGACTACATCCTGCTTTTCGAACAGTTGCTGATAAAATTCAAATCCCTCATATTTAAAACTCGCTTCACTGTCTTCATTTCCATATAATTTTTTGAAAATCACACCCTTTTCAATTACATCTGGAAACTCTAAGCTTGAAGTAATGTGATTATTTAGTAAAAAACGATTCCAAAAATGCAGGTAGAAAATATCGATATTTTTAGAGTCTGCCTTATATTGTTTTATGTATTCCCAAAATAAATGAGTCCAGCTATTATCCAACTTTGTAGCAAATGAGAGGTGGTAAGGCATTTCCCTTTTTTTAAAAGTTACCTTTTTCTGAAATTCAATGCTGTAGCTATTTTTTTCATTCCGAATCCAATTTATTAAATCGGCTTTAAAATTCTCAAAATCTGTAAGCTGTTTTCCTCTGGCATTCATTTTAATATATAACTCATCAGATAGATTGAATCCTCCTAAAGGCAAAATATAGAAGGTCAGTTTTGAAAATGAAGGAAATAGGTTCAAAGCGTATTTTTTGCCAATTCTTGTTTGTAATGGGAATGAATTGCATCCAGCATTATTAGCATTGCTTTTACTGTGGGTTCTTTTGAAGCGTCCATAAAACCAGGCTGAATGTTTAAATTTCAATTTTGAGCCCACTCTAAAAAGTAGGTTTAAAAAACTTGATAAAATGTATAGTAAAAAATAATAACGCAAAAAATTTGTAACTGCATTGCCTGTTTTTTATAGTTCGAAACTGATAAGTTGGTTTTACACCATAATCTAACAAGAAAAGCAGTATTATTCGATTTTTGCAACGTTCTTTGACATGTTTGTTCTAAAAAATGGATAATCCGGACAAGGTTTACCCATAAACACCGGCAAACTGCCCATGCCTGATTTTTTATCAGCCCACGGTATTTTGATTTTCCGCTCCTTAGCGGGTAAGCGACATGGAAAATTGTAGCCTCCACATTGTTGCGTTTTTGCAATTCTTCAATAGGGCGCTGTTTCATCACCCGTCTCATGTGGGAAGTATGAATAGCTTGCTGGTTAAAATAAACTTTGGCTTTCCCGGTTCGTATGTACCATCTGTCTTCAGTGCTGTTCTTCAGCTTTTTGGCAAGGGATGCCTGTAAACATTCTCCGGTTTTTGTATCGGTAACCAACAATCCGTCAGGGGTTATTTCCAGGTCGTATCGTGAAACGGCCCCCTGTATTCCGGTAAAAACCATATCTATATTTTGGCAAAACGTTTCGTTATCAGGACTATGATAAGCACCGTCTGCATAAACCTTTTGCACAGGAGTATCTGTGATTGCTTGTGTTGAATTAATTGCCGGCTTTACAAATACCGTGTCGGGGGTAGTGGCCTTATCTACCATTACATTAGTAATCAGGTCCAACAATCCGTCTGATATGGTTTCTGTTACATTCATGCTGAAGCCTTTTACTTTCTGGTCGGATTTGCGGCGGTAATTACTATCAGGATCATGGGGCGACTGCACGCTTTTTGACTCAATTTCTTCTTTGGGGCGGAGTTCGACTTTTTTGTCCTCGCCTTCTACTTTATATTGTTCATCGAAAACCCGCTGGAGAAGCCGGTAAGCTTCGCTATTGCGGCTGGTGAAAAGTACCAGGGTTTTGTATGCCAGAATACCGATAGACTGCATCCTGGTTTGGACTTCTTCTTTGGTGCTACGATAAATAATTTTTAGTGGCTCTTCATCGAGCAGGAGAGTAATCTGTTGCCTATCTTCTTCGGGGAACAATGAAAAATCGCTTTCCTCCAATGTTTTGCAAAATAAAACAAAGCTTTGATGGATGATTTCGTATCGCGAGCACCAGGCAATATTGCTGCCAATGAGTTTGCTGTCCATGCGGATACTTTTGCCGCTTACTTCAAAATCTTTTATCTGTCCATGGGTAATTGTTTCAAAGGCTTTTTGCAACAGATCCTCTTTGTTTTCACGCAAATGCTGATGTACCCGCTTTCGAAACAGGTAATAAGTTGAATCGGCAGGAATTTCGTCACCCAGATTGAATAAGCCTAATGCACTACGTACCAATAGGTTGAACCGGCAATGCTCGAATAATTGCAAATCGCTCCAATCAAAAGCTTCCTTCAATATCATCATACCAACAAGTTGCGATACCGAAGAATTAGGAGCTCCCATTTTTTCACTGTACAATACACTAAATATAGATTCATCGATCCGCGATACAATTTGCTTGCGGAATTGATTGTGCCAATTATCCGTATTGTTATACTGATTTAATGATTTCCCCTCTAGTATGGATGGAATGCTGGAGAAAAGATTCCCTTGACTATGTGAAACAGATTTTTTGAACATGCTTTTTCGATGTTGTTTACCTCATGTAAGATAATAAATTACATGACTTAAATCGCTGTAATTCAAGTGAATATTCCATTATTTATGAACAAACTTGTCAACAATTATATTTTTGTATTTAATCAGCCGACTTTTCGGAGTGGGCTCTTAATTGGATAAACTTCAAAACTGGGAGATATTTTCTTAAATACCTCAACTCCTTCAACTTTTAACCCAACTGTTAGTTTTTCACAGAAATCTCGAGCACTGCTTCTGGTTGCATATGTAAATCCTTTGAGAGTGGCAAGTAACATTCCCTGTTCTTCGTCCTTCAATTCACTATTTCCTAAATACCAATATAACAAAAACAAAGTCGTCAATCTTTGCTGTCCATCTAAGGGGATGAAATAATTGTTTATTTCCAATTTTCTTTATAGAACCATAAATAAAATCTAATTCAAGATTTGAACTGTTTTCGAGAGCAATGAAAATAGCATTTATAAACTTAGTACGAATCTCTATTTCATTCTCACGACCTTGTGCATAGTCACGTTGAATCATTGGAATTTGAATTCCGTCAAATTTATATGGTATAAGTTTATCAAGCACTTCAATTTCTATTTCATTTGAGAGAATATCTAGTAAGTTATATTTGTTCATCTGTTTTAATGTTTAGTGTTTTTTCGGCAAGAACTCTACAAGAGTGTTTGGCAATATCTGTCCGATAATTTCTTATATCCTCTTCGCCCATTTACTCTTTAATGTACCCTTTAAATCAAAATATTTTAAGAATACATTTTTTGTGCAAATTGGAATAAATGTTCCCTTTCTATCTTTTTCTATAATAATTCTTCGTTTTGTGGGAAATAATGCATTACCATATGATCTGTTTGTTCTGGCATCCAAAAGAGTAAGGTTGCCGATATTATTTTTTATCACTTTGTTATTTTCATCGTATATTTCACCGGTCATTCTGATAATCTCATTGTGAATATCAACAAAACTTTCTTGGGTATTTTTATTTTTTGTGAAATCATCTATCCTCGCGCAAAGTTGTTCATCTTTGAGTATTTCTTCTACATCATCTTTTGATGTTTGAAGCCAAGTAATTTGTGAGTCTTTGTCACTTAATTCATTTGATGTAGCAGAATCAATGTGTTCTACATCCCAACCAATTATTTTCCCTTTTTCATTGATTACTTCTTTAAAAGCTTTAAATGGGAACTTGTATATTAAAGTTTTATTTATACTTTGTTTTACTATATGTTCCAGATTATATAGTAAAAGTAATTCTCTAATTGTAGGTTTATTTGCAACAGAGAAAGATAAGTCCAAATAAAAAGTGTTACTATCTGTTTCAGTATCTATTATTTGCTCATCCTTCTTCCACTTGAGCATATTAAACCGTGTTTTAATTTTATCTTTAAATGCCTTTGTGATTTCTCTTTTTGTATTATTATTGTTTTGATGTAAATTATAAATATCAACTATGTCTACACCACAAAAAATTAAGAATCCAACATAGTGATACCAAATAGGATTATTGTACCATTCCACGAAAGTTTGAAAATAATCTTTTATTATTTCCATTCCTTTTTTATAATATCAAAATCAATTTGTTTTTCGAATTTTGGAGAGAAATAACGAAATGTTGCAAACCTGTCAGTCCCAATTATTTCTTCGATAGTCGGATTTGTTTTTTTTCTTGATTCAATTTCGTTTAAAGTTAAATTTTTTCTTTCTAAAATTTCAGGATCATTTTTTATAGCAACTGATCTAATTATATCAAATATAAACTCTATTCTAGCAGGTATTTTATTTTCACTTTTATTTATAAACCACCAAAAATCATCGTCTTGAAGCATGTTTTCAATTCTATCCCAATCACTCGCAATTTCTAACTGTCGAAGTCGCGATAAATCATTAATTTCTCCAAAATTCCTTTCTTGTAAGAATAATGCCTTTATCAACTCGGAATTAGTTAGTGATATTTTTCCTCCATTTATTCTTATAAAAGTTTTTATAGGTGTTGATTTAAATTCTCATCTAACTCATACCAAATCACTTGCACTACGCCTTCGCTCTTTTGATTTTTTTGATTATAAACTAAAGTTCTTAATATCGAATCGCAAATATCATCAAGCATAATTTTTTCTTGCTCTACTTTGTATTTTAACCATTTTTCTATTGTTGAGTAAGCTTGAGAAATATGATAAAAATCAATATTTTCATCATTGCCTATATTAATGTTATCAAGAAATTTTTTTGAATCCTCTCTCGTTTCATAATCAATAGAGAAAATATCTTTCCCATACCTTTCTTTAAATGGTTTTCCACTTGAATGTGTTCTAATAAAATAGCTTAGGATTATCCTTAATGTTGTTAATCGTTGTTGACCATCCACCACTTCCCAACCAGAAATCTAATCTGAGAAACCTTCAGCGTTTTTTCTTTCCCAGTTATGTTTTTTAATGACAATCGGCTTAAACAATAAAATTCCTTCTTTGATTTGTCTTTTAAAGCAAATGAATAAATATCGCCAAAAGTCTTTGCCGCTGTTTTGTCCATCGATAACCCCGTTGATAAGATGGAATGTAAAAATTCCTCTCTAAAAGTTCGCTGATCGAAAATAATTTAATTGTATTATCCATAATTACACTTCTATTTGTCCATTCATTAATTTCGGCAATAATATAACACGATGCTCCCTGAGTTTGGTGTTTTATTTAACATCCATACCTCTGATTTAAGTATTCCAACCAATCATCAAATTCACCTTTTTCCTGATTATCTCTTACAAACTGAACCCATTCCTGATGCTTCCATGTTTTAAAGATTGCTTTACCTTCAAACAGACCAGCCCAGTCTGTCTGAAAGTCTACAACTCCTGTGGTTTTCATACAGCCGATTAAGTCTGCATTGCGTCCATCAAACGCCACAGTTGAAACTAAGAGATTGTATCGTCCACTTTTTGCAATTCCTTCGGCTAATGCCTGCTGACGTAAAAGCTGATAGCCATCGGTAGCTGCTGGGCAGCAATTCAAAATATTTTCTGCATCATTCGAAAAAGTAATCAAGTCCATATATTTCCGGTGCCAGGCATGTGTTTGGTGGCATATTTGCTTGTGGTCATATCCTTTTGCTGATTGCATACAGCGAGAGAAATCCGGATTTAAATTCCTGCTTTTATATTTATTATTATCTGGGTTAGTGGAACAAGGATAAAAGTGATGTTCCGTATATTTACTCTCAGTAAGTATGATGCCATCATTTCCATCATTAGTTTTTACCAGAAAAGCAACATCGGGGGAAGTTTGTTTTTTGCCACGACTTCCGGTAGTTTCCCCTAAAAGTCGGTTAGGGTGAAGAGAATCACCTTCAGGAAATGCAAATTCAAGTTCAACTTCCTGGATGGAGGCGATATTATCCGATATGTACTTTTTGAGAAATTCGGTCATTAAATCCCGGAGTGCAAAATCTGTTTTCACACCGAAATAAAGATTTGCACAATCTACCCACGAACTTAAAAGATTGTGCGTTCCATTGTGCGAGTGTATTTCTAATACAGGCTGACTGATATAATTATTCAGTTCTTTGCGAATTCCCAACCAAACTGTTTCAAGCCAATTCTCAAACGGTACAATATGAGGCAGTTTTATCGGTTCTCCAGTCACTTTATCAGTATTCTGATAGCCGTATTCTTTCGTACTAATGTGTTTTATACGCCACGCAAGTTGCCTTTTAAACTCGTCGTAATAAAGCGCGCTATGTTTGAATTTTTCCATACTAATTGCCAAATTACTTTTCGTTTGATAGTCTTGGTCAAGTTTAATATTCGTGCAATACTGACCCCCCTTTATCTTCCCTCTCACTTTGAATCGAAGGATACCTTTCAGCTAAATTATCATCCCCCAATTCTTTCCAATTTCCCACTTCAAAATGGGAGCTTAGAAACTGTAGGTCATTACTGAAATCCTCATTCATTGTTACACCAAGGAAAAGATTTGCTCGCGACAACCCTACATAAATGTATTTATTTGTTAGTGTATCGTCATGGAGTGAAAGGTCGTCGAGATTATGAAAGAATACGGCTCCAAACTCTAACCCTTTTATATACTCAATGCTGTAAATTCGCACACTTTGCTTACTTCCCAAAATTTTACCTTGTACGCATGGCACAACATCAACACCAATTTCCTCAAGAATATCATAAACTTGTAAGGAATTTGACAACTTCACCACTTCCAAATCATCTTTTACAAAAATTGCCACTGAAGGAAATTCGGTGCCGTATAACTTTTGTATTTCAACAATTCGCTGCACCAGCCATTGATACTTTTCTTCTTCGTTCTTTTCCACAAATACGAGAGGCGAAGGGTCTAAAGGGTCATCTGGAAAATGAGATTTAAATTTAGCTGGTGAATCTACATTCCAGGAATAAATTTCAGATGCAATCTTCAATAGTTTGGCAGTTTGACGGTAGGCTATTTTTAAGTCGCGTATTTCTGTTTCAAGGTAATTTTTGGTGTAATCTGACCAATCTGATATTCCTTTTTCCGTAAAACGTTGCATCAAGTCTCCAGACAAGGTTACGGAATTAAATAATGGGTGTGATAAGCTCGACATTGCTATTAATTCCCAAATGGAAAAATCGGTTGCCTCGTCAATGGCCACAACACCTTTTATATTATTTTTAAAGGTTGTAATATATTGATGGTTACTTTCTTTAAAATACTGTTTTCTGCCTCGAAAAAGTCTTTTGCAGATTCTAAAAATGAAGGATAAAAGATAATCAGCTTCTTCTTCGTATAAATGCTTATTTTCATTTTTCAGATTCTTTTCGAATGCAGCTAATCCATTGGCGGTTAAACACTCGGAATTATCCTTAAAAATGGTTCTTCTAAATTGTTTATAATTACTTGGAATTTCACTTAAAAGATTTATTTCTAATCCTCTGGTAGGTTTCTCGAAGTATTTCTTAAAATAAAGTCGAATACCTAATGATGACAACGCTGTTTTATCTAAAAAAGGTTCAAGTTTTTCAAGTAACACTTTGTTTTTGGGTGAAACTTTGGTGTTTGAACCATCAATGGTTTGTAAAGCTATATTCCTGACAAAACGTAGTTAACTTTCGAATCATCAGTATTTCAAGATTAACATTTCTTTATAATATCCAATTCCTCCTCTTCATCTTCCTCATCTTCATCTTCTGTGATTGAGCATTTTTGTTTTTAAGTTCTTCCTGGATAATTTGCGTTAGCCAATTCAATAATTCCGGGTTGTTATTAATTTTTACCTGAAGTTTTCCCGATTCCAGTTTAATCTCTTCGTTGAGTTTTGTGTTGATTGTCTTAAAATCATCAGCGAAATTCTGCGTTGAACTAATAAAAAATGGCATCCAGGACTCTATCTTTCTGTACTTTAAAGCGGGACGCGAATTGTCGCGCATTTTCAATGCAAGTTTCATCAAATCGGCACGGTATTCTTCTACAGTATCATTTTCGTGTTTTTTTGATATTTGGTAAATACTTGCTCATCGTTTATACGGATAACTTTTGCAGTTTGCCTTTCCAAGAAGGTAATCCAGAAATAAATCGTTAATAGTTTCATAAACGGCATAGCTTTGTTTAAAAAACGTTCCACTTTTAATTGTTTTAAAAATAAAAGGTCTTCCCTTATCTGCATTTATTAAACCTGTTTGTCGTAATAATACTTTTCTGTGATTTTCCCATGTTCTAACATTTTCTTTCATTACCAGCAAGCTTTCAGCTTCCATGGCAGATTTCAGATACGACTTTAATAATTCTGTGGGACTATAGAATACCCAGCTCCGTCTTTGGGTTATAAAGAACATCCCGTTGTTCTTTATTTAATTCGCCAATTTCTTCTTCAATGGTTGACGATGTTAAGTAGTTAATCCGTTGAATTAACGAAGTGGTTTTTCCAGTACCCGGACCACCATTAATAATAAGCGAACCATCCAAAATTTTCGAGCGCTTTACATCTTCCTGATACTCATCGAGCATGGGCTGGTCGCGCAAGGCCACCTCTTTTGCAATGTGTTTTCGGACTTTATTCCTAAGATTAGAAATTTTTTGTTCTTTTTGGTCAATTGAATTTACTAATACTTTCGCTTCCTCGGTTTCTCTCTGCAGGTTTTCAAGTCTCTTTTCTTCATCGCTTATTTCATTTTCTAAGCGTTTTATTTCCCTAAGGTCTTTTATTAATGAAGAAAATTTAAATTCCTGATTATTTTCTCGAAAAGCAATTTCTCCATTAACTGCATCACCTCTTCCATCTGTAAGATATTTGCTTAGTACATCGATGTCTATACTGGTAGTTTCACCTTTTGGGGTTTTATGTGAATGACATCCCACCCCTTTGAACTAACAACCGCCCCAAAGGGCTATCCCGGTAAACAGTATTCGCTCTGGTATAAATTGTATCTTTTTGTCCATCTTCTGTTCCTATAGCACAACCATGTATATCCCGAATAAAATTCGAAGAACGTGTTTTTTCATTGCGTAATATCCATTTCTTTGATTCACTCTTCTCCAGAATTCCCTCAAAATAACCAATACTTTTATCAAGGGTATCTATATCAGTTTCCAAAGCTAATTGACCTAAAATTTTTTCTCCAACGGTAATAAGTTTTTTGTTCATAGTTGAAATAAGTTTTATAATAATCTTTAAATTTCAATCCTCTCAATCCTATACTCTCCACCTCCAAACTCAAAAGTATCCCCTTCCTGTTTGCCGATGATGTTGTCGGCCATGGGGGAGGTGGGTTTTATTTGTTTGTAATCTTTAGTGAATTTCCCTCTTTGGGCTTCGGGTAAAACATGGTACCGGAATTCGTGTTCGGAACTGTTTGTAAGGATTACCTTAAAGTTTTTCAGGCTGCGGTGCCAATCAATTTTGCGCAGTGACGAATCAATAACCGGTTCGGTTTTGGTGTCTTCTTTTTTAAATTCAGGTTCTGCTGCTTCTCCAAACAGGTTGTGCTGCCCGTAAATTTTGGGCGCTGCCTTTTTACCTTGTTTCGACTTCTTCTTTTTGGCGCTGCTTTTTCTGTCACTAAACACCACACCACCCGGCACAGGTTGCCCTTTTTGCTCATAGAATTTCTCTACATCTTTTTGTTTGTGGAGACCTTGTTTTATCTCTTCCTCGTAACGCTCGTGGTTAAGTAAAAGCAGGCGTTTAAGTACTTCTTTGCGGGCCTCGGGGTGGATGGTAAACCGCACCCGGTCGTTTTCGGGGAGGTAATCTACTTCGTAAAAATCGTGTTTTAGCTTGATGGCTTTGCCCCATTTTTCAGAATCCTCATGCCAGCCGTAGGCTTCCAAAACCGCGTTATCCATCTCCACATGAAATCGGCGCAATTCTTCAATTCCTTTCACAGCTTCTTCCCAGGTACAAGTATTTTCTGTTTTTTGCAAATGGTTCTAAACTCCAAGCTTCTTTACCGTATTTTTTATTATTTTTTATTGGTTTCATTCTCTAAATTTGCTTTTTGATTCTCGATTTTATTTCTAAGTTATGAAAAGCATTATAGGTTTTGGTTAATCCTAATTGTAGTTTCATCATTAAATGACGACGGTATTCGTGATAGTTTCTCCTATTTTTTCTAAATTTATGTTTTTTCAGTGTAAGTTATTCGAAAGGGAAATGTTTCAAAACAATCAATATTCGGATATATCTTATCGTTACTTTCCATAGTTGAGCATATTTGCTAATGCCCAGTATTATGAAAATTGGATTGTAAAAACGCAAATATACCTATATGAATCACAACCAATAACAGCTGTAGTTTGGAAATAAATCATATCTTTTTAACAAAACTCAAACACAGATATTTTGATGCTAATGCACCAACTACAGCACTATATTTTATGACTTTAATTGTTTGATACAATTCATTTCGGGTCTCCATAATGCCACCAATTTTGATATTTCTTTCATCATTTACAGTTTCTCTTTCTGGTTTTACCCTTTTTTCAACCAATCTTAAACGTGCTTCATAATCCTTTGATTTGTTATTCCCAGTCAAAAAAATCAATAATCTACGTGAAGTATTCTGAGGAATGATATTATTCAAATCATCACCATTTAAATAAGTGAAATAACTTCTCTATTCTTACATCTTGTTAATTAATTCTCTGCCTCCTTTATCTAAGAATAAAACCCTTCCCATGAATTGCATCCCTAAAAAGCATTTTCCCTAGATTATTTAAGATAATAAATGGATTTCTGCAATTTCAGCTTCATCAAAATATGGAGAAATATAATTACGTTATATTCCTATTCAAGATCAAATTTACTTACCAATCCCCTTTGAAATAGTAATTAAAGAAACTTTGAACAGCAGCAATACCAGGCCATTTCATTGATTTTACAGCATGATTTATTTTAAAACCTTGTTAATAATTATTTTAATCCTAATTCTCTTGTATCTCCTTGACAATATTGTATTCTGTAGAGATTAAAGACTGAAATCCATGCTTTTTAATTATATGATAAATCTTCTAAAGAAATATACCACTAAATAGTTCACTCTACCTTCAACCGAATATAATAGAATTTAAAAATTCTTCACCATATTTCCTTTAACCTCTACCTCCTAAATAAGGTGGATTTCCCAAAATACAATCAAACCCACCCTTTACAAAAATTTCAGGAAATTCAAGAAACCAATGGAAAAACCTTTTTTGCTGTGCTTTGGCAGTTGCCATGGCAGAGGGCTGGTCGGTCATTGTTTCTTGCCCGTTTAAGTATTCACGGTAAATGGCATCGGTAATCAGGTGATCTTTGTTTTTATTTGTTTTTGCAATAAAAAACTGCGCCACCTGCATGTCGGCCAGTGTTTTTAGTTTCCACCATTTGGCGCCGGAGATTAACTGGTTGTATTTTGCATGTTTTATATCAATTTCCTCGGGTGTGGTTTCGGGTAGATTATTTACTTCTTCCCATTTTTCCAAGTATTCCGGAAAGTGGTTCTTCCACCACCCCACCAAAATTCAGGGTGGTTTGGTCGGCTAATTTTCGTTCAGCTTTGTTTTTATTTCGGTAAGTGGTGGCTATCTCTTTATCATCTTCAGGCAGGGTTTTAAAGGCTTCATCGGCAATGCCGTTTTTTAATTCTTCCTTGTGCGCCAGCCCCACAATGGAGTTTCCACATTTTATGCGGTGGTCTAAAAAGTTAAGTGGTTCGCCCGGGTTGTGGGCTTCGAGCCAGAGCGCCACTTTACAGAGTTCAACAGCGAGCGGGTTTAAATCCACCCCGTAAATACAATGCCGTATTACATCGCGGGTGGCTTGCCGGATGGCGGGTGGTGTGGGCTGGTCTTCGTTGGTACGTACGCGTGCCAGTTCCAAAGCAATGCGCCGGGCAGCGCTTAAAAGGATGTGGCCGGAGCCGCAGGCTACATCGCAGACGGTGATGGAGAGGAGGGAAGAAGCCTGCCACTGCAACCTCCCCGGAGGGGAGGCTTTCTTAAGGGGGCTGCTCTGCCGATAACATATTTTTCAGGGTTTTTTAATCTCTCTTCTATAATGTAATCCAAGGGAATGTTTGATGAGTGGTTTTACGAGTTCTTCGGGGGTGTAGTGTGAGCCGCTGGAAGAGCGGCCTTCGCCTTTTACAAACGAGAAAGTGGGTTGGCCGTCGATTTCAGTAATGGCAGGGTCGTATTCGAGTAATCCTTCATAAACAGAACCAAATTCTTCCACATCGAGGTCGGCATAATTTACCCGCACACGCTGCTGGTTTTCATTTTCGAAGGTTACCAGTAACTGCAAAACTTTTAGCAATGTTCCATTGTCGAGGTTTTGCCCGGCCAGGTTCCCCAGCGCATTGGGCGCAAACAATCCGGAACCCAGTGGTTTTAATCCCAGCTTTTCGCCGTAATAACTGTTTTCAAACAATTTAAACGTTACGAGCAACGATTTCCAGAGGTCGGTTTTTCGCGGGTCAACATAAATCAGTTTTTCGGCCAGTTTGGTTAAGCGGTTAATGCTGTAAAACTGATAATAGATGCTTCGTTTTTTGTTCGTTTCTTCATCCCGTTTTTCAGGATAAATAAGGTGGCGTTCTTCAATCACCATCAAAAACAAAATGCGGTAAACCAGCCGCAACAAATACAGGTAATATTGTTCGGGTTTCAGATTTCCGGTTGTAGTGAGTTCGCGCAGCTCCTGGTTGGCGGGGTGTTTCAGTAATCCGTTGGCCAGCAGTTTTAACGATTGTTCCACTGCTTCGCTCAGTTTTTCACGGATTCGCGAACCTGAATCCAGCGCTTCCTGGTGGTAATATTCAATTACTGCTTCTTCCCCTGAATCCTGATTTTCGGGCATCCGGGTTACATGGAGCAAACGGTACAACAGCGCAAACTCGGCAAACTGGTCTTCTTCCATGATGCGTTCGAGGTCGAATTCCAGATAGCTTAACCGCGAAAGACGTGTAGCATCGCGCAACAAGCGTAAAAACCGTCCGTTGGTTACCAGTGCATACAAATGGTCGTGGTTGTTCAGGTACTCCTGAATAAGCGCGTGCGGACTTAACCGGGTTCCACCCACTTCGGCCCTTTTGTCGAGCGACTGATTGATACCCACAATATGTACCGGAAAACCATCGCGATTGGCAGCCCGGTGACTGATTGCATAGGTTTTCCCGTTAATGATTTCGGAAGTCGATTTTTCCAAATCGTAACCCAGTTCGCGTAAAAAGGGAATCATCCATCCCTGCCGGGTTTCCGAGGTGCCGGTATCGGAATCTTTTAAACGGTCGCGCCGCAATTTAAATGCCGACCAATGCGCCCGCGTTGCGGCCCATGCAATCCCAATTTCATCGCGGATGGTCGTGTTTTTATCCAGCCCAAAATCAGCCTGACTTTGGTATTTAATATCTTCAATCCGAATCTTTTCAAGTATCTCGCCCGAAATGATGTTTCCCTGTATGTTAATGGCAGTGTATTGCATGGCTATAAACTCATTTTAGGTTGAGGCATCAGAATATAAACTCCCATTACATCGGGTGGCAATACGGGTGTTGCTTTTTCGTAGCGGCGTCCACCAACAAGCTCTTTAAACCTTCCATGGGCTTTTACCAGATTATCTGCCCGCTCCACAGCCAAATCCTGAAATCGTTCGATTCCAGTTCTTTAAAATGTTGTAATTCACAGGTTAAGTCATCTTTTTGCTTTTCAATTGAAATATTGCGCAAACTGCGAGCATTCAGTAACAAATTTTTTGCTTCTTGGTATTCAATAGACCTTGCATCGTGTCCTGAACCTTCGTACCCCCAGAGGTACATTTCTTCGGCAATCACCTCTTTTTTGCTGGCTACTTCCTTAATTACATTTCGCACCCGGAACATAATCAGGGTTGTTTTTTTACTGACAATATCGGTTTGAATTTCGGAAACCCGCGCCAAAGATTCGTAATCGTTATGACCATCGAAAGCCAGCGCCAACATAAACTGGCAAACTGTTCAACAAACTGATGGTTTCTTCCAATGTACCGATACCCTTTTGGTGTGGGCGATTCGAAACTGATTTTTACCTCGCTGGCATTTCCAAACTGAGCTTTGAGATGATAGGGTAAATTTTGCGGATAAAGCAGATAACCTTTATTGTCTTTTCGTAAGGTAGCCTGCAAATGTGTGAGTGAGTCAATAACAAAATGTTCCACTGAATCCATATCGCCAATGGCTTCATCCACCTCTTTCAGGTCGGCTTCAATGGATTCGGGTTTAATGGATTCGTGGGCAAAAATACTTCGCAGATTTTCAGCTTTTTGACGTGCTGATTCCAGTTCGTTGGTAATTTTATCATCGAACAAACGCATCTGTTTTCCTTTATCCGCTTCTTTTTTATCTACCAGAAGAACTTCGTTTAATACAGCATCCATTATCGACTGGTTATCTTCGCCAATGGAAATTGAGACCCCGGTTGACTTTTGAATATCGCGTACTTTCCGGATGAGTACTTTTAAAACAATTTCGTCGATGGGATTATCTTCTCCCCACAACAACCAGGTTTTCACCAGTGGCGCATCCTGTCCATACCTGTCCACGCGTCCTTCCCGTTGTTCAATCCGGTTGGGATTCCAGGGCAAATCGTAATGCAACACCGCAGTAAAAACTCCTGCAGGTTTATTCCTTCCGACAAACAATCGGTTGCCACCAACACGCGCATATCGCTTTTACCCATGAGTTCAATTTTCTCTTTCCGTTGTTCATCTGCCGATTCGGAAGTGATAACCTGAACATCGATTTTATTGGGGAGGTTTTCTTTTAAAATCCGCCCCAGGTAATTGGCCGTTGCAATATATTTACAGAAAATGATGGGCTGAAAACCTTCCTTGCTCCATTCTTTGATAATCTTTAGAGCTCGCTGCGCTTTGTTGTCTTTCTCCAAAGATGTAAGTTTTTTAATTTCTTCACACAAATACTGAATTTCTTCCAATTCGGCTTGTTCCAAACCGGCCACATCAATCAATTCGGCCTGGCTGCTGTCGGTATCGAAACTTAGTTTTTCAATGTGAGGATTATCCTGTTGTTGCAAATCGTTCAACTCTTCATCTTCCAAACGTTTTGCCTGTCGGTTCAGCAACATTTCGTAACCGGCTTCCGGGCTCGACATCACTCCACGGAGCAAAGCCAAAGCAGCCCAGTACCTTATTCGTGCTGTATTTTTGCGTTCACCCTCTTTTCTTAATCCGCGGGCAAATTCAAGCATGTCCTGATAAAAAGCCTTGTATTCCGGCGTAAGGTTATAACCAATTTCCTTTGAATCCCGATCAGGAAAAGGTGTCTCCTCTTTTAACCAACGCTTTATATTTTCCCGTTTCCGCTGTACAAACTGCCGGGCAATTTTTCCTCTTTTGCTTTTATCCAGATCGGCAAAACTATATCCTTCAAATTCCTTATTTATCAATCCCAGTATGGATTGAAATTCTGCATCTTTCCCGCTGTGGGGAGTTGCGGTCAATAACAATATATTTCTATCCGGATTTTTGGGGTCATTGGCAATATCGTGCAGAAGTGCATATCGCTGTTGTTGCGATTTTGATGTTGCCCCTGCCGGAAGTGCGCAGGTGTGTGCTTCATCAACAATAATAAAATCGGGGCAATCATTCAGAAAAATACCCCGGCGTTTATCGAATTTAATGTAATCGATGGAAATAACCTGGTAAGGAACATGATAAAATACACTCCGGTCATCAGGTAATTTTCTATCCAAAGAAGCAGCGGTACTGGAACGAATGATTTCGGCTTCAATGTCGAGTTTATCCTTTAGTTCCATTTGCCATTGTTCACACAAATGCGGAGGACAGATTACAGCAAACTTTTTCACCTCGCCCCGTTCCATTAATTCTTTTAAAATAATAAGCGCTTCAATGGTTTTACCAATACCCACATCATCGCCAATCAGCATTCTTACCGCAGCGTGTTGTTTCAAAGCCATCACAAGTGGAACCAACTGGTATGAACTTGGACGAAACGACAATTTTCCCATACAACGAAAAGGTCCACTGGCATTTCGGAAAGAAAGGCGGGATGCATCGAATAATACTTTTGCTGTTTCAAAGGCACCAATATCATTGGCGGTTGGTAATTCGAAGTTGGCAGGTTCAGGTCGTTCTCCCGGCACTATGTTAAGTGGAAGGTAAATTGCTGTTATCTCCTCGTCGGAGCCACCCATCGGTTTTAAAAGCATTAATTCCTGGTCTTCGGAAGGGAGAACAATCCATTCGCGGTCACGGTATCTCACCATACTTCCGGGTTTATTTAAGGTCGAAGTAGTCATGTTAGCAGATTTTTCTAAATATATCTTTTCTTCGTTGTACCAAATCTTCTTTGGTTTCGGTATAATGCCATTCAATTACATCAAATCCGGCATCACGTAATACTTGTCTCTTATGTGCATCCTGTTTTTTCTGTTCCACTTCATCGTGAACACTTCCATCGCAAAATATCAGAACCGGGCCGTTTGTTGTATTGAAAACAAAATCGATACTGATGTAATAATCTTTCATATTCACCTGGGCTTTATCAGGCAAAGTGTATCCGTTTTCGTAGAGGAATTTTATAAGTGGAAGTTCGGTAGATGAAGTTTTATCGTACTTTTCAAGAAGATATTTGTATTGCTCTCCACGGTCACCATGACTTCCGCTTGTTTCGATGGTGCAATCCATTAATTTTTCAAGGGCTTCTTTTACGCTGAACCTATCCAGAACATCGTGATGCGTTTGATTGTAGTACGATAAAATATCCTCGTAATTTGCTTTTGGTAATTCCGGTTTAGTATCTTGTTTTGTTTCCGGATCGAAATGAAGCACTTTATAGGCTTCAACAAAAAGCTGTTTGAATTTGGCCGGATTTTCGATAAGCTGTGACAAAATTCCCAAACTTCCTTCCGATGCTTCGTAAATCATAATATTGGGAGATTCTTTTTTCCCCATTACCCAAACGCCAATTTCACTTTCTTCGGTTTGAAAGAGCTTTTCAATTCCCCTTTTTAAAGCATAACTCAATGTTATAATTTGTTCAGCTCCAATACCCAACTCTTTTACCGGTTGCAGGTATAAACTATCGGCTGTATTTCGGGCAAATAACATTACTTCTTTTGCATGGTCTTTAATATCCGGCTTTTCAACATCGGCTTGCCTTAACCATTTTCCACTTCGGTTGTCGATACTAAAGCCTTTATCATCTTTCGAGCGTTTCCATTTCCGGTTTAATTGAATTAAATCGGTTGATGGACCAAATATGATATTCAACAAAGGAGTATTTCCTGTTTTAACGATGGATTGACGGGTTGATTCAATACCCCCGGAATAACCAAAATACTGGTCAATTACAAACCCCTGGGAGGTTCGCTCTTCTTCTTCACACGAAATACGTTCCCGTGGTAAACCTTCCGATTCGCTAATTTCCAGTATGCGATTGATAACTTCAACATTATCTTCTCCCTTCAATTCCGTATGAGTAATCGGGTCGTTATTAGCTGTTTTTGTATCATCATCAAGGAATGCATATCCGGTTTGTTTCGAGATTTTAATGGACCTCGTTTTTGCTTCTGCCTCCATCAACATCATCCGGCTAATAATGTACTTGCTTCCGTTATGGTAGATAAGATTTTGAGGACCAAATTCTTTTAGTGCAACAAAACGCGAACGTGAAATATATTCTCCCTGATCCTGATGTTTGTAACCAACAAATACACGAACCGGAAGTCGGGTAAAATTATAACCAGGCAAAAATGCTTCGGAAGCGAGATAACGGAAAACATAGAATTCGGAATTATTTCCAAAATTTTGCTGTTTTTCATTTTTAAGCAGAGAGATTTGTTCCAATCCTGTATTGTGTTGTCGTTTTGCTTCCCGGCCTTCATCACTGTCGTTTTTGATTGTAGGATCATCCAAAACTGCCCGGGCTCTTTCAATCATGCTTTTCGCATTCCGGTATAGTATTCTCCAACGACCAAAAGCCTCGTCGAAACGAAGTAAAACAGTTGAAGCCTGCCGTTCGAGCCACGAAAGGTTATACCAGTGTGTTTCATTTAACTGAGGTTCAATTTCTTTGATAATGCTTCTAAAACCTTTTATCCATTCATCCTTGAATTGCTCCTGTTGATCTTCCAGATAAGATACTATTTCATCCAGCAATGGAAGTTCAGGTGAATTGGATGTGTCAATCAAATCGGAAACAGAAACATTTAATTTTTGAAGCCCGAGTTCCATCAACACATAAGCGTTAAAATGGCTGCGAATCAATTCCTCATTTCGAAGGTCAATTCTGGGTGGAACTACCACTCCTGAAACCATTTTTTCTGCCGTTTCAAAATAATTCCTGTCGTGTGGCGACCATGCGGAACAATAGGTAAAAACAAGAGCTGTTTGGCCACTTCTTCCTGCACGTCCACTTCGCTGAGCATAGTTTGCCGGGTTTGGTGGAACATTACGCATGTGCACAATATTCAAATCGGCAATATCAATTCCAAGTTCCATGGTTGGCGAACAAAACAAGGCTGAAATATCACCACTTCTAAAACCATGTTCCCGGTCAATTCTATCCTGAGTTCCTAATTGCCCGGTATGTTCGCGGCCAATGATTTGTTTTTTATATGCGGTAAAGTCGCGGGAATAAAGATCCTTGAAAAAATAATTTGGTTTTAAATCCAAATCCCTGTATGTGGACATTCGCACTTTATCCGGTTCAATAGTTTCACCGTCTCCCAGTTTCCAGATAATTTTATCTGACCGAAGCTGGTATCCAGTTACTGTTCCTTTATCCCCTTTAATTTGCTCGGGTTTCAAAAAGTTACCCTTTTGTAAAACCGCGCATAAATCATTCATAAAATCAACATAATCATCGGCCTTTAAAGGATCAAGATCGTTTTCTTTAAAAACCCGTTTAATGTACTTTCCAAGATTCGATCGGGAACCAATACTACTGGTAAAAATCCGGTACGTTTTCCCGGGATTCTGGCTCACCAAATATGCTGATGCTTCAATTCTTTCGTTCTTTATCAAGCGACCAAAGTTTATTATTATCCAGTTTCAGGTTGATAAAATCTTCCTTTTCCCTTCGTTTTTCCAATAAAATTGGATGGTTTATGGCATAGGCTGTTCTGAAATGATCCAGCACCTGGATTAATATTTCTTCGCGTTTTTTGGGTGCTAACGAATCAAATAAAATCAGCTTATCAAAGAATTGATTTTGCTCACAGAACATACTCAATTTTTCATATTCAACCTTTAATAATGCGCATTGCTCCAGATTTGGTAACACATAACGCCAGCCTCTTTTTAAATCATAGAGAATGCGGATTAATAAGAAATCTTTTAATGCCCTTTCATTTTCTTCATCCGGCCAATCATCATTTGGTTCTTTTGCGTATTCAATCTCCTTTAGATTGCAGTTTTTCGCAGGTTCGTTGAGCAATATCATACGCTTTTAATCCGTCAGGAGCATCTTTAAGTGCATAATAAACGCCTGATCTTAACCGGACAGTTGTAAGGAAATCATTAAAGTGACCAGCCTGTAATGAAGCATCCTGGCGATTATCGGTAAAGCTGAGCAATTTCTGATTCCGAAGTTCCTCTCCTTGTTGATTTAATGAATCGATTACGGAATACGACATAATTGTTGTTGCCGTACTTCTACCTTCATTCCCCAAACGCATCAGTTTTGTGTATTCCCCTGTTTTAGAATCTTCATAAACAACACCTGCTGTTGGGTCAATTCGAAGTTTTGCAGAAATAAACCAGCCCCATTGATCGTAAATGGGTTCATTCGAAAACTCTCCAAGTTTATTGAAATAGATTTTATGAGGAATTTGAAAACGGTAAAAATCAATTAATTTCCTTCCTGATTTATTCTCTTTCCACCAGCTTTCCGGCAAATCATCTTCATTTTCATCCGACCAGATAACATCATCTTCATCTTGTGGAATGATAAGATAGCCTTCCGCAAAATCCTGTTCGGTTATTATATTTTTCTTTGCTTCGGTATAAGAAAGTGTTTGTAGAGCTTCGGATGGATCACGAGGGTCAAATGTACCGGTTGCAAAATTTTTCGACACGCAAACAAATTCATGTCCCGAATAACGACTAAACAGAACCGGATAAATGAATTTATCACCATTTTGCTTATCTTTATCTTTCACATATCTTCCGCTCTTTATGCTAATCGCTCTTTCTTTAATTGGATCGAGCGTTACATAAACCGTATTGGTTTGTGAAATAAACTGATGAAAGCGAAAGGGTAAATACGACTTTCTAACTGCTTGTGAAGCTGCTTTATAATTCAGCTTTTCTGCCCAAAGCAAAGCGTTCTTTACAGTTTCGGCAACTTTTCCATGAGGCGAACCGGAATCCTTCTGTAATTCAGTTACAATTTCCGAAAACTTTTTCGGCAATCCTCGTTCAATGAATCTATCATCAAGATGATGAAGAGCTATCTTATTTTCAAGCCAAATAGCCACAGGATGATCATAGAAAATATCTTCCGAATCATCAATATTTATTCCTTTTGAAATAGCCTCCTGAAGCTCCCATTCATTTGGGAATTTCTTATTGGGATTAGTGCAGGTTACCAGGTATTCTCCTATTATTTGCGATAAATCAAATTTATCTCCAAAAATGGTTTCTGCGACATCAGCAACAGCTTGTTGTTTTTCCTGTTTTGTTCCTCCTGAAGCCATAGTTGCAGACGTTCCAATGGAAACAATGTTATTTTTAGCAATGTTTTTTATTCGTCTTATCAATAAAGAGACATCAGAACCCTGTCTTCCCCTGTAAGTATGTAGTTCATCAAATACTAAAAACTGAAGATTACTACTTAGCGATTCTCTCATCCAATGCTCCGACTGCCGGGTCATAATGAGTTCCAGCATCATGTAGTTGGTGAGAATTATATCTGGCTTTTCCTTTTCGATCTTTTTGCGGGATTCAACATTTTCCTGACCAGAGTATTTTGCATATGTTACAGGAAAACGTTCATGGGTTTTGGTTTTTAGAAATTCAATCTTATCATCCAAGGAGACTTTTTCCACTGGAATAATTGTACCAGGACATTTGCCAAGCAAATAATTTACCTCATACTTTTTAATTTCCTCTTCCTGTGAATTAATCAGCGCATTCATTGGATAAACCAGAATCGCTTTAACTCCTTTCTTTTTATTGTTCTGGTTTTCTAATAGCTTATTAAAAATTGTTGCCAAAAAAATTAAACTTTTCCCGGAACCTGTTCCGCTGGTTACTACAAAACCTTTTCCCTGAATTCCAATTTTTAACGCTTCAACCTGATGTTTGAATAAATTATAATCACCAAAAATCGCCGGTAATTCCCGATGAATTTTTCCATCGCGAACTAAATCTTCCAGTTTCTCCCCTTTATCAAAGGATGGATTAAACTGAATCAATGGTTCGGGTATAAAACCAGATTCTTTAAAAGCTGTTTCAACAAAATCCTTAATCCGTTTATCCTTAATATTCAAAAAGGATTTGATGTAAGATCTATAATTATCGATTACTTGCTGGTGTAGTTTAAAGGCATCCATAGAAATGTCGAGTGAATAAGTTAAAAAATTGGTGAAGAGTTGAAATTAATGAAAAGTAGTTGAAACAAAATGAAATGGAATAGGTCATTACAATTTGACAGATATAAATATGGATGGTTAAGACCATTGATTTATCGATTTAGTTTTTCGAAATGTAATAATAAAATCATCCAAATTAATAACTGATTGTCAATTTTTCAAAAATTCATAAAAATCAGTGTGAAAAAATGTAATTAAAAGTATATCCTAAGACGGCAGAACATTGACTGCAATGAATGGAGGAACGGAATGGGTTGCAGTCAATGTTGCTCGCCGCCAGCGAGTTAGGTCTCCGGTGTCAGACAAAGGAGTCCCGAAGCATGAGGGACGGTGGATGGCTACTGATTACAGCAAGGGTCTGGCGTGGGTTTTTGTAAATGCATGTAACTTCTACGATTTATTAATTAGTAATGCATACAAAAACCATGACAGACCCGCAGTCGGAGACCGTCGCAGGCGAGCCAAACACGGGCAGCGGTTGGATTTTAAGCTCTTCCACAAAGGAACGACTGGAAGTGCTTAAAATACAGAGAAAGCTGCCGTGACGAGGATTGAGGAGCCGCAAAAGACATGACAAGCTGCCGGAGGCACCCGAAGGGATTTGAATGTGTTTTACACCATTAAAATGAACACTCGTAAAACACGTTCAAATGCTTGGCGGGTATTTTGCCGACGATTGACGAGGAACACCTTATTTCCTGTTCTTTTTAGACAATGAATTCACTTTTTATTCCAGTCATTCTGTCATGAATTAGAAAAACCTTCTTTTTGTATAATACCGAAAATAAATCCGACACATTATCAGTAGTTTATGAAAATATAACAAAACAGGTTATATAACAAGAAATTGTATATGCCGGAAAAGGTCATTTATAACAAATGGCATTATATATTGCAAATTGATATTGTATCAGTTTGGTAATACATTCCAGTCAGAAACAAAAAAGGGCCTGGTTTTATAATAACCAAACCCCTGTAATTCTAAGAATTTCCGGCTCAAATTAATTGCAACATACCGTCTGTTCAACAGACTTTGCTTTTACTGTGTTCGTTAACAAAAAAGCATTCCTATTTTCTTTAGTGTACCAGATTTTCCCTCCAACCTGGACATAGTCAATTAATCCATCAGCACGCCAGGTGGCAAGTGTTCTTTGGGAAATTTTCCAGTTGCGCATTATATCGCTGTTATCCCAAAGGTCATCCTCTGTTGTCAGAGATTTCAACCGGTCGATTTCTGTCTTCATCCGGGTAATTTGATCGGAGAGTTCATCAACGCGTGTACTTATATCTGCATTGTTCATATCCGCCCCTCCTAACAATGTACTTTGTTTGCCATTAAAGTTTCAAGAATTTCATCCTCTCTGTAAAACCAGGTTGGTCCAAGTTTGTATGCCGGGATAGTACCTTTAATCCGCATTGTTTGTAAGGTACTGTCCGAAACTCCCAACATTTCCCTCACGTCCTTGCTTCTGAGCCAGTTAATTCTTTCCTTTTGTCCGTTCATTGAAATTAATTTTTATTATTAAGGTTATCTAAATTGCCAAATATCAGTTGACTATAATCTAATTTAATAAAATTGATTAACATTAACAAATTTGGTCCGGATTAATAAAATAATTGTTAAGTGCGCAAAACCGGCAACATAAATACTATAGAGCAGCGGTTAAATTTGCAGCGTACCCTATAGATATTTATGTGTAGATTCCAATACCAGTTCATACCATAACGACAAGTTACATGGCAATCTTCTTACCGCCCTCGTTCTTCTTTTTTGTATCCGGTTTCTTGTTGTTTTCCAGAACTCGGGAAAGCTCGTCCATTTCCTTCGAAATCTTGGTATCAATAACCTTGCTGTAGATTTGTGTTGTTTTCAATGATGTATGACCGAGCATTTTGGAGACAGATTCAATCGGGACACCATTTGTTAATGTAACGGTGGTAGCAAAAGTATGTCGTCCTATATGCATCGTTATTTTCTTATTGATTTCGCACAATTCAGCAATTTCAGCCAGATAAGAATTCAATTTCTGATTGCTTTTCACCGGCAGGATTTTATTCTCAGCGTTACATTCCGGATCATCTTCATATTTATCAATGAGTGCCTGGGCCATTGGCAGCAGTGGAATTCTGGCCTGAATACCTGTTTTGTTTCGTTCGTAAACAATCCATGTTTTCCCGTCAATTCCTCTCGAAAGGTTATTTCTGGTAATGGTTTTCAAGTCAGAATAAGCAAGGCCAGTATAGCAAACAAAAAGAAAAACATCCCGAACATGCTCCAGGCGCTTGATGCGAAATGTATGCGTTTCAATCCTGTTCAGTTCATCCGCTGTAATAAATTCCCTTGTAACATTTTTATAAGCAGTTTTATGACTTAAAAATGGATCACGATCTAAATACCCCATTTCCATGGCAAAGTGAATAACTTTCTTTACCTGCTTCAGATGCTTCATAATCGTGTTGTGATGAATTTTATACTCCGTTTTTAAGAAGATTTCGAACCTTCTGATGAACGTTAACTCTAACTTTGTCAGGAGCATATCATTGCAGTTATACTCCTTTTTCAGGAAAGCTTTCAGCCGGTTCAAGGTTGTCGTATACTGGTCGATTGTGCTGCGGGAATATTTACTTCCTTCTTCCTGCTTCACCAGGATGTTATTGGCCTCGAAAACAGATATTAGAGTATGGTCTTTAACAAACTTTCCGGTTTGCATGTCGCGGAGGATCGAAGCGGAAATATCCATCTGTTTATCGAGCAATTCGTTAAAGTTCTTTTTAACCTGCACTTCCATACTATCCAGGTAATCATTCAAGGCTCTTGCCGATTCAGAGCGTCCAACAGCTCTTTGCAGTCTGGCATCCCATTTATTAGGGGCAATTTTTCTGTTCACAGATAATTCAGAACGCTCACTGTTCACAGTAATTCTCAAATAAATTGGAGCAAACCCCTTTTTATCACTTTACCCCTTTTTCAATAACATACAATACATTAAATCGTACTTCATAACATTAATTTTAATAATTAATAAATTACCATTTTTTAACTGGTTTACAGAAGTGCAAAATGATGCAATAAAGTGCAATATAGTACAGTGTTTTATGTAACCTCTGGTGAGACTTAATTTTGAAATTTTATAAAAATGCTCTCGAATTATACACCTTGATATTGGGAAATACCGTAAATTTCAGGGTAGGGTTAAAACAAAAAATGCCTGAAATTCATTGATTTCAAGCATTTTTGTAAATTTTAATTGTCAATTTGGCTCCCCAGGTAGGACTTGAACCTACGACCTACGGATTAACAGTCCGCCGCTCTAACCAACTGAGCTACTAGGGAAGATATTTCAACTTTAAGAAGCTGCTTGTTTTTTCTTAAAGCGTTGCAAAAATAATAGCTTTTCCGAAAAGAAAAAATATTTTTGCAAAAAATCTGGAAAACGAATAAAATGATTAATTCTGAAAATTTACCTGCAGTGCTGGGTATTGGAAATGCCCTTGTTGATGTAATAAATGTGTTGGAAAATGATGCTTTGCTGGCCGAATTTGGCCTGCCCCGCGGGAGCATGACTCTTGTAGATGAAAAACTTTCGAAGATAATTTATGAAGCGACATCTTTAAACAAACGCGAAGTTACCACTGGCGGGTCGGCTGCCAACACAGTGCATGCGATGGCAAGTTTGGGAGCAAAATGCGGTTACCTTGGGAAAATAGGGAATGATGAGCTTGGCCATGTTTTTAAAGAAGAATTTGAACGTAAAAATATTGCCACACATCTATTTTACAGCAAAAAAGACACCGGCAGGGTGATGAGCCTGGTAAGCCCCGACTCTGAACGGACTATGGCGACTTATTTAGGTGCGGCGGCCGATTTAAAAACGGATGAACTTCGGAATGAAATCTTTCGCCAGTATTCTTATTTGTATATCGAAGGGTATCTTGTGCAGGATCATGATTTAATTGAAACAGCCATTGATTTGGCACGAAGTGAAGGTTTAAAAATCGCTATCGACCTTTCCAGTTTCAATGTGGTGGAAGCGCACCTTGATTTTCTGAAAAGGCTGATTTTGGGAAAAGTGGATATCGTTTTTGCCAACGAAGAGGAAGCACAGGCATTTACCGGTAAATCTCCCGAAGAAGCGCTGGAAGATATCGCGGGAATGTGTGAACTGGCCATTGTTAAAGTGGGGAAAGAGGGTTCATTTATAAAACAAAGCAATAAAAGCGTGAAAATAGGGACGGTAAAGGCCAATGCAGTTGATACCACCGGCGCAGGCGACAATTATGCTGCCGGTTTGCTTTATGGCCTGACCAAAGGTTACAGCCTGGAGAAAAGCGGGAAAATTGCCGCCCTGATTTCAGGAAAAGTGGTGGAAGTTATGGGGGCAAAATTACCGGAAGAAAGCTGGCCCGGAATTCTCGCTGAAATAGAATTGATGGAAGACTAAAAAAGCCCGTAAATTTGTGCATCAATTTTATCAATGATAGAACTTAAATCTTCCGGGTTTTGAGTGAAATCATGGTTATCAACATTTATAACCAGAAGTTTGCCCATATTATAGCCGCTGATCCATTTTTCATACCGTTCATTTAACTGTTTCAGGTAGTCGAGGCGAATGGAGTTTTCGTATTCGCGGCCACGTTTCTGAATCTGGTTTACCAGTGTGGGAATGGAAGCGCGCAGGTAAATCAGCAAATCGGGTGGCTGGATTAAGCTCACCATCAAATCGAAAAGTGTTTTGTAATTTTTAAAATCGCGGGTGCTCATTAAACCCATACTGTGCAGGTTGGGCGCAAAAATTTCGGCATCTTCGTAAATGGTGCGGTCCTGAATAATTGTTTTTCCTGATTTTCGGATATCGATAATTTGTTTGAACCGTGAGTTTAAAAAATAAATCTGCAGGTTGAAAGACCAGCGTTGCATATCATTGTAAAAATCATTTAAATACGGATTCTCATCCACATCTTCGTAATGTGGGTTCCATTTGTAATGTTTAGCCAGTAATTCGCTTAATGTTGTTTTTCCGGCGCCAATATTTCCTGCTACAGCAATATGCATAATTTTGTGTTTTGTAAATCTAACGAAATTAATTAATTATTTTTTTTCAGTATTTCAAGTAGTTCATCCAGATATTTTCTGTCGTTCGACAGGCGTGGGATTTTATTCTGTCCACCAATTTTCCCTCTTTTTTTCATCCAGTGATAAAATGTATCTTTTGGAGCCATAATTACGTGAGGCCGTTCAAGTGTAAGGTTTTTATGCCGTTTGGCTTCGTAATCCGAATTTAAGGTTTGCAATGCTTTATCGAGAGCAGTAACAAATTGTTCCAGATTTTCGGGTTGTCTTTCAAATTCTATAATCCATTGGTGTGCGCCTTTTTGGTTGTCGCCCATAAAAACAGGGCCGGCGGTATATTCTTCAATATTTGCCGATGTTTCTTCACATGCAATCCGCAGCGCATTTTCTGCATTGTCAATTATTACTTCTTCGCCAAATGCATTTATAAAATGTTTGGTACGGCCGGTTATTTTAATTTTATAAGGAAATTTGCTGGTAAATTTTATCGTGTCGCCAATAATGTAGCGCCATAATCCGGCATTGGTTGAAATTACCATGGCATAATTTTCATCCAGTTCCACCTGTTCAAGGGTTAAAACACTTGGGTTTTCTTTTCCAAAATCGCTCATGGGAATGAATTCATAAAAAATCCCGTAATCCAGCATTAAAAGCATATTGTCGCTGTTTTCGTTGTCCTGGATTCCAAAAAATCCTTCCGATGCATTGTAGGTTTCAATATAGTGCATCTGATCCGACGGGATAATTTTTTTGTATTGTTCCCGGTACGGTTCAAAATTTACGCCGCCATGCACAAAAACCTCCAGGTTTGGCCAAATTTCAAGGATGTTGCTTTTGTTGGTTTTTTCAAGAATTTTTTTCAGCAACACCAGGTTCCATGATGGAACACCGGCCAGTGAGGTAACATTCTCGTCCAAAGAATTTTCAATTATTTTCTCAATCTTTTCTTCGAACTCTTCCAGCAGTGCAATTTCCGACGAAGGGATTCTTATAAAGTCTGTCCAAAACGGAACATTTTCAATTAGTATGGCTGATAAATCGCCATAATACGAGTTATTCGAAAAATTGTTTACACGGTGGCTGCCGCCAAGCGTCAGTGTTTTACCTTTCAGAACCTTTGTTTCAGGAAAATTTTTCATGTACAGGGCAAACACATCTTTTGGGCCGCGCAAATGGCAATCTTCCAAAGCTTCTTTTGTAACGGGAATAAATTTGCTTTTGTCGCTGGTAGTTCCGGATGATTTGGCAAACCATCTTACTTCGCCCGGCCATAATAAATCTTTTTCGCCTTCGCGCAACCGGTCAACATAAGGTCTGATTTCATTGTAGGTTTGCAACGGTACCGATTGTTGAAAATCATGCACTGATTCCACCTTTTTATAGTCGTATTCTTTCCCCCATTTGGTTGATTTGGCGTTGTTTATTAAATCGAAAAACACCTCATTCTGAATTTCAAATGGATGTTCGCGGTACAGTTGAATCTGATAAATCCGTTTAAAATTTATCCAGTTTATAACAGAATTTAATAGTGGCATCAGTCAGAATTATTTTGGTCTCAAAGTTAGGAATAATTTATTTGCTTTAGTTCATAAAAATAATTTCTACTTTTACGTTCTGTAACAAAATCTTACTTTAAACAAGAATGAATTATATCGATATTATCCTTGCCCTACTGTTGGTACTTGCAGCGTTCAATGGTTTTCGGAAAGGATTGGTTGTTGAACTTGCATCGCTGGCTGCATTGGTACTTGGAATTTGGGGGGCCATTGAATTTTCAGATATCACTTCTGAGTTTCTAACCGAACATTTCGAAATCACTACAAAATATCTTCATATTATTTCATTCATTATAACTTTTATCGTTATCGTTGTTTTGGTGCATCTTATCGGCAGCGTAGTGAACAAACTGGTGGAAACGGTGATGCTTGGTTTTATAAACAAACTGGCCGGAATGGCTTTTGGAGTTTTGCGTTCGGCATTGATATTGAGTATCATACTGGTGGTTTTCGATAAAATTGATGAGGATGTTGAAATACTTTCCCGAGAAGCCAAAGAAGAATCGCGGTTGTATGCGCCCATCCGGAATTTTGCACCGGCTATTTTCCCGTTTATCGATTTTTGGGATGACACTCACGATCCGGCAAACGAAGATTATCAAAGAGTTACGTCATATTAATTTATTTTCTGATCATCCATCATTCTACCGGCAATTTAAAGTTTTAAACCTGCAGTGGTTTTGAGGCAGTTATGACCTGAATCTGCGTCGTCCCGTTTTTATGATGAAAGAAACAGGATTACAGGGCACATTTTATATCTTTGCGCAAATTTTTAAAAATTTAGTTTGATGAATTTTGTTGAAGACCTGAAATGGCGTGGTATGATGCACGATATGATGCCGGGAACTGAAGAGCAGCTGGCAAAAGAAATGACCGTGGCATATATTGGATTTGACCCTACAGCCGACTCGCTGCATGTGGGTAGTTTTGCCCAGATTATGCTGTTGAAACGTTTTCAGATGGCTGGCCATAAACCGGTTGCACTTGTTGGCGGCGCCACCGGAATGATTGGAGATCCATCGGGTAAATCGCAGGAAAGAAATCTTTTGAATGAAGAAATACTCAATAAAAACCTGAACGGCATTAAAAATCAGCTGTCAAGGTTTCTCGATTTCGATTCGGATGCGCCAAACACGGCACTTATGGTGAACAATTACGATTGGATGAAAGATTACTCGTTTCTGGAATTCATCCGCGACATCGGGAAACATATCACCGTAAATTATATGATGTCAAAAGATTCGGTAAAAAAACGCCTGGGCGCCGAATCAAAAACAGGAATGTCATTCACTGAATTTACTTATCAGCTGGTTCAGGGATACGATTTTTTATGGCTATACGATAACCTGAACTGCAAACTCCAGATGGGCGGCTCGGATCAGTGGGGAAATATAACCACCGGCACCGAACTGATTCGCAGAAAAACAGGCGGCGAAGCATTTGCACTCACCATTCCGCTAATTACAAAAGCCGATGGCGGAAAATTTGGAAAAACCGAGCACGGAAATGTGTGGCTCGATCCGGAAAAAACAACGCCTTACCAGTTTTATCAGTTCTGGTTAAATACTTCGGACGGTGACGCAGAAAAGTACATCAAGGTTTTTACTTTACTGACCAACGAAGAAATAGAAGCGCTGATTGAAGAACATAAACAGGCGCCGCATAACCGGGCACTTCAGAAAAAACTGGCAGAAGAAGTAACAACAATGGTGCATTCTGCCGAGGAGTATGAAATGGCTGTTGAAGCGTCGCAAATATTGTTTGGAAATGCCACTGCCGGCCAGCTTCGTAAGTTAAAGGAAAGCACGTTTCTTTCTGTTTTCGAAGGTGTTCCGCAATTTGTTGTGCCAAAAGTGGAAATTAACAGCGGTGTTAATATAATTGATTTATTAACGGAAAAGACAACAATTTTTCCCTCAAAAGGTGAATTACGAAGAACAATTAAGGGTAACGGACTGAGCATCAATAAAGAAAAAGTGACCGACCCGGAACTTAAAATTGACAATAATTTCCTGATTGGCGAAAAATATATCCTGGCACAGAAAGGAAAGAAAAACTATTACCTGATTATTGTCGGAGCCTGATGTTTAAAAACGGTTTAATGAATACTAAAACCGGCTCAGTTTCGTTCAAAAGTATGCTGTAATTAAATAGAAAACATAACGTAAATCTACCGAAGTGAATAATTTTTTTGATAATCAGCGAATCCTGGATCTAATTTGGAAACGCAAATTTCATTTTTTGGCCATTGGGATAATTGCAATTGTTTTGGCCACGGTTTTTTCAGGCCCTGCATTTATCACACCCAAATACAAATCAACAGCACGAATTTATCCTACCAACCTTGGGGTTTTGAGCGAGGAATCGGAAACCGAGCAAATGCTGGAAATTATCAATTCGAACGACATCAAACTAAAAATGTTTAATGCATTTGATTTGGACCAGGAATACAATATTGCAAAAGATGACCCGTATTACCTGACTTACATGTTTGCTATTTACAACAGCAATGTAAACACCAGCAAAACGGAATACGAAACGGTTGAAATAACAGTGCTTGATCATAACCCGCAGCGGGCCAGTAATATGTGCGATTCCATTATTCATTTCTACAACAACAAGGTACGGGAAATGCACCGCGCCAAAGATTATGAAATGGTGGAATTAACCCGCAAGGTACTGAACAAAAAAAACAAGGAATTCGATTCGTTAAAGGTGAACCTCAACAATATGCGGAAAGAATACGGAATTCTCGATTTTAATGCTCAGGTACCTGAAGTTACACGGGGTTATATGAATGCATTGGCTGCCGGAAGAGGTTCTACAAGCGATGCACAGAAAATCAAGGACTTGTACAACCATCTTGTGGATAAGGGAACCGAAGCTGTCTGGCTGCAGTCGCAATTGCATTATTTAATCAGCTCCATCGATTCGCTGACTACCCTTCACGAAATTTATTTGAACGAGTACGAAAAAGACATTACGTATGCGCACGTGGTTGAATATCCGAGGCCGGCCGATAAAAAGGCATATCCGGTGCGCTGGTTAATTGTTGCATTTTCAACTATAGGGGCAGTATTTTTGGCGCTGCTTGTATTCTCAGTTCTTGATTACCGGAAAAATTAGCAAAAATTGATTCGGAGCGACACCATAAAAATTTCGCTGTTTTATCTCATTTCAGTAAGTTTTATTTTATTGAATCTTTATTTCGTGGTGAAAAAAGATTCGCTGGTGGTAAATGCTCTCCCGTTTTTGCTGGGAGTTGTTTTGCTGGCCATTTTTTCATTCGATAAAATAATCTATTTCATTGTATTTTTTGCACCGTTGTCGCTGCCGCTAAACGAACTGATGCCGGGCCTCAGTTTTGATATGTTTTTACCTACCGAGCCGTTGCTTTTTGGCCTGTTAATCCTTTTTCTTTTAAAGGTAATTTACGAAAGGGGTTTCGATCGCGATATTCTTACGCACCCGGTATCACTGGCAATTTATATCAACCTGATATGGATTTTTCTTACCTGCCTGACCAGCACAATGCCAGTTGTTTCGCTAAAATTTTTGCTGGCGCGAATTTGGTTTGTGGTGGGTTTGTATTTGCTCACTGCCAAACTATTTAAAGAAGGTAACAATATTGAAAAGTATGTCTGGCTGTATCTTATTCCATTTATGGCTGTAATTTTTTATGCCACTTTCCGCCACATTGGATATGGACTATGGAACAAACAGGCTGCGCATTTTGTAGTAACTCCATTTTATAACGATCATACATCATATGGAGCAGCGCTGGCTATTTATCTGCCATTTGCAGCTTTGTTTTCGTTTAACAATTTTTTAAGCCACAAATTAAAACTGGCAGCATTTCCGGTTTTCATGGTTTTGCTGATGGGTTTTGTGTTGTCGTACAGCCGGGCTGCCTGGTTAAGTATAGTGGTTGCGGTGGGCGTACTTGTAATTATTAAGCTGAAAATCCGATTCCAGCCCCTGTTAATTACGGGTTTGTCTGTTTTGGTACTGATAGTTGTATTTCAAAGTCAGATTTTACTGTATCTCGAACGCAATTCAGAAGAATCATCATCGAACCTTACGGAGCATATTTCCTCCATGTCGAACATTTCTTCCGACGCATCCAATCTCGAGCGTATAAATCGCTGGGGCAGCGCCATTCGTATGTTTAAAGACAAACCATTTTTTGGCTACGGGCCCGGAACCTACATGTTTCAATATGCGCCGTACCAGTTAAATAAAGACCGTACAATTATCAGCACAAATTCTGCCGACGGCGGAAATGCCCACAGCGAATACCTGGGACCGCTTGCCGAATCGGGTGTGCTTGGGCTTTTAACTTTCCTGCTGATAATTGTAACTGTAATTTATACGGCAGTGCAAACTTACACCCGTTTAACCGATTCGCGGCTCAGGTCGTTGCTGTTGGCTGCTTTGGCCGGATTAATAACATATTACATTCATGGTTTTTTGAATAACTTTTTGGACACCGATAAATTGTCAGTGCCGTTCTGGGGTTTTACAGCTATGATTGTGGCTATTGATATTTACTCGCGGAAAGCCGTTAAAGAGGCACAAAAAAATCCGGCCTGAACAAACAAACCGGATTTAAAACCAAACTTAATATGTTTTACTTTACCCTTTCACTGTACGATCTGTCGCGGGTATCCACTTTTATTACTTCGCCCTGCCCAATAAACATGGGAACCATAATTTCGGCCCCGGTTTCGAGAGTGGCCGGTTTTAAAGCGGTAGAACTCGCTGTATTTCCTTTTTCTCCTTCAATGGTGAAGGTCACTTCCAGTTCAACAAACGGCGGCAATTCTACTGTTAACGGCGCTTCGGTTTCGGCCTGGTAATTTATTTCCACCACCTGGCCTTCTTTCATCAAATCCGCATTTTCAATCATTTCTTCGGGAATGGATACCTGCTCAAATGTTTCGACGTGCATAAAATTAAAACCCATTTCATCTTTGTAGAGGTACTGATACTGCCTTCTTTCCACACGCACAGTATCCACTTTCACACCCGATGAAAAAGTATTGTCCACTACTTTTCCTGTTTTTACGTTTTTTAATTTTGTGCGCACAAAGGCCGGACCTTTCCCGGGTTTTACATGCTGAAACTGAACAATAGTATATAAATCTCCTTTAAATTCGATACACAATCCATTTCTGAAATCTGCTGTTGTTGCCATTTTCTTTGTTTAATTTTTTTGAAACGCTGCAAAAATAAACAAATCAGTTAAAAACCAACCCATTCAATCATTTTTTACTGCAAATTTTCGAAAGTTACTGCGCTACCTGCTCAACGCCGTCAATGGTGTAGCTTTGCAGAACTGCCCGCAGGGCGCCCACTTTCATATCAAACTCGAGCAGAACCGGAAGTTTTGTTTTTTTCGAAATGAAAAACTGAAGCCCGTCGGAGCGCTTCAGCAATTTTCCTTTATCAACAACCGGCGCCAAAACGTGGCAGTCGATGTTTCCCAAATCAGTTTCAATCCTTCGCTCGCCAAGATACTGCACTGTTACATCCGAAATTTTATCGGCATGAAATGTGGGGAGGGTAACTTTTTCACCGGTTTCAATATCGGCCATTAAATGGTTGTTAATGAAATAGAAAAATACCGAAACAATATCCACCAGATTGTGCGGGACGCTCCGCCAACCCGATTTTTGGCTGTAAATGGAATCAATATCGTGATAATAAAGTGTTTCGTTGTACCAGCGGTATTTCTGTTCTTTAATATTCCGGATTGATTTTAGCGGGAGCCGTGTCTCAGCGTCAACGATGGTCTGGTACACATCGTTTACCCCAAACAGCTTATCAGTTAATCCGGTGGTGCGGCCAATCAAATGGTACTGAATTGCTTTGCGGTTATTGAATGTAGTGTCCGAAATAATAAATTTTGCCTCTCCGCCTTTTATGAACCCAAATTTCAGGTCGAATGTAATTACCTCCTTTTTGGCAGAAACAAATTGGGTAAAGGTTAAAAGTGATAAAAGTATTATAAATGTTTTCTTCATTTAAAGATTTTGTTTTTTGGGATAGTTGCTATAAAATCCTTCAAATAAAAAGGTTCGAAATATGCAACGTTTTCAAATTCCTTATTGTTATATTTGTTTTCGGCCAAATTTAGCATAAACCGTGCCGAAGCCTTTTTGGGACCGCTGAACAGGGCATTGGGCGCCTGGAGTTGCATTTTACATTTCTCTGCACCATTCCCGAAAAAAAGGATTATATATTCCGAAAGCCATTCTGAAAAAGAATTTTGGTCAATTATTCTGGCCGCCACCGGTTCAACCACTTTCCCCGTTGAATCATAAAGTGCGGTGTAAACTTCCATCCGGCGGGCGTCAATCATGGGGCACAGCAATACTTTATCTTTTTCACCGGTGAAACGGCTTAAATTTTGGGCCGTAAATTTTCCAAGTGCATCCAGCGTACCAACTGCGATTAATGGTTTGTCGAGTGCATAGCACAAACCTTTGGCAACCGAAACGCCAATCCGAAGTCCCGTGTAAGAGCCGGGTCCCTTGCTCACAGCAACCGCATCAACCGTATTAATTGCTATATTATTTTCATGAAAAAGCTGTTCAATAAAAACAGTAAGATATTCTGAATGATTTAAGCCTTCGGAACTCTCTTTTTCGAAAAGCAGATTCCCATCTTTTGACAAGGCAACAGAACAAACTTCGGTAGATGTTTCAATATGGAGAATGAGTGCCATAATTTTTTATTTAAACTACATTTTCAGCCTTTATTTGTTTAGCGAACACCATCCGGTTTCAATTTTAATTTTCCTGTTCAACCTAAAAACTGAATGGCAATTACAAGAAAAATAAGCAACGAAAAAATGATTTCGCCCCAAAACCGGCTTTTCAGAAAAATAAAAAAATTTGAAATTAAAAATGTGAGCGGAATTGCTGTGATGATTAGAATTTCCTGTGAGGTGCCCGGAACAAGGATAAATCCGGCAAGCGAAAACAGAAAGACCAGAAAAAATATCAGGAAATATTTACGCGTGCTTACCTTTTTCGAATCGTATTGCTGAATCAGTTTGATGCTTCCAATGGTGGTTAATAAAACAAGGTATCCCAGTAAAACCTGCAAAGGAATATTTGTTTTGAAATGGTTGTTTTGTGTGGTAAAATTAATTTCAATTGTTTTTAGGAGCTCCAGTAATTGTTCATTGTAAATGGCAAATCCCATCGCAAATATCAGCGGCAGCAGGTATCCAACAATCATCAGCACAAATTCGCGCCACCTGTAATCGTGTGCAAGAATTCCAATTCCGATGAGGAAAGCCGGTA
>CAWKIX010000042.1:0-43823 GCA_963849775.1 uncultured Prolixibacteraceae bacterium | reverse complement strand
TTGGAAAATTAAAGGATTAAAAACTTATGTTTTATTACCACGATAAGACATACACCTATGAATAAATCCTCAGTAAATGGATGCATATAATTCGGTATATTGGAAATGCCTTTGGCGGAAAACCCCTATTTTAAATGAACTTTCAGACAGCTGAACTTAAAATCTTTAATTGAAATATTTAATATGTTTGAAAAAGTTACTTTATCCTCCACAGAAAAGGTATATATATGATAGAATTTAATAATTTTAAGCAAGTTTATTTTCTTAAATTAACAACCATAAGATATTTCAACGCATGAATATTAAAGAAAATACTGTAAGATTTTTGACTTTAGTTCTAGTAATTTACATTCCTCTAATCAGTTTCGTAAATCAGAATAAAACACAAAACACTGATAAAAACTTTTTCCATATTTTTGATGGAAAAACCCTAAATGATTGGGAAGGAGATTCAACATATTGGTCTGTCGAAGATGGTAATTTAGTCGGAGAAGTTACACCGAATACGATTCTGCAACGTAATTCGTTCATTATTTGGCGTGGCGGATTACCAGAAAATTTTGAATTAAAACTTGAATACCGGATAACTAAGAATGGCAACAGTGGCATCAACTACAGAAGCCAGGAGATTGAGGGAATACCATTTGCATTAAAAGGGTATCAATTTGATATTGATGGATCTAATCATTATACAGGTCAGAATTACGAGGAAAGAGGTCGAACCACGCTGGCATATCGTGGTCAAAAAGTAACGTTAGAATCGCTCACAGATTCTTTGGTAAACAATCCGTTAAAAACATATGTTAAAAATAATGCATGGACAAAATCCATTATAACTGAAAAACTGGGAACTCCTGAAGAGTTAAATTCTTATGTAAAAAATGAAGGTTGGAATATTTGTCATTTAATTATAAATGGAAACCGTATGCAACACTTTGTTAATGGATTCTTAATGAGTGATGTAACTGATAATGATTTAATAAACAGAAAAATGAAGGGGCTGATTGGAGTACAGGTACATGTTGGTCCTCCAATGAAAATTGAATACAGGAATATAAAGTTGAAAATTTTGTAGATTTTGCTGGAATAACATAATACTAAAATACTACCCGAAAATAGAACCACTGGTTAAGGTTGAAAAAAAATAAATTTGCCAGTAATAAAAAAAGTAGACGGTGTTTACGAGATCGTATAAAACGCAGGTAGCTTTGGCGGCTATTAAGGAGAGAGATTTTGTCAGAGTTGTTAAAGCGGTTTGAAATTCATCTCAACATGATAAGCGATGGAAGCACGAGTTTTTGTATTTCCTGTTTTTCCGCACTTGTTCGGGACACCTAAGTAAGCCCATGTAAATCAATTTAAATATATTATTTTTGGGAGTCACGAAAGAGTTTGTTATATTGGTTCGTCCATAGAAAAATTCATCTGGAAGTATTAGTATCCAGATAATTAGTAAAGCCAGAGGCAGGTATAAAGTGATAAAAATGTTAGGTTCTGCCACTACACGGAAGGAAATCGAACGGCTCACCCCGTTGGCAGAGTAGGAGATTGAACGTTTAACCTCTCCTATTATTTTCTTGTTAAAATGATAATCTTGTTGAGAAAGTGATTGAATCGCTTCATAACTCAAGCATTCAAACGGTAAGTCCTGAACTGGTTTTTGGTAAAATTTTCGATTATATCGGGTTTAATCAGATTAGTGAAGATTGGTTCAGACATTTGGTTATTTAATGGCTTGCTTTTCCGCTGAGCAAGCTAAAATCCCTGGAATACCTTAATCGTTAACAGGGGGTGACACTTGACATTGATGCGGTTTATCATTTTTTGTATAAACTGGACACATAGCATAAAGAACAGGTAGAACAAATAGCCTTTGTCCACACGCTGAAGGTTGTATACGGAAACGTCAATGTGGTAGAATATGATATGACCGCACTTTATTTTGAAGCCAGTGATGAGGACGATTTGCATAAGACGGGTTTTTCGAAAGATGGCAAACACCAGAAGCCGCAAATATTTACTGGAATGTTGGTTGGGCTGAGAAATTATGCCATTGTGTACGATATTTTCGAAAAAAACAGTTACGAAGGACACACACTTATCCCGTTTCTGCAAAAGATAGAACAAAAATTTAAGTTGGGTAAGCTGGTGGTAATTGCCGATTCGGCGTTACTGTCGAATGATAATATCGCAGCTCTTGAGGCCAACGGTTATGAGCATATACTTGGTGCACGGCTGAAAAATGAACCGAGCAGAATAAAAACCGAAATACTCCGGCACACTTTCAGCGATGGGGATACCACCAGTATTGCAAAAACAGAAAGCACAAGGTTGAT
This sequence comes from uncultured Prolixibacteraceae bacterium, assembly GCA_963849775.1. Lineage (GTDB taxonomy): Bacteria > Bacteroidota > Bacteroidia > Bacteroidales > Prolixibacteraceae > Draconibacterium. Next base: position 41,487 of record CAWKIX010000042.1, on the reverse strand, counting down.
CGTCAATCATTCCAAAGCAAGGGCAACGAAAGATGAATATAACCGCAAAAGAGGGTTAAACCGTCTGGAGAAACAGGTTCAGGCAGGAAAACTCATCAAATCGAAAATCAACAACCGTGGTTACAACAAATACCTGAAACTCACGGCCGAAATATCCATTGAAATTGATTACCAGAAGTATAATCAGGATAATGTTTGGGATGGGCTGAAAGGATACATTACCAATACCCGGCTTTCTGATGCAGAAGTATTGGACAACTACAAAAACCTGTGGCACATTGAAAAGGCATTCCGCATGTCGAAAACCGATTTGCGCATCAGGCCAATCTATCACAGGTTGCGCGAAAGGATAGAGGCACACATTTGTATTGCCTTCACTGCTTATTGAATTTATAAAAAACTCGAACGCGTTCTTTACCATGAAAAATCAACGCTTTCGCTCAAAAAAGCAGCTGAACTTACCCACAATATGTATCAGATAACCTACTTGCTTCCTGATTCAAGGCAAACAAAAACACGGTTATTGACAATGGACGAAAACCAAAAGGAACTGTTCAATATAATCTCCAGAAATTTTTAGGGTGTCCCAACGCTGAAAACAGGAAAAAGGATGGGCAGTGATTCCAAAATCACACAGCGGTATGGAACCACCACAACACGACAAATACCTGCTATGGATGAATATTCTCAAAGCCAACGATCCCCGATTCCCGAAAGTGATATTCAACGGAAAGAATTGCAAGTACACACTTATCTCGATGAATAATACCAAGGTTATTGAACGAAATGGAAAATTTGAAAAAGATAAATCTTCAGAACGCAAGGAAAAGATTCTTCCGGAAGAGGCTACCCATTTTTCGGATGCTGCCGATAAAAGGATTTGGACGAAGTATGGAAAAAGGCTTTATTCAAATAGTTCAACTTATATTGAACCGAGGTTGTGAGGATAATTTATTTAGGTTTTAAATCCTTGCTAAGGTGCCTAAAAATGGAAAGTCAATGCTAATTTTCACTTTTTATATTTAAATACCTTTCCAAATCTCATTTTTTTCATATACTAAAAATCATATCTTTGAGATAAAAATCTTACTAAACTACTTTGAAAGTTACATAATCAAATAAGGAACTGGTTTAAAAGAAGATACAGGTTTTGAATCTAAAATTAAACATATTATTTCAGCTAAATATTATTTGGTTCTCTCATTTCAAGCTGGTGAAATCAAAATCTTACAAAAACAGCAGAGAAGAACAAAAAGTAAAAACAAATCTTTGGGATGCCTTCACCGACTATCTCGAAACCGCTTACTTCCCCGGTGCTTCGGAGTTACTCGACACTCAAAAAATCGCATTCGAGTATGAAGCTTTTAAACAATGTTATGCTTAGAAAAATCCAGGGCAACCAGGATTTTTCTAATAACTTTATAACTAATAGATTGTAACCAAGAAGACGATTTGCCATACCCTAATCATATATTCTAAACATTTTTTAAGTATTTGTAGATACTATACTTAAAAATAAATATTATTTTATTAGGTTTTATTAATATCATTCACCACTTTTGTAGGCATTTTACTTAAATATAAATATTGAAAACAACACTAAAATATATTGCTAACATACAAACCGGAGTTTTTGCAAAGACAATCTCAAAAGGTGAAATTGTCTATTTGCAGGCAAAGCATTTCGATGAAAATGGTGAGCTGACAGAAACTTTGTACCCTGACCTTGATGCAGATAGCAAAATCGAAAAGCATTTACTTAAAAAGGGAGATGTGTTATTTGCAGCCAAAGGGACAAAGAATTTTGCGGCCTGGTACGAAAACGATAGTATGCCAGCTGTGGCTTCTACTTCCTTTTTTGTAATTCGGCTGCAAGACCAAGATATTCTACCGGGATATTTGACTTGGTTTTTAAATCATCCTCAAACACAAATATTTCTAAAAGGGAAAGCCCGGGGAACTTCTATCGCCTCTATTTCGAAAGCAGTACTGCAAGATCTGCAAATTTCTGTTCCGGATATCGAAAAACAAAAACTGATTTTGACCATCTATCAACTTCGAAATAAAGAGAAAAACATCAAACAACAAATCGAAACCCTTAGAGAACAACAAATTCAACAACAAATAATTAATGCAATAAATCAATAAAAATGGCCTTAAAAATTACACAAAAAGACATCAACGATGCGGTATGGAAAGCGTGCGACACCTTTCGCGGAAGCATCGATCCCAGTATTTACAAAGATTACGTGCTTACTATGCTTTTCATTAAGTATCTCAGCGATGTACACGATGATAAAATGGATGGCTACCTCGAAAAATACAATGGCGATACCGAACGTGCCAAACGCGCCATGCAGCACGAACGATTTGTAATTCCCGAAAACTGCCATTTTAAATTTTTATTCGAACACCGTAACGAAGTCAATATTGGCGAGCTAATTGACATTGCACTGGAAGACCTGGAAGAAGCCAATCGCGAAAAGTTATACAGCGAAGACGGTGCAGGTATTTTCCAGAACATTAATTTCAATAGCTCGGTGCTCGGCGATACCAAAGACAAAAACACCCGGCTGAAAAACCTTTTGCTCGATTTTAATAAAGACACATTGGATTTGCGTCCATCACACCTCGAAGGCACTGACATTATTGGTGGCGCTTATATGTTCCTGATTGAAAACTTTGCCAGTGATGCCGGCAAAAAGGCCGGAGAATTTTTTACACCAAAAGAAGTTTCTACCCTTATTGCAAAACTCACCAAATCGAAACCCGGTTCACGTATTTGCGACCCTACCTGCGGCTCTGCTTCGCTGTTGATTAAAGCAGGTGAAGAAGTTGGCTCCGATAACTTCTCTCTTTACGGACAGGAAGCCAACGGAAGCACCTGGGCCTTGGCAGTGATGAACATGTTTTTGCATGGTTTTGACAATGCAACCATCCGTTGGGGCGATACCATCCGAAATCCAAAACTAAAAGAAGGCGATGCCCTGATGAAGTTTGATACCGTTGTGGCAAATCCTCCTTTTAGTTTAGACAAATGGGGCAAAAGTGACGACAAAGAAGAGAACAAAGCAGCCGATAGTTTTGACCCCGAAACCGATAAATACAACCGCTTTTGGCGGGGTACACCACCCAAAAGTAAAGGCGACTGGGCATTTATAAGCCACATGATTGAAACCTCTTACGAAGGCCACGGCAAAGTGGGCGTGGTAGTGCCACATGGCGTTTTGTTCCGTGGAGCCAGCGAAGGAAAAATTCGACAAAAAACAATTGAAGAAAACATTCTGGAAGCTGTAATTGGATTACCTGCCAATTTGTTTTTTGGAACAGGCATTCCGGCTGCAATATTAATTTTCAACAGAGGAAAAGGTAATAATACCGATGTGTTGTTTATTGATGCCAGTAAACAATACGAATCTGCCAAAAACCAAAACAAACTGCGGCCTTCTGATATCAATCATATCGTTGATACATACCGCAATTTTAATGCAGGCAAACTGCAGCCCGGCATTGTTGAAGATAAATTCAGCTATGTAGCCACTTTCGAAGAAATACAGGAAAACGATTTTAACCTGAATATACCACGATATGTTGATACTTTTGAAGAAGAAGCCGAAGTTGATATTGCTGCCGTGCAGACTGAGATTGATAAGCTTGAAGTTGAATTAAAAACTGTACAAACAGAAATGGAGAAATATTTAAAAGAATTGGGGGCCTGACATGATTATTCAATATGCGTCGGATCTTCATCTTGAATTTCCTGAAAATAAGAATTTTCTGAAAATAAACCCCATTAAGCCGAAGGGTGATATTTTAATTTTGGCAGGTGATATTGTGTCTTTTGCTGTGATGGATAAACACAAGGATTTTTTCAAATATGTTTCCGACAATTTTAAAACCACATATTGGATTCCGGGCAACCACGAATACTATTATTTTGATGCAGCGACAAAATGCGGAACATTAAATGAAAAAATCAGAAGTAATGTTTTTCTGGTTAATAATATCTCGATACAAACCGGGAACATTAACTTCATTTTTTCTACGCTTTGGTCGAAAATCACTCCGGCCCATGAATGGCATATTGAGCGCGGTGTAAGTGATTTTCATGTAATCAGGTACAATGGATACAGGTTTTCATCCGTTCAATACAATCAATTACACGCTGAAAGTTTAACATTTCTAAAACAGGCACTACACCACAACTACACCACTAAAAAGGTGGTAGTAACACACCATGTTCCTACGTTTTTAAATTATCCCGAAAAGTATAAAGCCGATAACCTGAACGAAGCCTTTGCAGTTGAATTATTTGATTTAATTGAAGACTCGGTTGCGGATTACTGGATTTATGGTCATACACATCATAATACCGTTGATTTTGACATTGGACATACTAAAATGCTTACCAATCAACTTGGATATGTGAAGTACAATGAACATACTTCTTTTGTTAATGATATAACTATTGATTTTAATGTTGATAATGTTGATTAACATGATAATAAACCTACATTTGTATAATATACCAATAATGTTTACAACTGCATAATTGAGTTTACAATGGAAAATGTAATAGTAAAGTTGAGAAAATACATGGAGATAAACCTGGGAATTCAATTAGAGATAATACCAGTGCCTAAGCAGGAATTAAATCGTCTGCCAATGTTTATTGGCGAAATCTACACCGTTTACCTGGTAAAGTTGTTCAATAATGATTTCCTGCTGATTCAATACAAAGATGCTGATGGTTTCAGTATTTCACAACTTGAAAACCATTTCAATTTACTGTACCAGAAGTTGGAAAAGAAACTCGTTCTGCTTGTCGAAAACCTTTCATCCTTAAACAGAACAAGATTAATCGAAAAGGGGATCAATTTTATTGTGCCGGGTAAGCAAATGTTTTTGCTTGATTTGGGTATTGATTTGAGAGAGATAAATCAAAACTGGAGACATAAAAAGAAACCCGAAAAACTCTTACCCTCTGCACAGGTTTTGCTTCTGTATCATCTTCTTCGCGGCAGTGACCAGTGGAATCCGGAAAACGCAAGTTTCACGCAATTGGCATTGAAGTTTTATTATACCAAGATGGCAATAACCAAAGCAGTTGATAATTTGGTTTATCATGAACTTTGTACGGTTGAAGGCACAAAAGAAAAATACCTTAGGTTCAATGGCGATAAAAGTCAACTTTGGCAGGTAGCTTTACCACTGTTGGTAAATCCTGTGTTTAAAAGAATTTATGTTGACGAAATGCCGGAAGGAATGCATTTGCTTCAGGCGAATGAGTCTGCACTGCCCGAATACAGCGACATGAACCCAAGCCAGCAGAAGTATTATGCCATTGAGAAAGGAAAATATTACGATTTGCAAAAAAATGGGCAGTTAAAAAACCCTAATGAATACGAAGGTATGGTATTGTCTTGAATTGTGGAAATACAACCCGGCAATACTTACTGAAGGAATAACAAAACAAGATTATGTTGACCCGTTGTCACTTTATTTAAGCCTTCGGGATAATTCACGACGAACGTGTTGAGATGGCTTTGGAAACAATTATTGAGAAATATTATATGGTAATAGGATTAGACCAATTTAAAGTATACTTTGAGCAATATCCCGAAAACTACCTGATTATTGGGGGAACAGCCTGTGATATGATAATTGAATGAAGCCGGTTTTGTTCCCAGAGGCAACAAGAGACATTGATATAATATTGGTCGTTGAAGCATTGACCTCCGAATTTGTAAAGCAGTTTTGGCAGTTTATGCGGATGGAAATTATGAGGTAAAAGAAAAAAGCACTGAAGAGCGCAAATATTACCGTTTTATAAGCCGGAGAATAAAGATTTTCCTTTGCAGATCGAATTGTTTGCACGTAATCCCGACTGCTTGATCTGGATTAAAACAGCGCATCTTAACACCAATTCCTGCTGACGATGATCTAACCAAGTCTTTCAGCCATATTGTTAAATGATGATTATTACCAATATATTTTAGGGCATTGTGTAAAAGAAAATGGCCTTCATCTCGCCAACAACGAAGCTTTGATTTGTATGAAAGCCAAAGCATACCTTGAGATATCTGAACGCATAGCTAACGGAAGCAATGAAGACAGCAATAAAATTGCGTAAACACAGAAGGGATATATTTCGGACTGGCAGTGATGTTAACCGAAAATGACTTGTTTGAATTGCCGGAAAGTATTAAAACCGATTTACAGGCATTTGCCGATATGCTTAAAACCGACCTGCCAGGAAATGCCATTTTCAAAGAAATGGGGTTGGGCAATATCGACCCACAAAACATATTTAACCAAATCCTTAAAAGCTTTCAATTAGATGGAAAATAAAACCACAAAACCCTTTTACAATATCACCATTCCGAGTGATTGGCAGATAAAAAAGCTTGGTAATTTCAGGTAAGGTTGTATCTGGATTAACTTATAGTCCTGAAGATACATTTGTGAAGAAACAGGAATTATCTAGTGTATGAGAATCATCAAACGTTCAAGGTGGTCAAATAACTTTCGATGATAATGTTTTTGTGAAAGTTAAAGATGGAGATTTTAATCCCGTTAAGAATGGAGATATTTTGATTTGTGTGAGTAAATGGCAGTAAATCTTTAATCGGAAAGTGTGCATTGATTAATGAAAATGCAAAAAGAATGGCTTTTGGTGCGTTTATGGCATGTTTTCAGAGGAGATTTACAACAACTATTTAATTCATGTTTTCAATACTGATCTATACAATAGAGAAATCCATAGGAATTTACGGCAATCTATAAACTCATAAATGGAAGCGATTTAAAAGAATTCAAAATTCCCATCTCCCCCTCTTCCCGAACAACGGGCCATAGCCCACATCCTAAGTTTAATGGACTCCGCCATTAACAAAAACAACCAACTTATTTCCCAAAAAGAAATCCGCAAAAAATGGTTGATGCAAAACTTATTGACCGGGAAGAAACGGTTGAAGGGGTTTGAGGGGGAGTGGAAAAAAATGAAATTTGGGAAACTTTTTAAACTAATTAAGAACATTAATGACGGTGTTGATAGCCATTCGATAATGACCATCTCTTCAAAACTTGGATTGATTTCACAGAAAGATATGTTTGATAGAGTTATATTGCTGGAGATAGCCTAAAAAAATGGACACCCAACTTAAAAAAGAAGATTTTGCTTACAACAAAGGCAACTCAAAAACCTCAAGGGCTGTATTTATCACTTGCAGAAGCGGAAATTGTTTGGTTCCCTTTGTTTATATCGTTTTGAAACATTAATTAGCAAAATTTATAAACATGATTTTTAATCAATGGTATTGGAAATCCTATTTCATTGGAAAATTATCACTGCATATGGAGTCCAGAGAAGATGATTTATTGATGTCGATGATTTCTTCAGTTTAAATATTCCTTTTCCACCGGCTGAAGAACAAACCGCCATCGCCCAGGTTTTGCAGGCAGCCGATAAAGAAATACAACTACTCAAAACCAAAACCGAAAAACTGCGTGAGCAAAAAAAGGGAATGATGCAGGTGCTGCTGACGGGGAAAAAACGATTAATTACTAAACTAAACTAATATGAAAAGAGCATTACACACGCTTTACATTAAGCATGATAGTCAATTTAAAACACTTTCTAAAATTGCATTGTCTCAGTTAATATTAAAAATTGTTTACTTAAAAGGCGATGGAACTTTTTTCCCTCATATTGAATCGGAATTGACCACAGTGTTATCATCTCCAGTTTCTAAAAAAGATATTGAAGATGCAATACGGATTTTAATAAGAGCGCATAAATTGAATGCTAAAGCAAATCGGTATTTCATACATAATGATTACAAACAAGAATTGACCAATGAAATTGAAAGTAATAAAAATCTACTGTATGGAATTATTGAAAAATATTTTTCGAAAGCTGAAAGTAACAAACAAGACATAGAGAATTGGTTTAATGAGAGCATTATATGTTTTTTTGAAAAATACAGCTTTGAATGGTTTCATCAAATTACCTATAAAGGCAAAAATGGTTCTAATGCCGTTCCAAAAATAGAAGAGATTCTCGACACCACTTTGTTAAGAAATACTTCAATCAAACCAGAGGATAAAGATTGGCTAAAAAGTAGGTTTATTAAATTTATCGACAGTGAGGATACTAATGACAATTTGCTTTTTTGGAATTATGGAATCTCTATGTTTTCTTCCAGACTAATTACTGCAAGAAATTACGCTGATGGCATCACTATTGAAATGTTTAAAAACAGTAAATTCATTCTGGATACAAATATTCTGATGATTCTGGATTTGGAAGAACATGAATTATCCAAATCCCTTGAATCGTTGAAACCATTTTTGAGCAATTAAATATTACTCCAATTTATTGCATACAACCAGAGATGAATATTTAAGAGCAATGGATTGGCGAAGAACGGAAACTATAAAAGTATTTGAAAATTTTCGAGATAAATGTGTTGAAATCTTCTGACTGTCCATTTATTCTAACTGCTTTAAAAAGGCGCTGTATAAATGGAAATGACGTACAAAGAATGTTTAAAAGTTTGATGGATTTACCAAACTTCTTTAACGATAGTTTGCCAATAATCAATTACGATTATGCTGAATTAAACGAAGTAGTTGAAACAGGGCAAACAGATGAAGGATTGAGATCGAAGATAAATGAAATTTATAAAAAAAGGATTGGAAGATCAAAAAGAGAAAAACCATTGGCACATGACGCATGCGTATCAGTGGAGCACAATTTATTAGGAAGAGCGAAAAATGCTGGATTGTAACCAGCGATAGTATAATGAAAAGGTATGCGATTGAAAATTGTATTAGAGATGAAAATGAAATTGCGGTTGGTCTAGATGTGATAATTGGATTAATGGCGGTTAATAGCGGCGGTGTAAATGTGGATGCTTCAAACTTTGCCCCTTTATTTAAAAACCTTATCAAATACTCTTTAGTGCCGGAAAATGCTGCTTTTGAAGTAAAAGATCTTGCATTTATTTTAAGAACAAACATTAAGGTAAATGAGCTAACGCATGACAAAGTAATTGAAGTTGCTAAAGAAGTAAAACGACTTGGAGTTCTGGTGAAGAAGAAGAAAATGTTGCACTCTTTTTAAGAAGATATATTGAGGGTGAGGCTGTAGGAATGGTTAAAGAAGTAGAAGCGGCGCAGACAAATGAAAATCTTGCAATAACAAAAAAAGAAGCAGCAGAAAGAGAAAGAGATGTTGCACTTGATGTATTAAGGGATAAAAGGAGAGGAGAGCTAAGGGACAAATATGATAATGAACTAAGAAATAACAGAATTAAATTGATTGGTATTCCAATTATTGTAGGTATTATTTCATTTATAACAATCAAATATGGCTTAAAAGATACAAGGGATTTTGTTCAGTACTTGATTGGTTGTTCTGTTGAATTGATTTTTGGTTTGCTTCCTCTTATTCCTTTAAATAAACAGTTTGTTAGAAAACATAGTGAGTACGTTAATGGTATTGATAACACTGTTGAAAACGAAATTTTGGAATTAAAAAAGAAAGCAGTTTAATGGAAACACCAAGTTTCAAAGAAGACCATATCAGCCAAATACCTGCATTGCAGTTGTTGCAAAAGTTAGGTTATATCTATCTCAGTCCGGCAGAAGCTGAAAATCTTCGCGGTGGCAAAACAAGCAATGTTTTGTTGGATGATATTTTGCGTAAGCAGCTGAAAGAAATCAATTCCGAAAAGCGAATCAGCTCAACAAAGACAACCTATATCAGCGATGCCAATATTGAAAATGGAATTCGGGCTTTAAAAGAATTGCCGATGAATGAAGGATACATTGCTGCCTGCGAAACGGCTTATAACCTGATTACACTTGGTAAAACATTTGAACAAAGTTTTGACGGAGATAAGAAAAGTATCACACTTCAATATATTGACTGGAAAAATCCGGGAGAACAATGTATTTCATGTAACTGAAGAATACAGCGTAATGCGCAGCACCAGCAAAGAACATTACCGCCCCGATTTGGTATTGTTTGTAAATGGAATTCCGCTTTGTATTATCGAATGCAAACGGCCCGATATGAAAGAGCCTTTAAAACAGGCCATCAGTCAGCATTTGCGCAACCAGCAGGAAGATGGTATCCGGGCATTGTATGTTTATTCTCAACTCACATTGAGTCTGGCAACACAGGAAGCAGCTTATGCAACCAATGGCACACCTGAAAAGTTTTGGGCAAAATGGGAAGAAAAATTTATTAATGAGGAAGAGGAAAAGAAATACAAAATCGATTTACAGGAACTAAAAAATCAACTTTTAACTCCGGAACAGAAAGAACAAATTATTTGCTGACCGTTTTAAATATGTGAGGCAATATTTTGACGATTTGGAAAATGGAAAACATTCTGCCAACTGTTCAGGATGAATATTTATATGGTTTGTGCAGACCGGAACGATTGATGGATATTATTTTCAATTTCGTTCTGTTTGATAATGGAGAAAAGAAAATTGCCCGATATCAGCAATTTTTTGCTGTAAAAAAATCCATGCAACGTATCCTTCAAGTTGAAAGTGATGGAAAGGAGGAAGAAGAAAAGGAGGGGTTATCTGGCATACGCAGGGCAGCGGAAAATCTTTGACAATGGTAATGCTTGCCCAGGCCATTGCGATGGAGAAATCAATTCGAAATCCTAAAATAGTTTTGGTAACCGACCGCACTGATTTGATAATCAAATAACAGGTACATTCCGGAAATGCGGAATGTTTGTTGAAAATGCCACAACCGGGCAACGATTGGTTGAATTGCTGGAAAGTAAAAGTGATTCAGTTGTTACCACCATCATCAACAAGTTTGTGGCAGCTATGAAGAAAATCAGTACGCCTTTGGAAAGTCACGATATTTTTGTTTTGGTTGATGAAGGTCACCGAACACAGCATGGAACTTTCAATATTGAAATGCAAAAGACCTTGCCCAATGCCTGTTTCATTGCGATGACCGGAACACCGCTTTTCAAAAAAGATAAAAGTACAGCTGCGAAATTTGGAGGAATTATTGATGCTTATACTGTTGACCAGGCTGTAAAAGATAAAGCCGTTGTTCCACTTTTGTATGAAGGAAGACTGGCAAGACAAATTGTAAATGAAAGTCCATTGGATACTTTCTTTGCAATGGTTTCTGAACCATTAACCGAATATCAAAAAGCAGATTTTAAAAAGAAATTTAGCCGGGCCGACCAACTAAATGGTGCTGAACAAAAAATATATGCGATTGCCTGGAATATCAGTTTGCATTTTAGAGATAACTGGCAAGGCACTCCTTTTAAAGCACAATTGGTTTGCGATAAAAAAATAAATGCCATTCGTTACAAAGAATTTTTGGATGAAATTGGAATTGTAAGCAGTGAAGTTTTGATTTCATCCATTGATGAAAGAGAAGGTGAAGACAGTGCTTATGAAAAATCCAATGAGAAAGAAAATCGTTTCTGGAAAAAAATGATGGATGAACATGGCAATTCAAAAGCCTATGAAAAAAACATTATTAGCCGGTTTAAAAATCAGAAAGACCCTGAAATAATTATTGTTGTAGATAAACTACTTACCGGCTTTGATGAACCAAAGAATACGGTTTTGTACCTCACCAGGAATTTGCAGGGTCATAAATTATTGCAAGCCATTGCAAGGGTAAACCGTATTTATCCTGACAAAGAGTTTGGTTACATTATTGATTATTACGGAGTGATTGAAAACCTCGATGATGCATTGCTAATGTATTCCTCATTTGAAGATTTTGATGAAGAAGATTTGGAAGGCACACTTGATAAATATTGCCGATGAAATTAAAAAACTGCCTCAGAAGCATTCTGAATTGTGGGATATTTTTAAAACCATCGCCAATAAACGAGATGCGGAAGCATACCAACTATTGTTAAAAGATGAAGCAATACGGGTCTCAGTTTTACGATAAGCTGGCAGCATTTGCAAAAGGTTTGAAACTGGCACTTTCTTCTATTCAGTTTCATAAGGAAGTGGATGAAAAAATAATAAATCGTTATAAAGAAGATTTGACGATGTTCCTGAAACTTCGATTGGCAGTAGTTGAAACGATACAGTGATTCAGTGGATTATAAACAATATGAAGGTCAAATTCAAAAGCTGATTGACACCCATATCACCACTGAAAAAGTGGAAATTATTACTGAACTTGGTAAACATCTTCGATAAGGAAAAATTTCAGCAGGAAGTGGAAAACACAACAGGAAAAGCAGCAAAAGCAGATAAAATTGCCAGCAGAACAGCAAAACATATTTCAGAGAAAATGGATGAAGATCCTGCATTCTATAAAAAGTTTTCGCAGATGCTGAAAGAAACCATTGCCGATTATGAAGCCAAACGAATCAATGAAGCTCAATATCTTGAACAAGGTTCAGGAAATTATGGAAAATGTATTGGCTCATACCGACAGCGATATACCGGAAGCATTAAGAGAAAAAGATATTGCCAAAGCTTTTTATGGCTTAACAGTTGAATCACTTGGCGAAAAAATTCAGGACCCAATAGTTAGAAAAGAAATTTCAACGCAAGCAGCTTTGAACATTGATGAAATGATTCAGAAAGCGGTTCTAGATAATGGGAAATCAATAATTGACTGGCAATATAAAACCAACATTACCGGAAAGCTGCAAATTGAAATTGGAGATTATCTGATTGATGAAGTTCGAGATAAATACAATATCAATCTGTCATTTGGTGAGTTGGATGAAATTGCCAATAAATGCATTGAAGTTGCAAAAATCCGTTATAAGTAATGCTAGAAAGTATTCAATTTGGTTCGAAACGAATTGATTTTCATTTGGAATTTACCAACCGTAAATCACTTGGAATTACAGTAAAACCTGATTTGGCAGTTGTGGTTAAAGCGCCTGTCAATACTCCTGTCGACAAGGTAAAGGAAATGATTCGAAAAAAAGCACCCTGGATAATCAGGCAACAAAGCTTTTTCCTGGCATTTCACCCAAAAATGACTGATCGGAAATTTGTTGGTGGTGAAACCCATCTTTATCTTGGCCGCCAATACCGGTTGAAAATTATCAACGATGGAATTGAAAGTGTAAAACTTAAAGGTAAATTTATTGAGGTTACAACTTCTGATAAAGCTAGGGTTAAGCAATTGGTTAAAGATTGGTATTTACAAAATGCGAAGAAAAAGCTTAATTCCATTGCCCTTGAACTAATTGAAAAATTTAAAAAATATAAAGTTGAACCCAACTCAATTGTATTAAGAGAAATGCCAACCCGATGGGGAAGTTGTACTCCAAAAGGAAAAATCATACTGAATCCTGAATTAATAAAAGCACCTAAAGGTTGTATTGAATATGTAATTATTCATGAATTGTGCCATTTGGTTCATCACAACCATACTCAGAAATTTATTGACTTGCAAACCAAAGAAATGCCAGATTGGGAAAAATGGAAAACAAAGTTGGAAAAGCTGTTGGCTTAATTTGTTCAATGCTTCACCGCTACCGAACGATTGCATCGTGGGGTTTTATAAAAGAAATGACACTACACCACTGGTACACCACTATTTCAATTACAATTAACCATACTATTGATAATTATAATGTCAAGTATTTTGCGCAAGATACTTGACAATCTATTTTAAATACTTACTTTTGTGAGTACAGAACAGATACTGGTTGTACTCATGAAGGTAGCAGAGAAAATAGAAAGAAAAATAAAACGGATGCCTGAAGGTACTACGTTTAAATATCAGCAACTAGATATTGAAGCAAAGGAATATAGTGCAGCAACAAAAGCTATTGAACGCTTAATCCGGAAAGGAATAATAAAACGGGTAACAACCGGGGTTTTTTATAAACCAAAACAATCGGTTTTTGGCGAATTGCGTCCATCTGAAACTGAAATAATAAAACCATACCTGTTTGAGCAGGGTAAGCGAAATGCTTACATAACCGGAACAGCATTGTATAATAATTTAGGATTGACAACACAAGTACCCAAAACGGTTAAAATTGCAAGCCGGAGCAAACGGATATATATTAGCTCGGGCAGCATTAAAGCCAAACCGGTAAAAAGCTATGTGGATGTAACCGAAGAAAATTACTATCTCCTGGAAATTTTGGATGTATTAAAAGACTTTACAAAAATCCCTGATTTGGATAAAAAAGGTGGAATCCTTTTTTTACAGAATAAATTGAGAAGTTTAACCGACAAGGAAATCAACAGGTTAGTAAATTTTGCACTTCAGTACCCACCTCGTGTCCGTGCATTTCTGGGAGCATTGCTTACTGATATTACTGGATTGGAAAACAATTCTTTAAAACAAAGTATAAATCCACTTACCACTTACGATTTCGGAATAACCAAAGAACTATTGGAGACTGCACCAAACTGGAATATAAAATGAGATTACACGAAAACAAAGAACTTTTTCGGGATGCTGTTTTGGCTGCATCTCAAATAAAAGGAATTCCTGAAATTTACATTGAAAAAGATTACTGGGTAACTTTTGCTTTGTATCATATATTTCATTCAGAAATGGCCAAAGAAGTTGTTTTTAAGGGGGGAACTGCACTTTCAAAATGTTACCGGTTAATCGAGAGATTTTCCGAAGATATAGATGTGGTAGTTCTTCGTCACGAGGGAGAAAATGACAACCAGTTAAAGAAAAAAATCAGGACTATTGGAAAAATTGTAGAATCAGTTATGCCGGAGATAGATATTCCTGAAATAACAAACAAACGGGGAAATATTCGAAAAACGGTGCACCAATATGAAAAAACTTTTAAGGGTAATTTCGGACAGGTTCGTGAACAGATTATTTTTGAAGCTACCTGGCTTGGAAGTTCTGAACCGTTTACAATTGAAACCATAAATTGCTATGTTGCTGATATGATGATTGAAAACAATCAAAAGGAATTGGTAAAAGAATATGGTTTGGAACCTTTTGAACTCCCTGTATTAAGCAAGGAAAGAACCCTGTCTGAAAAAATAATGAGTCTTGCCCGATTTTCTTTGCTGGAAAATCCGTATGAAAGTCTGTCCAATAAAATTCGTCATATTTATGACATTCACATGATGTTAAAAAATGAAGAAATCAGAGCATACTTTGAAAGTGACGGTTTTGATAAAATGATGATTACAGTTGGTAATGATGATGTTATTAGCTACAAAAACAATAATGAATGGTTAAAAACACATCCTGCCGAAGCTGCAATATTTAGCCAACCCGAAATAACCTGGGAAAATATTAAATCTCCATATAAAACTACATTTAGTGAACTGGTTATTGGAGATTTGCCCAAAGAAAAAGAGTTAATTGAGACTTTAAAATTAGTTTATTATCGGTTACGGAAAGTGAAATGGGAGGTTCAATTTCCCTTAAAATGAATTAAGGCATTTACACAGGATTAAAAAAAGGAAGGGGAAAGAACTATGGACGCTTTTTGAAGATGATCGATGATTTACAAACCCCTTTATATAAAACCAATCACAAATACAGAAGTTACTTTCCCCTTTTTAGTTTTATTAAGAAATAAAACCAACCATTAAATCGAGATAAATTTAATTCTAAAAGGTTCCTATTGTTTACCGATTTACCGACAAAAATCTCAAAAACCGGTAATATGGTAGTTTTTTTCTCAAAACGGGAAGATTAGTTTTTGTTTAGGAAAGAAAAGCATTTTTTAATAGGTAATTCATTATCGATTGGGTTTTATAAACCCTGACTGAAAATGAAAATCTCATAAATTCAGAACAAATCAAAAAATGGTTTTTTTAGGTTTTTTGGATTTCTAAATCTCCGGAAGATCCACACTCCACTAATTTGGCACAAAATTATTAATCGCCGCCCGGAACAGTCAAGGGTAATACAAGCGCACAGTTCTGTGCGCTTTTTTGGTTTGCGCCCTTGCCCTTATCCGCCCGGCTCAATGTAATGGGCATCAAATTAACGGGTGTGCCAGACAAAGTTCGTCTACGACGGATACCAATATCAGTCTCCAAGGCAGGAGCAAAACAATATTATGATACATGATTGTACTAACGGCGAACTTGATAAGATCAAAGCTTTCGCCAGGGAAAAACACCTTGCAAGGGAATTCGTTTCCACTTCCAGCAGATTCAAACGCTTCCAAAAAAGGGCTACGAAGTTTTCCTTTATCCTGACTGGGCTCCTATGAGCCTTGCATTTCAGTTGAAATGGAAGGGCAACAATGACATGAATGGCGGCTTTATCTTCCATGGCCGGCACGATGGCGGCGGCAATGGCGGAGCTCCCACCTTTTCTGTTGAACTCAATCCCAGCACAAAATCACATTGGAGTATTCATACTTAATAATCAATCAAATGAGAAATTTAATCTACACCGGTGTTCCCCTGTATTACATCCACGTACTATTCTCCAAAAACAGGGCTGCTTTCTGACATATCCGAAGAAGGCTTTAAAACACTCGAATTGTGCCAGGCGCAAATCGATTTTGAAAACAAAGAAGATAAAGCATTCAAACAGGAACTCCTTACCAAATATGAGGAAGACTTGAAAAACTTTGTGCTCGACAACGACACTTCCGACAGGGAACCGGTTAATCCATTAACGTTTCACTGGCGTTATGACAAAAAACCTCACCGTTACATACTTGATGAAAACGGGCATCATGAAATTACGGAACATTGCATCAAAGATTTATTCACGCTTAACGCTTCTGCCAAACAGATTGAAACTGTCAACTACATTCTTAACGGGATACTTGACCCGGAAACTTTTGAAACAGTTTCTCAATGGGTTGCAATGTGCTTCAACAAGCCCAATTCTGACGATCTGAAACTTCACGCAATTAACCAGGTTCTCAAAGGTACGGAATTGAATCAGTTCGCACCACAAAATGGAAAAACGGCTACTGGTGCGATATCCTTTGCACCTACGTCAACATGGGCGATTCTTATATTCCTACGGTTATCCATCACCGCAAACACGGTTTTATGGTTTCATCGATTGGCGATATCGCCGAAAAAAACAAACACGTAATCTGAAAATAAAATGAGATATTTTGCAAAATTCCATGATGGAACACAAACCAAAAACAAAGCACAGGTTCAGGCTTATGCTTTTATGAAAACATTCGCTTCAATTCTTTTAACCAACGATGCAGCCCTTGAAAGAATGGTTGCTGACATGAAGGATGGAATTGAAGGAATTAACACTGCTTATCCCCGCTGCGGCGATATCAGTTTCAGGGCTTACCTCCACGACGATTATCGCGGAAAATGCGTTAATGTTGGCGAAATCTGCTCTTATTCCTTCTACGCTGTTGCTTCTTCATTCACTGTGGTGAACATAACAGATGATAAAAAGGAAATTCCTGAAACCCCTTCCATAATATTTAATTTTTAAAATTATGGAAAGAAAATCTTTTACTGAATTGATGAACGGTTTAAGCCAGCGCCACGGCGTTGGTACCGTTTTCTCCGATATGCTTACAATGATTATCTGCGGATTCTCCATGAAAAAACAGGAGGAATTGTACTTCCTGACAATTAAACCTTACCAGAAAAAGGAAGTACTGCAGTTTTCTGAAGCTTTTGCCGCCCTGGTAATCGAAATGACAGGCGACGGAACCGGAATGGTTGACGTTCTTGGTGAATACTTCATGGAATTCCTGAGCTTTGGCCGAAATGGCCAGTTCTTTACTCCAATGCACATCTGCGATATGATGGCCCGCATAAACAACCCTGTCCATGAAACTCACCGCGTACTTGACCCAACCTGTGGCAGCGGAAGAATGCTCATGGCAATGGCGAAACTAAACAGGTATGCAACTTTCTTTGGTGCCGACCTCGATATGAATTGCGCGAAAATGACAGTTGTAAATATGTGCCTCAATTGCAATGTACGGCGAAGTTGCCTGCATGGATAGCCTGGCAAACCGATGGCACGCAGGATGGAAAATCGAACATACAATTTACGGCATTCCATGCATCCGGAAGATTACTCAGGCTGAAAGCGAAATACATATGAAATTGCCGGAAACACATAAAATCCCTGCAGTACCGGAACCGCTTCCGGAATTCATTTCGAATACAGCAAAACAGCCGGCCATTCAAACTCAAATGATTTTTGATTTCTGATTATTAACCTATAAGTTTATTTATCATGTTTGGAAAAGATTTTTACCCAACGCCAGTTGCTGTTATCGAGGACATGCTGGCTAATATCTGGGTTCACGACAAAGTTATCCTCGAACCCTCTGCAGGCAAAGGCAATATTGTTGACTACCTGCAATTGTGCAACGCAAAGGAAGTTATCGCCTGCGAGCTAAATCAAGAGCTGGCAATAATTGTTGCAGCAAAATGCAATTTAATCGCACTTGACTTTTTCAGCCTTACTGCCGAACAGGTTTCTCACATTGATATGATTGTGATGAACCCACCTTTCTCTGCAGACGAAAAACACATCTTACACGCCTGGGAAATTGCCCCGGGCGGGTGTGAGATTATCGCACTCTGCAACTCCGAAACCCTGAACAACAGGTACAGCCGCAATAGGACAATTCTCCGGGAACTGATTGAACTCAACGGTTCATCACGCGGTTTGAATCAATGTTTCGTTGACGCTGAACGGGAAACCGCAGTTGATGTTTCAATTGTGCATCTTTTCAAACCTGCTACAGGCGAAATGGAATTTGATGGTTATTTCGATATGCACGAAGAAGAAGAAAAACAGGAAAACGCAATCATGACATACAATTCCATCCAGGATGTTGTCAGCCGGTACGTTGGAGCCGTTAAAATGTTTGACAGTGTTATCGAAGCATCCAAAACCATCAATGACATGATTAATCCTATCTCTTCCGGTCTGGGAATTCACTTTGGGGCTACAAGCTCAACGAACAGCAGCAACAACATCACCCGCGATTTCTTTAAGAAAGCTTTGCAGAAATCTGCCTGGAGATCAGTTTTTCATAAATTCAACATGAACAAATATGTTACCCAAAAACTGATGGGCGATATCAACAAATTTGTCGAGCAGCAAACCGCTGTACCTTTCACCGTCAAAAACATATACAAAATGATTGACCTCATTATCGGTACCCACGCCGAAAGGATGGATAACGTACTGGTAGAAGCTTTCGATAAAATCTGCAGCTTCTCTTCAGAAAACAGTACTGCAGGCGAAAAATGGAAAACCAACTCAAATTACAAAGTCAATCAGAAGTTCATTATTCCCTACATGTGCAGCAATGATACACGCTGGCCGAGCAGATATGTTAATCATGAGTTACAGCCGGTATCATGAACTCGATGATATTGTAAAAGCACTGTGTCACCTTACAGGCAAAGATTACAATACCACAACCAATATTGACCGTTTTGTAAATAGTTTCAACATGGAATGGGGTACATGGCACAGCTGGGGATTCTTTGAAATCCGAGGATACAAAAAGGGAACCATGCATTTCAAATTTGCAAGCATTAAGCTGTGGGAAGATTTTAACCGCAAGGTTGGCGAAATCAAAGGCTGGCAACTTGCCCCGCAAAACCGACAACAAATCCAAAGGGACCGAACGCACAAAATCAACCGGAGTGGAAGTATTCGAATTTTAATAAAGATGGGAGCTTCGCTCCCTTTTTTTGGTCGTGACAATAGAATATAAACTTAAAGCTGCTCCCTAATTCCTGATATCAACCCAGAAGTGAGTTTATATTCTTTAACTTCCGACTTCTGACTCCCTGCTTTCTCCATCTCCGGAAGATCATCACTCCAAATTATAAAACAAAATTAATTGCGCTTTTCGAAATGGGAAAGGGTATATAAACACCCTTCCTTTCTCCACGTTGTCACCCTGAGCGTAGTCGAAGGGCGCCCTTGCCCTTATTCGAAAAGCTCATTGTGTTGGGTATTATAATTTTTAGTTTTTTATAAATAATCGGTGTGCTTGATACCAATACAAGTCCGCAAGGCAGCGGCAAAAATGTTATGTCAAAAGGTTTTGTAAAAGTTGGTTCGAAACGGTAACAGTTCAAACGGTAACGGTTCTGTGGCAGTAATGGAAGTTTCTAAATCACAAAAAGAAACCGTTGCGGTTGAAGAAGCGGAAGCTGAAGTGGTGAAAGAAGAGGTTAAACAGGTGGAAGAAGTGAAACCAGCTGAGAAAGTTGCCCCTGTGATTACCCTTGACAGGAGAATCGAAAGGGTGGAAGAACTCAACATCACCATCTCAAAATGGCGGGCTCTGCAGGCAGCACGCAAAGGTCTTACCAATTTCAGGCTGGGTTCCGACGGGCTTAGCTCAACACTCACCCTGAAAGATGCTGATGGTACTCCTTTCTCAACTTCTAACCCTGTTGTGGTGGAAGCTGCTCTGTCTCACATCCGCCAGGTATTGAACGAAAAGATTGCCGAAGCTGAAAACGAAATCAACTTTAACGTTTAAAGAAAAGGTCCCGCTTAGGCGGGACTTTTTTTGGTCGTTACAAAGCAAAAAATATATGTTTTTTGCAATTGTATTATGATGTTTTGTTGGAATTTTTAACATCCGTTTTGTTCAGTTTGAAGATTTCATTTTAAATACGGTTCAAAATCTCCATTTACAAATCTTGAGTTTTATCCCTAAAATCCAGTATTTATAGCAGGTTTGAGAAATTGTTTAGAAATAGCCTAAATAATCTGACTATGATACAGTTATGAATCAATTAAATTAAATTGTATGGGCAATTAATTAACAAACTTTTGTCAGCTTTATAACTGTCACGTTTTTTACCTCAAACCCCTGAAGGGGCTTTTGGACAGCAACTATTTGAAATGGTAATATTTTTGTATTTAATTTTAGCAGCTTATTAAAATCAATCATCTGCGACCTTATTCGCCATATTTATTAATATAAACTGATAAGAAAGGGCTTGCTGAAAAATATCTTAAGTATTGATAATAAATAGTATAACAGACAATTTGTAAGAATGAAGTGCAAGCATTTTAAAAGAATACCGAAAAAAGCTTGCACTTGAAATTTTAGTCTGTTCTAAAAAGTTATCCAAGAGGGATAAAATGTTTATAGAAAATGGCTCAAAAGTGCGAATGTGCGATCCCAAGCGGAGAAATGCCGAACTTTTTGTTTGAAGTTTATGAGGTAGTGATGAAATTTATGAAAAATAAAAAGCGGCAGCCGATGAAGAAAATCAATTTGTAGGTTAAAAGTACATTCAATTATATGACAGTACTACTTCCTTTGCTAAAACCAAAAACCGACGCGATTGAAATGTGTTACTCCAACTCAATTTTTTTGTACTTGTTTTTATATTCCTGCGGCGTAATTCCGGTTATTTTTTTGAAGGTGGTGCGAAATGCTTTGGTGTCGGTGTAGCCAATATCAAACATAATTTCGTTGATATTTTTTCGGCTGTTTTCGAAACTCCGTTTGGCGGCTTCAATTTTTACACGCTGAATATACTCCAGCACCGAATTATGAGTGGCCCGCTTAAATCTTCGTTCAAAGCTTCGTCTGCCAACAGCAGTTTTTTCAGCCAGTTCATCAACGCTTATTTTCTCCTCAATATTTTTCTCGATAAACTCCTGGGCCATTTTAATTTCTTCATCATTATGCTGCTTTTGACCTTTAAACATGGCAAAAAACGACTGACTGTTCCGGCCAAAATCGATGGCAAAATATTTTGAAGTTAACACCGCGGTTTCATGGTTGGTATATTTCTCAACCAGGTGCAGCAACAAATTCCAGTAGGAACTTGCTCCACCGCTGGAATAAATTCCGCTTTCTTCGGTAATAATTTTCCCATGCTGTATATTTACTTCCGGAAACATTTGATGGAAATCGGCGATAAATGCCCAATGTGTAGAACACTTTTTCCCGTTAAGCAAACCGGTTGAAGCCAGCAAAAATGCGCCTACACAAAGTGACGCAACTTCAGCACCCGAGTTGTATTGCTTTAAAATCCACGGAATGAGTTTTTTATTCGACTCTATTGCTTGCGACATATTGCCAAACAACGCAGGAATAATTATCAAATCGCTCTTTTCAACTTCGCTTATTAGCTTTTCAGTATGAACGGTATACAGCCCGTTATTTAGTTTAACATCTTTTTCAGCACCAACAAGTTCAACCTTAAACATAGTTGGCCTGCCATTCATATTTAGAAATTGATTTACGGTTTCAAAACAATACTTCGGATCGGCAATTGCCTGAATGACCGAGTTTTGAGGTACTAAAATTGAAATTCTTTTCATAACTTATTATTAAGACAAAATTGTCGCATTTTACCTTCAATTTGTCGTTATTACACTTTACAAATTTCTTTTAACAGCTTTAATTTTATGCTAACGAAATAACAACGACAGAAAGAATAAAAAGTTTAACTATGAAAACAGATAAAAAAACTCTAATTACGGTTCAGGCAGAAATACATGCGCCGATTGAAAAAGTGTGGGAATACTGGACAAAACCGGAGCATATTATTCATTGGAATTTTGCATCGGATGACTGGCATGCGCCCCTGGCAAAAAATGATTTGCGTAAAGGAGGGAAATTCTCCAGTAGAATGGAAGCCAAAGACGGAAGTTTTGGTTTTGATTTTGAAGGCGAATATACCATTGTTGAACCTTACAACTATATTGAAGCAGTGCTTGGCGATGGCCGCGTAGTGAAGACAAACTTTGAAAAGAAGGAGGATAAAGTTATCATCACCGAAACATTTGAAGCTGAATCACAAAATTCGCCTGAAATGCAGAAAAATGGTTGGCAGGCTATTCTGAACAACTTTAAAAAATATGTTGAAACACCCGGCCGGCTTGAAAACCTTCATTTTGAGATTTTGATAAATGCAATTCCAGAGAAAGTATATTCAAGAATGCTTGATAAAAAGTACTATAACGCATGGACTTCAGTTTTTAATCAGTCCTCCAGTTTTGAAGGTTCGTGGGAAAAAGGGTCGAAAATCCGTTTTACCGGTGTCGACAACGATGGTAATACAGCCGGTATGGTTAGCAAGATTGAAGAAAACATCCCCAATAAATTTGTAAGTATTCTTCATCTTGGATTTGTCAGGAATGGTGAGGAAATCACCGAAGGTCATGAAGTTGAGGATTGGGCCGGAGCACACGAGAATTACACATTTGAAAACCAGGATGGAAACACGCTGTTAAAAGTAGATATGGACTCGAACCAGATGTTTAAAAGCTATTTTGCAGAAACCTGGCCCAGGGCACTGGAACAGATAAAATCGATTTGTGAACAATAAAAAATTATTCATTTTAAAATTAATATTATGGCAACAGTAAATGTATATCTCAATTTTCAGGGAAACACCGAAGCAGCGTTTCTATTTTATAAAAAGGTATTTGGTGGCGAGTTTGCGGGTGAAGGAATTATGCGCTTTAAAGATGTACCACCATCGGATGATTCGCATGCTATGCCGGAAGCAGTTATGGAAAAGGTAATGCATGTTAGCCTTCCGATATTGGGTGGCTTTATGCTAATGGGCTCCGATGCTCCTAAAGAAATGGGTTTTAACATAACCATGGGTAATAACATTTATATTAATCTGCAACCCGATACGCGGGAAGAAACAAGGAAACTGTTTAAGGCGCTTTCAGAAGGCGGAAAGGTGGAGCAGGAACTTCAGGATATGTTTTGGGGCGACTATTATGGAGCCTGTACCGATAAATTCGAAGTAAAGTGGATGTTTAACTGTTCGGAAAAAAAGGAATAGTGCCTGAAGAAAAAACATTGCGGATTTGTGAAAAGGGGCATCGCTATTATAAAAGCAGCGATTGCCCCACTTGTCCGCAGTGTGAAAGCAAACAAAAACCCAAAGAAGGATTTCTCTCTTTACTCTCAGCACCGGCAAGCCGGGCACTCAAGAACAAAGGAATTAACACTCTGGAACAATTATCAGGTTTCAGCGAAAAGGAGATATTACTATTACACGGAATGGGAAAAAGTACAATTCCAAAGGTAAAAGCTGTGCTGGCAAAAAAAGGATTGTCTTTTAAAAGTGAACAATTATATGGAAAAAGATAGACTGGAAATAAAAGTAGCACTTCAGATACAAAAGAAGGTACCCGAAGTATTTGAAGCCATTGTAAATCCTGACCATATGAGCCATTATTTTATATCAAAAAGCAGTGGCAGGATGGAAGAGGGAAAGACGCTGACCTGGCATTTCCCTGAATTTGAAGAAGGATTCCCTATTGAAGTAGGGCAAATTGTACCCAATAAAATCATATCCTACTATTGGGAACACACGGGAGAAAAACTATTGGTGGAAATTACTCTTGCTCCCATGGAAAATGAAAGTACTTTAGTTACGATTGCCGAGAAAAATAAGGAAAATAACCCTGAAGGGATTGAGTGGCTAAAAGGGAATACAGAAGGTTGGGCTAACTTTCTGGCTTGTTTGAAAGCATACCTGGAATATGGTATTAATTTGCGAAAAGGGGCATTTGACTTTTTAAGAAATAAATAAATAGGCAAAAAAAATAATATAACTGTGAGAAAATTGACAGTATTCAATTTTATAACCTTTAATGGTTTTTATAAAGGTTTAGATGAAGATACCGGCTGGCACAAACATGGGGGAGAAGAAGCTGAATACCCGGAATCGATGCTGGTCTTAATTTACATACCTTCAGAAAAACGATAAAATAAAATAAAGGAAAATGAAAAATCAGATATATCCCTGTCTTTGGTTTGACGGGAAAGCAAAGGAAGCAGCAGAATTTTACTGTTCCGTATTTCATAATTCTAAAATTACGGCGGAAAATCCGATAGTGGTTTCTTTCGAATCGGATGGGCAAAAGTTTATGTGCCTTAACGGAGGGCCACATTTTACCATTAATCCGTCCATTTCGTTTTATATGGTGTGCACAACAGAAGAGGAAGTCGATAATGCATGGACAAAATTAATGGATGGTGGCCAGGCATTAATGGAGTTGGACAAATACCCGTGGAGCGATAAATATGGTTGGGTGCATGATAAATTTGGCGTTAGCTGGCAATTGTCATTGGGAAAAATGGAAGATGTAGGGCAGAAATTTACCCCGATGCTGATGTTTACAGGAAAACAGGCCGGTAATGCCGAAAATGCCATTGAATTTTACTCATCGGTATTTAAGCCTTCATCCGTTGTTGGAATTTCGCGATATACCGCAGAAGAACCTGATGTTGAAGGCACGATAAAACATGCACAATTTAACTTAAGCGGAAATGTTTTTATGGCGATGGACAGCTCGTTGGATCATGCATTTGGCTTTAATGAAGCAGTTTCGCTGGTGGTGCTGTGCGAGACACAGGAAGAGATCGATTACTATTGGGAAAAACTTTCTGTTGTGCCCGAAGCTGAACAGTGTGGCTGGCTGAAAGACCGGTTTGGGGTGTCGTGGCAAATTGTGCCCACCGTACTTGAAAAACTGATGAGCGATCCAACACGCTCGCAGCGGGTAGTCGAAGCGTTTATGAAAATGAAGAAGTTTGATATTGAAACTTTGTTAAAGGCATAAATGTTTCAGTTGTTAATTGCGTGTGAAAATGAGTTGCAATGCTGTTAGAATCAAACTATAGAAATTACATAAACCCGGTTATTTTTTGATTCGATATTTTGTTTGTATCATTCCGTTGTTGTGTGCTTTTAGAAATATCCTTTCCAATTCGATATGGCGTTCTTTCAGGTTTTCGAACAAGCGAATTCCTTTGCCAATAAGGATAGGGGCAATGGTAATATGCATTTCATCCACCAGGTTGTTATTCAGAAATTGCTGAAACACATTGGCGCCGCCAAAAATGTAAATCCACTTTTTACCCGCTGCTGTTTTAGCCATTTTGTGTGCTTCGTTTATGCCCGAAGTAACAAACCTGAATTCGGCATCCGTTGGCACTTCGCCCGGAATTTTATGCGCTAATACAAAGATGGGAGAAGGCCCGTATGTTTCGTTTTTAAACCAGCCATGTTTAATTCCCAATTCGTACGACCGGTATCCGCTTATAACTGCACCAACTTTTGTTGCAAACGAGCTGAAATCGAATTCCTCCTCTATATTCTGTCCTTTATGAACTTTATCTATCCAATCGATTTCGTCTTTTTCGCCTGCAATAAAACCATCAAATGTCATCAATAAATCCAGTACTGTTGTTGCCATAATATTTCAATATTTACAATCATTACCAGGAAATGTTTAACGATATTGACAAGAAATAGCTTTATCGAATGATTCCGCCAATGTACATGCGAAGTATTTAATTCCTGGTTATCGTTTTTTCTCCTTAATCATAAAAGGCAGTTCGAAATTCGTTGATTTATTTCTTGCGCTACCGTTTTCTGTTTTTATCACAATTTATAATCAGCTTATTTTCGAAAACTAAACTGTAATGGGCTAATTAATAATCTCTCCTTTGTTATTGGCCAGCCTTTCGCGCCATTTTTTGATTTCCTCCGGTGTTTGTCTCATCCAGTCGGTAACTTCGCCAACAATTTTCAACGGTGCCTGGGAGCGATAGGAGCGTGTCGGATTGCCCGGAAATTTTTTGTCAGTAACATTCGGGTCATTTTCAAAACTCCCTGCTGGTTCAACAACATAAACTCGTTCACGTGCATCGCCTTTTGCTAATGCAGCAGCAAGTCCCGCCCCGTTAACCTGCGCCGTAAAATAAATATGATTCATTTTGAGTTCCTCTTGGTAATTAGAACTACCCCCTGCTATCAGCAACTCGCCAAGCTGCAAATCTGCTTTCGTTCCATGATAAAAAGGACCTTTGTCTGAAGGCTTATTCTTAAACGAATCTGCTAATTCAAAATTCTTTTTTGCCTTGTCTGGGTCGCCTAAGTCTTCGTAGCATTTGGCAATTTTTAAATACAGAGAAGGGAAAGCGCTTTTAACCGTTACGTCGTTTATTTTTAATGCAAAGTGCAAAGCTGTTTCAAGCCATTTTAATTTGTCGGGAACATTTTTTTGATGTCGGGCTACAAAATGAGCTGCTAAAAATTTTTCAAAGTGACTGGTTGCTTCGTTCCAGGCTTGAAGAAAAAGTTTGCCTGCTTCTTCAGGTTTGCCGTTTTCTTCCATAGCCATACCTTGAAGACAGCGTTTAACAATAGTATTGGTTGGGCTGAATTCCATATGCTAATTATTTGGTAAATCTTAAAACTACTCCGCCGTTTGAAAGCTGTTGTGTGGAGACAAGAGATAAATTTCTGGAAGATATTCCCTGTGAGAACAGAGGCCGTCCACTGCCCAAAATAACCGGGGCTATTCCAATGCGATATTCGTCAAATAGGTTATCGTTGATAAATGTTTTGGAAAGGTTCGCACTTCCAAACACATACATATCTCCTTCGCCCTCTGTTTTTAGTTTCGAAATTTCAGCAGCAGCATTCTCTTTAATAAGTGTTGAATTATTCCATTCAACAGTTTTTAATGTTTTGGAAAAAACGAGTTTTGGGATTTTATTCATGAGTACGGTAATTTCCCCCAATTCGGCAACTTCCCCTTCGACTGCTTTTGTCCAATGCGCCGCCATTCCTTCGTAGGTTACCCGTCCAAAAATGAGGTAGTCGGCTGAATGTAGTTGTTCAATGCTTAGTTTCTCCAATTCCTGTCCCCAGATTTTTTCGTGAAAGGACAAGTCCCAGTTTTGTTCTCCTTCAAAATAGCCATCAAGCGTAATGATGTTCCACATAATTAGTTTTCTCATAATTGTTTAATTTTTTGTTTCAAAACATTTAACATGGTAGAATCTATTTTTTTCAATACAGATATATGTCCACCTGATTGCATAACTGTCCGATCCCGCATTATAGCACTTAATTATTTTCACTTTTGATTGCATTGAACTTTATTCTTTCAATGATTTAATGTCCCCTGCTACGAGCGAGAGATCGTTATTAAGTTGATGTCCTCCGCTTGCTATTTCACGAACAGTCGCCCGGGGAAGCCTTTGCTTATAGAGTTTGAGGTGATCAAACGGTGCCACCTCGTCATCAAGGCAATGGTAGAGAAAAACAGGAATGTCAGTTGGCAGTTGATCAGTAAAATCTTCTCTCAACTTTAATCCTTGAACCCAATCTTCATCACCGCTCCAAAACGGAGTGGAAATAAGAAAAATGCCGGAAATGTTTTTTTTGATTTTATTTTCAGAAAGGTATTTCAACAACATTGAGGCACCAAAAGAATGTCCGACCAATATGATTTCACCTTGAACAGAAAAGATCTCTTTGCTTATTTGTTTTAGCCATCCAAAGTCGGGTGCTGTCTCAGCTGAAGGCATTTTGGGATAATGCACTTCGTAAACTGTTCCCAATGCTTTTCGCAAAGAAGCGACTAATTTTGCATCGGCTTCATATCCGCCGTTACCGCCACCCTGAATGAATAAAATTTCCGTTTTCATAAGAGAATTAAGTTTTTCAACGGGTTATTTCTTCGTTCACGTTTTTCTTTGGCGACAAATGAATATCCACTGAATGCCAAATTTGTCATAAAACTGGCCATATATGCCAATAGGCAATTCCCGTAACTCCTGCAGCCTTTCGTTGTTTGTCCCATCCTTGAGCTTGTCAAAAATCGTTTTCATCTCATCATAATCATCGCTGGTAATGAATATGGCGAACGTATTTCCCTGTACCGGATCAAATTCAGGAGAAGCCATCCAGTCTGTGGCTGATATTTCAATATTGCCACTCTTGAGATGTGCATTAATCATGCGCTCATGCTTCCCCGACGGAAGCATATCTTTCATTGGACTATCGCCAAGCTTGGTAAGCGTTAACTCCCCGCCAAGGCATTGGTGATAAAAAGTCATTGCCTCGGCGCAATTGCCATCGAATAAAAGGAATGGGGTGGACTTTAGCGTAATAGTTTTCATCTTATTTCTTTCTTATTTAAAAGTCTGAAATTATAATCTTCTTCATTCCCATCATTTTTTTGAAAGCACCTGGTTTTTTGTTTAGTTCTTCCCAATTTTCAGGGCATACTTGCCAACTCAAACCGTATTTATCCTTGAGCCATCCACAAACGCTTTCTTCTCCTCCGTCTGATGTGAGCTTGTTCCAATAGTAGTCAATCTCTGCCTGGTCTTTACAAGTTATCATAAATGAAACAGATTCATTGAACTTGAACATGGGGCCTGCGTTGATACCAATAAAGTGCATTTCCCGTATTTCAAATTCAACAGTCAGAACGTCACCTGCGAAGTCCTTTTGAAAGTCAGCCAAACCTTCGGCTTCTGTCTCAGGATAATAAGTTGTGTTTATGATTTTTCCATCAGAGAAAACGGATACATAGTATTCTGCAGCTTCTTTTGCATTGCCATCAAACCATAGGTTTGGAATTATTTTATTCTTTTTCATTGTGATGTTGTTTTATTTGCTTTATGAAAGTTCTTCTGCCAGTCCAATAAGTATTCCTTCCGTCCCCCGAACGTAGCAAAGGCGATAGATATTTTCATAATTAACTATTTCTCCAACGAGTTCAGCACCGTGTTTTATTAGTCGTGATACCAGTTCGTCAATATCTTCAACGGCGAACATAACACGAAGGTAGCCGAGTGCGTTCACAGGGGCGTTCCGGTGATCGGCGACTGTAGCTGGAGTAAGAAATCGCAAAACTCTAGCCGGCTGTGGCCATCGGGAGTCACCATCATAGCAACCTCTACCGTCTGATTTCCAAGTCCTGTAACTCGTCCTGCCCATTCGCCTTCAATCATAGCTCGTCCTTCCAGTTTTAGCCCCACTTTAGTGAAAAAAGAAATGGCCTCATCGAGGGATTCTACCACGATACCGACATTGTCCATACTTATTAATTTATTCTTTGTCATCGTTTTCTCTCCTTGTTTCTCTTTATGCATCAGGAATTTCAGGCTCAACCAGTTTTTTTAATTTTTCCAGAGATTCCTGCCATCCGAGGTAGCACATTTCTACAGGAATGACATCAGGGATTCCTTCCTGTACAATGTGCAGATTCGTGCCGCCTGTGACCGCCGTTAACTTTACGGAAGTTATCATCTCTCCCGGTAAATTTGAGTCGTCAAAGCGGTCGCTGTATTTGAGAAATTCGTTGGGCTTTATTTCCAGAAACTCGCCTCCAAAGGAATGGCTGTTTCTGGTAGAGAAATTCTGAAACGACATTTTGTAGTTTCCTGCAATGCGAAAATCAAAATTGTGCACCTTACAAACAAATCCGTAAGGCGGAATCCATGATGAAAAGGCATCCGCATCTGTAAAGGCCCGAAAAACTTTTTCGGGAGAGGTGGCCAGCACCCGGTGTAATGTTACTTTGTTACTTGACATGATTATTAAATTTTAAGTGAATAATTAATGTTTTATTTTTTAGGGTTCAACACCTTGTTGTTCCTGCTTTAAGCTATCCATTGAAACCTGTGTTTGAAATGAAAAGTTTTACATTTTATTTGCTTTAGATTCCAACAGTACCTGTTTTTACCTCCCCGGCCCGCTTATAATTAGCCATAATCACACCGCTTGGTGTCACTGTACTCTCTGTCAATGTAAAGGCTGCCGGAATCGGGCCGTCGTCAAATAGCTTTTTTCCGGTACCAAGAGTCAATGGGTAAATGTTGAGCCAAAATTCGTCAACTAAATCATGTTTCAGTAGCAATTGAATAAGTTTGCTGCTTCCCCAAACTTTAATGTCGGAACCTGACCCGTTTTTAAGTTTTTTGATATCTGCAAGGCTTTTGAGAAAAACAGTGTTTTTCCAATCTGATTTTTCTATCGTGTTACTCAATACATATTTGGTTACCTCATTGATGCCTGGCCAATTGCTTGCATGTTCAGGCCAGTAGTTTGCCCATATCTCATATGTTTTTCTACCCAGCAGCAGATCTGCGGCTTTCATCTGTTCTTGCCAAATTTCGCCGGAAGCATCGTTTTCGTATGGCGCAGTCCATCCACCAAATATGAATCCTTCTGATTCATCTTCCTTTGATCCGCCCGGAGCTTGCATCACTCCGTCTAAAGTGATCATTGATATTACTATAATTTTTCTCATATTTACTTCTGTTTTTTTAACATTTTATATTTTGAAAAGGTTCTTGGAACCAGCATAATTACTTTTAATCAATCTGCAGATTAAAACCATTCAATAGAGTGTATATCATACAGATTCGTACCTCGTCCTTTATTACAAATTTCGAAAATAAAATTAAATGACTTGCTGTGCTGATACGACAATATCAAGGGCTAAATGCGACAAATACTAATATTTATCTTATTTTAAGACTGTTAGAAAGTATTACTCAACTCACCCCTGAAATGGTAAAATAAAGTAATCGGCCGATGTTTGGAAAATGTATTTTATCATGGTATTTAAAGTCCATGTGATAAGGCAACTTTTTTTCGTGTAAATACAAACTCACTAACCGTATACATATATAAAGAATCCTAAAGCAATGGGATTGATACTTAAATAGTCGTTTAGTTTTGTCATAAAGAATTAATTAAAAAAACAACAGAGGTATAAAGACAAATCATACCTCTGCGAAGAGAAATTGACAAGGTGACCCATAGCCGGGGTCGAATATCTTTCAAATCATCATTTTCTATAAATATGCGACCTCTATGAGGTCAAAATAAATCTACTTGAGTTTTTCAGCAGACCCAATTGTAATCTTTTCAAAATTAAGTTAGATTAAATTAAGTTAGAAAATGCTCCACAAAGACTCTGTATTCTAACAACAATTTTATGCACTATGATGATCATAGATTTGTTTATAAATTGTTTGTAAATGAAAAAAAAATATTGTATATAATATTGAATATCAATTATATATGCTCATTGAAGATATGCCTTCTAAGCAGTAGGTCATGGGTTCGAGTCCCGTCCGGGGTACAAATTAAAAAGCTGAAATACATAAACTTATTGAGGGTTTGACGAAAGTTGAACCCTCTCTTTTTTATGTCTGTACAGCCTTTTTTGTACCATTTCACTGTATTAGTTTATAAATACAATATATTCTTATGTTAAATAATATATGTGTATTATTTTCTTATCAATTCTATAGGGAACAATTCGACGGCTGCGAAAGCATCAACACTGAATATTTATGCTTTCCGCCGGGCGCGAAGGCTTCAATTCAGAATATTTGGAGCATTCGCCGGGCGCGAAAGCTTCAAACCGGTCAAATCTGTAACCTTCGCTGAGCGCGAAAGCTTCAGAAATGCATATCTATACGCTTCGCAAAACGCGAAGGCTGCAATTATGCATATTTATACGCTTCGCAAAACGCGAAAGCTCCAGCCAGTCAAAATTGTAACCTTCGCTGAGCGCGAAAGCTTCAGAAATGCATATCTATACGCTTCGCAAAACGCGAAGGCTGCAATTATGCATATTTATACGCTTCGCAAAACGCGAAAGCTCCAAAACCCGGCAAATACACCCTCCGCTGAGCGCGAAAGCTTCAAAACTGAATATTTATACAATTTGCAGGGTGCGAAGGTTGTAAAACCCGTGTTTTGGTCCATTCGTAAAATGCATTTAATCAAAACCAAAGAAAGAGCGATGGTACCATCAATGTAAAAATTAGAGGAAGAAATTATAGTTTCCGATACAGTCCTCAGAAAAATACTTCACAGCCCAAATCAGGTAGATACCTATAGTCCAATTGCCGAATATTTTACAAGCCTTGAAGGAAAATACAAAGGCGTGAGCCATATTGACCTGCTCATGAGCCATCTTACTTTGCGCGAGTTTGCGGGCAAAAAACATGGCTTCTACCAGGATCGCCTTTATACATATATGAAAAAATGCTTCGTTGCTACTGCAGCCTGTGCCCTGGGATTGCAACCCAATGACGTGGCAATGGGTTTGGTTCATGCTGAAGAAGGAATCGGAAAAAGTTTTTTCTTCAATTTTATTGTCCCAAAACCTTTACGCAACATGATTGCCGACCCAAGCGAAAACGGCAAATTCAACCTGCAGGAATCTTTCGCCCGGTTTTTCCTTGTATACTTCGACGAGCTGTATGGAATCAACCGCAAGAACGAAGATGAATTTAAAAAGGCGCTCAGCGCTTTACCGCAAACAAAAAAATCCGCAGGGAAGATCTCCACAAAATTTCTGAAGAGAAAATAGGAGAAGCCCTTTCTCAACTCAGCTTCGAAAGAAAAATAGTTCGTAAACCCGAAGGCCCGCGCTATTGCTGTTACATCAAATTCGTTTCCTAATCAATTGTCGTAACCATGTTTATTATTCAAAAGTCCGTATTATGCGAAATCCATTTCTGAAATCAATTTGTAGTACCCATGTTTTAAAATGTATCTACTTCGTCTCAAATAACAACTCTGCAAATTTTCTTTGAATTTTTTGCTTTTGTTTTTTCTTCTGAAAATTCAATGTATTCATTAACCAGGATATGTTGGTGTCTATCTTAGGGCAATTCCCGTTCATTTAACCTTTTATACTTGTCCGATTTTTTAAGCCTGAAAACAAAGTTACTTTTCCCAGTGTGCCAACAATAAGGCAGAAAGTAATTCAATTATTAAGTCACGAAGCAAGTTTAATTTTGAAAACTGGCAAAACAGCATGGTTATTAAATGCGTCCAACTATCGATAACTTAATTTTTGCTTGTCATTCTTTTAATTTTTCACCTGGGATTTGAAGCAGTTTCTACTCAAGGATTAAATTATTTTTGCAAATAGCGTTAAATTTGTCTTCACATCCAATTTGTATTTTTATGACTCGATACCGCAACAATAACAGCTCAAGAAAACTGAACTTAATTGGCTTTATTTAGGACAGATGTGATATTTATTAAACAATTTTATTTTATGTTTTCCGTAAAAGTTTAATGCGTAAAGAGCAATATAGTCTTTCTCGTTTTTTGTTAAATATTTGTAACTTGGGATGATGGATAAAATAATAAATCTAATAAATCGCAAAAAAAGTGAAGGCTACAAATATTTATTTGATCATTATTATTTTTCTTTATGTAGTTATTCATTGAGATTTGTAAAAAATAAGCAAGATGCTGAGGATATTGTACAGGATGTTTTTTTACGATTATGGAAAGGAACTGCTAAATTTGATACTTCAAGTTCATTAAAAGCTTTTTTATATCTTTCTGTAAAAAATGCTAGTCTTAATCATCTGCGCTATCTCGCAAAGTTTTTAAATGAAGGATTTGATGGAAAACATACTTTGGATATTCAATTAGAAGTAACTTCTGTGGAGCAAATTTTGATTGAAGAAGAATACTTCAGACACATTTATTTGGGAATTTGCAAACTGTCACCTGAACGTAAGAAAATTATTCTTTTGAGCATGAAGGGTCTTGCAAATAAAGAGATTGCACAATCATTAGGAGTTTCAATCAATACAATAAAAACCCTTAAACGGAAGGCTTATCAATTTTTACGTTGTGAATTAAGTCCCGATAAACTTTCATGAATTTTATATTTTCGGAATTTGTGATATTCAAGTTCTGGTTGCCTATTTTAATAATAATTCTATTTGAGTGTCACCCTTGTTTTAATTTGATGTGTTTTTAGATTAAAGATATTGTAAAAATATTTTAATAGACTGATACAAGATTAATTTAAAACAAATTTAATGACTGAGTTTGAACGATTAGAACATATCGCAAAACTGTTGGTTGCAAAAAAAGAACAAACCCTCAATTCTGAAGAAAAACAGTTTATTGATGAATGGTTGCAGGAAAGTGACAGTAATCAGAAGTTGCTCGATTCATTAATGGACGACGTCCGGGTTTCTGCAAAAATGAATGAACTTGCCAATTTCAATAGTGAGGAAGCTTTTAACCGATTTCTAACGTCAACTCAAAAACCATCTAATTTGTTGATAAAAAGAGCTCTTCGCGTTGCGGCTGTCCTTTTTCCAATCTTATTTGGGATATATTTTTTATTACAAAACGATGAAAAACACGAAACTCAGCAAGCCGTTACTGAATCCAGGATAACACCTGGCTACAGTAGAGCAATTCTTCAACTTTCTGATGGTACAATAGTAGATCTTGAAAATGAAAAAAAGCAAATTGCCAATGAAAATGGGGCGATTATCAGTAATACTAAGAAAGAACTAATTTACCAAAAAGGACAGGACCAATCAAACCAGTCAGATATAAAATATAATAACATTGAAATTCCAAGGGGAGGTGAATACCAACTTACATTGTCAGATGGAACAAGGGTGTGGTTAAATTCTGAAACTTCACTTCGATATCCGGTATTTTTTTCGGGAAAAACGAGAGAGTTACAGCTTGTCGGGGAAGCCTATTTTGAGGTAGCCGAAAACAAAGAAATGCCATTCATTGTGCGAACTACCGGAATGGACATACATGTTACAGGGACTAAATTTAATGTAAGAGCATATTCAGATGAAAAAAGTACAGTAGCTACACTTGTTGACGGGTCAGTGAATATTAGCCAAAGTCAAACAAAGGAAATTTATCGCTTAAAGCCTGGTCAGCAAGCCATGTCATCGGGTTTGGAGACGAAAATAGAAAATGTAAATATAGAGCAGTTCATTGCATGGAAAAACGGACGAATTTATTTTGAGAATAATTCACTGGATGAAATTCTTTCAACCCTTTCAAGGTGGTACAATGTTGAAGTTAATTTTTCAGATGACAGCTTAAAGGAATTACGATTTTCAATAGATGTTAAAAAATATACTGAATTTGATAAAGTATTTGAAATAGTAGAACTTACTAAAAAAGTAAAATTTAGTATAGATAGAAATCGGGTAACTGTATTACCTGTGAAATAATGGAGATGCTTCAGCTCAAATAAATAAAATCATTACTGTTGGAGCAGAAATGAATTTGTAAAATTTATTATGAAATTAAATATGAAAAAAAAACGAATGGCAGAAAAAAATCCTTTGCAAAATGGAGTTCTTAAGAATTTATTTATTGCATGGCTGTCATTATTATTTGTTTTATTGAATCAGTCAAAGATTTCTGCAAATATCAATTCTGGTAATTCTCACTTTAACCTGAAACTGGAAAATGTCACTTTCATAGAACTCTTTACAAGTATTAATAAGAAAAGTGAATTTACATTCGTCTATAATGTTGATGATATTAAAAAACTGGGTACAATCAGTTGTGAATTTCAGGAATCAACAATTGTGCAGATTTTAGATCATTGTCTGGAAAATACAAACATGAGCTATATTATTAGAGATAGCGTAGTTATACTTTCACCCAAAGAGAAATTAAAAAATGAAATTCCGGCAAAATCTCAACAAATAGATGGTACAGGTTCAATTAGAGGAAAAATAATAGATGAAGAAGGCTTGCCAATGGTAGGAGCGACGATAATTTTAAATCAGACAACAACAGGAGCTATTACAGATATTAATGGAGATTACCAATTACTGGGAGTACCGGAAGGTAAACAAACAATTAAAGTTTCTTTTATAGGCTACACAGAAGAGGTCAGGGAAATAGATGTACTGCCTAATAAAGTTGTTAATGTAAATATCCAGATGAAGTTATCAGCAGCTGAGATTTCTGGCATTGAGGTATATGGACAGGCAAGGGGGCAACTTGCAGCTATCAATGAACAGTTAAATGCTAAAGGTATTATAAATGTGGTTTCATCTGAGAGAATGCAGGAATTACCCGATGTTAATATAGCTGAAGCTGTTGGCCGTCTTCCTGGGTTGATGGTACAAAGAGATAGGGGAGAAGGTCAAAAGATTGTAATAAGGGGGTTGCAGCCAAAATATAACAGTATTTCTATAAATGGAAATATTGCCCCTTCAACTTCAACAGAAGACCGCAGTACTGACTTAAATATGATATCACCTGAAATTCTAGGTGGAGTAGAGGTATTAAAAGCGAATACAGCTGATAAGGATGCAAATGGTCTTGGAGGAACAGTTAATCTAATTATTCGTGAAGCACCATCTGGTAAGAAAGTAACTTCAAATGTACTTGTTGGGTATAGTGGCCTTTCAAAATCACTTGGCAATTATAAAGCAAATATCTATGCCAGTAACCGTTTTTTTAAGGAAAAACTTGGAGTAATGATAACGGGCAACCTGGAATCGGCTGAAAGAAATTCAGATGCATTTAATGTGAATTATGACGTAACAGGCACACCTAAATACAAAGAAGGTGAAACCTACATAAAACCTTGGATTACAAGTGAAACTCTTCAGGCCAACATCGAAAACCGTATTCGTTCCGGCGGTAGTTTTATGCTTGATTGGCAGTTAAGCCCTTCATCAACAATAAAATCAAGCAATTTTATTGGATATCTAAAACGAAACATTTATGACAGAGGGAAAAGTTATGATGTTACATCTAATTATCTTTACCTTGATCAGACCCAGGAAGTTGTAACACAAATGTTGTTTTCAAATTCCATTGAAGGTAAACATATAATTTTAGGTTCGGTTTTGGATTGGGGAATATCGCGTTCTCAATCTATGAATGAAAGACCTTATTCTCATGATATTTCATTCAGAAAACTTGATGCTTTCCGTGGATATGCTATGGGAAAATCTTTTGATGTTGGCCCCCCGGAATTACTTCCTTCCCCGGAAAACGTTAAAGACACGCTAGACCAGTATTTTTTTCAAAATGGCAATTTCAGACCTTATGAAGCCCAGGAAATTGAAAAAGGTGTCCAGTTGAATTGGAAAATTCCCTTTAAATTGGGAGAGCATTTTTCAGGAAATATAAAAATTGGGACAAAATACAGATCCAAAGATAGATATAGAAATAATATAAGATATAATAGTAGTATGTTCGGTACAGGTGACGTAAATAATTTTCTTCAACAATATCCTGATTATATTTTGACTACTAAAGGTAACGTTGGAAAAATATCCTTATTGAATTTCCTGGATTCAGGATATAAACCCAGGAGATTTTTAAATGGTGATTATGAATATCTTCAGATAGATCAGGTACTGGACAGGAATTTAATGGCACAATTGTATGATGATTATTTAGGAAATTACTATGACTCAATACCTTCCGCAGCAAAAGATGATTATATAACAAATGAAAACATATTTGCATATTACCTGATGACTGAACTAAAAATTGGTAAATACATCACTTTTATTCCGGGAATCAGATATGAAAAAACAAATATTAAATATGAGTCATACATTGCTGAAGATTTTCCAGCTTCTGAATCGATACCGGTAAATGTTTTTTTTCAGGACACCATTGGTAGAAATACCTACCATCACTTTCTGCCGCAGATCCACCTTCAAATAAAACCAACTGATTGGTTTGATATCCGGTTGGCCTACACCAATACATTATCCCGTCCTGACTATAATCAACTTGCTCCAAAAAAGATTATTAACGTGAACAGTAGGAATATAGAGCTAGGTAACACCGAATTGAAACCTGCTTTATCAAGAAACTATGATTTAATTTTAACTTTCTATAAACAAAAATACGGGTTACTGACTTTAGGCGCATTTTATAAGGACATTCAGGATTTTTTATGGAACAAACAGGCTTTGGTAATTGCTGATTCAAAAACTGATCCTGATATTTTGGGCATACCGCAAAGTTCATTAGGCTTTACGGTACACTATCCGGTCAATAATTTGAACAGATCTTCTATTAAAGGTTTTGAAGTCGATATCCAGTCAAACATGGATTTTCTTCCAATAAAAGGATTCGTTTTTAATTTGAACCTGACATTAATGGAATCCAAAACTAAATATCCAGAAGTTTTGGTTCAACGTACTGCCAATCCGGATTTCGGAGTTATTCCCGGTGCACCTCGAGTAATATTTACAAACAAGGACACAGCTTATGTTGACAGGCTATTATCTCAGCCCACTTATTTGGCAAATGCAGGTTTAGGGTATGACAATAAAAAAATTGGGCTTTCTGCAAGATTATCATTTAACTTTCAGGATGATATCCTTACAAAGGAACAAAGAAGACCCGACGGTGCTGACAGGGAAGGTACACTGGCTTTTTACAGGTGGGATTTTCAAATGAATCAAAGAATTACAAAAAGGCTGTCATTTACGGCCAATGTTTCAAACATTTTTAATCAGCCGGATCGTTCATCAAGGTTATTAACTGGCTATATTACTAAAATT
This sequence comes from uncultured Prolixibacteraceae bacterium, assembly GCA_963849775.1. Taxonomy (GTDB): domain Bacteria; phylum Bacteroidota; class Bacteroidia; order Bacteroidales; family Prolixibacteraceae; genus Draconibacterium. The sequence continues at coordinate 2,410 of CAWKIX010000042.1, read as the reverse complement.
GAATACTACGGATATATGGTTCAAGCCGGGATTCGATTTAATTTATTTTAAACTAAAGTTAAATATTTATCGAAATGAATTGAGGTACTGAAAACAATAATAATTATTAATTAAAAATTTGAAATTATGAAAAAGAATTTTTACGTTTTATTTTTCTTAGGGATATTAATGGTTAATATCCAGGCAATTGCCCAGAAAACAGTAATTAAAGTAGAACCCGATGAAGGTATTGATATCGGCGCCCTTAATAATGCTATTTCGGCAGCAGCCGATCCGGGTAATACTATTTTTGAACTCAAAAGAGGCGGGTATTACCTCTTAAACGGTTCTATTTCGCACACAGGTTACACCCTTCACATAAGAGCCGAAGAAGGTGACGGGTTGCGTCCTGTCCTTCAACCAGCGGTGGATGAACTTGGAGCATCAAGCGATGCTTTTTCGCCAGGAGGAAATTTAATTTTGGAAGGCTTATATATTACAGCAAAAGATGAACTTGGTGCAGTTCAAAATCGAATAATTGTAGCAAGTGGTGATGGGAATAGAATTATCATAAAGGATTGTTTTTTAGATTACTCAAACCAAACATTTTTAAGATTAGGATCGAGTAACAATAAAGTTTATATACAGAATTCTATCCTTAGAAATTCTGTAAGGCCAGAAAATCCGGATAATGGTCGCGTTCTTGATCTTCGTGGTAATCCTCAGGATACAATTTCGATTGAGAATTCAACTTTATACAACAATTCTGGGACTATGGTTCGGACAGGTGGAGGGTTTATGAAATATTTAAACATTAACCACAATACTATTTTTCAGGTAAATTATGAAAGATTGCCTATTGACTTAAATACTGCTTTAGTGGCTAATGTTACAAATAATATCTTTTATAATGTTGGATTAAGTGGAGATCCTTATGAACACTCTCCATTATTCGCGACAGATTCCATTTTTACAATTGGAGAATATACAGATGCTGATCGACAATTTAATTTGACCAACAACAATTGGTATACACAACAGGAATTTAGTGACATACTTGAACAATATTCTCATGATGTCTTATTTAGGTTTAGTCCTGAGGATACTGACAACAGTGACACAATTTGGTATAAATACACAACACGAATGGACTTTTTTGCAGATCCTGCCATACTTGATACAGCCATAGTTGATATTCCAGTGTTAATTAATTTTATTAAGGCCGGACAAGTTGATACAACGAATAATATCAAAGAAGAACTTACCTTTAAGAATCCGCCACCTTTATTCACAGAATATTGGCAATTCTTTGCGGAGCATGAGTTCAATCTTGACAACGTTACTCCTCCAAGCCCATTCGCTGATGAAGATCCTGTTGCACTTGGAGAAGTTACAGAGGGTGCATTCGATTTTAGCTATAATGCCAGTTCACAGTCGGCAACGGCATCAACCGATGGAGGTCCATTAGGAGATCCTCGCTGGACACTATTTACACCAGTTTCAGCATCTGTCGTTAGAAATCCAAATTCAATTTCGGCATTTCCAAATCCATTCAGCAACACTGTTATTTTTGGAATTGATAGCAAAAAATCAGCTTCAGCAAAAATAACTATATGCGATATGTTAGGGAAAGAAATTATTAAAAAGCAAGTACAGATTGTACAAGGCGACAACACTATTCAAATGGATTTAAGTAAAATTTCAAAACCCGGAATTTATCTTTACAAAATTCATTTAGATCTGTCTGATGGTACAAGCTCGATTTCAAATGGAAAACTGATTAAAAAATAGAAAAAGTAAAATTGTAGTTTGCTTATGCTTAACAAATGGATGGCATTTTAAAATCTCATGCCATCCATTTGTATGATTTCAATAAATTTTTGATGCTTGAAAAATAAAGTAAATAAAGTATCTGAAGGCATACTCAAAATCCATTTCAGAAAAACAGAAATAGGAAAGTTTTTTTCAGATACGTTTAATCTGAAAAATTATATTCTTCAATTACAATGGGAACATTTTTTCCTTTCTAAAAAAGATTGAATATGAAAAATCAATTGTTACAATTCTTAATTGTTTTTTTATTATTAATGGAGTCCTTACTTTCTTTCGGACAAAAAAATATAAAGGAAGATGTTCTTATTGCGATGAGAAATGCTTCAAAATATATGGTCAATGAAGTTTCAAACAGAGGAGGCTATTTGCACTATTATTCTGAAGATTTAACGGAATTATTTGGCGAAATTCCAGCTCGTAAATCACAAGTTTGGGTACAGGCAGCAACACCCCAGTTTGGTGAGCTTTACCTTGATTTATACAAATTAACCGGAGACAAAACTTATCTTGATTATGCAAAAAGTGCGGCAAATGTGCTAATCTATGGACAGCACGAATTGGGTGGTTGGCACTATTTTATAGATTTTGACCAACCAGG
>CAWKIX010000041.1:0-271540 GCA_963849775.1 uncultured Prolixibacteraceae bacterium | reverse complement strand
TTTGAAATCCTCTCCCCGCCTGCACGACAAGGGCATGCTCGTCCGGCAGCGCGAGGGCCGCGGGTACGCCTACGCGCCGGCCCGCGACGAGGCGTCCCACACCGCCCGGCGCATGCGGGTCACTGCTGGAGGGCGGAACCGACCGGGAGGCGGTGCTGGCCCGCTTCGTCTCGGAACTGTCCACGCAGGACGAGCACCTGCTGCACCAGTTGCTGTCCGACCGCGACACGCACGCCGAAGGCGAGCCCGGCCCGCGGTGACCGCGCCGCCGGTCCGCCGTGACGGACACCGCGTGCCGGGGGAGTTCCGGCAGCCGGCGGTCTCCGGCACCCGACGGGCCGAGCCCGCCGGGAGCGGGGGCGCCTCGGCGCCGAGACCGCGCGTGCACGACGTGACCGCCCGTCACACGAACCCCACCCGCAGCGCACCCGCCCACACCGAGGTGGGTCGCTGCCAGGGAAAATATTGCGCCATCCCAGGACTGACGTTCTGTTGAAGTCCTGACGCCGCCATGGGGGTGGTGATCATCTTTCGCACAGGACTCCAACACCGGTGCGTTAGGGCTTTGAGCTGGGGTGCAACCCCGCTGTGAACGCGCGACGGGACCCCTGATAGATCATCTTGCGACCAAGCTAGAAGATCATCGGGAGTCCCGTTGCAGGAGCAGTCTGCCATCACGCCGGAGGCCGGGGCCGGGGCGGGGGTGTTCGCGGCGGGGCATCTGGGCGAGCTGACGCAGACCGTGGACGCCGCGTTGGTGGACGCGGCCCTGGAGGAGACCGGCGCGCGGGAGAAGCGGCGGCGGCTGCTGCCCGCCCGGGTGGTGGTCTATTTCGTGCTTGCGATGGCCCTGTTCGAGGGCAGCTCCTACCGGGCGGTGTGGAGCAAGTTGACCTGCGGACTCGGCCTCGCGACCGGCGCGCGACCGGCGGTGTCCTCGCTCGCGCGGGCCCGGCGGCGCCTGGGCGCGCGCCCGCTGCGGGCGCTGTTTGAGATTCTGGCCGGGCCGGTGGGTGAACGACACCGGCCGGGCGTGTACTACCGCGGCCTGCGCACGGTCGCGCTGGACGGCACCCATCTGCACGTGCCCGAGGACGAGCAGGTCACCTGGCGGTATCCCAAACGCGTCGGGGACACCCTGGAGTTCGGCTACCCGCTGCTGCGGCTGCTGGTGCTGGTGGAGTGCGGCACCCGGGCCCTGCTGGCCGCCGCGTTCGGTCCCGAGAGCGAGGGCGAGAGCGGCTACGCGAGGCGGTTGCTGGGCGCGCTGGACGAAGCGATGCTGCTGCTGGCCGACGCCGCCTTCGACGGCCACCAGCTGCTGCGCGAGGTCGCCGCGAGCGGCGCGCAGTTCCTGGTGCGCTCCGGCGCCCGGCGCCGTCCGGTCATCCAGCACCGGCTGCCGGACGGTTCCTACCTGGCCCGGATCGGCAGCGCGGTCCACCGGGCCGGCGCCGGCTACGGGCACTTCACCGTCCGCATCGTCGAGGCATGGATCACCGTCACCCTCCAGGACGGCACCACCCGGCGCGAGCAGTGGCGGCTGATCACCAGCCTGACCGACCACCAGCGGTTCCCGGCACGGGAGTTGGTGGATCTTTACCATGAACGGTGGCAGGTGGAGACCACGTATTTTTCGATCAAGGCCACCATGCTGGACGGCCGTGTGCTGCGCTCGCACAGCATCGACGGGATCGACCAGGAGGTCTGGGGCCTGCTGACGGCCTATCAGGCGCTGATCCGTGCCGCCTCCGACGCGGTCGCCGCCCATCCCGGCCTGGACATGGACCGGCTCAGCTTCACCCTCCTGCTGGAGGAGGCCGGCAACACCGTCACGGCCGCGATCGGCATCACCGCGGCCACCCCCGCCGCCCTGAGCGGTCACATCGGCCACGCGATCCTGCGCGACCAGTGGTCCGGGAAGCCGCGCGGCCGCGTCAAGGCGCGCAGCAGAAAGAACCCGACCAGCAAGTACGGCCCGAACGCGGGCAAGCACCCCCAAACAGCCCAACACTACACCGTCCTGGCCGAGATCCAGATCATGGAGAGCGGACTTGCGACTCGCTCGAACCGCTAAACGCACTGGTGTTGTGTGTCAAGTTAACGGCTGATCTTGGTTGTTGAGGTTGTCAGTGGCCGGCCGGGGCGAGTCGGCCTTCGAAGGCGATCTGGAAGGCGTTCAGCGGGGCCTTCCAGCGCATGGTCCAGCGCTTGCGGCCCTTGCCGGTCGGGTCCAGGCTCATCAGCGCCATGTAGACGCACTTCATCGCGGCGGCCTCGTTGGGGAAGTGTCCGCGGGCGCGGACGGCCTTGCGGATGCGGGCGTTGACGCACTCGATGGCGTTCGTCGAGCAGATGACCTTGCGGATCTCGACGTCGAAGGTGAGGAAGGGCACGAACTCGGCCCAGGCGTCCGACCACAGCTTGATGATCGCCGGGTACTTCTTGCCCCAGGCTTCCTGGAACTCCAGGAACCGCTCCTCGGCGGCGTCCTCGTTCGGCGCGGTGTAGACGGGCTTGAGCGCCTTGGCGATCTTGTCCCAGTCCTGGCGGGCCGCGTAGCGGAAGCTGTTCCGCAGCAGGTGAACGACGCACGTCTGGACGATCGTTCGAGGCCAGACGGTCTCCACGGCCTCGGGCAGGCCCTTCAGCCCGTCGCAGACCAGCATCAGAACGTCGTCGACGCCCAATGCCGCGGAGTTACGCCCCCAGCTGATCCGTCAACTCGACCTGTTTCCAGAGATCATCGAGGGTGTAGGTGCCGTAAGCGATCTTTTTGGGGTCTTCGAACTTGAGCGGTGCGTCTCGTCGGGGGTGCTGACTGTTCGTCACGGCGTGTGATGTACATGTGTGATTCCGGGGTTCTTAGTTGGTGTGGTGAGGGTTGCTTGAGCTGGGATGTTGTGGCTTCTCTGATAACGATTCCGACGCTTGCGGGGCACTGAGGGGAGTGGTGATGGGGCTTCTGACCTGTGGTTGTTCGAGGTTCGTTGATAACAGTGGTGTGGTGTTGGTGATGGTGTTCGGCACCTAAAGAGCCGACGCGGGTTTGCGCTGGTCAGCGGCTTGGCGGTGGGTCGGGTCTGCCGGTCCAGTACAGGGCGGTGTCGATGTCCCGTGCGGTCCAGCCGTCGGCATGTGCTCCGCCGTGGTGGAGGAGGTCGTCGAGGAGCTGGAGATAGCGGCCGTAGCGTCCAGGTGCGGGGGTGAGGGGGAGGCCGAGGGCGTCGAGGGCGTATTGGACGCGGCGGTCGTAGACGGCCATCCGCTGGGGTGCTGCTGCGGTCAGGACGACTGAGGCGAGGGCGTCGCCGGTGCGGAAGCCGGGCAGTTCCCAGATGATGCCGCGTCCGCTGCGGGCGGCCTCACTGCGAGTGAGGGTGGTGTCTCGGACGGCGGTGACGGCTCGCTCGGTGACGGCTCGTACGTGGCTTTCGGGCAGAGACATGAGGGCTGTCACCCAGCGGGTCTGTGCGGAGAGCCGTTTCCAGACGACGAGGGCTGCGATGTCCGTCTTGCCGAGGCTGCCGGCGTGCTCGGTTCGCTGTGCGACCTCGTGGAGGACCTCGTCGTAGTGGGGTGAGACAGCGGCCAGGTAGCTGGCGCGGGCGGGGATCAGGGTGTCCAGGCTCTGTCGGCAGAGGGCAGCGTGCTCGTCGCCCTGTGTCTCGGCGGTCTTTCGCATGTGCGCATCATGCCGTTCTGGCGGTTTGGCGGCTGCGGGGGCGGCTTGCTTCTTCGGCGAGGTGGTCGAGCTGGATGGCGTCGAGCGCCTTTTTGGTGATGCGTTCGGTGCCGTCGCAGATGGCGGTGATGGCTGCCTGGCGGATGAGGCGGGCGAGGCTGCCGATGCGGCCGGCGGTGCGCTGGTGGAGGTAGGAGGCGTGGCGGGGGAGCGTGCCGGGTGTGTGCTGAGAGGGCTTCTCGAAACCGAGTGTGGTGGCTGGGTTTGTGCTGCTCAGGCATGGTGCCGGGGTGGGGGCGGTAGGTCCAGTGCGTCCGTTGAGGTGGCGTGCTGGAGGTGTGTGATGGCGTCGGTGCTGGGGCGGCTGGAGGAGCGGGAACGTGCGGCCCGGAAGCGGGTGGAGGAGTTGCAGGCCGAGCTGGAGGCGGCGCAGTCGGAGTGGGACGAGTGGCTGATCGCCCGCAGGCGGGTCGGCGAGGTGTGGGACGCGGGGTGAAACCGCAGGCCAGGAGGCTGTGGCGGGGGAAACGACGGAGGGGAACAAGGCCAAGAAGCCGTCGGCGGTGAAGCCCGGATCACTGGTCCCGGTCTGGCGGGAGGGGTTGTCGGCCGAGGTGCTGGCGCCGGAATATCAGCAGGTTATGGGGCTGCTGGCCGAACGCCGCGCCACCGGCGGTCAGCTGCTGAACTGCCGTGAGATCACTGCCTTGTTGGGGCTGGAGGTGGTTCCGGCGAAGATCGAGGGTGTGCGGTGCAAGCTCAAGCGGCTCGTTGCGCGGGGATGGGCGCACGAGTCGGCACCGGGCCGGTTCGCCTGCGGCAACGGCCGAGACGGCGGGTCATGACCATGGTCATCGACCACAGGATCATCGCCTCCGACGACGCGGGCAGCCGCTCGTAGTCGCGGGCCAGGCGCCGGGATCGGGTGAGCCAGGCGGTTGGGTCGGCCGCGCGGCGAGGTGCCTGCGTGGGCAGGTCCTTTTCCGCGCGGCCTCCCGCCGAACCGGACGTGACGGTTTCCCGGTCATCCGGCTCTCCAGTGACTACTGCGTGAGCGGTCTGGCCGGCCGTTCCTGATGGATGCGGTCGTGGCAGGTGTCGCAGACCACGAGGGTCTTGCGGCGCCGGTTGGCCATGACGCTGCGCCCACTCGGGGCTGCGCGATCCGGCGTGCGTCGAGGTCGGCGAGCTCGCGGATGTGGTGCACTTGCACCTTGCCCGTTGCTTCCGCAGATCTCGCAGGTGTCCGCCAGGAGCCGGCGCGATCAGCTCCTTGTGCGGGTAGTCCACCCGGACCGGCTCGCGGTCGGTGAGTGTCCGCCGTTCTCTGCCGTTGGAGGGGAATCCCACCGAACCGTGCGACCAGTGGCTTCCTGCCTTCCGCTCGATACGGGCCTCGAAGCAGGCTCGCGGCCCGTGCGGTGTCTCGATCTTGGCCTTGTGCTTGGCGGCCATCTTCGACACCGTCGAGCGGTGCTTGGCGGCCAGGGTCTTGAGCATCGAGGTCTCCATGACCCAGCGCAGCCGGTGCAGCCGGAAGACGTCTCCGGCGAGCAGGTAGTACTGGACGATGCCCCGGTATTCGGCCCCGTAGGTCGCGACGATCGTCGTAGTCGCTCGCTGTTGATCAGGGCCGTTCTGCTTCGCGGGTTTGCCGCGTGCGAGGTAGGGGGCGCACTTGGCCTTGATCACGTCCCGTGGGACACGGCAGCGCGATCTGCCCGTTGACCGCGCGGTGCGCGCCGGTGCGTCTTGCGTGTCGTTGTGCTGGACGGTGATCTCGTAGCCGAGGAACCGCGCCGCGCCGGTGCGGGCGTGGGTGATCAGCGTCTTGTCCTGGGACAGTTCCAGCTTGAGGTCGTCACGCAGGAACTGCGCCAGTCGCTGTTTGATCTCCTCGGCTTCGGCCTTGGGTCCGGTGAACCCGAGCAGGTGGTCGTCGGCGTAGCGCATGTAGCGCAGCCGCCGGTAAGCCGGGATCGTCGGGATCCGCGCTGGGCAGGCTGCGCATCCGCTGGCGCAGCGCCCGGGCCTGCGGCCCGGTCGCCGCGCCGGCGGGCTCTGCGCCAGCCGATTCTGCACCTCGCAGGTAGGCCGGGTTGCGTGCCCTGCGCTTCCCTCGGGTGTATTCCGGGATCAGAACTGTCTCGACGAACTCGTCCAGCTTGTGCAGGTAGATGTTGGACAGGATCGGGGAGGCCACCCCGCCCTGCGGCGCGCCGCTGAGCGTGGCACCCCACTCTCCAGTCCTCCAGGTATCCGGCTGTCAGCATGTTGCGCACCAGCCGCAGGAACCGGTTGTCGTGGATCTTCTCCGCCAGGATCGACGAGCATGACCTCGTGGTCGAGGCTGCCGAAGCAGTCGGCGATGTCTCCCTCGATGAACCAGGTCGTCCCGGTCCAGGTGTTGGCCACCTCCCGCAACGCGGTGTGGCAGCCCCGGCCGGGGCCGGAACCCGTGGGAGCGGTCGGAGAACGTCGGCTCGTAGTACGCCTCCAACAGCAGGCGCACCACTTCGCCGACGAGCTTGTCCGACCAGGTCGGCAGGCCCAGCGGGCGCGTCTTCCCGTTCTTCTTCGGGATGTAGACCCGCCGGACCGGGCGGAACCGGTAGCGCTCGTGGCGCATCGCATCGATGATGCGTCCGATCTTCCCCATGCGACATGCCGTCCACGGTCTCCTGCGTGACCCCGGGCGTCATCGCGCCCTGGTTGGCGTAGATCCGCCCGTAGGCCAGCAGATACAACTGCGGGTTGAACAGTTGCCGATACAGCTCCTCGCACGGCAGGCCGCGCCTGCCGCGTTCACGGAGGACACCCAGCACCGTTTCGGCGCTCTGCATTTCGCATACCTCCCGGTCCTCGAGTGTCCGATCACCTGGCCCCCTTCGCCCTGCGGACGGCTTTCCCGTCCTCCCTGGCCGGTCGTGACTCCGACGACTACTACGAGGCCTCCGTCGCCATAGGGCTCGCGCCCCGTAGGCGATCCCACGTTCGTCTCTGTCGTACGTGCCAGCGTGACGTAGGCGTCCCACTCATCTCCTTGAATGCCCTCGCTGGGCATCGCTCCGCGCCCCGGAGGTTGCGCCGGCAACCTTCGACATCCGGCGCAGAGCACGGCGCCGGTTTCAGGCGTCTTTCCGGCGGATGGGAACTTGCATCTTCTGGAGATTGGGCTTCAGGCAATCCAGCTTTCGCCATATCACGCGGGTCCCCCAGCGCACCGTCCCTGACGCCTGGACCCGGCCACTGGTTTCCTGGCATGCTGTTGTCCCCTTCACCTTTCGGATCCGGGTAAGCCATCAGACCCAGGAACCTCCCTCCGAGTTCCTCCCGGCTGAACCGGGGATACAACAGAGCGCCTCGTGGCGCACAAGGTCCGCTCGACGAGCCACCGTTTGGGCAGCACGACGAAGCCTGTCTGGCTGTCGCTGCGGCGGATGACCGTCAGCGTCAGGTTCAAAGCAGTCGCGCACCAGCCCACCAGCATGCCGGTGTATCCGCTGTCCGCCCACACCCGCCGAAGCCGGTGATGCCGCCTGACGGCCCGGGCCAGGAGGTCCTGGGCGGCGTCCCGGTCCCCCGTCGAGGCGGGGGTGACCATGACCGCCAGGATCAGGCCGAGGGTGTCCACCACGATGTGCCGCTTGCGCCCTTTGATCTTCTTCCCGCCGTCATAGCCGCTGGTCGTGGCCGCGACCGTCGACGTGCCTTTCGCGGACTGCGAGTCGATCGCCCCCGCCGTCGGCTCCGCATCCCGGCCCTCCGCTTCGCGGGTCGCGGCACGGAGCCGGTCGTGGAACTCGCCGATCAGCCCCTGCTTGCGCCAGCGGGTGAAGAACCGGTGCACCGCCTTCCACGGCGGGTAATCGGCAGGCAGCGCGGGCCACTTCACACCGTTGTCCACCACGTACCGGATCGCGTCGAGTATGTCCCGCTGGCAGTACTCCTCCGGCCGGCCACCCCGGCCTCCGGCCCACGCGGGCTTCGGGATCATGTCGCGGACCGCGGCCCACTCCGCGTCCCTCATGTCGGTCGGATAGCAGTGTCCGCCGGACGGATGGTCCGCGGCGTTGCCGTACGTGTGGGCGAAGCAGTCACACGTCCGCCTGTCCGGAATGGACTGTTTCACGGCAGACCGATACAACTGCGGCAACAGGGCCTCCCGGTGAGCAGTGGCGTAGACACCCTCTGTGCTACCGAGAGGCCCTGCCTTCATGCCCCCGCGCGGCCACAATCACCTGAACAGCACACCCGTACGGAACCCCAAGCTCCACACTCGGTTTCGAGAAGCCCTCTCAGCGACCCCGAGCTGCGCCTGCACTGTGCGCAGCGGCAGCGCTGCTCCCCACTGGTGGGCCAGGGCGACACGGGCGAGGATCTGCAGTTCGGTCTCACGGTCCTCGGCGATGCGGCGTTGGACCTGTTCGGCGACGACTGCGCTCAGACGGCGCCCGCGGGTCAGCAGGTGGGTGTATTCCAGGGTGAGGCCGTTCGCCTGCTCGAAGGCTGCCCGCCAGTGGGGCACGGTGGTCGCACCGGTGCTGAGGAGCTTGGCGTGGATCTCCTGGGCGACGGCTTCGTTAAGGGCAACCTCAACCACGGTGCAGTTGGGCAGGGTCCGCAGCGGCGGAAGGTCCTCGGTGCGGGCGGAGCCCAGCAGGTGTACCCCTGGGAGGGGCGCGAGTTCGCGCTGCAGCAGGTCCCAGGCATCCGCCGAGCCCACTCCGACGCCGTCCACTGCGAATCCGACCGGCGATCGGGTGGATGCCCCACTGGCCCGGGCGAGCCGTACCAGGGCGTCGATGTCCGCCTCGCGCAGCCTCCGGACCCGGTACCACAGGATGTGGCGGGCCGAGTAGGCCGCGGCCCACATCACCATGGACTTCCCCACCCCCGAGGGGCCGGTGACCAGCACGGGCTCCCCGCGTTCCAGGGCGGCGACCACCTGCCCGCTCTCCACGGGCCGAGGCGCCGGCAAGCCAGCGGCGATGTGGCCCGGCTGTACTTCCGTGCCCTCGAAGAAGCCGGGCACGACCAGCGGATCGTCGAAGTCGACAGGCTCGCACAGCCCCACCGACAACGCCTCCTGCAATGAGGCACGGTCCACCAGCGCTGCCGCGCGCGTCGCGATGCGCGCGATATCGGTGCGGTCCAGCCCTACCCGGCTGTTCAAGTCGGGTGTCGCGTTCGTGTCGGCGTGCCCGGCGATGGCATCCCGCAGGGCCAGGACCACGGGCTCGGCCGCCAGGGGAAGCAGGCCGTGTGTGTCGGCGACTGTCTGCCCGGTCTGCTCGGCGGCCTCCCGCCAGGGCAGCACGTACACGCTGGCCAGAGCGTACAGTTCACTGATCTTGCGCTGGCTGATCTTTCGTTCCCTGGCGGTGGTGTGGACGGCCACCCGCAAGGGGTGCGTCCGCGGGAGTTCAGCAAGAGCTTGCCCCCAGACCGAGAACCTCTCACCGGCCACAGGGCTCTCCAGTACCAGCACCATCCGGCCTGCGAGTCCTGCCTTCATCCGCTTGTCGTGCTGCGCTGCCATCCATCACAACGCTCACCGGCGCGAAGCGCCTGATAGATCAATGTAATCAAAAATTCTTCATACGCATCCGATGTCATTTCCATATCAAGGCCGGCTTTGGCTGCCAGTTCCGCTGCATGTTCACTGTCGCGGGCAAAACCGTGAGCAATCATTTCGGTTACCGAGTTCCAGTCGGAAACCACAAAACCATCAAAACCCAGTTCATCGCGAAGAATATCGGTTAATAATCTTTTATTGCCCGTTGCCGGAATACCATTTACTTCATTAAATGACGACATAAATGTTGCAGCGCCATTATTCACTGCAGTTTTAAAAGGTGGCAAATAGACATTCGTATAACAATTCATCGCTAATAATGGCAGTGTTGTAATCCCTGCCTCCGATTGCAGCGCCATAGCCGATAAAATGTTTGGCACATGCTGCCATTCGTGTTTGATCAGCAAGATCGTCTCCCTGAAAACCTTTAACATAAGCAGCTGCCATTGCCTGTGCCAAATATGGATCTTCACCCGGCGATTCGGCAATTCTTCCCCAGCGACTGTCCTGACTAATATCCAGCATGGGTGCAAAAGTCCAGCGAATGCCAACCGAGCTGGCTTCCAAAGCTGCAATCCGGCTGCCCTCTTCTACAATATCGGGATTCCAGCTGGCAGCCTGCCCCAGAGGAATGGGGAAAATGGTTTTAAACCCGTGAATTACATCCCGCGCAAAAATAAGCGGAATTCCCATCCGGCTTCCCAATGCAGCTTGTTGTAATTATCCGCACATTGGCGGTATCTATAACGTTCAGTAATGCACCAATTTCTCCATTCCCAACACTGTTTAACAACTCTTCCGAAAGTTCGCCAGTTCCCCGGCTACTTTGCCCCCGAAGCGCCAGTTGACCTATTTTTTCCTCAATGGTCATTCTACTTATGATCGAATCGATTTTTGCCTCGAGAAGGCTGTCCTTTTCCGGGCTTTCTTTTGTTGATTGCATACAAGAGGTGATGATTACAAACAGGATCAGATAAAGAAAATTGAACCGCTTCATTACTTGATTTATCAGGTTTATGCTTTTTGTAGCACCGCTTTTAATCGGGTTGGGCAAGGTAAATATTATTCTGAAAAATCCCGAAAAAATATTTTATTCGATTTTAGATTAGTTAATATCTCCGGATTTCTTAAGGCATGTACTTACCCTTATAAAACAAACGACCATTACTCAACTTTTTTAAAACTGTAACCAAATGTTTAAGCTTATAATTATCCGAGTGAGTCTGTAAACCTTATACTGAACTGTTTGATCGGAACATGAATCTGCAAACCGTTTTAGCTGGTACATAAAACTGTTACATTATTTTCTGTTTTGAATCGCTGAATTAGCAAAATTTCTTACATCTTCATTTGTATCACTTTGTAAATTATTCAAGATTTCTATGGGTGTTAAGTTATTAATTGTCACCGCTAACCTAACTTCCCATTCTTTATCTACTGAGAGTTTTCGAATAATTTCCTCCGAATCAGTATCAAAAGCAATACTTTTTCTAACATCAATAAATTCAGAATTCGATAAATTTTTCTGAATCGAATCAGGTAGATTAGGGTGAACTGCAATGATTGAAATAGCTTCGACATCACCTTTTTTTATTGCTTTTTTATAAAGTTGAACTACCTGAGTTGTATCTAAAGTTTTATCCTCTATCTTCTTATTAAAATTTGACTTTTGTCTTATGAGAAGTATTGGTATACTCATCATCAAAACAACTAAAAGCAATGTTATTATAGTTACAAATGCTTGTTTGAATTTATGCTTTGCCAATAAAATAAATATTGATGCAAAAAAAGAACCTGCAAATACAAAAGGAATTGTAATAAATGCAACAATAATAATTTCAATACCGGCAAGATTATGCGAAGTGGAATCCCAAAACGTAATATCGTAAATTAATCTTGCAAAATAAGCAAGCATAATTCCAAATGCAAGAAATAGCGAAATCTGAAAAGGCTCTTTTTTAATAAAAAACATAAGAATTAAAGCTCCAAAAAAAACACCTGTGCACCGTATTATCATCATGTAATTTCCTATTAATTGCATCTGATTGTAAGGTTGAAACCAATAGCTCATTCCGCCAATGATAAATCCGAGCAATGTAATAAGACTTATAAGTTTTGCTTTCATTGAATTTATTTTTAGTATATGGCCCATAAAGTATGTGTAATGATCTAGTAAATAGAACAATTCACACTCCACTTATTATTCATCGAATTTTTGTAATCCTGTTGTGGCTTGACTTCGCTGTGGTTCTTTCTTATCGTCACCGGATTTTTGTTTTATAAAATTAGCAGAAAACAATTAAAAATGAGAAAATCAATCAATTAAAACTTTAGCAGGAAGATGAAAATGCGAAGTATGAAGGAAGAGAGTAGACAGTTGGCAATCAACAGAAAGCAAAACCTCAATGATTTATATGTTATTGCCTATTTGTTTTGAAGAGCTACATTTCGAAAGAGAAAGGTTTCCTTTGCAAACCTGAATGCATGAAAACTTCAGGACGCGCTAGCGAGGGAATAGTGGCTGCTGTTATCTTTTAAGTTTTTTTCTTTTCAAGCAAGACACGGATTGCACATCCGTGCCAGCAGGGGGAACAGGAGAAGGCAATTAAAAAAACGAAAACATATAGAACCCAGAAGAAAGAATTCATTGGTTGTTTTATCATCAGAATTATTAATTAGGTTTAGCAAATGAATTTTTGTTCAATCTAGTAAAAATAGCAGAAAAGCAAGTGCTAACGTGAATAATTTTGCTTCGATTTATCTGATAAATTTATTAACCGTTTCTTGAAAAAATTCTGTATCGAAGGAAGTATATCCGAGGGAAGTAAGATTTTTGAATTTATGACAGATATAATCAATAAAAAACACCAGGAATGCTCTACTTGATAAATACAGTTAATTGATAGTTATTGGCACTTACAGCTTTTGGTAAAAGTGAAGATCTGGATTTTGCATAGAGTCAATAACTGAACGTCGGGAACAATAAAAAAAGGAGCAGAGAAAATCCCGATCGGCACGCGGGCCAAGCAATGCAAATTACATTTTGTGTGTAATGACTTTTATTTAAAATCAATTTTATTCGTAGTCATTCCTCTTTTAAATTTTCTCTCACTGCCGCTTACATGTTCAAAATTGTCAAACCATAATTATTTTGAGGTGAGATACACCCTTTGAATTTACAACTATTACACCTTTTTTTATACATTTTCAATAGTTGTTTTTATTTTCTTGCAACCAGGAAAAATTCACCGCTCGCAGGTATAAGTTTGTCGACTCTGTCTTTAAAGTATCTTTCAGTCATATCCTTTGTTGAAACAGTTTGGATTTCTTTCAGACCAATATCCTCTGCAAGTTTGACAATTTCCTCAACCGGATAAAAACTCACAAATGGGGTTCCGGAAGCGGCTGCCCCTTTTATTGACATTTCCATTAAAGGCTTGTCTTCTTCGTCCAGTTGGTCTAATGGTAAATAAAATGCTATTGCAATAGTTGAACCTGATGCAAGTAAATTCATTTTTTTGAGTGTCTCTGTAATAGCGTTTTTACTAAGGTAAAGCGTAACACCAGTGCATGAAACAAATGTTGTTTGGTATATATCAAAACCATTTTTCAACAGTTCATCCCACCAGGAAAAAATTTCAAAGTCAACAGGAACATAATGAAGATTATCTGAAATTCTGTAACCATTTTCAATAAGTTTTTCTTCTTTCCATTCCAATGTGTCGGGTTGGTCAATTTCATAAATGTCAATCTGCGAACTGATTTCCGCATTTCGTTGGGCAAAGCTGTCAAGTCCTGCACCAAGCAAAACATACTGTTTTACTCCTTTTTCAATTAGTTCTTTAGCTACATCTTCAACAAAACGGGCACGGGCAACAATGGAAGCACGAAGTCGTTTTGTATATTTCATATCAGCACGTTCCTGCCAGTCTTTTTCAGGTTTAATTAGATTATATCCTACACTATCCTCAATAATGTAAGGTTTATCGTCTTTCAAAACATGCAATGCTCTCCATAAAGCTGTCCGCAATGCAGTATTATCAGGTTTTTTTGTGGTCATAGTATTTTATTTAAACGGGTGTTTTACAAAAAAAAGCAAAAAGGTTTATATCGACATTAGTCTTCAATTCTCCTATAACTTTTCAAAAGTTTTACAACTTACAATCGTATGTAATGTTCACCAAATTATATTCATCATAATTCTGGAGTGGCTGGCTTCATTTATTTAATGCTCATTGCTTATTAATGCAGTCATTTTTATTCGGCGGCTGAAATGAAGGATAATTATGCAAGATAGGATTATTTAACAGACTTGTTTACAGCCAACTGTTTTTGCCAGTTTAAAATTATGAATCTCAAACTGGAAGTTGTAAGAAAAAAAAGATGAGTGAAGAACAGATAAACATTCATTGTTGCCCGACTGTTTCTTGTTAATGCAAACAAGAACTCCCATTTTGATCTGAAGTTTTAAATTTCATGAGTAAAAAAGAACAAACAAGCCAGGTAGGAACAGAGGAACCTGAAAAACTGCGGGGAAGTAAATCTGACGACAAGGAATTAAAAGGCGGCAAGCTTTGGCTGGCAACGCTGTCTGTGCTTGGTATTGTATTTGGCGATATTGGTACCAGTCCGTTGTACGCGCTGCAAAAATGCTTTACCGGGCATGGCTCGGTTTCTTTCAAACCTGAGTATATTCTTGGTTTACTTTCGCTGATTTTCTGGTCGCTGACTCTGGTAATTGCCATTAAATATATTGCTTATGTAATGCGGGCATCAAATGAGAAAGAGGGAGGCATTCTCGCATTGATGGCGCTGATTGAGCCTGCACACCCGAAAGACCGGACACGCAGAAAATGGCTTATTTTTATTGGTGTTTTTGGCGCCGCACTTTTATATGGCGACGGGATGATAACCCCGGCAATTTCGGTGCTTTCGGCAGTGGAAGGACTAAAAGTGATTAACTCCGGTTTTGAATCATACGTGATTCCCATTGCTGTGATTATACTGATCCTCCTGTTCCTATTTCAAAAGCAGGGGACATCAAAAGTTGGATCGTTATTTGGACCTGTAATGCTGGTTTGGTTTATTACATTGATCATTTCAGGTGTGGTTGGTATATTAAAAGATTTAAGTGTGCTCCGTGCCGTCAATCCAATTTATGCCATTCGTTTTTTTGGCTCCGCAGGCTTTGACGCATTTCTGGTCCTTGGAGCAGTGTTCCTCGTGGTAACCGGCGGAGAAGCACTTTATGCAGATATTGGCCATTTCGGGAAAAAACCTATTCGGTTGGGTTGGTTTATGCTGGTAATGCCAGCGCTTGCAATCAACTATTTTGGTCAGGGTGCCGTACTGCTTAACAACCCAAGTCTGGCAGGCAAGCAGGTTTTTTATTACATCCTCCCTAACTGGTCGCTTTACCCCATGGTTATTATGTCTACAATGGCCACAATTATCGCATCGCAGGCAATTATTTCGGCTTCTTTTTCTCTCACCCGGCAGGCGGTAATTCTAGGTTATCTGCCACAGTTAAAATTGTTGCAAACTTCATCGAAACAAATGGGTCAAATTTATATTCCGGTAGTAAACATAATTTTAATGATTGCAACCATCGCGTTAGTGCTTGGTTTCAGAAAATCTATAAACCTGGCAGGTGCGTATGGTGTTGCTGTGAGCATGACAATGATGATTACCACCATCCTAATGTTTATTGTCGCCCGTGAAAAATGGAAGTGGAATCTTCCGGTGATTATCCTTGTCACCGTTTTTTTCCTGCTTATTGATTTGGCATTTCTTTCATCGAATATGTTTAAAATAACAGAAGGTGGTTATTTCCCGTTGATGATTGGCATTATTGTTTTTATTTTAATGATAGTGTGGCATACCGGGAATGCAAGAATGGCTCCGATTGGGGGAAAGAAACAACAATCGCTGAAAACATTTATGAAACGCATAAAAAAGCATTCGCCAAAACGTTTTCCAGGAACAGCAGTATTTCTTACCAACGAAATAGGACAGGTTTCGTTGCTAATGATGCGTTACCTTGATCTTTTTAAGGTGTTGAATAAAGACGTTATTTTGTTGTTGCCGGAAATTATGGATGAGCCAACTGTACCACCCGATAAACGTATTGAAGTAGAGGATTTGGGTGAAGGAATTAAAAAACTTGTTGTTCATTTTGGTTTTATGGAGAATCCAAATATTCCTAATATTTTAGCGGATATTGAAATTTCAGGGAAGAAAATAGAACTGGATAATGTTATTTATTATGTTGAATATCCGCGAATGGTTTATAGTGGTAATTGGAACAGTAAAAAATTCGTTGCATCCGTATATTCATTTATGGCAAAAAATGCTGCCAATCCAATTTCATTCTTCGGCATTCCTCTTAACCAGGTGCTCGAAGTTGGCGTCAGAGTGCATTTAAAATAAATTGAAAGATTCACTCAGCAAAACAAAGAATTCATCATTACCTGGGTACCGTCTTTTGCAAAAAGATTTATATGTTTACATGAATCTGAACGAAATATGGACAACATTAAAACAGCAAAACAAAACATTGTTGAGCGATACTTTATTTTAATTGTATTACTAATTACTGCTGCTGCACTTTGGCAACCCCACGGTTTTATCTGGTTGCGACCTCATATTCCGAAACTGCTGGGAGTGATAATGTTTGGAATGGGCATTTCACTTACCTTTGCCGATTTTAAAAAACTTAAATCCGATAAACATTTATTGTTGTTGGGTATTTTATTGCAGTTTATTGTCATGCCTTTGCTGGCCATTTTGCTTTCGTTACTTTTTAGGCTTTCAGAAGAAATTTTAATAGGAATGGTGCTTGTGGGTGCATGCCCGGGAGGAACTGCGTCCAATGTTATGACCTACTTATCGAAATCCAATCTTGTGCTTTCGGTTTCGTTAACCTTACTCTCAACACTTTTGGCGCCACTTGTAACGCCATTTATTGTTTATCTTTTATTGTCGCAGCATGTAGAAATTTCATTTTTCAGCATGATGAAATCGGTTTTCTGGATTGTTATCTTCCCGCTGTTCGACGGGCTGGTCCTGCGGCATTTCCTTTACAGGTACGTAAAAAAGTACCTGCATTATTTTCCGTCGGTTTCCATTATTTGCATTGCGTTAATCATTGGGGCAGTGGTTGCCTTAAACCGCGATCTGTTGCTTGCTTTTCCACTACTTATTTTATTGGCCGTTATTTTGCATAACAGCCTGGGAATGGGAATCGGATATGGCGCCGCCCGGCTTTTTAAGGCATCAAAAGAAAATGCGCGTACCATTGCTTTTGAAGTGGGTATGCAAAACTCAGGGCTGGGAGTTTCACTGGCAACTCAATTCTTTTCGGCTGCATCGGCGCTTCCGGGAGCTATTTTTAGTATTGTGCATAATCTTAGCGGTGTTACGTTGGCAAGCTGGTGGGGGAATTCAAATGCAAAAGAACAAAGGATAAAGAATAAAGGATAAAAAAATTATTCAGTTGGCAATTAATAGCAGATAAAATTTAAATGATTTAGTTGCCTGTTGCTAATTTGTTTTAGTCGGTTCAAATAAACTTTCCAGCCAACTTTCTGCTAGTTTGGGCCAGGTTTCAGCAGCAATATTTCCGGGACGTAATCCGTAACCATGACCGCCATTAGAAAGAATGTGAAGTTCAACCGGAATCTGTTTGTCCCTCAGTGCGCCTGTCATAACCAGAGCACTGTTGCCATAAATATCATCCGCAGTTCCGAAAATAAATATTGGTGGTGTGTTGTCTGTGATTTTCAACGACGGAGTCAGAGTTCTACCCTCGCCCTCATCCAGATAAGCAGGATAAATCAACATTGCAAAATCCGGGCGACAGGAAAACAAATCAATATGGTCGGTTTTGGAATAGATTTCCTCATCAAACCGAACAGCTGCATTTGCACATAAACTTCCGCCAGCTGAAAATCCCATAATACCAATTTTTTCTTTGCTATCTAAAGATTGCTGACGTACAATTCGGATTGCCCGCTGAATATCAGCAAGTGCCTCTTCTCTTTTATCAGGCAAACGATATTGCAGAACGTAAGCTGTAAAGCCAAGCGTACTTAACCATTTGGCTATTTCATAACCTTCAATGTTTACTGCAAGGTATTTATATGCACCACCCGGACAAACAATAATACTGCTTCCCTTTGCTACTGATTTTTCAGGTTTAAAAACAATCAACGCAGGATTCGTAATATCAGTGATTCGAATTACACCTCTGCTGATATCGGGTGTTGGAACAGGGTCATGTTTTGTTTCCGTTTCACCCGGCACTTCCCCCGGCCACAAATAAATCGTATCCTGTTGAGCAAAAGCATCAACATTTAAAAATAGCGCTAAAACGAAAACCGGAATTATCTTCCAACCGAATAAATATATTTTTGATGTTGATGATTCCATTTGTTCTGATTGTGAGACTAAAAATAGGAATTAATGTTTGAGGAACAAGAATTTTAGTCGTAAGTCGTAAGCCACGAGTAGTAAGCATCAGACAACAAAATTTTTGAAATTCAATTTATCGAATAAAATTTGACTTACCGGCTCGGATTATTTGTTTCCTTGACAATCACATCATGAGCGCCTCCTTCAATAATACTCGTAGATGACACCAAAGTAAGCCGACCTTCTTTTTGTAATTCTTTTATCGTTGTCACTCCGCAACTGCACATGGTCGATTTAATTTTTCCCAATGTTTGATCCAGGTTTTCCTTTAGTTTTCCCGCATACGGAACATAACTGTCAACGCCCTCTTCAAACTTCAGGCTATTATTTCCACCCATATCATAACGCTGCCAGTTTCTTGCACGGTTAGAGCCTTCGCCCCAATACTCTTTTACATAGTTTCCGCCAACCAGCATTTTTCTTGTTGGGCTTTCATCAAAACGGGCAAAATACCTTCCCATCATTAGAAAATCAGCGCCCATGGAAAGTGCCAGTGTCATATGGTAATCCTGAACAATACCTCCATCAGAACAAATTGGAATATATTCTCCAGTTTCAGCAAAATATTCATCGCGGGCTTTTGCAACATCAATAATCGCTGTTGCCTGACCCCGGCCAATTCCTTTTTGTTCGCGGGTTATACAAATTGATCCGCCTCCAACACCAACTTTAACAAAATCGGCTCCGGCTTTTGCCAGGTACAGAAAACCTTCTCGGTCAACCACATTCCCCGCTCCTAAAAGAACTTTTCCATCGAATTCTTTTTTAATGTAATCAATGGTTTCCTGCTGCCACTCCGAAAATCCATCCGATGAATCAATACATAACACATCCACGCCTGCATCAATCAATGCCGGAACACTTTCTTTATAATCGCGGGTATTAATTCCGGCGCCTACTATTAACCGTTTATGTTCGTCCGACAATTCATTCGGGTTATCCTTATGACTGTCGTAATCTTTACGAAAAACAAAATATTTTAACCGGTTATTTTCATCCACAATCGGCAGCTGGTTTAATTTATGATCCCAAATAATATCGTTGGCTTCAGTAAGTGTCACTCCGTTTGGCGCTGTAATTAAATCAACAGCGGGTGTCATGAATTCGCTCACTTTTTTATCAAGGTTATCTTTGCTTTCCCGGTAATCGCGGCTTGTTACAATTCCAAGAGAATACCTGATGAAGTTCCGTCATCCGTAATTCCAATGGTTGAAAATCCTGTCCTCGATTTTAAAATAAGCACATCCTGCAAGGTGCTGTCTGGCTTTAGATTTGCCCTGCTTTCAACAAATCCTGCCTTGTAATTTTTAACTTTCCGTACCATTTCCGATTGATCGGGAATAGTTTGCGAACCAAAAATAAATGAAATGCCACCCTCTTTTGCCAGAGCAATTGCCAGCCCATCGTCGGAAACCGACTGCATAATGGCCGAAACAAAAGGAACATTTAGTGATATTTTGGGCTCTTCGCCTTTCTTAAATTTGACCAGCGGCGTTTTTAACATTACGTTATCAGGCGTGTCGTTTTTTGTAGTTAAACCCGGTAAAATCAGATATTCGCTAAATGTTCTTGAAACGTCTTCAATTATCTTTGCCATGTCGTTCGAATAAAAAGTTTTGCAAAGCTATTAAAAAGTCTTGTTTTTGCCGCCAATTTTTTGATTCCTGCTACGAATCTTTTATGCAATTAACGAAGAATTGAACATTATCCATTCACCATCGGAATTACTTTTTCACCAATCAGTTCAATTGCTTTCATTAGTTTTTTGTGCGAAAGAGCGCCGCTATCCATTTGAAAAGTGAATCGTGAAATTCCTCCCAGCGCTTCGCTGTGCCGAAGAATTTTTTCGGTCACCTCTTCCGGATCGCCAATTACCAAAGCTCCCCTAAATCCGGTTTGTGCATCAAAATACGATCGTGTAACCGGCCCCCATCCCCGTTCTTTGCCAATCTGCGTAAACATTTCTGCATATCCGGGAAAATAATCGTTTCTGGCCTGGTATGAATTTTTTGCCACATAACCCAGTGAATGTAAACCCACTTTGAGTTTATCCGGTGAATGACCTGCTTTTTCTCCCTCTTCGCGATACAAATCAATTAATGGACGAAACCGATGTGTTTCGCCGCCGATAACGGCAACCATTAACGGAACGCCCAGTTCGCCTGCACGAATAAATGAAGTGGGAGTTCCTCCAACACCAATCCAAATTGGAAAAGGATTTTGCAACGGTCGAGGATAAACTGTTTGTTCATTAAGTGCCGGCCGGAATTTTCCTGACCAGGTAACAACTTCATTGTCGCGAATTTGAAGCAGGAGTTTTAATTTCTCGGCAAACAGTGCGTTATAATCCTGCAAATCGAACCCAAACAATGGGAAAGATTCAGTAAACGAACCACGTCCCACAACCATTTCTGCCCGTCCTTTCGAAATTAAATCGATGGTGGCAAAACTTTGGAATAAACGAACCGGGTCGGCCGCGCTTAAAACTGCAACAGCACTTGTTAATTTTATCTTTTTTGTGCGCGATGCTGCCGCTGCCAAAATAATCGGCGATGCCGAATCAAGAAACTCTTTGCGATGATGTTCTCCCAAACCAAAAATATGCAATCCGGCCTGATCGGCGTATTCAATTCGTTCAATCAACTCTGACAAGGCAATAGAGTTGTCCAGATTCTGGTCGGATACGCTGCTCGCTGGCGCAACGGCAAAGCTATCTATACCTATTTCTATCAAGTTTTTTATCTTTTACTTTTATAGTACTAATTATTAATGGCTAAAGCCCCAACCAAAATTACCCCAGACTTAAGTCTGGATTTAAAAAAACATGCTATCCGACGACTTTAGTCGTTAATATTCAATGTATTAATTACTTTTTATGTTTTCCTTCTTCATTCAAGAAATAGCTCAAAGCCCGAGAAGGACAATTATTAATTTGTGCTTTTAGTTCTCCTACTGTTGCATTTTCCGGCTTTATCCACGGACGTTCTTTTGTGTTATAAACTTTGGGCAATGTTCTTACACATACTCCTGAATGCTGACACAAATTAGGTTTCCAAACAACAGTTAATTCTCCGTTTGAATAGTGTTTTACAATTTCTTTTCCCATGACCTTACATTTTAATTTTCTATTACCAGCGATGTCCATTCCGGATGACGTTGTATATATTTTTTGACAAAAGGACAAAGTGGAATTAACTTAAATCCCTTTTGCTGAATGTCTTCCAATACTTTTTTAACTAACTGATTGGCAATTCCTTTTCCACCCAGTGCTAAAGGCACTTCTGTATGGATTAAAGAAATTTTGTCTTCCGACTTTTGATACACTATTCTGGGAATAAATCCATCAATATGAAATTCATACTGATTGGTGGCTTCATTATTTATTAATTCATAATCCATTTGTTTCACTAAACCAAAGAAATTCAGTTTTGTTTTCATCCAATTAAAATTAAATGTTTTCAATGCTAATGGATGCCTGCCTTGTTGGCATACGGTAACTCCCTTGTTTTAATTATGATTATTTGTGAAGCATTACTGCATGGTCTTTTCAGAAGCAAAATTAGAGGGGAATTGAATCACAAAAAATGAACTTGTTTAAGAAATCTTACTTCGGAAGTCAAAGATCGGGAATAAATATAAAACCAAAATTCCGAAATTTTAAATGAGATTAAGGAACTAAATCGGGTTTATCCAAACTTTCTTTAAACATAATGTGATTTATAAACGTTTTTTTTTATTAATTCTTCCGGCATCGGCTTCAAATAGTATGTAAAGTTTTGGTGTCTGTAATGAATGTTAAAATAAAAACTTAATCATTAAAAATCGGAAATATGAAAAAATTTACGTTTACAATGCTTCTTTGCATTTTATCTGTTTCAGGTCTTTTTGCTCAATACTGGAAATCTACAGGTGCATTGGCCGGTGCAGGTTCTTCAACTTATTTAACCGGGGCAACCCATGTTGGCGAAACAATATTTGTTGTATCAATGGAACAAAGCCTTGCCTACTCCGCAAATCAAGGCCAAACATGGACAAAACAAACTGCTGCCAGACCAAGCGGAACAATAGCCGCGATAACCGGAGTGAAAGACCGTTTATATGCTTCGTTTAAAATAAATACTTACGATCATGAACTCTACTATTCGATGGACAATGGCGCCACATGGACCATTGATACGGTTGGATTACCAAAAAGCTTGACTCAAACCGGAAAATCGGGAATGATAGTAGAATACATGGGTGATGATTACGTATTAGCGTATAATTACACGAAAGCAGTTTACAAAAAATTAGGTGATCCAGATTGGAAATCAACATATATCGATTTTGTCATTGTTGATATTGCAGCTACTTCTGATAAATGGCTGGCAGTTGGACAAGGAAAAATATTGCAGAGTACCAATCATGGTGAAAGCTGGACATCTTTAGGCACCGACGGGCTACCGGAAAATTTCCAGGGAAATTTGATTTGCTCCAATGGTTCCAGAATATATCTTTCGAATCCGCCTGCTAACGGCGCTGAAGATATTTATTTCTCAGATGATGGAGGATCAAGCTGGACACAGACAAACTCTTCTGGAAAATTCAGCTTTTCAAATCCATGGATACAAAGTATATACGCCGTTGATGACTATATTTTTGCTGCGATAAAACCGGCAAATTTTCAGGATGCACCACCATTTATTATCTCATCAACAGAACAGCCTGATTTTTCTGTGGGCGATGTTTCGGGACTACCAACCGGAATTACGAATACCAACTTGCCTTTCTTTTTCCATATTGGTAATAAATTATACACCATGTTTTGGGATTTGTACAGTTCAGAACCGGGTTTTAGCGGAATCCCTACTTCAGCACATTCCATTTCTGAGGCAGAAAACTTAATTTCAGTTTATCCAAACCCGGCAACTCAAAACATTACGATTAATAAAAATGGTATTACTATTTCAACAATTGAAATATATAATTTAACCGGGCAAAAAATGCTTAAGGAAAATTCCTTGCAAAACAATTCCATTAACGTTTCAAACTGGAATAGTGGTGTTTACATCCTGAATGTGACCACAAAAAGAGGGAAAACTTATCAAACAAGTTTCATTAAAAAGTAAAAGATCAAATATAGAGTCTCCCATCATTAAACCAAATTTTAAGAGGTTTTATCATCTGAGAATGAATTGTACAATCGTTCTCAATCAGGCAACCTGCAATGATGATTATTCGTCGGAGCAGGTTGTTTTTCTTATATCAAAACGCTTTTATAAATCATCTTAGTATCAACATTTAACCCTTATATTCTGTTGTATACACTGATTAAAATTTTATACAATGCAAAACAATGCTGTAGGCTGGTTTGAAATACCGGTGACGAATATGGAAAGAGCCATTTCGTTTTATGAGAAGGTGTTTGACTTAAAACTCGAAAGGCACAAAATGGGACCGTTGGAAATGGCATGGTTTCCGTGGGTTGAAGAGAAGCCCGGATCTGCGGGAACGTTGGTATATAGTCCAGAATATTATAAACCTTCGGTTGATGGAGTGCTCATTTATCTGACGGCGCATTCCGGTGATTTAAATACCGAGCTAAAAAGAGTGGAAGCAGTTGGTGGAAAAATTTTGCAGTCAAAAACTGAAATCTCAGCTGAATATGGTTATATGGCTTTGATTATTGACAGTGAAGGAAACCGGGTCGCACTGCACTCAAGAAAATAATCTACCTGATCTCAATTTTTAAAACTTGTTTGGATCGTGGGGTAACTTTAAAACGGTTGTCTATCCGTTGGCCCATAATCCAAACAATTTTATTTCCGCTACACATAATCCATGTTTTTTCCTTTTCGTGTAATGGAACTTTTTCATCGATAAAGAAATCGCTTACTTTTTTAAAGCCGTTCATTCCTAAAGGTTGAAAATAGTCTCCTTGCTGCCATTTTCTAATTAATAATGGAAATTCCAGCTGATTAAAATCGAGACAGGCAATCTGTGGAGATTTTACTAATTCAAAATCTTCAGCCGAAACTTTTTCAAGGTTTAAATCCAATGGTTCAAAAAGCTCAATATCATCTTTTTCGATATAATAGATACGGTCTTCTTTTTCTTCTAATGTTGTGATAAATAAATTCTTACGGTCTTTTACTATACGATGTGATTTGGAATAAAACTGTTTTCCTGAATCGCTTTGTAAACTTTCAAACACTTTACTAATAACCGAAGGATTAAAATTAAAATCGGAAAGCAATTCGAATAAAAGAATTTTTGGGAAGGTAGAATTTAAAAGCGCCTCAATATCAATTGTTGCGTTTTCATTTTCCCGCTGAATTACTTTTCCCTTTTCAATTTCAAGATAACCAGAATAAACCAGTTCTGCCTCCTTAAGGTTTTCAATACTTGCAAGCAGATTTTTTTTGAATGAAGGATTTAATTCACCAAAAAGCGGTAATATTTTATGGCGAAGGAAATTGCGTTGATAAATTACTTCGTTATTTGTATAGTCTTCCCTGAAATCAATAAAATTAACTTTTGCGAAATCCTCAATATTCTGCCGGGTTGCAAAAAGCAACGGACGAATAATTTTTCCGGTTTTTTCCTTAATCCCTGTTAATCCTTTAATTCCGGTTTTACGCGAGAGATTCAGAAAGAAAGTCTCAATCAGATCATCCTGATGATGTGCTGTTGCAATAAAATCAAAACCGTTTTCTGTTCTGATTTCTTCAAAAAACTGATACCGGAGTTCGCGAGCTGCCATCTCAATGGAAATTCCATTTAGGCGGGCATATTCTTCGGTTTCAAAAGTTTGAAACCAGGAAGGCACCCCGTGAATATGTACCTGTTGTTTTACAAATTCCTCATCGCCATCCGATTCTTCACCACGAAGTTGAAAATTGCAGTGAATGATACCATATTCAAATCCCGATTTTTCGAAAAGATGCAAAAGAACCATGCTGTCGATACCACCACTGACCGCCAGTAATACCTTCTGATAAGGATCAAAAAGCTGCTTGTCCTTTACAAATTCAAGAAATTGTTCGAGCATTTTATTTAAGTTTACCAACCAACTGTGCAATATTCAAAATCACTTCCACCGATTTTAACATTGAAGGAATAGGAACAAATTCGAAAGGTCCGTGAAAATTATGGCCACCTGCAAAAACATTCGGGCAAGGCAACCCGTCATAAGACAAGCCGCGCTCCATCTGTTCCTCCGCGTATTGCTTTAACCTTGGGTTCCACGCCAGCCTGCTCCATTGCCTTTTTGGCAATTTCAATTATATGCATTACAGGTTCTATCTTTTCCCGCATGTTATAATAGGAATCTTCAATTTCAAGTTTTGCCAGTTCCTTGCCATATTCCATATTAACATGTTCGACAATTTCCTGGAACAACTTTTTCTTTTGCTCAAAAAGTTCAAAATTGTGATCGCGGATCAAATAGAGCATTTCAGCTTTTTCAACATTTCCGTTCAAATTCAACAAATGATAAAAACCCTCATATTTTTCGGTATGTTCCGGGCGCTGAACAGGAGGTAACAAGGCAATAATTTTATGGGCGACCAATAATGCATTTATCATTTTATTTTTTGCCGCCCCGGGATGAACACTTCTTCCGTGAATAACAATTTTTGCACTTGCAGCATTAAAGTTTTCAAATTCGAGTTCGCCAATTTCTCCGCCATCCAGTGTATAGGCGAATTCGGCTCCAAAATTTTTTACATTAAAAAAATCGGTTCCTTTTCCAATCTCTTCATCGGGAGTAAATGCAAGCCTTATTTTCCCATGTTTAATATCACTTTTCAATAACATTTCAGCCGCTGTAACAATTTCAGCGGCACCGGCTTTATCATCGGCACCTAAAAGTGTTGTTCCGTCGGCTGTAATAATTGATTGTCCTGTATAATTTAGAATTTCAGGAAATTCTTTTGGATTGATTTCAACATTGTTTTTTAGTTTAATAATTCCGCCGTCATAATTTTCAATGATTTTAGGATTTACATTTTCTCCTGAAAAATCGGGGCTTGTATCAACATGCGCAATAAATCCTACCACCGGTGCATTTTCAAAACCATTTGCAGGAATTGTTGCTGTTACATAACTGTACTCATCCATTTCAACTTCACTCAACCCAATTTCTTTTAGCTCGGTTACCAGCTTTTTCATAAAAACGGTTTGCCTTTCAGTACTTGGATAAGTTGCTCCCGCAGGATCAGAAGTGGTGTATTCTTTTGCGTATTTTATAAATCTTTCAACTACTTTTTCCATTGCTCTTTATTTAAACTCTTTTCTCAACTGAAAACTGAGACTGTTAACTGCAAACTGATTAAACATCATCTGAATTAAAAGTAAATCCCAATCGTTTACCGGTTACCATTTTTGAGTGGCTCATTTTCTCCCGCATTTGATCCACTGTTGCCATTTTTACCTGGTCGTATGGTGGAACCAGCAAATCAAATTCAACACTGTATTGAATTGCAGTTTCTATGATTTGGCGTAAAATACCGGGAGAAACAGTATCAATGGCAAAATCTTTTACAACCTCATCCGACTGGCGTTTTCCTTCAACAAAAAAATGTTTGTCCTTGTTGATGAAGATTCTTGCGACCAAATAACCAATGTCATTTAACCGGTTGTATTTAAACGAATCGGACAGGAAATTGTATATATTGATTACGCCGCAATACGATCGCAGCGAATCATCTTTTACGTAAGTCGTTTCCCAAACCGGATGTTTATCGTCGAATTCAAAAATATTTGAGTGCATGCTAAATACGAGGATATCACCACCAATAATGAACTCTGCTTCATACGAACCCTTATCTTTAAAAATAGGAAATAGCGATGGAGAAACCTTGTCCCGAATCAGATTTGAATAATTGTTTTCCAGTTCTTTTAATACCTTTTTCAAAATCACAAATGTTTGTTTCGTATTTTCGAAGACTTTTTGCTTAATCTCCGATTTTATTACATAAGCTTCCATCAGAGATTCACGAACTTCCTTTTCGGTCATTTTTTTAGTTTTTTAGATAAAAAATCATTTAACTGCTTTTACAATTTTAATTGTTCAATCAGCTTTTAAAAATACATAAAGCAAATTTTATAAAAAAAGAAAGCAGCCCTTTTGAGCTGCTTCCCTAAGATATTTTTTGTATTAGTAAGCCAATGCAAATAAAACTCTTCGTTTTGAAGGGTTGCCGGAGTATATACAAACTCCTGATTCTTCTTCATATTCCAGCGGTAAACAACGAATAGTAGCCTTGGTTTCAGCTTTAATTTTTTCTTCTGTTTCAGATGTGCCATCCCAATGTGCCAAAACAAAACCACCTTTATTCATTAATACATCTTTAAAGTCATCGTAAGTATCAACTTTTGTGGTGTGTGTTTCCCGGTAATCAAACGCTTTTTGGTATATTGATTTTTGAATTTCATCCAAAAGATTTTCAA
Source organism: uncultured Prolixibacteraceae bacterium (assembly GCA_963849775.1). GTDB lineage: Bacteria > Bacteroidota > Bacteroidia > Bacteroidales > Prolixibacteraceae > Draconibacterium. The sequence goes on along the minus strand of CAWKIX010000041.1, from coordinate 244,373 downwards.
TATAATTTTCTATTCCATCAAGGTTAACCACACTCTTTTCTAAAGTATCGCGACGTGCAATTTCTACCGTTCCATTTTCAAGGTCGCGAGGTCCCAAAGCCAACCGAACCGGAACTCCTTTCAGTTCGTATTCAGCAAATTTCCAGCCCGGTTTTTTATTGTCGTTATTATCGAATTTAACCGTAATTCCTTTAGCTTTTAACTTCGAAATAATTTCATCTACTTTTCCCGATATTTCCGATAACTGCTCATCGTTTTTATATATTGGAACAATTACCACCTGAAATGGCGCCAGTTTTGGAGGCAGCACAAGACCATTGTCGTCAGAGTGCGCCATAATTAGCGCTCCCATCAAACGGGTTGAAACTCCCCATGACGTTGCCCAAACGTATTCATCTTTTCCTTCTTTACTGGCAAACTTCACATCAAAAGCTTTTGCAAAATTCTGACCCAAAAAATGTGAAGTTCCGGATTGCAGTGCTTTACCATCTTGCATCAGTGCTTCTATTGAATAAGTATCCAGAGCTCCGGCAAAACGCTCATTAGCTGATTTTAAACCTATTATTACCGGAAGCGCCATGTGATTCTCAACAAAATTGGCATAAACATTAATCATCTTTTCGGTTTCCTCAATAGCTTCCTGTTTTGTTGCATGAGCTGTATGACCTTCCTGCCATAAAAATTCAGCCGTCCTTAAAAACAACCGGGTTCTCATTTCCCAGCGAACCACGTTTGCCCATTGATTAATCAGAATTGGTAAATCACGATACGACTGAATCCAGTTTTTATAAGTATTCCAAATTATTGTTTCAGATGTTGGCCGAACAATTAATTCTTCTTCAAGTTTTGCCTCCGGATCGACGATAATCCCACCATTTACCTCGTCATTTTTCAACCTGTAGTGAGTCACAACGGCACACTCTTTGGCAAAACCTTCAACGTGGTCAGCTTCTTTACTAAAAAACGATTTTGGAATAAACAGTGGGAAATATGCATTTACGTGCCCTGTTTCTTTAAACATACGATCTAGTTCGGCTTGCATTTTTTCCCAAATTGCATATCCATAGGGTTTTATAACCATACAACCCCTTACTGCCGAATTTTCTGCCAAGTCAGCTTTTATAACCAGATCCTGGTACCATTGTGAGTAATTCTCACTTCGTGATGTTAATTCCTTTGCCATTACTATATTTTTGGTACAGATTTTGCAACAAATTTGTAAAATTTTGAGTTTACAAAGAAAGTAATTATTATTGATATAAAATAAACGGAGGACGGGCAATGAAAGCAAGATTATTAACCATTGGAATAGCAGCAATTTTTTTAAGCGCATGTACAACTGGTTCTTATGTAACCAGCTCATATACAGATGATATATATTTTAATCCGGGAGATGTACCCCCTCCAATTTCTGCTGATATGGTAAGCGCTGATCAGGTTGCAGATCAATTGGAAAAAGAAAAATCAGGAGACAAATTAATTATCAGTCAAATAGAGGATAATGAAGATGGTACCAATACCATGAACAACTACATTTTTGACGGAAATGAACAAGATGCAGATGCATTAAGATATAATATGGATCAGATGGAACTGCAAAACAGTGATACTACCGTTTACTATAATGATGATGAGATGAAATATGTCATCAACAATTATTATGACGGTGATGAACTAGACTTTGCATATCGTATACACCGATTCCACGATCCGTTCTTTTATGATCCGTTTTACTGGGATAGCTGGTATTACGATCCTTACTACTCATGGGGATACAGAAGTTATTACCCGGGGTGGTCAATGGGTTGGAATTATGGTTGGTACGATCCATGGTATAGCTGGAGTTACGGAGGATATCCATACTACGGATGGGGCTCTCCATATTACAATTGGGGTTATTATCCATCTTATGCATGGGGTTATGGCGGATACTATTCACCTTATTGGTCAGGAAATTATGATACATGGAATCCTGTAAACAGAGATAATTATCGTTACGGAAGAAGAACCACAGGAACAGAAAATATTAACAGAAGTGCAAGTAGAAGAAGTACATCGCCTTCTGTTGCATCTTCAACCGAAAGATCTGCTGTAAAAAGCGGTGATAACGGAACAACAAGAAGAACAACTGAATCTAATTCAAGGACATCTTCATCAAGATTAACAGAAAGTAACAATAATTCTTCTGTATTAACAGAAAGAAGAAGGTCAACAGAAGCAAATTCAAATCGTAACACAAACGAAGTAAGAACTCAAACTTCAACACGTACACCACAGAATTACACGAGACCTGAAACTACTGTTCAAAGCAGGAATTATACACGTCCTAGCTCAACAAATAGATCTAGTTATACAACTCCGAGGGTTGTTACTAATACAAAAAGTGCAAACAGTACAAACTATTCTGCTCCAAGAACAACTTCGAACAATGCAAACTCGTATCGTTCAAGTTCTACTTATACAAGAAGTTCAAGTTCAGGAAGTTCTTCAAGTCCTGCAAGGAATTACAGCACTCCATCATCGTCACGATCACAAAGTTACAGTACTCCTTCAAGAAGCTATAACTACAGCAGTGGAAGCAGTTCTTCTTCTTCAGTTTCAAGAAGCAGTTCTTCCCCTTCTTATTCAGGGGGTAGCAGTTCATCAGGAAGCAGTTCGCGCGGTGGTTCATCAGGAAGCAGTTCAAGATCAAGCACAGGACGTAGATAAGCAGATAACGATCAGGAATTCATTAGGAATCAAGAAATAGAAATATAAAAAATGTATGCCATGAGACGATTTTCAATTTTGATCTCCCTACTATTGCTTTTGCCAGGTTTTATTATGGCACAGAATTTTGCAGACGCTTTTCGATTGTCATTCAATCAAATTCAGGGAACAGCACGTTCAGCCGGAATGGGAAATGCGTTTGGCGCACTCGGAGGAGATTTTACATCTCTTTCAATTAATCCGGCCGGTAGCGCTGTTTACCAGTTGGGCGAGGTGGTATTTACACCAGGCTACTATTTCAATAAATCGGATATGAGCCTCGGAGGAACCAATTTTGAAGACAACGACCAGAATTTCACATTAAACAACTTTGGTATTGTTGGTTCTTACAGAACAGGCGGCTCAGAGGCAGGTGTTGTTAATATTAGTTATGGAATCGGATATAACAGATTAGCAAGTTTTAATAATAATGCTTTTGCTAATGTTAGTCAATCCCCGGTGTCCTGGTTAGATGATGTAACTGCATATGCAAATACCGAGGCTCTGTCAAATTCATATCTTGACCAGAGTATTGGCTATATTGAATACCGCGACTGGCCAGCAAAACTAGCCTGGAACACTTATTTAATTGACCCTGTTTACGACAACAACGATAATCCAATTGATGGAGAATATCAAAGTATTTTATATTCAGATGAAAAAGTTGATCAAATGAAAACCTTTTCCCAAAAAGGCAGGATTGATGAATATGTATTTAATGTCGGTGTAAACTTTAGCCATAAATTTTATTTTGGTGCCACACTTGGGTTACAGGATATGTATTACAGAAATAGTACTATATACGAAGAGAATCTCCTCGATAATAATTCTTTCCGTTTTATGGACGATTATACAGCAAATGGTACCGGGTTAAATTTTAAAGTGGGCGCCATTTTTAAACCTGTTCAATTTATTCGGCTTGGGCTTGCATTCCATTCCCCAACCTTTTATTCAGTAAGAGAAGAGTCGATATTGAAAATGGAATCGGAATTAGCGGAAAGTCACTCTGGGTACGGCAAAAATCAATATGAATATGATTTTAACACCCCATTAAAAGTGGTTATGAGCGGTGCAATCGTATTCAATAAAAGGGGACTTTTGAGCGTGGATGCTGAATATATGGATTATACTTCCATGCGTTTCCGTGATGGCGGAAATGGCTCTGATAATTTTAACGATCTAAATTCAGTGATGAGCGATAATTTTAGTAGTGTCATTAATCTTCACGTGGGTGGTGAGTATAAAATAACAAACAATTTTGCTTTGCGTGCAGGCTATGAACTTTATCGAAATCCGTTTAACATGACATTGGATCATCAATCTACATTAACTGATGATGTTGCTGTTGTTTCAGGCGGTTTTGGATATTCAGTTAATAATTTTTCATTGAATGTGGCTTATACCAACGCATTAACTAATGTTTCTGATGGTAGTGTTCAACCTAATTATTACCAGGTTGATAGGAAAAATACAAATCAGAATTTATTATTAAGCCTTGGATTCAGATTTTAAATGAAAATAATATAGTTTAATTGTGAAAAAGGAGTTTCTTTCGAAGCTCCTTTTTTAGTTCAATATTTACTCAACTTAGCAATCCATTTTTTTCTTAAGTTTGCCTCCTTCAAAACTAAGTCAAAGAAACATGATTCTTCTGGTTGCTTTAGCACTTTTCTATTTATTAATTCCTTTACTTCTTATTTACCTTTGCAAAGTTTCAACAATTTTAAAAAGAATTGGCGCTGTAGTTCTTGCCTATGCTATTGGATTAGTTGCAGGAAACACCGGTTTAATACCTTCGCCGGGAGCAAAATTCAGGGCTTTTCTTGAAATCGATCCTTCACTACCTAAAAGCGCAATTACTCAATTAATTGAATCAGGACAATTACAACAAAGCGATTACCTGGTAAACCAGGTGTTGGTTTTGCAAAATATTATCATGACAATAGCAATTCCAATAGCAATTCCATTGTTACTGTTTTCGCTCGATATTCGCAAGTGGCTTAAATTGGCTAAAGGGGCACTACTATCACTGGTTCTTGCCTTAGTCTCTCTTCTAATTGTAGTATTTGCAGGATATTTTATGTTTCGTTCACACATTGATGAATCTTCAACAGTAGCCGGAATGCTGGTTGGCGTTTACACCGGAGGAACTGTAAACCTTGCAGCTATTGGCGATGCTTTAAATGTTAGTTCAAATACCTATATTCTTACACATACCTATGATTTAGTTATTGGAACAGTTGCCCTGCTTTTTTTAATGACTGTTGCACAACGATTATTTCATACATTTTTACCGAAATTCAGAGTAGTTTATAAGGCTGAAAACCAAATGCAACTTGGGAATGAAGATAATGACATGGAAAATTTTGATCAGTTATTTTATCGAAAAAATTTTCGTGATATGGTTAAGGCATTTGGAATTGCAGTGTTCATTTTTGCAATTGGAGGCGGATTGAGTTTACTGTTTCCAAAACCTAATGATTCTGTTGTGGCAATATTGGCAATCACTACTCTTGGTTTAATCGCTTCAATGATAAAATCTGTTAACCGGTTGAAAAACAGTTTTCCTCTCGGAATGTATTTTATTATCGTATTTTCTTTGGTAATTTCATCGTTAGCAAACCTTTCAAACATGATCGTAAATTTTGAAGAAACCATGTATCTGTTTTTCTATGTTCTGTTTGTGGTTTTCGGATCAATAGTAATTACATGTAGGATTATCCCGTATTTTCAAGGTTGATGCCGACACAACGATTATTGCTATTACGGCGTTAACCTACTCACCACCTTTTGTACCAACTGTTGCCGGTGCAATAAAAAATAAGAACGTTATTATTTCAGGTTTGGCAATCGGAATTTTAGGATATGCTTTTGGATCGTATCTGGGAATTTTGGTTGGAAAACTACTTGGAGCTTAGTTTACTAATTCATTTTTCTAATTTTTTCATCAAAAGTTCCCTGTAACTTAGGCTCACAGGAATTTTGTGATCTCCAACTTTCACCTGGTTGCCCTCCAAATAATCGACCTTAACCAGTGAAATGATATATGATTTATGCACGCGTTCAAAATGATCTTCAGGCAATTGATTCAATATTTCTTTTAATGTTCCGTGAACCAACAATGATCTTTCTGCAGTTATAAATTTTACATAATCACCTTGTGCTTCGAGATAAAAAATATCTGCAAAATCAATTCTATAACTTTTTTTATCGGCCCTAACCATAATATGACCGTTTGATTTATTAACGCTATTTTTATTTGAAATCCGTTCAATTGCTCGATTTACTGCCATTTTAAACCGTTCAAAAGAAACCGGTTTTAAAATATAGTCAACTGCCTCAACATCAAAACCTTCAATTGCATATTCAGAATACGCAGTTATAAAAATAAATAACGGCGGTTCTTTCAATGTTTTCACAAAGCCAATCCCGCTAAGTTTGGGCATATTTATATCAAGAAATAACAAATCGATATTCTCTTTTTTAAGCTTCTCGCCTGCATGTATTGCATCTTTACAAACGCCTTTTAAAGCAAGTTCCGGGCATGAATTTACATAATCAATAATTACTTCCTGCGAAAGAGGTTCGTCATCAACTATCAGGCAATTTAGTTGCATAATTGGTTTTGTAAGAATTGTTACCGGCTAAATCTTTTCCTTTAAATGTATTCGTAAAGTTACACCGAATTTTGTTTTTCCATTTGTAATTTCCAACCGATAAGATCCCGGATAAATTAATTCAAGACGTTTTTTTACATTTTCAATTCCAATTCCCTTGTATTTCGAATCTTTAAATTCAGTCGAATAACCTTTTGAATTCTCAACTTCAAAATCCAGAACTTTACCTAAAATTTCAATTTTGATGTTTACAAAAGCATTTTCGGCGCCGCTTTTTAACCCGTGTTTAAAGCTGTTTTCAACAAAAGGAAGAAACACAAGAGGTGCAACTTTTTTGTTTTCAATATCTCCCAAAACCTCAATATTAATTTTCTCTTTTTCTGATGTCCGAAGATTCTGGAGTTCAATATAATTCCTGATCATTTCAATCTCTTTCGACAAAGGGATGAAATCAGCATCCGATTCGTAAATAATGTGCCTCATTAAATCACTCAACTGAATAATTTTCTCCGGTGTTTTTGGCGAATTCTTTCTTGATAAACTGTAAATACTATTGAGTGAGTTAAACAGAAAATGTGGATTAACCTGCGATTTCAATGCTTTAAGTTCGGCCTGCGTTTTTTCAGTTTCAATCTCCTGCAAACGAAACCATCCTCGGGCCAGCCGTAATAAACTGGTAATAAAAATATAAACAACAAAATAGAGTGAAATATCCCAAAAGCTGTAGTAGGCAATAAAATAATAGCCGGATAAAATATGATCGATCCAATTGTCGAAGAGCATAAAATAAAATCCTGCATCGAAAGCAATTGCAAAAAGAATAAAAACTCCATACAAAAAATACCTGCCTTTTTCGAGTAACAAAGGGAAAAGTATCCGGAGATTAAAATAAACAATCAGAACAATCGGGACGTGAAATAATGCGGCGTAAATCAGATCAATCTGCTTTATCTCTGCAGAAACTTTTAAAACGTTTATCAAAATAAGGAGAGACAGACACCAAAACAGAATGTGCTGAAAAATCCTGTTTTTCAACAAATTCCTGAATATGTAACTGATTCCTGTAATCATCTACCTCCTGATCAATGTTAAATCAACCCCGTCTTCAAATGCTTCCTCTTCATTTGCATATTTTGAAACAAATTTTTGTAATTCTCCCGGCTTTGCCGTTAACAAAATATAATCTCCATTATCTTCATGATGAATCCTGATTCTGTTCTCTTCAATTAATTTTTTTAACCAGTCAGGATCAAACCAGTTAAATAGTAACTCTTCGCCGGTTACTGTTAACTTAGCAAATGTATGAACCGGTACAATATGAAAGGAAGACAAATCAATATCGTCATCCTCGAGAAAATCTTCAAGATAAAAATCAACAAAATAATTATCACCTAATTTAACAACATGAACACTATATTTACACTCTTTATCATTTTTGTCTTTTGTAGATAAATCATAGGAGGTACGATCTATATTTTCCGGTATTTTTTTCCCTTTATACGGATGTTCAAAAGTCCAGATTGTGCTATCGTCGTCAATAAAAACTCCGGTTAAAATATCATTAGGGAAAAGATCTTTTTCGGTATATAACGGATAAAAAGAGTAAACAACACACCCCGAGAATAAAAGTGCAACTATTAATACGGCTATAATTTTTCTTGTTTTCATTTTGTTTGATTTTTGAATTTGAACCAAATGTAAATGATCAAAACAGGCAAAACTATTTTTTTCGTTGATGTGAACTTTTTAATCGTTGTAATAAAGAATTGGGAGATTTTCAGATACTAGAACAAATAATTTAACCCAATATAAATTCCTGAGTCGCCATCGCGAGGATCGGCAGCCATCCCGTAATCAACTTTAATAATAAAATTTTGGTTCATCACAATTCGCAAACCGGCGCCATATGAAACATGCATCTTCTCGGCATTCTCATCATAGAAATCTTTTGCGGCCTGTAAACTTAAATCTTCTGTAGATACATTCTCTATTCCCGGTATTTTTTTGGTTACCTGCCCAAAGTCCATAAATCCGTTTAATCCCAAATAGAAATTATTATTTATAAACCTAAATCTTACAAATTTCCACCTGGCCTCAATGTTCCCCAAAATATATGCATCACCCATCACCCTGTTTCTTTTAACTCCGCGTAATGTGCTGCCGCCTCCCAAGTCCTTCTGAAGTAGCGCCTTTCATCTCCGATACGATTACCTGTGTCTGGTAATAAAAAGGTGTATGTCCGCTCAGGGTTGTCTGATAATTTAAACGGTAAGCAAACGATAAATCATCTTTAATAATAGTAAAGTACTGACGGTGAGTAACGCTGAATTTTGAAAAAGAACTTTCGCTGCCAAGAAATTCGGGAGCAACTTCAATCACCACCTCAGTCCAAATCCCTTTCATTGGGTTCGGACGGTTATCGCGACTGTCGTAAACTAACCCCGCTTTTATAGTTGGCACAAATCCACCGTTTGCTGCTTCTGCATCAATAATACCCCACTCCTGATATTTTTCAAAAAGACCCGGAACTGAATCTACCGGTGGTAAAATATCCTTACTTTTTCCTTTATTCAGTTTATCAACATTTACCGAACCAACTTTGAAATTTAACAAATTAATGCCGCCTGTCCATTTCACATTATCGCCGGTTAATTTACCTTGCAAGTCAACTTTAAACCTGAACATTTTTCGATCGTATTTATAATACATGCGACTTTTATAATTAGGATCGGCATCATCAATCCAATCATAATTTACTACCGCGTCGTACCCGTTATAACCGAAAAAATCATACGCCTGATCTGACAAATAACTTAAATCGACTGAAGTTCTCAGTCCTTTCAAAAGCTCATCTGAATCGTAATAAAAACGATTAATTCCACTTCCCTTTGTAAATCTCGATACTTCGAAATATAATGAATGATAGTATTTTGGATAACGGCTTCCATCGCCATAATCGTATAAATTTATTAATGCACCATACTGAAAGCCCAAATCTGTATCGTAAGTTATGGTTGGCAGAGCTCCAAAATTCCACCCATCCTTACCAACATCTTTCTTTTCTTCATTTTGAGAAAAAACCTGGAAATAAATGAGGATCAATATTGAAAACACGAACAGATTTTTCATAATATTAGCTTAAGTTATGTTTAATAAAATCTTTACATTCTTTATTCAATGCTGAAAATTAAAGGCCGGTTAATATCTATTTTCAATTAACTAAGATAGGAAAATAATTGATGTTTTAAGTTTACCGAAAAAGGCAGAAAATTCGGTTCAGTTTTTATATCTTGCCACCAATTTTATACGAAAATGATTCGGGCTTTTATTCTATTCTTTTTACTTATGTTGGGTTATTTTTTAAAGGGACCAGCTTCATATATTGCTATAAAAGAAGAATTTGTCCATCAGCAAACCGATACTGCAGTAATATATTTAAGGGACTTTGGCCTCGAAAAAACCCGAAAAAAAGATTGTACCGATATCATAAAAAAGGCATTAAAAGAAATCGATAATTCTATTCCAACAATAATTCGGTTTCCGCGAGGCGAATATCATTTTTACCCTGACGAAAGTACACAGCGAACATATAATCAGGCAAATACGTCAAATGCGAATTCACGCAATTGTGCAATTTTATTTGAAAACAGAAGTAACCTTATTGTTGATGGCAATAAAAGCAGACTAATATTCCATAACGAAACACAACCATTTACTTTTGATAATTGTACAAATATCATTCTCAAAAATATTACTATTGATTGGGAACAACCACTTACTGCGCAAGCCAAAATAACGAAAGTTAATGATGAATTTATTGAATTAGCAATTGATTTTAAAGAGTATCCTTATCAAATTGTAGAAGGGAAACTCTTCTTTGTGACCGACCGAAACGTAAATGAAACATGGAAAACCACAACGGAATTTGATAATGAAGGCAGATTTATTGCCTCGCAAACCGGAGATGCTGAATGTCTTGGAAGAGAATGGGAGAATTACTTAGCCGAAGATATTATTCCGGGAATTATCAGGTTGTATTATCCATTTAACAGAAAGCCTAAAGTTGGTAATATTTTAGTATTGCAACATGCCGGGCAAAATTATCCTGCCATTTTTATTCAGGAATCAAAAGACATTACCATCAATAATGTGAATATTTTTCATGCTCCAGGAGTTGGAATTCTTTTTCAAAACAGTACAAATTTGAAGATTAATCATTTCAAAGCTATTCCAAATAAAATTAACAACCGATATTTTAGTTGTGGCTCCGCGGGACTTTATATCTCAAACTGCACCAAAGAAATAACGATTGATAATTGCGAATTTGATGGATTGCTGGATGATGCAGTTATAATTAAGCAATAACAAAAATCTGGCGAATGAAGATCCATTTTCAAATATTAGCATTACAAATTCAAAATTTAAAAGTAGTCGCGGAAGTGGAATTCATGTTATATTGGCAAATAAACTGGTAATCCAAAATAATATTTTTGAATCAAGTGGAAGTGCTATTCTGTTTTCAGGGGCAAACATAAATAATTCAAAATTAGAAGGCTCCGCTGAGGTTTTGATTGAAAATAATGATTTTTCTGATTTATGTTATTCAGGCCAGTATAATTATTGTGAAGGAATAATTTCAATCTATCCGGAAATTCAGCCCATTGGTGAGAACACTCCTCAAATTTACAGTAACATTAAAATTATCAATAATCGTTTTAATCCTTTTGACTATTCGGTACTTTTTGCCCGGTTGGTTGACGGATTGACCTTTGAAAATAATTCAGTTATAAAAAGTTCCCGATTTCAACCCTTTCATACGAAGAAAAATATGTTCAATTTCGAAGGTTGCAAAAACATTTTAATTAACGGGAATACCATTTCTGAAGATGTTTTAGGTAAAAACGTACAATTAAAACTGATGCAGGAAAACGAATTGAATTGTTCTCAACCTGAACTTATAATACAGCAATAAATTCCTGTAATTCTTTACATTGTATTTTTGTTTACACTTCAAAATCTATTTCTTAAACATAAAATAAACTGCCCCGATCAAAAACAGAAATGCAATGATGTGATTTAACTTGAATGTTTCGGTTTTAAAGGCTACAAGTGTGAATATTGAGAATACCACCAGTGTAATAACTTCCTGGATAACTTTTAATTGAACCAACGTAAACGGGCCGCCATTTTGATTAAATCCTATTCTATTGGCCGGTACCTGAAACATATATTCAAAAAGTGCAATACCCCAACTTATTAAAATAATGGCAAACAATCCCAGTTTACTGAACCACTTCATAGATGAAAACTGCAAATGTCCGTACCATGCAAGAGTCATAAACGAATTGCTTAAAACAAGCAGTGCAATAGTTACTATTCCCTTCATAAATAATAAATTAATATTTATAATTCAGCATAAAATTCAGGAATGAAATTTGCAAAAAAAACTCACATGTTGTGTTGTACGAAATACCTCAAATCAACATTTTTTTCATAAAAAAAGGCAGGTAAAAACCTGCCTTAAAAATTATACTGATCTTATGATTACGCTATTTCTTTTCGTTTTTTAATTACGATAAGTAAAATTACAAATAATACAACCAAAATCATGGGTAATACCGACATATTTCTAATTGTTATTTGCGGGCCTGCCGTTTCAATTGATTTACCCATAATTGGCAATACCATTGATGTGGCTACCATTCCTGCGCCACCCAGAATAGACATTCCAAGTGCTCCGGTTTTTGGTGTATATTCGGCTGCAGTACCAATCATTGTTGGCCAAAAATAACAAACTCCAATAGCAAATACCGCCGCTGAAAATAAAGTAACAACAGGTCCATTCGCCATACTTAGCAATAGCAAGCCGGCTGTTGAAAAAATTGCTGAACCAAGCAAAACCCCCGGAGGATTCAGACGATGAATTAAGCCGCCGGCAAAGAAACGGCCAACAGCCATAATTCCTGTTACAACCGCTAAAATAATCATCGGATGAATGCCTTTATTCGATAACAACGCGTTGATCCATTGTTCTGTACCCAGCTCTGTTGAAGCTGTTAAAAGCATACAGAAAAACACAAACGGAAATAATAAACTTACTTTATTTACTGTCTTACCTTCCAAAACAATAAGAATGGTAACAACAGCAACAATAATTAACGGGTAAGAATAATGCGAAGTAATAGCTTCCGATATTGCACCAACGTTGGCAACAAGAATCATAAAAATTACGGCAATTGTTATTGTTATTGGTGCGCCTATGTTCCGCATCATCTCTTTATATGTAATACCTTTTGAAACACGTTCAGTTTCAGGAATTTTTTGAGAAAGAAACAAAAATCCGTAAAGAGCCAGCGGGATAAACAGGAGGCCTACCAACACTTGCCACGGTAAATTTAACTGGTCCATAGTCAAAGCAGCAAGCAAACTACCAATTACAATTCCACCCGGAAACCATACATGAAAACGATTAAGCATTCTGGTTTTTTCAGTTGGGAAAAGCGTAGCAACCAGCGGATTACAAGCTGCCTCAACACTACCATTTCCAAGGCCGATAAAAACGTTGGCTAAAAACAACGATGTGTAATCTTTTGCCAGCAACAGCAAAACAATTCCAATAAGATGCATTGCAAAAGCCATCCAAACAATGGTTTTTGTTTTTACAATGTCAATAAAATAACCTCCGGCAAACATAGCAATGGTAAATCCCCAAAAAGCCGGGCCAAATGCTCGTCCAACCTGTTCAGCAGATAATCCGTAATCGTCGGTAAATACACTTTCAATTCTGGCTCTGATTGCAAAAGTTATTGCTGTAACCAGCAGTGCCAAACAACTCGCAACAAATAGTCTTTTTTGATTTACATTTTCCATAAAATTAAGTTTAGTTATCGTTATTAATACGTATTTAAGCTTTTCTTTCCAGCAAGGTATAAAATGGCCTGTTTCACCAATTTACGAAAATCTTCCGATTCATAGGTCCGGTAATCGCAGCCGGGTTGAATATAAACAATCTCCGATGATTTATATTTATGCTGCCAAGCGATAATGTCCATGCTTTGCGGATGTCTGGTTTTTAGTAAAGGAATAATATTTTCTGAAATGCTAACATTATCGTAAACCTCATCAAAAAAACGTACCTGGTCCATTCCAACAGTAACTGGTGTATAATTTTCAATAGTTGCATAAACCCAAACATCTTCTTCTTTTGTTGATAGCAATTCTTCAGGAACATTCCTGTCCTTTTCAGTATATTTTCCACCAAGCAGTTTTTCAAACTCGGGCCACTTCTGATAAGACTTTATTGATTGATGGATAAAAAGAAATGGCTTACCATTGTTAGCCATATTTAAATAGGCCATTTTTTCATTTTCTGAAATATTCTGCCATTCATCGTAAAAAACCAAAACGTCAAAATCTTTTGCCAAATCTTTTGCCAGCTTCTGGTTGGCTTCAGGTTGCTGGTAAATTTCATATTCAATTTCTTTAAAAGAATCAAAAAGTTCAAGAAATTTTTTCGAATCGTATTCCCGTCCACCTGTAACCAGCATAACCCTGACAGGTTGAGCAGAGGTAAAATTGCCAAAAAAGAAAACCAGGGCGATAAAAAGGAAATGCTTCATTTCAACCGGTTTAGCTTAATATCAGGTCTTTATCAAAATTCTACAACTAACACACTTCTAATTTCACCACTAAAAATAGCAAAATCAATCATTTTAAGTTTCATTTTGTTAAAAAATCGACTTTTTATTGTCAGATAATCAAGATCGTTTTATTTTTTTTATGTCTAAAAGCAACCCCTGTAAAATTCAATTATCTTTAACAGTTGTTTGAACCTTTATAATGACAAAACGAGGTAAGCGAGTTAAGAAAATATTGTTGTGGTCTGTAATCATTCTGTTTGCTTTGGTGATGTTATCAGGTTTTATTGTTTATATAAAAGCCGGAGAATTTGCCAAACAAAAAATTTACGAATGGGTTGATACAGAATCTGATCATTTATACCGACTTTCGGTTGGTAACTTAAAAATCAAACTCATTCCTTTAACTCTTGTTGCTGAAAACATTGATCTTACCACAAACATTGAAGCTGTAAAAAAAATAAGGGATGAATCGACAGAAAAAATTTTGTATGAATTTCATTCTACAGGCATTACGATGCAAGGAATTTCCTTGAAACAATTGTGGAAAAAAAGAATTATTCAATGTAAAAATCTTACTATTTATGAACCTCAGCTGAAACTAACAGGTGAAGCCGTTTTGGAAACTGATTCGCTAAAAACATTTGATCAGCTGTTTGAAGCACTGCAACCTGTTTTTAAAAGTACCATTAAAAAAGTAATTTTTGACGAGGTAAATATTGTTAATGCCAACTACAAAATATATGCTTCCCCGACTGATCTGTTGCAGGTTTCGAATGCAAAAAATATCTCGCTGACAATAAAAAATTTCTTTACCGATTCAACAATGATATTTAATGAGTCAAAATTTTTTAACAGTGATGATATTATTTTAAAATTAAATAACCTTAACAATGCTTTGGGTGACAGCCTGCACATGTTTACCATTGATGCACTTGAATATTCTCTTAACTCATCAGATATATTTGTTCATGGCTTCCATCTTTTTTATAATCGTAAAAACACAGGTAAAAACCTCTTTGATGTGTTTGTTCCTGATTTGCATGTGAAAAGCAAAAGCTTTGCTCATTTTATAGCCGGAGATTCACTTGATGTTGACTACCTTGAATTCAACAATTCAACTATAAAATTTTATCAAAAAGAAAATCCAAAGAGAATTGATATTAATAACCTGAGCCAATTTAACCTTTATTCATTGATTCAGAATCAGTTTACAAAAATTGAGGCGGATAGTTTTAAATTATCAAATGCAAATATTGAAATATATCATCAGCCCGATTTTAATAAATACCAGCAGCAGCTAAAATCGGTGAATGTACTGTTGTATGGCTTTAAACTTGATTCAACAACTTCAAGGGATCCAGACCGCCTTTTCCACGCGAATGAAATAAAAATGGAAATTGATGATTACCATTTACTGCTCGAAGATGACATGCATGAATTCAGGGCCGACACATTATTTGTATCCACCATTTCAAATACGTTGGCAGCTCGAAATATCAAAATTTCGCCGCTAAAAAGCAGTGGTGAGAAATTGAGAAACGAAGTACATATTCAATGTAAAAAGCTTGACATCGACCAGGTTAATCTTAAAACAATTTATCATACCCGCCGGTTACCGACACGCTCAATAAGTATTGTTGAGCCAATTGTTAATCTCAGCTATCATACTGAAATTGAAAGATCAAAACAACAAAAAGAAACCGGTTTGCTTTTTGATTTAATACAGGACTACTTAAAAGGTGTTTATTCTGATGTTGTTATTGTAGATCGGGGTTCTCTTAGAATCGAGCATTCCGAGAATTCTAAAATCCAGGGTTATTTTGAAACCGGCTTCAATTTTGCCTTATCGGGCTTTTCGCTCGATTCTGCCAGCATTAAAAAAACAGATAAATTCTTTTATGCAACCGATTTCGACCTTCGGTTTTCTGATTATGAAATGAAACTTATTGATAATCTGCATAAAATTCAGGTTGACAGTGTAGCCATTTTAAGTACCGACAGAAAGCTTGAAATTACAAACCTGCGGTTGCAACCCGTTATTCAAAATGTTACCCAGGAGGATATGGAAAGGTTTAACCGCTCAGAATTATATGAAATATTTGTTCCGAAAATAACCATGCAGGGAATATTACTGCGCGATGCTTTTTTTCACAACAAATTAACAATGAACAACTTTATCATTGTTAAACCAGAAATATATTTTGAGAATTTTGGCGCTTTAAATCAAAATAAGCCCGATAATGAATTCGAGGAATTTTACCAGTTACTTTTCAATTATGTTAACGATTTCAACATAAATAGTATATCTATTCCTGATGGCCAATTTACGTGGGTTAATCATACCCGAAAAGGAAAAACCATCACTTTTGATAACGGATTTTCTGCTGTTCTTGATAACTTCAGACTTAATGAAGATGAGTTGGATAAAAAGCGGCTTTTATTTTCTGATAATTTCGATATTTCTTTGATGGATCAGAATTTCCTGTTATCCGACAGTGTCCATATTCTTCATGCAGGCGAAATAAATCTTTCAACTTTAAACAAAAGCGTAAGTATAAAAAATGCTTCATTATATCCAGACATTAATTCAGAAAATTATGACCAGCTAACCACAACATATCAAATAGCAATTCCCGAACTTGTACTTAGTAACATCGACTTTTCAAAAGCTTATTGGTCGAAAGAACTGATACTCGATAAACTTGACATTGATGATCCGAAATTTCGTGTTTACAGTAAAAAGGGAATGGAGAAATCGCTGGATCTGAATAAATTCAAAGTACCAATGCCAGCTGAAATTCATTCTGTAAAGATTCATGAATTAAATATAAACAACGGTCAGGTTATTACATACCTCACCGAAGGAAAAAACCAACAGGTTGGAAGTACTTTTAATGTTGATCTTAAACTTCCTGAAGTTGCATTTCAAAGCGACGAAGAAAACCGGATTTCATTTACAACAAAAGATTTTCTTTCAAAAATTACGAATTTAAGTACAACAATAGGGAAACGCCATAAACTGGAAATAAACACACTTGCCTTTTCCCGCGAGGCTAAAACAATTTCTATTGAGAATTTGGAAGTAACTCCAACCGGGCCAATAAATATTGGTAATTCATTCGCCATTAAAATTCCGAAGCTGAATTTTACAGGTTTTGATATTAATGAGGCACTTAAAAATAATTTTATTTTCAACGAAATACTTGTTTCTGATCCGCTTATTGACATTCATATAATTGATTCGATAAAAGGCGACAAATATGAATTTACAAGAAACCTGGATCTCTATCCATATATTAATCCCTACGTAAATCAACTGGAAATAAACCGGCTAAACCTGGAAAATGTTGACCTCAGTTTTAACCTGTTTCAAAAGAAACTTGTTGATAGAAAGTTCAATATCGATTTTAAAGACATTCTTATTAATGAAACCAATCATACAGAAAACCTTTTACATGCGCGTGAGTTTGAAGTAATTACAACCGGGTTAACCACTAAGAGCAAGAACGAAATGTACCAGTTTTCAGCTGATTCACTTATTTACAATTCGGCAAAACATAATGTTTTATTGAAAAAAATTGCTGTAGAACCCTTGTTAAGTTTGGAAGACTTTAATAAAAAATCAGTATATCAAACCGACTATTTGCAGGTATCAACAAATAAAATTGAGATAAAAGGAATTAATGAAAGTTTATGGCTGCAAGACAATATTATTGATGCGGATGCCCTGATTATTGATAAAACTGATGCCGATATTTTCAGAAACAAACGTTATCCGTTTAATGTTAACCAACGTCCTCCTTGGCCGCAAGATCTTCTAAAAAAAATAAAGCAACCTTTTGTTTTTGATTCAGTAATTTTAATGCCCTCAAATTTGAAGTACAGCGAATTAACAGAATTCTCTGACAAACCGGGTTGGATAAGTTTTAATGAGTTGCACCTAAAAACCTCGGCTTTAACAAACATAAAAGACCTGTTAAATAAACATCCTTCTTTTACTGTTTGGGCCAGTACAAAAATTATGAATAAGTCGTTGCTTTCGGCAACCTTTAAGTTTGATCTTTTGTCAACTGACTATGAGCACACTGTGCATGGAAGTTTAAACGCTGTGCCAATGAAAACTTTTAATGAGATCGTTGAGAGTTCAGCGCCATTTTCGATTGAATCCGGACAAATTAATCAATTTAATTTCGACATATCTCTGGATAAGAATCAATCAACAGGCGAGTTATATTTTGGCTTCGACGATTTTAAAATCAACGTTTTGAATATAACTGATGACGAAGTAAAAAAATCAAAACTGGCAACTTTCTGGGCAAATAATATGATGTTAAATTCCCGAAATCCCAAAGGAAAGGATGAACTGCAACCTATAAATATAAACTTCAACCATAACGAGCAAAGGTCAATAATTAATTACTGGTGGAAATCCATTTTTTCAGCAGCAAAACAAGCCATCGGAATAAAAGATGAAAATTAGCGTTTAATTTCAATGAACCTTTGATTCAATAAACAGTTTTTAGAAAATTATGTACTTTTGAAAACCATTAAATATTTTATTAAAATTTGCCATGAAAAATACAACCCTTTTAAAATTAGCAGGACTATTTTTACTGATTATAACATTTGCATCATGCGATTTAGTTAATAATGAAGATGAACCAACTCCGGTTGACGAATACCTTGTAAGTTATAACAGGCAAAAAACATTGCTTCCATCCATAATTAAGTTAGGATTAGAATCGCAGGTAGATGATTATCCGGAAATTGAGCCGTTGATCAACAAAATGGAACACAGTGTTTCGGTTTATACTATAACTTATAATACCACATTTCAAGGAGAACCAATTGTTGCTTCAGGGTTAGTTGCGGTACCTACAACAAGCGGCATTGAGTTTCCGGTAATGAGTTTCCAGAATGGAACAAATACTTTAAACAGTATGGCGCCATCCGTTAATCCCGACAATGAAGTTTTTCTGATGCTGGAATTTATTTCTTCAACCGGATTTATAATATCAGTTCCTGATTATTTGGGCTTTGGCGCTTCTAACGAAATGTTTCATCCGTATATGCACAAAGAAACTACCATTCAGGTAGTTACCGACATGTTAAGGGCTGTTAAGGAATTAATTAAGAATCACCTGTATTCCGAAATGAACAATGACTTGTATATCACAGGGTATTCTCAGGGAGGCTGGGCTACAATGCAACTGCAAAAAGCCATTGAAACTCAGAATTCTTCTGAATTTAATTTAAAAGCAAGCGCTTGTGCAGCCGGTCCTTATGATCTGAATTATGTTAATAAATATGTACTTGGAAAGCAAACCTACCCGATGCCTTATTTTATTGGTTATGTTATTAACAGTTATGAAAACCTTGGACTTATTACCACACCAGTTTCAGAAATCTTTAAATCTCCATACGATAATATAGTTTCAAGCTACTATGATGGGACACATTCATCAGAAGAAATTAATGCGGCCTTAACAACATCAGTTGACACGTTATTTACTGACGATTACAGAAATAATGCCTATACTAATGAAAAATACTCATCTGTTATTAATAGTATGACTGACAATAGTATATCGGCATGGAACACGGTTATCCCAACCATGATTATTCATGGAACCGATGATGAATTTGTACCACAACAGGTTTCATTAAATATTTATGACGATTTTCTTTCGAAAGGGGTAAGCACTGATAATATCAAATATTTTCCTCTTGTAGGATTGGGACATTCATCAGGAATAATACCTGCGGAACTAACAGCAATTTCCTGGTTTATTGATTTAAAGGATGCCGAGTAATATAAATTTTGTACGATGCCAATATGTATTGTTGCCATCAGCATTCTATGATCAATATTAAATTCATTCGATAATGTAACTTAAAGTTTTGTAAATTGCATGTCTATTTTAATTCACTGTGAATTTCAAACAATCTATATTCTAATATTAAAAGATGAAAAGATGAAAAAAATAAAATTTTCTGCATACTTAATCTTGTTTTCAATACTATTGTTGTTTGCATGTAATCAAAAAGAAAATAATACTATGAATTCAACTAAAGATGTAAATTGGCTAAATACTTCTGGAGATCAAATTGTTAATCAAAATGGCGATACCGTTTGTTTACGTGGATTCGGACTTGGAGGAATGCTACACATGGAGAACTTTATTGACGGATATCCAGCCAATGAAGAAGCAATGCGCGAAGGACTACTGGAAGTATTGGGAAAGGAAAAATATGATCTTTATTGGGATACATTCCTGAAAAGTTATTTCACTGAACCTGATGCAGAATACATACATAGTCTGGGACTAAACCTGGTTCGTATTCCCATCAATTATCATCTTTTTGAAGATGATATGAATCCCGGGGAAATAAAAGAAGGTGCGTTTGAATATCTTGATAACGTAATCGAACTTTGTGCAAAACATCAGATTTACACCATCATCGATTTACATGCCATGCCCGGTTTTCAAAACCAACACTGGCATAGCGACAATCCTACTCACAAAGCATTGTTCTGGAAACATAAAGACTTTCAGGACAGAGCATTACACCTATGGGAGGTAATTGCCGAACGTTATAAAGATCAGCCTTGGGTTGCCGGGTATGATTTAATAAATGAACCTGCTGATCCAACAAATCAAGTGGTTTTTCCCTATTTCAAAAGGCTTAGAGAAGCAGTTTTGAAAGATTGACCCAAACCATATTTTATTTATCGAAGGAAACAAATATGCAACTCAGTTTGATATGTTTACCGAAATATGGGATAATGTTGTTTATACAAATCATGATTATGCAATTCCCGGCTTTATTGACGGAGGTGATTATCCCGGTATTAGCAGAGGTTTATATTATGACAAAGATACCCTGGAACGTGACTTCATTGAAAAGAGTGAATTTATGTTTTCCAATCATGTTCCATTTTGGGTTGGTGAATTTGGCCCTGTTTATACCGGCGATCCTGAAAAAGATGAAATGAGATACCAGATACTTAAGGACCAACTTGCTTATTACGACAAGTACAAAGCCAGCTGGTGTATTTGGCTTTATAAAGACATGGGACTTCAGGCAATTTTGCATCAAAAGGAAGATACTCCATATATGCAATTGGTTTCTTCTTTCCTTGAAAAGAAAAACAGGCTTGGCGCTGATGCCTGGGGTGCAACTGATGAAAATATCCGCCAGATAATCGATCCTATTAATGAATTGTTTGAGAACGAATTTCCTGACTATTACCCTTATCCAGGCGGACAGCCCAGACAAATAGGAAGATTAGTTAGGAATATACTTATTGCTGAAGCTCTTATCCCAGATTATTGCAATCTATTCAAAGACAAAACGGATGAAGAGATAATAGCGCTGGCGCAATCATTTAGTTTCGACAATAGTGTAAAACGTGAACGACTTGAAGATATATTGACAGGAAAAGAGAAATAGTGAATAAATAAAGGAAATATTAATCCGGATTATGAATGTGTCCAAAAAAATGTGCTATATCATTGGAATTCAATATTAGTTTGATAAAAATCGGTGTTTAAAATGTTTAAATTCAACAAATGAAAGCTAAAACAATTCTTTTCATTTTTTTGACAGTTTCTGCAATTTCAGGTACTGCTCAAAATGATTATGTACTCAGGAATTTAGCGGATTTTATGAGTTCAAAAAAAATAATTCGTGGCGAGTTTAATAATGAATTAACCGAAAGTGATATTAGTGGATCTGCTTATCTGAATAAAGAATTTATTAACGGCACAATTTACACCGTACAAAAGGAAAAATTCGCCAATGTTCCATTGCGTTACAATGTCTATAGCGATGAAATGGAATTTAAAAATCAGAATGAAGAGATACTGGCAATTGCAGTACCTGAAATTATTAAAAAAATTGAAATTGGTGATATTACTTTTAGGTATATTCCATATTTAGCAGGGCAAAATGTCAAAAATGGGTATTTTGAACTGATTACAGACGGAAAGGCGTCATTATACATCAGGCATGAAATAATTTTTAAAGACGCTGAAAAAGCTGGAGCTTACAAAGACCCGTCCCCTCCAAGTTTCATCAAAAACCCCAATGAGTATTATATTCAGGTTGGGGAAAATGCGGCTACTTTAGTTAAAAACAAAAAAAGTCTTCCGGAAATATTTCCAGACAACCAAGACAAAATAGAAACTTTTATTAAAAAGAATAAGACAAAAACCAATGAATTAGAAAGTATTGCTGAATTGGTAAATTACTACAATTCTTTATAATGTCACATTTATTTATTTAGATCAAATATTTAAATTCGATATTCAATAAGTCTGTCTCCAATAGCTCCATCAAAAAAAAGGTAAAAAATCATTTGTATTTTTAAGCCACATGCAACATTGCATATTTATCGTCGTCATTTCAGTGGAATAACAAAAAAGTTGGAAGCACTTTACAAAAATATTCATCAGGAAATCATAGACCTTTGCAGGAAAGGAGATTCAAAAGCCCAGTTTCAGTTGTATAAACTGTACTACCGGCCAATGTTTAATGTGAGCTTGCGTATTGTTAATGATGAAATGGAAGCAGAAGATATTATGCAGGAATCATTTTTAAGAGCTTTCAAAAATATAGAGAGTTACAAAGGTGAAGTAAGTTTTGGAGCGTGGCTAAAAAAAATTGTAATTAACCGTTCTTTGGATTACATGAAAAAAAGAAAAGTGAAGTTTGAGGAGATTTCCCGGAAAACTATTGAAGTTGCCGATTATCAAATGGAAGTAAAAGAAGTTGATTTGCAGACAATTAAAAAAGCAATTCAGAATCTTCCAGATGGTTACCGGATTGTTTTAAGCCTTTACCTGATTGAAGGATACGACCATGAAGAGATCAGTCAGATACTCGGAATAAGCAACTCAAACTCACGAACGCAATTTCTTAGAGCCAAAAACAAGTTGCGAGAATTATTAAAAGACGAGGAAATATTTTCATATAATTAATTGTAATGCAAACAAAAGACAACATAGAAGAACTCATTTCAAAACATCTTGATAAGTTGAATGAAACAGAACCGCGGGATGGGCATTTTGAAAGGTTTGAAGCGAAATTAAAAGCACAACAAAAAAAGCGAAAAATTACGTTTAATACTGTTTGGAAAGTAGCTGCAGCAGCAGTATTTATTCTTCTTGCAGTGAATCAGGCTGCCATTTATTTTTCTTCCGATGGTAAAGGATTGGTACCAACAAAAGATAATTCAGAAATCACACTGGCATCCGTTTCGCCGGAATACAGAGAAGTAGAATTTTACTTTACAAACTCCATTAATGTGGGTCTTGAACAATGGAATCAATTAAAAAATGAGGGGGCAATTTCAGAAGAAGAACAGAACCTAATGAGTACCGAATTGATGGAATTCGATAAGTTGCACAAGTCGCTGCAAAAAGATCTGGCAGCAAACCCAAACGATGAAAGGGTTATAAACGCGATGCTTGAATATTATCAGTCGAAATTACATGTAATAAGCTTAATAGTAAATAAGTTACAGGAAGTACAGCAACTAAAAGCAGATAAACAAGGCAAACAGGATGAACTTAGTATTTAAAATTAAGTGTAATAACCAGAAATAATAAATAGAACAAACAAAAAATTATAATGATGAAAACAAAAGTCAAATTCTTAACGCTGACAATGATTACCCTGTTTATAGGATGTAATTTTGTTTCAGCAGAAGAAAAAACCAAAGAATATCACGAAAAATGGGCCGTCTCCGAAATTAATTCATTGGAAGTTATTAACAAGTTTGGAGAAATAAAAGTGGTTAACGAAGGTGGAAGCGAGATTACAATTGATGTTGAAATTACTGTTGAAGCAGGGAATGAGGCGGCAGCAGACAAGTTGCTGGGAATGCTCGATGTTAATTTCAGTAAAAGTGGATCAACTCTAAAAGCTGAAACTTCAATTGATAGCGGTTTCAAAAGCCAGAAAAAATTCAGCATTGATTATACCATCAATATTCCGTCAGATAAAAATCTGAAAATTTCCAACCAATACGGAAATACGCTGGTAAACAAGCTAAATGCCAATGGAAACTTCAATATAAAATATGGGAGCTTTGCCGCCAATAATCTGCAAAAACCGGCAAACGGAACAATGAAACTTGATCTTGCTTATGGAAATGCAAGTGTTGACGAGGCAAATGATTTAGATGTTGATGTGAGTTATTCTCCAATTTCTGTTGATCTGGTGAAAAAGCTGAACCTAGTATCAAAATATTCGCAGATAAGCATTGACAAAGCCGGTGAAGTTATTGTTGACTCAAAATACGACCAGTTATCATTTGACCAGGTAGAATCACTTTCCTGTAAAACAAAATACAGTCACATCGATATCGACAAACTGAGCAAAAATCTTAAAGTTGAAGCAGGTTATGGAAGTGTAAAAGTTGATGAAGTATCTTCGGATTTTGCTTTGATTACTATAACAAACTCTTACGGACAAATTTCACTGGGACTTGATGAGGCAGACTATTCGGTTGATGCCAATTGCCAGTATTGCGGAATATCATATCCTGAAAACAGATTCCAGGGGAACAAAATAAAGGAAAATAATACCCGCGAAATCAGTGGAAAAGTAGGTTCCGGAATCGGGGGAAGGGTAACCATAAAAAGTCGTTACGGCGATATTAAACTGAAGGATTAAAGTAATTCATTATTACGAAAACCGTCGGTACCAGTTACTGGCGGTTTTTATTTGCATTAATCAGAGTAGCAAAATAGCAGGTTTTATAAAGGTCAAACAAAGAAAGATTTGGATTTTTTCCGGTTAGATTTTTCTCCATAAAACTACCACAGCATTTAAAAGCATGTAACAACAAAACCTCAGGAATGTATTTTGTAATTGTATAATACCGGTTCAGGAAATGTACCTGCTGAACAAATTGTTTTTCGCCTTTAAGAAGATAATTTTCAATAAAATAAAGATTCTTCAAGGCATTTCTGGTCTTTTCCAGAAAAACAACTGAATCTTCCAAACCTGTATGTTCCACTTTGTTATCGATATGAACTATTTCAACTCCACTTCGATATAAATCATAACCAAGCAACGTATCCTCGTGACCATATTTCTTAACTTCTTCCCGGAAATGATTTTTTTTAAAAACAGATCTCTCGATCAGAAAATTATTTGAAGTAATAATAAAACCTTTCTTACTATTTCTTACCTCTGCAGAAATTGCTTCCCGGTTTATACCATAATACCAGCGAAGCAATTTTTCAGGTTCTTCCGGCGGTTTATTATTGTATGCTGTACCCCCGCATATTATCTGATTTGGTTTTGCATATTCAATGAATTTTGACAGATAATTTTCATTTATAATTTTTGAATCAGCATCAATAAAGAGCAGGAATTCAAATTTGGATTCCATGCCCATTTTATTTCTAATTGCCGATCTGCCAATATTTTTATCGAGTTCAGTGTAAACAACTTCCGGGTATTTCTTAATTATGCGGTTCTGCTTTCTTATTTCAGCATTTGAGCAGTCATCATACACCCTTATTTCAAATGGAACATTTAATTTTTTTCCTTGTTTTACCAGGTCATAAACCAAAGTTGAAATTTCTATTTGATAAACAGGTATATTTACGGAAAGCATAATTAAAATTTTGAAACGGTTGAAATTACTAAAAGAAATAGATACAGGCTTTTTCCATAACTAAATTTCTAAACTTTATTTTTGATGAAATATTTTACTTTTGAAGTGAAAAACTGTTTTAAATGAAACATCATATTTTTCTAATTCTAATTGTTTTTATTCTGCTGCCGATTAGTAATTTATTTGCCCAGGATTGCAGAATCGAAATTGAACTACCAAATGATCCAGGGAAAAAAGTTACTCTCGCTTATCATTATCTCGATAAAATATATGCAAGTGACACTACTTTATTAAATTCAGAAGGAGCTGGTGTTTTTGAAATTGACACATTACTTCCACAGGGATTATATATGATTCTTGTCGATCAGGATCATTATTTTGATTTTCTTCTTGGTTCCGACCAGCAATTTTCAATTCGAAATAATTCATATAATTCTGAAACCGCTGAAATTGAAGGAGCCATTGAAACTGAAGAGTTCGCCAGGTACACGCAGTTCCTCAGTAAATTGCGAAACGAAAGCAATGTACTCAGAACCAAAATTAAAGAAGCTTCGGCGGAAGAAGAAAAAAATAAATTACAGGAACAATTAAATGGATTAACTCCAAAGATACAGGAGTATTGGTTTAACATTAAGGCCAAATATCCCGATAGTTTTTTATCGAAATTTCTTTTGGCAAGCTACGTACCTGAATATGATGTTACAAAAGCTCCTGCTGAAATTCAGGCAAACGACTCGTTACTATTGATTGAAAAATTTTATTACCAGCAAAAACATTATTGGGACTATCTTGACTATACCGATGAACGGTTTTTATACACGCCCATTTTTAAACCTAAACTGGATACCTGGTTTAATAAAGTACTTTTTCAATCCTACGATTCTGTTCGTGGGCCGGTGTTGGAAATGATTGAGAAAGTAAGACCAAACCCACGCATTTTTCAGTTCATGGCATCGTGGTTTCTAAACGCCACCATAAATAGTAATGTGGTTGGAATGGACGCACTTTTTGTAGAAATTGCAGAAAAATACTATCTCAACGGTGAAGCTTTCTGGGCTTCAGATGAAACCTTAAAAACCATTCGCGAAAATGTACTTTTTCTTCAAAACAACCTTATTGGAAAAACTGGCCCCGACTTAACCATGGAAACGGTTGACGGTGATTTTATGAACCTTCATAAAGTAGATGCAAAAATCACGATCATTGTAATTTTTGAACCCAACTGCTCTCATTGCCAGGAGTTTGTACCAAAATTTCATGATGAAGTTTATGAAAAATACAAAGATAAAGGATTGGCTGTTTATGCCATTTATTCAATGGATAACAAGGAAGAGTGGACAGAATTTTTGACCGAACATCAATTATACGACTGGATAAATGTGTGGGATCCTGAAAATACAACCAATTTTAAAATTTTGTACGATGCCCGTCAAACTCCGGCGGTTTATGTGCTTGATGAAAACAAAACAATTATTGCCAAAAAATTTGATGTGGAACAATTGGAAATGTTGCTCACGGATAAATTAAAGGATTAAATATCTTTTTCTATCCCTGACTTAGCAGCTTCAACTGCAAGATCAAAAGTGCTAAAAATACATTTCGCTCCTACAATTTTAACAATTTCTCCTTTTTCCAAATCATTAAATACGGTTTCATTTACACCTGAAAGAATAATTTTAGTTCCTGAATCTTTCAAAATTTTAAGCGCATCCTTTAAATTTTTCAACCCTGTAGAATCAACAAAAGGCACATGTCTCATCCTGATTATCATGATCTTTTTTCGCAGTCCAATTGATTTTAATACTTCGCAAAATTGTTTTGCAGAGGCAAAAAAAAGTGGGCCACTAATTTCATAAATTCCTATTCCAGCTGGCAGTTTTGAATAATCATCAATAACATCAGAATCTATTCTCTCCGGAATTATTTTTCCAAGGTCGGCCATCCTTTTCATAAATAAAAGTGCAGCCAGAACAACTCCAACTTCAATGGCTACGGTTAGGTCAACTAAAACGGTCAGGAAAAAAGTGGAAAGTAATACAATAATATCGAATGGAGAGCTTTTCAAAATTGAACGGAACGAGCGCCATTCACTCATATTATAGGCTACTACTATTAATATGCCTGCCAAAACCGACATCGGAATAAGTTTAACCCACTGCCCAAAAAACAGCATAATTAGCAGTAATGTAATTGCATGTACAATTCCTGCGATGGGCGTTCTTCCCCCATTTTTAACATTTGTTGCTGTGCGTGCAATTGCCCCCGTTGCCGGAATGCCGCCAAAAAAAGGTGTTACAATATTGGCAATTCCCTGTGCAATCAATTCAGTATTGGAGCGGTGGTTTCCACCAATCATACCATCAGAAACCACTGCTGAAAGTAATGATTCAATGGCTCCAAGCATAGCAATTGTAATTGCCGGCTGTATGTAGTTTCCTAATTCACTAAAATTAATCTCGGGAAAACTAAAACTGAAAGAACGTGGTATTTCGCCAAAAAATGTTTCGATAGAACTCACCGGCAAATTAAAAATCTGAACCAGAAAAGTTCCCACAACAATGGCAATCATCGATCCTGGAATTTTCTTTATAAACCGCTTCGAAAAAACAACAATTAAAATGGTTACAACTGTTATTATTAGTGCATAAACATTTACAGAATCGAGATGATTGAAATATGTTCCCCATTTTTCAAGAAATCCGGATGGAACTTTTTCCAATTGTAAACCTAGTGCATCTTTAATTTGCGTTGAAAAAATAACCAGAGCAATTCCACTGGTAAATCCAACAATTAACGGATGTGGAAAGTATTTAAGTAATGAACCCAATTTAAGTACGCCGAAAAGCACCAGAATAATTCCGGCCATAATTGTGGAAATAATTAATCCATTGATACCATACTCGGTTAAAATACCATAAACAATTATAATAAAAGCACCGGTTGGGCCGCCAATCTGAACCCGGCTTCCACCTAGAAAAGAAATAAGAAATCCTGCAATAACAGCAGTAATTAAACCCTTTTCTGGCGATACACCTGAAGCCACAGCAAATGCAATAGCAAGCGGAAGGGCTACAATTCCAACTACAATACCCGCAAGCAAATCAGTTGAAAACTGTTTTCTTGTATAGTTTTTTAAAACGGTGAAGATTTTGGGGTTAAATAAATTTTCCATCTTTCTGCAAAATTTAAAAATGACGCGCAAAAGTAGGATGTTTTAATCTCCAAAATTATTTCCATCGAATATTATTGTAAATGTTACCGAAAAGTAAATTCTATAAATAAACTGATGACTGGCTTTGTTTTACAACTTTCCAGTCACAAAAAATTAGTTCTACTTAAAATTTCAAATCATTTATATCTCAAAAAACTGGTCTTCAATTAAAATTAAAGTTCAGCTTCGTAATAAACGGCATTATTATTTTTGATTATTAAGAATAATGTAATTTAGCCAAGTTAAAATTTGAATGGCATGTCAAATATTTTACTTGGGTTTCTTTTTGTAAGTCTAATTCTGTTTTTTATTACAAAGAAATTTCAATTCTTTTTTACACTTATCATTGACCTTTTGCTAATTGCAATTTCGGGAACCTTTGCTTTTCAATCTTTCAATTCGACAGAAGCGATACAATTAAGTTTCGGACACTTTTTTGGAAATGAACTAATTTTGGTAATCGACCGCATTTCAGCATTTTTTATTTTTGTGATTAACCTTACATTTTTTACGGGTATTTTATATTCAAAGGGATATTTAGCTGCTTACATAAAACAAAAAACAAAAATTGAATTTGCATTGCATCATTTTAGTTTGGTATTAATGCACCTGGCGATGCTTCTTGTTGTTTCGCTTCGAGATGGGATAAGTTTTTTAATCGCCTGGGAAATGATGTCAGTCGCAGCATTTTTCTTAGTTATTTTCGAATCAGAAAACAATAAAACAATAAAGGCAGGTATTCAATTTTTAATACAAATGCACATTGGGCTTGTGTTTTTAATGACTGCTTTTTTAGTTGCGGGCAGCGTTATCGGCGAGCCAATCGGTTTTGCCAGTTTGGAGAATTATTTTGGCACCCATGCAGCGTTCCCAATATTTTTATTGTTTTTTGTCGGATTCGGAATTAAAGCCGGATTTATCCCTTTGCATTCGTGGTTACCACACGCCCATCCTGCTGCACCCTCACATGTTTCGGGAATAATGAGTGGTGTAATGATTAAAATGGGAATCTACGGAATTATCAGGGTTCTTACTTTTATTCATACCGGTTTGCTGGAAATTGGTATTTTCCTGTTAATCATTTCTTTTATTTCGGGCGTTTTAGGCGTAACCCTTGCCATTGTTCAACACGATTTCAAAAAACTACTCGCTTACCACAGCATCGAAAATATTGGAATTATCGGAATTGGAATTGGCGTTGGAGTTATTGGACTGGCATTGAAAAATCAACACGTTGGCAGTTTTAGGACTTGCCGGTGGATTCCTTCATATTCTGAATCATTCGCTTTTCAAATCGCTGTTATTTTACACGGCAGGAAATATTTACAGCCAAACACACACACGTAATATTGAACACCTTGGCGGCTTAATCAAAAAAATGCCCAAAACAGCCTTTTTCTTTTTGCTGGGAGCTGTTGCAATTTCGGGGCTGCCCCCTTTTAATGGTTTTATTTCTGAATTTCTGATTTACGTTGGAATGTTTAAAGAACTCCACTCTGGTGAATTGTCATTAAGTTTATTGCTGCTTGGCGGAATTGTTGGGCTTGTGGTAATTGGTGGGCTGGCACTTTACTGTTTCACAAAAGTTTTTAGCATTCTATTTTTGGGAAACCCCAGAACCGGCAAAACCCAAAATGCCAAAGAAGTTGAAGGAAGTATGCTTTTCCCAAAATACATTATTAGCATTTTTTATTATATCAATCGGACTATTTCCAATGTTTGTATTAAAACCGCTGGGCAGTATTGTTTCGGTTTTTACTCCCGATGTTTCTGCGTTAACAACAATTGCACCTTCAATGCAGGGCATTTCAATTGCACTGGGCTTCCTGGTTGTTTTAGCGGCAATTTTATGGATTATTCGCTCTCGTATCACAAAAAAAACATTGCAGGAAACCGGCCCAACCTGGGGTTGTGGTTACACCGGAGCAGACCCAGCCATACATCAATATACCGCTACTTCGTATGCCGAATCTGTTGGGAACCTGGCAAAATATGTTACAGGAGGTAAAAAACATTTTAAGATCATTGAAAAGGATGAAATTTTTCCTGAACCCCGTAAATTTGAAACCCATTCGTCGGATGTTTTTGAGGATATTCTGGTAACAAATCCTTCAAATAAAATATTGCAATTTTTAGAAAAAATTGCTGTTTTTCAAACCGGAAATATTCAGCACTATTTACTTTATGCCATTGTATTTATGGCTTTAATTTTGGTTTTAACTCTTTTAAATATTCTTTAAAATGGCGCTAAATATTATTGTAATACTTGGTATCAGCCTTATCTTCCCCGGCATTATTTCGCTTACCAAAGCAAAAATTGCAGGAAGAAAAGGGCCATCCATTCTTGCAGCCATTATATCGATAATTTACGCTTATTCAAGAAAGGAAATGTTTACAGCACAAGCACAAGCTGGATTTTTAAGGTTGCGCCGATAATCTATTTTTCAACCATATTTATGGCGGTATTTTTTATTCCTCTGGGAAATCAGACTGCCATTTTTTCGTTCGAAGGCGATTTTGTATTGTTTGCCTATTTGCTTGGCATTTGGAAAATTTATGATGATTATTGCCGCGATGGACACGGGTAGCAGCTTTGAAGGAATGGGCGCAAACCGCGAAGCATTTTATTCGCTTTTGGTTGAACCTGCTTTTTTTATTGTAATTGCTTCGATGGCATTGTTAACCAACCACACATCGTTTTACGAATTATTTAACAACCTGCATATTGAGTCGGAACTTGTCATACCTCATTGCCATTCTTGTCGGTTTATATTTTTTTGTGGATTGCCATGGTAGAAAACAGCCGGCTGCCCGTTGACGACCCCAAAACCCACCTCGAACTTACCATGGTACACGAAGTAATGGTACTTGATTACAGTGGTTTCGACCTGGGACTAATTCAGTTGGCCAATGGAATAAAATTTACCATTTACGGCGCATTAATATTCAATTTTGTATTGCCCATGCAAAATTATTTTGCAGCACAACTGGTTATCTTTTTTATTGTTGAATTTTTGTTTGCCATTTCAGTTGGAGTTCTCGAATCGTTCAGGGCGCGAAATAAAATGGCAAAAAATCCTCAATGGATTCTGTCTCTTTCTGCCTTGGCAGTTGTTGGCTTTTTAGCCGTTTTAATTATTACAGGAAAAATTATTTTAATGAATTAATATGGTTGTAGTATTAATAATTCTTTTTGCAGCAACGCTGGTTTACTTTTTTCTTTCAGAAAGAGTTTCCAATTTTATCTGGCTGCTTTCCCTTCAGGGAGTGTTGTTGTTTGGAATCGCATTCAGCAATTTAATCCACATTCAAATTATTGGTTTGATGCTAATACTTCTTGAAACACTGGTTGTAAAAGCAATTGTTATTCCATGGTTTTTGGACAGGCTTAAAACTAAAAATGGGCTAAAAAGGGTGCATGAAAGCCAAATTCCTGTGTTTTATTCGCTCTTAATAGTAACAGCAATTTTAATTGTGTAGTTTTCTGATTAGCTACAACATCGATAATCAGATTATTCAACTGCGATTTTTTACGGTAGCGCTGGCAACAGTTATTGGAGGCATGTATTTTATTACCATTCATAAAAATATTTTTAGTCACCTTGTTGGCTTTTTAATCATTGAAAACGGAACATTTCTATTATCACTGGCAGTTGGTAACGAAATGCCGTTTATGGTAAGTTTAGCAGTATTGCTCGATGTACTGATTGCAGTTTTGGTTTTCGGTATTTTTATGAATAAAGTAAGTGATACTTTCGACGATATTTCGGTGAGTAAATTGAATAAATTAAAAGATTAATATAATATGATTCCCATTTTTTTTGGAATTGCACTGATTTTAATTTTGCTGATTTTTATTTTTCCCAAAAGAAAAATTATTGCTATCTGCCAGCATGATTTTTGTGTTATTTCACATCGGATTAACGGTTTATTCCTTTGAAAACCTGAATTTGTTGGATTCTGTGTATTTCAAGTTCGACAGCCTTGCTGTTCTGTTGAACGGACTTCTAAGTATTCTTTTAGTTCCGGTAATTTTTCATGCTAAACTTTATTTGCAGCGACATGTAAACGATCAGAAAAAAGAATCGTTTTTTGCCATTGCAATGATACTTCTGGCAACCGCAATTTCATCGGTATATTTTGCCGAAAATATAGTTGTAATGTGGGTCAGCATCGAAATCACAACACTGGCTGTTTCGTTTTTAATTTACCATAACCGTTATGAAACTCCGCTTGAAGCTGCCTGGAAATATCTATTCCTGTCATCGGTAGGAATTGCCATCGCATTTTTAGGGATACTAATTCTGGCTACTCAGGCCACTTCCTCCGAAGGCGCTAATCTTTCTGTAACTTATCTCTCTTCGGTGGCCTCGCAAATGGATCCGTTTTTCCTTAAAACCGCATTCATTTTAATTCTTACCGGGTACAGTGTAAAACTAAATGTTTTTCCGCTTTTTGCTGCAACTATCGATGCAAAAACAGTTGCACCTTCTCCGGTAAACGCAATAATTTCAACAACATTGGTAAGTGCAGGTTTTGTTGCCATTTTCCGGATTTATACCGTGATTAACCAAACTCAGTTAAATTCGTGGGCTCAAAATGTATTGCTGGTTACCGGATTAATCAGCCTTTCTCTGGCAACCATTCAACTGTTCAGGATTAAAAGATTTAAAAGAATGTTCGCTTTCTCAAGTATGGAACACATCTCACTTATTCTGATTGCTATTTCAGTTGGCAAAACTGGTTATTATGCTGCTCTTCTTCATCTGGTATTTCACACCCTTGTCAAAGGAGGTTTGTTCTTTCAATTTGGACAAGTGAGGGCATTTTTTCATAGTGGCTGGATAAAAGACTCTGGTGGGTACTTTAAATTGAATGGTGCTGGTGCACTGGCTTTTATTATTGGCATTCTGTCGATTACTGCAATTCCACCCTCTGGATTATTTGTCAGCGAGTTTCTTATTTTCAAAGCTCTTTTTTCGGGTGGTTACATAATTACAGCAATCGCAGTTCTTGCCATGTTAACTGTTATTATCTATGTAATTCTTCAAAAGACCATGCATTTATTATATGCTGATTTACCCGAAAACTTTAAACCAGAAGCTATTATTTTCAACCGTTTTGAGCCCATTTCGTCGTTTTTTTTATTTGGCTTGGTTATTTATCTCGGTTTTAATCCGCCGGCAATTTTAACCAATTTGATTAATGGAACAATCAATTTTTTAAATTAACCACGATGATTTTAAAAAATAATAAATACTCCGCCCTTCAAAACAATAAGTCAGTCCATATCAATTCTATTCCTGTTTTGAGTTATGCCGAATTTAGTTCAACAATGATTGAATTGCTTCTGAAAAATGAAAATCATTGTGTTACCTATTTTGGATTTCGCCAAAACGAAGGATTGAAATTTATTGCAGCGGTTGCCAACGATAAAATGCATCAGATTTTTGTTTTTTCTCATTTTTTATTGAAAAGTGAAAAACAGGAACTCAACTCGTTAACACCAAAAATTACTGCACTACACATTTTCGAGCGCGAAATTCATGAGAATTTTGGTATCGGTTTTCCGGGTCATCCCTGGCTGAAACCAGTGAGATTTGCGCACAACCGAGCCAACCCAAATTTAAAAATTAACGACTATCCATTTTATAAAATCGAAAGTGAAGAATTGCACGAAGTTGGCGTTGGACCAGTTCATGCAGGTATAATCGAACCAGGACATTTCCGTTTTATCTGCAATGGCGAAAATGTTTTGCACCTCGAAATTCAACATGGCTGGCAGCACCGTGGAGTTGAACAAATCATGCTCGACAAAGAAACTTTACTGCAACGAAATATTGTTGCTGAATCCATTGCTGGCGATACTACGATTGGGCACAGTGTTACTTTTGCCAACCTCATGGAAACGTTGGCAGGTTTAGAACCCAATCCAAAATTGCAAATTGAACGTTCAATGGCGTTGGAATTAGAGCGGATTGCAGTGCACACCGGAGATATTTCGGCACTTTGTACCGATGTTGCATACAGTTTGGGAGCAAATATTTTTGGAATTCTACGAACCGCAATCATTAATTTTACGCAATTGTGGTGTGGAAACCGGTTAGGGAAAGGAATGATTCGGGTGGGAGGAACGCAATATCCATTCACGAATGAATTAAGAAATGCGCTATTGAAAACGCTGAATGAATACGAAAAACAATTTATTGATTTGGCGCACCTCACTTACCGTTTGCCAAGTGTCGAAAACCGGTTCGATGAAATTGGAACTGTAACCACAAAACAAGCTCAAACAATTGGAGCAGTCGGTATGGTAGCACGAATGACAAATATCCCGAGAGATATTCGTAAATCGCATCCTTCTTCCGGATACCAAAAGTATACTTACGCTCCTGTAATTATGAAAAAAGGTGATGTTTTCGCACGGTTTTTATTGCGTCGGAAAGAGATTAAACAATCTATCGCCTGGCTGAGAAATGTGCTTAACAACGAAGATTTTCTGATTTCACCAAAAAAGCCTGAAAAGCAGGTTTCATTGAAATCGTCAATGTTTGGCATTTCATTAACAGAAGGCTGGCGGGGAGAAATTTGCCATGCAGCGGTTACCGATGAAAATGGGAAGCTTAGTCACTACAAAATAAAAGACCCTTCGATGCACAACTGGAAAGCATTGGAACTTTCGTTACGAAATCTCGAAATTTCCGACTTTCCGATTAACAACAAAAGTTACAATTTAAGCTATTGTGGATTTGACCTTTAAAAGTTTGTAACATGTTTCAGGAAATAAAAATTATAAAAAACAACGGGAAACAATTCATTCCCGACCTTATTGAGGCCGCAGTTCCATCTCCTTTTCGGGGCAGGCCGGAAATCAGCAAAGTTGAAATTGATGAAACAGAACTTATAAATTGCTGTCCAACTGCTGCCATTTCTGGGAATCCAGTTAAAATTAATTTGGCTAAATGTAACTTTTGCAGCGAGTGCGCTTTTCGTTTTCCAGAGAAAATAAAATTTACAAACGATCATCGGCTTGCATCGAATAGTTTAGAAAATTTGGTTGTTAAAGAGGGTGAATTTTATAATATCGAACTCGAACAAAAGAGTATTGAAAAGAAGATAAAATATACTTTTGGACGATCGCTTAAATTGCGACAAGTTTCAGCAGGAGGTGACAATTCGTGTGAAATGGAACTTAATGCCTGTGGAAATGCCAACTTCGACATGGGACGATACGGAATTGAATTTGTTGCTTCACCGCGTCATGCTGACGGGATTATGGTTACCGGCCCAATTACAGAAAATATGGCTGAAGCACTGAAAATTACATACGACGCAATTCCTTCGCCCAAGCTTTTTATTTTATGCGGAGTTGATGCAATTAGTGGCGGAATTTTTGCCGACAGTACCGCTTTAAACCGCAGTATCCTTAACAATGTAAAAGTTGATTTGTACATCCCGGGCAACCCCCCTCATCCGCTAACAATAATAAACGGATTACTGAGCCTTATACTATAAATCAATCGTGCATCCTCAGAAATTATAATGAACCTCTTGCGATTAAATCAAATACTTTAAAGTGATTAAATAGATGGCAAAACATTTGATAAAATTGAAGTTGATAAATTTCTGAAAACATAGGTATAACGATTAATCAAAGTTGCGGCAGCTTTACGAATAAGTTAGAAGTACAAAGTGAGAGTTTCTTCACCACGGAACGAACGAAACTTTTCTTGTAATATATCCGTCATCACGTTTATATCTAACCAAATAAACTCCCGGAATATTCCCCGACATATCAACTCTTGCCTTTCTTGAATTTATTTTTTCAACTTTAACATCCAGTTCCTGTCCAAGCAGATTAAATACCGACACGCCATTTTCATTCATATTTTGTCCGCTTTCTATAACAAAAGTCCTCATTACCGGATTTGGGTATATCAGGATTTCCTTCGGATTACTTACTAATTGAGTATCAGTACTAAAATCATCAATATTACAAGCTACCAACTCAAAAATATTTGATGCGCTTTTCCCATTCAGGTTAGCTTCATTAAATTGCATCCAGATGTTGTCTTTTTTTAGCCAGAAATTATTTTGTTTGTAAGATGGCCTTAAAGTTTGATACACTGCAAACGAGTCAGCAGGTTGAATACCGGAGAGTTCAAAACCAACAAAAAACGTATCAGAAGGAATAACCGTTTCATTAAACCCAAAGAAATTCATTGCATCTTCTGCCAGTCCCCCAATTTTAACAACCTGCGAATAAATGAGTTCTTCAGGTTTTGAATTACCATTATATACTTTAATGGTTATTTCACTTTGGTTATTTAATCCTGGTGCCTGCAATCGTCCAATTCCAAATGAAACCCCCGCCAGTTGTTCATTCCCCTGTATTGAATAGCGTTCCATTATTTCAGTTATTCCAAGGTTATTACTACCACCCCAATATCCGGCAAATCCTTCATTATCATTCAGTGATATTAAGGTATAATCATCCGTTTCCTCCAGATTTGTAAAAGCCCCGCAAAATTCTTCACCTGAATAAAAGCGTTTTCCATCCAAAAATTCAACATTCGAATTTAACGGATCGAGCCAATATTTTAGTTGTTTGGAAGAATCAGACTTATAATCCCATGAAAGAGTCAATCTCTCAAAAAAATCATTCACCGGGTTGTCACAAACAGCATCACCACCTGTTAACGTACCAACCACCAAACTACTCGAATTAAACAAAGGCGCACCGGAAGAACCCGGCTCCGTAACACCTTGATCCCATCTTTTTATTTTCAAAAATCCATTCTTTACATACTTGCTAAAATTATCAAAATTAGCAATTACGACGGGATCATTTTCAATTGCTATTTTTTTTATCATTCCCCAGGGATGATGAATACTTGCCGCGGAGGCAGGTAAAGCAGATTTACGGTCCCATCCTGCATAATACGGCATAAATTCAGGCGGTGGAACTATACTCAATTCAGTCAGTGCAAAATCAAGACTATCAAAAGTGGCTTTCATTATTGCTCCCGAAATCGATTTTGAAGGATCTCCATCAAGCGGAGCACAATACGGACTTTCAAAATTGAAAACATAAATGGAAGTTGCTGCAAATTCCTTTTTGTCGTAACAATGTGCTGCCGATAAAATATAAGGTTTTTGATCTTCTGCAGTATTATTCACTAAAACTCCCGAACAGACTTCCCTGCCGTTTACTATAATCCGGCAAACTGAATTTTTCACCTTTTCCCAATCCTGACCAATTTCGCAATTAACATCAATGTTACATTCGCCTGCAACGATAGGATATAATGGTTTCCGATCACTTTTTTCGTTAATGCCCACAAAGTCATGATTAACTGTTGATATGATAAAAGGTGATGCACTTTTTATATCATCCCGGGTTTCATACTGAACCGTTATTTCATCTCCTGAAATTGGAGCAACCGCAAATTTACCCGTCAACTTATTATTAAAACTTGTATAGGCTCCCACAACGTTATTTTCATTATAAATAAAAAGCCTTGAATATTCAGGAAGTTTAAATTCATCAAAAATAAGGTTAAGTGATTTTGCCCCCACCGACCGAATGTTTAGTTTCCAAACTTTCCAACCATTTGCGGCCTGATACCATTCACCCGAATTCTCAGTGGTAAAATTCACTTCAAATGGTTCCGCAAACCTAAAAGGTTTCAGTTTTCCTTGCTGATTTTCATTTATATTTTCATCAGTCTCAAGCTTCGACAGATTAAATGACGGCATTGTAACTGTATTAATAACAGAGCTTTTCAGTTCGAAAACAGGTAGTGGGTTGCCTCCCTGAGAAATCTGCGAGAAGCCCGTTAAACCGGTAAAAATAATTCCAGTAAGAATGCAACAGAAAGCGTAAAAACGGTTCATTAAGTGTCCAATTTTCAAAAATTAGCAGAAATATAGTTTAAAAACTTTACTGAACTCCTGAATAGAAGTACATATTTCAACAAAAATGCAAAATATGTGTTTAAGTAGGATAAATAATTTAACAACTAATAATGAAAACTATGAAGAAGAAAAACTATTTAACAGGATTGATTCTGACTTTTTTCCTGGCTGCGGTAATGGTATCAGCAACTAAAATACAATCTGTTCCACAAGAGGAAGGAATGTTTCCGAAGGAAGTGGATAATATCATCCAAAAAAAATGTTTCGGATGTCATAATACGGAGTCGAGAAATGATAAGGCAAAAGAAGAACTTGAGTTTGATAAGTTGGATTCTTTAAGTACTGTTAAAAAAGTTGGCGCTTACAGACATATTCAGGAAGTAATTAACAAAAATGAAATGCCACCTGAAAAGTTTCTGGAAAGATTTCCTGACAATAAACTTACAGATGATGATAAAAAAGCTTTGTTGAGTTGGGCGCAGGCGGAAATGGAAAAACTGAAATAATTTTATAATAGCGGATGGACTCTGTTATTCGCATTTTACATTGAAAATCTCCTTTCCAGGAGATTTTCTTTTTAAGCAATATCCCCAGGAATTTTATAAATTTGATTCATTCAGAAAAAACCAATGCGTAAATTAATTAAGATCTTTATTGTAATACTATTTGTCGGGTTTGTTGTTATGCAATTTTTTCAGCCAGTTCGAAATACAAATAATGATTTTTCAGGATTGATAACTGAGCAAAAGCAAATACCTGAAAATATTAAAACGATATTTGAAAATTCATGCCTGGATTGCCATTCAAATAACTCCCGATATTGGTGGTACGATAAAATTTCACCTGTTTCATGGTTTATTGATGGGCATATAAAAGAGGGAAAAGAGGAATTAAACCTTTCAGAATGGGGTACAATGGATGTTTACGACCAAATTGCTGCACTTGAAGATATGGGAAAAGAGGTAGAACGAAAAAAGATGCCTTTAAAATCTTACACATTAATACATAAACAGGCAAAATTATCTGACGACCAGATTAAAGAATTTATCGAATGGATTGATGTTTACAGTCTGGGATTGCTGAAATCAATTGAGGATTAGTAAATTTTTTATGATCTGATTACCTTTGTCAAACAAAATCAAACAGAATGAAGGTATTGGCAATTTATGCTGACGAATTTAGCTATAAACCGGCGGAGAAAAATCTGGAATCAGTTGAAGATTTAACAGAAGGCGCCACATTTAACGATTCAATTATTGCATTTATTCAGGTTGAAGAGACAGATGAAGAATTCGATGTTAAAAGTCGCGAAAAAAAACTGGTCAACCATCTAAAATGGACTGCACGTAAAAACAACTGTAATAAAATTATACTTCATTCTTTTGCACACCTTTCCGACTCGAAAGCATCGGTTGAATTCACCAAAGAAATATTTGACCAGGCTGAGATACGGCTTAAAAACGGCGGTTATCAAACTGCACAAACACCTTTTGGATATTTTCTTGACCTCAACATTAAAGCGCCGGGATTTTCACTGGCCCGAATCTGGGCAACGCTATAGCGGTGCAGAGTTCAATGTTCAATGTTCAATGCCTGCCTGTCGGCAGACAGGTTCAAAGTTCAATGTTCAAAGTTGTGAGTTCTGAGTTGGAAAATTTTCGTTAATTTTTTAATGCTTTTTCATTCCCGCATTGTAGCATTCCCGCATTCATGCATTTTCTTCCATTCCCGCATTATAGCATTCTCGCATTCTTTCCGCTATCTTTGTCTCAAAATTTTTGTTTAATGAAATTTGAAGATTACCATATTTCTGTCGAAATAAAAAAGAACCTCGCTGAAAATAATTTCAGGCGGCCAACTGATATTCAATTCAAAGCAATTCCTCCTGTTTTAAAGGGCGAAGATGTTCTGGCCATAGCACAAACCGGGACCGGAAAAACAGCCGCTTTCGCAATTCCCGTTATTCATAAAATACAAGCTTTAAAAAAAGATAAC
The DNA here is from genome assembly GCA_963849775.1 of uncultured Prolixibacteraceae bacterium. GTDB lineage: Bacteria > Bacteroidota > Bacteroidia > Bacteroidales > Prolixibacteraceae > Draconibacterium. The sequence goes on along the minus strand of CAWKIX010000041.1, from coordinate 203,609 downwards.
CGATCGGGGATAAAATGCCTTGTAATGGTTCCAACACATGAATTGGCAATGCAGATTTGCGATGTTTTTAATGCCATTGGAAATGAAACTGGGGTTCGGGTTACAGGTATTTTTGGTGGTGTTGATCAGGCTCCGCAGATAAATAAATTGGAACAGGGCACTGATGTTTTGGTGGCTACCCCGGGCCGGCTTTTTGATCTTGCTCACCAGGGACATTTAAAATTAAATCATATTGAAACTTTAATTCTTGACGAGGCTGACCACATGCTTGACCTTGGTTTTATTAAAGACATTCGTGATTTATCGCGATTACTGCCCGAAAAACGACAAACTTTATTTTTTTCGGCCACAATTAATACAAAGATAAAAAAGCTGGCCTACTCACTGGTTAAAAATCCAATCCGAATCCAGATTTCACCAAAAAACCCGGTGGCAAAAAACATTGATCATTCGGTTGCTTTTATTGAAATGGATGACAAAAGGGCATTTTTGGAACGCCTCGTTGACGAAAACCCGGAAAGTAAAATATTGGTTTTTGTTCGTACAAAAGTCCGTGCTGAACGGGTAAAAAAAGCAATGGAACGTGTTGAAATCAATAGCAGCACTATACACAGCGACAAAGATCAGAATGAACGAACAACTGTACTTAATGATTTTAGGGAAGGAAAATTAAAACTATTAATTGCCACCGATGTTAGTGCGCGTGGAATTGATATTCCCAACGTAGATTTTGTAGTAAATTATGACCTCCCGGAAGTTGCTGAAAATTATGTACACCGTGTTGGAAGGACTGGCCGGGGAAATAAAAAAGGAAAAGCAGTTTCGTTTTGCAGTTCAGAAGAAAAAGAAATTTTGAAGGAAATTGAAACATTTCTTGATAAGGAAATTGCAGTTCTTGATATTGAAAAAACAGATTATAGAGAAACACTTAATTTCACGAGGGATACAGATAATAACTGGAAAAAATTAATTCGCGAAAATGAAAAAGAACAACGGGAATATTTGGCTAAGAAGAAGAGGAAAAAGTGAATTGATAGTAAGTTCCTGTTTAGTTGCATCAGTAACCATTAATTCCTTGAATTTAAATAAATTCAGCTTTTTACGACCGTAAATTCCGAATCAATTCAAAAAGTATTTTTAAACCTTATTTTAGGTTTTTATCACACAAAAATGAACTCTGTAAAGCTAAAATCTAATCCTTTTTGTCTTATTCTTAGTTGCGTTGATTTCAAAAGTGATTTATTTGTTCATCAGATCCTTTCCGAACGTTCGATTTTACTAAGGGCACCTAACTGGGAAAAATTAATCAGAGAAAACGAAAAGGAAATTCAGGAGTTCAAACTTAAAAAGAAGAAAAGAAAATAATCGGGTTACAGTCGCCCGCCTGAATGACTTCGTCGGGCAGGCAGGTTACAGTTTTAGTTTTCAGGAAAATTTAGAACTCCTCCAAATAAATATTCCGAAGTTCACCTGTTGTTTCCCAGCTACAAATACCAAAAGGCCTTGAAAGTTCTACCTCCGGACGAACATATAATTCTCTTCCCCTATAATCGAAATCAACAACTTTTTCATCATCAATCCAGGCAACAATAGCAGAATCTGAAACCTGCAATTGAATATCATACCAAATATCCGTCTCAAAATTTTTCATGATTCTGGTTTGATTATTTGCCGCATCTTTCCCATCGATGCAACTTAAACCAACAACGGGTCCGCCCCACCCTCCTACAATCAGGCTGCAAAACTGGTCATTTACAGGGAAAGTCATCCCACAAAAAAAATCATTGCCGGTAGTTTTTCGAGCTTCCAGTGAAACCTTATATTTTACTTTTGGAAATTCTTTTTTCCAGGTAATTCCGGTGCATCCATCCCCATAATTTAGTACTATATTTCCTTCGGAAACCAGCACAGGCCCCTGTGTACCAAATGGTGTAATTTCCCATCCGTCCAATGTTTCACTATCAAACATACGAATTCCATCGTGGTTATAATCCTGAATTGTCGCAGTTTTAACCTTGTTTTCCGGCGATTTTCTTTTTGATGAACAGCCCAAAAAGACAAAAACAATCAGCATGAAAATAATGGGTGAATATCTGTAATGTAACATCTGAAAAAATATTTCTTTCGAAGTTACACATTAAAAGTAAATCAGGAGTATTTCATCAATCTACAAACTGATAACCAAGTCCGTTAACAGTATCTTTTACTTTACCAACATTGATTTTTGTTCCCGATATTTTTACTGTATTAGTTTTATTATCGGCAACAACATTGTTAACTCCTTCTAATAATTCCAGGTTGCGTTTTACCGTTGCCTCACAATGTGAACATGTCATTCCTTTAACAGTAACTGTTATACCTTTTACTTTCTCCATCTTATTTCTCTTTTGAATAATTGAAAGGAAATACCCTAAAATCATGGAACCGGTTAATACTGCTGTAGAAATTATTTGCAACCATTTAGGTAGCATTTCATGCGCTTCGTCACCGTGAATATGCATTACCTTGCTAAGAATAAAATCGGCAGGAATTAGCCAGTTGGTAAGCATCCCAAAAATAATAGCTCCACCAATAATGGTCGAAAGATAAATGATTAAAGATTTTTTACCCATTGTCTTTCCCAGCACAGTCATGGTTGCTACGTTTGTTGCCGGACCAGCCATTAAAAACACCAAAGCTGCTCCTGGAGAAACGCCTTTCATCAGCAAAACCGCCGCAATAGGAATTGAACCAGTTGCACAAATATATATAGGAACTGATGCAGCCAAAACAACAAGAATTTCCAATAATCCCAATCCCTGAAACGAACTAAAAAAATCATCGGGTAAAATCACAGAAATCAAAGCAGCTGCCAAAAATCCTATAATCAGCCACTTAGCAATATCCTGCAACAATTCAATAAATGCATAATCGGCAGCCCGAACCAGAGAATGGCGTTTGTCATTTACTTTCGGTTCATGGCAACCACAGGAATCATCGTCGCAGGTTGCACCTTCTGTTTTAATTGCACCTGTATCGATTTTAAATCCTGCAAATGGTGATGCCGTTACTGGCTTTTCCTTCACAAAAATGTTTGTAAAGACACCTCCTGTAATACCTGTAAAAAATGCAACTATTGGTCGCAAAACGGCAAAAGGCCAACCCAACATTGAATAGGTTGCAAAAATAGAATCGACCCCGGTTTGTGGCGTTGAAATCAAAAATGAATTTGTTGCACCTTTTGATGCACCATTCTTAAAAAATGATATTCCCGTAGGAATTACCCCACATGAACACAGCGGCATGGGTATTCCAAGCAATGATGCATTTAACGATGATCTAAAATTGGACTTGCCTAAATACTTATCGATATGTTTTTGCGGAAAATAAACTTTTAGCAGACCTGCGAAAATGAGACCAAGCAATAACCAGGGCGCCATCTCCATCAACAAATACCAAAGCTCAGATATATATTTTTCTATGTACTCCATCATTTCAGTTCTTTAAAACAAAAAACAATAATTGTTGTTTTTAGCCAAACAAATTAAATGATAAGCAACGGATTTGATATTATATAATTATGGAAAAAAATTTCAGATTTTGGGGTGTACAATAATTATTCTGGCCTGTCGACATAAAGTTGCGCAGAACCAACCTTTATTACAACAATATTTTCATCTTTATCAATAAAGCCACTTTCAGCAACGGCATCAAAAACTTCGCCGTCAATCAAAACTTTCCCTCCCGGACGAAGAACTGTTTTTGCTGTTCCTGATTTGCCTTTTAAACTGAAAAGTCGGGTTTCAACGCTTATAAAGCCCTCGCTAATATTTTGAACCGTATTAAGCGCTAAGTTTTTGAACGGTCCGGTTTTAGCTGTAAATAATTTGTTGCCGAGATACAACGATAAAAATAAACCTCCAAAAACACCTAAAACAACAGTTGCAAAAGCTACACCAACATTTGTTGGTTCAACATTTTCAAAATTAAAGTCCACATTATTAATCAGGCTTAATATTAATCCTGAGAAAACAAATATCAAACCCAGAATTCCGGGCACGCCAAAACCGGGAATAACAAAAATCTCAACAGCCAGTAAAATTAATCCAATAACAAAAACAGCAATTTCCCAATGTGCAGCCAACCCTTCAAGATATAATGGCGCAAAATAAAGAATGGCCGCTAAAATTGCCACACCCAGCGGAAAGCCAATTCCCGGCGATTGCATTTCGAAATAAATACCACCTATAATCGCCATGATTAATATTCCCGAAATAATTGGGTGTACCAGCCAACCAATAATCCGTTCGATAAAAGACGGTTCATATTCAATAATGGTATAATCTTCAACACCAACATTTTCTAAAACTCCCGGAACATCTTCTGCAAGACCTTCACAAAATCCGTTTTCCATTGCCTCATAAGGTGTAAAAGTGAGTACTTTGCCTGTATCAATCAACCCTTCAATAAAAACCCGGTCATCAACCATTGCTTCAGCAATTATCGGATTACGTCGCCATTTATAAATGGTATCATTACCCTCAATAACAGCAATTTTGCCTTTGGCTTCAGCAGTTGCGCGCATTGTAGAACGCATGTAACTCTGATATTTATCGGGCATTGCCTGCCCGGTTTGATTAACAACAGTAGCCGCACCAATGCTTCCTCCGGGGCGCATATAAATACTGTCGCAGGCAATTGAAATCAATGCGCCAGCCGATGCTGCATTATTATCAATAAATACATACACCGGTATTTTACTTTGCAATATTCTTGTTCGGATTGAATCGGCATCTAAAACCGTTCCTCCATAAGTGTTCATGTGAATCAGAAACAGATCGGCATTTACTGAATCTGCCTCATTAAAAGCTTGTTGAACCTGTCTCCATGTTGCTTTCGTTATTTCCTCTTTAATATTCAGTTTATAAACAACTGTTTTCTTCTGCTGAGCAACAGAAGAAATAACGCAAAAAACAAAAATGGATAAAAGGAAAAATTTAAAAATTTGTTTCATTTTCTGATAGTTTCGGACACCGGTTACGAAGTTAATAAGAATAACGGGAATTAACTTTATACTTTATCATTCTTATACAAAAAGCATATCCGCCGTTTTTGCTAAATTTGCACTTCATTTTAAAACTGAATCATGGAATTAAATGCTTTAACAGCAATTTCACCGGTTGATGGCAGATATGGCAATAAAGTGGAAGGATTGTATCAGTACTTCAGTGAATTTGCCTTAATTAAATACCGGGTTTTTACAGAAATAGAATATTTTATTGCACTGTGTGAAATACCACTTCCACAACTTGCGTCTATTTCAAAAGATAAACTGGAAAAACTGCGTGAAATTCATCATAACTTTTCGATTGAAGATGCGACCCGTATTAAGAAGATTGAAAGTGTTACAAACCATGATGTTAAAGCTGTAGAATATTTCATTAAAGAAGAATTCGACAAACTTGATTTAGGAAAATACAAAGAGTTTATCCATTTTGCACTCACATCGCAAGATGCCAACAATACTGCCATTCCAAAATCGATTCTGGATGCTTTGGAAAACGAATATTATCCATTGCTTCAGGAATTAATTGAAAAACTGTTGACACTGGCAACCGAATGGAAAAACATTCCGATGTTGGCAAAAACACATGGGCAGCCTGCATCTCCAACAAAATTAGGAAAAGAAATTAAAGTATTTATTGAAAGAATAATGGTACAATTGGTGCACTTAAAGTCGATTTCGATAGATGCCAAATTTGGTGGGGCAACAGGTAATTTTAATGCCCATTTTGTGGCTTATCCTGACATTAAATGGGAAGAGTTTGCCAATAATTTCTGTAAAGAAAAACTTGGACTGAATCGTTCGCAGTTTACAACCCAAATCTCGCATTACGACAACCACAGCGCAATTTTTGATGCCTTAAAACGAATCAATACTATTATTCTTGATTTGGACCGCGATATTTGGACTTACATTTCAATGGGTTATTTCAAACAAAAAATTAAAAAGGGAGAAGTTGGTTCATCAACTATGCCACATAAAGTAAACCCAATTGATTTTGAAAACTCCGAAGGTAACATTAGCATTGCAAATGCCGGTTTTGAGCAGCTTTCGGCAAAACTTCCGGTATCACGTTTGCAGCGCGATTTAACTGATTCAACAGTTACCCGCTTTATCGGAGTTCCGTTTGGGCATACCATTATTGCCATAAAATCAACTTTAAAAGGATTAAATAAATTGTTATTAAATCAAATGGCGATTGAAAAAGATTTGGAAGATAACTGGGCTGTTGTTGCGGAAGCCATTCAAACCATTTTACGGCGCGAATTTTTCCCAAATCCTTACGAGGCATTAAAAGATTTAACCCGTAATAACGAGGTGATTAACAAAGAAGCAATTCACAATTTTATTGATAATCTGAGCGTTGATGATAAGGTAAAAGTTGAATTGAAAAAAATTACACCACAAAACTACACCGGAATTTTTTAGATTTCTTATCCGGTAATTTTTACTGAATAAAAAAATTGCATGAGAGATTTTTTTAAAATCTTAAAAAGGTTTATCCCCCCCTATAAAAAACAGTTAATCCTAAACTTTCTGTTCAACTTACTTTCGGCGCTATTCACTGTATTTTCAATGGCTTTAATGACACCAATACTGGAAATACTGTTTGGCATGTCGAAAGAAGTTGACAATTTAGTGCCATGGGCAGCAAATCTGGATGTAATAAAACATAACTTATATTATTATGTAACCCTTTTCAAAGAAAGCAATGGCCCGGGGTTAACGTTACTTTTTGTGGGAATTTTTGTAATTATTTCAACTTTGCTAAAAGTTGGTTTTGCTTATCTCGGAGCTTTCGAAGCGGTTTTTATACGTAACAGCGTAGTTCGTGATTTGCGAAAGATAATTTATGCCAAAATAATGAAACTTGCTCTCCCCTTCTTTTCCGAAGAGAGAAAAGGCGACATTATTGCCAGAATTACTGGTGACGTGACTGAAATTGAGAATTCAATTATGTCATCGCTCGATATGTTTCTGAAAAATCCGGTAATTATTATCGTGTTGCTGATTGCGATGCTCATTATGAGCCCAAGTCTAACATTATTTATTTTTATTGTTTTGCCTTTGGCAGGTTTTATAATTGGCCGGGTTGGGAAATCTTTAAAAAAGGTATCGCGCGAGGGGCAGGATAAAATGGGTATGATTTTAACCGTAATTGAAGAAACGCTGGGTGGACTGAGAATTATTAAGGCATTCAATGCCGAAAAAAAAATGAATGATCGGATTAACTCGGAATTGAGCGATTACAGGCGAATCATGAACCGGTTAATGCGCAGGCGCGAACTCGCACATCCGTTAAGTGAGCTGTTGGGGACCATCGTTATCATTATTGTTGTTTGGTATGGAGGTAAACTTATTTTAAATAAAGATAGCGAACTTTCGGGGCCTGAATTCATTGTTTATCTTGGAATTTTTTACCAGATAATTAACCCGGCAAAAGCATTTACCACGGCTTTATACAGTATTCAAAAAGGATTGGCGTCAATGGACAGGGTGGATAAAATCCTGATGGCCGAAGTAACCATTCAAGAGTCGCCCAATGCCAAGCCAATTCACAATCTTGAATATGCAATTGAATATCAGAATATTTCATTTGCGTATGACGAAAAAAAGGTGCTGAAAAATGTTTCATTAAAAATAGAGAAAGGAAAAACCATTGCTCTTGTAGGTCAATCAGGAAGTGGAAAAACTACATTTGTTGATTTGCTTCCCCGGTTTTATGATGTAATTGATGGCCGGATTTTGATTGACGGTGTTGACATTCGTGAACTTAAATTGCATGATCTGAGAAATTTAATGGGCAACGTAAATCAGGAAGCAATTTTGTTTAATGATACCATTTACAATAATATTGCGTTTGGGGTTGATAATGCCACAAAAGAGGATGTAATTAACGCAGCAAAAGTGGCAAACGCCCATAATTTTATTATTGAAACAGATAACGGATACGACACTTTTATTGGAGACAGGGGAAGTAAACTTTCTGGAGGCCAGCGGCAACGGTTGAGTATTGCCCGGGCAATACTCAAAAATCCCCCTATATTAATTCTTGATGAAGCGACTTCCGCACTTGATACAGAATCAGAAAGATTAGTTCAGGATGCTCTCGAAAACCTGATGAAAAACAGAACTTCGCTGGTAATTGCCCATCGATTGTCAACGGTTCGTAACGCCAATTTAATATGTGTTTTTCATGATGGCAAAATTGTTGAACAGGGTACGCATAATGAATTGATGGAACTGAATGGCAGGTACAAAAAACTGCACAAGATGCAAATGTTATAATCCACTGCATATAACATCTGCCAGATGAATCGTTTTAATGGATAGTTTTTTCTTAGTAATATAAGCCTGAATATTTAGCAAACAAGAAGCTTCTGTAGAAACGATGAATTCAGCTCCTGTATTTAGTGCGTGTTCTACTTTTTGTTCTGTCATAGCGGTTGAAATTGCGTGAAATTTGGCAGCAAAAGTTCCGCCAAAACCGCAACAAGTTGTTGTATCTTCCATCTCAATCAATTCCAATCCCTTCACATTTTGCAACAATATTCTGGGTTCCTTTTTTATTCCATATTCACGCAAACCTGCACATGAATCATGAAAAGTTACCTTGTGAGGAAAAATAGAATTGAATTCGTATTTTTTAATTTTGTTAACCAAAAAATCGGTGAATTCAAAAATACGCGGCCCAATATTTTCAATTTCTTCCAGTTTTTCGTTGTCACCTTCAAAAAGTCTTTTGTAATAATTTTTAATAAAACCTGTACAAGAAGCTGATGGTGAAATAATTATTTCAGCGGATTGAAAATCATTAAGAAATTTAGTCGCAAGTGTTCTGGTTTCCTTCCAGTAACCACTATTAAACGATGGTTGTCCGCAACAAGTTTGTTCAGGATTATAATTCACTTCACAACCTGCAAGTTCAAGAATTTTCACAAAATTCTCTCCGGTTTCAGGATAAAGCTGATCGATAAAACATGGAATAAAAATGTCGACTTTCATTCGTGAAATTTAAGCTGTGAATGTACAAAATGGTAGGGTCATAAAAAAGAAAAAGCTGTATTTCTACAGCTTTCAGCACGGGAGGAGAGACTCGAACTCCCGACACCTGGTTTTGGAGACCAGTGCTCTACCAACTGAGCTACACCCGTGTTTATTTTTGCGTCTGCAAATATAGTAATTCATTCCAAATTACCTAAACATTTTTAGGTGTGCAGCAGCAATGTTTCAGCCGCTTTTGAAAAGTTATTAACATACCGGACAAAAAAAATCCACTAGAAAATTCTAATGGATAAAAGAGCGGAGAGAGAGGGATTCGAACCCCCGGTACCTCTCGGTACAACGGTTTTCAAGACCGCCGCAATCGACCACTCTGCCATCTCTCCGGGCGCGACAAAAGTAGAATATTTTTTCACATCTCAAAAACCTTTTATTTGAAAAAATGGAAATTTGATGAAAAAAAAAAGAAGAATGGTTGTTTTTTTGAAACTAATTTCTGAATTTAGTGTGACTTAAGAAAAGTTCTCTAAAAGTATTGTATTTACTGGTATTTCAAGATTTTTTTCGTATATTGAAACACTTTTGACTGAACTATTATAAAAATTGAATTTTTTATAAACACTTATTTATCAACATTTTAACCATTTATTAAAAATTTGCCGTATGAACAAAGCACAATTAATTGATGCGATGGCCGAAAAAGCTGGCCTAACTAAAGCAGACGCAAAAAAAGCTCTCGATGCATTTGTTGGAGCTACTACTGATGCATTAAAAGGTGGTGACAGAGTTGCCCTTATTGGTTTTGGTTCTTTCTCAGTATCAGAACGTGGTGCAAGGACCGGAAGAAATCCACAAACAGGTAAAGAAATTAAAATTCCTGCAAAAAAGGTTGTTAAATTCAAAGCTGGTGCCGAACTTGGTGATTCAGTTTCTTAATTTGCCGCAGGAATAAAGAAATAAGGGGAACAATTTGTTTCCCTTTTTTTTTATCAAACTATACATAATGCAGTCAGAACTTTTAAATCATCTTTCTACTTTTGTTACACCACAGCGGCTGGAACTTTTTAATCAAATTCTGGAAAACCGCACAAACCACATTACAGTTGTACTTGAAGATATATACCAGCCCCAAAATGCAAGCGCCGTTTTACGCACGTGTGATTGTTTTGGAATTCAAAATATTCACATTATTGAAAACAGAAACGAATTTGAAGTTGACAGAGAAGTTGCCATGGGATCATCCAAATGGTTGACCCTTCACAAATACCGTCGGAAAAAAGACAATAGTTTACACACCATAAAAACATTACGCAAAAAAGGTTACAGAATAGTTGCAACAACACCGCATATCAACAACCAGGAATTGCAGGACTTTGATATTACAAAAGGAAAAACAGCTCTTGTTTTTGGTTCAGAACTACCCGGTATTTCTGATGTTATTTCACAGGAAGCTGACGAGTTTATTAAAATCCCCATGTTTGGATTTACCGAAAGTTTTAACATTTCAGTTTCAGCAGCAATAATTCTCCATCATCTTACACTAAAGCTGAGAAATTCAAATATCGAGTGGCGATTAACTGATGAAGAAAAAATAAATCTGAAAATTCAATGGCTTCGGAGTTCCATTAAAAGTAGTAAACTAATTGAAAAACGATTTGTGGAAAACAAAAAGATGGAATCAAAATAATCTAAGTTTCCAACATTTCTTTTAGCTCATTATAATGAATCATTTTCACTCCCAGTTTTTCCCAGTTTTCAAAGGGGAGTGGAATTTTTGGAAGTTCTTTTACTGCATCTTTCACAACAAACACATTCTTAACTCTTTTTGATAAGCCAATCACAGCATCATTTACACAAACATTGGTTGTAACACCATAAACCACAACTGTATCGGGTGCAAGCGTTTCAACAATAGAAGCAGTATAAGGATTCCCGGCAAAAACATCAAATGCATCTTTTCTAATAACAATATTCCGATTATTTTCTATATTTTCAGTGTCAATTTTGAAAGGCTTATCCCAATCAATTATCACCGGATTAGATGGCTCGGTTTCTGCAACATATTCCGCGCCTTTTGTATTTGCCATGCAATGTGGCGGGAAAGTCGAGATGTAATCAGGATTATCAGACAATTCTTTCGAACCCGGCCAGTGAAAATCAGCAGTATTCACTACTTTAATCTGATTCTTCATTGCCAATAACCTGATATTATTCCAAATCGGTTTTAATTTTTCAGCACCATTAACGTATAATTTTCCCTCAGGTTCTACAAAATCAATTTGTGTGTCAACGTTCCAGAATAACCAATTTAAAGTATCCATAACTCTGAATTTATTTAAACAATGTTTTTATAACAAAACTTAAATAACATATGAAGGTTCAAAATTCTACTACAACCCGCTGGCGATAAATGATTTAAATTCTTCCTCATCAAATGTAGTTGCCAAAGTTTTCTCCGTTCCATCCGGTTGAATAATTACATGATAAGGAATACTATTTGTTTTATATTTTGAAATTTCGATATCCAGATTTTTTTTGCCTAAAGTATCTTTCGTTTTTCCATCACGTTCTGAAGTATATTTTTCATCATCGCCAAGTTTTGTTGGATCATCGGTGTATAACCCAATTACAACATAATCTTTCGCCAGCATTTCAAGAACTTGTGGGTTTGTCCAAACCGTATTTTCCATTTTTTTACAATTAGCGCAAGCGTGTCCTTTAAAAACCAAAAACACAGGCTTACCCTGTTCTTCAGCACATGCCATACCCTGTTCGTAATCAAAATATCCGGATAGTCCGAGAGGCAAATGAAGTTTTTCAGCATATTTTGCCGGACCACATAATTCTTCTGAAACAATAGCTGCACCAACTGAATTAGCAGACATGCGCAAATAGGATTGTTCACTCTGAGGTGGTATTAATGCTGAAATTGAAGTTAATGGCGAACCTAATAAACCCGTAAATAAATAAATAACAAAGACAAATGTTGCCATAGAAAGAAACAATCTTCCTACGCTGATAAATGGCAAATCACTGTCGTGTGAAAATTTAATTTTTCCGAGAAAATACAGGCCAAGCAAGAAAAATACTACCATCCAGATTGCCAGAAATATCTCGCGGCTTAACAATCCAAGACCATAAACCTGGTCGATATTACTTAGGAACTTTAATCCGAATGCCAATAAAATAAACGCAAAAACTACTTTTATTGAATTTAGCCATCCTCCGGATTTTGGTAATTTATTTAAAGCTGATGGAAATATTGCAAGTATTGTAAATGGAGTTGCAAAAGCCAAACCAAATACAAACATACCAATTAACGGGCGCATTCCGCCACCCTGAACAGCTTCAATAATTAAAGCGCCAATAAATGGACCTGTACATGAAAACGAAACAATTACGGTAGTCAGCGCCATAAAAAAAGCGCCAATCATTCCTCCTTTATCAGCTTTTGAATCGGTTTTATTAACCAAATTGCTGGGAAGTACTATTTCAAATGCTCCAAAAAACGAAATGGCAAAAACCAGAAATAATGTAAAAAACAACAAATTCGGAATCCAATGCGTACTTAATATGCTTCCCACATTCGGCCCAAAAATTCCAATAGAAAATAATGCTCCCAGTAAAGTAAATATAAAGACAATTGATATTCCGAAGAAAATACCTGTTCGTATTGATTTTGCCCGGTTTTCACTTCCCCGCATAAAAAATGAAACCGTCATTGGAATCATTGGAAAAACGCATGGAGTTAAAACAGCAGCAAATCCAGCCAATGCAGAAATCAATAAAAAAAGCCAAAGCGATTGAGCGCTGGCTGATGAAGAACTTGAAGCCGGACCTGATGATTCTTCAATTTCATTATTACCTTTTTCTGCTTCATTTCCTTTATTAAAAGTGAAGGAAAATTCTGCTTGTTCAGGAGACGTGCATGTTTCATCATTACAACTCATGAATAAAATATCACCTGAGATTGTCACTTCCTTATCAGTGTGTAGTTTAATTTTCTGGGTAAATGTTACTTCATCAGCATAAAAAGACACATTCAAACTAAAATTTTCATCAAATATCGTTATCGGTTCCTTACTCTTTTGAATCTCTCCAATAAAATCAAATAAAGTTGAATCGCTGTATGATATGGTTGTAGCAATTGGACCGCCATCCGGAAGATAAGTATCATAAACATGCCAACCACTATCCACAGTTGCTGTAAAAATTAATTCAGCTTCATTTCCATTTTGTCTCGAATCAAAACTCCATTTTGTTGGATTTAAAATTTGTGCATTAACCAAAAGAACAGTAAAACTAAATGCAAGCAAAAACGCTATTTTCTTCATATGATGTAACATTTATATTTTGACTTAAAACATGCAATAATATCGATATTTGCATAACAAATCAATGACCGAAATTAGATCATTGTCAAATATTCTTCAAAAAAGATATAAATTTAAGGAAAGACCTGACATTTTAAGAATTTTAATCTTTTTATCAAAAAAAAAGCCGTTATCGAAAAATAACGGCTCTCCTTTTACAATATAATCTCTTCCAGATTCTCATCGTAAAAGTGGTACTCGAGAAATGAGAAAGAATTATTTTCTTCTACTTTCACCCATTTCAAATATTTTAAAAACCATCTATTACGAATGCTCTTAATGCCTTTGGTTAAATAGGCAGAAACATAAGGATGCAGCTTTAAAACAAGCTTCTTTTTGTTGAGGTCTTTTAAAATGTACTTTACCTTGTTATCCAATTCATCAGCAAATAAAATTGTTGGAATAATTTTTCCGGTTCCTTTGCAGGTTGGACAACTTTCAGCAGTTTCAATATTTTCTTCAGGGCGCACGCGCTGCCGGGTAATTTGCATCAGGCAAAATTTACTCAACGGCAGAATATTGTGCTTGGTCCTATCTGCTGCCATCACCTCTTTCATGTGTTCATACACTTTTTGGCGATTGGCAGCTACATGCATGTCGATGAAATCAATTACTATGATTCCACCCATGTCTCTCAACCTCAATTGTCTTGCTATTTCGTCGCAGGCGGCCAGGTTCACATCAACTGCATTGGTTTCCTGATCAACACCTGTTTTTGCCCTGTTTCCACTGTTAACGTCTATTACATGAAAAGCTTCAGTATGTTCAACAATTAAATAAGCACCATCTTTGAACGATACGGTTTTTCCAAAAGCAGCTTTAATCTGTTTTTCAATTCCGTAATGATCAAAAATCGGAGCACGCCCTTTGTAAAATTTTACAATCTTCCTTTTATCGGGCTGAATACTACTTATGTAATCGCTGATTTCAGTACTGGCCGATTGATCGTTAACAATAATACTGTTGAAATCAGGGTGATAAATGTCGCGAAGCAACGCAGTGGTCCGGTCAATTTCACCGATAACCAATGACGGTACAATTACACGACTAAGCTTGCTAAATGTTGTTTCCCACTTGTCAACCAGGCTTCTAAGTTCATGGTCAAGTTCAGCTACTTTTTTGCCTTCTGCAACCGTACGGATGATTACTCCGTATTTTCTTGGTTTGATGCTTTGAACCAGTTTTTTTAACCGGCTTTTTTCTTCGGTTGTCCTAATTTTTTGCGACACTGAAACTTTGTCACTAAAAGGCATAAGAACCAGATTTCGTCCGGCAATTGATATTTCAGAAGTTAACCGCGGACCTTTAGTAGAGATTGGTTCTTTGGAAACCTGAACAAGAATTTTCTGACCCGCTTTTAACTGGTCGGAAATTTTACCTCCCTTGTCGATGTCAGGTTCCGACTGAATTCTTGAAATAGAAGTTACCTTGTTCTTTTTTGAGGAAACAATACGCAGGAATTTGTTTAGCGTTGCAAACTGCGGCCCCATGTCGAGATAATGCAAAAATGCATCTTTTTCATATCCAACATCAATAAAGGCAGCGTTTAAACTGGGCATTATTTTTTTCACTTTACCGAGGTAAATATCTCCAACGGCAAATCTTGCCCCGCTTTTTTCACGCGATAATTCTACAAGCTTTCGATTTTCCTGTAAGGCAATGACAATTTCGGATGGAGTTACATCAATAATTAAATCGCTACTCACAACCTTAATTCATTTCTTTTTTATTAATACATTAGTTTATAACGGATTAAACCTAAGACATAAATGCCTTAGGTTTAATCAAAAGTCAATAACAGAAACCCATAAGAGTTTCTTATTTTTTCTTTTTGTGACGATTTTTACGCAATCTTTTTTTGCGTTTATGCGTAGCCATCTTATGTCTTTTTCTTTTCTTTCCGCTTGGCATAGCAAATTATTTTACTTGATTTTTAACTTGTGATACAAACGATTTTGCAGGTTTAAATGAAGGAATATTATGCGCAGGAATAATAATCGTTGTATTTTTTGAAATATTTCTTGCGGTTTTCTCTGCACGTTGTTTTACAACAAAACTACCAAAACCTCTTAGGTAAACATTTTTACCATCAACTAACGAATCTTTTACAGTTTCCATAAAAGCTTCAACAGCTTTTTGAACCGTTACTTTTTCAATTCCAGTGTTCTTTGAAACTTCGTTTACAATATCTGCTTTTGTCATTTCTTAAAATATTTAATTTTCAATGTATTAATCGAATAAATTGAGTGTGCAAAAATAAAAATAATTTAAAAACTCAAAAGCATTTCAAAAAAATTATTTTTGTTTTTACTAAGATTTTAAAGAAGTTACTAAAAAATGGACGTCTTTTTACCTAAAATATACCGATGGTATTCTATTCATAAACGTGACCTCCCGTGGCGCGAGACCAAAGACCCCTATAAAATCTGGCTGTCTGAAATTATTTTACAACAAACACGCGTGGCACAAGGTATGAAATATTATCGGAAATTTACCGAAGAATTTAAATCGATTGAAAATCTGGCAGTTGCCTCAGAAGATACTGTTTTAAAACTCTGGCAGGGACTTGGATATTACACCCGCGCAAGAAATTTACATTCAATGGCAAAATTCATTGTAAAAAACTATAATGGAAAATTCCCCAACAGTTATGATAAAATTATTCAGCTAAAAGGAATTGGACCATATACAGCTGCGGCTATTTCTTCCATTGCATTTGATTTGCCTTACCCCGCAATTGACGGGAATATTTACCGTATTTTCAGCCGGTATTTTGGGATTTCAGAGCCTATCGATTCTGAAAAAGGAAAAAAAGAGATACAACAAATTGCTGCTGATTTAATGCCGCGGAAAAATGCGGGTTTACATAACCAGGCTTTAATGGATTTTGGTGCTTTACAATGTGTTCCAAAATCGCCCGATTGTAAAATATGCCCGGTATTTAATTCTTGTTTTGCAGCTCAGAATGGCATCGTTAGCCAACTTCCTGTAAAACATAAGAAAACAAAACAACGCAAACGATATTTCTACTATTACCTAGTTGAATCTTCCGATGTTATTTTAATGCAAAAGAGAACAAATAATGATATCTGGAAAAACCTCTACCAAATTCCGTTAGTGGAAAGCGAAACGGAGCTAAAAGAAATTGAATTTCTTAACAAAAACAATCCTTTCAGACAATATACAGATGTTACAATTAAACAAATTCTGGGGGTAAAAAAACACCTTCTCTCTCACCAAATAATTTATGCAACTCTAATTCATCTTCAAACAAATGATCTAAAAGAAATATCAACAGAATTATATTCGGGTGAATAAAAAAGATATTTATAAATTTGCTGTTCCAAAATTACTTGAGAAGTTTTTTAACGAAATAAAAATTGATGAATAAAGGAATACTAAATAATGTTTTGTACTTTTAAATGTTAACCTAAAAAATTAAAAATCATGGCAGTAAACAAAGTTATTTTAATTGGCAATGTTGGTAAAGATCCGGAAATCCGTCATTTGGATTCGGGTGTTGCTGTTGCAAATTTCTCCCTTGCTACTTCAGAATCATACACCGCAAAAAATGGCGACCGAGTTTCGACCACCGAATGGCACAATATTGTTTTATGGCGCGGATTGGCCGATGTTGCTGAAAAGTATGTAAAAAAAGGAATGCAGCTTTATATTGAGGGTAAAATAAGGTCGCGTTCATACGATGATAAAGATGGAAATAAACGTTATATCACCGAAATTTACGGGGATGTTATGCGCATGTTAACATCAAAAGATTCAGCCGGATCAGCTTCAGAGAGCAAGGCAACAGATTCACCGTCATCAGGTCCTTCAAATTATGAAGAACCTGATCTTGAAGATCCGGGAGGTGAAGAAGACGACCTTCCTTTTTAATTAAAAACCATCACTTTTGGAAACAGAACCGTTAAATGATTCCGCCTTATTTGGCACCTGGGATATACAGTTTCACCCATTGACTTTAAGTCTGGGTATTTCAATACTAATTGTGGCTTTACTTTTACTGGTTTCGGCGCTTATAAGTGGTTCTGAAGTGGCATATTTTTCACTTTCTGCAACTAATAAGCATAAACTAAAAAAGAAAAGCAGAACCAATTTACAGGTAATAAAAAATCTTGAAAACCCGGAGAAATTGCTGGCTACCATACTGGTAACCAATAATTTTGTAAACATTGGCATTATTATTTTAACCGCGCGTATAACCAATGGTCTGGTTACCATAGTTAATGCTCCTGTAATCGAATTTATTTTGCAGGTTGTACTCATTTCATTTTCCCTATTGTTATTTGGTGAAATTATGCCAAAAGTTTATGCTACGCATTTTCCTTTATCATTCGCTCGTTTTATGGCTTTTCCGCTTGAAATCATTGAGAAAATTTGTCGCCCAATAAACGCGATTCTAATAAACTCAACTTCGTTTGTAAACAAGAGACTGCAAAAACACAGGAAAAATATTTCGATGGATGAAATCTCACAGGCTTTAAGATTAACATCTGAGCAGGAACTTTCGGAAGAAAAAGACATTCTGGAAGGCATTGTAAAATTTGGCAATAAAAATGTTGTTGAGATTATGAAACCGCGTGTGGATGTTGTTTCACTCGACATTAAAACAGGTTTTAACAAAGTACTCGAAATGATCAACGAATCCGGATTCTCACGTATTCCGGTCTATACCGATTCATTCGATAACATTAACGGACTTTTGTACATAAAAGATATTTTGCCGCATAGTCATAAAGCCGATGCTTTTAAATGGCAAACGCTTGGTAAGGCCGCCATTTTATGTACCTGAAACGAAAAAGATAAGTTCTCTTTTGGAAGAATTTCAGAAAAATAAAGTTCACATGGCAATTGTTGTTGATGAATACGGCGGGTCGTCAGGAATTGTAACCCTGGAAGATATTCTGGAAGAAATTGTTGGTGACATTGTAGATGAATTTGATGATGAAGAAGATTTCTATACCAAAATAAACGATAACACTTATTTGTTTGACGGGAAAGTATTGTTAGGGGATTTTTATAAAGTAATGAATTGTGAAGACAATATTTTTGATGATGTAAAAGGTGATGCCGACACTCTTGCAGGGCTTATTCTTGAATTAAAAGGCGAAATCCCGTTGCTTCAGGAAAAGATTAATTGCAAACCATTTCAATTTACAATTGAAGCAGGTTGATAACCGACGCATTAAGCAAATTAAAACGGAGATTAAAACAGCTACAAATGCAAAACAGTAAAATAAAAGACGGTAGGTAGTCGTTGGTCTTCAGGGATTCACTTTAGACGTTAATTTAACTTCTGATTCGCTATTTAATAAAAATGTAGTGTAAAAAGCAAATGAAGGTAATTAAAAGGTGTTGGGTTATTTTAATACCATTTTTGATGATTTGGGGATGTAAAGAAAATTATACGCCCAAACCACGCGGATATTTTCGAATTGATTTTCCTGAAAAGCACTATCAGCCAATCCCTGGCAAATTTCCATACCAATTCGAAATTCCAACTTATTCAGTAATTACTCAAGACAGGTTTGCGCCCGACAGTACAAATTGGATAAATGTTACTGTTCCTGAAAACAAGGCTGAAATTCATATTTCATATTATTCATTAAAAAACAATAAAGAGCCAGCCCGTAAATTTCTTAATGAATTAATGGAAGAAACTCACACATTGGCCTACAAACATGCAATAAAAGCCGATGCAATTGAAGAACAGGTTTTTATGAATCCGTCAAACAATGTGTTCGGACTGATTTACAGAATCGAAGGAAACGCAGCATCACCATTTCAGTTTTTTCTTACCGACAGCACCAGTAACTTTTTACGTGGTGCGTTATATATCAACGAAGTTCCAAATATTGATTCAATAAAACCTGTAATTGATTTTTTGGAACCGGATATCATTCACATGATTGAAACTACTACCTGGGAATAATGCCATTAATCAAAAAAATAATAACAGAAGCAGGAATTATTGGCATTTGGGAACTACTGGAAACTTCAAATGAACTTGAAAAAATATTTCAATTCACCAATGATGAAAAAACCGATTATGAACGGCTAAAATTCAACAAACGTAAAACTGAATTTTTAAGCACCCGTTTGCTTATTGAAATATTAATTGGTAAAAAAGTTGAAATTGATTATCTGTTATCAAGGGAACCAATTCTAAAAAATGAATCTCAGTTTATTAGTATTTCGCATTCCAACGATTTGGTTGCCGTATTTTTATCTTCGAAATGCAGAATTGGAATTGATGTTGAGCAAATTGACCGGAATATTGGGAATGCCGCGAAACGCTTTTTAAGTGTAAAAGAAACAGAAAATATTGAATGTTTGGATAATCCGCAAATTGGGAAAATAATTTACTGGTGTGCCAAAGAAAGCATTTTCAAATGCACATTACATGGTAGGATTTTATTTAATCAGCAAATTGCAATTGAGCCATTTTTATTAAAAGAAGAAGGTACTTTTCATGGTACTTTGAAAACAAATTCAGGAATAGAAAATTTCAAACTCAATTATTTTCAATATAAAAACAATATGGTCGTTTTCTGCGTTCCTTTGTAATTAAGTTCACATTAAAAGCAAATTCAAATAAAATATAATAGGCATGAAAGAAACACCAAATCACGTAATTGTAATATTTGGAGCTTCGGGTGACCTCACAAAACGGAAATTAATTCCGGCACTTTACACCCTTTTCAAACAAAAACTACTGCCTGAGAAATTTGCCGTTTTGGGCGCTTCGCGAACAAAGTTAAGTGATGATGAGTTCAGAAACAGAGTTAACGAATTTTTGCCTGACGAAGAAGAGGTAAAGTCATTTATGAAAATGCTTTATTATCAACCAGGTTCAACAGAAAAAGCAGATGATTTAATTCCACTAAAAGAACGGCTTGATAAATTGACAGAGGATTTGGGTATTGATAAAAACTATATTTTTTACCTGTCCACTCCCCCGTCGTTATACGAATTGATACCAAGGTTATTATGCGAAAATGAATTAAGTAAATCTGATAAATTTTTCAGACGTTTAATAGTTGAGAAACCTTTTGGTTCCGACTTGAAATCAGCTAAAGAACTCAACATAAAACTATTAAACTATTTTAATGAAGAACAAATCTACAGAATAGATCATTACCTGGGAAAAGAAACGGTTCAGAATATGCTGGTCACACGTTTCTCGAATGGTATTTTTGAACCCCTTTGGAACAGAAATTATATTCAAAGGGTAGAAATAACTTCTGCCGAAAGTTTGGGTGTTGAAGGCCGCGGCGGATATTATGATCATTCAGGGGCTTTACGCGATATGCTTCAGAATCATTTACTGCAATTGGTTGGATTTGTGGCCATGGAACCTCCTGTAATTATTGAAGCTGATGCAATCAGAAATGAAATTATCAAAGTTTTCCAGTCATTGCACCCAATTAAAGAAAACGATGTACCCAGAAATGTTATTAGAGGACAGTACACCGAATCAAAAATAAGAGGAGAAAAAGTTAATGGGTACCGAAATGAAAAAGAAGTAGATCCGCATTCCAGAACAGAAACTTTTATTGCTCTTAAAATTTATATCGATAACTGGCGATGGGCCGGTGTTCCTTTCTATATCCGCACTGGGAAAAAATTACCAACCCGGGTTACGGAAATCGTGATACACTTTAAACATGTTCCTCATCATTTATTTGGGCATCCCGGCGAGCATCAAATTAATAATCAGCTTATCATTCGTATTCAGCCTGATGAAGGCATTTTGTTAAAATTTGGAATGAAAACTCCCGGAGCCGGTTTTGAAGTTCAAACCGTAAACATGGATTTTCATTATTCAGATTTAACAAACACAGTGGTTCCGGCAGCTTATGAAAGATTGCTTTTGGATTGTATGCAGGGAGATGCAACTTTATATGCACGCGGCGATGCAGTTGAACAGGCATGGGAATTTGTACAACCAATTATGAATGCATGGGATGCTAACCCGGAAATTCCTATTTACGGATACCCTGCCGGAACATGGGGCCCCGAAGATTCTGATAAAATGATACCAGGTTTGGGTTGGCGTTATCCATGCAAAAACCTCACCGACGATGGTCTATTTTGCGAACTGTAATTTCAGGTTTATTTGTTATCTTTAGTAGCAAAAAATAAAAAAATGGCTACCAGCACCGAAGTCAAAATTTTTGAAAGCCCTAAAAAAGTGTATAAAGCACTGGCTAAAGAATTTTATAAACTAACGTTGAGTTCCAAACAGCCTCGTTTCGATTTAGTTCTTTCAGGTGGTAACTCACCGTTAGCACTTTTTGATCGTATTTCGGAAAAATATTCTGACAAAATCAATTGGAAGCGCATCCATTTATGGTGGGGCGACGAGCGATGCGTTCAGCCTGATAATGATGCAAGCAATTTTTTCCATGCAAATGAACATCTTATTTCCAAAGTATCAATTCCGGTAGAAAACATCCACCGGATAAAGGGGGAAGAAGATCCGCAGAAGGAGGCAGAGCGATATTCAGGCGAAATAAAAAAAAACCTGAATTATCGTGGAGATAACCCGGTTTTCGATATCGTGATTCTTGGTCTTGGAGAAGACGGGCACACAGCTTCAATCTTTCCTGACCAACTGGAATTATTTGAAGATGAGAAAATTTGCGCTGCAAGCAAACATCCTTTATCAGGCCAAAACCGGATAACGTTAACCGGCAGGGTATTAAACAACGCAAGCATTGTTTGTTTTTTAGTTACAGGAAATAAAAAATCGCAACGTATTGCCGAGATTATGAATGACGATGAAGCGGCCAAACTTTTACCTGCCTATTATATTTCGCCGAAAAACGGAAAATTAATCTGGTTTATTGATGAAGCCGCTGGAAGTAAAATTTTATAGAATAAGCTAATTGACTGTTGTTAAACCCAAAACCTGCTCCCCAAATTTTATCGTTTCTTCAACTACTTTCTGATAACAACCTGAGGTAAGTTCGCATGCAATTACATGATTTCCCGCATCAGGATATGCTATTTTTATCTTCTCCGAATCTGAAGTTCCCAACTGGTCGAACATTTTTAGCATTGCGTTAACTTTAACTGTTTCATCCTGGTTCTTTTCATCTTTATAATAATAGCCTAAAAATACAGGCGCGCTTACTTTTTCAAATGTTTTCTCTATCATTGTCATTTCAATCAACTGTTGAAGATAAACCAGAGCTTCAACTCTGTATTTACAGTTCCAGTACTGGCATAATTTCGAATCGAAATCGTCATTTGTCACCCTGAAATTTCCACCATTTGCTTTTCTTCCAATTTGCAGCCCCCACGGTTTCGAGAGCAAAAATGCCGCGCTGTTATTAATTCTGATATTTGGCGAATACATAATAAGTGCATCGACATATTCAGGAAAATCAGCTGCCAGTTTTAGTGAAAGTGTACCACCGGTTGATGTACTCATAATAATAACTTTCTTTCCCAAACCACGTGCAACCATAAGTGCATTTTTGGCAGATTCCCATAACCGGTCAGGGGTCATATCTATTAAAGGATCTTCAGTAACAATGCCATGCGAAGCCAGCCTTGGGAAATAGGCATTAAATCCGAAATGTTTTGCAAATTCAACATTTGCCGGGTAGCCTTCATACCAGGAAGCTGAAAAACCATGCAAATAAAGCAAACAATAATCGGTTCGTTCTTTAATACTGTCGTTTGCCCAAATAATTTTTGAATCATTGTCAGGTTTGATTTCAAGTCCGCGATCGTTGTCTTCAACGTATTGTTGCATGTTTGAAATACTTGCAGAAAGTGATGGCAGATCTTTCGATAATTCAACCTGATCTGGTTTCGGGCCCAAAAAGTAAACTAATATCAAAACTAAAATGAATATAACCAAAAAGCGACCGAGCCTTTTCATATTAATTGATTTTAAGGCTGAAAATTACGATTTGATTTTACAACCCTTATAATTATTATTGATTTTTTAGCATAAAAAAAGAGGAAACTTAAATTTTCCTCTTTTACTGGTGACCCAGCTGGGGCTCGAACCCAGGACCCCATCCTTAAAAGGGATGTGCTCTACCAGCTGAGCTACTGAGTCATCCTCATGTACCTTTGTTTCTCAAAGGCGGGTGCAAAAGTAATATTTATTTTTTTTTACACAAACCGAAGGAACCTTTTTTCCCTAAAATTACTTTCGAACCAAAATGAGTTTCATATTTACCCAAAATTAACATACATATTATCAATAAAATACCTGACAATATCAATGCTGTACAATAATTAAAAATAAATAACCACCAATTAATATAAATGTTTTATGGTGTTATCTGAAAAATAATACCCGACTTTTTTTTGAAGGATTTCAAATTTATAATTAGTTTTGATTTCGACATGCTGCAACTAAAATGCTTCAAATTGTTCAAACTATATCATTTGCAATTGTATGACTATTGATGGATTTCTTGTTATTGGAATAATTGTTTTAACCATCATAGCCCTTGCAAAAGAGATCATGCGACCAGGTTTGATCTTTTTTACCGCAGCAATTTTATTAATGGTCTTCGGAATTCTTTCAGGCGATGAAGTTCTGACAGGATTTTCCAACAAAGGAATGATAACCATTGGCATTTTGTTTATTGTAAGTGAAGGCGTTCGCCAATCAGGTATTTTGAACCGGCTTGCACAAGCTTATCTTCCGCGTAAAAGAGGGAAAATGGTTTTTCTGATTCCCAGAATCATGTTTCCTGTTTCAGTTTTATCTGCCTTTCTTAACAATACGCCTGTGGTAATAATCTTTGCCCCTATAATAAAAAACTGGGCTGAAAAACTCAATCTGTCATCAAAAAAGTTTTTAATCCCACTTTCTTACGCTACCATTTTGGGAGGTATGTGCACACTTATCGGAACCTCAACAAATTTGGTGGTACATGGATTAATTCTTGAATCAGGGTTACCCGGTTTCGGCATGTTTGAACTTGGGAAAGTTGGAATTATTATAGCAGTAACCGGAACAATTTATATGTCGATTGCCGGAAATAAATTATTGCCGGGGGAAAAAATTCTTTTTAATCAAAAAAGTACAACCGATTTTAAAGACTATTATTATGATGTTTTAATTCCGGAAAACAGTAATTTAATTGGCCGCGAAATTAAGAATGGGCGAATAAGGGAACTAAAAAACCTGATTATAAAAAGCATTGAGCGCGACAATAGTATCATTGAAACGCAAAAGGGTGAATTTGTTATTCTGGAAAATGATAAACTTCACATGGCCGGAAAATCTGATCGTTTAAACTATATTTTATTGAATGACAATCTTAAACTAAGCGGAATTGATTTACTAAAAAATATACCCAAAAAGGAGTTAAAACAATATGAAGCAGTGATATCTCCGCGTTTCCCAGGTGTAGGAAAAACAGTTCCTGAATTCAACTTTTACGACCACTACCAGGCCGTTGTTATTGCAGTTCACAGAAATGGAGAGCGAATAACTACGAATCTGGGAAATCTTACTTTACAGGCCGGAGACAATCTTGTTCTGTTGACAACGGAGAGATTCATTCAAAACTGGGGTGATTCTAAAATATTCTACCTTACTTCTTACATCCGCGATTATCGCTCAAAGGGGTCATTCTGGAAAAAATGGTCTGCATTTATCATCTTATTAACAATGATTATCGGCGCAACCTTTGGAAAATTTATTCACACTCCTGCAGAAATCAATTTCGATATGTTCTATTTCTCAGCAATTGCAGCAGTTTTATTGGTATGGATGAAAATTATGCCTCATCAAAAATATACAAAAGCAATAAGCTGGGATGTATTGATAACCATTGCGTGTGCATTTGCGATTAGTAAAGCGCTGCAAAATTCAGGTGCCGCCGAATCGATTGCCAGTACAACAATTAATTTCAGCAAATCGCTTGGGCCAATCGGTGTTCTTGCCTCACTATATATTATTACAGCCCTTTTTACTGAAATTATAACCAATAATGCTGCCGCCGCCATAGTTTTTCCCATTGCACTCTGCAGCGGCCAACCAAATGAATGTTGATCCTAAACCATTTTTTGTTGCTATTGCAATTGCCGCTTCGGCAAGTTTTTCAACACCAATCGGGTATCAAACCAATCTAATTGTTCAGGCTTATGGAAACTATCGGTTTAAAGATTATGTAAAAATCGGCCTTCCTTTAAATTTTATCGCCTTTATCCTTTCACTCTTATTTATTCCTCTGTTTTGGCATTTTTAAAGTTACTTTTTTCTAAACAAATCTCCTTCACCATCAATTCCCAAACGGGTTGAAAGAAAAATCTTATCTTTGCATTCCGAAAAATAAAGTTAAAAAGACGCAAAAGTTTTTTTTATGAAAGATTATTCACTAAGCAACTTACGGGAGCTTGAAGCCGAAGCAATCCACATTATTCGAGAAGTGGCGGCTGAGTTCGAAAATCCCGTAATGCTTTATTCAATTGGGAAAGACTCATCAGTAATGGTTCGGCTTGGCAGAAAAAGCCTTTTATCCGGGAAAAGTTCCATTCCCTTTAATGCATATCGATTCAAAATGGAAATTTAAAGAAATGATTGAATTCCGCGACAATTATGCCCGTGAAAAAGGCTGGGATTTGATTGTTCACAGTAATATGGAAGGGTTCAAAGCCGGTGTCGGACCTTTTACACATGGAAGTAAAGTTCATACCGATGTTATGAAAACCCAGGCATTGCTTGCCGGATTGAGCAAATATAAATTCGATGCAGCTTTTGGAGGTGCCCGTCGCGATGAAGAAAAATCGCGTGCAAAAGAACGTATCTTCTCTTTCAGGGATAAATTTCATCAATGGGATCCCAAAAATCAACGTCCTGAACTTTGGAACATTTATAATGCCCGTGTTCAAAAAGGTGAATCTATTCGCGTTTTTCCTATTTCAAACTGGACAGAATTAGATATCTGGCAATATATTCGTTTGGAAAAGATTCCAATTGTTCCGTTATATTTTGCAAAAGAACGACCCATTGTTAATATGGACGGAAACCTGATTATGGTTGACGATGAAAGAATGCCTAAAGAAATTGCTGAAAAAGCCGAAATGAAAATGGTACGTTTTCGCACACTTGGATGTTATCCTTTAACAGGAGCAGTAGAATCGGAAGCAGATACCATTGAAAAAATTGTGGAAGAAATGATGACTGTTACAGTTTCTGAAAGAACAACCCGGGTTATCGACTTCGACCAGGAAGCAAGTATGGAACAGAAAAAAAGAGAAGGATATTTCTAGTAGTGGTCGTGCGAGAGGCATGAGACCGCTTCGTCACTTCGTTCCTCGCGGAATCATACCACAAATGAACTTTATTGCACGGTTTTCCGAGGAGTGAAACGACGAAGGAAACTCATTCCAAAATAACAAAAAGCAGAATTGAAAAATGACAGAACAAAAATTAGATATTCTCGAATTCTTAGATCAGGACCAAAAAAAAGATTTACTCCGATTATTAACTGCAGGATCGGTTGATGATGGAAAATCAACGCTGATTGGGCGTTTGATGTTTGATAGTAAAATGTTGTACGAAGATCAGCTGGCGGCATTGGAACGCGACAGTAAACGTGTTGGTCATGCCGGAGAAGATATTGATTATGCGCTTTTGCTTGATGGATTGAAAGCCGAACGTGAGCAGGGAATTACAATCGATGTGGCATATCGTTATTTTTCTACTGCGAAACGGAAATTTATAATTGCTGACACTCCCGGACATGAACAGTACACACGGAATATGATTACCGGTGGTTCAACTGCAAATCTTGCGATTATTCTTATCGATTCTCGTTACGGTGTAATAACTCAAACCAAGAGGCACACTTATTTAGCCAATTTATTAGGCATAAAACATGTGGTTGTTGCAATCAATAAAATGGATTTGGTTGATTTTGGTGAAGAAGTTTTTGAAAAGATCAGAAAAGATTACGAAAATTTTGTTGCCCAGCTAGATATTCCCGATGTTCGTTTCATCCCAATTTCAGCGTTAAAAGGCGATAATGTTGTTGAAACGTCAGAAAGGATGCCCTGGTATCACGGTCCTTCAATGCTTGAGTTTTTGGAAACGGTGCACATTAGCAGCGACAGAAACTTCAATGACCTGCGTTACCCGGTTCAGTATGTTTTACGCCCCGATATTAAGTTCCGTGGATTTTCAACTTCGGTTGCGTCGGGCATTATTTCCAAAGGCGACGAAGTGATGGTTCTCCCCTCTTTAAAAAAGTCGAAAGTAAAATCGATTGTAACTTATGACGGCGAATTGGAATACGCATATCCGCCCCAATCGGTAACCGTTACATTGGAAGACGAGATTGATATTTCGCGTGGAGACATGCTTGTACATCCTGACAATTTACCAAGAATTGAACGCCAGTTTGAAGCGATGTTGGTTTGGATGGACGAAACTCCAATGAATCTTTCTACTCAATTTTACATAAAACAGGCAAATAATAATACAAAAGCCCGCATCGATGAGGTAAAATATAAAGTTGATGTAAATACGCTTGAAAAACAGAGCATTGAAAAATTCAATTTAAATGAAATTGGGCGTGTGGTAATAACTACCACAAAACCGCTGTTTTTCGATCCTTATAAAAAGAACAAACAAACCGGTTCATTTATCTTGATTGACCCGGTAACGCATAATACCTGCGCAGTTGGAATGATCATCGACAGGTTGGAAAGCAAAAACCTGCCGTCGAGAATAACCGATACCGACCGCGAAAAAATTGCCATGGGTAAATCGTTGATTCACCGTGCTGATTATGAACAGAAATACAACCAGAAAGGCGAAACAATCTGGATCACCGGCTTACACGGTTCAGGTAAAAATGAGCTGGCTTTCAGCCTCGAGAAAAAATTATTTGAAAATGGCGCTGTTGCTGTTTTAATTGATGGCAGTTCGGTTCGCTCAGGTCTGAGTCGTGAGCTTGACTTCTCCCCGGCCGACAGGGCTGAAAACCTGCGCCGTGTGGCACATATTTGCAAAATGTTAAATGACCAGGGAATTATTGCGATTTGCTCGTTTATTTCACGCAATAGCTCGTTGCGCAAACAAATTGCCGAAATTATTGGTAAAGACTGCTTTCACATGGTTTACATGGATGCAACGCTCGATTATTGCAAAAACAATAAACCTGAATTATACTTACTGATGGATCAGGGAAAAACAAAAGGTCTGCCGGGTGTTGACTTGGAATACGAAGCGCCAACCGATGCTATGTTGGTTTTTAATCCGGAAGAAAATGAAAGAAATCTGGATGCCATTTTGGATTACCTGGCTGCAAACAAAATTTATCCGGTTCGTTAAAAAATTAAACGATTATCGTATTTAATACCTTATCAGGAATTTATATTCTTCATCTACACCGTCATAAACTGGATACTTTAAAAATCAATAACTCCGGCATTCACGGGAGGATAAGTAATTAATTTTTGCACCGGGTTTTAACCCGGTGAATTCATTTTGAATGAAGGTAGGCTTTAGCCTTTAATTTTCAGCACCTTAAAGGCTAAAGCCTGAAATTTGCTAATATGATTTTAACCGCCGGGCTGAAGCCACGGTGAAAAAATTTGTGTTTTCAAACAGTCTGTAAATGCCGGAGATTAGATATATGTCAACGTCAGTACTTTAGTCCAACATCCTTGTATTAAGGGCTAAAGCCCGATCTTAATTTCCTTATATTATCCCCGACATAAATGTCGGGGTTAGTTTAATATTTATTATCCATTGATAATTTTCGAACTATCAACATGTAACTTTTTATAGATATGTATCAATGTTGTTTAGCAAAGGATGAAATTTAAGGAAAAATATTTCAAACACCCTTTCCCGCCTGAGGCGGGACTCAGGGAGACGGTCAGACTGAGCGTAGTCGAAGTCTGTTTTTACTATCTAAACGACATTAGCCAACATTACAATTTGTAAATATACAAAGCCATTTTACCTCTACTCTTAAATTTTAAAAACTGCATCTCACCCTCGCACAACATTCTGTATGAATGCATTTTACAAATTACAACAAAATACTAAACTGCTTAGTTGCATCACTAAAGTTTTTAGTTATATTTAAACCTCAATTCATTAAATACAAAACAAATGAAACATTTAACAAAACGCGAAGAAGAAATCATGGAACTTTTCTGGGAGAAAGGTGACCTTTTTGTCAGGGAAATTATTGAGATGCTTGCAGGGCCAAAACCACATTACAATACCGTTTCTACGCTTGTGCGTTTGCTGGAAGACAAAGGTTTTGTCGGCCATAAGCAATATGGAAATACTTATCGCTATTTTGCTCTCGTCTCACGCGAAGAATTTAGCAAAAACACCATGAAAAAAATGGTAAACAAGTACTTCGACCATTCTTATGCCTCGGTAGTTTCCATGTTCGTGAAAGAAGAAAAAATAACTGTTGAGGAAATTCAGGAATTAATTCAAAAGGTTTTGAACGCTAAACAAAAAAAAGATGAATAGTTTTCTGATTTATATTATTGAATCGACGATATCAATCGTTGCATTTTATATGATCAGCATGTTACTGATTAAAAAAGATGCCGATTTTAATATCAACCGGATTGTGCTTTTATCCATCCTGTCGTTTTCGTTATTGATCCCTCAAATACAGATGCCGCTTGCCACAAAGATTATTGACTCAATGGAGGCCGTTCGCAACATTCCGGTTGAAATTGATCAGGCTAAAAATTTACCGGTACAAAATATCGGAGAAACAGTAATGAATTTCCCGGTGATTGATGAATTCGCTCCTGATATTAATGCCCGCACCCATTCTGTCATTAATGTCCTGTTTTTTTTCTATTTAAGCGGCGTTCTTATATCACTCATGATTTTGATCCGCAACATTATTGCAATTTCAAAAGTTTTCCGAAAGGCAACGGTTCAGTCCATGGATGATTTCCATTTGGTAATTGTAGATGAAGAGATTCCCAGTTTTACATTTATGAAGTCGGTTATTATTTCAAAAAAAGATTACAACGAACATAAATCCTGCATTTTTAACCACGAGTTGGCACATATTAGGTTGAAACATTATTACGACCTGGTTCTTCTTGAAATACTCAAAATCATTTTCTGGTTCAATCCGGTGGTTTATTTGCTGATAAAAGATTTGAAACATATCCACGAATTCCAGGCCGATAGTTATACGTTGAAATCTGGTGTAAATTCAGTACAATACCAACTTCTGATCATCGAGAAAAGTGTTGGAGCGAAACGGTTTGCGATGGTTAACAGCTTTAACCACAGACAGGTTAAAAAACGCATCGACATGATGAACAGCCCTCGAAAAAAACAATCGTTAAAATGGAAACTTCTGGCGCTGGCTACTTTGGCTTTTATTCTTGTATTTTCATTTTCGTCATTTACAGAAGCTACTTCCTCAGTGAACAATAGTTACTCAAAAACGGATATCCAGGGAACATGGAAACTGGTTTCTTACAACTATTGGGGCGGCAATTCATTAGAAAAAGCCTCCTCTCAAACCGATCGCATCAAATTCATAAAAGACAATAGTTTTTGCTGGATAGATATAAAATCGGAAAATAACCAGGTTGAAGATTCAGCAGGTGGCATCTATAATTTGAAAGGCAACAGCTATAATGAATTTATTGAATATGGCGGAACTGGAATGAAAGATTATACAAACAACGAGCAAAAATTCACGATTAAAATTGATAATGAATTCATGTATTTATCGGGAGTTTTATCCAGCGGACAAAAAATAAAAGAAGTTTGGGTACGACACAATGAATAAACCAGATGAAAATGATAACCCTGTTTTTAATGTTGGTGAAATTGAAAGAGTAAAAATCCCGAAGGGATGATATGATTATAGAATGAATTATAAATACAAACCAAAACCCCGCAGGGGTGAAATAATAATCAAATGAGTGGTACATATACACAATTATACATTCAAATAGTTTTTGCAGTTAAAGGCCATGAAAATATTATTTCTATGCAGTGGCGCGACGAATTGCATAAATATATTGCCGGTATTATTACGGGGAAAGGACATAAATCAATCATTGTTAACGGTTTGCCCGATCATATTCATGCATATGTTGGATTGAAACCGTCGATGGCTATCTCTGATTTGGTAAGAGATATTATGAATAATTCATCAAAATTTATAAATGAACGTCGGTTTGTAAAAGGAAAATTTCAATGGCAGGAAGGTTACGGTGCATTCTCCTATTCGCACTCACAAATTCAAAATGTTTACGATTACATTTTAAACCAGGAAAAACATCATAAAAGAAAAACATTCAGGGAAGAATACCTGGATTTTCTTAAAAAATTTGAATTGGAATACAACAATGAATATTTATTTGAATGGTATGATTGAAGATGTCACCCTTTCAGGGTTTGTTTCGGGATTGAAACTTTTGGCTACAATAATTTCATCCCTTCGGGATTGTAAATACCCCGAAAAGAAAAAACAACTGGAACAACTGGCAAACAGCCTCGATGAAAACGATAACCCGGTTTTAATGCTGGTGAAATTGAAAGAGTAAGTTAACAGACTATGAAAATATTTACGCTTATTATTGCAATTTCACTTTTTATTGGGTGCCAAAACAAAAAAGCCAATATCAAAAATAATTTGGTTGTTTTTGATTTACAAAATTTAAACGAAAAATCGAAAGCAAAATTATCCGATCTGGGAGTGGATAACATTCAATACATTCCCTTGCAAACCGATACCAATTGTTTAATATCTATAATTCGTGAATTTAAATCAGCTGAAAATTCTTTCATAATATTGGATAATAGCGGGCAAATTTACCGGTTTGGATTCGACGGCAGGTTTATCAATAAAATCGGAAAGACAGGCAGGGGGCCCGGCGAATACAGATTGCCTTCAGATTATACTATCGACAATCAGGAACAGCAGGTTTTTATTCTTCCTATTGAACAACCTGATATATACGTTTATTCATTAAACGGTAAATTCCTTAATACAATACCTGCCCTGGTTAGAACAAGAAAAATATTTTATATGGATGAAGGAATATTTTGTTGGCGGGATAATTATGGAGGAACTGGAAATATTAATAATACCGTTGTCCGGGTCGATAAAAAAGGGAATATAACAAAAGAATTTCCCGAAAAATATAAATACAAAAACATAACTTACCCAAATGGTTTTCTTGAAGAATATTTAATGTATAGCTTTGATGGAAACTTGTACACCAAAGAAATCTATTCGGATACCGTTTTTACTTTCAAAAACAATGAATTTACACCGGCGTTTATTTTGGACCATGGCGGAACAACATTATCAGTAGAGGCAAGGGAGAAAATAATAAATGATAAAACAGTTAGAGAAATAGCGTTCAACCACAGTAGAGAAATTAAATTATTTCAGTTTGGAAATTATGATTACTCGGAATTCATTTACCATGATGATGGATTTGGTTTTATTGGTTCTTTTGATGGAAAGTCGAAGTTCCTAATAAATCTAAACGAAGGAATTATTAATGATTTTGATGGTGGATTAAATTTTTATCCTCAAACTACTTTGGATAATAATACGATTATTAATTGGATTAATCCATTAGAACTAAAAGCACATATAGCTTCAGAAACTTTCAAAAACTCCATTCCGAAATATCCCAAAAAGAAAAAGGAACTGGAACAACTGGCAAACAGCCTCAATGAAAACGATAATCCGGTTTTGATGCTTGTGAAATTGGAAGAATAAATATTATAAAATACTCAAACTAAAATTATGAAACTAAAACAACACTTGTATATTTTATTGGCTTTTACTGTATTTACAGCCTGCCAATCGAAAAATGAAAAAAAAGAGGAATCAGAATTCTTCCATATTGATGTGCCTGCTGCAATCGAAACCCAAAAGGATATTCCACTTTCTGAAATAGCAGAGAGTATTACTTACATTCCTTTGGAAACTAACCCCAAAGGACTTCTTGGATACATAATTAAAATTGTGAAGACATCTTCTGCCATTTATGTTTCAGATATGGAAAAGGTTCTCAAATTTACACCTGATGGAAAATTTATCCGACAAATAGGAAAACTAGGAAATGGCCCGGGAGAATATGGTAATGCACCAGAATTTGTTGTAGCAGAAAGTGCAAATTCTATATATATTACTGACTTTCGAAATAGAAGCATTTTAAAATTTGATACCACCGGAAACTTTCAGAAAAGAATTGAAATTGGACTACATAGCGCTGATTTCAATTTTTGGGAACCTGACAAAATAGTTGCTAACTATACTGAATTTAATCCGACAGGAATTGATTCATACATTCAAATAACTGACTTTGATTTTAACCCCATTGCAACGTACAAAAATCGTGTCACAGAAACCGGAGACTGGAGTATAGGTGCAGGACCGGTTTATCAGTATAACAAAGCGTTTTATTGCCTTCAGAGTTACAACGACACAGTTTATAGAATTACCGCTAAAAAACTTGAACCTCATGGAATAATTGCAATTGGAAAATACTTATTCCCCAGCGACTTCTCGAGACCTGCAAGAGGTACAGTTGGGACAGGTGGTAATGATATGAATACTGCCCAAAATAAACTGGCATTCTCTTCCATTCTTGAATCCGATAAATATATGATTATAAGACTTATGCCAGGAATAGTCAGAACGTATGAAAATCCTCCACTAATTTTGTTCAATAAAGAAACAAAAGAGGCAACTGCGGCAAATTCTTATGGTTTTGTGAATGATATTGATAACGGTCTGCCGTTTGTTCCAAAATACAAGATGAACGACAATACCTATATTGATTTTGCTGAAGCTTTTGAACTGAAAACTAAAATATTGGGAGAAAACTCAAAATCACCTTCAAATGAATTATTGGAACTGGCAAACAGCCTCAATGAAAATGATAACCCGGTGTTGATGTTGGTGAAACTTAAAGAATAAAATTACCGCAATGAAATACTTTTCGCTCTTCATATTACTGCTAATTTTTTATTCATGTAATTCACAGAATGAGAATAGCCTTTACGTGATTAACCCAGAAAAATTTTCTGAAGATATATTTACTCTTTCAGATATAGCAAACGATATTAAGTACATCCCATTGGAAAATACTTTCCCAATTGGAGGGACATATTCAATAAGGATAATTAAAAATGGGATCTTTCTTAGCGCACAAAATACCGGGGTTATACAATTTGACAGGAAAGGCAAATACCTTTCAACTATCGGGAGCAAAGGTAGAGGCCCCGGAGAATATCTGTATGGAAACTATTTTACAGTTGATGAAAATAGTAAACGAATTTATATTATAGATAAATACAAAATTATGGTGTATACTTTCGAAGGAAAATTCCTTAGGGACATACCGTTTGAAAAGTATACATATACTAATCCCCGAGAAATATTAATGAATGGCCCTTATCTTTTCCTGCCTTTTTCAGGGTCAGATGGAGATCTTAAATACAACTGGATTATCCTTGACACCCTGGGGAACATGGTTTCTAAAAAACAACGATTTTACCATCCTTCACAATTTGTAATTCCTGGATTCACCTACAAGTTTGAGAACAAATTATTTTATGGTAATTTTTTAAACGATACCATTTTTTCTGTCTCGACGGATTTAAAAGCAAAAGCCGCATATCTATTTTCGCAGGGTGTTTATCGCTGGCCCAAAGAAGGACTGGCGGTTAATTTAATACGTGAAAAAATGCCTGATTATTTTCGACCATTTTCAATGTTCGAATCAAAAAATTTCATATTCCTGAGGTACGGTTATCATGATAAAGAAGCAATTCTTTTGATTGATAAAAAAACCAAAAGAACATACCAAGCGTTTAAACCCGATAAAGACGGCTTTTTAAAATACACAGCTAGCATTAAAAATGACTTAGATGGAGGATTACCTCTGACTCTCAATTCAAGGGGATATTACTATTTTGTTGAAAACGGTTCAGAGTATATCGCAGTTTTAATAAACCCGTTTGAACTTAAAAATGATGTAGCTTCTGACGAATTCAAAAACTCCATACCCAAATTCCCCGAAAAGAAAAAACAACTGGAACAACTGGCCAACAATATGGATGAAAACGATAACCCTGTTTTAATGTTGGTAAAATTGAAGGAATGAATTAAATAGAAAAAAACAAAATTAAAATCCAATGAAAAGCAATAAAACCTTCGGCTCTATATTAAAGAACCTCAATTCATCGAAAATTGATCTACTACCTTCGATTCAATTAATTAAACAAGCCGCGACAGTTATTTTAATGATTTTGTTTTTTAGTTGTAATACACAAAAAACAACCCCTGAAGATGCGATCCAAACTGTAAAAATTGCAGAAGCTATAGAAACCAATCAAGATGTTGAGCTAAGTGAAATTATCGACGGAGATATTGAATATATTCCGCTGGAAACAAATGAAAAATGTTTGATCGGTAACAATCCTCGCTTTTATTCTAATGATTCAGAAATAATTGTTTTCACGAATCAAAAAATTTCTGTTTTCGATCGTGAAACCGGAAAATATTTACGTGAAATAGGGCATTATGGAAGAGATCCTGGAGGGTATCAAAACACAGTTTATTCTTATCCATACGACGAAAAAAATGATCTCTTTTATTTAGATAGTTGGGAGAACCAGATCTATTTCAGGTATAATTCTTCCGGGAAATTAGTAGATAAAATAACCGCTTATTCAAATACAAAAGAACCGGATTTACAAAACTCCGATTTTGGAGAGATAATAACTTCAATAGCCCCATTAAACGATACCTGTTTTGTTGGCCATGTATGGAATATAAATGGAAAACAAAAGACAAAACTTATTATTTTTAATGAAAGCAACCATCGTATAACAACATATCCACAATACAAAACTTTCGATTGGGACTTAAATAAAAATGGATTAACCATATTAAAATGGAACTGTTTATTTTATAAACATGATAGCCGTTTAAATTTTTTTGAAAGAAATAGTGATACCATATTTTGTGTTTCATTGGAGAACCTGATACCACGTTATGTTTTAGAAGGCTCTGGCTTTATACAAGGCATCTCTGAAACCAATAGATTTTTATTATTGCGATTACAGAGTGGAGAAGGTTATTACTTCGGCATTTTTGATAAGGAAAAAAATAATATGGTAGTTAATAAAACAACAAATAGCATTGAAAATGATATTGATGGTTTTATTCCTTTTCAATTCTATTCAGCAAATAACAATAACGAAATAATAGGTTCCCGCGAAGCTTTCGAAATAAAACTATGGATGGAACAAAACCCGAAAAAAGCTGCCAAACTCCCACCAAATCTTCAAAACCTATCAAATTTAAAAGAAACTGATAATCCTGTGGTGATGATTGCAAAACTGAGAGATTGATGGATTCAATAAAATTAAACTCATTTGAAAACCAATAATTAATTCAACAATGAACACAACTTATAAATTCAAATCAATGGTATTGATCATTCTAACTGTTATCTGTTTTTCCTGCGCAGAACAACAACAACTTACTGAAATTAAGACTATTAATGTGCTCGATGCCGAAAAAAGAGAACTTAATATTTCTGAGATTGCGGATGATATTACTTATCTCCCATTGGATAATGATTCTCTGTTATCATCAATCAAAAAGGTGGTTTTCGTTAATGGTCAATATTTTGTTTTGGACAACAAATTTAAATTTCTCCGATTCGATGAGAATGGGAAAATCCTAAATCAGGTTGGCAAAAAAGGAGCGGGTCCTGGCGAATACAGGTCTATTTTGGATTTTGTAGTTAATCCCGATTCGTACGAAATTTTGATTCAAGGCCCCAGAAATGATCAACTACTGGCGTATTCTCCTGATGGAAAATACATCCGGTCGTTAGATTTAACAAAACGATATTTATACAAATTTGAAACAAACGAAAAAAATATACTAGCATACTTCTTTAACCCGGCGGAAAATGATACTGTAAATATACAGTTAATGGATGCC
Organism: uncultured Prolixibacteraceae bacterium; assembly: GCA_963849775.1. Lineage (GTDB taxonomy): Bacteria > Bacteroidota > Bacteroidia > Bacteroidales > Prolixibacteraceae > Draconibacterium. The sequence continues at coordinate 166,191 of CAWKIX010000041.1, read as the reverse complement.
AACGGTACAATTCTTAAAAATTATAAAAATAAATTTTATTTCAAGCGCGGAAAGTTTTATATACCTGGTGAGTGTTTAATATATCAGTTTGGCAATCATTTACGTCTTAAGGAGGCATGCTCAGATACCTTGTTTTATATGGACGGTGAGCAAATGATTCCTGAAATGATTTTAAATTCCGGGGATAAACAATTTACACCTGAGGTTCGAACAAAAATCAACCGGGAAATGGATTTAAATCCTGAAAAATTAGCAGAAACAATAAATAAAATCCTAATACCTACCGATTTATTCGAAACGAATAATTATTTATTTTACAGATATCGTTATGACGATTTTAGTAATTCCAGGGCTTTAGTTTATAATAAATCATCCGACAAATTGGTCGAATTTAATGACACAGAAGGAATAATAAACGACTGGGATGGTGGACCAAATATTCATCTTAAAATGAATAAAGATGATAACACCGTTTTGTCATGGATTGATGCTTATGAATTAAAACAGTACGTTGAAAGCGATGCCTTTAAAAACTCCACCCCCAAATACCCCGAAAAGAAAAAACAACTGGAACAACTGGCAAATAGCCTCGATGAAAACGATAACCCGGTTTTGATGCTGGTGAAATTGAAAAAATAAAATACAATGACAACAAAAATGATTGTTTTAATACTATTGGCTTTTATGCTTTTTTCGTGCAATAGTACTGAACTTAAAACAGAAGAAATAATTACTATAGACCCCAGAACTTATACTGAAAGTAAAATTCTTTTATCTGAAATTGCTGACGATATTTCATATATTCCATTAGACAACCAATTCCCATTCGGTTTAACATATAACTTTAAGATAATTAATGGTTTTTTGTATGCATCTATAAAAGATATTGGTGTAGTCCGGTTTACTAAAGATGGGAATTTAGATGTGAAGTATGGTAATATTGGAAGAGGACCAAATGAGTATTTATATTGTATGTCATTTGCTATCAATCCGGATAATGGGACCGTTTATGTCATGGATCAAAAGATGAGTAATGTTCAGGTTTATTCAAAAAATGGAGTTTATGCCAGAGCTATTAAGTTGCCAAAAGACGAAGATGGCTTCATGTTAAGTGATATAGAATTCTTTAATTCATCACTGGTATTTGCGCAATATTTTAACATGGGAAGAGGTGATCATGACTTGATTGTTTTGGATACTCTTGGAAACAAAATTTCTGAAAAGAAAAATTCATACCTGGAATTTAAAGGTCGTATAGGTGGCCGAGGGGGTCTCTTCAAAACAGGAAAAAATCTGGGATACTGGGACGAATTTAAGGACACCATATTTTTAATAACTTCTGATTTTAAATATAAACCAATGGGATTAATTGCAAAAGGTGATTTCAGACTTCCAATAACTGATGAACCGTATAAAAATGTTGAGAACTTATTAAAGAACATGCCCAAATATTTTGATCCTTATAATATAATTGACTCAGGTAGTTTTTTTGTACTTGAGTATTTTTTTGATAATAACCTGTATTTGGCTTTAATTGATAAGAATACTGGAAGTGCAAAAACCATTCAACTAAAAGACAAGGAAGATGGGATCCCTAATAATATAGATAGCGGATTACCCTTTTTACCAGAAGTCTGTTGCGAAATAGAAGGGAAGGTTTTTTTGGCATCACTCATACAACCTTTTATTCTTAAAACTTATACATCTTCTGATAAATTCAAAAACTCCACCCCAAAATACCCCGAAAAGAAAAAACAACTGGAACAACTGGCAAATAGCCTCGATGAAAATGATAACCCGGTTTTGATGCTGGTGAATTTGAAAGAATAATAATATAAATTATAAAACACAAAAATTATGGTGAAAAGGTTTGAACAAATTATAATTTTCATGGCAGTTTTAATAGGATTCAGTAATTGTAACAAAAATTCAGAAAAAGTAATTCCGATAATTGATCTTGAATCAGCGGTTAGCTCACCTTCTGAAATTAAGTGTTCCGATTTTATTGAAAGCATTGAATACATTCCGCTTGAAACCAACGAAAATTGCCTGGTAGGAAATTCTCCTTCAGCACAAATTATGAGTGGCAATATCATCGTGCAAACATTTAATGAATGCCTGATTTTTGAAACGGAAACAGGAAAATTTAAATATCGGGTTGCACGCCAGGGAAGAGGACCGGGCGAATACCGTTCAACGATGCGTATTGTTGATCCAATAAATAAAACTATATTTTTTCGTGGCACTGGTAGCCAAATTTTTGAATACTCTTTACAAAACGAATTGGTAAATGAAATTCAAATCCCAGATTATGACGGTAGTTTAGAAACCCCATCATTGCCAACCGATTTTTTTGCGTACAACAATATGGTGTTTTGCTATTTTACAAATATTACCGGTGATGAAAAGAAGCTTATTATGGCTGTCCGTAAAAATAACAGCTCACCCGAATTTATAATTCCAAACAAAAATGTTTTTGATCATCATGAGGTAACTTCATTTTCAACCGGTGAGTCAGACTTTTATACCTTTGATAATCATTTGTATTTTAAAGAAATTTTTAACGATACAGTTTTCAGTGTACAGGATTCTGTACTGGTCCCGCATTTGATTATTAACAGCGGCAAATACTTGTATAGTTATAAAATGAAAGAAGGCTTAGCAAGTAAACCAGACAAAATAATTACACCTCGAAATATAAAAGAATCAAATCGGTTTCTCTGCTTTGATTATTTTATCAATAGTGAAAGACATATAGGATTATATTCAAAAGAAGATCAAAATCTTATCGTTGCGCCAATTAATGAGGGCATTAAAAATGACATCGACAATTTTATCAATTTTACCCCTAAATCTGTAAATTCAAATGACACTTGGATTGGAATTATTGAAGCATTGCAAATTACAGAGTGGTTTAAGAATAATTCAGATAAATTGGATCAACTTCCCGAACAAGTTCTCAAACTGAAAAGTATTAGTGAAAACGATAACCCGGTTTTGGTGCTGGTGAAACTGAAAGAATAAAACTAATCCCGAAGGGATGACATGATTATAAAAAACAAAATACAAAATAACCAAAACCATGAAAGGGTGAAATAGAAAAACGATGATAAACATTTATTTGAATGGAACGAATAAAAATGTCACCCTTTCAGGGTTTACTTCGGTAATGAAATTTTTGGCTATAATAATTTCATCCCTTCGGGATTGTAAACTCTCCGAAAAGAAAAAGCAACTGGAACAACTGGCAAACAGCCTCGATGAAAATGATAACCCGGTTTTGATGCTGGTGAAATTGAAAAAATAAAATACAATGACAACAAAAATGATTGTTTTAATACTATTGGCTTTTATGCTTTTTTCGTGCAATAGTACTGAACTTAAAACAGAAGAAATAATTACTATAGACCCCAGAACTTATACTGAAAGTAAAATTCTTTTATCTGAAATTGCTGACGATATTTCATATATTCCATTAGACAACCAATTCCCATTCGGTTTAACATATAACTTTAAGATAATTAATGGTTTTTTGTATGCATCTATAAAAGATATTGGTGTAGTCCGGTTTACTAAAGATGGGAATTTAGATGTGAAGTATGGTAATATTGGAAGAGGACCAAATGAGTATTTATATTGTATGTCATTTGCTATCAATCCGGATAATGGGACCGTTTATGTCATGGATCAAAAGATGAGTAATGTTCAGGTTTATTCAAAAAATGGAGTTTATGCCAGAGCTATTAAGTTGCCAAAAGACGAAGATGGCTTCATGTTAAGTGATATAGAATTCTTTAATTCATCACTGGTATTTGCGCAATATTTTAACATGGGAAGAGGTGATCATGACTGGATTGTTTTGGATACTCTTGGAAACAAAATTTCTGAAAAGAAAAATTCATACCTGGAATTTAAAGGTCGTATAGGTGGCCGAGGGGGTCTCTTCAAAACAGGAAAAAATCTGGGATACTGGGACGAATTTAAGGACACCATATTTTTAATAACTTCTGATTTTAAATATAAACCAATGGGATTAATTGCAAAAGGTGATTTCAGACTTCCAATAACTGATGAACCGTATAAAAATGTTGAGAACTTATTAAAGAACATGCCCAAATATTTTGATCCTTATAATATAATTGACTCAGGTAGTTTTTTTGTACTTGAGTATTTTTTTGATAATAACCTGTATTTGGCTTTAATTGATAAGAATACTGGAAGTGCAAAAACCATTCAACTAAAAGACAAGGAAGATGGGATCCCTAATAATATAGATAGCGGATTACCCTTTTTACCAGAAGTCTGTTGCGAAATAGAAGGGAAGGTTTTTTTGGCATCACTCATACAACCTTTTATTCTTAAAACTTATACATCTTCTAATAAATTCAAAAACTCCACCCCAAAATACCCCGAAAAGAAAAAACAACTGGAACAACTGGCAAATAGCCTCGACGAAAACGATAACCCGGTATTGATGCTGGTGAAATTGAAAGAATAAGTAGGCAGTATTCAGTCGCCCGCCTGAACGGCCCAGTCGGGCAGGCAGTTAACAGTTTTAAGAAAAAAATTAGTGACCTTTTGTGATTTGGTGATTTTGTGGCAAAAAAGTGCACAGTGATTAACAACTTAAAAATAAAAAAGAGCTTTTAGAAAGATAACACTTACATCGTGGCTTTAGCCCGGTGAAGTAAAAATTATTGCAAGGTTGGCTTTAGCCTTTAATTGAAATAACAAATGCAAAATTAAACGCTAAAGCCTGATCATGATTAATAAACCCTCGCCAAGCTAAAGCATGGCGCAAAAAAAATCAGCATACAACTTAATTCTGTACGCTGAATTTTAAAAAGGCAAACCTGTAAGCCGGGTTCTGTCCCCGATAGCTATCAGGGCTTTATCATTTATCTAGTCACGACATCACTGTCGTGATCCTGCAGCCTACCCCTCCTGACTCTCTTGTGCGTTAAGAACAAAACGGGCCGTTTTGCTGTACCGCAACAGCGGCAAACAATCAGGATATACATGGCTTTGCAACCCGTGAGACGTACGGCTGATGATGTTGCCACCACCACCGGTGCGCTTTTACCGCACCTTTTCACCCGTTCCCTAAAATGGACGCGCCAAATCAAGGTGGTCATTTTCTGTTACGTTGCTATCCCCTTTCAAAGATCTTCCCGCTAAGAAGCACGGTGCCCTGCGTTGCCCGGACTTTCCTCTCCCGACAAATGTCGGGAACGATAAAGCGGTTTGCCGGTGCAAAAGTAAGGAAAAGGATTAATTTTAAGGAGAAAGGATGAACGATTATTGATTAATGATTAATTGAATTTGCGGTTTTGTAATTTTTTTCTGGTTGAAACAAATATTGCCGTTAGCTCCGCGGCTTCTTTTTCAAGATTTTTTCTTTCGTCTGATTGTATAAGATCATGATCAGCAATTAATTCCAACCAAAATCCTGATTCGTCAGCTTCTTCAATTACAATACTGGGTTTAGATACAAATGATGCCGTTGATTGTGCAAGATTTGCTGCCCTGTAATTTGCTGCTACAGAAGATGAACATCTAATTAATTGTCCTTTAATATGATTTCCCAAATATGTATTCGGCAATTCTTTAGTTAGATTAATACAGTCAATACATAATTTCTTCGTGCGTTTTTTCAGGTCCCTTTCTTTCTCGATTATAAATGTTTAAGTGGTTAATATCTTGCAAAATAACACATCTCAGCCATTTATCATTAATCCTTATTATTTATTATTTATCATTAATCCTTATTATTTATCATTCCAATGCATCCTTCATCCGTATTATTTATCCTTCCAATTAATCATTCATCCTTAATAATCATCCTTAATAATCATCCTTTCCTCAACATCACCATTGTAGCGCCATACCCATACTCCTGAAACGATGCATCGTGAAATTGGTACCTGGGGAACTTTGACTTCAGCAATTTGGCAATCTCCTGCTTTAAAACACCCTGCCCAACACCGTGAATAAAGATAATTTTCCTGGCACCATTTTGTATTGCAGACCTCATCTCAGATTCTACTCTGTCTTTCTGCAACTGAAGCATATCAAGTTTACTTAACCCGTAAGCATTATCCATCATCATGTTAATGTGTAAATCAACTTCAACAACTTCGGGTGTTTGTTTTTTTATTTTTTTCTCCTCAGCTTTCTGTTCCGATTTCTGCTCAACTACTTTTATTAAATCTTCTTCTGTTAGTTTGTCGACTTCGGTGGCAAAAATATTAGGTGTAATTTGAAGTACCATTGCATTTTTACTAAAAAATACATTGGGTTGAAAACTCTTCTCCTTATAAAATTTAACCGGACTAACCTTAATTTTTTTTGTTACAACCGGATGCAAATCCTTGTCAGTTTCAGAGGAATAAATTATTTGAAAGACAAAATCAGGCAGATCGGTTAAATCATTCTGATCAATACTTGCCAATATTTCTTTTGAATTAGATGGAACCGAACCATATTTTATCCTTTCATATTTTTCATCACGAAAATGGAAATAATTGTAAAGAACCGAAAAATTACTATCGTTTACCAACCACAACTTTGTTTCGCTTCCCAGCGGATTTTTAGGATCATCAGGAACTAAACAGAAATAAAAATCCGGCGAATCTTTTCCCGCCAGTTTCATTCCCTGCTTCTGAACTGCAGTCACTTGCAGCTCATTCTCATCGGGTTTTTCAACTGGTTTTGCAATCTCTCCTTTTTCTGCCCGCTCTGCTTCACTCAGGTTTACCAATTGGTTTATCGGGTATGGAACTTCAAAACCATCCTGATCTTCCACATTCACCATTGTTTTATTTACAAAACCAGTAACCACTCCACCGCCAACATCATTCAAAAATCTTACTTTATCCCCTATTTTTATCATAAACAAAATTTTAGGCAAATGTACACCAAAAATAAAGAAGCCGCTGAAAAGATTTTAATACGAATTTGTGTAAAATACCAAATTAATGGCTAAAGCCAATTGGTGTATTTCTCAATTACCCCAGGCTTAAGCCTGGGGTTAAAGACATTATATAAAATGGGCTTTAGCCTTTAACAAATTCGAAAGTTAAATTAGCATTGGCTGCCTCCCAAAATATAAATTGATCTATAAGAATAGAGAAAAATATTACTTTTGCCCCCACTAAAAACGAGATATTGAGTTCATACAAAGACATAAAAATTACCGATTTCACTTACGATTTGCCCGATTTGAAAATTGCAAAGTATCCATTACCACAGCGCGATAAATCGAAATTATTAATCTGGAAAAATGGTGTTATTGATGAAGATGTTTTTGAAAATTGCATCGATTACCTACCAGAAAATGCGCAACTGGTTTTTAATAATACCCGTGTAATTCATGCGCGTTTGTTTTTCAGAAAAGAAACCGGAGCTAAAATTGAAGTCTTTTGTTTAGAACCAATCGATCCGGCTGATTACCAAATTGCATTTCAGCAAACAGAAGAAATAACCTGGAAGTGCATGGTTGGAAATTCAAAGAAATGGAAGGATGGATTTTTAAATCATTCATTTGAAATTAACGGAAAAAAATTACGCTCACAGCAGCAAAACTATCTCAGGAAGGAAATACATTTCATATTCGTTTTATCTGGAATGGCGGACTGCATTTTTCTGAGATTATTGAACATATCGGACAGTTACCCATTCCACCCTATTTGAATCGTGAAACGGAAGAATCGGACGAAGAAACGTACCAAACCGTTTATGCAAAAATTGACGGGTCGGTGGCTGCTCCAACTGCCGGATTACATTTTACCGAGCATGTTTTTTCGCAGCTTATAAATAAAAATATTGCACGCCGCGAAATTACATTACATGTTGGCGCCGGCACTTTTCAACCGGTAAAATCGAATACTATTTCAGGGCATAAAATGCACCACGAGCAGGTTGAAATTTCAATCGATGTGCTGCGCTCTTTTATTGAAGAACCTGAAAATATTATTGCCATTGGTACAACATCGGTCCGATCTGTTGAGAGCCTTTACTGGATTGGTGTTCAACTGGAAGAGAAGCGTTTTAATCCTTTTCACCCTGAGGTAAAACAATGGGAACCTTACGAATCCAATTCAACTATCAGCACCGAAAAAGCTTTGCAAAACATCATCTATTTTTTGGTTGAAAACGGGGAAAATTCAATCCGTTTCTCAACCCAGATTATCATTCTGCCGGGATATAAATTCAAGCTGATCAGTGGCATGTTTACCAATTTTCATCAGCCACAAAGTACACTGCTACTTTTAATCAGTGCCTTTCTGGGAAACGACTGGAAAAAAGTGTATGATTATGCGCTGAAGAATGATTTCCGGTTTTTAAGTTATGGAGATAGTAATTTGTACTTAATATAAACCAATAGCATTTGTTTACCTTGGGCCGCAAGTTAAATTCCTTTAGAACCAATGAAATCACTAAAAATTATTTTCAATCTTATTCTGTTTTTGAGTATATTGTTTCTTTCCTCTTGCATCAATTCGATCCAGGCACAAAATGAAAAATTCATTACCGGAAAAATCTTTAACTCAGAAACAAAAGAAGAAATACCATTTGCAACTATCCAACTCATTGTAAACAAGATAGGGGTAATTAGCAATAGTAACGGAGATTTTAAACTTACCAATATTCCGGAATTCAAAACAGACTCAATTAGTATCCGTTCCATAGGTTTTCAAAATAAGAAATTTGCATTCGACAGTCTTCAACGTAAGGAAGGTAATGTCATTTTTCTGGATCCTGCCATTTTTAAGTTAGAGGAAATAACAGTAAAAGCAAAAAAGAAAAGAGCTAATTCAATTAAGGTTATAGATAATGCTATAAAAAATATAAAAAATAATTATCCACAACACACCTTCAATACTATTTCTTACTACCGTGACTATCAAAAATATAATACGAAACTGGCTAATATGAACGAAGCACTGATTTATGCTGAAGATGGCGGATTTAATACCAATTCGTTAACAGGAAGATTCAGGTTGCTCGATTTTAAAAAGAATTCTAATTTTCAAACCTTGAATATTTCTCTTTATTATGACACATTGAATTTCGTTGACAAACGTGGTTCAAATAAAATTATACCTCACGCAAAACTTTTTGACATCACCGGAAATGAACTGATCATTCTTTTAGTGCATGATGCAATTCGAAATTTTAATTCCACCTCATTTTCATTTGTAAACCAATTTTCCAGGGATTTTATTAATAATCACAGATTTAAGAAACCGGAAATCATAATGACAGATAAGCTAATCCTTTATAAAATAGGTTTTTATGAAAACAAAATGATCGCAGGTAATAAATATCAGGTAAACGGAGCTATTTATATTCAACCAGAAAGTTATGCAATTTACAAACTGGAATACTCGTGTTCCTATGCCAATAATAAAAATGAATGGAAACCACTATTTAATATCACAACAGAATACGATAATGAAAACACTACAGATTCATTGATGCGTCTGAAATACATCTCTTTTAATAACATTTTTGAGATTGCCGATCCAAATGACAGTACAAGTTTTCAGGTTTTAAAATTTTACCGAGATCAAAATGATTCTACACATTCTACTCTTACTCTGGAATTTAACCGCATTCCTGATTATACTTCTGCATCAACAAAGGGAAACTACTCATTCTTAATAAACAACAAAGCAATAAAATTAAAGGAAATTATACCCAATGGCAGATTTGTAAATTTGGTTTTGGAATATAATGTTTATGCAATTGAAAATAAAAAATGTACTGTAGTAGTTGATAATGTTACCGATTTACAAGGCAATTTGATTAACAGACGAAAAACTGTAGAATTAGTGCAATACCGGGAACTATTTGTTCAGGAATACGATAAAAAAATACACTTCTATGATAATAATTATTTAAAACCACTTCCACTTGAAAAAAATAAAATTTCAGAATTTGAAGGTGATTTTAATTATTGGATGAATACGCCGGAAATTAATGACATAGAGAATTAATTTGTACAACCAGATTTTATTTTTGTGGAAATGTAAGGCTCGCATAAAAGTTAATTGTTGCTACTTGTTAACTGGTTTCTATATTTAAACCAAAAATCAACAATGAAATATTATCCACACACATCAAAGTTTTACAGGAAAATTCATCGTTCAGCATTAAAAAGAAAAAATGGAAAATACAAAATTTGACGGACAACAACGAAAAAATATTCAGATTGGCGATGAAGTTGAAATTGTTCAAAAGCATCATCAGCGAACCGGTGAACTTACCGATGGAATAGTGAAGCGGATATTAACAAAATCAACTTATCACCCACATGGAATAAAAGTGATGCTTGCCACCGGTGAAGTTGGACGTGTGAAGAACGTAATTATTGAGTAGAAATTTATTGCGTGAATGCTATAATGCATGATTGAGCGAATGAGAAGAAAGTAGTGCCGCTGAATTTCCTGCAAGCCAGCCGGTTGAATAGGCAATTTGCAAATTGTAGCCACCGGTTTCCGCATCCAAATCAATTATTTCACCGGCAAAGTAAAGTCCCGAAATGAGTTTTGACTCCATGGTTTTTGGTGAGATTTCAGAAGTTACAATACCACCCGCCGTGATAATTGCTTCCTTAAAAGAACGGTTATGCGAAATTTCAAAACACAGGTTTTTCATCAGGTTACGGATGTTTTTCCGCTCTTTTCCCGAAACCTGGTGGCACTCTTTTTCCGGATTAAGTTCCAGTATTTCAATAAATACCGGTATCATAGATGCAGGTAGCCAGTTTCTGAAAATATTGTCGAGGCGTTTTTTCCCGTGTTCATTTAAATCGCGAATCAAACGATTATCCAGTTTTTGATCGTCGAGTGCAGGTTTTAAATCAATTGTAATTTCAACGATTTGGTTATTTTGAAGTGCGGCAACCACAATTCGGCTCAATGTTAAAATAATTGGACCCGATAAACCAAAATGCGTAAAAATCATTTCACCAAATGCTTCGCCGGCTTTCCTCCCATCAATCCAAACCACCGCTTTTACATTTTTAAGGTTGAGCCCTTGTAGCTTTTGCGCAACGCTTCCTTTTGTTTCGAGTGGCACTAAAGCCGGAATTGGTTTCTCGATTGAATGCGCCACTTGTCGTGCCAGCTCGTACCCGTCGCCAGTTGATCCGGTTGCAGGATACGATTTTCCGCCGGTTGCCAGAATTACATTTCGTCCGCTTATCATTTCACCATTCGCCCGCACTCCGGTTATCTGCGAATCTTCCACCATTATTTTTTCAACCCGTTGGCCGCAGCGGATTTCAACTCCTGTTTCTTTTACCCATTTCAGCAATGCACGCAATACATCCGCCGATTTATCGCTGGCTGGGAAATAACGGCCACCCCGTTCCAACACAACATCAACATCCTGTTTTTGAAGCAGTGCGATGATATCTTTCGAAAAATATTGCGAAAAGGCATTCCGCAAAAATTTGCCGTTTGGAAAAACGTGTTTCACGAATTCGCCAATGTTTGCATCGTTGGTAATGTTGCAACGTCCCTTTCCTGTAATTAGTAGTTTGCGACCTTCAGAAGCCATTTTTTCCAAAATCAACACTCGTGCTCCCAATTCCGCAGCCCTGCCTGCAGCTAACAACCCGGCAGGTCCTGCCCCAACAACTATTACATCATAATTATTCATGAAAAAAAGATAGAATTAGAATTCAGGTTTAAATATGAAGTTTATTACCAAATATCTTGTGATTTTACCAATACAACTTGTGAAAAACTCTTTCAAATTGTAAGTCTTGAAATGATGGACTGAACTTTTTCTTTTAATGAATTACTAATCTGTCCCATAACAACTTCCACCATATCTTTCTCCAGAGTAGCAATTTTATGAACTCTGATTACCGAAGGCAATTTTAATCTGGATTCTTCCCAGTCATCAATAAGTAAGTCATATTCAGTTTGGTAAATCTGACTTGTAATTCTGCAAACAATAACATCCCCGTCATTGAAATCATTCATGATTAACGCAGGCCTTCTCTTAAATGTCTTATTATCTGTAAATGGAAATTTAAGCAATACGATGTCGCCAAAGTTCAATTTCTCCATAATCAATAATTATCGTAAACTGAATCCGAATCAGCATATCCATTCAAAAACTGGCTTTCGGCCGAATGCTTAAAAATAGTATCATCGTCTGTTTCTAAATCGTCAATTAGAACTATAACCCTCACGTCTTTGTCTTGGCTTTTATTTAATTCTGATTGAATTTTTAAGGGTATCTGTATTTTGTTGTTTTTAATCTTCGATTTAAATTCTAAAGCTCTCATATCTTTATTCTTTTCACAAAGTTAAACAATTTATTTGCTTCGTTTCAGTATGTGGCATACAGGTTTATTTATATCCTTAACTATCTTCCCGCACTGCATTTCTGGACGCACGATCAACCAAAGTAAAAAGTCGGTCGATATTATTTTTTAATCCTGTTTTTTTGTGCCCTTTTATTTTTATGAATTCACAGTTAAGTTCATCCATCAATTGATAAAAATGCTGATATAACTCAAAATTATTAATGCGCCGGCCGCTTTTTGAATAATATTTATTTTTCTCAAATCGGTTTCTGCGTCCGGGCAATCCAACAATGTTTTGCGAGTCTGTGTAAACTGTTATTATTCCCTTAAAATCCTTGATTTCGGTGAAAGCCCATAATAAAGTCTGTAACTCCAGTTTAACAGATGAAGTCGCTTCAAAGCGATTTATTCTGATTTCAGGTTTTAAATCGGGAGCAAAAAGTTCATCGCGATTTAAAAACATACAAGCGCCATAACCAACATTTGTTGTTGTATTTACACTTCCATCGGTAAAAAGAAAAAGTTCGTTCGCCACACTGCTTTATTTTGGTTTGAATAAAAGTCATAAAAGTAGTTATTCAACTGTTACAAAATAATTTCACCAGCAGGTCATTATGAATAATTAACTGTTAATTATTCAGTTATCTTATTCCCTTTTCCAAATTTTATTCTCGATACTCTGAATTAATGGTTACGTTTGCAGCCTTTTGTAAAAACAGATATTTAGATACAAGATTTATGATAACGGTTGCAGATTTAAAAATTCAGTTTGGGAAACGGGTATTGTTTCAGGATGTAAACTTAAAGTTTACTGGCGGTAATTGTTACGGTGTAATTGGAGCAAACGGAGCAGGGAAATCAACTTTTCTTAAAGCCATTTCAGGCGAAATAAATCCTACTTCAGGTAATATTTCATTGGGACCAGGCGAGCGGCTTTCAGTTTTAAGTCAGGATCACTTTGCTTTTGACGAGTTTACGGTTTTGAATACTGTTTTAAAAGGCCACACGCAAATGTGGGATTTGATGCAGGAAAAAGATGCACTTTACAACAAGCCCGATTTCTCGGAAGAAGATGGAATGAAAGCGGCTGAAATGGAAGAAACTTTTGGAAATATGGGAGGCTGGAATGCAGAAAACGATGCCGCTATTTTGCTTAGCAACCTTGGGCATTAAAGAAGAGTTTCATTATACATTAATGAAAGATATGGACGGAAAACAAAAAGTAAGGGTGCTTGTTGGCACAGGCGCTTTTTGGAAATCCCGACAATCTTTTGCTGGATGAGCCAACCAACGACCTCGACCTTGAAACCGTTCAATGGCTCGAAAATTATTTGTCGAATTATGAAAATACAGTGCTGGTTGTTTCTCACGACAGGCACTTTCTGGATGCAATTAGCACACACACCGTTGATATTGATTTTGGAAAAATAAAATTGTTTGCCGGAAACTACAGTTTCTGGTACCAGAGTAGCCAGCTTGCATTGACGCAGCAAAAACTGCAAAACAAAAAAGCCGAAGAGAAAAAGAAAGAATTGCAGGAATTTATTTCCCGGTTTAGTGCCAATGTAGCCAAATCGAAACAAACTACCAGCCGCAAAAAAATGCTTGAAAAACTAAATATTGAAGATATTGAACCTTCAACACGAAAATATCCTGGAATCATTATTCAATCCTGACAGGGCAGCCGGAAATCAAATTCTTGAAGTGACAGGTTTAAGCGCCAGTGTTGATGGAAAAGTTCTTTTTAAAGATGTTGACTTTCAGGCTAAACAAAGATGAAAAAATTGTTTTTCTCTCGAGAGATACACGTGCAATGACAGCCCTTTTTGAAATCATTAAGCGGAAATAAAGAACCCGATTCAGGATCATATCAGTGGGGACAAACCATTACCACTGCCTATCTGCCACTTGATAATGCCGAATATTTCGACAGTGAAATGACACTGTTCGACTGGCTTTGCCAATACACCACCGACACAACAGAATTTTTTATTCGCGGACAATTGGGTAAAATGCTTTTTGCCGGCGAAGAAATTTATAAAAAAGTGAATGTTCTTTCAGGAGGCGAAAAAATGCGTTGCATTATTGCAAAAATGATGCTAACCGGAGCAAATGCCTTGATTCTGGATACTCCAACCAACCACCTCGATTTGGAATCGATTCAGGCATTTAACAACAACCTTGATAAAATTTCCCGGAAATATTTTTATGTCGTCGCATGACCACGAATTTATTCAAACCGTTTGTAACCGGATTATTGAGCTTACACCAAACGGAATTATCGATAAACTGATGGATTACGACGATTACATTTCGGATGAAAGAATTCATGAGCAGCGGGAGAGAATGTACGGGAAATAGTTCTGAGTTTATAAGATAGAATGCTATGAATTCTATATAATTTAAGTAGTTTCAATTAGAGATTTTCATTGCTTCGCGATTCTCGAAATGACACGCAATTGAAGGTTATTTCGGGGAGGTTTAGGTTGGCGACAATGTCGCCAACCTAAACCTCCTCCCATTTTTTTATACTAATGATTTAATTGCGAACGAAGTGAAGCAACCTAACGACCCGGTACGGGTCAGATTTTGGTAGCCAGGAGTAAGTTAGGAACGAATGCAACCTAGGTAAAAAGTGAAATTGAGAGATGAAACTCCTGTTTATGATTTTCTGAAAACATAGTGTCTGTTTTTAATTATTAGCGCTATTGATTTTCAGTTTTTGCTTTATTACCTTTAATCCCGTTAAAATCAGGTGACTCCCGGAAGGATTCAGAAGCGTAAGACAGCCACCTTGGGATTTCAAAAATGATAAGAAAATTAAACTGCTAAATGTGTTATTATAATTTTGCTGTATGGCATTGAAATGACTCCACATATGAAACAGATTTTAATATTATTTTTCACTTTTCTTCTGATTTCTCAGAGTTATACTCAAGAAAACGATTATCAGAAGAATTTGAAAATAGCAACACATTTGTTTTTAGCTAAATCAGACTTGCCCGACAGTGTTCTACTAAAACTTATTCCCAAAAATAATGAAGAATTTAGCCAGTTTTACTATACGACAACCATAACAAAGACTGAGCTAGAAAAAGCAGGATTTTTCTACTTAGTTACACAGCAGATTTTTGACAAAGTTATAAAAGAGAAGAATGAGCGATTTTATCTGCCGAGTTTACAACTTGCAAGTTTTGCAGACGGAGAATATGCTGAATTGTTTATTCCAAACCTGGAACAATAATAAAAATTGATGAAAGTAAATTTTGTAATGAGGTTGTAAAAATAGAGAATGTATATCGTAATCCTTTAAAATATTTTTGCGACAAATATTGCAAATAAAAATACCACAAAAAAATATAACCAAAAGACTACAAAATAGCCATGAAAACGAAAATCAAATATGCCATTTTGAATGTACTTTCAATTTTATGTTTTGTGTTTTTGATAGCTCCTAAATTAATAGGGCAAAATAACGATTCACTGAATTTGGCAAAAGAGAGTCAGCATTTTAATTTCTATTCTACTAATGCTGACATAAAGTTTTAGATCCTGGCAATAACTCTATAGAATAATTATTCCCGGATCACGGATCATTTAGGAATACATATTAACAAAAAAATCAAAGTAAAAGTCTTTCCGAATCTTAAGGCTTTTCACGCCGCAATAAATTCCCCTGATGCGCCAGACTGGGTTGTTGGAACAGGGAATGCTGATGAATTAATGATGGTGTCGCCGTTGAATCCGGGGAGTTCTCATACCTATGAATCTCTTTTGCAAGTGATTGTTCACGAACTTACACACACAGCCGTCTTTTATGCATGTGGAAATAACTTGACACCGGATTACCAAAATGGCTTAGCGAAGGATATGCTCAGTTATGAAGCAGGGCAGATAAATGAAAATATGCGAAAAACTATAAAATCAAGTTTGGTGGATAAAATGAACCGCCAACCTGGACGCAACTTGAAAAAGCATCGGATGTGGAATTTGGTAATATGAATGGTTATGGATTATCTGAAACGATAATTGAATTCCTGATTGATACTTACGGCATCAGTAAACTGAATTTACTGATAAAGGAGCCTGAGAATATTGAATCGATATATGCCTTATCAAAAGGCGCCCTGGAAAAACAATGGATTCAGTATTTAAAGCATGAGCAAATAGAATAACACCCGCTTGTACTTCCCGTTAAGCAATTTGGGTCGGTAGAGTTAGATGTAATTTTTTTACCGAAAACCGGTAGCACCAAGAAAGAACTAAAAAAGAATCACAATAAAATATTCTCGCTTTAAAAATTTGATTTTGTTACCTAAATAGATAACTTTGCGAATATTAAAATCTGAGAAGATTGGAAGATTTTAAAAGAAATATAAGTGTTTACAAAAATCATTTTTGGGATTTTTACAATACTCAGACAAATGAAGTTCAAAAGAAAATTGATTGGGTAATTGGATTAATTAGCGTTTTAAAAACTGTTCCACAAAAATACTTGAAACATTTATCTGGAACTGACGGACTATATGAAATTAGGGTTCAGGCTGGTAACAACATTTATAGAGTATTTTGTTTTTTCGATGTTGGAAATTTAGTAATTCTGTTAAGTGGATTTCAGAAGAAAGATCAGAGAACTCCGAAAAAAGAAATTAAAAAAGCAGAAAAATTAAAACAAGAGTATTATGAAAACAAATGAAAAAAATAATGACCTCATTTCCTGGGATGACCATTTAAATAAAAAATACGGAAAAGAAGGAACAACTTCACGTGAAAAATATGAGGAAGAATTTGAGGCTTTTAAAATTGGAGTTCTGATTCAGGAAGCAAGAAAGAAACAGCATATGACACAGGAAGAACTTGCTTTAAAAGTTGGAACAACAAAAAACTACATTTCAAGAATTGAAAATAATGCGAGCGATATTCGTTTGTCAACTTTGATGCGGATAATTAGAGATGGACTGGGTGGACAATTGAAATTATCGGTTGACATTTAAAATACTATTGGTAGTCGGGTAAATGCCCGATGGTTATTTGTCCCACCTCAATTAGTTAAACCCACAATAATCTGCAAATTTCTCCAATTCATAAAAAAAACAAAAACATCCTTTGTTTCATCTAAAAAGCGTTTTATTTGTTATGATATAAAATTCACGATTTGGATAGCAATAAAGAAATAACGAGGTGGTTGCCAACTTCAATAAAAGAGGTGAGGCAATTTGGATGGGAAGAATTGGATGTAATATTATTTACCGGCGATGCTTATATCGATCATCCGTCATTCGGAGCGGCAGTAATTGGCCGTATTCTGGAAGCAGAAGGGTTGAAAGTAGCAATCGTTCCGCAACCCAACTGGAAAGATGATTTGCGCGATTTTAAAAAACTGGGGAAACCACGCCTGTTTTTTGCTGTTACCGGTGGAAATATGGATTCGATGGTAAACCATTACACCGCAGGAAAACGAAAACGTTCAACAGATGCCTACACACCGGGAGGTAAACCGGGTTTCAGGCCTGACTATACTACGATTGTATATTCAAAAATTTTAAAAGAATTGTTTCCTGATTCACCACTTATTATTGGTGGAATTGAAGCCTCTCTGAGACGAGTAACACATTATGATTACTGGTCGGATAAATTGATGCCTTCAATTTTAATTGATTCCGGCGCCGACATGCTATTTTATGGTATGGGTGAGAAATCGATAACCGAATTTGCACAACTGGTACAAAGAGGTGTGCCTATAAACACGCTGACAACCATCCCTCAAACTTCATTTTTAGTTGATGTTGATGAAGATTACGCTACCAAAAAGAATTGGGATGAATTTGAGCTTGCCTCACACGATGAGTGTCTTACGGATCGTAAAAAATATGCTCGGAATTTTATGTACATCGAGGAGGAATCGAATAAAATGGAGGCACGAAAACTAATACAGCAAGTTGGCAACAAAAAAGTGGTAGTCAATCCGCCATGGCCAACTTTTAATGAATCGGAAATCGACAGGGTTTATGATTTGCCATACACACGCTTGCCACATCCCCGTTATCAGAATAAGGAAACAATTCCTGCCTATGAGATGATTCGACATTCCATAAACATTCACCGCGGATGTTTTGGTGGTTGTACATTCTGCACAATTTCGGCACACCAGGGAAAATTTATTGCCAGCCGATCAGAAAAATCAATTTTAAAAGAGGTGGAGAAAGTTACTGAAATGCCCGATTTTAAAGGTTACATTTCTGATTTGGGCGGACCATCGGCAAACATGTACAAGATGAAGGGAATTCATGAAGAGATTTGCCGGAAATGTAAACGTCCGTCATGTATCTTCCCAACCATTTGCAAAAATCTGGATACCAGCCACAAACCGATGCTTGATCTTTACGAAAAAGTTCGGCAAAACCCGAAAATTAAAAAGGCGTTTGTTGGAAGCGGTATTCGTTACGACATGATCTTAGAGCCCACCGGAAATGAAGAAACAGATAAGGCAAATAAAACATATTTACGCGAAGTTGTTAAGCATCACGTTTCGGGCAGGTTAAAAGTAGCTCCAGAACATTCGTCTGACGAAGTTCTCAAATTTATGAGAAAACCATCTTTTAAATTATTTGAAGAATTAAACGACGAATTCAACAAAATAAACAAGGAGGAAAACCTGAATCAGCAGTTAATTCCTTATTTTATTTCCAGTCACCCGGGAAGTAAATCGGAAGATATGGCCGACTTGGCGATTAAAACCAAGAATATGAATTTCAGGTTGGAACAGGTTCAGGATTTCACGCCAACTCCTATGACACTGGCAACAGTCGTGTATTATTCTGGTTATCATCCATATACAATGGAGAAAATATTTACTGCAAAAAACAAACACGATAAAGAAAATCAGCGGCAGTTTTTCTTTTGGTATAAGAATGAATTTAAAAATTCAATCAAAAAAGAACTGGAAAAGAAAGGAAGAGCAGATCTTACAAAAAAACTTTTCAAATAATAAACATAATCTTTGTAAACTTCGTTATTTACTGCAAAATCAAAATCAGATGAAGTCACTAAAACTATTATCGCTTTCTGCAATTCTGCTAATTTCCGGATGTGCAGAATTATCTCAGCTGGCAAATCAGACTTTAAATGAAAACCGGCCTCTGACCCAAACTGAAATTGTTTCAGGATTAAAAGAAGCGCTGGTAGTTGGAACCGGAAAATCGGTTGATATTTTAGGTGTTACCAACGGTTATTACAAAGATGAAATGGTAAAGATTCTGTTACCGCCGGAGGCAGATATTATTGTAAAAAATATAAGCAGAATTCCTGGTGGAGATAAATTAATTGAAGATGCAATACTAAGCATTAACAGGGCTGCGGAAGATGCGGTTTCGGAAGCAAAACCCATTTTTGTAAACAGCATCAGAAGTATGACTATTACAGATGCAGTCGGTATTTTGAAAGGAGAAGATAATGCCGCAACACAATATTTACGAAGAACAACTTACGATCAGTTGGTTAATTTATACCGGCCAAAAATTAAAAATTCGATCGACAAAAAACTTGTTGGCAACGTTTCTACCGGACAAAGCTGGGATTTACTAACCGGGAAATGGAATGAACTTGCCAACTCTGTTGTGGGAAGAGTTGCCGGCTTTAAACCAGTTGAAATTCAGCTGGATGAATACCTTACACAAAAAGCGCTTGATGGTCTTTTCCTGAAAATTGCAGAACAAGAGAAACAAATACAGTGAAGACCCTGCTGCAAGAATTAACGATATTTTGAAACGGGTTTTTGGCTCTCTTGATACATAACTTTATACATTCAATAATTAATTACATGTTCTGCAATATCTTTCGTTGAATATTGCAATTTTATTATGTAATTTCCATAGGTCAAAATTACATCGATTTTCGGGAAAGAGCTACACAGGCAAAAAACTTAAAAATAAACAGCTATGCGACTCGATTTTGCAAGAATAGAAGAAGCAAATGACTTAGTTAACCAAATTATTGAACACCATCCGCAGGCTATTTTTTTAGCCGACCATAATTTTAAAATAAGGTATTTTAACAAAGCATTTCAGAGTCTTAGCAAGAGTGACAAGGGCGACATTCTGGAACACGAGTTTTGTGAAATAATGGGATGCACCCAACGCGGAAAATTGTTTGAACAGGATGACATATTTTGCAAGCACTGTCAGATACGCGAACTGCTTT
Source organism: uncultured Prolixibacteraceae bacterium (assembly GCA_963849775.1). GTDB lineage: Bacteria > Bacteroidota > Bacteroidia > Bacteroidales > Prolixibacteraceae > Draconibacterium. Next base: position 145,664 of record CAWKIX010000041.1, on the reverse strand, counting down.
CGGGGGCAAATCTTTCCGAAATTGTTCTTATTCGCGATTTTATTATCAATAATAATGTCGTTACAAAGCATTTACATATTGATACTCATCGTTTGGTTATGCATGGCGAAAAATACAGGCTGGTAGTTATTGACGACCGAACACAAAAGCATTAATACAATTCACATGTATGAAATCAGCAATTACTACAGTTGATGAATACATTGCCGCATTTCCCGGTGATGTTCAGAAAAACTGGAGCAAATACGAAAAACAATTAAAGAAGCAGCGCCCGAAGCCGCGGAATTAATTAGCTATGGAATGCCAGGCTATAAATTAAACAAAAAGCCGCTGGTTTATTTTGCCGCTTTTAAAAATCATATCGGTTTTTATGCCACCCCGAGCGGGCACAGCAAATTTTCGGCTGAACTTTCAAAATACAAACAGGGAAAAGGATCGGTTCAGTTTCCGTTAAACGAACCTTTGCCTTTTGATTTGGTTAGAAGAATTGCATTATTCAGAGCAAGTGAAAATAAGCCGAAGTAATTGATTTTCAATTTATTTCCAATAAATCAAAACTGAACTTCTTTAGTCGGCACCTTATCAAAATATTTCTGAAACAGCGCTAATCGCTGCGATTTTGATTCTGATTTTTTTTGTCTTACAAATTCAAACCGAAGTGGTGATATTTTATCCATCTTTTCCATGTATTTCGGTGGATACCATTGTTCATTCAACCCAACAGATTCAATAATCATTGTCTCAATGCTTCGGTTCATCAAACTTAAAAAAGTATCAATATTTTCCAGTTTAAAACATTTCATCTCTTCCAGCGCAGTTCTCCCAAAATGAATGGTTTTGTTTACCAAAGATTCCAGCGATCTGTCCTCCACACACGAAAACATAGTATTTGTTTCAGCTTCTAAATCCTCTTTCACATCCTGAATATCATCGAGTAACTGAAGGTAAACACCATAGCCAAACAATGCCTGTTGTTGCTCCAGCGCTAATTTTCCTGCTACTAAAAATCCATCGGCCAAAACAGATGCACCGCCTTTTTCAAAACAAATGGAAAGTATTTCATTTTTTGGCAATGCTTTATCCTTCAGCAAAGAAAGGCTTCGGGTTTGTCCCTGTTGAATGGCGTATAAACTTTCATAAACTTCAGGAAATTCTTGCCGGTTAAATTGCTGTTCAAACATTTCCACCAAACGAAAAAGCTGTTTTTCAATGTGTCCGTTTGGTGCAACATCAACTCCATGCAACCGCTGATTAAAACGATTGCTGAATGCCTGTTTTTCTTCTGAAGAGATTTCGGGATCATCAAGTAAATTATCGCTGTAAGGATAAATCATGCTGTATGCAAATATTGACGGAGTTATTTCCACCGGAAGATTCAACATCAGTTGAATTCCATTCATAATCCATACATTTCGAAGTCCCTGGTAAATATCTTCAGGCTTTAATTCCGGTCCGAATTCGCGGGCTTTGTAGAAGAAATCGCGGGAAACGTTTCTGAAACTATCAGATAAAATAATTGCTAACTGATCCGGTTCAAAATCAAAAACTGTTTCCAAAAAGCTTTTAAACATCGGAAAAAATGAACTTTCAGGATCGTTTCTGAATTTCCTAATGTTGTTTTTATTCTGAAGTTGTTTTATTTCCTTTTGAAAAACATCAAACCGATTTTCTCTTTCGATTTGTTCTTCTAAAGTATAAATGTGCCTGAATTCAGGAAAATCGACAGAACTGGTTTCCCAAATAACTGAAAAGTGACGGATAAATTGATCGACTTTTAGCATTCCGTTTGTTTTCCCTAAAAATAGGTAAAAAAGAATGAATGCATTTATTTTTTAGATAACCGTGTGTTTTTTACCGATGAAGGATGGCATCTATTCCCGACGAAGGAGGGTAGATGCTATCCTTTGGAAATTCGATGGCATCCATTGCCGCAGGCTGGATGCTATCCTTGACAGACTCTCGTAATCAATTTAAGATGTGTAAAATGGAATTCCCTGTCAAGTTTACGGATAGCATCGCCCAAAGCGATTCCATCCTTTTTAATAACATTTTCCTACATTTAAGCTAAAAATGCCTTCAAATAAAACTATTACTCCATTATCAGCCGGAAAATATTATCACATATTTAATCGAGGTATAAACAGAAAACTTATTTTCTTCCGACCTGAAAACTACTTCTATTTTCTTTCTATTATGGAAAAAATATTTAACAGAATATACCCATGTTTTGGCTTATTGTTTACTACCCAACCATTTTCATTTTCTTGTTAAACTGACAGATAAAATAGTACTTAAAGATGAGAAAAGTGAAGTTTATGATATCATTGAAGACGAAAATAAAATTGGGGAAATTATTTCAGAAAGGTTAAGGCGATTGTTTATTTCATATTCGCAAGCGGTTAACCGCCAGGAAAACAGAAGCGGTTCATTATTTACAAGAAATTTTAAACGCATTGAATTGGCAGATGATGAACACTTAAAATATTTGTTCTTTTACATTCACTACAATCCTTGCAAACATGGTCTGATCAATGATTTCCGGGGTTACAGATATAGTTCCTTCAAGGCATATATCTCGCAAAAACCAACTTCTATTTCAAAAGAATTAGGGTTTGAAATTTTTGGGGACAAAAATGATTTTTTGGCTTACCATAATTATTATCATGAAGAGAAAGAAAATTTGATTTTAGAATAGGATGGCATCCATCGCCGAAGTACGAGGCTGGATGTTCCATAAAATTTTGAATCGCATATTAAGTGAAATAGCTCCTTTTGTACCTTTTACGGATAGCATCGCTTAAAGCGATTCCATCCTTTGGAATCGGATGGCATCCATTACCGCAGGCTGGATGCTATCCTTAATAAAATTATAAAGCAGACTCCAAGGATATAAATAATGAATGTTTCTTTCGCAACTTTATGGATAGCATCGCCCAAAGCGATTCCATCCTTGGAATTGGATGTCATCCATCGCCGAGGTACGAAGCTGGATGCTATCCTTCCTTAAAATTTTGAATCGCATTTTAAGTGATTTTAATAAATAGCTCCTTTTGTACCTTTTACGGATAGCATCGCTTAAAGCGATTCCATCCTTTGGAAATTGGTATCCACCGCCGAGGAACGAGGCTGGATGCTATCCTTACGCAAAATTCCAGCAAAATATAAATAAACTTTTGGTGAAAAGTGCTTTTTACGACTATTACGGATAGCCCTCGGTCGGCTATGATTCCATCCTTTAGGCAATATTCGTATAAACCGCCTGAACGTCCTCATCTTCTTCCAGTTTATCCAGCATTTTTTCGATGTCTTCCAGTTGCTCTTCGCTAAATTCAACCGGATCGTTGGCAAAACGTTTCAAAACTGCTTTTTTTACTTCAATGTTTAGTTCTTCCAATTTATGAGACAAATCGCCGAAGTTGGTATAATCGGCATACGCATAAAACTCGCCCTCGTTTTCCTCAATTTCATCCAGGCCGGCATCAATTAGCTCAAGTTCCAGTTCTTCCAAATCCATTCCGGCTGGTTTTTCAAACTCAAAAACTGCTTTTCTTGAGAACATAAATTCCAGAGAACCGGTTGGTACAAGGCCACCTCCGGCTTTATTAAAATAACTTTTTACATTGGCAACGGTGCGGGTACTGTTATCGGTGGCACATTCAACAAAAACCAACACACCGTGCGGTCCTTTTCCTTCGTAATTTATTTCCGAGAAATCGGCAGCATCTTTTCCTAAAGCCCTTTTTATGGCTGCATCAATATTGGTCTTAGGCATGTTTTGTGCCTTGGCATTTAAAATTGCCGTACGCAAAGCTGCGTTCAAATCAGGCTCAGGCCCGCCTTCTTTTGCTGCAATCGTAATTTTCTTTGCTATTTTTGGAAAAATCCTCGACATTTTGTCCCACCGTTTTTCCTTTGCCGCACGACGATATTCAAACGCTCTTCCCATAAAAAGTAATTTTTAATTTTTTTTGCGAAAGTATAAAACAGAATCGATATAAACCATAATTCCAATCAGAATACACTACTATAACATATGCTTTCCTGTAAAATTGTAGTTTAAACTCTTTTGAAATCACTTATTTTTCAGCAGACTTATGGAATATCAAAAACCGAGTCTCTTTTCCGACAATACGACCATTTAAGAACTTAATCATTTCTTATTAACCAATAAATTGTTTTTATATAAAATTGGAAGTATTTTTTTAGACTAATTTTAAATTATACTTACCAACATTCTGTACTACAGACACATAACTCAAAAAAAAAAAAAAAAAAAACGACCCCATCAATTTAAAAGTATAGTAATTAATTGCTTTTGTTATTAACTTGTGCTCACTCTAAATTAAAAACGTTACCTGCATTAAAAAACCACCATTATTTCAACGAACATGCAACAAATATCTATCAAAAAGCTTACGCGGCTAATTTAAAAGCCTCCCCGGTATTCCCACCCGGGGAGGCATAAAGTTTTTCGCCACACGGTGCGGGGAACTCAATCGTTTATTAAAAAACTCAAACAAAATTTAATCATTAACCGAAAAATTCAAAAAATTATGAAATCAAAAACTTTTTACATTATTTTAATTGTACTCTTTGGATCATTGTATAGTAATGCTCAAATAAAAGTTGAATGCACCGGTGATATTGGTATTGGCACAACTTCACCCAGCGAAGACATCGACATGTATGGTACTCTAAAATTGACTTTGTCAAATAATTATGGTTTTAGAATTTCAACATTAACCTCTTCGTATGGATATTGGGGTTTAAGGCCTACTTCAAATAATGTAGGGTTTTTAGGCTATGGGTATAAACTATTTAAAGTTAATACTAAATATATAAATGCTGATGTAATTTCAGATTCCGATCTAAAACTGAAAAAAAACATAAAGCCACTTTATAACGCAACACCAATTCTCAATAACTTGAGGCCTGTTTCATTCGATTACAATTATGATTACTCTGACATGAAAGATGAAGGATTAAAGCAAAATCTGGAAACAAATGACAAAAACCGTTTAGGATTTATTGCCCAGGAAGTTCAGAATATTCTTCCACAATCGGTAACAATAGAAGTCCCTGATTCAACACTTGGTATTCGAATGTTGGATTTTATTCCTTTACTGGTTAAAGGGTTTCAGGAACAAACGATCCGTATTGACTCCCTGGAAACTGTGATTAAAGAGTTAAAATCTTCACAAAGCATATTAAAAGTAGCGCAAATTACTGGTGTTGAAGGAGAGATTAAATCAGGAACCAAACTTTTCCAAAACGCTCCCAACCCATTTAATGAGCAAACCAACATCCGGTTTGAAATTCCAACAACTATACAAAACGCCCAATTGCAAATTTACAACATGAATGGAACGCTTCTTAAGAATATTCCCCTTAACCAAAAAGGCGAAGGAAACGTAACAATAAATGCAAACGAATTTGCCGCAGGGATGTATTTGTACAGTTTAATTACTGATGGAAGAATTGTGGATACAAAACAGATGTTGTTAACTGAATAAGAACAGAAAAATGAAGAATTTAGTTTTACTCTCTTTTACGGAACAAAGCTTTAAAACATAAAACTTAGACTATTATGAGAAATTTAACGATTACACTAATAATAGTTGGAATTTTAATCCATTTTAATAGTTATTGCCAGGATGATTCAATTATTAAAAACGGGTATGTAAATATGGCAACGTTAATTGTGGACTACGACACTTATAATTTTGAAGGTGGCAATATATCCTATTATTCCTGCGCCGACTGTGTTGTTGACAGTATACCATTTACAATTGATTATAGAGAATCAGGTGATTTTGGCGGAATTACTTTTAAATTATCAACATTTCCGTACGCAGTTTTTGACGCTACGATAATTTATATGGGTGAAGGACAAATTTATTACCCTGATGAATTCAGCATGCAAGAAACGTTTACAAATGGAAGCTCTGTTATTAATAAACCCAATGAATTAAGATATTTACACTGGGATGGCAGTGCCATGGATAGTAGTTCTGCTAATGATTTATATTATATGGAAAGAGCAGATTTGGCATGGAACAAAATTGATCAATTGGCAATTACAAGCATATTTGCAGAAAAAGGATTTAAATCAGCCATTTATCTCTATCCACCAACTGTTGGATTATTCGATCCGGCTAAAGCTAAATGGGTCATTTTTTTATATCACAACGATCAGGTAAATACCATAAATAGGAATAAAAGCAATAGCGTTCAGCTACTTGTAACTCCAAACCCGACCAAGGGAGAGGTGAGAATTCATTTAAATTCTACTAATCAGTGCAAAACAAATTACACGATCTTCAATCAATCAGGCCAACTGGAAACCAAAGGCGAGTTTTGGGGAAGTACTCATCAACTTGACGTATCAACGTTAAAATCAGGGTTATATCTATTATATCTAAGTGATATAAACAATAAGACAATGGCAACAAAGAAAATTATAATTGAATAAGCTAACTCAAAAACTTAAATTATGAAAAAATTAAAAATCATTTTTATAATAACAGGAGTTTTAGTTCATTTTAATAGTCATTGCCAGAACGACTCAATTATTAAAAGCGGGCTTGTAACTATTGCAACTTTAATTGTGGACTTCGAATCTGATAATTTTGAGGGTGGCAATATATCTTATTATTCATGTGCCGATTGTGCAGCAGATAGTATTCCTTTTACAATTATTCATAATGCACCGGGAGAATTTGGCGTTATTACTTTTAAATTACTATCATATCAGAGTACAGTTTTTAACGCTACAATATTTTGGGGAGGATCAGGACAGATATATTACCCGGATGAAATTAGTATTCTGTCGCCATTTATCAATGGAGGTTCAGCAATTAACAAGCCCGATGATTTAAGATATATGCGCTGGGACGGTACTGCAATGGATAGTATTTCTACTAGTGATTCTTATCGTATTAACAAAGCGGCATTAGCTTGGGATGAAATTAATCAACTTTCCATCACTAACCAATTTGCAGAAAAAGGGTTTAAATCGGCCATTTATCTATACCAACCAAATGTCGGATTCCTTTATCCTGGCGCTAAATGGGTTATTTTTCTATATCACAATGACGTGATAAATTCTATAAATACGAATAAAGAAGGAAAGAACACAGTTACGTGTTACCCCAAATCCAGCTAATGAAGAGCTTAGAATTGATCTAAATTCTGCGAATCAGAATAAAACTAATTATTCAATTTCTAATCCATCTGGTCAACTAATTATGAAAGGCGAGTTTTGGGGAGGTACTTATCAACTTAATGTGTCAACTTTAAGGCCTGGATTGTATTTATTGCATCTGAGTGATATAAATAATAAAATGATGGCTACAGAAAAGATAAGAATTGAATAAGATCAAATTTTCACTGATTTTATTTTTTGTGGTTTACAAACACGCATCTTCCTTTTTTACTTTAGCTCCACACTTTTTGCATTCGTATTTTGGATTCGGCTTATCTTCAAAATCTTTCTTTTTACAAGCTTTTTTCCCCATTACCAGTTTTTTTGTTCCCGGTGATTGAGAACAACGTTAACCGGATAATTGTTTTTCAAATGTTCTGCTAATTTCTCGGCAGAATAAACCGAACGGTGCTGGCCGCCGGTACATCCAAAACTTACGGACAAGTTTGAAAATTTACGATCTAAATAGGTTTTCACTGATTGATCAACAATGAGTTTTACTCCGTTCAAGGAAAATTTCGATTTCAGAATTCTTTTCCAGAAACTCCTGCACTTCAATGTCCTTTCCTGTTAATGATTTATATTCAGGATGACGCCCGGGATTATTTATTGCACGGCAATCAAAAACATGGCCTCCACCATTTCCAGATGTATCATTCGGATATCCATTTTTGTAAGCAAAACTTGTAATTGTTACTGTTAAGTTTATCATTGTCAACCCTGCCAATTTCCTTTAATTCTTCCGACTGGATTAGTTGGTAAAATACATTGAAAAGTTCCGGTATTTCAACAGGAAGTTTTACCTCTTCCAGCAGCATTTCCAGGTTTTTTATGTGCATACGGAATGCTTTTCAGAAAATGTTCCTTTTTCTCGTAAAATCCCCGGAAACCATAAGCTCCCATCGCCTGCATAATGCGAATCAGAACAAAACCATTAAAATAAGCGGTGAATTCTGCTTCATTAACTTCAATGTATTTTTTGATTTCTGAAATGTATTTTTCAAACAACTGCTGTCGAACCGTTGGCGGAATATCCGCTTTTCCATCGTAAAGCAATGAAGCCAAATCGTATTGCAATGCGCCACGTCGCCCACCCTGATAATCGATGAAATAAATTTTATCATCTTTTAACATGATATTCCTTGACTGAAAATCACGATACATAAAGTAATCAGAGTCTGCACTTAGCAGATAATCACTAAACGTTTGAAAATCATCTTCAAGCGCCTGCTCATCGAAATGTACTTTCGCAAGTTTCAGAAAATAGTACTTAAAATAATTCAGGTCCCACATCATCGACTGTTTATCAAAAGCAGCACGCGGATAACAAACCGAATAATCTAAATTTTTACCTGCTACCACCTGGATTTTCGGCAATACTTTTAAAACCTTATTATAGGCTGAAATGATGGTTTCTGAAAATCCTTCAACTTCACGGGTTTTACTTAACAAATCGAAGAGCGTAACATTGCCAAGGTCTTCCTGCAAATAACATTTCAAGTCGGAACCCACTGCATAAACTTTGGGAACGGGAAGATCATTTTCTAAAAAATGACTTGTAAACGAAAGAAAAGCTGTATTTTCTTTCACATCATTATTCCAAACTCCGATTACCGATCGCTGGCGAGTTTGCAACCTGCAATATTCACGATATGAACCCGATGGCGGCAACATCTCAAAATATTCCAATTTCTCACCAAAATGACTTTCAAAAAGCTGTATTATTTCACTCTTTTCCGAATTTTTCAAACCAAAAAATTTTAAACGTTTTATGTCAGCCGGAACCATAAAAATAAATTGTAATTTTAACCTTCATTCGCCGGCATGAAACTTAGCAAAATCAAAAATATCTATTTTTTAAGGATACTACGAAGATTATTCGTTTTGATTGGAATTTTCTTTACGCTTTGCGTTTTACTCGCTTTAACCGAGCAACCATTTTGGGGATATTACTGGTTGGGAACAAGTAAATCGGAACTAAAATGGAAGCCGGAAACCATTGTATTTCTTGGTGGAGGAGGAATGCCAAGCCAGTCGAATTTAATGCGCTGCTGGTACACCGAAAAAGCGGCCAAATCTTTTCCTGATGCACAAATTATTATTGCTGTTCCCGGAGATATAAACGACAGTTTAAGTACACCAAAGGTGATTGAAAAAGAACTTTTACTTAGAGGCGTTAATGGCGAAAAAGTTGTTTTTGAGAATGAATCAACAAACACGCGGGCACAGGCACTGAACTGCAAACGCCATGTAAAAATGCAATCGCCAATATTACTGGTTACATCGCCTGAACACATGAGACGCGCAGTGTTGTGTTTTCAGAAAGCAGGGTTTGAAAAAGTAAATGCACTGCCGGCATTTGAAAATGCACTGGAAGCTGATTTGTCGTTTGATGATGATAGTCTCGGAGGCAACAAAAAAATGATTCCTGATGTTGGAAAAAATATCAATATGCGCTACCAACTCTGGAACCATCTAAAATATGAAATTTTGATTGCCCGTGAAGTTATTGCCCTTTCGTATTACAAATTAAGAGGTTGGATTTAGAACCATCATTTTGATCTATCTCATATTGCCGATCACCCTCACCAGCTTTTCACGAATTTCAGTTGCCAAGCCAACCAACGATTCATTTTTTACCGACATCATCGATGCAATTGGGTCAACCGCTGAAACCTCAATTTCACCGTTGTCATTTTCCTCAACAACCACATTACAGGGCAGAAATACTCCAATTTTATCCTCTGCGCTCAATGCCTTATAAGCAAATTGCGGATTACAGGCACCAAGTATTTTATACTTTTTAAAATCAACGTCAATTTTCTTTTTCAGGGTTTCTGAAACATTAATTTCAGTAAGAACTCCAAAACCCTCTTTTTTAAGCTCTTCAGTCACTTTTTCAACTGCTTCGTCGAAGCTTGTATTTTTAACTGTGTTATTGATATAATAGCTCATTTCAATTTAAATTTTTTGTTTGCTACCTTAACAAAGCAGAACTAAAAATGTTGATTAAAACCAGTGGAAAACACAAACGAAATTTTGGTCTTTTGTTTGAAACCGCAAGTGTTAAAATTTATTTGCAACTAATTTTGATGCAATATTGTATATTAATCACCGGTTTAAAAAAAGGAGTTGTGTATATTTACGTCCTTAATAAAAAAGGGAAATTTTGATTGCATTTGGAGTTAAATACTGGTTCGTTTTTCTTTTGGCAGCAGTAGTTGCAGCATTAGGTGTTGCTCTGTTTCTTTATTTCAGAAATAAAAAAAACAGGGAGCTGAGCCGATCGAAAATATTCATGCTCGGTATATTACGTTTCTTTTCCTTTTTTTTAGTCGCCTTTTTATTGCTTTCTCCACTCATTCGAAATCTGAAGAAAATTATTCAAAACCCGGTTATAATAACTGCCTGGGATAATTCTGAATCGATGCTCTCAACACCCGACTCAATTGAGACTGCAGGGCTAGTTAGCAAAACGAGGAGTGATTTAAATGATAAATTGGGACAGGATTATGCAATTAATGAATATGTATTTGGCGAAAAAACTGAACCTTTTGAACAATTGACTTTCACCGAAAAGAAATCGGATTATGGTGAATTGATTGCATCGGTTGCCAATACTCATTTTAATGAAAATATTGGGGCGCTGATAATTGCCGGCGACGGGATTTACAACCAGGGTAAAAATCCGGTAAACATTGTCAGCGATATTAACTTTCCGGTTTATACCATCGGTTTTGGCGATACAACCGAAGTTATGGATTCACGTATTCAGAATATCCGCGTAAACCGAACTTCTTTTTCTGGCAACAGGTTTCCTGTGGAAATTGATGTTCAGTTTTTAAAATTAAAGGGACGACCATTAAAACTTAGTGTAAGCCAGGAAAATGATGAGGTTGCCAGTGTTGTTATAACCCCGTCAACTGAAAATTATTTTTTCACACAGGAATTTACACTAGAAGCCGGTGAGCCAGGACTCAAACATTATTCAGTTAATATTGAAACAGTTGAAAATGAAAGAAACATCAAAAACAACCGGGCAGAATTTGTGATAAATGTTTTAAAAAACAAGCAAAAAATACTCATTCTTTCTGACGGACCTCACCCTGACATTGGCGCTATTAAAAATACACTCGACCTGCAAACAACTTATGATGTTTCGGTTTTTACAGAAGATCCTTATCCTGCTTCAATTTCAGATTTTAATTTACTGATATTAAACCAATTGCCCACTGCAGGAAAATCGGCATCTGAAATTATTAAAATGGCTGAAGCAAACCGGATTCCAATTCTGTTTATCGTTGGCAACAAAACTTTCTTACCTCAATTCAATACACTGAAACAGGGCTCTGAAATTGTGCCACTTGCAATTTCAGGAACCGGTGAAGAAGCATTGGCTACCTTGAATCCGGTTTTCGCAACGTTCAATCTTAGCGACAATTTTAAAGAAATGCTTCCAAGATTTCCGCCATTGGTTGCACCATTTGCTGATTATGATCTTGACGCCGGATTTACACCCCTATTCTACCAAAAGGTTATGAACCTTGAAACCAATAAACCGCTTCTGGCAACCGGATTAATAAATGGCAGAAAAACAGGTTTTATTTTTGGTGAAGGAATTTGGCGCTGGCGTTTGTATGATTATTACATGAATGAAAATGAAGCAGCATTCAATGAATTAATTAATCAGCTTGTTCAATATTTATCGTTACGGGAAAATGAAGATAATTTTATTATTGATTACAGTCCTGTTTACGCTGAAATTGATGATATCATTTTTACTGCAGAGGTGTATAATGATGCTTATGAACGAATTACATCTGAAGAAATAAACATAACCATTCAAAATTCAGCAGGAAATGAATATGAATATACTTTTGATGTTTTAGGTGGTAACTATCAGTTAAATACAGGTCATTTACCGGTTGACGACTATACTTTTTCAGCAAGTGTTAAAATTGGAAATGAAACATTTTATGAAACTGGCAGTTTCACTGTTTCTCCTGTAAATTTTGAAAATATTATAACCCAGGCCAATTACAATAACCTGTTTCAGGTTGCCATGCAAAGTGGTGGAGAATTCTATCTCCCTTCAGAAATAGACCAATTGATAAACGAATTAAAAAGCAGTAATAAGCTAAAACCAACGAGTTATTTTCAGGAAATGGTTCATGAATTATTAAACCTGAAAGCTTTATTTTTCGTTGTTTTGTTGTTGTTAAGTGTGGAATGGTTTTTGAGAAAATTGTGGGGCATTTATTAACACCATGAGAAAACAGTTCAGAAAAATAGAAATTATTGCATCGGCAATATTTATATCTGTTGTGCTAATGTCTTGTGCAACACAATCGGTAATTATTGAAATTCCACAAAAATCAAAAAACGAACTTCCGGAGCGTATCCAAAGTATTTTACTGGTTTCGCGCGTTGCCGACAACACTTATACAAACCTTGATACCGATTCATTACAAAAAATTTTCTACAGACAAAATTTTAATTACGATACAATCATTAAAGATTCGCTGGTTGTAGATACAACAATAAAAGCCATAGGCGAAATATTATTTGGTTCGGGAAGATACGATTATGTGATTCCTCAAAATCGTTTTCTGCCGTCAGAAAAAAATGCTTTACTCGTAAGAGAACTACCATGGGCTGAAGTCAATAATTTGTGTGAAACTTACAACACTGATGCATTGATCTCACTTGATTATCTAAAAACAAAAGTTACCACTTCGTTCGACAGAGAAAGTGGGTTCAACCCGTTTGAAGGAGGATTTACTTCGGGTGTTGTAGCCAAAATGGCCATATCTTATGAAGCATTAATTCGCATTTATGATCCGGCCCAGGAAAAAGTGCTGATGCGAAAATTGTTACAGGATACTTTGTATTGGGACGATTATGACAACTCAATTTCTGTTCTTTTTAATCGCTTTACCCCTGTAAAAAATGCATTAATTGAAGCAGGAATTACCGCGGCTCTCGATTTTTCCGGCGAGATAACACCTGATTGGAAACGGGAATGGCGCGATTACTTTGCCAGTGGAGATAATAAACTGAAAGAAGCAGCTCCTCTGATTCGAAACAACCAGTGGGATACAGCAATGGCACTTTGGAACGAGGTTGAGAAAAATGCCAAATCAAAAAGCATAAAAAGCAAAGCTGAATTTAACATTGCACTTGGATATGAAATGCAGGGAGACCTTGACCGGGCAATTGAATGGGCAGTAAAATCATACAACACCATGTACCGGTCAAACACCTACGAGTATCTTGAAACGCTGAAACGGAGAAAAAATGAACAAAAAAACCAACAACCATGAAACGACTATCACATTGGCTTTTCATCCTTCTTTTGGCCTTTACTTCATGCACCGTTTATAAAGAATACTCAATTGATGTTTACAAGCCTGGAGAAATTGCCATTCCATCAACTGCTAAAAATGTTGCCATAGTTTATCGCAATTTTAAATTTGAAAACGATACGCTTCAACATTATTATAAAGATAATTACCAGCTGAAAAAAGCGACGAATGATCCGAAAGAACTGGACAGTATTATGGTAAATTATTGTATTGAGGCGCTTGCTCAAAATTTAAAAAATAAAAACCTGTTCGATCGCATTCATATTTTCCCTGAACTTTTTAAACCGCATAAAGGAAGTCATCTGCCCGCACTGAATTTTGACGTTGTAAATAAATTAACTTCAGAAACCAATACAGATGCACTAATTTCACTGGAAACCTTTTCCTGTTTTTATTCAGAATATAATGCCGATTTAAATATCCCAAAGCCCAGAGAGGTTATTACCGCAGCTGTTTGGGCAGTTTATGACCCGATACTTCAAAAGGTAATTGACCGAAAAACAATGATTGATACCGTTTTTTGGAACGCCTACGACAACAATGGAAATATTGACAAAAACAGCAAGCTGCCTCCTCGTTTAACGGCATTAAAAATTGCATCGCAACTGGCTGGTGAAAATTATTCAAAACGATTTTTTGCTTCATGGGTAAAGGCCAATCGGATATACTCAATTCCACCTCTTCCCGATTTTGAAGCTGCCGAAAAATACCTGCAAAAAAATGAATGGGATAACGCTATTCTACTTTGGAAACGTTATGCCGACGACAAAAACGGAAGAATGGCAATTGACGCCCGATACAACCTTGCATTGGCTTACGAAATGAAAGATGAACTGGAAACCTCGTGGCAATGGCTTAATGCTGCAATGCAAATTGCCACTGATTACCGAAGTAAAGATGATATAAAACGAATTCAATTGTACCAGAATGTGTTGAGTCAGCGCATAAAAGAAGTTGAACTATTAAATAGTTTGTAACAAAATCAAATATTCCATAAGCCAACACTGTACTCACTACTCACTACTCACTACTCACTACTCACTACTCACTACTCACTACTAAAGTTAAAAATAGTTGAAAATCAATGTTGAACCCACTTCGAGGTTCGTTTTTCAACGCTCTTACCTACCATGGGTCACACCCATGGCTATTGTTGTAAAATCCCTCCGGGATTAAGAAATGACTGTAAGACATTAACAATAATAGCCCCGTGCGAAGCTCGGGGTTGGAAACAATGGAGGAAGAAACAACCCCGAAGTGGGTTGAACCCTTGATTCGAATAACTACTCACTACTCTGTACTAACTACTAATTTAGACCCCATAAGGCAAAAATGTTTTTTCTTTTGCAAAGCAAAACATGAGTTACAAACTCGCCGCTAGCGAAGGGAATCTGTTTTTTAGTCAGCAGGTGACTTTAAGTCACCTGCTGACTATGCCTGCCAGATAACTTTGGTTGATGGATAACGAGTTAGCAACAAGGCAATGAAAACCCGAACCGAAAACAATACCGTTGACAACTTTGGGTCAATTTTGACCAATTAAACCCATTAAAAAATTAACTTTGCTAAATAACTTAGGACTAAGAAAATGAAAGTAAAGGAGCCATTATTTGACTATATAAGCCCAGACATCGACTATACAATAAAAAACGGTGACTGCTTAACAGTTCTCAAGAAAATTGAAGACGGTAAATTTGACCTTATTTTGACATCTCCGCCATACAATGTGGGAAAATCATATGAGACAAAAACAAGTATTGAGAAATACCTTGAAACACAGGAAGAAATTATATCTGAACTTGTAAGGACGCTATCCAACAAGGGAAATCTTTGTTGGCAGGTTGGTAATTACGTTGATAAAGGAGAGATTTTTCCACTTGACATATTTTATTATCAAATATTCAAAAAGCACGGACTGAAACTGCGAAATCGTATCGTTTGGCATTTCGGTCACGGACTTCACGCAAGCAACCGTTTTAGTGGACGTTATGAAACTTTACTTTGGTTTAGCAAGACAGACGATTATATTTTCAATCTTGATAATGTCAGAGTTCCTTCAAAGTATCCAGGAAAAAGACATTTTAAAGGTCCAAAGAAAGGACAACCATCGGGAAATCCATTAGGTAAGAATCCTAGTGACATTTGGGAAATAATTGAACAGGATTGGGATAAGGCAATGTGGGACATACCAAACGTGAAATCAAATCATCCTGAAAAAACGGAACATCCTTGCCAGTTTCCTATTGAATTAGTTGAACGTTGTGTTTTAGCATTAACAGATGAGAACAGTTGGGTTCTTGACCCATTTACTGGAGTTGGCTCAACAGTAATCGGAGCGATAAAAAACAATCGCAATGGAATGGGAATTGAAAAGGAAAAAGTTTATTGTAAAATTGCTGCTTAACCTATGCCAAATCAAGTCAAAATAAATTTTCTCAAAGATTTAGAGATTAAATATGGAAAGCTGAAAAAGCTTCCTAATAGCTTATCTCTTTTTGAAATTGGAGAAGGAATTTGTAGAATTTATATACGATACTCAAAAGTTCACAGTAGAAATCAATCATTTTATGGAATTCGCAAAGAAGACTTAAAACAACTTGAAGGATTTAATTCAGTTATTTGTTTTTTATGGGATACGCAAATAGAACCTTTGTTCATTAACTATTCTGAGTTTGAAGAAGTTTTTTCTGTTTTAGAACCTGCTTCCGATGGACAAATAAAAGCTCAGATTTATCAAGAAAATGACGGGACTGAATTATACATTGCAAATTCAGGGAGGTTCAATGTTGAAGGATTTATAGGATGGAACAATTTAGATTTGTTAATTGATAAAAGTAAAATAACTTCAATCCCAGATTTCAGTCATTCGCAAATTCAAACTTTAATTGGTGCGATTGGAGTCCATCGTGGTTATGATATTTGGATTCCAAACATAGATAGAAATAAACTTGATTGGGAACTAACAAAAAAATTTGTAAGCAAAAATGACTTGCCAGAAAGATATCTGAGAGTCTTTGATGTCATTAAACAAGTTGATGTTTTGTGGTTAAAGAGAGGTTCTAGTGATCTATCTGCAATGTTTGAAGTTGAGCATTCAACTTCAATTTATTCTGGACTTTTAAGATTTAATGACCTTCATCTAATTGAGCCTAATTTAAAACCGAAATTTAGTATAGTGTCAAATGATATTCGTAGGGCTTTATTCTTAAGACAAATTAGTAGACCAACTTTTAAGATGAGTGGTCTTTCTGAACTATGTAATTTTCTTGAATACAAGGATGTATTCGGATGGTTTAATAGAACTCTTAAATCTTAATGCAATGAAAAAAATATGGATTTTAATTTACGTTCACAGAGGTTTTATTAAGGAACCTGAAATATTCTCTGATAAAAAATCAGCAGAAAGTAGAAAACATATTATTCTTAATAATTTCAATCGTGATTATGATGAGATTGAAATATATGAGAAGGAAGTGTTTGATTAGCACAAAAATATTCGCATCTGAATGGAGAAGAATACCTTATCGTTCATCACAATAACTTATATAAAGAAATTAAGCAAGTTATTGCAAGTATTGACGCTTAACAATTTAGAACGAAAATCAGTAAAGAGAAAAGAAAAATTGGCAACAGCCTTTTATCTCCAATTGACTTAAATGAAGTTTTTAATAAGGAGTTCTATAAAAGAAAATGGGCAGAAAGCAGATACAACTATTACATTACTCTCAACAGAGAATTAATGGAAAAAAGCGTTCTAATGTCTGCTAAAGAACAGAAGGAATTTCTTATTTCTAACGGAGAGAAAGAACCAATTTATAGTTATAACCAAACTGACTTTGTAAAGGACAAAATTGCCGTTGAGGTTCAATTTGGGAAATATGCTTTTGTTGCTTTTGACTTGTTTGTAAAACATATGCTTTTCTACTCAGGTGGTGTTATCAACTTAGGAATTGAGATTCTTCCAACAAAGAAAATGCA
This sequence comes from uncultured Prolixibacteraceae bacterium, assembly GCA_963849775.1. Taxonomy (GTDB): domain Bacteria; phylum Bacteroidota; class Bacteroidia; order Bacteroidales; family Prolixibacteraceae; genus Draconibacterium. The sequence continues at coordinate 128,117 of CAWKIX010000041.1, read as the reverse complement.
AGCACAAATGAGTAGTGGCGTAGCTTATTACGAAGGAGAAGTTTACAACGTAATGCGACAAGGACGAAATAGCCCACCAGTTCCATTGTTAATTTTGGGAATTGAACCATAAAAAAAGACAAAAAGCACAGCCGGCAATCGAGTAGATGACCGGTGAACCGTTAAGCCCACCGGAGTTCCGCTGGCGCAAATTTGCAATTTGTGCCTTGCCCATAAGGGAAAAAAAGTTTTTGCTTTTGCAAAGCAAAGCACGAGTTACAAACTCGTACCAGCGAGGGGGTGAAAGTACAAATATTTACACCGTTGCTTCAGCCCGGTGGTTAAAGATAATTAAAGGCTAAAGCCCGGCCTTCATTCATAATGAAATCACCGGGTTAAAAACCCGGTGCAAAAATTAATTACTTCTTATTCAATTTTCACACAGCCTGTTTTATCGGGACGCACCTGCGAGTTTGATAAAAGTTATTGAACCCGGTGGGTTCAAATGTTTATAGAACAATAATCAGGGAGTGATGATGCGAACCCAGCCGGGGTCGAACCCAAACCATCAATCATTTCTATAAACATTCGATGCCTCTGGTATCTAAAACCCCGGCCAGCGAGTGGAAACGTATTAAAGCCGAAGAAAGATTATATCGATTGCAAAAAAAATGAGCAGCTACATTTTGTAACTACTCATTTTAACACTATTGTATCTTAAAATTTAGTTCAACTCAAGCATAACAACCGATTTTGAAGGCATATTAACAGTAACTACATTCCCGTTCACCTTAACATCTTTGAACTCTTTTAACGATACTTCTTCTGCTTTTCCAAAATCGTTATATGAATTTATTTTTGCTCCTGTAACAATACTTCCCTTTGCAAAAGCCACTTTATCCGCACCTCTTAATTCGCATGTTACGGCTTTACTTTTATTTGGATCCAAATTGCTTATTGTAATATGAATTTTTCCGTTAGCATCTTTCGAAGCTGATGTAGAAATTGATGAAACCGACTCTCCTTCATAAGAATACTGATCACAGGTTACGTTTGATGGCAACAAAGTTGCATCATGATGAACCGTGTACATTTTAAAAACATAGAAAGTTGGCGTTTTTACCATCTGCTCGTCTTTCGTGAGAATCATGGCTTGTAAAACATTTACTGTTTGCGCAATATTTGCCATTTTAACCCGGCGGGCATGATTATTAAATATATCGAGGTTAACGGCAGCCACCATGGCGTCGCGAACTGTATTCTGCTGAAACAGGAATCCCGGATTTGTACCCGGCTCAACATCATGCCAGTTACCCCATTCATCAACAATCAACGCAACCCTGTTTTGTGGATCATACCTGTCCATAATGGTAGAATGTTTTTCCACGAGTTCTTTCATAAAAAGGGTTTTACTCATGGTAGTAATGTAGTCCTTTTCAGTGAAATCGGTAGCCGAGCCTTTTTGTGCCCAGGTATTGGCAACCGTGTAATGATGAAGTGATAATCCCTGGAAACTTCTACCCGGGTTTCCATTTTTCATCAGTGTTTCAGTCCAGGCATAATCATCGCCGCTCGGACCAACAGCAACTTTAAACAACCGGTTTCTTCCGTAATCATTGGTAAAACTAGAATAACGACGCAATACATTTGCATAATATTCAGCGGTCATATCTCCACCACATCCCCAGGTTTCATTTCCTAAACCCCAGTATCTTACACCCCAAGGTTCGTCTTGTCCATTTGATTTCCTAAGATCAGTCATTGGACTAATATTACCTGAATTCAAATATTCAACCCACTGCGACATTTCCTGCACAGTGCCACTTCCAATGTTTCCGGATACAAAAGGTTCGCAATCCAACTGGTTGCAAAGTTCCATAAATTCATGTGTCCCAAAACTATTATTCTCGGTAACACCACCCCAGTTTGTATTAATCATCGTTGGTCTTTCGTCTCGAGGGCCAATTCCGTCCATCCAATGGTATTCATCGGCGAAACAACCACCCGGCCAACGTAAATTCGGAATTCCTATTTCTCTCAGTGCTGAAACAACATCGTTTCTGATTCCATCGGTATTTGGTATTTCTGAATCTTCTCCAACCCAGTAACCACCATAAATACAGGTGCCAAGATGTTCAGAAAAATGACCATAAATATGCTTGCTGATTGTTTCTTTACCCAAATCGGTATTAATTACAATTTTGTTTTGGGCATTTACTCCAAATGCAACTAATAATAATGAATAAATAATGATTTTTTTCAGACTCATTTTTTTGATTTTAACAGGTTTAAATTAAGGCACGAACATAATGAATAAAAATATATTATCCATGAAAAGTGTAATTGGGAAACCAAAAAAAAGCGATTTACTTCCGGTTGAATTATCGGATTTATTGATTTTAAAACCTTATTTCTTAGTAAGTTGTATTCCGTCAGAAGCAAATTCAATAAGACGATTTTTATAGAGATTTCCGATTGCCTTTTTAAAATTCTTTTTGCTGATCCCAAACATGGCTTGTATCATTTCGGGCGATGTTTTATCTGAAACTGCCAAAAATCCTTTGTTCTCTTTGAGTTCATCGAGAATTTTTTCGGAAATAGAATCTACTTTATCATAACCCGGTTTTTCCAGTAGCAAATCAATCTTTTCATCTTCCCTTATTTTATTGACAAAAGCTTTCAATTGCTGCCCTGCTTTAACAGGCTGAAAAATCTGGTTTCGGTAAAGCATTCCCCAATGTTCGTTGTTAACTATCGCCTTGAATCCCAGGTCAGTTTCTTCTGCAATCAATAAATCGACTTCTTCTCCGGGTTGATATTCAGGTGGTGTGTTATCCAGAAATTTTTCAATTTTAGCCGAACCAACCAATCGTTTTGTTATTACATCCAGGTAAATATGAACCAAATAAGTCCGATCAGTTATCATATTTGCTTTTTGTTCGCTAAATGGTACAAGCAAATCTTTTGGAAGGCCCCAATCGAGAAATGCGCCATAACGGTTAACCGAAACAACTTTCATAAAAGCAAATTCACCAGCCTTCGCCAATGGTTTTTCTGTTGTTGCTACCAACCGATCCTCCGAATCGTTATAAACAAAAACTTCTGCGGTACCCGATTCTTTTATCTCTTCCGTTACAAATTTCCGGGGCATAAGAATCTCTCCAAATTCAACGCCATCGAGATATAAACCATTATCGGTTTCACGTACTACATTCAGCCAATTTGTTCTTCCTATTTCTACCATTTATCTTCTTTCCGGATTCAATCCGCCGGCACGTTTTACTTTGTAGTTTTCCTGTTCCAGAATGCTGATAACTTTTGCGGCAAAATCTCCCTGAATTAAAATTTCCCCCTCTTTTGCAGTTCCTCCAACGCCACATTTTGTTTTTAAAGTTTACCCAATGCTTTTAAATCATCATCGCTTCCAACAAAACCAGTTACAAGCGTAACCACTTTCCCTTTTCGTTGTTTTCTGTCGAGCCAGACTTTTAAATGTTGTTGCCTGTTTGGTATGGTTTCCTGTTCATCCTGATCATCTTTTTTGTACTCAAAATCTGAATTGGTAGAATAAACCACTCCCAACCGCTCTTTCCAGTCGTTCGATTTTTGTTGCTTCTTCATTACCAAAGTACCATTATACTTGCTGCAAAGTAAATTATTAACCACCACAAATAAGCATATTTTGTGTAACCAACTACTTTTCGCGGTATTTTAGAATTCATTCCTTTAGTCCAGAATTCACGCCACATTATTATAACATTCAACAGCATTGCCAATAAAGCTGAGAAACCGAGAATACCGTGCAATCTGAATGGAGAGTTGTTTGAACCTAACATCATAAAGCCAATTGCAATAAGATCAAGAAGCAACCCTGACGAAAGAAAAATCAAAACCCATTTTGATAAGAATCGAAAACGAACCACTGAAATGGCTCCAATTCCATAGGACAAAAGTGAGAAAGTAATTATAAATGAACCTATTACCGAAAGTAGCGTCATCTTTTAATTATTTATCGTCATGCAATAGTAAAGTTTGATTTAGCAAATAGTGAATGTATGATTCAACCAGCTGGTTCTAAATTGTCGCAAAATAATAAAAATCAAACAATTTCAACAATCAATAAATTTCCACCTCAATTTAATGTTTAATATCCCTTAAAATTTTATTGATCCTTTTGTATTATTCTTATTGAGAAGCATGTTTATTGTTTTTCTATCTTTAGTAATCTGAATAACATTATTCTGTGTACTAAAAAGTTCAGTCAGCAAATCACACTGAACTACAAACTCCTCGGGATCCTCGATCTTTCCTGATTCGAAATAACACCAAAGTGCATCAGTGTCCATCTCTTTCCCAATATAATGGAGTTCTGTTTTTTTATCATTAACAACCATAGAAAATTTCGAATTTAAATAACCGATTATAAGTGAATCGGCTTGCGGTATTTCTCGTTCTTCGCCGATATAAACTTCCGAAACTCCTCTTTTTTCAAGCGCTTCAGATAAATCTTTCGCGAATATTTTTACCGAAACCTCTAATTTTTCGCTCTGTTCATTGTAATCAATCAGGAAAATGCTGACATACAAAGGATGTGCAAAAACTGCCATCTGCAACATTAAAAAAGAAAAAAGAAAAAATTGTTTCTTTGTGTTCAACATTTCCAAATAATTTTGGCGTTAAAGTTAAAAAAATAAATAAATGAGTTTGTTTGAAATCTACCTGAAACTTGGCTTTAAACACATTGTTGATATTCATGGTTATGATCACATTTTTTTTGTTCTTGCACTTTGTGCCGGATATGATATTAAACAGGTAAAAAAAATATTCATTCTCATAACCGCCTTCACCATTGGGCATACTGTTACTTTAGCGCTATCAACGCTTAACATTGTATTGATTTCTTCAAGAATAATTGAATTTCTAATTCCGGTAACTATTTTTATTACTGCCGTCTCCAACCTCTTTCCTTTCAAAAATGCAAAAGGAAAATTTGTTTATGTTGTTGCATTGTTTTTTGGCCTCATTCACGGACTTGGATTTTCTTACTATCTAAAAGAATTACTTGGTCGCGAATCTTCAATAATAAAGCCACTTTTTGCTTTTAATATTGGTCTTGAATTGGGGCAGGTTGTAATTGTATCTGTTTATTTTATTACTCTGTTGTTTGCCACAAAACTGCTTAACTTTAAACAAAGTTATTGGAGGTTTTTTATATCAGCATTGGCAACAGGCATATCAATTGTGTTAATCATCCAAAATTACCCCTGGTAATGAAAGTGATATTAAAAAAGATTATTAGTTTTAACCTCCTTCTTTTACTACTGCAATAAATTTAAAAGCATATTTAAAAATGAAGAAACTGGCTTTGACTGGTATTGTGCTGCTTGTTATGAATCTCATTTCTTTTGCACAGGAAAACGTTAACCTTAACAAGTTCCGTCAGCTAAAAACTGAACTTGCAACACCAAACGTTTACCGCACTGCATCCGGAGCGCCGGGACATGAGTATTGGCAACAAAAGGCGAATTACATTATAAATGTTACACTTGATGATAACAAACAACAAATCTTTGGCGAAGAAACCATCACCTATTTTAATCAATCGCCCGATGCTTTGAGTTATCTCTGGCTGCAACTTGATCAAAATATTCGCGCACAGGAATCAGTCACGAAAATGATAGAGACAGGAAATTTAAGCAACCGTGCCTCATTTGCACAAATACAGCGAATGGAAAATGATTTTAACGGCGGTTTTAAAATTGATTTCGTTAAAGATAAAAGTGGAAACGATCTGCCTTTTACCATAAACAAAACCATGATGCGGGTTGATTTACCAACGGCGCTTAAAACCGGTAATTCGTTCACTCTTTCAATTAAATGGTGGTATAACATTAACGATCGGGAAAAAGATGGTGGCCGCTCAGGTTATGAATATTTTGAAGATGATGATAATTATTTATACGCCATTGCCCAGTTCTACCCGCGAATGGCGGTTTACAATGATGTTGAAGGATGGCAACACAAACAATTTTTGGGAGCTGGGGAATTTACACTGCCGTTTGGTGATTTTGAAGTGAATATTACAGTCCCTGCCGACCATATAGTTGGTGCAACCGGTGAATTGGAAAACGCATCCAAAGTTTTAACGTCAGAACAGATTAAACTTTTTAATAAAGCAAAAACGTCGGATAAACCAGTGATAATTGTTTCGCAATCTGATGCTGAAAAAGCGGAAAAAAATAAATCGGGTGAAGAAAAAACATGGATTTATAAGGCTACGAATGTAAGGGATTTTGCCTTTGCCTCATCCCGTAAATTTATATGGGATGCCATGGGTGTTCAATTTGGAAACCGCACTGTTATGGCTCAGTCGCTATATCCGAAGGAAGGAAATCCGCTTTGGGAAAAATACTCCACCCGTGCTGTTGCGCATACATTAAAAACCTATTCAAAATATACTTTTGATTATCCTTATCCAGCAGCTATATCTGTTAACAGCACCCGCGGCGGCGGAATGGAATATCCGATGATATGTTTTAACGGTGGAAGGCCTTTACGAAATGGAGATTACAGCGAAAGAGCCAAGTACAGTTTAATAAGTGTAATTATCCACGAAGTTGGGCACAATTATTTCCCAATGATTGTAAATTCTGATGAGCGTCAATGGACATGGATGGATGAAGGGATAAATACATTTTTGGAGTATTTGGCAGAGCAGGAATGGGAACGCGATTATCCTTCAAGCGCCGGACAGCCCTATAAAATTATACCTTATATGAGGGGTGACAAAAACCGGATATCTCCAATTATGACCAACTCGGAATCTGTGCGAAATTTAGGATACAATGCCTATTATAAACCTACAACGGCGCTCAATATTCTTCGTGAAACAGTTATGGGGCGCGAACTTTTTGATTTTGCATTTAAACAATATGCGCAACGATGGATGTTTAAACACCCAACTCCGGAAGACTTTTTCAGAACAATGGAAGATGCCTCGGCGGTTGATCTTGACTGGTTTTGGAGAGGTTGGTTTTACACCACCGACAATGTGGACATTTCTCTTGACAAAGTAAGTTGGATGGTAATAGACACACTTAGTCCCAATGAAATCAAATTAAGGCAAAAGAAAGAAGCTAATGAGATAAAATCAATATCTGATATCAGGAATAAAACTGCAATAAAACAAACAGCTACAGAAAAAGATACGGCTACCAACGACATGTACACCAATTATGATGAATATAGGGCAACTGAAGATCAAATGAATGCCTACCACCGATTTTTGGAAGGTTTATCGGATGAAGAAAAACAAATCTGGCGTGGCAATTACAATTTCTACCAAATTGATTTTAAAAACGTTGGCGGACTGGTAATGCCCATTATTCTTGAGTTTGAATTTACCGACGGTTCAAAAGAAGTAGTTCGCATTCCTGCAGAAATATGGAAGGTAAATAATTACGAAGTATCTAAAGTATTCAAATTCAATAAACAGGTAAAAAATATTACTCTTGATCCTTTTCTTGAAACTGCGGACATTGACGTAAACAATAACTACTGGCCGCCGAAAATACAACCATCAAGAATTGAATTGATGAAGCAGCGAATGGGAGTATCGAGATAAAATTTTCTATTGCTGATTTTTAATGTGTTGACGCAAAATGGAAGCCAATTCAGAAGCCTGATGTAATCCAACCCCTTTCCAGCAGGGTTCTCCATGCTTAAAAATAATTATTGTCGGGATATTTCTTATTTGGTATTTGGTGGCAATAAACGGGTTTTTGTCAACATTAACTTTTATAATGCGCACATTTTCTTTTAATTCTGATTTAACATCTTTTAAAATGGGTGGCATTTCTTTGCAAGGCCCACACCAGTCGGCATAAAAATCAACCAGAACAGGTTTATCTGAATTTATAATATTCAAAAACTTTCCGTTCACTTTTCCTCCTTTTTATTTACATTCATTTTTTGAATAAAATCACTTGAAATGTCTCCAACTAAATAACCAAAAACGGCTCCCCACAACATTGTCCAGTACCAAACCGATTTCAAGGGACAGGTTCCTGTTTTACACCCGACATATTTCCAGTAAAGCAATCCGGCAATAGCGCCAACTAATAATGTAATGATTTGCAATCGTTTTGATCTGCCTAAGCTTTTTAACTCCATGCAGTTTTTAAAACAACAAATTAGTACTTAAGTTTTTTAAACTTTCATAGAAAAATACAATTACAGATAGAGAAAATTGAATAATGCGAAATTTCCAACCAATCACCTTTTTTACCAAACATTTTATTCACACGAAGCTTTTTTGAAAAAATAATTAATCAGATAAGTTAGGTTAGAGCCTTTCGTTTGTTAATTTTACGGATGATGCTTAAATATAACTGTAATTATTATGAACCAGAAAATTCAATTGCAAAAGGGTGATATTACAAAACTGGAAGTTGATGCAATTGTGAATGCAGCCAATCAATCTTTACTTGGCGGAGGCGGAGTTGACGGGGCAATCCACAAAGCAGCCGGACCAGAATTACTGGAGGAATGCAAAACATTATTTGGCTGTGGAACCGGTAATGCCAAAATTACAGATGGATACAAATTACCGGCAAAATATGTTATTCATGCAGTTGGGCCGGTTTGGTACGGAGGAATTTCTGATGAACCCGAAAAACTTGCGTCGTGTTACAGACGAACTATTGAAGTAGCTGCAGAAAATGACATAAAAACCATTGCATTTCCTAATATCAGTACGGGTGTTTACGGATATCCAAAAAACAAAGCCGCTGAAATTGCAATAAAAACAATTGACGAAATGCTAAACGAACACCCCGAAATTGAATCGGTTATTTTTTGTGTGTTTGATGATGAAAACTACAAAATCTATAAAAGTCTTCTTAAATGAAGTATTTATTCATTTTGATCCTTGTTCTGACAATTGTATCATGCAATAATTCAGTTCAGTGTACAGTTGACCGGCTTTTAGAAACCGACAAGATTTTTTCTGACGCTGCATTAGAAATGGGATTTAATAAGGCTTTTATTGAATTTGCTCACCCCGATGCTGTACTTTTAAGGGAAAACAGCATGCCGATAACCGGGAAGCAGGCAATAACAGAAATTTACGAAAAATCGGATACAGCAGGAGTTCGTTTTAGCTGGGAACCACTTGCCGGCGATATTGCAAAATCAGGCGAACTTGGGTACACTTATGGAATCTATACGCTACAAATTGATACAACAACTAAAAAAGGCACCTATGTTTCCATCTGGAAAAAGAATGAGAACGGAGAATGGAAATATGTTCTGGATTCAGGAAATGAAGGACTGGGCGAATAAACATTTTTTGTAAATCTAAGTTTTAAGGAGATGAAAATGTTTCTGTTTATTATACCAGTTTTAAGCCTGCTTTTAAGTTGCAATTCTGCAACCAAAGAAAAATATTACACCATTGAAAAAATCTCTTATCAGGCAAAAGATAAAGAAATTCTGGAAAAGGCTATTCATGTTTTAAGTAACGAAACATCCTCTCCAATTGAAATTTTAACTGTGAAGGTTGGAACTTTTTTCCTGGAGACACCTTACGCCGAACAAACCCTGGAAATTGAACCTGAACATCTTGTTGTAAATCTCCGCGAAATGGACTGCACAACTTTTACTGAAAACTGCCTTGCAATAGCCCGAACGCTAAAAAGCAGTAATCCTGGATTTGATCAATTTACCAGGGAGCTAAAAAATATCCGATATCGAAATGGCGTTATTAACGGTTATCCATCGAGGTTGCATTATTTTAGCGATTGGATTTACAATAACGCTCAAAAAAATCTGGTAACCGATGTTTCAAAAGAAATTGCAAATATTCCATACCCACTCAGCATTAACTTTATGAGCACTCACCCCAACAGTTATAAACAACTGGCTGACAGCGCTTCTTACATTCCACAAATTGCAAAACAGGAAAATGAAATTTCAGGCAGAAAAATGTATTATATCCCGGAAAATAAAATTTCTGAGTTTGAAGACAAGCTAACTGATGGTGATATTGCCGGAATTACAACAAATGTGAATGGTTTGGATATTCAGCATGTTGCGATATTAATTCATAAGAACGGAAGAATTCATCTTTTACATGCATCCTCTTCAGCCGGTAAAGTGGTTGTATCAGAAACAACACTTGAAGATTACTTAAATAGCAGCGAAAGTGCAACTGGTGTAATGGTTGCACGTCCCCGATAAGTTTTATATTCCTGTAAAATAAAATTATTTGTTTGTGGTTTCCACCTCAAAATATAATCCTGAATAACAATTTATTTCGATTAAGTTATAAAAGAATAAAACATAATAATTCAGATGATCGTTAATCATAGAGTGAGGAGATCATATTTTACTCAATAAAATTAAAATTATGAAAAAATTATTACTTAAAATATTATTTGGCGTTGCCATTTTTAGCGGAACAGTTTTAACTTCAAATGCACAGGAAGTAGGCGTTCGTTTTGGAGGAGTAGATGGCGGTGGAGGAGTTTCAGTTGACGCCGTGTTTCCAGCTGGACAATACAGCAGATTTCATACTGATTTAGGATTCTACAAAAATGGAGTAGGTTTTGATGTACTGTGGGATTTTGTTAACAGGCCACTTGCGAATGAAGCCCTGAACTGGTATTTTGGCATCGGTCCTTCAACTTATTTTGGCAATAATTCGTGGCTGGGTCTTTCCGGTGAAGTTGGCCTTGAATATCGTTTTAAAGAAGTTCCGATTGCTGTTGGAGTAGACTGGCGGCCTACTTATTGGTTTGCAAACGATTCCAGGTTTGGCGCCGATTCGTTTGGAATTAATTTACGTATCGTATTCTGACATTTACAATTTTAACTGGTTTGAAGAAGTAAATTCTACAGCGATTCCTGTAATTAATTTATTTCAGTCCACCAATGTGAGAATTCCTGCTGCATATCATTCAAATAAACCACCTCTCCTATTCGCGGAGTTACAAGTGGTTTTTTCACTTCTCTGTTTAATTCGGCAATTGTTTTCAAAGGTTCATCCCAGGTATGGTATGCCAACGCAAATTTTGAATTATGAACCGGAAACAAACGTTTTGCATTTAAATCAATTGAAGCCTGCAAAGTTTCGTGTGGCGACATGTGAATGTATTTCCAGTTTTTATTGTACTGCCCATTTTCAAGAATTGCCAGATCAAAACCATTGAACTTCTCTCCTATCTCCGCAAAATGTTCATCGTAACCACTATCGCCGCCAATAAATATTTTCTGTGTTGGGGTTTCAAGTACAAACGATGACCACTGTGTTCTTTTATGTTTAAAACCACGGCCTGAAAAATGCCTTGCCGGCGTAACAGAAACCTTAAACCCTTTTTCCAATAATTCAGACTCAAACCATTCTTTTTCAATCAGTTGATCTTTTTTATATCCCCAATATTCAAAGTGTTCCCCGGGCCCTAAACCTGTAATAATTTTTTTTACTTTCGTTTTTAGTTTTATCACAGTTTTATAATCCAGATGATCCCAGTGATCGTGTGTAATTATCATGTAATCAATCTCCGGCAAATCTTCAACAGTATAAACATCAGTGCCTTCAAATGCTTTTATTGAAAAAGAAAATGGCGATGCGTTGCCACTAAATACGGGATCAACAAGAAAAGTTCTTCCATCAATTTGCATGAAATAAGAGGAATGCCCAAACCACACCAGAAGATTCTCATCGGTTGTCAACTGTTTTAAATTTGTTTTTACAGATGGTATTATTTGTTTTGGCCTGCGACCTTTTGCCACAAACATATTTTTCAACATATCCGTGAACTTTGCATCTTCTGCCAACTGCGGTGTAACATTCAGATTTTGAAAAATACCATCCCTGAAATTTGGAGATTTTTTGATTCGTTCAAGGCTCTCACCATCCGGGATCCTGCCGAATTTCGGGTGTTTCAAAATGAAAAATGTAATTGCAACAATAAGATACAACAAAAGTTATTAATATCATGATAGTTTTCTGAACTTACTTTTAATTTCTTTTGGAATCGATGAGCAAAAATTGCTAATGCGATTTTCCAAACAGTTGAATGCTATAGATTGTTTTTACCCTCTGATTCCTGTGACTTAAAATACCGCCGCAAAAGTACCTTTTTTAAGGTCGCGAACAATAATTTGATGAGCTAAAACTTCAATGTGGTTGTATTCCGGAAGTTCTCTTTCAGCTTTGGCAATTTCACGCTCAGTAATATCAACCTGGTACAAAACCGAAAGAAGCAAATCGTAATTTATTTTAAGCAATACTGAAACCTGCTCAATTAACTGTTGATGCAATTCGTTGTATGCATTTCCGGTATTTCCCGAAAATGTAATTTCAACACCAAACATTCCAAAATCTTTCATGATTTGTTCAGCAGTTTCCCTTACAATTTCTTCCTTATAAGAAATCCGGAAACATTTTTATTACTGATCTGCGGAAAATTCATCCTTCAATTTTTTTATCAAAGCTATTGTATTTTAATATTTGCCCAAATTTAAAACTTTTATTTATCTGATTTGGTAACACTAATTCTACTTTGGTAGATTCTTATTCACGGAATATAACACCATCATTCAAAGCGTGTGAAAATAAAAATATTAACACCGTCTCAGCCCGGTGGTTAAAACTTAGTAGCAAACTTCAGGCTTTAGCCTTTAAGGTGCTGAAAGTTAAAAGCTAAAGCCGAACTTTATTCATAATAAAATTACCGGGTTAAAACCCGGTGCAAAAATTAATTACTTCTTATCCTGTTTTCATACAGACTGTTCAGGGACGGTGTAATAAATCAATTGTGTCAAAGTAGAATTACTTTAGTTTCTATATAAGCGAATCAATAGTTTATAAGAGAAATAAAATTCCATTAATTTAAAGCTGCATATTAACCGGAAAGAATCTTAACTGAATATTGATCAGAATTTTTCTTAATTTCGAACAAAATTTAAATCGGTTCAAAAAATGGCAGACAGGTAAATAAACAATCAAAAACCTGATGCTTCATTCAGAAAACTTAACGCTGGGCGAAGAAATATTCAACAGCATTACACACGGAATTGGCACTTTACTTAGCATTGCAGCTTTGGTAATTTTGGTTGTTTTTGCTGTTAGGAAAAGGAACTGTCTGGCATATTGTTAGCTATTCCATTTACGGTGGCACAATGATTCTACTTTATTTATCATCAACACTTTACCACAGTTTTACACGCGAAAAGGTGAAAAATATTTTTGCCCGATTTGATCATGCAGCTATATTTTTACTTATTGCCGGAACTTATACACCTTTTGTTTTAACCGTTATACGCGGCGCTTTTGGATGGACTATTTTTGGAATAATATGGGGAATAGCAATTACCGGGGTTGTTATCAGGTCGATTTATCTTACCCGGTTTAAAAAATTCATGGTTTTTCTTTACCTGTTTATGGGCTGGATGTTTGTTATCGCAATTGTGCCAATGGTCAGAAATCTTTCTTTAATCAGCATCCTGTTTCTTTTTCTTGGCGGGATATTTTATTCAATTGGTGTAATTTTTTACAGCCTGAAAAAAGTAAAATATGCACATGGAATCTGGCATTTGTTTGTGATGGCAGGAAGTATTATGCATTTCTTTTCGGTGCTTTATATCTTGAAATAAATTAATCTGACGTCTCAATCGAATATTTTCAAAGTCACATTTAATTTTACCTTCGCTGAAAATTTCGTTTATGGATTACATAAAAACAACCATCAGCATTTCTCCTTCATTAGAGTGGATTAAAGATGTAATTTCGGCGCAACTTGCCGAAGCTGGTTTCGATAGTTTTGTTGAAACTGATACCGGACTGGAAGCTTATATTCCATCCACACTTTTTCAGGAAAATATAGTAAAAGAGCTAGTCAAAGATTACGCCGGTAATTTTGTATTCAAAATTGAAAGTGAAACCATAAAAGACCAAAACTGGAATGAGGTATGGGAAAAAAACTATTTTAAACCATTGGTGATTGCTGAAAAATGTGTTGTAAGAGCGCCGTTTCATACCGACTTTCCAAAAGCCAAATACGAAATAGTTATCGAGCCCAACATGGCTTTTGGAACGGGAAACCATGAAACAACTTCTATGATGCTGAAAGCAATTCTGGATAATGATTTTGAAAACAGAACAGTTCTTGATATGGGTTGTGGCACCGGAATTTTAGGAATACTGGCATCAATGAAAGGGGCAAAAAAAATTACTGCAATCGATATTGATGAATGGTCGTTTAATGGGGCAATGGAAAATGCTGCTTTAAACAACATTCAAAATATTGAGGTTAAATTTGGGGATGCATCATTGCTGGGAAAAGAAAAGTACGATTTTATTTTTGCCAACATTCACAAAAATGTACTAATTGAAGATATGCCAACTTATTCTGCACAATTGAATGAAGGTGGAAAAATTTTTCTTAGCGGTTTTTATCTTACTGATTTGGATGACATAAACAAAGCTGCAGAAAAAAATGCACTGTATTATGTAACACACACTCACAAAAATAATTGGGTAGTTGCTATTATGAAAAAGGAGTAAAATACCGACCTAAAAAATAACCCCGAACCTAATCCCCCCAACTATTAAAGTACCGGAATATCCCATGTCGCCCCACCACTCATTATACATTTTATGTAACCCGGAAGTTTTATTATCAAAACTAAACCGAATTCCGGTGCCAATATATGGGTCAAAATAAAATCGTTCTGATACTATATATTGAATTCCTATAATGAGATTTGCTCCCAATTTATAAAGACTTGTTGTCTCAACTCTATCCGTTATACCAATGTAGGTTGCTTCATCCTCAACAAATTCTACAGGCGTCAGGGCATTGTCTTTTATGGAATAGTAATTGAAAACCGGCCCATAGGCAATATAGGCGCTTCTTTTATCCATTTGGGTTACAAGAAAGATTTTGTGTTGAACTTCCAGGCCTATGCCAAACATTCTGTCATAATCCCATTGAAGCGTTCCCTGGTCATGAATATAAATCTGAGGCGCAAAAACAATCCAGCTTTTTGGGTTTTTCAATCTGAAATCCAGATCAAGCCGGGTACCATTTACAATACCATACTGCGGAACAATGCCCAATTTAAAAGTCTGATTTTCAAAATCATTTTCGTTTTGCTGCGCATTTACAAAAAGCGGGATAAACAGAAGAGTTATGTATAAATATTTCATTGTTTTTCTTTTAATAATCAATACTTATTTTGCTTAACTGCCTGATCGTATCGCGCTCAAGTTTGTACTGTGTAAAGCCTGAATTCCCGATCACCAAAGCGAGGTTATTATTTACAATTACATCTTCAGCATGAAGGTTGGTAAAATTGTACAGTTGCTTTATGTTATTTTTATCTGAAACATCGAGGACTTTCAAACTATTATCACACACCCAAAGCGTATCACTATGTATTGCCAAACCTCTTGGATTTTCCATCTCATATTCTTTTATTAATTGTGGATTTTGAATATCAGCAAGATCAATAATTTGAAGTTCATCTTTGGCACGCCAACATATTTCCCTGCTTGAACTAAGGGTTACATATGCATATTTACCATCGGAAACAACAGGGTCGCAAGCTATTACATGCTCGTAAAATGAAATTTCGTATGGTTCACCTTCATTGCTGATATTGTAAATATACATTCCACGACTGGTTCCAACGAATAATTTGTCGCCAAGTGGAAAAATGGTTTCAACCTTGTTATTTACAGACTTACGCTGAACCTTGACAGGATCTTCCACTGAACTTATATCAAATACATTTAAACCATCATAATCAACGGTAAAAAGGTAATTATCAACAACTGTAAAACGTGCGAGAGACCCACCGGTTCCTGAGCCCATTGAAGTCGCAATTATATCATTTCCACTAAATTCGCAAGCTTGCAGCAACAATAAAATAAAAATGGCTTCTATAACTTTTATATTATTTATTCTCATTGTATAGAATTTTTAATATTTATCCCATCTTACCAAAATAGCATCATTGGGTCTTGCATTCTTCTCATTCCGGCTAAGCCCGCGCCCTTCAGGTGAGACAAACTCAGGAAAAGCGTTTCTTATTCTTTTTGTCACTTCAATTTCACCATTCCCGTGGCCCACTCCATAGCTCATTTTTATGGCTATCAAATCAATAGCATTATCAGCATAAAGAATATCTCCTTTAATCGACATATCAAGGCAACCATCGATCCTAATAAATGCCGTGTTTACAGGATTTTCAGGATCGGCATTATTAATTACATGAATCCCGCGGTATTTTTCATTAATAAAAATCAGGTCATTCAATAAATAAATCTTTCCGGGATTTTCGAGTGGTTTGGAAGAATTGATTTTAACGTTGGCTTCCATCTCTGCCCTTGTCATAAAAACCGGGCGATACTCGTAATAATCGTAATCGAATCCGGTACCAAGTGTAAAAATAAGCAGGATGAATCCGATGTAGGGAATTATTTTTTTCATTGGTTAGTTATTTGGTATTTATTAATAAAGTTGATCAATATCTAAATACAAAAAGTAATACTACACAGATGCAGAATCCACACAGCAAGTTGCGTGTAAAATTAAAATAATAGCTGAATTATGTTCATTTTTTTGAATCAGAACAATTTGGAAGTATTATTTTATAATGAAATTAAATAACGGATTTGCTCAATTTATCACGATCCATTTCCCAAATTTCCAGTTCGCGAATATCTTTTCCGTCGATAATAAAACGAATGGCAGTACTTTTTTTATGAAACCCATTGTACCCTGCCGCCCCCGGATTAATGTGCAATAAATTAAATTCTTTATCAAAAATCACTTTCAGTATATGCGAATGACCGGAAATAAAAATATTGGGTGGTTGGTTTTTCAACTTCATTTTTACCCAAGGTTCGTATTTTCCCGGATAGCCGCCAATATGTGTAATAAAAACATCAACTTCTTCACAAAAAAAACGTTGGATCATTGGGTAAACGGTTCTTATATCATGCCCGTCGATGTTTCCGTAAACCGCCTTTAAAGGTTTAAAAGCTGCCAATTTATCTGCAGTTTCAAGCGAACCAATATCACCTGCATGCCAAATTTCATCAGCATCTTTAAAAAATTCAAACAATCTGGGATGGAGAAAACCATGAGTGTCCGATAAAAGTCCGATTCGTTTCATGTTAAAAAAGTCAGAAGAAGGAAGCCGGAAGTTAGAAGATATTTCAATCACATCCTTGTTCCCAAATAAACAATCTGTAAAAATCATTAAAAATGATTGTCAAAATAAAGTAAATTTGTTTGTAATGATAACTGATTTTTTAAAAATAACTTCGAACTTCCGGCTTCGAGCTTCAAATTTTTGACTTATGAAAAGGCTTATTATTGTAAGACACGCAAAGTCAGTTCCGTATGGATACGACAATGATTTTGACCGCGACTTAAGTACCCGTGGAAAAAACGATGCTGCCATAATTGGCGGAGAGTTAAAAAAACGTAACATTCTTCCTGATATCATGGTTTCCAGTCCGGCAAAAAGGGCCATTAAAACAGCACGTATTTTTGCTGAACAACTTGAATTTGATCGGAAAAATATAATTGAAAATCAGGATATTTACGATGGTCAAACAACATCTGAATTTGTTGACATGATACAGCAATTACCGCAATCGTCATCAACGGTTTATGTTTTTGGCCACAATCCGGGCTTTTATTATTTTGTTGATAATTTGCTTAGCAGTTTCCACAACGATATGCCTACCTGCTCCACGGTTGGAATAGATTTTAATGTTGACGAATGGAAAGAAATTGAAGCCAGAACCGGACATTTAGCTTTTCATCTTGTACCAAGAATGTTTAAATAACTATTGTATGATAAAAAAAACCATATTTTTAATTTCTGCCATTTTCCTATTCAGCTATTCATATCCGTGTACCATATTTTATTTTGTAAAAAACGGTAAAGCCTACTTTTGCAATAACGAAGATTTTTCAAACCCTGATACTGAGATAAGATTTTATCCGGCGCGATTTGGAAAGTATGCCTGGGTGTACTTTGGTTTTTCAAACGATTGGGCACAGGGAGGAGTTAATGAAAAAGGGTTGTGTTGGGATTGGGTAGCTGGTTATGAAAATACAGGTTGGAAACCAGATAAATCAAAAAAAACATTCAAAGGCAATTTAAGCGAAAAGATAATTACCAGATGCGCCACTGTTGAGGAAGCAATAAAGTACTACGAAAAGTACAATGAAGAATCATTTTCCTATGCAAGAATAATGCTGGCAGATAATTTGGGAAACTCTGCTATTGTTGGGTGGAAAAATGGCAATTTTTTTGTTGAACGGAGCCATAATAAATTACAGGCTTTTGGTTATAAAGGCGATACAGTATATTCCTATTTTTCTAATAATCAAAGAGAAATAAATATTGATTCCTGTCCTAAAGTTCTTGACTTAGCGCATCAGGAAGGCATATATCCAACACAGTATTCTTACATTATTTCTCTGAATGAAGGAAAGATTTACTTATATAAAACGCATAATTACAGTGAATTCATCGAAATTAATTATGTAGATATAATCAATAATGAAAAGTCGGCGAAGTTTAAAATTTCGAAACTATTCGATGAAAACCGGCAGCTAAAATACATGACTTTAAGAAGGTCGGATTCTGAAGTTTTCAATTAGATTATCGATATGTAATCTTTAAAATTGAATCTAAAAATATGATGGATGTTTTTGATTAGTAATTTGTTGTAAAGTATTAATTTTATTATCAAACAGAATCAGTACTTGGTTGTTGAAAAGATATATAATTATATTCATGCTTAAAACATAAAAAAATCATGGAAGCATTTATGGCCGCCCGAATGCAAATGGGGGTTTCACTGGGATTTCACATTGTTTTTGCTTGTATAGGTATGGTAATGCCGTGGTTTATGTTTGTAGCCGAATGGAAATGGTTGCGAACAAACAACCCGGTTTATCTTGATCTGGCAAAAGCATGGGCAAAAGGAGTTGCTATCTTCTTTGCCGTTGGAGCAGTTTCAGGAACGGTTCTGTCATTTGAACTGGGTATGCTGTGGCCAACTTTCATGAAACATGCAGGTCCGATTTTCGGGATGCCATTTTCCTGGGAAGGAACTGCCTTCTTTCTTGAAGCCATTGCTTTGGGCCTGTTTTTATACGGGTGGAACAGACTAAACAAACGGGTTCATTTATTCACTGGTCTTGTTGTTGGCATTACAGGAGTATTGTCAGGTATATTTGTGGTTTCGGCCAATGCATGGATGAACGCACCTGCCGGTTTCGACTGGATAAACGGACATGCAGAAAATATTGATCCGGTAAAAGCAATGTTTAATAAAGCCTGGTTTTCGCAGGCACACCACATGATAATTGCTGCATTTTCAGCCACGGGTTTTGCAGTTGCCGGTGTTCACGCTATTCTTTACCTGAAAAACAAACTTGAAATTCATGCCAAAGCCATTGTCATTGCACTTGCATTCGCTTCAGTGGCTGCTGTTTTACAACCTTTAAGCGGTGATTTGGCAGCAAAAAATGTTGCAAAACTTCAACCGGCTAAATTGGCAGCATTCGAATCACATTTTGAAACACAAAAAAAAGCACCACTTGTAATTGGAGGAATTCCCGACGTTGAAAAGAGAGAAATAAAACATGCCATTAAATTACCTGGATTTCTAAGCTTTTTAGCTCATGGTGATTTTAACGCCGAGGTTACAGGATTGGAAGAATTCCCGGAAAATGATTGGCCGCCGGTTCCCATTTTGCATTATTCTTTCCAGCTAATGGTAGCAATTGGTATGTTTTTAATGCTGCTGGCTATTCTTTTTTGGGCCGGAACTTTCAAATGGAATCACTGGCAAAAGAAAAAATGGTGGTTAAAGATGCTCGTATTTGCAACCCCTCTTGGATTTATTGCCATTGAAGCTGGATGGATTGTAACTGAAGTAGGCCGGCAACCCTGGATTATATACGGCATCATGAAGACCAAAGATTCGCTTACTCCGATGCCCGGAATACAATATACTTTTTATACTATTTCTGCGGTTTATCTTCTGCTGAGCTTTGTTGTAATTTGGTTGTTAAGCCGACAGATAAAAGTGTTACACTCAAAATATGAATAAAAATGACCGAGATTAATTTTACTGTAATGGGAATATGTCTGCTGTTCTATGTATTATTTGGAGGAGCCGATTTTGGAGGGGGAATTCTTGAACTATTAACGAAAGGAAAAGCATCGGGCATTGTATCAAAAGCAATTGCTCCGGTTTGGGAAGCTAATCATATGTGGCTGGTACTGGTTGTTGTAATACTGTTTGTTGGTTTTCCGTTAGTGTATTCAACCGTATTAACAGCCCTTCACATCCCTGTATTGCTTGTACTTTTAGGCATTATTTTTCGTGGTTCGGCGTTTACTTTTCGTCACTACGATATTGACCAGGAAAGGCCGAAAGCCATTTATTCATCCATTTTTCAGTATTCGAGCCTATTCACCACATTCTTCCTCGGTGTTCTGCTTGGAGGCGTAATTCTTGGGAAAATTAATCTTGACTATAACGATAGTTTTTATACCATTTACATTTCACCCTGGTTAAATTTGTTTTCAATTTGCATGGGTTTATTCATGGTATTATTGTTCGCCTTTCTTGCGGGTATTTTTACTATCAGCGAATTAAAAGATACCAAACACAAAGCTTATTTTATTCGCGTGGCCAAACTGCTAATTGTATCGCTGGTTGTTGTTGGCGCTTTGGTTTTTGTAACTGCTGAAATTAGCGGCCATCCCTTGTTCTCAGAATTTTATCAATCTCCCATCAGCATATTAAGTATTTTATTTGCGACAGTAGCCATGCCTTTTTTGTGGTTAAATCTTGAAAAAAACAAGCGAAACCTTATTCGCATTATTGCAGGATTTCAAACCACCATGATTCTTACAGGTTGGTTTGCCATTCAATTTCCGGTTTTGGTGAAAATCAGCGGAGGACACGATATTACTCTGCAAAATTCCGGAGCGCCGCAACAAACTCAATTTTATTTGTTCATTGCACTCATTGTAGGAATACTTATCGTTTTTCCGGCAATGGGCTATTTATATCGAACTTTTAAATTTAATCCTAAAGATTCATAGCTTATTTTGAATAACTATTTTACTACAGACTAATTATTAATTTTGATTTGTAGTTTTCAATATTTAAGGAAACTGTATTTCCATTCAATTGTAAGAATATTCAAATAGATTTTAGAATTGGGGCAACTACTTTTTTATAACTTCTTCCAATATTTAGTTGAATGCCATTCAATTCAATTTCATTGGAATTAAAACGCATTATTTTTTTTGTATTTATTATGAACGACCGATGAATTCGTAAAAACTGTTCGGGTAATTTTTCTTCGAGTGCACTTATTTTTTCTTTACTGGCAACAGCTTCTTGTGTTGTTGAATGTACTTTTATATAATCCGAAAGACTTTCAATATATAAGATATCATCATAAGGAATTCGCACCAATTGTCGGTTTGATAATAATTCAAGAAACGGTTTTTCCATCTTTTCTTTTTTCTGTTTGAAAAGTTCCAGTTCCTTTTGCCGGTCTGCAAGTTGTTGAAACATTACTAAAAATGAACCCACAAAAACAATGAAATACATTATAAAGGCCAGCAAAACAATGTTATCGATTGAATTTGGTCCTAATGCTACGAAATTAAAATTGGCCAGATAGATATATGAAAAAAACACCACTACCATTTGAAGATACAGCGATATTACAAGTGTGTAAAAAAAATACAGGCCGAACCAAAAATATTTCTTCTTTAGTAAATAGTATGGAACCAAATAATAATTAAAAATATATGATGTTCCCATAACCACAGGCAGCAACATTAGAATAAAATAAAAAGCATTCAATGTATTTTGCCACAATCTGCCATAAATTAATATGAGAAAAGTTGTTACAACTATCCAAAATACAATGTGATAATATGGGTTATAAATTCTTGATTTCATTTTTATTTCTGATGTGATATTTACAGAAACGGTTTGAATTTCGCTAAAAAAATCAGATTTGCGAACTATTGTCGGTAAACAACATCTTTATAACCGGATTCGACCTTGCATTTAATAATCTTTTCCAGCTAATTTTGAGAATCAAATAAATCATTTAAAATTTACATCATGAAACTATTTTATGAAGGCGGCCCTTTATTTATGGGAATACTAACCGGAATCTTAATTATTATGATTGCCTGGGCGGTATATCATTTTCTTCCTGTTCTCTTAAAAAATGTAATTGATAGTTCGAAAATCAGATCACGGTTAAAGTACATAAAAACCATCGGGACTTTTGCTATGGTCACTGGTATTCTTGGACAGTTAATCGGACTAATTCAGGTTTTCGACATTCTGGAAAGAGAAGGTGATATTTCACAGTCTTTATTAAGTGGAGGACTAAAAGTATCCTTAATACCAACAGTATATGGAATACTTATATTCCTATTTTCGTTGCTCCTTTGGATTGCTGTCGATTTTATATCGTCAAACAAATCAAAATAACATTTTTCTTACCTTTGGTTCCTGACTAAAAATTGGTATAAATGCAGTTATTTTACATTCCAAATATCTCAGGAACCGAAGTTATTTTAGATGAAACCGAATCGAAACATGCAGTTCGAGTGCTAAGACTGTCAATTGGAAATGAAGTTCAGCTTATAGATGGCAGAGGAGGTTTTTATGAAGCTGAAATTACGGATGCCAATCCCAAAAAATGCCGTCTGAAAATCAACAAAACAATCCGTGAGTTTGGCAAAAAGAATTTCAGGTTACACATGGCAGTTGCTCCAACTAAAAATATTGACCGCTTTGAGTGGTTTTTGGAAAAGGCAACCGAAATTGGAATTGATGAAATCACTCCCCTTCTCACCGATCATTCAGAACGAAAAACCATAAAGCCTGAACGACTAGAGAAAATTCTTATTTCGGCCATGAAACAGAGCTTAAAAGCTTACCTTCCAAAATTAAATAAAATGGTTTCGTTTGCTGAATTTCTTGAAAAATGTACAATCCAAAACCGGTTTATTGCCCACTGTTATGAAGGTGATAAACCTCACCTGAAAAAGGTAATAAAACCAAATCAGGATGCAATAATTCTTATTGGCCCCGAAGGTGATTTTAGCATGGAAGAAATAGAACTTGCAAAAGAAATAGGATTTACTGAAATTTCACTTGGCAGCGCACGACTGCGCACCGAAACCGCTTCCGTGGTTGCCTGTAATATTGTAAGTCTCGCCAACGTTTAGGTACAAAGTTGAAGACATAGGGTGAAATTCACTGTTAGCCGGAAATATTTAAAATACCATCTATTCCAAAGTAATTACAACAAATTACTATTCAGTACTTCAATAAATCAATCCTTCAGTAATTCATTCTGTATTTCAATCAATCAATTTAAGAAAATTATATTTACATTTATTCCATTCAAAAAAATCCTGAATTATTGAGTGTAAATCATATATAAAAAGCTCAGCAAACCGCCGGTGTAAAGACTTTACCGAATAGAATGAAAATAAACAAGCAAATTTTAGTCTTAATATCTTTTACGGGTTTACTTATTGCCTATCATTTCTTTGGATATATTGGTCATTTCGGATACGACGATTTACACTATGCTGAACTGGCCAATGATTTTAAAAATGGAATTATTGATTACAACGATCATTTCTCATTCAGAACCCCCATTATAATCCTAACCTCTGTATCTTATTTCATATTCGGAATCTCCGACTTTGCCTCATCGCTGCCTACCATTTTTATTTCAGTTTTAATCCTTCTAATTGTATTTAAAATTCTAAAGGGAAAAGAAACTTTAACATTGATTTTAGGACTATCGCTGACAACATTATCCAACTGGTTTATATTTTATTCCGATAAGTTAATGCCCGACATGTATGTTGCTCTTTCGGTGCTGTGCTCAATTTATATATTCCATCAATATCGGTTTTACAACAAAAACAAGCGCACCTTTATATATTCCCTTTCATTTGTTCTGGCTCTGCTGTTTGGTTTCATGGCCAAGGGTGTAATTGTGCTTATCCTTCCATTATTGATATTTTATCTGTTAGCTGACGTTTTTCAGAAACAAAATATTCGATTTTGGAAGTCCACAATGGTAATTGGTATTGCTGTTTTATTCATCTATTTTCTGATTATTTGGCTGCTCACCGGAGAATTTTTTAAACGTTTTGAAGCAATTGCAAGTAATAGCTATTTAAACCTTTGCAGTTACGACCAACAGTCGTTTGCAATTTTATTCAAAAGAATTGCTTTTGGTTTCTTTGAAATGCTTGTTTACCAGGGAATGGCAACTGGGTTCATTTTTGTTATTGCTTTTTTAGCCGGGAAAAGAAAATGTATGACTTTAAAGATGGCTGATTCCTTTTCGTTTTGGGTGACATCGTCGGTAATATTATTGTTGTCCTCCAATTTTATGTCTATCTCTTTAACTTCGTATTCTCCCATGTGCATCGACCCAAGGCACTATTTATTTTTAGTTCCGGTTGTTTCAATCCCCGCCTCAATTATTATTAAAGACTTTATTGAAAACAAGACCTTAAAAATTCCGCTGGCTATTTTAATGCTTCTGGTGACTGTAATTTCAATTTTCCTGCAGGGTGATAGTTTTTGGCAATTGTATTTTCCCCTGTTTTTATTGATGCTAATATTTCTTTTTATCAATAATAGCAGGCGATTTCAACATTTATTTGTCGTTCTTTTTATTGCGATATTGTTAATTGAACCAATTTCGATGGTTGATTATGCACATAAAATTAACTATAAAAAACAAAAAGAAATTTTTACTGAATATGTAATAAAATCCACCGATAGTGTTGTTGTAATAACAAATGATGTTCAAAAACGGTTAGGCAATTATTTTAACTCCTTTAAAAACAACAACATTACCATTTTGAATTACGATGAATATGAATATGATCCCGGCGATAGCAGGAGAAAAATATTATTTCTGAATTGGTACACCAGGTACTTATCAGGTATGGATTACAATGATTTGCCCAATTATGCAAAAAACATCTCAACAAATAATAATTTACTGTTGCAGAATAAAAAGTTAAATCTTGAAATTTATGAAATGAATGATTTTTCGATTCCTGACAAAACAGGCAAATTATTATTGCACTCATTAAACGATTTTGAGGATAAAACGAACTATTGGAACCAGAGAAATGAGGATATTTCAAACGAAATTAAATATGAAGGAAGCGCTTCAAATAAAGTAACAGAGTATTCAGCAACCTTTGAGTATTTCACAGATTCATTAGATTTAGAAAACCTAAACCAACTATTTATAAGTTGCAAAGTATATTGTAATTTTCAGGATAAAACGAATTCAAAATTTGTAATTTCTGTTGAAAATAAAGATGGAGCTTATATTTATGATGGTGTTGACATAAATAAGTACATAAAAAGCTACTCTAACTGGTGGCCGGTAAAACATGAAATTATTTTAATGAAAAGCGATATTAAGGAGAAATCAAAAATAAAAGTGTACTTATGGAACGTGGATAAACAAAAGGGTTATATCGATAATTTTCAGGTAGAAATATTTGGAAGTTATAAATAACGATGGTAAAAATAGAAACACTTACAAATTGTAATGCTTGTCTCATTGTTATTTAGTTGCAATATTTATTAGTAATGCAACTTAATGCGAAATTTCTTTTTTGTATTTTTGCAAAAATTATGCTTTTTTATCATTAATAATAATCGTAATAAACTACTATGAACATTAAACTCAAAACATTTTCGTTAATGGTATGCTTTGTAATATTCCTGGGACCAGGATTACAAGCACAAGAAAGACCAGGGCGTCAAATGGACTATTTATCTAACATCGACACAGATCGAAGTATTAAAGATTACTTCTCAAATGCCTCATCAAAAAAAATGACACCCGATGAACAAGGTTTTATTCAACGTTGGTTACTATTGGATCCAATAAACAAACCAAACCGTAGCAATACTGTTTTTACCGACAGTTACATCAGAGAAGCATTTACTACCGAGTATTTTCCAAATCAATTTACAGTTCTTCCCAAAGATGGTGATAAAGTAACCGTTGGAGATCAGGAACTGGAATGGCATGCAATGGATAGTAAACTATTCAATGTTAAACTATTTCGATTCGCTTTTGAAAGAGAAAAACCCCATTATGGTGTAATTTTTTGGGCGGTAACCGTGGTTAACAGTCCGGAAGAGATGAAAGATGTAAGAATGGCAGTTGGATCCAACTCAGCTTCAATGTGGTGGCTGAATGGAGAAGAAGCTGCAATACTTTCTGGAGACAGAAGAATGGTGATGGACGATGTTGTTTCACAACGTCTTACACTTAAAAAAGGGAAAAATATTATTCGCGGCGCAGTTATTAACGGCCCCGGGATGAGTGATTTCTGTATACGTTTCATTGACGAAAATGAAGAACCTATTAAAAACCTTACAATTACTACTGAATAAACTGATTTTGTGATCTTTTTAAGATCTCAATGAATAAAAATATTGAA
Organism: uncultured Prolixibacteraceae bacterium; assembly: GCA_963849775.1. Taxonomy (GTDB): domain Bacteria; phylum Bacteroidota; class Bacteroidia; order Bacteroidales; family Prolixibacteraceae; genus Draconibacterium. The sequence goes on along the minus strand of CAWKIX010000041.1, from coordinate 101,543 downwards.
CAGATGAAAGAAAAAATTAAAATATTGGGCGCAGTAGCCCTATTTTCAGTTTTGTTTGCCGGACCAGTGATGGCACAAGTTGGAAGTCCCTTTATCCATGACCCGTCAACCATAATGGAAGACAGTGGAAAGTATTATACATTTGGCACCGGTGGCGGTGGTTTAATTTCAGAAGATGGCTGGACCTGGAATGGCGGTGCGGTGCGTCCTCATGGTGGTGCTGCTCCTGATGCAATTAAAATTGGAGATCGTTACCTGATTGCCTTTGGCTCAACCGGAGGCGGCCTGGGAGGCGGACATGATGGTAGAATAAATACCATGTGGAATAAAACGCTTGATCCAAACTCTCCTGATTTTGAGTATTCAGAACCCATACAAGTTGCAGAATCGGCTAACATGGAAGATAATGACGCAATTGATCCGGGTCTTCTTTTAGATCCAACTACTGGAAGACTATGGTGTGTATATGGTACCTATTTTGGATTTATTCGTATGGTTGAACTTGATCCTAAAACAGGCGCGCGCGTTAAAGGTAACGAAGCAATAAATGTTGCAATTGACTGTGAAGCTACTGATTTAGTATATAATGATGGATGGTATTATTTGCTTGGAACACACGGAACTTGCTGCGATGGCACAAACGCAACTTACAATATTGTGGTTGGCCGTTCAAAAGAAGTAACCGGTCCTTATCTTGATAATGTAGGTAGAGACATGCTTAAAGGTGGTGGTAAAATGGTTATTGCTGCTGGTGACAGAGCTACCGGAGCAGGGCACTTTGGCCGTTTCGTTGTTGAAGAAGGCGTTGAAAAAATGTCTTTCCACTGGGAAGCAGATTTCGATCAGGGTGGTCGCAGCGTATTAGCTATTCGTCCACTGTTATGGAAAAACGAATGGCCTGAAGCCGGTGAGAAATTCAAAGAAGGAACTTATGAAATTGAATCAGAAAGAAGAGGTTATGCATTAGAACTGGAAGTTGATTTCGTAAGAATGGCTGGCGGAATGCGCGGTTTCGGTCGTAATAGCAACACACCGTTAAAACCAGTTGAAAATCAGCTTTTATCAGAAGTTATTAGAACATGGCCTGAAGGAGATATCGATGTAAGAATCGGTGATTACATGTTTCGTCCACACCAGAGATGGACCATTACAGCGGTTCCTGAAGCTGGCGGATACCTTGGCGGACCATTATTATAAAATTGTAATTGAAGGAACTAACCGTGCATTGGCAGCAACTGCTGATAGAGAAGTAATTACAGTTCCTAAATATACTGGTACTCCTGAACAATTATGGAGAATCGATCAGCTTACTGATGGAACTTACCGCATTATGCCAAAAGAGGTTCCTGGTACCGATGAAGAATACGTATTATATTCTATCGGCGACAGCACACCAACACTGGCTAAATTCGATTTTAACAGTGACAATTCCAAATGGAATTTCAGAGATCACTAGAAAAATAATATTCTATGAAGAAAGAGACGCAGGTTGATTTAACTTGCGTCTTTTTTTTTGTTTAAGGGATTTTATCTCCTAAAAAGATGGAATGCTTATTGGAATCCTTGTGTTTTGAAAATTGCTTGCAATTGCTAATTTTACTTAATGAAAACCCGGTCTCGCCTCAGGAGAGGAAGAACCGCAGCGAGAAAAAAGCAACATCAGGATTTCAAAATGAAACATAAAGTTGCAATAAAAAGTATTCCATTAATCGATGTCTTCAATTGAAAACTTTATTTACATGCGTATTTCGGAAATTTTTTTTTTTATGATAAAAAGAAATAAATTTAACTGCATGAACTTTAACAACCATCACCTCCAGTAAAATAAGTTAATTAACGATCATTAATATGACAATTACAGGAAAAAAAATACAAGCTGATTATAAAAATCGAATTAACCGGGTTTTTAAGTTCATTGACGAAAACCTGGAATCTGACCTGTCATTAAATACAATATCTGAAATTGCGTTTTTCTCACCATATCACTTTCATCGGGTATTTAAATTTATTACACATGAAACCTTGAATGAATATATAACCCGACGAAGAATTGAAAAATCAGCCCTGGATTTGTTGCATAAGAACATCACAACAACAGAATTAGCCCACAAATTTGGATTTAGTGATAATTCTTCGTTTTCCAGAGCTTTTAAAAAATATTATGGAATTAGCCCAACAAAATTTATAAAGCAAAATCCAAACCGACTTAGCAAAATTCGTCAACTTCAAAGCAAGAATGGACAAGAATATCCGGACTATGATAAATACATTTGCATCATTGATAACCTTAAAAAATGGCTAAAAATGAATGCAAAAATTGAAATTATTGAAAAGCAGAAAATGGAATTGGCTTATGTTTCAAGTATCGGATCTCAAAATCTTGAAAACGCTTTTGGGAAATTAATTCAATGGGCAACGCCTCAGGGATTAATGAACGACCAGACAAAAATGATAATAATTTATCACGACAGCTTTAAAGTTACAGAAGCCAATAAAGTAAGAATGAGCGCTGGCATTTTATTAGATAAACCTACTGAAACAGATGGTGAAATCGGACTGACATCAATTAAAGCCGGAAAGTTTATCGTTGGCAGCTTTGAGATTGGAAAGAGCGAATTTGAAAAATCGTGGACAGGGCTTTATTTATGGATGAATGAAAACGGATATAAAAAAGCAGACAGAAATCCTTTTGAGATTTATCATAATAATTTTAATACACATCCCGAAAAAAAGGCTATTGTTGACTTTTATATACCAATTGAATAATAAACGATGATCTAAAATACAGTAAACATTCATAAATTAAAACTATGACTAACCGACTGACATTAATGACATTCACCTTCCCTACCGAAGCCCATGTGGTAAAAGGTTTTCTTGAATCGAACGGCGTTGAAACTTTTTTAAAAGATGAAATGACCGTTCAGGTGAATAATTTCTATTCCAATGCCATCGGCGGAGTAAAACTGCAGGTAAATGAAACGGATTATGACAATGGAATTCAACTTTTGCATGAAGGTGGCTACCTGAAAGATCATTCAGAAGATATGGGAGTAGAAATAAAAATTGTTGAAACTGCCCGTTTTGCAGATCAAAAAACATGTCCATTTTGCCAATCAGATAACTTCGGGAAAAGTAAAAAATTAAGCTGGCCGATCGTTCCGTTGTTTTTGATTCTCAACATCATGTTCCCAATTTACAAACCTACTTTCAAATGCTTTGATTGCGGTGAAGAATGGAAAATCAAAAAAGTAAAATCAAAAGTGTAATTGTTACCCCCGCATTCAACAAATAATCTTTAAAAACGAATGAATTAACCATTTAAAAATAATCTTATGAATTCAGGTCTTTTTGCTTTAGCTCCAATGCTAATAATCGTGTTTATCTATTTAGCTATTTTAGTAGGAATAATAGTTTTTATCGTTGTAACAGTAAATAAATTTCTCCACTTAAAAAGGGAACATAACGATTTGCTTCGTGAAATAATTAATAAAATGGATAAAAAATAAGTTCCAAATTATACGAATTAAAATACTGCCCCAAAACAATAGGATAGATCGAACAGTCCAAAGTGTCGATGAAATATAAACAGAAATATATTTAATTTTCCAACTCAGTATTTTAATCTGATTTTTGAATTATCGTTTTACTAAAAATGAAAAAATGAAAAAATCAAAAGTCATAATCCTCCATCTTCTGCTTTGGTTAATGGTGTTTTTTATGTTGTTTAATATTTTTATTGCACTTAGAGGATTTCCAGAGAATATAGATTACAATCCGTATAAAGAATTTGATTTGTATGCAAGATCAGTAGCAACCACTTTAATTCTAACAATCCCATTCTATTTTGGATATTTCTTAACACCAAAATTACTTAATAAGCAGAAACGTAGAATTTTTATTGCACTTGCAATTGCTTTTGGTACACTATTCCCGGTTTTATCAAGTATTATGGATGATGGATTAAGAGTAAGTGCCATTTTACAAACCTTATTTTTATTTGCTTTTTTAAACCTTTTTCTGATTTTAGGCGTTAGTTTTCGGAGTATTTTTGGGTGGATTGATCAAAAAAAATTACATGATCAGTTGGAAAAACAAAACCTAAAAAGTGAACTTAGTCTGCTGAAAATGCAAATGAACCCTCATTTTCTGTTTAATACATTGCATAATATCGATACACTAATTTTCGAGAACAAAGAAATTGCCTCAAAGTCGATAGAGAAACTTTCAGATATAATGCGATACATGTTGAATGAAGCCAAAACAGATATTGTTGATTTGCAAAAAGAAATGGATCATCTTGAAAACTATTTATCACTTGAAAAGCTTCGCTTAAAAAATGAGAAATTTCTGAATTATACCAAATCAGGCTATTTTCAGGGAGTTAAAATTGCCCCAATGATAATGATTCCTTTTGTTGAAAATGCTTTTAAACATTCCATTGATTCAACGATTGAAAATGGGATTATACTTAAAATTGGAAATGAGAATGGCATCTTAAATTTTTATTGTGAAAACCAGTTTGATAAATCAGAAATGGACAAAGATAAAGTTCATGGCATTGGATTGGAAACAGTAAAAAAACGGTTAGATTTGATCTATAAAAACAATTATCAACTGTCAATTAATACTGATAATTCGGTTTATAAAGTGAATCTGGAAATCAACCTCAATGAAGATTAATTGCATTGCCATAGAAGACGAACCTCTGGCTTTAAAAAAGATAACTGAATTTATTGAGCAGGTTGAATACCTCAATTTATTGGAAGGTTTTAACAATGCAATTGATGCCATTGGTTTTTTAAAGAAAAACAATGTCGACTTAATCTTTCTGGATATTCGAATGAAAAAGCTTTCCGGAATCCAATTTCTGGAATCGTTACACAGTAAACCACTTGTAATAATTACTTCAGCTTACGATGAGTATGCTTTAAAAGGATATGAATTAAATGTGGCCGACTATCTTTTAAAACCCTTTACATTTGAACGTTTTTTAAAATCGGTCGATAAAGTTTACGATCAGCTCACTCAAACAATAACCAGTTCGAATAACAATTTCATTTTTGTAAAAACTGAATATCGGATTGAGAAAATTGAACTTGATGAAATTCAATTTATCCAGGGGATGAAAGATTACCTGCAAATTCATACATCCACCAAAAATATTATGACACTTCAGACCTTTAAAAATTTACTGGAAATACTGCCAAAATCTGATTTTACACGGGTACATAATTCTTTCATTGTAGCCATTTCAAAAATTGAAAATATAGAACGAAACAGGATTCAAATCGGTAAAAATATTATACCAATTTCTGATAGTTACAAAGATAAATTTTACGAGCTCCTAAAAGAAAGAAGACTTCTTTTGTAAGACAGCAGTTCCATTTGAAAACCGTTAACATTCCTGTTTTACTTCCAATTTTTTATAAAATCGCTATCTTGTCGCATCTTGTCGGTTATTATCCGAGAAAAGCATAATTTACTTTTCTGAACCAATAAAAAGAAAAACAATATCATGGTAAAATGTAAATCAGCCAATGCGAAATTATTATTGATTTTCGCATTTGTATTTGTAACAATACAGGGATCATTTGCGCAAGATAAACCCGATCCCAACTTTTTTATTTATCTCTGTTTTGGGCAGTCGAACATGGAAGCAGGCGCACGCCCTGAAGAACAGGACAAAGAGCCTTTGACCGAACGTTTTATGATGCTCGCAGCTGTAGATAATCCGCGCATGGAACGAAGAATGGGTAACTGGTATATTGCCAATCCACCAATTAACCGCCCTGAAAATAATATGGGTCCGGTTGACTGGTTTGGCCGAACAATGGTGGCAAACCTTCCCGAGCAAATTCGTGTAGGTGTTATCAATGTTTCGGTTGCCGGTGCAAAAATTGAACTTTGGGAAGAAGATTCCTATAAAAGTTATCTCGACAGCGCCGAAACCTGGATGCAAAACATCTGTAAACAATACGATGGCAATCCATATAAACGCTGGATTGAGATGGCAAAAATTGCTCAAAAAAGTGGCGTGATAAAAGGAATCCTACTTCATCAGGGTGAATCAAATTCAGAAGACCCTGACTGGCCAAACAAAGTAAAAGGCATTTACGACAATGTAATGAAAGACCTGAATCTTAATCCGAAAGATGTACCGTTACTTGCCGGGGAATTAAAAAGCAAAGAAGAAAATGGAGTTTGCTATGCTTTTAATACCGATATTTTGGTGAATTTGCCAAAAGTACTTCCCAATGCTTATATTGTTTCATCGAAAGGTGTTGAAGGTTCAAGAGACCCTTTTCATTTTAATACTAATGGAATGCGTGAACTGGGTCGCCGGTTTGGTGTGAAAATGTTGGAAGTGCAGGGTTTTGCTTACGACGAAAACAAAGGGCCAATTCCAGCCGATAAACAATAAGCTGAAATAAAAAAACAATTAGGTGCAGGTGGGAAATTATTTACTCCCGCCTGTTTTTTTATCTACTTTTCCACTATTTTTACGAATTACTTTATTTCTAACAAACCATGTCATTATGAAAAAATTATTCTCGATTGCAATTGCCCTGTTATTTGGCATCGTATTATTTGCCCAGGAAAATCAGGCAGTAAAAAAAGAAACTCTTGGTGAAAATAATGGTAGAGATGTTCATCTCTTCACGCTTACAAATAAAGCCGGTAACGTTTTAAAACTTACCGATTACGGCGCAAGAATCCTTGTTATTGAAGTTCCGGATAAAAACGGAAATAAAGACAACGTTTCAACTGGATCTGAAAATCTTCAATCAATTTTAAGAGATGCATTTGGCGGTGCAACCGTAGGTCGATTTGCCAACCGAATTGCAAACGGCAAATTTACACTTGATGGAGTTGAATACACATTACCTATTAACAATCGTCCAAATACTTTGCATGGCGGGCCAAATGGCTGGTATACAAAGATTTGGGATTCAGAAATAATTAATGGCAAACAACCTGAGGTAAAGTTTTCATACATTAGTCCTGACATGGAAGAAGGTTTTCCAGGAACCATGAACATATCGGTTACCTACACCTGGAGCGATGACAATGAAATCATTATTGATTATGAAGCCTCAACGGACAAAAAAACGGTTTTCAATGTAACCAACCATGCTTATTTTAATCTTCATGGAAATGGGAAAGGCTATATTTATGATCACATCCTCACGCTAAAAGCTTCAAAATACACTCCGCTAAACCAAACGCAAATACCAACTGGTGAAATTGTTTCAGTAAAGGGAACACCTTATGATTTTACAGAACCTCACCAAATGGGATATAAAGTTGGAGAAACATTTGGAGATAAAGTTTTTCAAGGATATGATGATAATTATGTGCTTGATGGACAAAAAGGCGTTTGTGCAACGGTTTACGAGCCTGAAAGCGGACGTGTTATGGAAGTTATTACCGATCAACCAGCAATGCAGTTTTATTCAGGCGGTGGCGGTATGAGATGGAAACAATCAGTGGAAAGTGGTGAAACACCAGCATTTATAAGATCTTCATTTGCTTTGGAAACACAGCATTTTCCTGATAGTCCGAATCAACCAAATTTTCCTTCTACAGTATTAATTCCGGGAGAAAAATTTAAATCAAGAACAATTTATCGATTTTCAGTAAAATAAGATTTGAAAAATAAATGCCTGATTATCATCATTTTTTCTAAAAATTACCAGGCGTTGAAATAATAATATCAAAATAAATATAATTCAGCCAAACACGTTATACATTTTCTTGTTTCAATCTGTAGTTGTATTTTTCGGGAAATTTAATTTATGCGGTTTCGAATATTGATAGTATTGCTTTTTTTAAGTTTTGCTGGTGTAGCACAAAACCAGGCAGTAAAAATTGCACTTCTAAAATATAATGGTGGTGGCGACTGGTATGCAAATCCAACTTCGTTGCCAAATCTAATCGAATTTTGTAATATCTATCTGAAAACAAATATTTTTCCAGAACCTTCAACTGTTGAAGTTGGGTCAGCAGAAATTTTCAATTATCCTTTTGTACACATGACAGGCCATGGCAATGTTATTTTCTCAGAGAGTGATGTCATGAATCTAAGAACTTACCTGGAGGCGGGTGGTTTTCTGCATGTTGACGACAATTACGGATTGGATGAATTTTTCAGAAGGGAAATTAAAAAGGTATTTCCTGAAAAAGATTTGGTTGAATTGCCGCCATCACACCCCATTTTTCATCAAAAATATGATTTTGACAATGGGCTTCCAAAAGTTCATGAACACGATGGGAAACGGCCGCAGGCATTTGGAATATTTATAGAAGAGCGACTCGTGTGCCTTTACACGTATGAATGCGATTTAGGTGATGGATGGGAAGACGAAGCTGTGCACAACGATCCGCCGGAAATCCATGAAAAAGCATTGGAAATGGGCGCTAACATCATCAATTATGTTTTCGATCAATAAGGCTGAATGAAAGAATGAAGGAATGCGTGAATGCTTGAATGTTTGAATGCATTTTTGAATTCAATCATTGTTTTGTTTCGACAACCAAATACTTTGAAGCTTTCCAAAATTGGCTGCGATTGTCAATAAATAATGTATCCATTGTTTTATCACCTGAGAAATGATATGAATCGGCGGGATGTACTGAAATTAATTTTGCCTTCTTTACCATTAAAGGGAGGTAATCAAATGACCGGATATCAATTTGAGTGAAATAATCGCGGTTAAAATTCTTTGGAATCACCGAAGTTTTTCCAATACCAATAAATCCCCCACTCCTTTCAATTACATTATTTTCCTTTAATTCTTTTGAACTTCCATAAGCATAAAAGGCAGTATTCAGAGTATTCTCCTGCGACTCAATAATACCTGATTTTTGAGTGCTTGCACTTTCAATCTCATCAATTTTCTTGTTCAGCACATTAATGTTGATGTTAAGCTTGCTCAATTTGTTGTTTAATGCAAGAATTTCCACATCTTTTTCCTGCACCTGTTGTTCAAGATTATCCACCATTTGTTGCAATTGAGTTATAGTTCCCTGCAATTGCCCTACCTTATAATTTGAACTGTTTAGTTTTTTTTGCAATGATGCCGTTAACTCCTTATTTTTCAGCAACATTTCGTTTAGCAGGTTAATATCTTCCTGAATTCTATCTTTCTGTCTTCTATTAAGCTCGCGTGATTCTGATTGCACGGTAACCAGCTTTTCCATTTTCTTTATCGAATCCAGATTTGCCTGAATCTCGTTGAAATCGCTCAAAAAATCATTGATTGCTGAATCCTTAATAGCAGCCTCTGTTTTTAAACTATCTCTTACCTGTGCTAATTGCTGAGCATCTTTTTTGTAATTATGACAAGAAGTAAACAAAATCAAACCCAAAGTAAAAACACCTAACTTTTTCATTTTTGTTCCTTTTTTTTATTCTTATACAAAACTATGGCATTTTATTCGCCTTTTTCATACTGATTTTGTTCCAAATGAATTACTTTTCAACATACTGCTGCTCATTTCCGGGCAAAAAAAAACCTCCTGATAACTCAAGAGGCTTTTTGTAATATTAACCAACCGTATGAATTAAGCTTTTTCAAGCTTTAATGTTTCTGTTGTTTGATCGCATACTTCAGTGGGCCCGAAATACTGAATTGGCCCCGGATATACAAACATGGTATTAAATGCCCATTCTCCACGTCTTGAAACGAAGTATTTATATGGCGCTCCATCCAGTTCAACCAATGCTTTTTGAATTACAGGTTTCATGTGTCCGTGGCGTTTTTCCATATTCATCATCATAGTAATCGGAACTCCACCTGCAATCCACTGCTCAGCAGGAGCTGTTAAATTTCGCACCGATGACATATAACCTGTTTTACCTTCGGAAATTAACAGAGATGCTGTAAAACCCAGAGAATAGCAATAATCTGCATCGAAATTTGAAGGCGCTGCGCATCTGCCTTCATATCCAAAAAAATGGTATTGCGTACCAAATTTTCCTATAAATTTGTCAGCTTTTTTCATTTCATCCAATCGAACCTTAACCATTTCGCCCAATAATTTTTCAGTTTCTATTAACGAAACCTGAACGTTTCCATGTGGATCGCGGTCGAGCGTTAACTGGTTGGCAATTCCTGATGGAAGTGATTTGAAAACTTCTGCTGATTCGGGTGTAATTTTTTCAGCAATCCAATCCCTGCGATAACTTCTTTTTACTCCCTGAAAAATTTCGGCAGTTTTAGTTCCTTCAGCAAGCAGATCGTTTAATTCATTTATTAACACTTTCATTTCAGGAATAAATTCAATCAATCCTTCAGGAATAAGTGCTACTCCAAAATTGTCACCGTTTTCAGCACGCTTGGCAATTACGCCGGCCATGTTATCCACAATTTCGCTTAAAGTCTGTTTCTTTTCGGCAACTTCTTCTGAAACCAATGTAATATTAGGTTGAGTTTTTAGCGCACATTCCAACCCGATATGTGATGCCGAACGTCCCATCAACTTTATAAAGTGCCAGTATTTCTTTGCTGAATTGGCATCGCGCTGTATATTTCCAATTAATTCGGTATAAACTTTTGTTGCCGTGTCAAAACCAAATGAGGTTTCAATCATTTTATTTTTAAGGTCGCCGTCAATTGTTTTTGGGCATCCAATTACCTGAACACCTGCGTTTTTTTCAGCATAATATTCTGCTAATACACAAGCATTTGTATTTGAATCATCGCCACCAATAACTACTAAGGCATTTAATCCCAAATCATTGGCAATTTCTAATCCTTTGTCAAATTGCCAGGGTTCTTCAAGTTTTGTTCTGCCAGATCCAATGATATCAAAACCGCCGGTATTTCTGTATTCATCAATAATATCTGCCGTAAGCTCTTTATATTTATGATCGACCAAACCACCAGGACCACCTAAAAAGCCAAACAATTTGCTTTTGGGGTTTATTTTTTTTATTCCATCAAAAATACCTGAAATAACATTGTGCCCGCCTGGAGCCTGTCCACCAGATAAAATTACGCCAACATTTACAGGTGTTTTAGTTGTATTCCCGCTGGTTTCTTCAAACGTGATTAGCGGCATTCCATAGGTATTAGGAAAAAGATCAGCAATCTCTTTCTGGTCAGCAACCGATTTGGTTTTCTCGCCTTCAACTAGTTTTACTGCCCCCTTTAATGATTTTGGAAGTTTTGGCTGATATTTTGCCCGCTCTTTTTGTAATGCGCTTATATTCATTTTGATATAATTATTTGTTCAGATTTAATCAGACTCCAAAAATAGTGCATTTTATGGTGAAATCTAATTGAAAAAAATATTCGTTGTTTGATTTAAAGTAAAGTTAAAAGGAAATAATTTTTCAAACGTATTATAAAATTAGTTTCACATTTTAATTATGAAAAACAATATAATGTCACAAATTTAATTTCAACCCCTATCCCGAAACTTTGGGACCCTAAAAGGGACTTTGAGTTGCATGCAACCAGTACAGTTGCCCCCTTCAGGGGGTTGGGGGTCAGAATTACGACAATAAATTATTCACATTACTAAACCAGTATATATTAATTTTTTTGTGAGTTGAATTTCACTTTAAAATTTTTTATATATTAATTTTTATATATTTATTTACACTTTTACGTATCTTCAATTTTTGGACGTAATTTATTTTGACGGTTCTACCTATTACTTAAATGTAACTTCTTTCTTGTTTTTATTTTAAAAATAGTTGAATTTTTTTAAACAGAAATTAACTGAAAACCCTGTATGGAAAAACCGCGAATAAAAAAAGAATCTTTATCCCGGAAGAATTCTAATCCTGATAATGAATTTCAAAACAGCAATTTAGAAAGCATTTTAGACAGCACAAATGCAAGAATCTGGACTGTAGATAAAAAATATTGCTTGGTTTTCGGGAATTCAACATATCATGAAGAATTCAGGAAAGCACATAACCGGGATATAGAAACAGGAGAAACGGTTTTAATTGCTGAGCTCTCTGAAAAAGATAGAAAAGAAATCAAAAGTTATTATAAACGTGCACTGCTCGGTGAAAAGTTTTCGGTTGAACACCGAAGAACGTATAGCAATACTGAAAAGTGGAACATTTATCATTTTGGGCCATTACTAAATAAAAGCGGAAAACGCATTGGTGCATCAGTAGTTGCTCATGATATAACTGACAAGGTTATTGCAACCGAGGCTTTCAAAAATAGTAACAAACGCTTTGAAGAATTGGTAGAATTGCTTCCTGAGGCCATATTTGAAGTTGACACTGATTTTACAATAAAATATGTAAATCAGCGTGCATTGGATCTGTTCAGCTTTTCACATGCAGATATAGCCAAAGGACTAAATGGGTTGGAATTTCTTGTTCCTGAGCACAGAGAACTGGCAAAACAAAATTTTGCCAGGCGACTAAAAGGTGAAGATCCGGGATCTCTTGAATATAACGGATTAAAAAAGGATGGTTCCGTTTTTCCTGTAATTTTTCATGCCAACTCAATTATAGTGGATGGTAAACTTAAAGGAATCAGGGGTATTATTATTGATATTTCCAAACAGAAACAAAAAAGTGAAGAGTTTGAAAGAATGGCATTAATGCTTGATTTGGCCCCAAATTCAATAATAATTCATGATTTTAAAGGAAACATACTGTTTGCAAATAAAAAAACATTTGAGTTACACGGGTATTCTCAGGAAGAATTTTCTTCGTTTTCATTATTTGAACTTGGCACGGCTGAAACAAAAAGCCAAATGCCTGAAAAAATGACATTAATAAAAGAAACCGGACATCTGAATTTTCAGGTTGAACATTTAAGAAAAGATGGTACAATTCTACCATTAGATGTTTCTGCAGTTACAACCAAATGGGATAAGAAAGATGCTATTATAAGTGTTGGTACTGATATAACAGAACAAAGAAATTATGAAAACGCGTTGCAGCAAAGCGAAGAAAAATTCAAAAATATATACAATAATTCGGTAGTTGGCATTTCAGTTACTGAGGTTAACGGGAAATTAAATGGCAATAAAGCATTTTCGCAAATAACAGGTTACTCTATTGAGGAATTAAAAAACTCGCATTGGGAAAAAATCACGCATCCTGAAGATTTCGACAAAAACCGTGAAATTTTAAATTCCATCTTAACAGGTAAAAAACAATCTGCGCGATGGGAAAAAAGATACATTCATAAAAACGGGAATATTATTTGGGTAGATATTAGTACAACACTTCAGAGAAATAACGAAGGAGAACCGCAATATTTTATAACCACTGTAACAGATGTCACCGAAAGAAAACAAGCTGAAGAAAAACTACAATCGTCACAGCAAATTTTGGAAGGAATTTTCAATACAGTATCGGTACGAATTTTCTGGAAAGATATAAACTTGAATTATTTGGGTTGTAACCAGGCATTTGCTAAAGATGCAGGATTTTCTGATCCAAATGAAATTATAGGAAAAAATGACTTTCAGTTGGGTTGGCGCGATCAGGCAGAAATATATCGCGCAGACGATATTGAGGTTATAAAAACCGGTACTCCAAAATTGAATATAGAAGAACCTCAAACTACTCCCGATGGGAAAAACATCACTCTTCTTACAAATAAAATACCTTTACTTGATTCTGAAAATAAGGTTAGCGGTGTATTAGGCACATATATGGACATTACCGAAAGAAAACAAGCTGAAGAGAAGTTAATTGAAAGCGAAGAACGTTTCCGTTCTTTATACGAGAATTCCACCATCGGATTATACAGAACATCGCCCGATGGAGAAATTCTGATGGCAAATCCAGCTTTGGCAAAAATGTTATTGTTTGATTCACCGGAAGAGCTATGTAAAAGAAATCTTGAAACGGAAGGCTTTAAACAATCATACGAAAGAAAAGAGTTTATCGAACGAATAGAGAAAGAAAGAGTTGTTTTGGGTAAGGAGTCAATCTGGAGCCGAAAAGACAATACACCTATATATGTAAGGGAAAGCGCCAGGGCAATTTCCGACACGAACGGCAAAACTTTGTATTATGACGGAACAGTTGAAAATATAACCGAACGAAAAGAGGCTGAAAAAGAATTACTTGCTAATCAAACATTTCTTAAAGAAACCCAAAAAATTGCCAACCTCGGAACATATCAAATGGACATATCATCTGGAATTTGGAAAAGTTCAGAAATATTGGATAACATTTTTGGTATAGATAACGATTTCGTAAAAAATGTTGACGGCTGGCTTTCTTTAATTCATCCAAAATGGCGTAATGAATTGCAGGACCATCTTCTTAATGAAGTTATTGGTAAAAATGGGGATTTTGATAAGGAGTATAAGATTGTAAGATTAATTGATGGAAAAGAGAGATGGCTTCACGGGTTAGGAAGATTGGATTTTAATGAACTGGGCCAACCAGTTAAAATGATTGGAACAATACAAGATATAACTGAAATAAAATTGATCCAGGAAGAACTATTATTAGCCATTGATAAGGCTGAAAAAAATGAAAGGAAATACAAACTGATACTTAACACTTTAACTGAAGGTGTTTCCTTAAACGAAATAGTATATAATGAAAATCATGAAATGGTTGATTATAAGATCATTGAAATAAATGAAGCTTTCAAAGAAGTAGCCGATTATACAACGAATGAGATAATAGGGAATGTTGCAACTAAATTGTATGGAATAAGTTCTGATTATATACAAACATTTTGGCATGAACACAAAACAAGGAATGAAACAATATATACAGAAATGCAAAGTCCTATTACTAAGAAATACTCATATATCGCAACATCGCCATTTGTTAACGATAGGTTTGTAACTAGTTTTTTTGATATTACTGAATTAAAATTTGCTGAAAAGGAATTAAAAAAGAAAACCGCAGAAATTGAATCGCAGAATAAAGTATACAAGCAAGTAAATGAGGAATTAATAAAGGCAAAACAAAAAGTTGAGGAAGCAGAAACTCAACTATTAGCAATTCTAGAAAATTCTCCTACCGGATTTGCCATTAATACGATTAGCACTGGAAAAGTAAAATACGTTAACAAAGCATTTAGCGAAATCTATCATATCCCGCCTGAATTATGTAAAAATGTAGAAACTTTTATTGAATACGTTTATGGAGAACAGATGGAACTTGGTAAAAAAATTATTTCAGATGTTGAAAGTGGAGATACTAAAAGAATGAAATGGAACATGATACCGGTAACGGATAAAAATACCAACAAAAAACATTATGTTTCAGCCGCAAATATTATACTAAAAGATTTTGATCTTATGATTTCTTCAGCCTGGGATGTAACTTCTCAGGTAGAGTATGAAGAGAAACTTATTTCAGCATTGAATAAAGCAACCGAATCTGATCGTTTAAAATCGGCTTTTTTAGCCAACATGAGCCACGAAATCCGTACTCCAATGAATGGCATTTTGGGTTTTACCAGTTTATTAAAAGAACCCCAGTTAACAGGCAAAGAACAGAAAAAATACATTGACATTATTGAAAAAAGCGGAGAAAGAATGTTGAACACAATCAATGACATTATTGACATTTCCAGGATTGAATCAGGACAAGTTGTAATAAACATTTCAGAAACAAATGTTATTGAATTAATAGACCATACACTTTCATTCTTTAAACCGGAAGCCGACAAAAAAGCGATTAAACTTTTAACTGCAAATAAATTACATGAATCGGACGTTATAATTAAATCCGATAAAGAAAAAATAAATGCAGTTTTAACCAACCTTATAAAAAATGCTTTGAAGTTTTGCGAGAAAGGTTCAATTGTAATTGGTTGTTCACAAAAAGATAACTTTGTTGAATTTTATGTAAAAGACACTGGCAAAGGAATTCCGCCAGAAAGATTAGATGCAATTTTTGAACGCTTTGTCCAGGCAGATATTGAAGATAAGGAGGTTAAAGAAGGATCAGGCCTTGGCCTTGCAATTTCAAAATCGTATATTGAAATGTTGGGTGGTAAAATTTGGGTAAAAAGCGAGAAAGATAAGGGATCGACTTTCTTTTTTACAATTCCATTCATTCAGGCGGAAGCAGTAAACAACCACCAAAATAAGAATAATGAAAATACAAATGATAAGATGAAAAAGCTAAATATTTTAATTGCTGAAGACGATGAAGTATCAGAAATGCTGACCAAAATTATGATTGGAAAGAGTAGTAACAATATTTTTATTGCAAAAACAGGTACTGAAACAGTTGAAATCTGCAAAAATAATGCTGATATCGATCTTATTTTAATGGATATTAAAATGCCTTTAATGGACGGATACAATGCAACCCGAAAGATACGGGAGTTTAATAAAGATGTTATTATTATTGCAACTACAGCTTTTGCCTTAACCGGAGACAGGGAAAAAGCTCTTGATGCTGGTTGCAACAATTATCTTACCAAGCCTTTATCGCAAAATCAACTCGACGAATTGATCGATTTTTATTTCAAAAAATAAGACTAATTTGTTAAGAAATCAAGCACGTTGCTTGCTCCACCGGCACGACTTCCTCTGTAAAATTCTGTAAATCCGCACCGACTGCATGAAACGGCTGTAAATTTTCTGTTTTGAATATTAAAATATTTGGTAAAACCTGCACCTGTTGTTCTAATCTCATCAACCTCGGCCTTCCTTCCACCACATTTCACACAAACATATTTTCTCTGTTCCATGGCATTTTAATTTACAATTATCTATTTTTTAATTCCTTCAATTTAAGACTTATCAGTCGCAAAATAGGTTACTTTATTACAATCAGTTATTCAGGTTTGGTTTTGAGACGCTTTGCATCTTTTAAAGCGTTGTGAATAATCCATTCCAACTGGCCGTTGATACTCCTAAAATCATCGGCAGCCCATTTTTCAACAGCCTCCATCATCTCTGGATTTATACGTAGTACAAATGTTTTTTTCTTCGCCATTTCCTCTCCTTCTTTTCTAACGTTTCATTTCAATGCCTGTATTATTCCAAATACCAGAATGGCTATTAAAATCTCAATTGCGAGAATTATCAGAATCTTTTTTAGCTTCCTACCAACCTCTCCTTCCACCTGCAGACTATTTCCTTTTCCTGTTGTAGGCTTTTTATTCTCCTCCATTATTTTACACATAGCAAATTCTATTGCTTGCTTCTTTTGTGTTCCGATCAATAATTTTTTTCCGTTTTTAAAATAGAGCTGCAAGCCTGTATTTCCCGAAATGGTATATGCCTGTCCTGATTTTCGTCTATTTCGAAATCCATGCCCGCCGTATTCGAGCCTGGCACTGTACTTACGAATTTCAAACTGCTCAATTTCCTGAAACTTTATTCTATACGATTTTCTCCTCAATGGTGGAAATGTGATAAAAATTCCATCGGATGTTATTTTTGTTTTTAACCTGCTCAATCCCAATACTACTAATACTGCAACAATAAATAAAACGACAAAACTTCCATAAAGAATAAGACGTGAGAAATCCTCAGAATTTATATCCCATGACTGTGCAGAAAGTTCATTAGCAATTGGAATTACTATGGCCAATAAGGCAGAAACCAATATCAGCCATATCCACCATTGCCTAAATTGCTGTTCTTCTTTAAAAAGAATCTTCTCCATTTTAGTATAAAGTACCGGTATTTACAATTGGTGTTGCATCTTTATCGCCACAAAGAACAACCATTAAATTACTAACCATCGATGCTTTTTTCTCCTCATCCAAATTAACAATCTGTTTTTCGCTCAATTGTTCGAGGGCCATTTCCACCATACTCACAGCGCCTTCCACAATCTTAAAACGGGCTGCAACAATGGCCGTTGCCTGCTGACGTCTAAGCATCGCCTGGGCAATTTCCTGGGCATAAGCAATATGGTTAATACGAGCTTCTATCACCTCAATTCCGGCAATATCAAGCCGTTCAATAATTTCTCGTTCCAATTCATCGTTAACTTCTTCGGTTCCCTCACGCAATGTTACTTTTGCCGATTCATCTTCAATGTTATCGTACGGATATAATCCGGCCAACTTCCGCAATGCTGCTTCACTCTGAACCACAACAAAATGTTCGTACTCATCAACGCCAAAAGCAGCTTTATATGTTTCCTGAACCCGCCAAACCAAAACAAGTCCAATCATAATCGGATTTCCCAATTTATCATTCACTTTAATTGTTTCGCTGTCGAAATTTCTTGCACGAAGCGATATCTTCTTCCGAACAAAAAACGGGTTAACCCAATAGAAGCCATTGGTTTTTATGGTCCCCTTGTAAGCACCAAATAAAACCATTACACAACTTTGATTTGGATCAACAACCGTAAACCCAACTGCAATAAGAATAAAAACAGGAATCAAAAGTATTGCCGGTACTGTCATTTCCCGTATAAAACCAAACACCATTAAGGCTATAAGCACAAGTTCGATCAAAACGAACATGTAACCCGACATTCCGGAGTATTTCTTTTCCATAATATTATTATTTAATTATTTTGATATTAATTTGATATCACAAATATCAATTATTTTTTCTTAAAAAACAATAGCAATTTTAGCCATTGTTTTAATAGTTATGTTATATGCTAAACAAAACCACTATATTGAGGTTAATTTCAGAAAAGCCATATTTAATATGAATTTCATTAAAGAGCCTTTAAACAAATTTATTCGGCTTGAAACATCGGCAAGCATCGTATTATTTTCAGCAACATTATGTGCTTTAATTTTAGCTAACAGTCCTGTTAGTAACAAATTTCTTGGTTTTTGGGAAAACTATATTACATTTTCTTTCCCCGGATTCGAACTTTCCAAGCCAATCTTAAAATGGGTAAATGATGGGTTAATGGTTGTTTTCTTTTTCCTTATCGGCCTTGAAATTAAAAGAGAAATTGTTACCGGAGAATTAAGCCACCTAAAAAAAGCATCTCTTCCTATTTTTGCTGCAATTGGAGGAATGATATTGCCTGCATTGCTTTTTGCTTTTTTGAATCAGGGAAAACCAGGTTCTGAAGGTTGGGGAATTCCTATGGCAGCCGACATTGCGTTTTCATTGGGAATTTTAAAATTATTGGGAAAAAGAGTTCCTCCTGGTATTAAAGTATTTTTAATGGCCTTTGCAATTATTGATGATTTAGGCGCCGTTTTGGTCATAGCTTTTTTTTATAGCTCTAATTTAGTTTGGTCATACATTGGCATTGGGCTCTTGATTGTTGCATTATTATTTTTATTATCAGTCCGTGGTCTATATTCTAAATACCTGTTTTTCATTTTAGGATTGGTTGTTTGGGTTTTATTCCTGAAATCGGGCATTCACACAACAATTGCCGGCGTATTGCTTGCATTTACAATTCCTTTAAAACGCAAAACCAATTCTGTTTCATTTTTCCATAACAGTAAAGAGCTATTGGATCAATTTATTAACAATTGCAATCTGAATGAAAAAAAAACCATATTGTCTCATCATCAAATGAATGCAATAGATGAACTTGAAGAATTAACTGAAAAAACAGCATCTCCATTACAGTATCTTGAACATCGGTTACATGGTTGGGTATCTTATCTGGTTATGCCAATTTTTGCTTTTGCAAATGCTGGCGTAATATTTAGCTTTTCAGGAGATACAAATATAAGTTTATCCTTTAATATTGCTCTAAGTATGATAGTTGGCAATTTTATCGGAATATTTTCATTTTCATGGCTGGCATTAAAATTAAAGCTGGCTGAATTACCAAAAAATGTTGCAGTACGACAGCTTGCAGGTGTATCTGTTTTAGGAGGACTTGGATTTACAATGTCATTGTTTATTA
Source organism: uncultured Prolixibacteraceae bacterium (assembly GCA_963849775.1). GTDB lineage: Bacteria > Bacteroidota > Bacteroidia > Bacteroidales > Prolixibacteraceae > Draconibacterium. Next base: position 81,775 of record CAWKIX010000041.1, on the reverse strand, counting down.
ATAATCTTGCATATGAAGATCCGGTTATGATCAATTCCGCAAAAATGGGAATCCTGTTTGGATCATTAATTGCAGGTTTGATGGGATATCTGGTTATAAAATTAACGCTGGAAAAAACAAAAAAAGGCGCCTAAAAGGCACCTCCTTTATTAATTTAATATCATTTCCACATATCCCGTCTCTTCGGTCTCCACTACCTCATAGGAACGGGCAAAATCGAGAATGTTTTGTATGGTTCGATCCGATGGCAATTTTTCACTTTGTTCCATCCATGCTAAATCTCTTTCAAACTGATCATCAGTGCCGAACAGAATCGATTCAGAATCAGAATTAAATTGTTTAACAAAATAAATTAAAGTAGATTTTTTTTTCATAGGCGCTTTATAAATAACTTTTACCTAAAAACGCCACGCTACTTTTTTTATTGTGTTAACAATAGTTAAAACCTTGTCAAAACCAATTTCTTTTTCTCGATAAGTTTTCGCAGGTTAATTAATGCATAACGCATGCGTCCTAATGCCGTATTAATACTAACATTAGTCTGGTCAGCAATTTCTTTAAAACTCATTTCCATGTAGTGACGCATGTAAATAACCTGCTGTTGATCTTCCGGCAGTTCCTGGATCAAATCTTTAACCTCGCTTAAAATCTGAGACATTACCATTTGGTCTTCAACGGTTTCTTCAGAGAATTTATGCGAATTAAAAATATCCACATCCAAACTATCGTTTGAGATTGTACCTTTCAGTTTTTCTTTTCTGAAATGATCGATTATCAGGTTATGTGCAATACGCAACACCCATGAAACGAATTTTCCGTTTTCGATGTACTTGCCCCGTTTCAGCGAACGTATAACTTTGATAAAGGTTTCCTGGAAAATATCCTCGGCCAGTTCCTGGTTTTTTACAATAAGAAGAATATAAGAAAATACTCTTCCCTTATGACGTTGAATTAAAATTTCCAGTGAATTTTGATCGCCTGTTATAAATTGCTGAACGAGCTCATTGTCATTCAGTAAATTTTCTTTGAACATTACCTTCTATTTAATTGTAAACAAAAAGTAAATTTTTTCTATAGGCGTCAATTTTTATTTGAAGTGAAACTATTTTTTAAATTTGCACGCGGTAAAAATCACATTTTTTCTGAAAAAAAACAAGTTTTTAACAAAATAATTATATCTCATATTGAATTATGCCATTAAACAACCCAAAAAGAGCAATTGAAATACAGCATGCAAGAGTGCATAATTTAAAGAATATCAGCACTAAAATACCTTTAAATAGCTTTGTTGTCGTTACCGGAGTTTCTGGCTCGGGAAAGTCCTCATTAGCTTTCGACACGCTGTTTGCAGAGGGTCAAAGACGGTATGTTGAAAGCCTTTCATCTTATGCGAGGCAATTTTTAGGTCGAATAAACAAGCCCGAAGTTGATTTTATAAAGGAATTCCGCCGGCAATTGCAATTGAACAAAAGGTAAATACACGAAATCCGCGTTCCACTGTTGGAACATCAACAGAAATATATGATTATCTAAAATTATTATATGCCCGAACAGGCAAAACCATATCTCCCATATCGGGTAAAATTGTAAAACGCGATACCGTTTCTGATGTTCTGGATTTTATTAATTCATTTGAAGAGAATACCCGAATTATTATTGCCTCCCCTTTGAAAGCAAAAAAGGGCAGAACAATTTTACAGGAGGCGGAACTATTAATGCAGCAAGGTTTTTCCAGAATAGAAACAAATAATGAAATCATTCGAATTGAAGAACTTCTTGCTGATAAGAATGAGAATTTCTGTAATGAAAATTGTAATATTGTTATCGATCGTGTTGCTGTTCAGCCAGATGAAGACTCACAAACAAGAATGGCCGATTCCATTCAAACGGCATTTTTTGAAGGACATGGCGACTGTATTCTTAAAATATTTAACGATGATGAAATTGTAACCCATAATTTCTCCAATCTTTTTGAAGCAGATGGAATTGAGTTTGAAGAACCTTCTGTTCACATGTTTAGTTTTAATAATCCCATAGGCGCCTGCCCTACCTGCGAAGGTTATGGAAAAGTAATCGGGATTGATGAAGACCTTGTTATTCCGAATAAATCACTCTCCATCTATCAAGATGCAGTTGCCTGCTGGAAAGGTGAAAAAATGAGTGAATGGAAAGATGAACTGATTTACTCTGCTGAAAAATTCAAATTCCCAATTCATAAACCTTTTTATGAACTTACAGAGGAACAAAAATTCCTTGTTTGGTCGGGCAATAAATATTTCCAGGGATTGAATCGTTTTTTTAAATATCTGGAAGAAAACAGCTACAAAATTCAATACCGGGTTATGCTTTCACGATATCGTGGAAAAACTACCTGCCCGGAATGTAAGGGAAGCCGTTTAAAAAAAGAAGCTGGTTATGTAAAAATAAATAATCTTTCCATTCAGGAATTGGTTTTAATGCCGGTCTCCGAATTAAAAGAAGTTTTTGCCGGGCTTAAACTAAACCCTCATGAAACTAAAATTGCAAAACGAATTTTAACTGAAATCAATAACCGCTTAAATTTTCTTTGCGATGTTGGGTTAGGATATTTAACACTGAACCGATTATCATCCACTCTTTCCGGTGGTGAATCACAGCGAATTAATTTGGCAACATCACTTGGCAGCAGCCTGGTTGGTTCGCTTTATATTCTTGATGAACCAAGTATTGGCTTACATCCGCGAGACACAGGTCGATTGATAAAAGTATTACGGCAACTTCAAAAAATAGGGAATACAGTTTTAGTTGTTGAACACGATGAGGAAATAATTAGAGCAGCTGATGAAATTATTGATATTGGCCCGTTTGCAGGCCAACACGGAGGCGAAATTGTATTCCAGGGAAATCATCAAAAACTGGCCGAAAAACCTGAGAGTTTAACCACAAAATACCTCACCGGAATTGAAAAAATTGAAGTTCCGAAACAACGTAGAAAATGGACCAACTTTATAGAGATTGTAGGCGCACGTGAAAACAACCTTAAAAACCTGCGGGTAAAATTTCCATTAAATACTTTGACTGTAGTTACCGGAGTCAGTGGCTCAGGGAAATCGTCGCTGGTATCAAAAATTCTAACCCCGGCATTAACAAAAATTTTGGGTGGTTACGGAGAAAGAACGGGGCATCATGATGCAATTCTGGGTGATTATAAGATGCTGAATGCGTTGGAATTTGTTGATCAAAATCCAATAGGCAGATCATCACGTTCAAATCCGGTTACGTATTTGAAAGCTTATGATGAAATACGTAAACTTTATTCGGAACAACAGGGAGCAAAAATCCAGGGTCTGAAACCATCTCATTTTTCTTTTAACGTTGATGGCGGAAGATGTGATGAATGCCAGGGAGAAGGAACAATTAAAGTTGAAATGCAGTTTCTTGCCGATGTTTTCCTGGTTTGCGAAAGCTGCAATGGGAAGCGTTTTAAAGAAGATATTCTTGATGTTAAATATAAAGAACATAACATCGACGATGTTCTGAATTTAACTGTTAACGGCGCTATTGAATTATTTTCAACAGGAAAAACTTCGACGGAGAAAAAAATTGTAAAAAGACTAAAACCACTGAAAGATGTTGGTTTAGGATACGTAAAACTTGGACAGTCATCAAGTACGCTTTCAGGCGGTGAAAGCCAACGGGTGAAACTGGCTTCGTTTTTGGCAAAAGAAAAAGATGAACCTACTTTATTCATTTTTGACGAACCAACAACAGGTCTTCATTTTCATGATATAAAAAAGCTACTTGATTCATTTAATGCCTTAATTTCACGAGGTCATTCAATAATCATCATTGAACATAATCTTGATGTAATTAAATCAGCCGATTGGGTTATTGACCTTGGGCCTGAAGGTGGTGATAAAGGCGGAGAAATAATATTTGAAGGAACGCCTGAGAACCTGGTAAAGGTTAGTGAGTCGTATACTGGCGAAGCTTTGAAAGAGAAATTAAAATAATATCAGATTTGAATAAATTAATTAATTTTGAATGAATTGGTAATATTTTAAAATGACTCAAACAGATTTAATATCGCAAATATCTAAAACACTATTTTGGGACGTTGATTTTAACAAAATCAATCTCAACGATCAAATGAGTTTTATCATTCCACGCGTAATGGACAGGGGATCAAAGAAGGATGTAAAATTAATCTGGGATTATTATGGAGAAGAAGTTATCAAAGAAAACTTAATGAATACCCGTTATCTGGAAAACAAAACCATCTATTTTTTTGCCAATCTTTTTTCTGTTGAACCCGATAAATTTCGATCTTTTCAATTTAAAAAATTAAACTCCAAAAACTGGAATCTCTAAAATTACATACCGAAACAATCGATAAGAATTTATATTCAGTATTGAATAATTTGATGCAAATTGAAGATTTTAAATCATTCTATTTAGTTGGAGGAACTGCATTAGCGCTGAGATTGGGACATCGAAGATCAATTTATATTGATTTATTTACACATACCAATTTCGAAGCATTTGAACTGGCATCAATTATTGAAAAAAATTTAAAAGCGCAAAATATCGAAACAGGAAAAAATCTGTTGCGCTGTTTTATTTCAAATATAAAAATCGAATTGATATCTCACCAATATCCTCTGATAGAACCAATTGAAACTGCAAACTTCATTCGAATAGCTAATCTGAAAGATTTATCGGCCTTTAAATTAAATGCAGTAGTAAACCGAGGAGCTAAAAAAGATTTTTGGGATATTGCCACAATCCTTGAATACTTAACTCTAAATCAAATTTTGGAATTTTATTCTTTGAAATATGAAAATTATAACATCTGGATGGTTGAAAAATCAATCTGTTATTTTAATGACGCAGATGAAGAAAATACTGAAATTACTTCTTTTACCAATGAAACCTGGGAAAATGTAAAGCAGAAAATAAAAACAGCAAGTAAAAATGCTTTCAAAGGTCAATAAAGCTAAGATTTTTCCATTCCCGCATTAAAATAAAAAACACGGCGATTGCCGATATTGTATCAGAAATTGGAAAAGCGATCCAAATACCATCAATATTCCACAAAATCGGGAGAAGAAATAACAGCGGAAGTAAAGCAATTACTTGCCTGAAAAGAGTAGCAAAAATGGCTAGTCTGGCTTTTCCTACCGACTGAAAGAAATTGGAAGCTACAACCTGAAATCCAACTACCGGCAAAGCCAATGTTACAATGTGAAGACCCCGAACTGCAATATCATATAAAATCTGACTATCATTATTGAACAATTTAACAATTAGGCCCGGAATAGCCTGAATAAATACAAATGCCCCAATCGCAATTACAGTAGCTGCAATAACCGAAATTCTTAATGCCCCTCTCACACGCTCTGCTGATTTGGCTCCATAGTTGAACCCAATAATCGGTTGAGAAGCCATATTGATAGCAACAATTGCCATTACAAAAAGTGTTAGGACTGAATTGATAATTCCCATTGCGCCAACTGCTAAATCTCCGCCAAACTGTATCAGTTTTTTATTCAGCAATCCCTGAACAAAACTATTTGCAATTTGCATTGAAAACGGCGCCATTCCAATAGATATAATTTCAATCAAAATTTGCCAGTTAAAATGGATATTTTTTGTTTTAAGTTTAATTACCGCGCGTTTACTTTGAAAATGAATAAGCACCCAAAACATTAATACAAACATTGAAATAACTGTGGCATAAGCAGCTCCTTTTACGCCCATATTAAAACCATAAATAAAAACGGCGTCTAGTATTACGTTGGTAACCGAACTTAGAATCATCGAAATCATTGCTATTCTTGCATTCCCTTCAGAGCGAATTACATTGTTCAACGAAAAGCCGACAATCATAAAGGGCATTCCTCCAATAATGATATTCAGATAATCGTTAGCATAATTGAAAGTTGCCTGAGTTGAACCAAACGAATTTAAAATGGGAGTTTTCAATAGAAAAATGACCAACATAACAACGGCTGAAACAACCAGCATTAATAAGAAACCGGTACCCAAAGTTTCTTCTGCCCGCTGCATATCTTTTTTACCCAGATTTATTGAAACTATAACACCTGTACCTATCCCAATCAGCATCCCAAACGCCATCATTATAAGCATTATCGGGAAAATAACTGAAACACCGGCAAGTGCATCGGCGCCAACCCCCTGACCAATAAATACCCTGTCAACTATATTGTAAAGTGCGTTCACAAATACGCCAACAAATGCCGGAATAAAATACTTCAGCATTAACCTGCCCACATTTGCCTCACTAAGTTCATGGATATTTTTCATGGGCTGCAAAGTTAAAATTTAATGGTTGAACAGGCATATTCATTTGGCATTAACACCATAAAAAGTATTTTTGCACAAACAGAAAACGATATTTGAAAGTGAATAAAATTGATGAAAATATAAAAATTAATCTTTTTGCACCTAAGACCGAAGTTATAGTGGAGGCGTTAAAACAAATTAAAACAGCCGGTAATAGGTTATACCTGCCTTTGATGTTCGATTTATTGCTTTCGGAGCCCGAAGAAGAAATTAAAAAGGAAATACAGAACATTTTAGGAACTATAAAAGATAAGCAAACGGTTAACAGTTTTGTACGCGGAATTGAAAATGAAAAGTACAAACCGATTCGAAAAAATATTTTAACAGCTTGCTGGCAAAACGGACTCGATTTTTCAACTTTTTTGCCCGTGTTTATTGATCAGATTATTGTTGAAGACTGGGAAATTGCATTTGAAGCTTTTACAGTTGCTGATAATCTGGAAGTTTTACCTGGTGAACCTGTATTGAGTATTTCAAAAGAAAAAATTAAAAAGGCTCTTGATTCTGTTACTGATCAAAAACAATACTTCCTGAATGAGATTTTGATGAAACTTAATGAGGGAATTTGAATAAAGAAAATCCGGATTGTTATTGCAATCCGGATTTTCTTTACAAGCAAACTCTTTAAAGTTTTTTTACGTTCACCACGTTACTCAAGTCTACCTGAAGCTCACTTTTTTCGTATTGTCCATTTGCCAGGGAACGATAAAATTTTGATTTTCAATTTTTTTTAAATCCCTGACGTTTTCGAAATATTGATAAAACCTCTGGTGCTGAGATTGACGTTCAAAATTAAATTTAGTTTTTTCATTCGTTTTCATAACATTTACCATTACGAAAGAAATCGTATTTTGTTATAAGCAAAAGATCACTCTGCAATTAAATAACAAAATTTAACACAACCGTTAATAACAAAAAGAAATAATGATAATTACTTTAGGTTTTTTGGTTGTTGTTCTATTTAAACAATACCTTAACAATTTAAATAGCAATTGAATAGTTGATGAAACGCCGGATTATTATCCCAATATTATATTTATTACCTCAAATCCTGATTGCCCAGGATCCGGAGTTTTCACAATTTTTTGCTAACCCGATTTCCCTTAACCCTGCCTTTACCGGAACAACTGAACTTCCCCGCTTTGTTTTAAATTACAGAAATCAATGGCCGCAAAAAGGGGCAACTTACATTACCTATTCAGCATCGTACGATCAGATTTCAAAAAAAATGAATGCGGGTTTTGGGGTTCAGGTTATCCACGACCAGGAATTAAATAATGTGATTAATAGCAGTTCAGCGTTATTTTCGTATTCCTATCACATTAAATTCGATGAGAGAAAATTTATGAACCTGGGGTTGCAGGCCGGTTTGGTTTTAAAACAGTTTAATACATCAAACCTTATCTATCCCTCAGAAATAGATCAGGCAAATGGAAATTTTACCGGATCAGTAACAAATGACTTTGCTAATGAAAAAAAACTGTTCCCGGATTTTGCTGTTGGGGCGCTCGGTCAACAAAATGATTTTTTCTGGGGTGTTGGCATACACCATTTAACACAGCCTGATGAATCGATAATTGAAGGTGATCAGAAAGGCAAACTCCCTGTTAAAGTTACACTGCATGTAGGTGCGCGTTCACGAAAATTACATCACGGATTACTTTCACGAGAATATACCATTTCGCCAAATATTTTATACCATCAGCAAGGTAGTTTCAAACAGTTAAACCTTGGAATTTACATGATTGAAAAATCTTTTCAGTTTGGTGGCTGGTTCAGAGACAATTTTGACATTCGCCCTGATGCAATTATTTTACTGGCCGGTTTTGCCCGCGAAAAATTTCAGTTTGGATATAGTTTTGACTTGACCCTTTCGAAACTTTCAAACTACAGTTATGGATCACATGAGATATCAGTCACTTTTTTTATTGGAGAAAAATCACTTGTTCCTGTTCGCGATAAACTTTTAATTCCAATGATTTAGAATCAATTACAAATTTTCAGAATAGCAAAGTAACTGTTCCCTGTTGATTATGTTTTTTACCCAATAAATCTAAATATTGAATCACCCAGGGATAAACACCGGTTGGAGCGAAATAATTATTCTTCATTTTTCCTTTCCACCCAAAATTTGGGTTATTCGATTCAAAAATCACTTCACCCCATCGATTAAAAATTTGTAACCGGTAACCATCATCAGAAATCCCTTTAGCATAAAGTCTAAACTCGCGGTCCGCTTCCAGTTGAGCATTTGGAGAAAAAGCAGTTGGCGGATGAATTTTATCGAAACCAACCGAGACTAACCGGCTTGTTGTATCCACGCATCCAAATTCATTCCATGCTGTTAAATGAATCGTATAAATGCCCATTTCTGAAAATTGATGCTGCAGGTTTACCTCATCTGAAAGAAAAGAATTATCATTAAAATCCCATTCAAAACTTTCAGCACCTTCACTTTCATTTTCGAAACTAATAATCGGATCGCTGATTAATACCGAAGATGGATTTGCATCAAAGAATGCTTTAGGGACAGGATATGAGTAAACTGCTTCAGGTAAAATTAATGTATCAGAACACTGCGTTAAGTTTGAATTTGCAATTATTGTGATATCATACTTTTCATCAGGGGAAATAAACATTTTTGAAATCTCAGCGCCATAATCAATACTTCCACCACTAAATTTCCACTGATAATTCAAAGTATCTTCATTATCTGAAATTGCAGCGGAAAATAAGATATCCAGGGGAGGGCATCCTGTTGCATTATCAAATGATACGCTATTTTTAAAAAGTGGCTTTCTCTTCCAGGTTTTTGTAATAGACCCGGAAGGACAACCTCCCACAGAAACCATTCTTAAGCCAATATCAACTGTTGACGATGATGTTCTTTCAAATTCCAACGGCCCCGGAGAATTTCCCGGATTTTGAATTATTTCATCTGGTTGAAAATCTGATAAATCCCAAAAAAATGTATCGCTTTTGTTACCTGATCCCAAATACCAAACCGATGCCTTTTCACTGTTACAGTCGTCTTCATCAAAACTGAAATCGATTGTTGGTATAGGATAAACGGTAATCAGATCATCTAAAAAACCTGTATTTGTGCATCCTTCGCTTGAAACAACACTCAACTGTACGCTGTATTTCTTATCACTTTCACCGCTGTTTGTATAAATATGTTCGGGATCTTTTGCTTCTGACGTTTCACCATCTCCAAACTGCCACAAATACTTCAAAATTTCTTCTACATCGTTACTTACAAAATTCACTTTTAATGGTGAACAACCTTCAGTATCGCCATCCTCATTAACCCCAATATTGATATTAGGTACTACCGAAACATTAACTGAGTTTAGTTCAGAAATACATCCCTGCTCGTTAACCTGTAATCCAACAGTCCTGTTTCGCTGACCGTAACCCAATGGAATATTTGTCGCCTGTAAATCAATACCATCTTCAAAAACCGTATCACTCGAATACCAGTAAAAATGGGCAGGCTCAAAATTCTCACCCGCATAGTTTAAATCCAAATTATAACCCTGACATGCTGCATCGTCAAGTAAAAATTCTGCGGTTGGCTGGTTATGAAAATCGAGATTAAAAGTATCAATAGACGTACATTGATTTTGATCTTCAAAAAACAATTGCATTTGGTATCTGCCATAATCGGGTGCTGAAACAAGTGGATTCAATGAAGTATTGTCATCAATGATTATGTTTCCCTGCAAAGTAGTAATAAATGTTGAATCCACTGTCTTGTCAAATATTAATGCTAATCTTACTTCCTTCGAACCACAAACCAACATTTCCAGTTCGTCATAATCTAATTTTGGAGTTACACTCCATTGAATAACAGCAGTGTCTAAAATAGAGCATCCATAATCATTGGTCAATTTCACAATATATAAACCTTCATCTATTGCATCAATTGTACGTGAATTAATCTCATTATTCCATAAGTAAGATTCATGTTCACCGGGATCGAGAGTAATTGTATCACCTTTACAAACAACATTCACATTATCAATCAGGCTTGAAACCGGAATTGGATTGACTTTTACCGTAAAAGTTGCAGAATCAATGCAAGTACCATATTTCCCAATAACTTTGTATGTAGTATTTTCCTGTGGATTTACAAAAGGATTTGAAATGGTGGTATTGTCAATGTATTCATTTGGAGTCCAGATATAATCGTATTCTTCTGAAGTAAAAACATTTAATTCTATTCCTGATCCAAAGCAAATGTCATATTCGCGATTATTTGATAAGGCAATTTTAGAAACATTTATTTCAGAAACAGCGACCAAATTTAAGTCCGGATCTCCGGGCATTCCTCCAAACTCAACAACATATCCCTGTGGTGTATAATATTCCGGATTCGATTCTGAGCCATCATTTCTTAAATCATTCCATGATGCCGGAACTTTATCAGGATGTTGATTAATATGAGCATAAGGTTCATCGTGTGCATTATTTGGTTCTCCTTGCGCCCAGCTGCTAAACATTCCATTAACTGGTTGCCCGCTTTGGTCACCTTGCCAAAATTGTTGTCCGTTTTCGGGTCCGGTAACCCATTTCCATACTCCTTCTTCTCCTGCATCTGAAGCGCCTATCCACCCAATTCCATCCATTTTTGTCCAGATAAAATCATTTTCTTCAGCAGAAGTAATTGTAGCGAGGTATCCCTGCAACCCGTAATAATTCATTGCGTCAGCAGCCTGTTTTGAGTCTGTCCAGGTAATATTTAACTTTTTAATGTACTTGTAAAAATGTTCTGTAAAAGGTAAATAATCTGCATCACGCAAAGTAATTGTAAAATCCCGGATGCCCAAAGTCGGATTTTCAGAGATATTTATATAATAAACTTTTCTGACTGCATCTTGATATTCAGCTTCCGTTCCTATACCTCCAATTAGCAAATAGCCGTAAACATTATTCCACGTATATTTAAGTCCTGCCACAGGAATATATCCTAAAGAATCTTCATCTTTATTATAGTTAATTACTGAAACTTTTATTCCACCGGCTGAATCCGTAACCGTCAAATTTCGAATTGTTACTTCGGAAGCAAAAAGCACAGGATCACCGCAATATTGCAATGGTATAGTAGCAGGATTTACAATTTCAGGAGGCTCTGAAGATTGAGAAAATGCAGGGCTAATTCCAGAACAAACTGCAAACAAGAAAAGCACAAAATTTAGCCCATGCCACTTCATCTTATCAAAATTATCTAATTCTAAGGCATAAGATGTAACTCGTCCCGGCTGACCGGGACTCGATTCATTTTTTACTTCCGGTTAGAATAGTATTTCATAAATTGCGAACGTTCATATAAAAGCGGATCTGGAATGTTTTTGTATGATAATCGTCCCTGAAAATCGGATATTTTTTTGAAGTTCCAAACTTTCATGAATTCAGTCATATCCTTAATTATTCCCGGTATCACCGAAGCACCGTTAATATAAAGGGTAGAACAAAGCTGAGCAACGGTTGCGCCTGCCAGCAACTGTTTTAAAACAGCGCTTCCATCGTGAATTCCTGTTGATGCAGCAATATCTATTTTTGGAACAAAAGATGAAACCATCCCCACCCATCGTAATGTTTTTCGTATATCTTTTGGTGCGCTAAACACTTCTGAAGACGTTAGTTTGAGCGTTTCAAGGTCAATGTCGGGTTCATAAAACCGGTTAAACATTACGATTCCGGCGGCTCCGTTTCCTTTCATTTTTTCTGCCATCGCAATAATATTATTGTGATGAACGCCAAATTTTACCGAAACAGGTATTGAAACTTCCATTCTCACCTTTCTCAAAACATCAATATAAAGTTGTTCAATCATTCCTGGCTTTTCGTCCCGGTCAACAGGTACATAAAAAATATTCAACTCTAAAGCATCGGCACCAGCTTCCTGGAAATCTTTGGCAAAAGTTGTCCATTCCGAAGATGTGATACTATTTATGCTGGCAATTATCGGAATTTTGGTGTTTTTCTTCACATTTGCCAACAGTTCCAGATGCTTTTTCACCGTATTATCGCGAAGGTAATTTTTGATATAATCAGCAGCTTCCGGATAATCGGAATTCTGGCTCTCTTTTGCCAACATACTTGTAACCTCATTATTAATCTGCTCTTCAAAAATCGATTTTAAAACCACTGCACCAATACCGGCTTTTTCCAGTTCCTTAATTTTTTCTACCGAACTGGTTAATCCTGAACTTGCTGCAACCAACGGATTTTTTAATTGTAATCCAAGGTATGTTGTTTCCAAATTTGCCATAATTGTATTTTTCTGTTGATCTTATATTTACTAATAATTTCTTTCACCAAAAATTTTACTGCCCACCCGAATCATTGTACTTCCTTCCTGCACTGCAATCGGGTAATCATCAGACATTCCCATTGAAATTTCACTGAACGATTCTGAATTGCTAAAATAATCTTTTTTCAGGATATTAAACATATTTCTTAATTCTTTAAACTCACTTCTAATCCGATTCTCATTGTCGGTATAAGTTGCCATTCCCATTACACCAGTAATTTTTACGTTATTTAGTGCTACAAAATCTTTTGATTCAAGCATGGTTTTTACTTCGTCCAGGTGAAAAACCAAATTTAGTTGATTCTGTTGCAATATGAAACTGTAAAAGACAGGAAATTATACGACCATTTTTAGCAGCCTCTTTATTTATTGTTTTCAAAATTTTAAATGAATCAACACCGTGAATTAAGCGAAACAAACGGAGCAATATATTTTACTTTGTTGGTTTGCAAGTGTCCGATAAAATGCCATTCAATATCTTTTGGGAGTTCCTCATATTTTCGGACTAAATCCTGAACCTTGTTTTCACCAAATATTTTATGACCGAAATGATAAGCTTCGAGAATATCTTCGTTTGGTTTGGTTTTCGAAACTGCTACCAATTTTACATTTTCAGGAATTTTTAATTTTATTTCTGCAATGTTTTTTGCAATATCCATTCTATCCTATTTTCGGTAAAAATAAAAATAATGAATGGTTTAGCCTGTTAGATTATTTCAAATTATACGGAACATTTTTTATTTACCTTTACGCGCTGAAATGAAACTGGAAGAAAAGGTTATTAAGCAACTAAACGATTGGGGGAAGGCTGAAATTCCTTTTGGTTTTCTTATTGATTTTAAGTGCAGGAAACCAATCGTTTTTCAAATAAATGAACCCAATAAAAATATATTTTGGCTTATTCCGAATAGTGAAAGATTTGAAACAAACAAAACAGCAAATACGCTTCAAAAATGGGAAATATCTCCAGTAAGTTTTTCGAATTCAAAAAAAGGTTTGATCGCGTTCAACAGGCTATTCATAATGGCGATACCTATTTACTGAATCTCACGCAACCAACTCCAGTAGAAACCAATCTGACTCTGGAAGAAATCTTTTATTCAAGTTTTGCGCTTTATAAAATTTATTATAAAGAATCATTTTGTCTGTTTTTCACCTGAAACTTTTATTAAAATTCGAGAATGGCAAAATTTTTTCCTTTCCGATGAAAGGCACCATTGATGCCTCAGTTGAAAATGCCGATCAGCAAATTCTGGACGATTCAAAAGAAATGGCGGAACACAATACCATTGTTGATTTAATTAGAAACGACATGAGCCTAGTTGCAGAAAATGTTACTGTTGAAAAATTCCGGTTTCTCACTCAAATTAAATGCCAATAAACGAAATTTTTTGCAGGTGAGTTCTGAAATTTCAGGCAATTTACCGCACGATTATACAAGTAAAATTGGCGATATTATTAATGCCATTGTTGCCTGCGGGTTCAGTTACAGGAGCTCCAAAAAAAAAAACTCTGGAAATTATTGAAGAAACTGAAAACTATGATCGTGGATATTACACCGGTATTTTTGGAATTTTCGACGGAAAAAACCTCGATAGTTGTGTATTGATTCGTTTTATTGAAAATCAGATAACGGACAAACTAATTTATAAAAGTGGCGGTGGAATTACATTTTTGAGTGATGCTGAAAAAGAATATGACGAAATGCTGAAAAAAGTATATGTCCCGATTGCTTGAAACCATAAAATGTGAAAACGGGAAACTTATCAATTTGGAGTTGCACCAGGACCGTTTTAACCGTTCACGAAAAATTTATTTTGGAGGAGTAACGCACTGATTTTATTGCTCTTAGAATAATTATACCAATCCCTGAAATGTGTAAATCAGGAATTTTTCGTTGCAGAGTAACCTATTCTTACAAAATTGAAAATGTTGAATTTTTTCCCCATCAATTACAGTAAAATTGAACGTTTGAAATTGGTTGACGATGATTTCATTGATTATCAGTTTAAATATGCCGACCGCACGCATTGTAAAAACTTTTTGAAAAAAGAGAAGACTGCGATGATATTCTGATTGTAAAAAATAATTACATTACTGACAGTTTCACCGCAAATCCTATTTTTTTTGACGGAGAAAAATGGTGGACTCCCAATACCCCGTTTTTACCCGGAACTCAACGGGCAAGGCTGCTTCAGGAAGGTAAAATATTCGAGCATACAAATTACTCCGGAAGATCTTCCAAAATTTGAAAAAGTGGATTGATAAACGCCATTCAGATCCTGGAAAACTTGCCGGCATATTGATATCAAAAATATTGTGATAAATACATGCATAAACAAAAAGCCCTGCAAAATTATGCAGGGTCTTTTACATGATTCAGTGATTTGAAATATTTTATTTCACCGTTAGTTTTCGGGCATCCTTATTTTTAACCGGTTTATTTCCTGTAACTTCCCATGTATTTCCTGATTTTAACAATTCATCAACATTTGTAATTTTACGGTTTTGCTGAACCTGTTTAATTTGAGCCTCCATTTCAGCATCGTAAACCAGGGCAGGTACGCTGCGGATCACACCAAATGCCACCGGAAAATCGGGAACTTTCATATTTATCAACGCCATGTGAAGCGTTGGATCAGGCTCTGTTGCAGTCATGAACCAAAATATCATCAATGGTTACCCCATTCTCACCTATGTTTGCAACTTTAAGTTTTCCTTTGTCGAATATTCAATCCTTTTTCATTTTCCTCGCCAAAAACCATTGGTTTCCCATGTTCCAGAATCAACTGCCTGTCAGCACGATGTGCAGGATCGGTAATTTCATTATGAATACCGTTATTAAAAATTACACAGTTTTGCAACACTTCAACAACCGATGTTCCTTTGTGTTTTGCAGCTGCATCAAATACCTCCTGACTCAGTTTCATGTTACTGTCAATTGACGCGGGCAAAGAAAGTTCCACGGGCGCCAATCACCAGTTGTCCGGGAACAAACGGATCTTCAATGGTTCCAAAAGGCGAAGTTTTTGTTTTTACTCCCCGATCCGAAGTTGGTGAATATTGTCCTTTTGTTAATCCGTAAATCCGGTTATTAAAAAGAATCAGGTTAATATCAATGTTTCTTCGATCAGGTGAATAAAATGATTTCCACCAATTGCCATTGCATCGCCATCGCCGGTAATTACCCAAACACTCAGATCAGGATTGGCCAATTTCACTCCTGAAGCAACTGCTGCCGCCCGTCCGTGAATGGTATGAAAACCATAGGTACTCATGTAATAAGGAAACCTTGAAGAACAACCAATTCCTGAAATTACAGCAAATTTCTCGCGTGGAATTCCCATTCCTGCCATTGTACGCTGCACAGCATTCATAATGGCATAATCGCCACATCCGGGGCACCAGCGAACTTCATTTTCGCTTTTAAAATCTTTAACAGTATATTGTAAATCAGCCATCTTTTAGTCCTCCAGTAATTTATAAACGCTTTGCTTCAACTCATCTAACAGTAAAAGGTAATCCTTTTACTTTATTCGTATTGGTGATAAGCAAATCCGGGTAATTTATCACGCAGGTAACTTGCAAACTGTCCCATATTCAAGTTCGCACACAATAATTTTTTTGAATTTTCTAAATACTTCTTCTGTATTTTTTGGCAGCGGTTTTATGTAATTGAAATGGGCCAGACTCACATTTTTTCCTTCTTCTCGCAGTTCCCTAACCGCGCTTATCATGTGTCCGTATGTTCCGCCCCAGCCAACAACCAAAACATCTCCTTCCTCGTCTCCACATACTTCCAGGTCAGGAACCATATCAACCACTCTTTGAACTTTGTCTTCCCTTATTTCGCTATTTATCTGGTGATTTTCAGGATCGTGACTTACTGTTCCCGAGCTCATTTTTCTCCAATCCACCAATTCGGTGTTCAAATCCTTCCATTCCGGGAAATGCCCATTCGCGGGCAAGCGTTTCCGGATCGCGGCTGTATGCCATAAATGCATCAGCTTTTTTGGCAATGCGTGGCATTAATTGTCAGGCAATTCCGACATTGTAGGAATTTTCCATGGTTCGCTTCCGTTGCCTAAAAATCCATCGGTTAACAGAATTACAGGAACCATTCTTTCCAATGCAATTTTTGCTGCTTTAAAAGCATACCAAAAACAATCGGATGGAGTACTTGCAGCCAGCACAACAACCGGGCTTTCGCCATTTCTTCCGTAAAGTGCCTGCAATAAATCAGATTGCTCTGTTTTTGTAGGAAATCCTGTTGATGGCCCACCACGCTGAACATTTACAACTACAAAAGGCAATTCGGCCATTACTGCCAAACCAATTGCTTCCGCTTTTAAAGCCAAGTCCCGGCCCTGAAGTTGTGGTTACCGCCAAATCGCCGGCAAAAGCTGCCCCAAGGGCTGATGTTATTCCTGCAATTTCATCTTCAGCCTGAAATGATTTTACTCCCAAATCTTTTCTTTCAGCCAACGCCTGATAAAATATCAGTAGCCGGAGTTATTGGGTATGAACCAATAAACAATTCGAGACCCGATTTTTCTGCTGCTGCCAATAATCCCCAGGCTGTTGCATGGTTTCCGTTAATAGTTCGGTAAGTTCCATTTTCAATATTTGCCGGATTTACCATGTAGCTTGGTGTCATGTGCTGCATGTTCATCCCATAGTTAAACCCATCATGCAAAACTTTTACATTCGATTCAACAACTAAAGGTTTTTTGGCAAATTTATTTTTAATAAATTCTTCGATATAGTCAAGCGGACGGTTAAACATCCAGCAAACCAAACCAAGTGCAAACATATTTTTGCTTCGAAGAACACTTTTGTTATCCAATCCGAATTCTTTAAACTTTCCTTTGTAAGTGAGGAAATCGGAACCGGAATCTTGAAAATAATCCTGCAGATTGCATTCCGTAAACGGATCATCTGTAGTAAATTTTGCCTTTTGCAGGTTTTTTTCATTAAACGAATCCGACATCGTAAATAATAGTTCCACCGGGATTCATAAATTTTGCATTGGCTTTAACCGCTGCCGGGTTCATTGCAATTAATACATGTGCATAATCGCCGGGAGTATTAATTTGTTTTTGTCCAAACTGAACCTGAAAACCCGAAACACCTCCAACAGTTCCCTGTGGTGCCCTGATTTCGGACGGATAATCAGGAAAGGTTGAAATATCATTTCCCAACAGCGCTGTAGCATCCGAAAATAATGTGCCGGTAAGCTGCATTCCATCTCCTGAATCTCCGGAAAACCGAATCGCAACTTCTTCCAGCTCAATTACTTTTGCATCTTTCATTTAATTACTTTTTATTTATTATATAATTTCAATTCAAAAGAAAAACGATTTTAAAATTAAAATTCTATAATTTTGAAATCGATTATAATCCTTGTCTTAATAAATTTTATCAAAGCAAAAATAACCATTATTTAACAAGTTAGTAATGACATATTCAATTATTTACAGGTTTTAATATATTTGAAACCAATTTAAAATTATTTTAGATAGTGGCATTAATTAAAGCATTAAATGGTAAAACTCCGGTAATTGGAGAAAACTGTTTTCTTGCTGAAACAGCAACAATTATTGGCGATGTTGAAATTGGAAATAATTGCAGCATTTGGTTCAATGCGGTATTGCGGGGGGATGTTCATTACATTAAAATCGGAAACAATACCAATGTTCAGGACAATGCTGTTATTCATGCTACTTATAAAAAATCTCCTACCAATATCGGAAACAATGTAACTATTGCACACGGGGCAATTGTTCATGGCTGCACATTAAAAGACAATGTAATGATTGGGATGAATGCTGTAATTTTGGACGATGCAGTTATTGAAAGCAATTCGATTGTTGCTGCCGGTTCGGTTGTTACCAAAGGTACTGTTGTTGAATCAGGAAGTGTGTATGCTGGTATTCCGGCAAAAAAGGTAAAAGAAATTAGTCCTGAGCTTTTAAATGGCGAAGTATTACGCATTGCAAAAGCTTACGAATATGTATGCCAGTTGGTACAAGTAAAATCAATATTTTCGAAAAATCAGGATTGCACTTATAAAAGAAATCGACAGCGGTTTTTAAAGATGATAATTTTTGTAATTCATTATTCTTTCTTATCGGGATTAATGGTTAGTTTTATCCGTAAATAAGAAACACTATTGGAATGAATTCAAAACCTGGACGCCCGGCAAATACAAAAAAATCGTATTTCTTCCCGATGGTCATCATCAGCAGCTTGTTTTTCATTTTTGGATTTGTGACCTGGCTAAACGGGATTCTTATACCTTACTTAAAAATAGCTTGCCAGTTGTCTGATTTTCAGGCTTCATTTGTTGCTTTTGCGTTCTACATTTCCTATACAATTATGGCACTCCCATCGTCATGGATTTTGAAAAAAACCGGCTTAAAAAACGGGATGATGGTTGGCCTTTGGGTTATGGCTGTTGGTACAATTATTTTTATACCCGCTGCAATTTTGCGTACCTACGCAATTTTCCTGATTGGTCTTTTTGTGATGGGGACAGGGCTTGCTATTCTGCAAACAGCTTCAAATCCTTATGTAACTATTATGGGGCCACAGGAAAGTGCGGCCAGGAGAATAAGCATTCTTGGAATAGCCAATAAAGCAGCCGGAGCAATTGCCCCGCTAATTCTGGCTTATTACATTCTGAATGATGGCGATGCTTTTATCGCAAACCTTGGCACAATGAATCTTGCCGATCAGAATGCTGCCCTTAATGAATTAGCCAGACGCGTCATCAATCCGTATATTGTTATGACAATTGTACTATTTGTTCTGGGGATTGTTGTTCGTTTATCCAGCCTACCCGACCTTGAAATGGAATCAAAAGACGACATTCAAAAAGATCGGATTGAACCCAAAAAGAATATTTTGGGATATCCACATTTAATTCTTGGTGCAATCGCATTGTTCTTTTATGTTGGTGTTGAAGTTATTGCCGGAGATATGATTATCAGGTATGGCCAATCACTTGGAATTGCAATGGATACTGCAAAAGCATTTACATCATACACTATGGCAACTATGGTTTTAGGATATATTCTTGGAATTATTCTAATCCCCAAAGTTATCAGCCAGCAATTTGCACTTCAGATTTCTGCAATACTTGGAATTATATTTGCATTTGGTGCTATTTTTACTTCCGGATTTACTTCCGTGATTTTTGTGGCCCTGTTTGGGCTTTCAAATGCTATCGTCTGGCCTGCCATCTGGCCGCTGGCACTTCATAATCTTGGCAAATTTATTAAAACCGGTTCAGCATTATTAATTATGGCCATTTCCGGTGGTGCAATTTTACCCCTTCTTTGGGGAACACTTTCCGATTTGTTTGGAACTCAAAATGCCTACTGGATTATGGTTCCAGGATATTTGATGATTCTTTTTTATTCTGTAAAAGGATATAAAATCAAAAGCTGGACAGCCTGATTTTTTTGTATTTCATCCTTTGCAATGAAAAATTATGATTATACTTTTGCGACAAACGAAAAGCATTTAAAATGAAACCAACATTATTGATTTTGGCTGCCGGAATGGGTAGCCGATTTGGAGGATTAAAACAGGTTGAACCGGTTGGGCCGAGTGGAGAAGCAATCATTGATTATTCGATTTATGATGCAATACGAGCAGGTTTTGGAAAGATTGTTTTTATTATTCGTGAAAGTTTTGCTGATGCTTTTCGTGAGAAATTCGATAAAAAACTGAAAGGCAAAATTGAGGTTGAATATGTTTTTCAGGAGCTTGATAATCTTCCAGATGGTTTTACATTACCGGAGGGAAGGGAAAAGCCATGGGGAACTGCTCATGCAATTCTTGTAGCCAAAGATGCAATTAAAGAACCATTCTGTGCATTAAATGCCGATGATTTTTATGGATTTAAAGCTTACCAGGTGATGGCTGATTTTCTAAAAAATTCAAAAGATAACAACGAATTTTCAATGGTTGGTTATCACCTGAACAATACACTTTCTGATTTTGGCAGCGTTTCTCGAGGTATTTGTGATGTTGACGAAAACCAAAACCTCCGTAAAATTGTGGAGACTACCAAAATTCTGAAAAAAGATGATCAAATTATTTTTATTGAAGATGATGGAAGCGTGAAATCATTAACGGGAAAAGAAATTGCATCGATGAATATGTGGGGTTTTAAGCCGTCAATTTTTGAAACGCTGGAGCAAAAATTCACTGATTTTCTAAAAACTGAAATCAACAAACCAAAATCGGAAATGTACATTCCAAGTGTAGTTTTCGAAATGATTGGGGATAAAACAGCAACGGTTAAGGTGCTGGAAGCAAACTCACCCTGGTTTGGCGTTACTTATAAGGAAGACAAACCTTTTGTAATCGAAAAATTAAATGCATTAATTGGGAAAGGTGATTATCCTGAAAAACTTTGGAATAGCTAAAGTACAGGCTTTGTTGGCTTACAAATGAACATGTTCAGCCGCTACCGGATATCCCATAAAAAGCGCTGCTTTCCCATCAAAATTATCGACTGACTCAGTGGTTTGATAGTGAATGGTTTTACTTCTTGATAATTTGTTGTTTATTTCAGGATGCCGTTTTAAATAGTCAACAAGCTTTTCAGCAACAATTTCACCCTGTACCAAAATTTCTATATTTTCCGGCACATATTTTTTAATGGTTTCAAGCAACAGTGGATAATGCGTACACCCCAGGATCAAAGTATCAAGTTCAGGATCTTTTTCAAGTATGTTCTGAATATTTTTCCGAACAAAAAAATCGGCGCCTTCTGTATTAATTTCATTATTCTCGACAATTGGCACCCACATGGGGCAAGCTTCCTGTACCGTTGATTTAACATGCCCTCCCGCCCATTTTTCCAACTCAATCGGATACGACTCTGAAACAACAGTTCCAACCGTTCCCAACACACCCACACGACCATTTTTTGTGATTTCTGCAACCTTTTCTACACTTGGCCGAATAACTCCTAAAATTCTTTTGTCGGGTGCTATTTTGGGCAAATCGAGTTGCTGAATATTTCGTAAAGCCTTTGCTGAAGCGGTATTACATGCTATTATAATTAACGGACAGTTTTTGCTAAAAAGGTATTTAATGGCCTGTAAAGTGTATTCATATACCACATCAAAAGAGCGTGTTCCATATGGCGTTCGTGCATTGTCGCCAAGATACAGAAAATCATTGTCAGGTAAAGTTTTAACCAGTTCCTTTAAAACAGTCAATCCGCCGTAACCTGAATCGAAAACACCAATTGGAGAAGATTTCATAACTGATTATTAGCGCTCAATAGCAAGGTTATATGCATCATCGTAATATCTGCCCAAATAGGACCAGTCGAATTGTAACGATGATTCTTCACATTTATAACGAAGTGCAATCCTTTCGCGACGTGACATTTGAGCAAACTCAAGCATCATATTTGATAAATCTTCAGCTACTTCGAAGAAGTTGCGGCCTTTCCTGTTAACAATATACATACCCTGCTCATCATGATCAGGAATATTGTTTACCACATAATCTCCAAAACCTGCCAATTCGCTGGTTACCGAAGGCAATCCACTAGCAAGGCATTCCAAAGGAGTGTAACCCCATGGCTCATACATGCTTGGGAAGATTCCCAAATGGCATCCTCTTACAAACTGAGGATAATCCATCCTGAAAAGTGGATTTGCTGTTGAAATAAAATCAGGATGGTAAACGATTTTCACTTTATCATGCCTGTTATTCACAAGATTTGCTGTTCTCAGAAAATTCAGGATTTCATCGGTTTTATCATCGTGCAACGTATGGGTAATTATTTTAGGCAATCTTTTGGTTTTCCAGCCTTGAATATTTCTCCGAAGTTTCAATCGTAAATAATCATCAACCATAGCTCGCAAATCCGGAAATTCATAAGGACCATCTTCCGAAGTTATATGAGTGTACAATCGCTTTCCAATCTGCTCTTTGATTTCCTCACAAGCACGTCTAACATCTTCTATTTGAGCTTTAGCTTGCAAAACTTCAGGATTTAATGAGTAAAACGGCCGCTTTGTAACAAAGAAAAATACTACTGTCACATCCATTTTTGCCTGCTGCATTTTGTAATTTAAACGTGCAAGAGCCTCAAGTGTTAAATCAAATCCTTTGTTATGATATTCATACCTTCCTGATGTAAAAAAATAAAGTGTTTTATCCAGGTTAAAAGAGTAACTCTGAAAGAAATGCCCCATAACAAAATCATGAATCTTATCCTTTAAATTTACATGCTGATTTTGTATTTGATGTAGCGCTTCAAATCGTTCAATATTCAAACCGTTTGGCAATATCATATCAGGTGTTCGGCCAAGCAAATAAGTACACTCTTTACCTGTAATCTCGCTTACCGTAGTAAAAACATGCGCTCCATGCGCCGATGCTCTTTCAATTTCGGCAATAGGTTTGACATTGAAATTAATTGCCTCTTTTTCCCAGTTATAAAATGATAAATGATCGTAAAATTGAGGATCATTCATTGCAAGATAACGCCCCAGTAATGTTGCATGAGTAGTGAATACAATTTTTATATTCAGGTTTCCTTTGCGAATTCCGGGAATTGGCAAACCAGCCATCCATTCATGGAAATGGGCAATCATATTCTCTTTGCAAAATCTGATTCGCACAAGTAATAGAAGAACTCTTTTACCTGGAATCCAAAAGCAGAAACTTTGTCAAGCAGTTCATCTCCGCCTGGAACGGAAATATGATAATCCTGCCATAGAAAATGTTTTATCTCGCCCAGTTTATCGTAAACAGAATATGGATTAAAAAGAACAACATTAGGCCGTCCGGAAACAATCCACTGGCCGTAGTGAACATCAAAACCTCTTTCCTGCAATTTCAAAACGGCCTTTCCTATTGGAGTTGAAAAATCGGTAGCCGGATCGAAATGAGCAGCAGCCTGGTCAGCAAAATACGGGCCTATTAAACAATAATTATCATGTCCCCATTTTTCGATCACCGAAGGAACTTTTGACCTGATCACCGTGTAAATGCCACCTACCTGATTGCAAACTTCCCATGCTATTTCAAAAAGAAAAGTATTCTTTGGTATCCTTTCTCCAGGTTCTGATACTATTTCTGAATCTGCCATAACTGTTCGATTTTTTATTAATCTCCAAGCATTAAATATAATTGTAAATCGCTTTGAAAACAATTAATCTGAATGATTTAGACAAAAAAAACCACCTACAAAAAAGCAGATGGTTCATATATAGTAAATACGATCTTTTATTGTATTCCCAACTTTTGTTTTACCATTGGTAAAACATCGGTGCTTTGATTTGATTTATAAAGAAGGCTATTTGCCTCAAATACATAAATCAAACCCTGTTCTTTAGCCACTTCTTCAATCGCTTTTTGGGCTTTATCGTATATAGGTTGCATTAACTCTGTATTTTTTTGGTGCATTTGTTGTTGAGCGTTTTGTTGGTAATCCTGAATACGCTGCGTAAGATTCTGAATATCCTTCACCTTCTCATTTCTTCTCACTTCTGATACATCAGCGCCAAGATTTTCAAACTCAGTCATTTTAGTCTCATAATCTTTTTGCAACTCGTCATATACGTCTCCCAACTCATTCTGAAATTTAGTAAATTGAGCTTCTGCTGCAGCCCTTTCCGGCATAACCTGAATAAGCGCCTGCAAATCAATATGTCCGAATTTCAACGTTTGTGCATTTACCGATGCTGTTACAACTACGAAAAGTAATAAAGCAGCAAATTTCTTTAAATTTCTCATAATCAATGTAATGTTAATTTTTTTGGTCACAAATATAGTATTATTTATTTATATCCAAGCTTTTCAAGAACCTGATCGCTTAAGTCATACCGAGGATTTGTAAAAAATAAAGCGGTTCCACTTGCCTTGTCAAAAATAACTGCATATCCGCCTTCATTTGATATTTCCTGAACGGCATTAAAAATATCATCCTGAATTGGTTTTATCAACCCTTGTCGCTTTTTAAACAAATCGCCTTCAGGACCAAAATATTTACGCTGTAACTCTTTGTAATCTTTCTCTTTTGATACGATTACATCTTCACGTTTTCTTTTCATGTCATCTGAAAGCAATACACTTTCAGCCTGATAATCATTATACATTTGCTCTATTTCGGCATGCATTGATTCCAGTTCCTTTTGATATTGTGCAGACAATTGATTCAGTTGATCCTGAGCTGCCGTATAAGCAGGAATATTATCCAGAATATATTCCGTATCTATAAAGGCAAATTTCTGTGCATTTGCACTTATGATTACCCACAACATTCCAAATAGCAATACAAAAATTAGTTTTCTTCATGTTCAATTTATTTATAATAACCGAAAATAAATTATCATATATTATGCCAAAACCATTTTATTAAAACTGTTGCCCAATTACAAAATGGAACTGACCACCGTTAACATCAGGTTTTCCTGGCACCTCATCAAATCCATAACCCCAGTCGATACCTAATAATCCAAACATTGGCAGGAATATTCTGACTCCAGCTCCGGCTGACCGATACAACTTAAACGGATTATAATTCTTAAAATCATCGTTTGCATTTCCACCTTCAAGGAAAGCAAGCACATAAATTGTCGCACTTGGTTTAAGTGCAATCGGATATCGCATTTCCATGTGTAAATTTTGAGTACATACTTGAACCTGAATTCTTTTGACTCAAGCTATAATCCTGATAACCACGAAGCGAAACATAATCAGTTCCATACATATTATATCCTGACATACCTGAACCACCAACAATAAATCCTTCAAACGGCGATCTGATATGTTTGATTGTAATATCCAAGAAAACCCATTTCAAATGCTGAACGAAACACCAGATTTGTATTCTTGGTTAAGGCTGTAAATAATTGTCCTTTAACAACCATTTATGATATTCAATCCATTTGTATTTTTCATTATTCGATACAACTGGATCACTGTAATCAACGTCACTTCTGAACAACGAATATGGCGGTGTCAGTTTTAATGTTAAAGAAAGATCGGAACCACTTCTGGAGTATAATGGATTATCAACAGAATTACGGCTCAAAACTGTTTTAATACTGAAGTTATTGAAAGTACCGTTAACCTGTCCTGTGGAATCAGCCAGGAAATAAAAATATCTACCCATATTCTGAAGGTTATAGTGCTCAAAAGAAACCTCATGATACATGGTAAAATAATCATCAGGAAATGACAATACGATAACCATATCCTAATGCCAATGCAGTTGTTTCCCATATCTGATCTTGCGATTCATCGGTATTTTCTGATGAATAATTATATTGGTACTGAGAACCATAATAATCATCATAGTAAGAACCATAATATTGCCGTTACCATATCCACCTCCATATCCTCCTCCATATGCCGTACCTCCATAAGGATTATAACTATTCCCGTAGTATGGATTAGTTTGATAATATTTATTTGCACTGTAATTCATTCGCTGATGCGACAATGAAACAGAGAATGAATTTGGCTTTTTACCTCCCAGCCAAGGTTCAATAAAAGATAAGCTTACTGTGCGATAGTATCTTCCACTGGTTTGATAACGCACTGCCCAAAGTTTGTCCATCACCGGTTGGCAAAGGTCTCCATGCTTCCTTATTGAATATATTCCTGATGGAGAAATTTGCAAACTTTAACCCTACCGATCCAACAAACATTCCGGCACCCCAACCTCCTGAAAGTTCAATCTGGTCGTTTGCTTTTTCCTGAAGTTGATATTCAATGTCAACTGTTCCGTTTTCCGGATGTGGTTGTACATCCGGATTAATGGCTTCCGGATCGAAATGACCTAACTGTGCCAATTCCCTGTACGAACGCATTAGCAATGTTTTACTAAACAAATCGCCGGGATAAGTTCTGAATTTCCCTCCGTGCCACATGTTCATGAGTTTTTGTATTTCCGGTAATTCGTACTTCATTGATCGTAGCCTGTTTTCCTTCATACATACGCATTTCATAATCAATGGTATCATTGTATATATTCACTTCCACCGGCTCCAGATTAAAAAAAAGATATCCTTTATCAAGGTACAGGTTATTTAATCCCTCGTCATTATCAAATAATCTCTTTATGCAGTATTTTCTGGTTAAATACGTCACCTTTTTTAATACCTAGTGAGGCAGTTAAATAATCTCGACGGATAAACTGTATTTCCAACCCATTTTATATCGCCAAAATAATATTTATCTCCCTCTTCAATATCAATATCAATATTCACTTTGGGTTTATTTTTCCGGCCAACTTCAACCTGGTAAACAGAATCGTTAACAATCATCGCATCGCGGTACCCTTTTTCGTTGTACTTGTCGATGAGTAAAGCTTTATCTTTTTTATATTCTTCCTGTAGAAATTTTTTGGTTTTAAATAAATTCCTTAACGTATTCGTGTTGGTTTTTTTCATTGCACGCTCCAGTGTAACATAACCAACATTTTCATTGCCATGAATAAATATTTCGTTTACTTTAATTTTCTCCTTTTTATCCACGTAAATATCGAGAATAATGCTGTTGTTTTGCGTTGTATCGTCGCGCTGTATAATATTGACCTCGGTATTTAAAAATCCTTTTTCAAGAAAAATACCCTTGATAATACGTTCGGCTGTATTAACCTGGTTATCTGTAACCTGCTTCCTTTTAGCAGAACAACTTTTTCGCCTAATATCATCTTTTTCCGATTTGGAAACTCCCATAAAATTGACGTCAGAAAGCCGGGGTCGCTCCTGCAAATAAATTTCGAGCCAAACTTTATTTCCAACTATCTTTCTTTTTAATAATTTCAACGTCAGAGAACAATCCCTGTTGCCAAAATTTCCTGATGGCTGAGGTAATTTTTTCACCGGGCACTTCTACCTCATCGCCTACTTTTAACCCTGATGACTGGATTAAAATTGATTTATCATAGTATTTTACCCCTGTAATTTCAATGTCAGCAATGGTTAATTTTCTCGGGCTGGCATAATAAATAGGAGAACCAGTACTATCAGCTACCTGTGAGAATCCTCTTGGAACACAGGCAATAAATACAATAAAGAGCAATATTAAAGTTCTTTGCATTCTAAACATACATTAGTTTTCACATTAACTGTTCGCTAATTTTTCCAAATCTTCTTTCCCTGTTTTGAAAATTGTAAACAGCCTCAAAAAGATCTTCTTTCCTGAAATCAGGCCATAGCTTTTCTGTAAAGAATAGCTCTGAATAAGCGATTTGCCATAACAGGAAATTACTGATTCTAAATTCCCCACTTGTTCTGATCAAAAGTTCAGGATCAGGAATTTTTGCAGTATTTAAATATTTCTCGAACAGTTTATTATTTATTTTTTCTGGCTTTATTTTTCCATTTAATGCATCGTTAACCATTTTTTTTACCGCGTTAACAATTTCCCATTTCGAACTGTAGCTTAAGGCAAGAACAAGGTTTAATCCAGTGTTTGAATCCAACTTTTTAATGCATCCTTGCAGTTTCTCTCTTACAATTTCAGGCATCATTTTTAAATCGCCAATCGTTAATAATCTAACATTATTTTTCATTAGCGATTCCGTTTCATTTTCAATAGCATGAACCAGTAGCGACATTAATGCCTCAACCTCTTGCTGCGGACGCTCCCAATTCTCGGTAGAAAATGCGTAAAGAGTTAAAAAATTTATTCCTATTTCACCGGCTCCTTCAACAACAGACCTAACAGATTCCACGCCACTTTCATGCCCAAAAATTCTGGCTTTTCCGTTTTTCTCGGCCCACCTTCCGTTGCCATCCATAATAATGGCCACGTGTTTCGGAATTCTGTTTTTATCTATCTTACTCCTGATTGAATCCATTTCTATTGTTTGCTATCGTAAGCAGGACAAGCTTTTTTGCCTATATATATTTTATATGTTATATGCAATCCCAGATATCCCGACCAATCGTTATTATGCCATTGATCCGTGTAATAATTATTATTTCCATCTTCATCAACAAATGCAATAGGATCGTCTAGATCATCAAGTTTATCATTAAACATTTTCCTCATTTGGTACTCCAATCCAAGTCCCCATCTTTCTCCCAGGTTAAACTTGAATCCTATTCCAAAAGGAATTGTGGCTGCCACTACTGATTCTTTAACCGGCGCTATCGTTCCTCCCGTATTAAACATCGGGTGTATAGGATTAAATGTTGCTATATAACCAGGATCCAACTCGTAAGGATAATAAGCCACACCCAAACCTCCCATAACATAAGATGTAAACGGTGTATTTTTAACTCCTAAAAAGTATTTCAGATAATTAATCTCAATTTGTAGGGAAATATCCTGAACGCTTTTAGTAAATGACCACTGTTTCCCTTCAATTACACCATCAGCTGCAAATTTACCCGACAAAAACATGGCCCGCAAAGCAACCCTGGCATTAAAATTATACCTGAAATATCCTCCCAAATTTAAATTGAACGCTTCAAGTGGTGGCGCCTCATTCATATCACCAATATACGTCGAAGTTCCACCCCAAATTCCTATATCAGCCGTCTTTTGGGCAAATCCTGAAACAGTTATCAAAACTGCAACAAACACCAAAACTATTTTTTTCATGATGGTATTCAAAATCGTTTCTTTAACAATTGTTTCAGCCACGTTAATTTCACATTTTCAGTCAGTTTGCACCATGGAAACTAAAGACAATTT
This sequence comes from uncultured Prolixibacteraceae bacterium, assembly GCA_963849775.1. GTDB lineage: Bacteria > Bacteroidota > Bacteroidia > Bacteroidales > Prolixibacteraceae > Draconibacterium. The sequence continues at coordinate 52,416 of CAWKIX010000041.1, read as the reverse complement.
TACCTGCTTTTTTGCTTGATTCAAGCCATAAAATCTCTGGTTTTTTTCTTTAATCTTCATTTGTAACACACTGAATTTCAATACAATTACATCGGTTTCCCCTCAAGCATCACGGCTTTCAAGAGGTACAAAAGTAATATAATTCAGAAAATAACATGCCTGAATGTTATTATAAAACCCAAAAGAAGATTAAAAATTGTTAAGGCACTAAAAAATTGATAACATCCAATAAATACAATATATACAGGCGTAATTATTTACCATGTTTTTCGTTTTTATCCGGGTAAAATTTCGAATGAAAAAAAGGATTTTTAAAAGTTGAAACATTTGTATGCCATGAACCCGAAATTTTCCAATATGAAATTAGTTCCTTCTGTCCATTCCCCACATTAGCTTATTCCTTAACGTGTTGAAAAAAGTTTGATCGGGCAATTGCAGCGTTTTCAATTTATATTTTGCCTTTCTCACTCTGATGGAAGTATCCAGATCAACTGCTACCGATCTGAAATCAAGCGAAGTTAGAAATTGTGTGCCTCTTCCTTTTACCTTAAGAACAATTTCATAATTATCAGGAACTACCAACGGGCGCACTGTGAGGTTATGAGGTGCCAAAGGTGTTATTACAAAATTCTCCGAATCAGGCGTTAAAATCGGGCCTCCAACACTTAACGAATAAGCTGTTGACCCTGTTGGTGTTGAAATAATTAAACCATCAGCCCAGTAATTGTTTAGTAATTCATCATCAAGATAAGCCAGAAATATTAATCATTGCAGATGTATCGGTTTTCAATACTGTCATTTCATTCAAAGCATAATTAAAATCATGATTATCGTGCCCGGAAAATTCAACTTCAAGCATTGATCTTTCAACAATTGAATAGTTGTGGTTGAAAATATTTGTTAATGCAGATTGAACCTGATCTTCTGAAATATCAGCAAGAAAACCAAGGCGGCCACTATTTACCCCAACAACCGGAATATCGAAATTACGGATATTCATAACCGAATGCAGAAAAGTACCGTCGCCACCAACACTAAAAATAAATTCATTTGCAGTATCAAAATCTTTATGCGACTCAAAAAAACCTGAATAAAATGGTTCAGTGTTTAATTCGTCTTTTAGGAACCTGTAGAATGGTTTGAAAATCTGAACCTCAATACTATTCGATTTCAGGAATTGAAAAAATTCCTGGAGAACAGGAAGAAAATCACTGGAAACAAAAGTACCAAAAACAGCCACTTTCATCATTTGGAAATTAAATGTTCATAAACTTCATGAATTGATCAAAACGATCTTTATATAAATCGTTTAGCATGGAATGATCAAGATAAACGGCTTTAACATTATAATCGTAACGCATAAAGGTTTGAATAAGCGGTGAAAGTTCTTCACTGTCGAGTTTCAGAATGACATCGAGATTCGTGGTACCCGATTTACGATCGAGAAAACAACTTAATATTTTCATCCCATTGCTTTCTACAATCTGACTGATTTCAACAAGAGAATAGTCATGAATGTTCATTTCCAGGATAACTACCCCGCCAACTTCCTGCAACGAAAAAAGATTGGCAAATTTTCTGGCAAATCTCATACAAAGTTATTGACCCCAGGTAATAATGATCAGAATCCAGCACCGGTATTACACTCAATTTTAATTTATACATCACAATGGCAACCTCAAAAATATGCTGATCTTTATGTACATGTGAAGTATTCAATCTTGTCTAACTGTGTGCTAATTGGTTTATCAAGCAAATTAAGATCATAAATCAATTTATCTGATACCAATTCCCAGATATTTATTATCATCTACCACAGGCAAATGCGATACCCGGAAAACATCCATCCAGTTGAGTGCTTTCTGACCTTTTTCGGCGCTACTCACCGAAATAACCACATCTGATATTAAATTTTCTGCCAGCAAATCTTTAATTTTATAACTCCGACAATCTATATGGAAAATTGTAACTTGCGCAACTAATTTTTCAAATAATGACAAGACTAAGTGTAAATATAAATAAAATTGCAACACTACGAAACTCCCGCGGAGGCAAAATTCCGAGTGTTAAAGACGCTACAATAAATTGTCAGAAATTTGGAGCACAAGGAATTACAGTGCACCCACGCCCCGATGAAAGACATATTACACGACATGATGTTTATGAAATAAAACCATTAATTACCACTGAATTTAACATTGAAGGTTACCCCAGCGAAGATTTTCTTAAAATGGTAATTGAAGTCCAAGCCGACCAGGTAACTCTTGTACCTGATACGCATAACCAACTCACCAGCGATCATGGCTGGGATACATGGAAAAACCTGAGTTTTCTGAAAGAGGTAATTATACGTTTACAGGAAAATGGAATTCGGACATCTATTTTTGTTGATCCTGATATTGAAGACATTGAAGGTGCGGCAGAAATTAAAACCGATCGGATTGAACTTTATACTGAACCTTACGCAAGTATGTATTCTATTGACAGATACAAAGCAATAGAACCATTTATTGAAGCGGCTAAATTTGCTGCTGATTTAAATATATGGAATTAATGCAGGACATGATCTGAGTTTGGAAAACCTGAACTATTTTCATAAAAATATTCCGAATCTTCTGGAAGTTTCTATTGGTCATGCATTAATTGCCGATGCATTGTATTTTGGACTTGAAACTACGATTCTGAAATATCTTGAATGCCTCAGGTAGTTCATTGTGTCCATGTTCAGAGTTCAATGTTTAATATTCAAAGTTCAAAGTTTAGCATTTATTTATTGTGGAATTATTTTACAGAAAAGAAGGAAGTGGACCTCCGTTGGTAGTAGTCCACGGATTGTATGGTTCATCAGACAACTGGCTGAATATTGGGAAACATCTGGCTGAAAAATTTACGGTTTATATGATCGATCAGCGAAACCACGGACGTTCGCCTTTTGCACCAACACATACTTTTGACGACATGCGAAACGACCTTGCAGAATTTTTTGATAAGCATAAGATTGAAAAGGCAACATTGCTCGGTCATAGTATGGGAGGAAAAACGGCCATGTGGTTTGCTGCCGATTATCCTGAAAAAATTGAAAAACTGGTTATTGCCGACATTGCCCCAAAAGATTACATGTTGTTAAAAGAAGACAGTCAGTATTATCTGCACAGAAACATATTGCTTGCGATGCAGGAGGTTGATTTTTCGCAGGTAAAATCAAGAAGCGATGTGGATGATTTTATGGAACAGAGAATTGATGATGAACGCATCAGAAAGTTTCTACTAAAAAATGTAGGTAAAAACAAAACTACAAAACGTTATGAGTGGCGTGTTAATGCAGAAGTATTATATAACAATCTGGACGAAATTGTAAGCGGTGTAAATAAAAACTGGCTCGACGACCGTATTCCGATTTCCAGCTATCCGGTTATTTTTATCCGCGGAATGAAATCGAAATATATATTGCCTGAAGATGAAGATTTAATCAAAGAAATTTATCCCGATGCAACTATTGTTGACATTCCGGATGCCGGACACTGGCTTCATGCCGAACAACCCAAAAAATTTATGAAAGCGGTGATGTTGTGTTGTTGAGTTAATTGTTAGACCAGAGCTGCCTAAAGAATTTTAAACTTCTTCCCAGGTTAAAAAGCATAATCCTATTGAACAAGAAAATATAATTGTTAATATTTAAATTTTTTAAGCAGCCTCAAATTGATTCATGATTTTTCTTCTTCCGGGAAATATTTATATATTACCCCCTCAATTTTTGTTAAAGTAAGAGGCTTATAAATGTATTCAGGCACTCCATAATTTTGTTTTGCTAAATTTACGTCATCAATATTATTGCTTGACGTTAGCATTGCAATAACAATCTTTCCCTTCTGATTTTCATCCAACTTACTATAAGCATCAAGAAATTCCCAACCGTTCATCCTGGGCATATTTATATCAAGAAGAATTAAACCTGGTTTGGGAAATCTTCCTTTATTCTTATATTTTCCGGTGGAAGTAAGGTATTCAAATGCCATTAAACCATTTAATGTAGTTTCCACATGAACATCTAATCCTGTCATTTCAATTAATGTTTCGTTCAGATAGTTGTCCACTTCATCGTCATCAACCAGTAATATACAATCCAATCCTTTCAATTTTTTCATCTCGCTAATATTGTTCATATTCTAAGGTATTTGATGCCCTCTCCTGCCCGATAATCCATGCGGGAGAAAACTCTGTTCAGCCTGTCATGCCTCGTCGGCAAACAGGTAACTTCGATGATATTAAAAATGTTGCCCTTGTTTGATCTAATTTTATTCATGTTCGTTTCATTTTATACTGTTTATCCGGTATAAAAAAATAAAATACACTTCCTTTATCTACTTCAGATTCTACCCATATTTTTCCATCATGAAGCTCAGCTATTTTTCGACAGTGCGCCAGCCCAATTCCAATACCCTCATATTCATCTCTTTGATGCAACCGCTGAAATATGACAAATATTTTCTCCTTTTGATCCATAGGAATCCCTATTCCATTATCTTTTACAGCAAACTTCCACCCTCCTTTATCTCTTTTTGCAGAAATTTCAATTTCCGGTTTCCGCTTTTTACTTCTGTATTTTATTGCATTACTAATTAAGTTTTGAAATAGCAACCGAATCTCCATTTCCAGCGCATTTAACTCAGGAAGGTTATGAACTATTATATTGACCTCGGAATTATTAATTTGTTGTTCCAGATCACTCAATGCATTTCGCACAATAAAATTGAAATCAACTTTTTGATATTCAGCATTTTTCCCTAATCGACCATAATCAAGCAATCCTTTTACCAATTCCTTCATCCTGTCGGTGGATTTTGCAATAAAATGCAATTTTTTTTGTGTTTGCTCATCCACATTCTCCAGTTCGTGTTGTAAAATCAAATCAATTAAACTTGTAATAGAATTCAGAGGTTCTCTTAAATCATGTGAAGCGATATAAGTAAATTGTTCCAATTCCTTGTTCTTGTCTTCAAGTCGCTTGGTATATAAACGAACAGCTTCCTCATTTTTCTTTCGTTCTGTAATATCAATTATTGAAGCAAGTACAAAGTGCTCACCATCTTTTTCAAGAGGGCGCAATCCAATTTCAACAGGTATTTCACTACCATCTTTTTTGATTGCAAATAAATCTCTGCCAGCTCCCATTGGTCGCGATTCAGGGTTCTTGTAAAAGCTTTCCCTTAACTCCGGATGATGTGATTTAAGTCGTTCGGGAACCAATAACTCCATCTGTTTACCTAATAATTCATGCCGGTTGTAACCAAATAATATTTCGGCCTGGTTATTTACCATCACTATATTACCCTGGTAATTAACAAGAATTATAGAATTCGGTGTAGATTCAACAACAAGACGAAATTGCTCGTTGGCCTTTTTTCTCTCTGAAATATCGATAATCGTGGCCATTACAAGAGTTCCGTCAACTGTTACAATTGGATTAAGTCCTATTTCAACAGGAAATTCATGGCCATTTTTTTTTAGGGCAAACAAATCAAGGTTCTTACCCATTTGCCGTGTTTCAGGATGTAAAAAGTACTCCTGCATAAAACCCGGATGATTTTTACGAAAACGCTCAGGGATAAGAATGTCTATATTCTTACCTATTAATTCATTCTTTTTATATGAAAATACATCTTCAGCAAAACTGTTAAGATATGCAATTTTACCAAAACTGTTTACCAGTATAAGGGCAACCGGCGATGCTTCCACCATCAACTGGAAACTTAGTTCTTTATGTTTAACGGCCACAATTTCTGTATATAAATTCTCATAAAGATAATTACATCTTTTTATATTTTAAATGATTATTTTAATAAAATTAGGATTTATAAAGCTCAATCCAAAAATGAAAGAAGCGGTGAAACAGTAGAATTGTGAACAATACCGCCACTTTAAGTCAGATTTATAAATTGGAGTTTTTAATTTTACCGGAACACAAAATCTTAAGAATATACCTTTCTTGTAAAATGAAAATAGAAAAGTCTATCGAAATTCAACCACTCAATTTAAAACATTTTTATAACGGACACTTTTATTTCATGAAAGCAATTTATTTTCTTATAAACCGGATTTTGGGATGATAAAACACGCTCTTGTCATTATTAATCCTAATAGTATTAACAACAATCAAAATTAAATTTACCGAATACAAAAACCCTAAAAAAAGAAATTGTGCAATAATGTTCGACGTAACAATTGAAGGAGAAACATCACCCATTTTATTTAATTTATAGAAAGACCAAATGATTAAACTTATATAACCTATAAAAAGAAGCATTGTCCATGAAATCTGGAAATTCAGCAATTCTTTGGCAACCTCATTTCCATTTTTGATTTTGTCTTTTTTGGTGATCCAGATTACCAGCGGAATTAGAATGCCAAGCAGAGGAAAAATAATAAAACTCAGTGCCGAAAGATTTAATCCCATTAAAAAACCTTTGTCTTCCTGTATCGTCCAGTCGGTAATTTCATCGGCAGAAACATCAAAAGCAGCTGCCAATCTTTTCAGTGAATCGCCCCGAGGTTCGGTTTCCCCGTTTTCAATTCGTTGAATGGTGCGTAAACTTAATCCGGTTTTATCAGCCAGTTCTTCCTGCGAGAATCCTTTACGGTTTCGTAAGACTTTAATTCGTTGTGCTAATTCGTTGCTCATTGTGTTTTTTTGTTTTTGTTCAGCACGAAAGTAAAAGCAAAGGGATCATTTGATTGCGCCATAGTTGCGTCATGTTTACGTCATTTGTGCCAATAGCGTAATTTTGAGTGATAAACTTACATTCGTCGATAAAAATTACATCATATCAATTTCACAAACTTAATTATTTCAAAAGGAAGAATACTTTTTTATCAAACCTTAACTTTCGCAATAAGAAGTATGGGATTCGACATCTCATCCAGATTTTCACAAACCCGGTTCATTTGATCTAGTACGATCCTTTCCTGTTTCGATAGTTTCGAAGTCTTTGATTTTTCTTTTAAGTAATTCCATCCCTTTATAATCCTTGTGGGATTAGGATGAACAATTACAACTTTATTATTATCAAAATATAAGTGTGGTATGGCATAAGCCTGCGCATTCCAAATATCATCATTGATTTCCAATAAATTAAAAAACTGTCTTCTACCTGATATTTTTGATGTAATACCAAAAATTGGCCTTTTATCATTTAGTAACGTCAGGAATTGATAATTCTCTGTTTCTGCTAATAAGTGTTTCACTGCATATTTTTTGCTTTCAACTATATAATTATAGGTATCCATCTTTCTTTCTTCCGGCAAATTTTCATAGTCCTTATTTGTAAAAGCAGCACTCCCAAAATCAATTCGGGAAAAGGGAATAGGCTATCGTTTTTGAAGGCAAATACGGTATCACAAATTGGGATGTTAATAAAAGCGGTAGAATCAACTCTTTGAACGATTAATGATCCTAAAATTCTGTTTCTGGGTGAATACTTATAAAAACTTCTTAACTTTTTTCCATTTTTATTTGCAATGATAATCCTATCCTCTCTGCCACTCCCATAATAAACATCATAATTATCCGAAACCGTCGCAAAAAAATCAGCGAGAAAATCCAATTGAAACTCTTTCTTAAATTTTCCACTAATATCATAAACAACAATTTTATTCAAGTCGAGGATCCTGATTTCATCTTTGTAAATATCAAAATCTTTGGGATATAAATATTCGCCTGGACCTTTTCCAATATTGCCTATTTTATATTTAAATTTTCCGTTCTTTGAAAATACCAATAGCCCTTTTGCCCCGTCTTTATCGAAAACATAAATGTTATCTCCGTAAAATTTAATCCTGCTTGCACCACCGACAAAACTTTCCTGTTTGGTCTCAAGCGGAATTATATCAATAGGTTCAAAAACTTCGCTTAAATTATCCGCGAAATCAGATTCTATTTCATTTACATTGATTTTTACTACAGGAATTGTGTCTTGTCTCTTCTCTCTATATTTGTTTTCACAAGAAAATAGAGTAATTGTTATTGTGATTAGGAGAATTAATTGCTTCATGGTTTTTTTGCGATTAAAATAATCTAAATCCTAATCCAAAAAATTCTCTTTATGATTAATTAAGTCTTTAATTAGTAATAGAAACAAAAATTAACAGCTCTGAAATTAATTCACAGAAATATAATTGAATTCTAAAAAAGATTCTAAAGAAAAAGTTGGCTTTAATCCCACCAGGTTTCGCCCTGCACCATATATTTATCTTTAATCAGTTCCTCATTCAATTCAATACCAAATCCGGGACGGTCACTTAGTTGAATATGTCCGTTTTTAATTACCTCCTTGTCGTACCCCAGCACATCCGGATCGCCATTTATTCCATCACCTGCACGGTTTTTCGGATTAAAGATAAAAGCCTCATGTGCAACAAACTCCCGAACCGTTGCAGCGAAATTAGCTGAAGCAATGGTTGCAATCGGGCTTGCCACATTGTGGGTACAAACGGGAATATAATACAACTCTGCTAAATCGGCTATCTTTTTCGCTTCCAAAAGTCCGCCAGCCATCGAAACATCAATTTCTATCAGATTTACTCCCGCGTTCACAATAAATGGACGAAAATCATCGCGGGTATATAAATTCTCGCCTGTTAAAATAGGGACTGGTGCCTGCTCGGTTAGCCTCACCCACTGCTCGTTGTAAGCAGGTGGAAGCGGGTCTTCCATCCAAATTGGCCGAATTGGCGCTACCGCATTAGCAAGCCGAAGTGCACTATCAAAATCAAACTCCCAGTGGCAATGAACCGCAATGTCGAATTCCGGTCCCAACGCTTCACGCATATTGGTGAAACCTTTTGCTATGGTATCAACACCGGTATTCGAAAGTCGCCGGTTATTCAAACTATTCCAACGCTGATCTCTGTCAATATCACTTTTACAGGCTGTCCAACCCTGTCCATGCATTAACTCGGCAAATTCCCTGCACGAATCCATATCAAGCATATTTCTTGGTCTGGCTGAAGCATAAGCGCGAACTTCGTTTACATGACTTCCACCACCTAAAATTTTACGCACAGGCTGCTCCACAATTTTACCAATCAAATCCCACATGGCAAATTCAACACCTGTAATTGCATGTGTTGCAATTCCATGGTTACCACCGTAATAAGAAGTACGGGTACTCATTTTAAAAACCAGGTATTCCAGGTCAAGCGGGTCCTGCCCCATTAATATGGGTTTACAAACGTTAAGAACAATATCTTTTGCTCCAACTCCATTTTCATCATGATGACATTCGCCAATTCCAACCAAACCGGCATCGGTAGTTATTTTTACAAGCGGACTTGTACGCATTCCAATTCTTACCAATACACATTTTACATCTGTAATTTTTACTTTTCCGGCTAACGGATTGCCTAAAAGATTTAAATAAGGTGCAAATGTTAAAGCAGAAGTAGCGATCGCAACGTTTCGGATAAATGTTCTTCGTCTCATAATTCAGTTTAGTTAAAGTTTGTTTACAGCATAAATATAATAAACTCGAATTAAAATTGACAAAGGAAGTTTAAAATTCAGATAATGGATTTGTTCGCCTCACTGTTGTGGAAATTATAAAATCAAGATTCTTAACTTTATTCATCTTCCAGTAATGTAGCTAAAAATGCATTAAATGATTCTCTTGATATGCTCCAATCCGGTGGTTTAATATCTCCCCAGGCCATGGGAGTATCTGACATATTAAAATAGTTTATTCCCACAATTTGTGAATTATTCCGAATAGTTTTTGCTGCGTCCGTTAACCATTTTGTCTGGTAGGCATCAGGTCCTTTTACACCAAATTCCGTTATAAAAAGAGGTTTGTTTAAAAAACGTAATCGCCAGTATTTGCGGTTAAAAATAGTAGAAAATGATTCTTGTTTTTCTGCATCAGTAATATTTTTATCGGGCAGGCCATAAATTGCGATACTCAAATAATCGACTACATCATTCCCCGGATACCATTCAATTGAGCCGCGATCCCCTGCCGGGCCCCAAACTCTTTTTATATTTTCAGGCCACGGATTTTTAAATTTCATAAAATAACGGAAAGAGTGAATATAATCCACAGGGTTCTTACTTTGCCATGGATACCGGGAAATTGGTATTTCCATTTCGTGTGCAAATCGCAGGTAAATTTTTGTATTTGTTGAAGAAAGCAAATTAAAAAACGATTCCAATTCTTTATCGTATTTTCCCTCGATGATATGTTGAAGTATCTTTTCATCGCGGTCATTTTGCGGTATGCGAAAAGGTTCGAAAGTAACAATTAATTTGTGCCTTCTTTCCAAAACTTCTCTAAAACGGCTTTGAAAAGTACCATCATTCAAATTGCCAAAATCGGCAAAAAGATGTTCAACAGTAACAAGCTCTTCCTTATTTAGCAGTGATTGCGGATCATATAAACCAATTTCAAATTCCCCTTTTTCTATTCTTTTAACAGGCTTAGTAAAACGATTAAAGTTTTCATAAGAATAAATCACATTTCTTTCGTTGTTTATTATGTCTGAAATTTGAGCTACCATTTGGGCGTCAACAGAATCATTTGCAATTTGGGTTGAGCCAAAAACAAATATTGGTTTATCAATAAACCGCAAGCGATGCAATCTTCGCATTAAATCATACTGAACAGGATAATTTTTTGGATAAACATCCAAAGATTGTTCGGAATCACTTTTCAGTGTAACTGAGGCCGCATCAACAACATCATCTCCCGGATAAAATTCCATGGATCCGGGATAACCTGCCGGCCCCCACATTAGTTTAGCCTCCGGGGCAAAAGTTTTACAAAGTTTTGCAAAATACCTATAAGCATCGATATATCTTGGCCCATAATATTGCCATGGAAACCTTTGAACAGGGACTTCCATGTCTGGATTAATACGAACATAAATATTTTTGCCTTTCCCAATTAACCCAATACATAAATCTTCAATTATTTTATCGTATTTCCCATTAAGAAGTTCATCAAGCGGATGATGAAATGGCGATGAAAAACGATTTACACTCCAGGTTTCTATAGTCACAAAAATTGGAGTATCATCAGAAAATTGATCTATTGCAGCTATTTGCGATTTCCAACTAGCATCACTGTAAATTTTTGCTGTAAAGTGAGGCACTGAATTAATGAGCTTATTTTGAAAATCTGCATTAAATGAAAAAACAGCCAAAACCGGTTCTTCTTTATTTTGCACAATAGTATTTATTTTCTTCGCTGCAACCATTCGTTTTATGTAACCGCGATATTTATATGCAACCGCCGCACAAACTAATAATGCACCTATAAGAAATATAAGAACCAGCGTTTTCTTCATTTCTGTTTGTAATTAATTTCTTTGGTATTTCTACAAATGTAAGTTGAAAATTGAGATAAAAATTCCACGTTGTTTTTTAATCTGAACTTAATTGTTTTATAAAATGGTCCTGAAACTGTACCCATACTGAAATTCGATTTCGTGCGTTCTCAATTTCTTCATCACTTATATCGTTGGCTAAATTCTTTTTTTCTTGTGCATCCTGGCTTAAATCGAAAACTTCAAAAGTATTCCGGGTTTCATTAAAAATAAATTTCATATTATCTTTCCGGTAGCCAAACAGATAGTCTGACCAAGGGGCAAAATAAAAGGCTTCATCCGACACAGAATTTAACAAATTTCGCCCTTGCCAGCTTTCCGGAACTTCAATATTAATAATTGATAACGAGGTCGCCGACAAATCTTTCATTCCAGCAATATCGTTTTTTTGCTCGCCATGAAACAAAGTGGAATTTATAAAATAAAGTGGAACTTTTAAATTTTCTTCATATAGTTTAGTGCCATGACCATATTGCTGATGCTGTCCGAAAGCCTCGCCATGGTCTCCAATAACAACAACAAGAGTTGATTTGTCCAACTCTCGTGCTTCCAAATCCGTCATTACTCTCCCAATAAGATCATCGTTGTGTTTTAATGCATTTAAATAGCGGTTGTAGCTAAAATCGTTTACACCATAATTATCCTCTTTACCTGCAAAGAAATAAGGATAATGACCTTGTACAGTCCAAATCATTGAGAAAAAATGTTTTGTTGTGTCCTCATCAATCCAGGAAGAAAGAATATCGGCAAGGCATAAATCATCAATGCCATTCCCCTCCTTGTAGTCATCGCTGTCGAGCTGAAATTTTTCGCCACAATCAATGGTTGAAAAATCTTCAACACGGTCAAAATCCCGATTCGATAAAAACTCTCTGCAATTTTGAAAATCAAGGTTTGCCGAAGAAAAAAATGAAGTTCTATAACCTTTACTTTTTAGTATGCTACTTATCGTTGGATGATCGATATCAGGGTATTCCTGTGTTAAACTTTTATAGGAAAGATAGGGATAAATTGAACCTAAAATAGAAACTAATGAACGATTGGTTGCCGGGGCATGTGCATACGCATTTTCAAACCGAAGCGCCTGACTGGCATATTTATTAAGATTTGGGCTTAAATTATGATTTCCGCCATAAGCATCAAAATAAACAGCGCCAGCTGATTCCAAAACAATAAAAAGAATATTTTTCACCTGGGTATTATCTTCAATTAAAATTGGCGAATGAAACTGAATACCTTCTGCCGGATGAAACGCTGCCATATCATCCGGAATTTTTGAAGAAAAAAACGATGAATTAGAATTTATTGTAATAATTGAAACAATCATGGAAGTTACCGGATTCTCCGACTGTCCATTAGTCCAGGTTACTTTTGCATGAATTGATTTATAACCAATGCCTGCAACAAACATAATCAGTAGGATATAAACGACCGGCAACGCATATTTTTTTAGCAGCAACAATTGATAAATGCGAATAAGAATTATAGCCAAAATCCATACTGAAATACAAAGTAATACAATATTTAATGCTGAAACTATCGATAAATTTTCCTGTATTGCTGTTTTTGCTTCTTCACTACCTAAAAAATCAGAATAGTATAACCACTGATAATTAAAAGGCTTACCAAGAAATTTAATTGTAGTTATATTACTAAACGCTGATAATGAAGAAATAATTACCGAGCCAATAAATAAAGCATAGATTACTTTCCTGGCTTTTTTGTTTCTTATAATTAAAAACAAAACTTCGAAAAATGCAACCAGCAGAAAGACATATTTAAAATCTTGCCAACTCGCTTTAATAATTTTGAGTGGAATGCCATGGTCATGAAATGTTCGTAGCGGATTTGCACCAATAATGTCAGCTCTTGCTAAAAACTGAAACAATGCAAGACTAATACCCCAAAGTAAAATTCGTTGAAAATAAGTAACCTGACGACTATTTTTTAGCCACTTTTTCCCTATGAATAAAAGCATTGCCAGAATACCAAGCAAAAACAAGAATAATATCCATCCTTTGTCGGTAACTCCATAACGAACTGTTTCTTTTTTTGAATAGTCAGCCCTTTTAACAATTGGTTCTGAATTATTAACCACCGTTTTACCACTCGAGTTTAAATCCCAAAAATCCTGGTAATGTCCCTGCTTGCTTTTAGTTATCCAGTAATTATATTGTAAAACTGTTCCTTCCGGTACTTTTAAGCGAATAAAAAATGTATCATTCTTTGCAGAAAAAGGCGTGTATAATAATTCATTGATAACACGAGTGTTTGTGTTCCATAAAACTGCCTCCGATAATTGATAATTTTCGACATACCATGCCAGCATTACGGCACCCGATTTTGGTGCATAATACTTAATTTCTTTGATGATATATGATGTCGTATCCTTCCCGGTGTTATCCTGAATATCCAGATCATCTAATGCATTAATTCCAAATGAATTTATTGATTTGAAAACAGCAAAAGTTAGAAAAACAAAAAGCAGGCAATACTTTTTCTTCATATGTATTATGTTCCGAATAGAAGAGTTAAGAGCACTAAATTAATAAAACATTTGTTGTTATTAATTTTTGGCAATAGAATGTTGCTATGTTATCGTACAGCTTCATGATATTCTTTTTATTGCAAGTACAAAGTAAAAAGTGAAAGTTTCTTAAATTTAACAGTTGAATCGCTATTTAAGAAAATTATGTCGATAAAAGAACAATTACTGAAAGCACTGGATATTGAAAAAAGAGGAGATTGGGATACCGCTCACCAAATAGTTCAGGACATGGAACACCCGCTTGCGTATTGGATTCATGCCTATTTGCACCGGAAAGAACCTGATATTTCGAATGCAACTTACTGGTACGCCCGGGCAATAAAAGCGGTTCCTGATTATAATTTTGATCAGGAATGGCAGGAAATTCATGATTTTATTTCAAGTTGGGAAAAGTTCTAACTATGAATTCTTAGGATTATTTAAAACTTTCCTGAAAGTGAGTTCAAAAAAACCTTTGTATTTTGCCGAACCAAAATTCATATCATGGATAACTCGAGAAAAATTTATGTTTTCTTAATCATCATCACAACCGTTGTTGTTCTCATTTTTGCGCAGTCAATTATTATCCCTTTTATTCTGGCCATTATTTTCTGGTTTATTATCAGGGTAATAAAAAAACAATTGCGAAGAGTTCAATTTGTTAACCGCCTGCCTCACTGGCTAATCACAATTTTCTCGTCACTTTTGCTGCTGGGTTTTTTGGCGCTGACTACTGAACTGATCACACAAAATATAAGCGAGTTAACAAAGACAATACCTACGTACCAGGAAAATGTGCAGAAAATAACCAATACAATCAACGAACAATTCGATATTGATTTGGGAAACATGATTAACGATTTGTTTAAAGATTATAATTTTGGAGATATTCTTACAGAAGTACTCTCTGCAATCACCGGAATTTTTGGCGATGCCTTCACCGTTATTCTTTACTTAATTTTTCTTCTGCTTGAAGAACCTCTGTTCCCAAAAAAAATCAGGGCAATGTACCCCTTTGAGGAACAATACAAACATGCAACTAACCTAATCGGGAAAATTGACCATTCCATTGGAAACTATATTGCACTAAAAACGCTGGTTAGTATTCTCACAGGGATTCTTAGCTATTTTGTTTTGCTATTTATTGGCGTTGATGCACCTGCATTCTGGGCATTTTTAATTTTTATTCTGAACTTCATACCAACCATAGGGTCCCTAATTGCAACTATTTTCCCGGCAATTTTTGCTTTGCTTCAGTTTGGAGAATTCACACCTGGAATTCTTGTGATTACCATTGTCGGGTCGATTCAACTTATTATTGGCAACCTTGTTGAACCGAAACTTATGGGAGATTCATTAAATATCAGTCCGCTTGTTGTATTGCTAACACTTGCTATTTGGGGAGTTATGTGGGGATTTACAGGCATGCTTTTAAGTGTGCCAATAACAGTTATTATGATTATTATTATGTCCGAATTTCAGACCACAAGGCCTTTGGCTATTTTGCTCAGTCAAACCGGAAAAATTAATACTGAAAACGACGAATTAAAGAAGTAAAAACATGAAAATGATCCAGCTTTTGATTCTCATTCTGTTTTGCGAATTGACAGTAATTGCACAGCCAAAAATTATTTTTGATACCGATATTGGTGGTGATGCCGATGATCTTGGAGCATTGGCCATGTTACATACATTTGTCAAACGCGGCGATTGCGAGATACTCGCTGTAATGAGCTGGACACTGGAAGAAAATGCAGTTTCGGCTATTGACGCAGTAAACCGTTATTACCTGCATCCAAACATACCGATAGGCACACGTAAAGGCCAAACTTTTAAAGATGATTCCAATTACAACAAAGTGATTGCTGATAATTTCGCATATAAACTTACTTACAGCAATGTTCCTGATGCGACTGATTTGTACCGAAAAATTCTCTCATCTGCGAAAGATACAAGTATAACCATCGTTACGGTTGGGCCATTGGCAAACATTGAAAACCTGATCAAATCGGGACCTGATAAATATTCACCTCTAAATGGTTCAGAACTCATAACACAAAAAGTAAAAGAATTTGTGATAATGGGCGGTCAGTTTCCAAAAGGAAAAAATGAATGGAATTTTGACGGCGACATGCCCGGCGTAACCAAATATGTACTTGAAAATTTAAAAGTGCCAATAACGTTTACAGGCTTTGAATTGGGCAGCCAGATAAAAACAGGTGAAATTTTTAACAACATCGATCATGAAACTCCGCTTTATAAAGGATTTCTTTATTACAGCGAAAATGCGCCGTGGATGAAAGCTGATTTTAAAGGTAAAATTCTACCCAATTCAACTTTTGATCAAACCGCGGTTTTATATGCAGTAAAAGGAGGTGTTGGAACTTATTGGGATAAAATTGAAGGCGGCTATTGCGAAGCCGATGAAACTGGTGGAAATAAATGGGTTAAAAGCAAAAATTCCAATCAATCTTATCTGAAACTAAAAGAGTCGCCTGAAGTAATGGCAACACTCATTGAAGTTCTGATGCTTGACAAAGTAGATGAGTTTATAGAGATGGAGGAATGATTAATAGAATTTGGTAATTGGTAGATTATTAAATCTTTTCCAACACATCCACTAAATGCTTCCAGAATTTTTCAGTGGTTTCTATATCCAACCGTTCATCAGGTGAATGCGCTCCTTTTATAGTTGGTCCAAATGAAACCATATCTAAATGCGGATATTTTTCAAGGAAAAGTCCGCATTCCAAACCGGCATGAATCGAACGGACAGCCGGTTCAATCCCAAATAAATTTTTGTATGAATCAACCGTAATTTTTAATACTGCGGAATCGGGATTTGGTGTCCATCCCGGGTAACCATCAGAATGTACAACTTCGGCATCTGCAAGCTTAAATACAGATTCCACCATTTCGGCAGCCATCCATTTTCTTGATTCCAACTCACTACGCTGGCTGGTTGTTACTACTATTTTATTGTCTTCAATAAATTTAACTGAAGCCAGATTTGTTGATGTTTCAACCATTCCTTCCATTCGGGTGCTCATTTCAAGAACTCCATGCGGGCAGGCAGAAAGCGCATTTATTAATTTATCCTGCGTAACTTTATCAATCGCAAACTTCGGCTTTTCAACTTCTGCCAAATGAAGTTTTAAGTTAGGTTCAGAACTTTCAAATTCGAATTTCACCTGATCAGTAAAATTTCTAAATGAGACAGTTAACTCCTCCTGATCAGCTTTTTGAATTACGATAACCGCCGATGCTTCACGAGCAATTGCATTTCTTAGATTTCCACCGTTAAAGTCACCAAGTTGAACAGAAAACTTTTGATTTGCCTGCCACAAAAACCGGTTAAGTATTTTATTGGCATTCCCGCGGTTTTTATGAATATCATCTCCCGAATGTCCTCCCAGTAAACCTGAAACAGTAATTTTTATAGCAATTGTTTTTTCTTTTACCGGTTCTGTTACAAAGGTTAATGATGCCAAAGTATCCACTCCGCCAGCGCACCCGATGAATATTTCCCCTTCATCTTCCGAGTCAAGATTGAGCAAAACAGAGCCATTCAAAAAATCTTTTTTTAAGGCAAAAGCTCCTGTTAATCCTGTTTCTTCATCCACTGTAATCAAACATTCCAATGGACCGTGATTTATTTTTTTAGAAGTTAGCACGGCAAGTTGCGCAGCAATACCAATTCCGCAATCGGCGCCCAGCGTTGTTCCATTGGCTTTTACCCAGCCATCAACAATTCGAGGTTCAATCGGATCATTATCAAAATCAAAAACCTTATCGCTGTTTTTTTCACAAACCATATCCATGTGGGTTTGCAAAATTATGGTTGGAGCCAACTCCCTGTCTTTTGTTGCAGATTTGGTAATTAAAACATTCCCTGTTTCATCCGTTTTAACATTCAACCCGTTTTTATCTGCAAAAGCAATTAAAAACTGCCTGATTTTTTCTTCTTTTTTTGAAGGTCTCGGAACCTGACAAATCTGTTCAAAATAATTAAAAAGAGGTTGGGGACTTAATTTGGAAAGGATATTCATGAAATTGACTTTAATATCGGGGATAACTGTTTTTTCTACAATTCTATTTTTTTGTTTCAATAACTACAACGCCGTTTACACCTTGCGCTCCATAAATGGTAGCACTTCCGTCTTTCTTTATTTTTACACTCTTAACAAGCGATGTTGGAAGCGTACTTAAAACACTTTTATCATTAATTACGCCGTCAACCACAATCAGTGCGCTATTATTATTAGTAACATTCTGATCGAGCTGCATTGTATTAAATCCTCGTAAAATAACATCTCCGTTATTGATTTGTACCCCTGAGAATTTTCCCTGGAGAATTTCATAAATATTTGCGTACTGCGAATAATCTTCATCATCATCGACTTTACTGGCAATGGCCCTGAAACTTTCAGCATCTTTTAGATGCCCGTTATCAATAGCTGCGTTAAGGTTTTTATCACCGGATTTCAACTTCAGGTTAATATTTAAATTTCCTGACTCTCCTTCCAGTTTTACTTTTTCAGAACTAAAACCATCGGCAGAAACGGTTAATACATCGTTTTCTTCACATTCTATTTCGAACCGTCCATTAACGTCAGTACTTACTTCTTGTTTTGTGCTTTTAACTTTAATATTTGCATCTATAACAGGAATACTGTCGAAAGTAAATACCTCGCCACTCACTTTGTTTGTCTGAGCAGAACTCTCAGCCTGAATAAATAAAACCGAGATAATTATTGAAATTGAAAAAAGGATACTTTTCATAACTTTTACGTTTAGCGTTTAATTCCATAAATTTACAAGAACAATTCAAATTCTTTACTATTTCAGAAAATATAAATGCTATTGAAATTGATCAGCGGAACAATAATCCAACTTCTTAATATCCAAAATCTGTTTGAATTTTCTGGTCAATGTAAAAAAGCTTAATAGGTAAATTTCACAAATCTTTAAACATCCCCTGCAGTTTTTGTTTTTATTACCACTACTCCGTTTGCACCTCTTGAACCATATATTGCATTGCTGCCTTCCTTCATTATTTTTATACTTTTTACAAGCGATGTAGGTAGTGTACTCAGAATGCTATTGTCGTTAATTGCTCCATCAACTACAATTAAAGCAGCATTCTCAGCTGCGCCAACATTTAATCTGTTAGCTCCCCTGATAATTAAATATCCCTGACTAATTTGTACTCCCGGAAATTTATTCTCGATTATTTCATAAACATTTGCAAACCGCGAAAAATCCTCAGTATTATCATTCAAATCTGCAATGACTCTAAAACTTTCCTGATCGCTAATATGCCCGTTACTTATGGCAGCGTTTAGGTTCTTATCTCCCGACTTTAATTTCAAATCAACATTCACATTTTCTAATTCTTTGTCAAGTTTCACCTTTTTGGAGTAAAAACCATTAGCGGAAACTTTAAGTATATCATCAGAAGTGCATTCAACTTTATACCTGCCGTTCGTGTCAGTTTTAACTTCCTGCTTGGTGCTTTTTACTTTAATACTGGCATCTACCAGAGGAATACTATCGAAAGTAGTTACCATTCCGTTAACTATTCTTGTTTGGGCTATGCACTCTGTCTGAATAAAAAAAGCGGAGACCAGAATTATTATTGATAAAAAAATATTTTTCATGACATTTAATTTAAAAAGTTACGATATCTGTACAATATTGTTGCCATTTTTCTGAATTTCAAATCCTTTATAAAACACTGACAAATAGCAATTTATGTTATTTGAACCAGAATTGTTTTGAGCAGAGCATATTCAAAGCGCCTGTAAGTTCTCCAATCTTTTTAATTGTTACTTGCTCCTTTAGTTTCAATAAGTACTACTCCGTTTGCGCCGCGCGAACCATAAATTGCTGTTCCGCCATCTTTTATAACACTAATATTTTTAACCTGCGATGGGGAAAGGGCACTTAAAATACTATTGTCTGAAATTATACCATCAACAACAATTAATGCAGCATGGTTATTTATTGAATTTACTCCTCTAATACTTACTTCGCCATTATACACCTGTACCCCTGCCAACTTTCCCTGAATAAGATCAAACATATTAGTGTATTGAGAAAAATCCATATCCCCGTTATTCATGCTCGAAACAGAATAAAGCAGGTCTTTATCAGAAACATGACCGTAGCCAATTGCAACTTCCCTGTTTCGCTCTCCGGGCTTAAGTTTCAAATTAACAATAACAAGTTTGGCTTTCTCATTCAGCTTTACCTTTTGTTTATAAAATCCTTCTGCTGAAACTGTAAGAACATCATTTTTATTACAACCCACTGAAAATCTTCCGTCAGAATTGGTAAACACTTCCTGTTTTGTGCTCTTTACTTTAATCGTTGCATTAATTAGCGGAATACTGTCGAAAGTGAATATTTGTCCGTTAATGACCTTGTCCTGGGCAAAACCGGAAGAGTGTGTCAGAAAAAGGAATAAAAATATAATGGTAGAAAATGCAAATTTTTTCATGGCAATAATTTAAATGAATTACACAAATGTATAACTTTTACAAAATCTTTGCCATAACCAACTCTATAAAATAAATTTTTTATCTAACTGTTATGCAGCAGGTTAATTTCAATTTTTTGCAGTAACAACCCGTTTCACCCGGTATGGTTTTTTCCCTTGAGATTCAAAATAAGTTCGCATTTGCAAATCAGCAATTATCCCAATAGTAATAAACTGAATTCCTCCTAATACGAGCAAAATTCCAAGCATCATCAGTGGTTTTCCCCAAATATCGTGTCCTAATATTTTTAAAATGAGCATATAGATATTGATTAAAACACCGATGCCAAAAGTTACAATTCCGATTGATCCGAAGAAATGTATGGGGCGTTGTAAATACTTTTTGAAAAACATCATCAGGATTAAATCGCTCATTACACGGGTTGTACGACTAAGATTGTATTTTGAATTTCCATATTCGCGAGGGCGGTGATTAACATCAACCTGGGTAATTTTTGTTCCTCCTTCCAAGGTAACCAACACCGGAATATAACGATGCAACTCACCATAAATATGGATACTTTTAATAATATCTCTTGTAAATATTTTCAATGTACATCCAAGGTCCCTCATCGAAATTCCGGTTGATTTGCGAATCATGTAATTCGCAATTTTTGATGGAATTTTACGCAGGAACATACCATCCTGCCGGTTTGCCCTAACACCAGCAACCATATCCCAGTCCTCTTCTTCTATCATTTTCAGCATCATTGGAATATCAGCCGGGTCATTCTGAAGATCACCATCAAGCAGCGCCACATAATCCCCTTCTGCCTGGTCAATCCCGGCCTGAAGCGCTGAACTTTGTCCGTAATTCCTTTTTAGTTCTACAAGCAAAAAGCGTTCATCATTAATATTTAATATTTCCCGCCTGGTTCCATCTGTTGAACCATCATCTACGAAAATGGCTTCAAAATCATAATCTATTAAGGCGGCTTTTATCTGGTCGGCAAGTGGTTTAATATTAGGTTCTTCGTTGTACACACAAATAACCAGCGATAATTTTTTCATTTTTTTCTCGTTATTTTTTACTTGCATTATCCGAAATTCCGGGCAAAGGTAATCAATTCAGGTTCAATTTTTATGACTTAATTAATGGCATTCATTTTCCAGATGTATGAAATACGCAGCGTTTCATAATTATAATCACGTAATCCATGTATGAATTGTATTCTGAAAGCAGACTTTTCCCAATCGTGCCTTAACTCAAAGTTAATTTGCATTGGCCTGTCACGTTGATCTTTATAACCCGAATAACCTGCCAGTGAAGTCGAAATCATCCAGTTATTTATAATGAAGTCACTTCCAACAGCGTACATATAGGCATCATTCTGCAAATTATCCTCATCGTTGGTTTGCCAGCTGTAAAAACCTGCCGATGCAAATGGACGGTAAAGAAAAATCTCATCCGATCCAAAATCTTTCGAAAAACTCAAATCGAAAAAATAACCGGGACTGTCGGTGTTTCTTGCACCTTCCAGTTGGTTTCCCGAGGCAGTTTTTGCAGCCATACGTAACAATGTGTTTGGAAACTTCCTGTCTTTTAACAGCTGAATTAATGTACTAAAATACAAATCGCCAAAAGCAAACCCTTTCCCGTCTTCAATACGGGCAAACCGTTCATTACGAATGTTTTCAGAAAAGGCAAAATGCTCCCCAAATACACCATAAACTTCAACTGCAATTTTGTTTTTTGCAAAGGGAATAAAAAATCTTCCTGAAATATCCTGTGTGGGATCGGCAGCGCTAAAATGGTTTGATGCTGTTACTTCAATTTCAGTTTTTTCATTAAGAAAACCACGCTTAACTTCCGGAACCGGTAACGCATTCGGCCCCAGATAACCGGGTGAAATAATAATCCAGTTTCGCCATCCCGGATCATCGGGTTCCCAGCCATGAAGCTCATTCCACCAAGAATAATCAACATAAGGTTTCTGTGCAACCGACAGGCAGGAAATCAGAAAAAATACAATGAAAAGAATTTGATACTTCATATTATTCAGACGAAAAACCAAAGATAAAAAAACCCTTCACAAGTTCTGAAGGGCATTGTAGTCAGAGCTCCAGTTTTTCACGTATTTTTTGCGGAATTGCATCTTTATGAACCATAATAGACATTGTTTTGTATGCAACATAAGGTTTTGAAGTATAGAAATATCCATCGTACTTATTATAGTCGCCCCATGAATTTTTTACTTTATAAAATTCTTTTCCATCCGCATTTTTTGCTGTTCCAATAATATGCATTCCATGGTCATCGGTGGTTTGATAATTATCAAAAGCTTCCTGCCGCATCTCTTGTGTAACCTCAATTTCAGGCGCCAGTTTTTCCAGTGAATACAACTCCTTTTCTTTTTCATCTTCAGGCAATGCTTTCCAATGCCTGATTTCCGCTTTTGTCATATCATTTTTGGGAGCAGACGGCAATACTGCAAATCCCTTATTTGCTGACACAAAGCCTTTTTCACTTACATCGGCAGCCCAGGCAATTGTAAAACCGCTTTCAATCGCATTATCAATGATCTCTTCAAAATCTTCCAGTGGAACATTGTATACTTCGTCCCACGACCAGTTGTCAGGAATTTCAAGAATGAACCTGGAATAAAACGGATGATGCGTGTAAGAAGTAATCTCAACGTAATCGTTCATATTCAGGCCAATATATTCAGCGGCAAAGGTTTGCGGGGTATAGGTTTTTCCCTCGTATTTAAATGAATTTGGAATCTCGCCGAGATAATTATCAAGTGTTGCCTCAATGTTTTCGTGCCAAGCAGTACTCAATCTTTTACCTGGATTTTCAATAATGGAATCAACTTCCTCTTTTAAAACACGATCCATTTCACCATGAATATGTTTTGTCTCCCCATTTTTTATTCCTGAATATACTGACTCAGGAACGATTCCATATTTTGCAATTGTATTTGTTACATCATGAAAAGCACCACCCGGAGCGAAATTCAGGTTGCCGTGCACACGAACATCTTTTCTTGCCTTATCAGAATAACTGTGCCAAACAACAAACATTTCCGAAAGATTGACTTCCGGCTTTCCCAAACGTAGCATTTCCGATTCAAGAAACGAAAGTCCTGAAAACGACCAGCAGGTGCTGGTGTTGTATTGATTTTGTACGGAAGTAGCAGGTAAAACAATTTCATCTGTAAATTCATAGCTTACAGCGGGTTCTTTCTCTTTTTTATCCTTGTCTCCTGCAAACGTGAACCCAATTCCTGAAACTATTAAAACAATAGTAAAAACAAAATGCAATTTCATTTTAATTATAGTTGGTTTTATAAAATTTAAAATGTTAATCTCCAAATTGTAGAATGGCGTCTAAAATAATAATAAAAATTACTTCTCAATTTTAATTCAGAAAATTAATTGTTAAAAATGCTTCTATCCTGCGAGTTATGTTTTGCAACCGCACTGGTCGGTAACACTTGGAATTATCTATCTTCTGTTGGTTGCCTTACTACCGCCGCCAAACAAAATTCCGGCGCCAATAACAAAACCAAAATCATACCAGCCGCCATTATTATTTACTGCATACATGGCAACATCATCGATAAAAAGACTACCGACGAAACTTATTGGAGCAATTATTCCATGCCATAAACCGCCTAAAAATCCGTAAGGTTCATCGGTTATACAATCTTCGATTGGAGTCACATCGGCACAACTTGCAAAAATGATTATGACTCCAAGGAGAAATAAAATTTTAAGGAAATCATAGGTTCTCATAATTTTCATGTTTTGGTTTTACAATTTTTTAGATCAATTATCTGTATCAGAATTTCAGGCCATTTACCTCCTTATACCTAAAACAGCTCACCAAATGATCGTTTACCATTCCGGTGGCCTGCATGTGCGCATAAATAACGGTTGAGCCGACAAATTTAAATCCTCGTTTCTTCAAATCCGCAGATAATTTATCTGACAATTCCGTTTTTGCAGGAAGTTCTTTTAATGATTTAAATTCATTTACAATTGGCTTTCCGTTTACAAAGCCCCAAATGTATTTATCGAAACTTCCGAATTCTTTTTGAACTTCCAGAAAACGCTGCGCATTGTTTACACATGCCTTAATTTTCATACGGTTTCTGATGATTGCTTTGTTTTGAACAAGTTCTTCAATTTTATCAGGAGTGTATTCAGCAATAATTTCAGGATTAAAGCGATCAAAAGCTTCACGAAAAGCCTCGCGTTTTTTTAAAACAATCTGCCAGCTCAGCCCTGCCTGAAAACCTTCAAGCACAAAAAATTCGAACAGCAAACGGTCGTCATGTAAAGGAACTCCCCACTCTTCATCGTGGTATTTAATCATTATTTCGCTGGAAGTACTCCAGTTGCATCTTTCACACATAGTTCAGTTATTTGGAGCGAAAAGTTAAATAAAATTAATCAAAACAAATGCTCTCATTCTAAAATGTTATTTTTGCCTGTTCAGAAAATTAAGATGAAAAAGGCGCTTCTTATATTATTATTGCTTCCACTGTTTCTTTCCACAAAGGCACAGTTGAATATCAATTATTATATGACGGTTGGACAAACCCGTACTCAAATAGGAAATTACACCGGGGCAATTGAATATTTCAATATTGTCATAAAATTTAAACCTTACCTGGCGGAAGCTTATTTTTACCGGGGTATTGCCAAGCATCAGCTGGAAGATTACCGTGGCGCCATTATGGATTACGATAAAGCCATTGAAATAAAACCGTTTTATCCGCAGGCTTATATGAACCGTGGCATGGCATATCACAATTTGAAAAATTACAAAAAGGCTATTGAAGATTACAATAAAGGATTGGAATTTGATCCGGATAACGATAATATTTACAATAACCGGGGAATTGCAAAGCTGGCGCTGAAAAATATGGAAGGAGCGGTTGAGGACTACAATAAGGCTTTGGAAATTAATCCCAAATCGACCTACGCATTGATGAACCGCAGCAATGTAAAAATTGTGAACGGAGATATAAGAGGAGCAATCAGAGATCTTAACGAGGTAATTATTATTCGTCCGCATTACGCAGCCGCATATTTAAACCGTGGACTTGCACGGTACGAGTTGGAAGATTATGCATCGGCCCTGCGCGACTTTGACCAGTGCCTTAGTTTTGATCCGAAAAACGCTTTGGCATATAATAACCGGGGAATTGTAAAACAAAAACTGGAAGATTATGCAGGTGCTATTGGCGATTATGACATTGCCCTTCAACTGAATCCGGAAATGGCAAGCGCCTATTTTAACCGGGCAATGGCACGCGAAATTCTGAAGCGCCCGGGATACCAGGAAGATTACAAAATTGCTGCCCAACTAAATCCGCAATTTGATTTGGAAGCCAGAAGACTGGATGCAGAGCAACTGGCACAAAACCAGCAAAATCAACAAAATACGGGCAGTACAAATTCAACACAAAATTCAGGAACCGGGTCCAATAAATCAACACAACAAAATAATCAATCATTATCACAAAATGATACTGATAACCAGAATGATGACAACCAGGAAAATGAATCTTCAAGCAGAAGAGACAGACGTCGTATGAACCTGATTATTGAGGACTCAAGAAATTTGCCAACCGATGAAAACGATGAAGAAGCAGATGATGGCCTGGTTCAGAATAAGAATATTGTAATTGATTTACAACCCATTTTTATCATCTCGGCTTTCGAAAAAAATGCTGTTGATTATGATCGTTTTCAGTATTATAACAGTGCTATCGATGTAATGAATGAGAAAAACAACTACAATCCTCTTTTCACCATAACGAATAAACCCATTGAATCGTATCAGGATGTTTTTGAGAACTTCATCCTGTATTATAACGAAAGGATAAAGATTCAGGCAAGCGCTTTTAATTTTCTTAACAGGGGCATTTTTTATTCGTTAACCGGCGATTACAATGAAGCGCTTAATGATTTAAACCATACTATTGAAATCGATGACAAGCAGGGTATTGCTTATTTTTCAAGAGCAAACTGCAGGTATAAAATGCTTGAAAATATAGAATTGATTGAGACTTCACGAAACGAACTGAGCATCTCGATGCAACCCCGTGATTTTGCTGACAATGAATCGCAACTGAATACTTCTTCTGAATACACACAGATTCTTAATGATTATGAAATTACTTTGTTTCTGAATCCGAAGTTCTTTTTTGGATATTTCAACCGGGCATATATAAAGTTGAGATTGGGAGAATACAAAAGCGCCATAGAAGATTTAAACAGAGCGATTGAATTGGAACCGGAGTTTGCCGAAGCTTATTTTAACCGTGGGCTGACAAAGATTTTTATGGACGATATTGATGGCGGTGCGCTTGATTTAAGTCGCGCCGGAGAGCTGGGAATTAATGGCGCTTATAACATTATTAAAAGATACTGCGAGTAAATCCATCCGTAATTCAGCTTCAAAACATTTCCAATAAGTTTTATATATTTATTGAAACTTTACCGCAATGACAACAAAACTATTCCAAACTATTTCATTTTTTCTCATCACGTTATTTTTCGGCAATCAACCCACCAGTTCCACCGACCTTGTAAAATCACCTGAAGAAATTGGGAAATTAGTTATTGCTGATCTGCTATCGAGAAACGATTTTATGATGTACCAAACTCCAAACATAAATGCAGTACATTATGCTGAAGCCTGCACCGCTTACGGAGCAATTAAACTGGCGGGATTTCTTGATGACGACGAACTGCTAAATAAACTTTCTACCCGTTATGACCGGGTAATTGACGAGAAAATTCCGAACACAGCAAACCACGTTGATGTAAATGTTTATGGAATTCTGCCACTGGAATTATACATACAAACCAAAGAACAAAAATATTTTGACCAGGGAATTGAGCTTGCTGACGGCCAATGGGAAGAGACAACACCCGAAGGGTTAACGTCGCAAACCCGGTTTTGGATCGACGATATTTATATGATCGGTTGCTTACAAACCCAGTCCTATCGTGCCACCGGGAATGTGGAATACCTTGATAAAGCCGCGCTTGAAATTGACACTTATATCGACAAGCTTCAACAACCAAATGGTTTGTTTTTTCATGGTCTTGAAGCGCCATTCTTTTGGGGAAGGGGAAATGGCTGGGTTGCCGCCGGGATGGCAGAACTTCTTTCAGAATTACCCAAAAGTAATCCGCACTACAAATCAATATTGAAAGGCTACAAAAAAATGATGAAAACACTTGTGAAAAATCAGGATGAAGATGGAATGTGGCATCAGTTGATTGATCATCCGGAATCGTTTAAGGAAACTTCATCAACAGGAATGTTTGGCTTTGCAATGACCGTTGGAGTAAAAAAAGGGTTGCTGCCTAAAAAACCTTATTCCGAAGCATCGGAAAAAGCTTGGAACGCGCTTACAACATACATAAACAACGATGGAAAAATCAGGGAAGTTTGCGTTGGAACAGGGCAAAGTAAGGATACCAATTTTTATTTAACACGCCCGAGGGTAACCGGCGATTTACACGGACAAGCTCCTATTCTTTGGTTTGCGTATAGTTTGTTGGCTGATTATGAATAATTACGATGAATTTCCTCCCGCGTTCAATTATATCTCGGATTACTCTCAATTAAGACTTCGACTTCGCTCAGTCTGACTGTCACCCTGAGCGAAGTCGAAGGGTGTTTATCGCACCAAATCGAATAAATACTTTCTTATTAAACTACATTAAATTCTTAATTTTGGTATTTTAAAAACTACTTTGAACTTTGAAGCATGAGCAACCAACCATTAGCAGAACGACTTCGACCAAAAACACTGGATGATTATATCGGGCAGGAACACCTGGTTGGAAAAAATGCTGTGTTACGCAAAATGATCGAGTCGGGAAATATCTCTTCGCTCATACTTTGGGGGCCACCGGGAGTTGGAAAAACAACACTTGCCAAAATTATTGCCAATACACTCGATCGACCATTTTATACCTTAAGTGCAATTAACTCAGGCGTAAAAGATATTCGAGATGTAATTGATAAAGCTAAAAAGCAGCAGTTTTTTAACCGGCCAAATCCAATTCTTATTTATTGATGAAATTCATCGGTTTAGTAAATCGCAACAGGATTCGCTTTTAGGAGCTGTTGAAGACGGAACTATAACGCTAATTGGGGCTACTACCGAAAATCCTTCGTTCGAAGTCATCTCCCCGCTCCTTTCGCGCTGTCAGGTTTATATTCTTGAACATTTAGATAAAAAAGGGCTTTTACAAATTGTTGATCTGGCAACACAAAAAGATCCATTTCTGAAAACGAAAAATATTACCATCACAGAAAATCAGGCCATGTTGCGCTTTTCGGGTGGCGATGCGCGAAAATTGCTCAATGTTTTGGAGCTTGTTGTTCTGGCAGAAGAAAGCGATGACATTGAAATTACAGATGAAAAAGTAACCAACCGCCTTCAGAAAAATCTGGCCAATTACGATAAGCAGGGCGAAATGCATTACGATATTATTTCGGCATTTATTAAAAGTATTCGCGGTAGTGATCCTGATGCAGCGGTTTACTGGCTGGCCCGAATGATTGAAGGTGGCGAAGACATAAAATTTATTGCCCGCAGGTTATTGATTTTAGCTGCAGAAGATGTTGGTCTTGCCAATCCAAACGCCTTACTTTTGGCTCAATGCACTTTTGATGCAGTTCATAAAATTGGCCCGCCCGAATCGCGGATTATTTTATCGGAATGCACGATTTATTTGGCAACATCACCAAAAAGCAATTCGGCATACGAAGCCATAAACAGCGCCATTTCACTGGTTAAAAAAACCGGTGATTTGCCGGTTCCATTACATATCAGGAATGCACCTACCAAACTGATGAAAGAAATTGGCTACGGTAAAGATTACAAATATGCACATGGTTACGAAGGCAACTTTGTAGAACAGGATTTTCTGCCGGAAAAAATAAAAACAGAAAGAATTTATCATCCACAAAAAAATGCAACAGAAGAGAAGATTCTGGAACGGTTGAAGAAATGGTGGGGCAAGCGGTTTTAGTTTGCAGTTCAGTCGCAGTCGCAGTCTCAGTCGCGGTTTTCAGTTTGGCTTTTCAAAAGTTTGGTACTTTGGTAAAGGTGATGAATTGCGGAATTTCTAAAGTTCAAGCAATTAATAGATCAATCGATTGAAAATAACAGTTCCATAAGTGCCTGATTGGTATGGAGGAATTTCTTTTCGAATTATTCCAAAATCTTTATTGTAGTAATGGAATGATATGGCATCATCTGATGGATTTGTATTGCTGTCAGGGGATTTTATTAATTGCCTGATCTTATATACATCCTGAAACGTAAATTGTCCAGGTGAATATGTAGCGAGTTTGTCTTGCACTTCAAATAAATATACAGTGGTTTCATCATCTCTTTCACTATAAATCGTATCACTCCAAATTTCTCCAACAGTTAAATCATCTTTTAAAACGAGAACTTCCCGCTTGCCTATAAATGGATAATTTTCGATGATTTCATAATAGTTTCCATCCTCGTACCGTACAGGTAAGAAGTTATAAGTAATCCGTCCTGTTTTTTTATCATGAATGTAAAAATCGGAGGTATCATTCAAATAGTAAAAAGCCGTATAAGAAGCAATATTGATATTAACATTTTGAATTGTTTTTAATTGAAGTGTATCAGATGGAGGAGGTGTTGGATTAGTATAATCAAAGTTATATTCAAAATTCAGAGTTCCGGATTTCGTAATCGGAAATTCGGGTCCTGATTTTATATTTTCTTTGGAACAGGAAGTCACCATCATCAGAACTAAAACCGAGAATGTTAATAAAATTGCCCTCATGAAGTAATAATTTATGTCATTAAAAACTATTGTCGGGTATATTTTGTTCAGAAAGAAAAATAATGCAATCGAACAAAAAATTCTTGAACGATTGAAAAAGTGGTGGAGAAGCAGATTCTAGTATGCAGTGTTAAGTCTGAGTATTCAGTAAAACTTTTCCAAAGTTTGGAACTTTGAAAAATATATTTTAAAAGAAGATGCCATCCGTGCTTTTTACAACTTAAATGGATGGCATCCGTTTGGTGATATTTATTATCCAAACTAAAAATAATATGTCGGGGAAGATTTTAGAGTAGTTTTTAGTCAATTACATATTGTCATCAGTAATCGGTTTTCCTGATTACCAATGACAATTTTTCATTTACCCATAACATATTCAAATTCAAAGTATTATTTTTTATATAGCTAAACTGAATATTTAAAATCATTTCTCCATCGCCTTTAGATAAACGATAACCTGGGCAAATCCGGTACAACTATTTTTTGCCGCAACCGTAGAGGCAAATCCCTCACTGGCACTCTCAGAAGAAAGTGCAGAACCTCCCGAGTAAGAACAGGTCAACTCATAACTGCCATCAACTAAATCCTCTTCTTCATTTCCCGGGTACCAGGTATTACTTTCATAAGTACATGATGGTATTGGATCGGGTGTTCTTTCCATTACTTTCATATAAATCTTCTGAATCTCGTATCCATCGGGTATATCAGCTTCGGCTTCAGAAGGATTCCACCTCCAATTGCTCCAGGCTCCGTAATTCCAATAAATTCCTCCGTTATTTTCAGGAGGTCTTTTCCCTACTCCAATGGGCGCATAATAAATTAATTTCTTTTCATCATTTTCTATTTTGATTGTGGCATGGGCTTCATCCGCCAACCGATAGGGTTCATCGCTATTTTTAGATTTGGCATAAATAGAAACCATAATGGTTTCTTCGCCTTTTTCCACTTCAGTATCGTCAGCATAATATGTTATAGATGCATTATTGGTCAGGGTCTGAGAGTTATTTAACCCTTCAAAAAGGCCATATTTTCCTTCTGTGCTCCATACTATTTCGTAATCGGTTTCAGCATTGGGAATAACTGTAGTTCTGTCTGAATGTTTTAAGTTTAACTTCAATTTATCATTTCCTTTAATAGTTACACCATCGGGTTGTATGAGGAATTTTTTCTTTTTAACATCAACAGTCATTGAGGCCGAACCAATTTCAGTTTTTGAAGTGCCTTTCTTTATATAGGCTGTTACGGTTACTGTTTCCAGGTTTTCACCATCGCCAAGCTGTCTGGAAGAAGCATTACTAAAAAACGCTACTTTGTCGCTTGAAGTGGTAAAACTAACGTCATCCTGACCATTGTAATCATTCAATATCCCGCCAAACTGAGAGGTGGTCTCCCAGTCATATTCCAGTGTTTCGCCTTCCTGCAATTCGATAAAAACTTTAGCAAAAATATCTTTGGGATCACCAAAAGGTACCGTTGAAATTTTTTCAGGTTTCAGTTTTACAACTCCTTCATAAACTTTAATATCCCATTTTTCTAAAGTAGCCGAACTACTTAGCCGTTTATTTATACAATTCAAACCTACGGACTCTTTCATAGAACGAAGAATGGCACTGGTAACTTTTTGATATCGAGCTTCACCTTCCTGAATTAATTCATTATTCTGAATAAAGGTATTTGGACTGCTTCCATCGGATATCATTCCATACAAGCCCGTCATAATCGTCCTCAAATCATTAGAAAGACGTATATCGCTGTATAAAAAGGGAAGGAATTCAGTAATTGCGGTTTCAAAATCATTTTCAAGTACGGCATCTATTGATGGTTCATGAGCACGAAGTATCGGCTCTACAATTCCAGTAAGTTCACTTGCTTTTTGTAAAACCTGCGTTGAATATATATCCCTGTTCCCCCCTATGTCCATAAGGATAGGAATAAAATAATCCAATACAAATGTCTCTATGGAAAGTTGTTCAAAAACTTCCTGTTCGTTCTCCGTAAAATCCCTTTCTTTTGCAGTTCCAAAGCCAGGACCAACAACCGCAAGTTCATAGGTTTCTGATGTGTGGTTTTCGGGAAGATCTATGTTAATTTCATCGGACACCTTTGTTACATATCGTACGCCTTGTGAACAAAGATTAAAGTTGGTCACCTGATTTTGAAAATTTTCATCGCCTTCATCGGCTAAACTAATAAAAGGAATTTCCACTTCCTGATCAGCAAAATCACTCCCCGAGATTTCTGAATTAACAGTGGTTTCGGTTCCCGAAATATCTTTGTACGATTTAAAATAAAGAAATCCATGTGTACGCCTCGGATAACCATTCGTAATTGTAAATGAATTTTTACCTACTTCATTTAAAGATAATCCGCTTCTTTCTATGGAACCTAAATCAATACTTTTAGTGTAGACATCAATGGTATCTGATTCGGCAAGTTTAATGATGGCATTGTTAAGTGCTTCAATATAACCACCTTCAGAAAATACTTTCGGGTTTAGGGTAAAAGCTGTTTCAAATTCATCGACTAAATCAATATATGCTTTTTCTTGTTCAATATTTTCAACAAAGAACTTTTTATACTCAAGCGTGTTTAGAGAGGATCCCATACCAAAATACAGCAATACCTCGACAGTTGTGGCAACAGAGATTTCATTTCTGTCATCGCTTAAGAATCCTGCCAGCAATAATTCGTCCTGCTCATCAACCAAATAGGCAAGTTCAACACTACCATCATTAAATGGAACATAGCCGTTTAAATTACCATTGAGATCGCTTGTTGCTCCAAGGCTGCAGAGTAATGATCCTGACAGATCAACTGTTGATCCGTCGGGCAAAACTATTTTAGCTTCTATTTCGCCTTCGCCCTTTGATGGATTACCCGAATCATCCGGCGTATCATCTTTGCAACTGTAAAAAACGATTATTAAAAAAATCATTAAAATGGTGTACCTGAATTTTATTTTCATCTCGTTAATTGTTAGTTATAAAATGTATTTTCCCTTTAATTAATTCGGGGGTATTCAATAGAAACCCGAAAGTTTGTTTCTAAGTAACTTTCACCCGATTGTTTTGATTCTCTAATTCAACATCGAACACAATTGAGAAATGTCATCATTCAAACTCAAAAAATAGATTCTCTTCTTTATAAAGAATGCCCTTTCGAATATTATAATTGGTAAGAAAAAATGGGTGGGGGAAGCGGTTTTAGTTGGCAGTTGCAGAGTTCAGTCGCAGTCGCAGTTTTCAGTTCTTAGAAGAGAGTATGCTTTCCTTTTTTTACAACTTAAACTGAGGGCATCCTTCGCGTAAAGGAACAAACTTCAGATAGTAATCATTTAGTTTGTATAATCTTATCAATCTTTTCTTCAACTAAATTTTTAATCTCCAGAGCCAGATTTTTGTATTCCATTGTTTCCTGCTGATCTGGAATATACAAATCACCCGGATATCGCATGTCAACACCAAAATCACTTAGTTCACCGGGATCAATACCTGAAAAATCCCTATCAAAGTCAGCACATTCAGCAAGTAAATATTCAATATTATGCGTCTTTTTAATTTCAACTCCATTTGCAATTAGAAATGCTTTTAGAAATTTTTCAACGGCTTGCTGGCAATGAAAACAAACAGAAGAAGTGGCAATAATTTCAAATTCGGTTAATTTATTGACAACCAACAGATCTTCATTAGCTTTAAATAGCCACTGTTTTATGAAATCTATAGTAGCGTTTCATAACGCAACTCCCTCTCTTAAAACCTGTTTAATAATATGGCCTGTTATTTCTTTTTTTGAATTTATCTCGTCTTCACTTTGAATAAGAATATCTGCAGGGATTCTGAATTGCGCTAACTCTTTTCTCATCATTGATTTTAGTGCTCGTTTTTTGCGGACATCCATAGTTTCTTTGGTAATAACAAGAAAATCATAATCACTGTCAATTGTGTTATCTTTTCTGGCGCGAGACCCATAAAGAAGAATTCTGCAATCCGGTATTATTTTGCTTGCAATTTCTTTTATAACTGATAACGAATTTGAATTGGTATTATTCATTTAAATTGGCTATTATCTAAATTCAAAAATACTGAAAATTTTGAAAATTATCTGGGTTGCCAGTTTTATAATATAAGTAGGATAGCTTTTCGAACAAGGATGCCATCCGTATATTTTATAACTTAAACGGATGGCATCCTTATATTCACATTAAAGATCTGTTGCTATTTATTCTCAATATTATCGCAATCAACAATTAAAGTTCTTCCTTCAAAATAGGGTTTCAGCTTCTTGCCAAAAATTTCAATGTTTAAATCTTCAAGGATGTTCTCTTTCATTATTCGATTCAATTCATTTAATTCTTCCTGATCATATTCATCAGAAGTTAATGTAAATAAATTAATTGGGTCCTTAGCCATTAATATATCACCAAAATCAATTTCATTTATTTCTCTGGGAATATTGACAATTCTAACTGTAAAATAGCCAATAAATCTAATTTCAATCCATCCAGGTTTTCCTTTAAATCCAAAATTTCCATCTTTATCTGACATTGCTCCACTCTCATTTGTAACTCCTCCATTATTATCAGAAATTATGGAAATTACTCCGGCGCCATATATTGGATCACTTGTTTCGTAGTCAATAATTCTTCCTTTCAAATTGATTTCCTGACTAAATCCACGATTCCTATAAAAATCAGAATTGCCGTCAGATTTATTTTTGGTTTCATTTAAAATGGGTTCAGATTTAATTTTTTGATGTGTTAGCAATTCAAATTTTTCCGGTTGTACAAATCTTCCCATAAACAAAATCGCTTTGGTCGAATTATCAATAATCATAAATACAAACGGATGATCTGCTTTTACAGTAACTAAATCAGGAACGATACCTGCATTGCCGAATTTAATTTCGGCCAAACTAGCTGCTGCTGCTTTGGTGTGTCTTTCATTAATCTCGAAGTATGTTTTATGCTGAAAATTGTTGATCATTATTGGGGCGTCTTTCGTTATTCCTGAAAAATCTGCTTTTTGAGTAAACGCATCAGTAAGTCCAAGACTTATTAATTCTTCAACCAGGGAATATGATGTTTCAAGCTTAAATTTGGGTACAGAAAGTTTCACATTTGGATAGATGGTATCCTTCCAAATTTCATTCAATAAAGAGCTATTCAGATTTTTTTCGATATCAGCCAAACCATTTTTTTCTTTTGGCAAAAGAATACAAAATGATTTATCATTTCCTTTATAGGGCTTTGATACAAACTGAAATTCATCGTTCTCATAATAACTCAATTTTTCAAATTTAGTCATGAATTTAATTCCAGTTGGGGTATTGTCACTCAAATAAAAAGTATCCAGTTTTGTATCTCTTTTTTTGAATTCATCTTGCCAGACACCTTCAAAGTAAATGGCATTTGAAATGATCAACCGGGTATCTTCATTTATTTGATCCGGTCTGATCATATTTTTAATCAGTCCGTTTGTTTGGTTATTAATCCAGTAATTTATTTCATTTGAAGCTACTGTTGGTTGCTTAAAATCAGCCGGTTTAATTTCAGCCGAATATTTTCGGTTAATGTTTTCCTTATAGGTATTATTTACTGATAAATTGTTTTGCACCCAAACCGCATTCGAAATGCTCAGGTAATTTGATGTGTCGTGCCAATGGATCAGGTTTTCAGAAAAAATGTTGAAGCCTGACAAACTCTTATTATTTTGAATGTGCAACACTTTCTCAAATTCCTTTTTGGTTTCTTTTTGCGCCCCCTCGTATGCTGTTAACAAGGCAAAATAGGTACTTAACGGAGAAACAAACAGATTCTCGTTTTCCGACTTTAACTGATTATATAAATCAAACGAATAATCGTTTAATGATTTTGTTAGCTGATCAATTTGGGCATGGGTTGAAACACTGATAAGAAACAAAAATGGCAGAATGGTTAGTCGTTTCATTTTAGTATTTTTAGTCGAACCGAAGTGCATGAAATATGGGCTGCACATTAGTTCTGAACTTTTCTTGTGAATTTGCCAGGTAAAAATAGTAGGCATCAGCAACATCTTTTTTATGCAATGCAACAACCATACAATATTTATATCCTTTTCCAAATTCACGTTTAGGATCAAGAGGCACCATTGTTGTGGCTCCCCAATCGGCATTAAATTCCGACTTTACAGCATTTTCATCAAATGGCCCAAATCTGGCTTGCGTACCTGAAATATTAAACAGAATTGCTTTTAAAACCTTTTCATAGCCCGAATTTCTAAAATCTTTACTCTTTTCTAATTCCTCTTTTGCTGCATCATTTTCATACGCTTTTTTCGTAATTGGCCGAATTGAATACCTGACTTCAAATTCTTCGTCTGCATTTTTCAGTGCATATTCATAGAGCATGTCTGCATTATAAGTTAATTCAGCTTCAGCCAAATCGGATGGTTTTTCAAAATTCATCCCACAATTTTGTAGCAGCGATTTAAAATCGGCTAAATTTTGCGCATAAATAAAATTGGAAACTGTAATTAGAATTACGCTTAAAATAAAGATTTTCTTTGCTTTCATTTTGATTTGATTAGTTTTTGATCATTGGTTATTATGATATAAATAGCTATAAATTACTATTTATAAATTGTGCACAGATTTAAAATTAAAGTTCTTTTTTGAATTTGCTTACTGGATGTTATGTTGGGCTGACTGTTCAATTTTTGGTTTTAGTTTCCTAAAAATAAACAAAATATCAATTCAAAACATAATATAATGAGTTCGATTTTAAGATATTATTAGAACAAGGATGCCATCCGTATTTTTTAAAATTTATACGGATGGCATCCTTATAGCTGAACACTATTAAACGAAAAAGCCGATCCGTCAAACGACGGACCGGCTTTTCAATATCCTTAAGAAAAATCTTATTCTTCTTTCTTTTCTTCTTCAGAATCAGCTTCATCGGTTGTTTCTTCTGAAACATCTTCAGATTTTGTTTCTTCAGCAGTTTCAGCAGTCACTTCTTCCTCTGTTTCTTCAACAGGTGTTACATCTTCAACTACTTTTACTTCTTCTGCTGGTTTTGCTTTTGCAGCTGGTTTTTTAGTTTCAGCTACAGGAGTTTCATCCTTTTTAGCACCGCCACGACGCGAACGACGTTTTTTCGGTTTTGCAGCTTCTTCTTTTGCAGCCAACATTGCTTCGTTATAATCAACCAACTCCATGATACACATTTCTGCATTATCACCCAAACGGTTTCCTGTTTTCAGAATACGTGTATATCCACCCGGACGATCAGCAATTTTAGCAGCTACTTCGCGAAACAATTCTGAAACTGCCTCTTTATCCTGTAAGATAACTGAATACAACCCTGCGTGAATGTGTTGTATCGTCTTTTGACTTTGTAATAAGTGGCTCAACATACATTCTCAAAGCTTTTGCTTTTGCCACTGTTGTAGTAATTCGCTTATGAATAATCAACGAACTGGCCATATTTGACAGCATCGCCTTCCGGTGCGCGCTTTTTCTTCCTAAATGATTAAATTTTTTATTATGTCTCATTTCGTCTTACTCCTTGTCCAATTTATACTTTGAAATATCCATTCCAAAATTCAATCCCATGTTATCCAGAAGGTCATCCAATTCGGTCAGCGATTTTTTACCGAAGTTTCTGAATTTCAGTAAATCGTTACGGTTGTATGTAACCAATTCACCCAATGTTTCAACATCGGCTGCTTTCAGACAATTCAATGCACGAACCGACAGATCCATGTCAACCAATTTGGTTTTCAGGAGCTGACGCATGTGAAGCACTTCTTCATCAAATTCTTCATTTGCAAATTTCTCATCTGAGTCAAGTGTAATCTTTTCATCAGAGAATAGCATGAAATGATAAATCAGAATTTTAGCTGCTTCTTTTAATGCATCTTTTGGATGGATTGAACCATCAGTTGTAATTTCGAAAACCAACTTTTCATAGTCGGTTTTCTGTTCAACACGATAGTTTTCAACCGCATATTTCACATTTTTAATTGGAGTGAAAATTGAATCGATCGGAATTATTCCAAATTCAGCTTCAACCGGTTTATTTTCTACTGCAGGAACATATCCGCGACCTTTGTTGATGGTAATTTCCATCTGAAGTTTTACATCAGGTTCCATTCGGCAAATTACCAATTCAGGATTCAATACCCGGAAACCAGTCATAAATTTGTTAATGTCGCCGGCAGTAAATTCTTCCTGTCCGGTAATGGTTATCGATACTTTTTCACTGTCAAAATCTTCGACTTCGTTTTTAAACCGAATTTGTTTCAGATTCAGGATAATTTCAGTTACATCTTCAATAACGCCTTTTATCGTAGAAAATTCATGGTCAACACCTTCAATTTTCACTGTTGTGATTGCATAACCTTCCAACGATGATAACAGAATTCGACGCAAAGCATTACCGATAGTAATCCCATAACCAGGTTCCAGTGGACGAAATTCAAATTTCCCGAACTTATCATCGGATTCTAACATTATCACCTTGTCAGGCTTTTGGAATGCTAATATTGCCATAATAACCTTACTAAATTTATTATTTTGAATACAACTCTACGATAAGTTGTTCTTTGATGTTTTCCGGTATTTCTTCGCGTTCAGGACGGTTCAGGAATTTTCCAGCCATTTGCTCGCTTTCCCATTCCAGCCATTCATATCTTGAACTGCGACGCGAATGCAATGAGTCGGTAATTTCTTCCATCGATTTTGATTTTTCACGAACGCCAACAATGTCGCCCGGTTTTAACAAATACGAAGGAATATTTACTACGTTTCCGTTGACTATAATATGTTTGTGTGTTACAAACTGACGGGCAGCAGCCCGTGTTTTAGCAATACCCATACGGAAAACTACATTGTCCAGACGTGATTCGAGCAACTGCAACAACACTTCACCGGTAACACCTTTTGAAGCCGGTGCTTTTTTAAATAACTTACGGAATTGTCTTTCCAGAATTCCATAGGTATATTTTGCTTTTTGCTTTTCTTTTAACTGAATCCCGTATTCAGATTTTTTTCTTCTTTTTGAAGCTAAACCATGCATTCCCGGAGGATAATTTTTGTGTTCAAATACTTTATCCGGTCCGAAAATTGGTTCACCGAATTTTCGTGCTATTTTTGATTTTGGTCCTCTATATCTTGCCATTACCTTTTTCGTTTAAATAATTATACACGTCTTCTTTTAGGTGGACGGCATCCATTGTGTGGCAGTGGAGTTACATCAACAATTTCAGTAACCTGAATACCCACAGTATGCATTGCACGAATAGCAGATTCACGACCATTGCCCGGTCCTTTAACGAATACTTTCACTTTACGAAGTCCAAGGTCGTAGGCGGTTTTTGAACATTCTTCAGAAGCCACCTGCGCAGCATAAGGAGTGTTCTTTTTTGAACCACGGAATCCTTTTTTCCCTGCTGACGACCACGAAATTACTTCGCCATTCATATTGGTCAGCGTAACAATGATATTATTGAAAGAAGAGTGAATGTGCGCCATTCCGTTGGCTTCAACAACCACGTTCTTTTTTTGTTTGTACCTGTTTTTTTTGCCATAATTCAAATTCCTTATTTAGTGGCCATTTTCTTATTAGCAACAGTTTTACGTTTTCCTTTACGGGTACGGGCATTGTTTTTTGTACTTTGTCCGCGCACCGGTAAACCGATACGGTGACGAATACCACGGTAACAACCAATATCCATCAATCGCTTAATATTCATCTGAATTTCTGAACGCAATTCACCTTCCACTTTAAAGCTTTCGTTGATTACTTTACGAATTGCTGCAAACTGGTCATCGTCCCATTCCTGTACTTTCATATCCTTATCAACACCTGCTTTTTCAAGGATCGTATTTGCCCTGCTACGGCCAATACCATAAATATAGGTAAGTGCAACCTCACCTCTTTTATTATTTGGAATATCAACACCAACAATACGTGCCATAAATTTTAATTTTTCAAATTAATGATTATCCCTGACGTTGTTTAAACTTAGGGTTCTTTTTATTAATCACATATAAACGGCCTTTTCTGCGAATAATTTTGCAGTCGGCGCTACGTTTTTTTACTGAAACACGAATTTTCATTTTTGAAAATCTTTATTTTTGTATCTAAATGTAATTCTTCCTTTTGTTAAATCGTAGGGAGACATTTCCACTTTCACTTTATCTCCCGGAAATATTTTAATGTAATGCATCCGCATTTTACCTGAAATATGTGCAGTAATAATATGCCCATTTTCCAATTCAACACGAAACATTGCATTCGATAATGCTTCTATAATTGTTCCATCTTGTTCTATTGAAGGCTGTTTTGCCATAAAATAAACGATAAATTTAAAGTGGTTAAATCCTCATGTTTACCAATTACATCATCCCCGGACGTCCTTTAATCCGGCCTGATTTCATCAAACCATCATAATGACGCATCAAAAGGTGACTTTCAATTTGCTGCAATGTATCCAACACAACACCCACCAAAATAAGCAACGATGTTCCGCCATAAAAATAGGCGAACGACTTGTTGATTCCGATCATCATTGCAAATGCCGGAAGAATGGTAACAAGTCCCAGGAAAATTGATCCGGGCAATGTTATTCGCGACATCACAGTATCAAGAAATTCAACGGTTTTCTTTCCGGGTTTAACACCTGGAATAAAACCGCCGTTCTTCTTCATGTCTTCCGCCATTTGCGTAGGATTAATAGTAATTGCGGTGTAAAAATACGTAAAAGCAACCACCAATAAAAATTGTGTGAAATTGTACCAAAACCCGGTGATATTTGTTAAAGCAGCCGCAACACCACGAAAATTTTCAGAGTTGGCAATACCAACAATTGTAATAGGAACCATCATAATTGCCTGGGCAAAAATAATAGGCATAACTCCTGCAGCATTCACTTTCAAAGGAATGTACTGACGTACACCACCATATTGTTTGTTACCCACAATTCGTTTTGCATATTGTACCGGAATTCTGCGGGTTCCCTGAACCAACAGAATTGATACCATAAACACAATGAACAGGATAACAAACTCTACAAGGAACATTACCAAACCACCACTCTTCAAACGCGATGTAACTTCCTGAACCACTGCCAGCGGTAAACGGGCAATAATACCAATCATGATGATCAGTGAAATACCATTACCAATTCCTTTATCGGTAATTCGTTCACCAAGCCACATAATAAACATCGAACCGGCCGTTAGAATTACGATTGATGGAATTGTAAACATAGCTCCTGTTATTGCAAAAGCCGTTTCAGGCAACTGACATGTTTAGATTTACCAAATAAGCCGATGCCTGGGAAATCAAAATCAAAACGGTTAGATAACGTGTGATCTGATTTATTTTCCTCCTTCCTGACTCACCCTCTTTCTGCAACCTCTGGAAATAGGGAACTGCAATACCAAGTAACTGGATCACAATTGAGGCAGAAATATAAGGCATAATTCCTAAAGCAAAAATTGAAGCCTTTGAAAACGCCCCTCCTGAGAACATATCCATCAATCCCAGCAACCCATCAGAAGTTTGATTCTGTCAAATTCTGCAACTGGGCAGGATCGACTCCCGGTAACGAAACAAACGAACCTAATCTGTATATTAAAAGTAAAACAAGGTAGTCCCAATGCGGAACCTCAAGTCTTCAATCTTATAAATATTCTTTAGGGTCTCAATAAATCGTTTCATTCCGGTTTAAAGTATTTCAGTTGTTCCTTCTAATTTTTCTATTGCTTCTTTTGCACTTTTTGAAAAAGCATGTGCTTTAACTTCCAGTTTGACCGTTAACGTTCCACCACCCAAAATTTTAATTTTATCCCTTTTCGATGCCATACCTGCTTCAACCAATGATTCGGCATCAACAATAGTGAGTTTCCTTTTTTCAGCCAATTGTTGCAATACATCAAGGTTGATTGCTTTATATTCCACCCGGTTGATATTTTTAAATCCTAATTTAGGAACAACACGCTGCAAAGGCATCTGTCCACCTTCGAAACCAATTTTCTTGGAGTATCCTGATCTCGATTTCTGCCCTTTATGACCACGT
Source organism: uncultured Prolixibacteraceae bacterium (assembly GCA_963849775.1). GTDB lineage: Bacteria > Bacteroidota > Bacteroidia > Bacteroidales > Prolixibacteraceae > Draconibacterium. The sequence goes on along the minus strand of CAWKIX010000041.1, from coordinate 10,103 downwards.
GTGGAAGTACCACCGCGACCTGATCCCTGACCTCTTCCAATACGTTTTCCGGTTTTTGTTGAACCTTCAGCAGGTTGTAAGTTACTCAAATTCATAATTTCTGATATTTGAATTATTAATTAACTTCTTCAACAGTAACTAAATGCCTCATTTTATTGACCATTCCAATAATTTGAGGAGTAGCTTCGTGTTCAACCGGACGATTCAATTTTTTCATACCAAGAGCTTCAAGTGTTGCTTTTTGTCTTTTGGTTGAACCAATGCTACTTTTTACCTGTGTAATTTTTATTTTCGCCATAACTGTGTTATCCTTTAAAAACTTTTTCCATTGATACACCTCGATGTTGGGCAACTGTATATGCATCTCTCAATTCGAGCAGAGCAGCCATGGTTGCTTTTACCAGGTTGTGTGGGTTCGATGATCCTTTTGATTTTGCAAGGATATCGTGAATACCAACACTTTCAAGTACTGCGCGCATAGCACCTCCAGCTTTTACCCCGGTTCCTGAAGAAGCAGGTTTTAACAATACATTGGCTCCGCCAAATTTTGCAACCTGTTCATGAGGAATAGTTCCGTTAATAACAGGAATTTTCACCAGGTTCTTTTTAGCTGCATCCACACCTTTTGCAATTGCAGTGGTAACTTCGCTTGCTTTTCCAAGTCCCCATCCAACAATACCGTCTTCGTTTCCAACTACAACAATGGCTGAAAAACTAAATGTACGTCCACCTTTGGTAACTTTTGTTACACGGTTAATGGCTACCAACCTGTCTTTTAAATCCAGGTCGCTTGTTTTTACTTTTTACTGATTTTCGCCATAATGTATTAGAATTTAAAGCCACCTTCGCGGGCAGCATCAGCTAATTGTTTAACTCTTCCGTGATATAAATATCCATTCCTGTCGAATACAACGTTAGTAATACCGGCTGCTATAGCTTTTTCAGCAACCAATTTACCAACCATTGCAGCTTTCTCATTTTTGTTCCTTCTTTATCAGCTATTTCTTTGCTTTGATGATACTGTTAACAAGTGTTTCACCTTTAATCATCAATAATCTGAGCATAAATTTGCTTGTTGCTTCTGAATACACTCAAACGCGGCCGTTCAGCTGTTCCTGATATTTTGTCGGACACTCTTTTAATTCTGTATCGTCTTTCTAGTTTTGTTATTGCCATATAATTAATTTTTAAAAATTATTTAGCCGCTGTTTTACCAGCCTTACGCCTTAATACTTCACCAACAAACTTGATACCTTTTCCTTTGTAAGGTTCTGGTTTCCTGAATGATCTGATTTTTGCAGCAACCTGACCGATTAATTGCTTATCGTTACTTGTTAAAGTAATAATCGGGTTACTTCTTTTATCAGATGTTGCTTCCACCTTTACTTCCTGGGGAAGTTGAAGGTAAGTATGGTGAGAATAACCTAAAACCAGGTCGAGTACGTTATTGGGAAGAACCTCTGCCCTGTAACCAACACCTACCAGTTCCAGTTTGATTTCGTATCCTTTAGATACACCAATAACCATATTATTTACCAGTGAACGATAGAGGCCATGCATCGCTTTGTGGCGTTTTGTTTCGCCAGCCCTTGCAAATTTAACTGTGCCATTTTCAACGGTTAATTGAATATCAGGATCTATTTTCTGCATAAGTTCACCTTTGGGGCCTTTTACGGTAACAATGTTTTCATCGTTAACCTTTACTTCGACTCCTGCTGGAACTTTAACGGGTAATTTACCTATTCTTGACATTACATTTCCTCCTTTTAATAAACGTAACATAATACTTCTCCACCTACGCTAAGCTCACGAGCTTCTTTATCGGTGATCACACCTTTTGAAGTGGAAATTATTGCAATGCCTAATCCATTTAATACTCGTGGAATACTGGTCGAATCGCAATATTGACGCAAACCAGGTTTGCTTATGCGTTCTAACGCTTTTATTGCAGATACTTTTGTCTCCGGGTTGTATTTCAATGCAATTTTAATATTTCCCTGATGACCAACTTCATCTTCAAATTTATAATTCAGAATATAACCTTTCTCTTTTAAAAGTTTGGTCATTTCTTTTTTCAAATTTGATGCAGGAATGTCAACCACACGGTGTTTTGCCATGATTGCATTTCTTACCCTTGTAAGATAATCTGCTATTGGATCTGTTACTTTACTCATTGTCTCAAGTTCTTTAATCGATTACCAACTTGCCTTTTTAACTCCCGGAATCAAGCCTGATGAGGCCATTTCCCTGAAATTAATCCTGCTGATTCCAAACTGGCGCATATAACCTTTTGGCCTTCCGGTTAATTTACATCTGTTGTGCAAACGAATTTTTGATGAATTCTTTGGCAACTTTTGCAAACCAACCCAATCGCCTTCTTCTTTCAGCCTGGCTCGTTTTTCGGCATATTTCTCAACTAATTTTGCCCGCTTAACTTCGCGCGCTTTCATTGATTCTTTAGCCATTTCTTAGTTCTTTTTTACGTTTTTAAATGGTAAACCTAATTCTTTTAACAAAGCAAAACCTTCTTCGTCGGTATCTGCTGAAGTAACAAAGGTGATGTTCATTCCGTTGATTTTACTTACTTTATCAAGCACAATTTCCGGGAAAATAATTTGTTCCGGAACGCCTAAAGTATAGTTACCGCGTCCGTCCATTTTACTTTCAATACCACGGAAGTCGCGAATACGTGGCAAGGCCACAGAAATCAATCGATCGAGGAATTCATACATTTGGTCGCGACGCAATGTAACACGCACGCCAATTGGCATTTTTCTTCTCAGTTTGAAATTCGAAATGTCCTTTTTAGACATTGTTTGTACGGCTTTCTGACCGGCAATCATTGTCATTTCAGTTGTAGCAACATCAATCAGCTTTTTATCAGCAATTGCAGCGCCTACTCCTTGATTAAGGACTATTTTTTCCAATTTCGGAACCTGCATAATGGAAGAATAATCAAATTCCTTTTTTAATGAAGGAACTACTTCTTCCTGATATTTCTTTTTAAGAGTTGGTGTGTAAGCCATTACTTGATCTCCTCTCCAGATTTTTTGGAATAACGAACTAATTTTCCTTTGTCATCCAATCTCCTTCCTATACGTGTTGGCCCGTCAGATTTTGGGTCGAACAACATCAGGTTTGAGATGTGTACAGGTGCTTCCTGTTCAATAATACCTCCCTGTGGCGATTTCGCATTAGGTTTGGTATGTTTTTTCATCATATTAACACCTTCAACTATTGCTCTGTCTGTTTTTCTGATTACCTCTAATACCCGACCTTTCTGGCCTTTATTATTTCCGGTAATCACGACTACAGTGTCACCTTTTTTTATGTGTAACTTCTTTTCACCGACGTCTGCCAACCATGCGGGGGTACGCCATCGGGGTGCCAGGACCACCGCGACCACACCCACAGCGAGCGTGATGACCACGCTCAGCGCACCGAGAACCACGACCCCGTTCATCCCATCTCCTTAACCGTGTCCTCGTCCCTGGCATCTCGCCAAGCGGATGAGGCATCTCGCTGATCGGACCAGCCCGTCTGCCGGCCCGCACCCCTCACCGAACGACCCGCCCTCCGTCCCCGCCGCGTCGCACGTCTCAACCGCGAGGCGTGACGAAGATGCGGCTCACGGCCGAGGAGACCGCCGGGTCCGAGCTGAAGCGGTAGTCACAGGAGCCGTTGCCGGCGTGGTCCCACAGCGTGACCACCTTCACCCGCGGGTGCCGGTCGAGCACGGCCGGGATCGAGTCGTACCACCGGGCCCTCCGGGCCCGATCCCGCGGATCGGCCACGCTGCCCGCCTCGCTGATCATCATCGGCTTGGACAGGTCGATGCCGAGACCGGGGCCTCGCTCGTCGAGCCACGAGGAGAAGACGGTGAACGCCTCCTCGAAGGTCTTCCACCGGGTCGGGTCCACGGCACCCGTCCGACAACCGGAGGCGTTGTAGACATCCCAGCTGATCCAGTCGACGGCGTCGTTCCCGGGCCACATCGTGGCCGCTCTGGGCAGGCCCGCCTCCGTCCCGATCATGACCCACACCCACACCGCGTTGACGGCACCGGCCGCCCGGTACACCTCCCGCACGTGACGCCAGGCGGCGACGAAGTCAGCGCCCGTTCCCCGCCCGACCTTGGCGGGGTTGTCCGCCTCGTGGTCGAACGTCACCCACATGGACTGCCCACCGAGGCCAGCGCCCGGCCCTGGGCCATGAGGAAGCGGTCGAACTTGCCCGAGGAGACGTCGGTCCACCTGTCCTCCGGGCCGATGTCGATGCCGAGGTGCAGCTGCCGTCCGGCTCGCACCAGCGCGACCTCCTCACCCGTCGGAACCGTCTCGGTCGCGCGGTGGAAGCGGTACACCACGTCGTAGGGCCGCGAGATGGCCGCCTCTGACGCTGCCAGCGACGCGTTGGTCGGCTTCTCGCTCGTGACCCCGACGAGGGGCGAGCAGGACGGCACGAGAAGCTGATCCACTGAACAGGTGGGTTCTGGGGTCGGGGCCGTGAGCAGGGTGCGCCGCGGCGCCGGAGTCGGCTGCGTCGGAGAGCCACATCCCCCGACGGCAATCAACGACGACACGATGGCGGCCGATGCCCAGGCCCGGCACCAGCTGCGGCTTGGGTCAGGCACGGTCCTGCCGCCTCTGGTTCGAGGTCGGCACCACGGGTCCCGCGTCCGGCAGGACGGTCAGGTCGGAGAGGTCGTAGCCGAAGCGGCCGATGGCGTCTCCCCAGAGATCCTCCACCCGGCGCCGCTGCCTGCGGGCGACCGGCCCTCCCCGTCGCATCTCGTCCCATCGCTCACGGTAGGAACCACTGCGACCGCCGTTGATCCGGGCGGCGGGGATCGGACCCTCAAGCCCGAGGAGGAGCCGATCCGGTCCAGCTCCGCACCGGGGTCGCCCACCAGGTCCTCGTAGCGCACCACCAGCAGCTGCTGCTGCAGGTGGAGGGCATCGTCGCGCAGGATCTCGTGGGCCCGGATCCAGTGCCTGACATAGCCCTCGAACCCCACCCTCCTCCTGCCGCGCCGGTTGATCAGCAGGGGATCCCACTTGGCCATCGCGAGCGCCACGACGACCGGGTGACGGACCACGACGATCAGCTTCCCGTCCGGGAAGAGGGCCTGCAGGAACCGTCCCATCAGCATGTTGTTGGGCGACTTCTCCACCAGAACCGGTCGGTCGAGGTCCCAGTACGGCGACCACGAGGCGAACAGTCGATCAGCGCTCTCCGGCGTGGCCAGAGGCGATGCCTCGGTGAGGTGGGACTCCCTCCGGTGGGCGAACCGGCCCATGCCTCCGAGATCGCGCAGCTGAGGGTAGACGTCCTGGAGGTAGATGCCCTCGTTCTCGACCACGCCCGTGCGCGTGAGGCCGCTGACGTCGGGATGGTCGGCGAGAACTGCGGCGAGCGGCGTCGTCCCGCTGCGGTGCAGTCCTCCGACGAACACCATCTGATGGCCGTTCACGCTCACTCGATCCCTCCGGGGCAGTCTCGACTCCCCGGCAAGCGAGTCGACTGGCGGTCAGTGTAACGACCGCGTGAGCGGCCAAGGCCCCGATCGCCAAAGTCCCGCGCGGGCCCTTCGCCGGCGCCGCCGACCATCAGGGACACGCCCGGCACCGTCCCGAATGCGCACTTTCGCCAATCACGTCCACCGGGGCGATCCCTCGCTTACTATTCAGTCTCCGGTGCTGCGGCACCGGAGTGGTGGCCTGCCTCGTGGTGGAGCTGCCCCAGCAGGCCCAGGCGGGGACCATGTGGCCGATGGATCGAACACATCGACGCGTGGCTTGGGGGTGACGTGCAGCAGCAGTTGGAGTTCTCGTCCGTGGTCGAACCGACGGCGAAACACCCCGAAGGCCGGCTCTGGCTCGTCAAGCCGGGAGTCGCACTGAGCGTGGTCTCGGTGGGCTTCCTCCTCTGGTGGGTCGTTGGTCTGAGCGCTGCGATCTTCCTGTTGGCCTCAGTTGTCATGGCCGGCGAGCTGGCGCACCGGCGACGCATCTATGTCCCGAAGGGATTCGGAGCGTGGCTGCTCTTCCTGGCCTGGGTGGCCGTGGGCGTCGCGGTCCTCAATGTCGATGCTCCCGGCGGCGTGCCCGGCGACTCGAACAGCCGCTACCTGACCTGGGCCTATCGGCTCGGCTGGTACCTCGCTGCGACGGTCGCCATGCTCTACGTGGGGAACCTCCGGAAGGAGCTCAGCCTCCGGAGAACCTCGCGAATCCTCGCTTGGATGTTCATCTCCACCGCGGTCGGCGGTTGGCTCGGAATTCTCGTGCCGCATCTCGAGTTCCGCTCCTTGGTGGAGTACGTCCTTCCCGGCGGCCTTCTCGATTCCGACTTCGTCACCTTCCTCGTGCATCCCCAGGTGGTCCAGCTCTACGCGGGTGCCGCGACAGACACGGCCCGGCCCAGTGCCCCGTTCCCGTACAGCAACATCTGGGGTCTGAACTTCGCGTGCTTCCTGCCGTTCTTCGTCCACGCGTGGATGGGCCGGGATGCCGGCTGGCGGCGACCGGTCGCTCCGTTGATCCTCGTCCTGTCCCTCGTGCCCGCGGTGCAGTCGCTCAACAGAGGCCTCTGGGTCGCGCTGATCGCCTCGGCCGTCATCGTGCTCGTCAGATCGGCGATGGCCGGACGCGTCCGGCTGCTCGGGGTGGGCGTCGCCGCAGCAGTGGTCTTCACGGTGGGGATCTTCGCGTCCCCCTCGGCGGCCTCGTGAGCAACCGGCTCGACAACCCGACGAGCAACGACACGCGCGCCAGCCTCGGGATCGCGACCGTGGAGAGCGTCGTCCAGGGCTCACCGGTGGTGGGCTTCGGAACCACCCGTGACGTCCAGGGAACCTTCACGTCCATCGCCGGGGGGTCGACCTCCGAGTGTCCACAGTGCAGCCCCCCTGCCCTCGGAACTCAAGGGCACCTGTGGCTCGTCGTCTTCTCGCAGGGGCTCATCGGGGCGGCGCTGTACCTGAGCTTCTACGCCCGGGCCCTATGGCGCTCCCGGCGGATCCTGTCGGACGAGGTGACGGTCGGCATCGTGGCGATCGGTGCGCACCTCACCACCATGTTCGTCTACGACTCCATCGGCATGTCGATGGTCGCCGTGGGGGTCGGGGTCGCATACCTGTGGCGCGAGGAGCTGCGCGTGGCGCCGACGAGCCAGGAGGCCACCCTCGGCGCGTACCTCGGGCTCCTGCGTCGGCACTGGCTGCCGGTGACGGCGTGTGTGGCGATCGGGTTGTCCATCGCTGCGGGCGTCCAGAGCCGTCAGGGGCGTGCCTCAGGTGCCACCGTGTCCATGCTGCTCCCGCCTGAACCCCCGTACCTGTCAGACCGGCACCTCGACACCTCGATGGACACCGAGGGAGCTCTCGCCCACTCGAGCAGCGTGCTGAAGGCCATGAGCGAGTGGACCGGCCACCGGGTCACGACCGACGAGGTCTTTGTCTCGGCTGACCCCAACTCCCGGGTCCTCAACATCCGCTTCGTCGGGCCCGGCGCCCCTCGTACGCGTGACGCCCTGATGGCTGCCGCCGACGTCGTCCTGACCCAACGGGCGCAGCGGCTCTCGGACGCCAAGCAACGGGTCGAGACTGAGATCACGGCACACCGGTCGGACCTGACCGACGAGTACCTGACCGTCGACCGCGCCGTTACGCTCGTCGACGTCTTCAAACCGGCCGGTGCTCCGGTCCAGCTGCCGGGCCTCCGCCAGGAGCAAGCGTCCATCCGGACCAAGATCAGTGCAGCCGACGCGACGCTGTCGCAGATCTCGGCGACCCCCTTCGACGCCGGCACGGTCATCAAGGCTCCCCGGCCCACCCGGCACCGAGACGGTTGGATCATCGGCCTCACGGCAGGGGGCATGCTCGGCCTGCTCGTCGGGCTCCTTGTGGCGTACTACCGGGACGCGCTGGGCCCGCTGGCGCGCGATTCAGGGGCCCTCTACCGCAGGCTCCGCGCACCGGTCCTGTGGAGTGGCGATCCCGATCGGGCGCCCTCTGAGCTCGATGCCGCGGTCCGCCCGTTCGGCGAGCTCGCCTTCGCGAGCGCCGACCAGTCCTCCAGCAGCGCGCTCCTCGTCCACCGTCTCGCCGGGGCACGTTCCCACGGCGGACCCCAGCCGTCGTCGCCCATGTCGGGCCGTCAGCCCGGACGCTCGTCCCGCCGCCACTCCGCCGACCCACGAACGGTCCTGGTGATTACGGCAGGCTCGCCGGTGCGGCGTGCGGAGAGGCTGGCGGATCGGCTCCGGGCCGCCGGACACGACATCGCGGGCGCCATCGTCATCGAACGGCGACGTCGCACGACGCCGACCGATCACCACCGAGCCGTTCTCAACGGCCTTCTCACGCGATTCGAAAGGTGAAGCATGGAGACCATCCCGTCCACGGAGGTGACGCCACACCTCATTCGCAACGCGATTCGCCGGCGATGGCTCCTCGTCGTCGCCCCCGCTGTGGTGCTCGCTGCTCTCGGCGCCTTCGTGGGCCATGAACAACGGGCCGACTACACCTCGGTGACGACGATCCTGCTGAGGCCGACGGTTGCGAACCCCTTCTCCCCTGACTCGGCCAAGAGCTCGCCCCAGATCACCGTCGCGATGAGCACCGAGGCGGGACTGGTGACGTCTCCTCCGGTGACCGACCTGGTCAACGCACAGCTCGGCACCGACCTGCCCCCAGCCAACAGCTCGGTGTCCACGCAGGTTCCGGTGAGCACGCAGGTCGTCCAGATCTCTGCGACGGCAGGCTCTCCGGTTGAGGCGCAGGACATGGGTGCGGCCTATGCCAAGGCGTACCTGCAGTACCGGTCGGCCGAGTCCCAGAAGCTCATCGATGCGCAGGTCGCCGACCTGACCGCCCAGGTCAAGGCGGCCACCGAGGGTTTGCAGAAGGCCACCACCGACGCAGACAGCCTCAACCCCTCCGCCGACGCGGTGGCCCGGCTGCAGTTGTATAGCAACAGGCTCGCCACGGTCCAGGACAGCCTCACGACCGTGAAGGCCACGAGCAGCGACCCGGGAATGACCATGATGCCCGCCACGCTTCCCACCGAAGCCAGCGGCATCCCCGGGTGGGCCTACGGTCTGGCAGGCGGGATCCTTGGTCTGGGAATCGGGTTCTTCCTGGCCCTCTGGCGCGAGCGCACCGACCCGCGGGTGCGGTTCGCCGAAGCGAGCACCGTTGCAGGCGTCCCCGTGCTGACCGGGTGGGTCCGCGACGATGACCTCGACAGTGATGCGACCCGACTGCTCCGGGCGTCCGTCATCCGACTCCGTCCGTCGCCGGCGGCGATAGCAGTCGTGCCGATCTCGGCCCCGGACACGGACGGACTCTCCAGCTGGGTTGCCACCGAGCTGGCCCGGTCCCTCTCCCGCTCCGGATACCGCGTCACGATGGTCGACGCCTCGGGGTCCGAGGGCCGCTCCACGGGGCTCAGCGACTGGCTGCTCGACAGGGACGGGACATCCTCCCTCGGTGATCTCGCCGACGAGCGGGACACCGTGTGGAGCATCGGGCCGGGCACCCGGGTGCAGGAGAGCATCGACCTTCTCGCCGGCGACCGCTTCATCCGTGGCATGAGAGAGCTCGCGTCGACCAACGACTACGTGATCGTTGCCGGGTCACCGTTCTCCGGGGGCGGGTCCGGCGCGGACCTCGCTTCCGTGACGAGCGCCGCCATCGCAGTCGGCACCGACCGATCGACGACGCTCGACCAGGTCGAGGCCCTCGTCCACTCGATGAGTCGCACGGGCCCCGAGCTGCTCGGCCTCGTCTCGATGAGGTCTGCGGGGGCCGGGGCGCCGAAGTCCGGGTCCCGAGCAGCGCTTCGGGGCGACGCCCCGTCGACGCCACACGGCGTCGACGACGGCTCGGTTGCCCCGGCGCCGGGCCCGAGGTCCGCGGGCGGCTCGTCGGAAGAGGGCACGACGGCACGGGACGTGGGGCACCGCCGCAGCGGTCCCGGTGGGCGCGGCGCGGTCGACCGAGCCGAGGAGCCCTCTGTGCCGTCAGCGTCATGATGGGCTCTCGTGACGTCCAGGCACCACCTGACCGGCGGACGGCCGATCAGGTGCTGGAGCAACTT
>CAWKIX010000040.1:0-33329 GCA_963849775.1 uncultured Prolixibacteraceae bacterium | reverse complement strand
GAACGCATCGCTTATCTGCAACAGCGTATTCATTTTCATATTCTTTACAAAGCTCATCAACTTCTATATCGGTTACCCTGTCAATATATTTTACAAGATCGCCAACGCCAAACGCGCTGATTTGCCATCCAAATTTTATCTGGGCTTCTACTTTATCACCTTCGGTAACAGCAACTTCGCGCATATTGTCGCCAAATCGTGCAACTTTTAATCCTTGTGAATCGGCCCAGCCAATTGCAGTTCGGCACCAGGTTGCTACCTGATCCTGTACTTTTTCATCTTTCCAGTGACCAACAACAACCTTACGGTTTTTACGCATGCGGGCATTGATAAAACCATATTCGCGGCCACCATGTGCGCTTTGATGCAGGTTCATATAATCCATATCAATCTCACTCCATGGAAGATCGCGATAGAATTGTGTATGAAGATGCATGTAAGGTTTACTAAGCGCTTTCAACCCGCCAATCCACATTTTGGATGGAGAGAAAGTGTGCATCCAGGTAATTAACCCAATACAATTTTTATCTGCACTTGCCTGAACACAAATATCCAGAATTTCGTCAGGTGTTTTTACAACTGGTTTAAAAACAATTTTAACCGGCATCTTTCCCGAAGCATTAAAACCACTAACGATTTCCGATGAATCAACATCAACTTGTTTTAATGTTGCAGGGCCATACAGGTGTTGGCTTCCGGTTACAAACCATACTTCCATTTGTTTTTTATCTGACATATTTTTATTGATTTAAATTTGCGGTTAAAAATAACGAATTAATTTGTAAGGGTTAAATGAACCTTTATAAAATAGCCACATTTAAAGATATTTAATTAAAATCAGGATTTCAATTCATTTGCTTTTTCAAGAATTAAATTCCAGGCAGATTTAACATGTTTCATTTCTGTATTTGTTTGCCCGATGCTCATTCTCAATACAATGGTCCATTCAATTTTGTATGTGTAAAATATACTTTGCCTGTATTGTTTACACCATCCATTAATTTCATGTTAAAATCATCACCATTTTTGTGGCGAAAGCAAACTAAGTTAAAAGGCGGTTCAACAAAAATTTCAAAGTCTTCGGATTTTCTTACCCATTCGGTGAATTCCTGAGCCATTTCAACATGCTTCCGAATATGATATTGCAATCCTTCAACACCATAATGGCGGATAACAAACCATAGTTTCAACGAACGAAATCTACGTCCTAACTGTATATGCCAGTCGCGATAATCAAAAACCTGTCCTGATTCTGTTGCCTGGTTTCTTAAATATTCAGGTAGAATTGAAAAGGTATTAATTAGCTCTTCTCGATTGCCAACCCAAAAAACATCGCAATCAAAATTGGTGAACATCCATTTATGAGGATTGAAACAGTAACTGTCGGCCAGTTCAATTCCGTCCTGAAAATGACGGAATTCAGGGCAAATCATTGCTGTTCCCGACATGGCTGCATCTACATGTAACCAGCAATTTTCACGCTGACTGATTTCCCCGATTTTCCGGATTGGATCAACCGCATTCGACGATGTAGTTCCTAATGCTGCACATATAAAAAATGGAATTAGTCCTTCTTTTTTATCTTTTTGAATTTGTTTTTCCAGCATCTCCGGGCGCATTGCAAAAGTTTCATCCACTTCAATTAAACGCAGATTTTCTTTTCCGATGCCGGCAATTTTAATTGCTTTTTCAAGAGATGAATGCGTTTGCGTTGAAATATATGCAATCAAATTTTGTCGAACTCCCTTTTTGTTTGCCTCAAAATTTGTAGCTCTTTCACGGGCTGCAATTACCGCTGTTAATGCTGATGTTGAAGCAGTATCCTGGATAACTCCGCCACCGGTTGATGTGGATTTAAATTTTTCAGGCATTGCCATCATATCGGCAAGCCAGTCTAAAACACGTGTTTCAAGTTCAGTAGCTGCCGGACTTGTTGCCCATATCATTCCCTGAACGCCTAATCCTGAAGAAATCAAATCACCTAAAATAGCAGGGAATGAATTATTTGACGGAAAAAATGCGAAAAAGTTTGGTGATTGCCAGTGTGTTATTCCGGGCATAATTTTTTCATCTATGTCATGCATCATTTTGTCTAATGATTCTCCTTTTTGCGGAGGACTTTGTGGTAACGATGCTTTTATTTCACCGGGTTTTACGTGCGAAAGAACCGGATACTTTTCAATGTTTTCGTAATAGTCGGCAATCCAATCGATTATTTTTTTACCCTCGGTTCGGAATTCCTCAGGCGTCATGTGATAGTTCTTTTTTTCCAAGGTAGTTGGTTTAATATTTTACGCTAAAAGTATCAAAAACAGTAATAATTTCGGATTTATAAATGGATATTTTATCAACTCTTGAAAGGGTGGGGCCCAAACGCAGGAAATCGGCAAAAGTTTTTAATGTTGGTTCGTCGCCCTGTGCAATAATTTGAACGTTGCCATCAACCATGTTTTTTGCCCAGCCGGTTATTCCCAGTTCCTGTGCCCGGTGCAATGCGAAATATCGAAAACCAACTCCCTGGACCCGCCCGCTTACGGTTATTTCATATTGAATCATTCGTCTTTTTCAATTAAATAATCATTTAATTCTTCCTGGGTTTGTTTGTATTTTTTTGTAATATCAACATCGGCAACTCTTAAATTTGTTACAACATCAAGTACCTGCTGATAAACTTGCTCACAGCTTTCGAGAGAACGATGAATTTTGCTTTGTACAACCCAGTCAAAAATCAGGTTGTCAAAGAAATAGTCGGCAAATGTGGTGAATGAATCCAGTTGGAGATTCATGTCCGAAAGGGCATGAGAGCTAATATCAGCGAGTTCGCGGCGAAACCGGTTTAAACATGTTTGAACATAATGAATATGCGATTTTGCTTCGTCGATATTTGAATGTTTTACAGCGGTTGCAAGTAGTCCGCCACCCAACATATCGAAGGTTCCCCAGTTTACCGCTTTTCTAAGGGTTCTGATTGCATTTCGTAATCCTGAAAGAGCTTCTTCCCCGGCATCAACAGATTCGCCAATTTCTTTTTTTTGTGTGTAGTAAAATTCAAGGAGTTCTTCATATTTTATCAGTTTATTATCGCCACTTTGTTTAAGCAGAACACTTTTCCTATCCAATTGATTTTGAAATTCTTTGGCGGGATCGCCTAACTCACTCCATTGTTTTTCCAGTTTATTTGTTTCAATTTTTAATTGCTCAAGCTCATTTTTACAGCTTTCGTATTTAAGTTTTGCTGCCAAATATTCCTGGCGTTCTTTATCAAGTTTCTCAATTTTATTGCCCAAAAAATTATGAAACAATGAACTTAAACTGTTGCCTTCTAATCGTTCAACATCAGCAAATTCCTTTTTAAGTTGAGAAGTTAATCCGGTTAACTTCGTTTTTAACTGGTTTTCCTGCTCCCGCGCTTTTTTTAATTGAGATTCAACGCGTTTCTTTTCTTCTGATTTATCTTTTAACTGTATTAATTCATTCATGGAAAAAATATTAATTAAATCTGCAAACGAAGTTTCCTGTAAATAATTATGTTTACCTAATTACATTGTATTATCATTATTGGAAATCGTCGGGGGTACATTTTTCTTTCTAAAAAGCTCTACTGTTTCAGCTTGAACAAGCGCCCAAATTGAATATATACCAAGTGCAGTTCCTAATGGAATATTCACGAGGTCAAGAACTGAGAGAATTAATGTTAATATTCTTGCCCACTCTTTTCTTTTAAATAGCCCGATTCCTGCAATAATTCCGGGAATACTCATCAACACAAAAAAGATTATAAGCACATTGGCAATAATGGGTAGTACAACCTGGGCGTCGTAATCACGGGTTGTATTTCCAACGATGTATAAAATGATGAACACCAGAATTCCAATAATCAAACCTAAAATACTAAACCCAATTCGGAGGGCAGCGATAACATTTACATGTTTTTCCATGATAAATTTGTTTTTTGTTATGAATTAAAATTACAAAAATTGAGTGGAAAGGACTTAACGGATGTTAAATTTTAGATCAACGGCAACTTTTTAACGTTAAACAGGTTGTCATTGAAGAGAAATCTGGCTTGAAATATATATTTTTGCAAAACGAAAAAGGAGGGTGTTATGGAAATTCTGAAAGTTATATTATTAGCTTCTATATTAATGGCAATTGCTATGGCCGGATTAGCCATAAGAATTTTGGTGAAGAAGGGTGGTAAATTTCCGAATACGCATGTAAGTGGGAACAGTTATTTGAAGCGGGAAGGCGTTTATTGTTCGCAAACACAGGACAGGCTGGAACAGCGAAAAGCCTGGAAGAAAGTGGATTTTAGTAACGTAAATTTTATACCAGATCAGAAAGCCGGAAAATAACCGGCTTTTTTATTAATTGTGACTTTTTAAGTTGTACTATTCAACAATTCGTTTCTTAAAATCTTCTGTCATAAAAACTTTGCTATCTCCATCTTCGTCAGCATAAACAAAATAGACATCAATTTCAGGAGTGCGTTCCACAATCTCTATTCCGGCTTCAACACCTAACACCATGAATGCTGTGGCAAAAGCATCGGCTGTCATGCAATTGTCGGCCAAAACAGTTGAGCTTAAAATACTATGTTGTACAGGGTATCCGGTTTTCGGATCAATGGTGTGCGCATATTTTTTTCCGTTTTCAATGTAATAGTTGCGGTAGTTGCCTGAAGTTGCCAACGCATGGTCGGGTAAACTAACTTTTGCCTGAATTTCGCTGTTTCCAAACGGATCATCTTCATCGGGTTTGGTAATTCCAATTGTCCATGTTTTACCTCTTTCATTTTTCCCTTTGGCTACTACTTCTCCTCCAATTTCAACCATGTAATTTTTACATCGTTTTTCTGCCAGAAAATCACCAATTAAATCGCTGGTGTAACCTTTTGCGATGGCACTCATATCGAGTTTCATGTTCGGATTTTCCTTAATTATCCTGCCATTTTCAAGTCTCACTTTCTGGTATCCGGTTATGGCAATCAAGCTATCCACTTTTTCCTGGGTCATTGCTTTTTTAGCTTCAGGCCCGAAACCCCAGGCATTTACCATTGGTCCGGCGGTAATATCAAAAGCACCAATTGTTATTTCCGATATTTCCATTGCACGGTTAAAACAGGTAATAAATTCAGGACTGAGTTCAGTGGGTTCGTTATTATTGATTTTTGAAATGATTGATTCTTCTTCATAAGTTGAAAACATCATTGTGTATTCATTAAACTTTTCCGTAATCTCATCCTGAAAATCAACTCCGTTCGGACTTTCATAAACAATGCTGTACATGGTTCCATACACAAATCCATTGTTATAAATGTATTTTGACGGAGTATTGTTACATCCAAAAAAAGATGTAAAAACAACGATTGCAAAAAGAATCTTTATTCTCATTATTCATGAATTTTTGAATTGTGCGAAATTAAGAAATTAAGGTTTAAAAGTATATAGACCGTTCGGAAACTTACATTAATAAAATTTATTCGGCGTATATTTTTGTTTATCAAATAAAACTAAAATTTAAACAAAATAGTAATTTGTCTGTTTAATAATTCATGTCTGAAAAACAAAAAATAGAAATCAGGATAAACGCCAAAATTTGAAAGAAAAATCGATGAAAGAAAACTTAGCATTTAAAACTGTAAAAGGAAATACAAATGGCAAACACCAGATCAATGGGAACGGTCATGTAAAATTACATATAAGCGATAATGTTTTAGTTGGTGATAATCATGTTGGGACTTCAATTGAAACTCCTTTAAGAGAAGATGCATTTGATCTGACTGATGAGCAGAAAGTTGTTAAAATTGAGGGTAAATTCCGTGATATAATGGAGACCATGGGACTGGATTTAACCGATGATAGTTTGCAGGGAACTCCTCACAGGGTGGCTAAAATGTTTGTAAACGAAATATTTTATGGATTAAATCCGGCCAATAAACCAAAAATTTCAGTGTTTGAAAATAAATTCAAATACGGTGAAATGTTGGTGGAGAAAAGCATCAATATGAATTCGTTCTGTGAGCACCACTTCTTACCAATTGTTGGGAAAGCTCATGTTGCATATATTTCAAGTGGAGAGGTAATTGGATTAAGTAAAATCAATCGGATTGTTGACTATTTTGCACGCCGTCCACAGGTGCAGGAAAGACTAACCATACAAATAGCTACTGAACTAAAAAAAGTTTTGAAAACCGATGATGTGGCAGTGGTTATTGATGCAAAACACATGTGTGTTTCCTGTCGTGGAATTCAGGATGAAAGCAGTACTACTATTACAGCAGAATATTCAGGACAGTTTAAAGATAAATCGGTTCGCGAAGAGTTTTTAAAATACCTTAAGTTGTAGTTTATACTGCAGATTTGAAATAGGAATAAACTTCATCGTAATCTTTCATTTCCATCAAATCTGCCCGAAATTTTGCGGCACCTTCAAAACTATTGAGGTAAATTTTGTAGAAGCGTTTCAGAATATTGAAATTTTTATTCGGACTCCAGGTTTTTTCAAAAAGTTGGGTGTGTTCAACCAATTTCAGTATTCGTTCTTCTTTTGAAATTTCAGTTTTTTCAGGATTAAAAAACCAGGGATTGTGAAAAATTCCACGACCAATCATCACACCGTCAACGCTGGTTTCTGCAATTCTTTGTAACCCATTTTCATAAGAAAATACATCGCCGTTTCCATGGAACGGGATTTCAGGTTTGATTTGGTTTTTTATTTCAACTGCCTTTTTAATTTCCTCCCAGTTAGCTTCGCCTTCCGATTGCATTCGTTGTGTGCGGCCATGTAAAATTATTGCAGCCGGATCAGTTTCCAGCAAATTAGAAATCCACTCTTCGGTTTGATGCTGTTTTATTCCGGTTCGTGTTTTTACACTCACAGGCAGGTGGGTTGCTTCTTTTGTTGCCAGAATAATTTCTTTAGCCAGCGCGGGTTCACCAATTAATGCGCTACAGGCTCCTTGTTTAAATACCTTTTTTACCGGACATCCCATGTTAATGTCGATCCCGTCGAATTGATAATTTTCGGTAATGTATTTTGCAATGTTATCGTAGATTTCCGGATTTCTTCCCCAGATTTGAGCAACCAGTTTAATATTTAGTTTTTTGAGCAATTCATGTTCCGAATCATTTACAATCAACCGTTCCGAAACCCGCTCTCTACCCACCGGATGATTCATCCCTTCCACCGAAGTAAATTCAGTAAATACCACATTCAATCTTCCGGGTTCCGCCATTCTCATCACAATCTCACGAAAAACGGTATCGGTAACGTCTTCCATGGGAGCAAGCGAAAAAACGGGTTGTTTAAAATTCTTCCAGAAATTATTCATAGCGGCGCAAAAATATTAAATCTTGATGATCGTTCATCGTCATTCCGAATTTATTTCGGAATCTGATAAATTCAAAAAAGATGCTGAAATAAATTCAGCATTACAATCTTAATCTATTGATTTAATTCAAGTAAAAAATCAATTGTTTTTATGCATCAATTCTTTGCTGTTCAGTCCGAATCAAAGAAAGACTTTTGCGGTACTGGCGGCTGTTTCCAAAAACTATTCTTTCTTCTTTGGAGCGACCAATTCCTGCGTTTTTTTCTTCTGCACATTCAGGTGTGCAGCAGCCACTGTATGTCTCAGAACATTCGGGACATTGAATAAAGAGAATATGACATCCGTTGTTGGAGCAATTTGTATGCGAATCGCATGGTTTTCCACACTGATGACATTTTGAAATAACCTGTCCGTTTACACTTTCACCCAGCCGTTCATCAAAAACAAAATTCTTCCCAATAAATTTTGAATCAAGTCTGGCAGCTTTTATTTGCCGGGCATATTCCAGAATTCCGCCATGTAATTGGTTTACATCATTGAATCCCTGATGTTTTAAATAAGCACTTGCTTTTTCGCAACGAATTCCACCAGTACAGTATAATAAAATCTTTTTGTCTTTCTGATCCTCAAGCAAATCGGTTACTATTTCAAGTTCTTCACGAAAAGTGTCGGCCTCGGGACAAATAGCCCCTTCAAAACGGCCAATTTCACTTTCGTAATAGTTCCGCATGTCAACAACAACTGTATTTTCTTTACCGATTTGTTCATGAAATTCAATACCGGTGAGATGTTTGCCTACATTGGTAACGTCATAAACACCTTCATCGAGTCCATCAGCAACAAGTTTTGGACGAACTTTAATGGTGAGTTTGTAGAATGATTTCCCATCATCTTCAATAGCATATTTGATGGGAATTTCATTCAGGATTTTATAATTTTTTAGGGTACTTAGGAAGGAGTTAAAGTTTTGCTCAGGCACACTCATTTGAGCGTTAATACCTTCGCGTGCAACATAGATTCTTCCAAAACAATCCAGAATATCCCAATCCTTATAGATTGAATCTCTGAATTCTTTTGGATCGTCGATGTAATGGTATTTATAAAAAGAAATCGTTTTTCGCTGAAAGGATTCCTCCATCAGCTTTTTTTTCAATTCCTCTTTATTTATTCGGTTATATAAAAACATATTCATTTTGTTTCCGGCGCAAAAATAATTATTATAGATAAATAAGCAATAAAGAGGATTTATTCTTTTAATGTTTATTGTTGGACAAAAAAAGCTGTCAATAGTTCTTGGCAGCTTTCTTATTCGTTCCTCATTTGAAATGAGAATAGGTTAGTTTGAATTATTTCTTGCTTTTCAAAAAATCGTTTACGGCGCTTTCAATCCGATCTTCAATTTTAGATGTATCCGATTTTACGAATTTGTCGCCCGTAATATTTTCAAATAGTTCGATGTACCTCTCAGAAACCGAATTTACAAATTCTTCGCTCATCTCAGGAATAGCTTGTCCTTCTTTTCCCTGAAAACCGTTTTCAATTAACCACTGGCGCACAAATTCTTTTGAAAGTTGTTTTTGCGGTTCGTTGGCAGCCAGTCTTTTTTCGTAACCTTCATGATAGAAATACCTTGAAGAATCGGGTGTGTGAATTTCGTCAATCAGATAAATTTTGCCGTCTTTCTTTCCGAATTCATATTTTGTATCAACCAAAATCAATCCTTTTTCTGCTGCCATTTCAGTTCCGCGTTGAAACAGTTTTCTTGTATAATCTTCAAGCATCTCGTATTCGGCTTTATTTACCAATCCCTGCGCAATTATTTCTTCACGCGAAATATCTTCATCATGACCTTCGTCTGCTTTCGTTGTTGGCGTTAATATAGGTTCCTGAAATTTCTGGTTTTCCTTCATTCCTTCAGGCATTGGAATACCACACAATGTTCTTTTTCCTGAACGATATTCACGCCATGCATGGCCGGTTAAATAGCCACGAATTACCATTTCAACTTTAAAAGGTTCGCACATGTGACCTACAGTGACATTGGGATCTGGTGTATCCATTTTCCAGTTGGGAACAATATCGGCAGTAGCATCCAGAAATTTCTCTGCAATTTGGTTTAATACTTGTCCTTTGTAAGGAATTCCCTTAGGCAGTACAACATCGAATGCTGAAATACGATCAGATACAACCATCACAAGAAAGTCGTTTTTAATATTATAAACGTCGCGAACTTTTCCTTTGTAAAGATTTACCTGTCCCGGAAAATTGAATTCTGTTTTAGTTAATGCATTACTCATATTGTATAGTTTATTTATTATTAAATATTTTTTATTTCATTTATATCTGAATGATAAGTGTTCGTTTTTAGATAAGAAATCCAATTCGTAAGAGTTACAATTTGAGGGGCATTTTTGTTTTTAAGATCTTTTATAAAACTTTTAAGATTCGGGTTGTCTTTACTTGTTTTCTTTTTCGTTATTGATTTTAATTCATTTAAAGAGTTGGGGACTCCAAATTCTTTTGTATCTATCCCAGTATCTTCAGCTACTTTTAAAAGAAAAGCTTCAATAGCAGGATTTATTTGAATGAAATAATGATGTTTTCGTTTGTGTTTAAATAAAAAGATGTTTTCAAAAGAAACTAATAATTCAAATTCTTCTATGTAAGGTACAATCCTTTTGTCCTTATCAATTATTCCAAGCGCAAAATCATTTTTTAAATCATTTTGCATCTTCGAACTAACTTTATTACATCCCATTTGGTGATTGTATCCCCTTCTGTTATTAGGGGGAACAAGAGTTTCGACAAGTAAAGTGTCGATATAGCATTCTGGAATAATTAAAAAATCGTTCTTCATTTAAGAAACGTTTCATAATTTGTAAATAAATCAATTCCGTACCTCAAGATATCCGTCATATCCTCTTTGGATAATCTGTTAGCAACAGTTTCTCCATCTTTGTAATCGACCATAAAAATGGAGGTTTCATCTATAGCATTCTCAAGAAAATATTCCAAAATATAGGGACTGTGAGTAGAAAGTATAAATTGATTTGATTTGGCTTCGATTATTTCTTGTGTGATATGAACGATATAAGGGGGAAAAGCATGTGCTTCCGGTTCTTCAAAAACTAAAACAGAGTTCTGATTTGAAGTGATGGCAGTCTTATAAAAAATCACACGTCGTAGAGTATCTGCAATTGAATTATACGAAATTGAGAATATTTCTCCATTTTTAGGCGGCTTGGTAATTCTTAATCTTTCGTTAGCCCTGTCGAAAAGAAGATTTAAATTATAATCTTTGAATAGCTCAATAATTTCGTTTTTCAAACTTGGAATGTTCTCAATAATCTGAAATAAATTGAGTCCATTAACTGGAAGCAGATAGTTTAAATGTGATTGTTGAGTTTCTGTTTTTCTTGGCGAACAATAATATCTTATGTTTACCCATTTCGAAGTTTGGGCTTCTCTAGGTAATCTTTTATAAGGTGTTAGTTTTTTTAAAACAATCTTCAAATCTGAATCAAAATATAAATGTGAATCAGATTTTAACCCAATTATATTTATATCTAAGACGTCAATATCAGGGTTATATTCACCCTGCTGATAAATATACCTTGGATTTTTAGTAATGCTGTATTTCCCAATATTAGTCGAAAGAGAAATTTGATTTTCAAAATTACCGTCAAAAAAAATATCATTTATGTTTTCAGTACGAATTATAGAGGAAAGCTTTTTATTTGGATTTAGTTCTATATAAGGCAAACTAAATACTCCTAATGCCTCTACAATATTCGATTTTCCAACATTCGGTTTTCCGATAAAAAGATTGATACGGGTTAATCCTTCCAGTTTTAATTCCCGAATTGATTTGAAATTTGTAATGGTTATATAGTCAACGAAATTTTCCATATTTCAAATATAATCATTTTCATTCATCTCTTTTCTTTGCCTCAGCCTCAGCCTCAATCTCCGCCTTCTCTTCTGCATGTCTTTCATAAGCTTCAACAATATCGCGAACCAGTTGATGACGCACAATATCTTTTTTATCAAACTGAATAATAGAAATCGATTTTATTTTTCGCAAAATTTTCAATGCATGTAAAAGTCCCGACTGACTTTTTCTTGGCAAGTCAATTTGTGTAACGTCGCCGGTGATAACAAATTTGGCATTTAATCCCATTCGGGTAAGAAACATTTTAAGCTGGTTAACGGTTGTATTTTGCGCTTCATCAAGAATTACAAAAGCATTGCTCAGTGTTCGGCCACGCATAAAAGCAAGAGGTGCAATTTGAATCGTACCGTCTTTCATATATTCTTCCAGCTTTTTTGGTGGAATCATATCCTGCAAAGCATCGTACAATGGCTGCAAATACGGATCAATTTTTTCCTTTAAATCGCCAGGCAAAAATCCTAAGTTTTCACCAGCTTCAACGGCAGGACGGCTCAAAATAATTTTTCTGATTTCCTTGTTTTTCAATGCCCTTACTGCCAGCGCAATTGCGGTATACGTTTTTCCTGTTCCTGCCGGACCAATTGCAAATATCAGATCATTATGTTCGCTCTCCTCAAAAAGATTTCGTTGGTTGGGAGTTCGTGCACGTACCGGTTTACCTGAGTTTCCAAAAACAATAATGTCAGGTTCCAGCGTACCGTTCTCTTCCATTGTCGAAATACCATTCGACAATATTTGAAGAATAATATCCTCGGTCAATAAATTGAACTGGTAATAATGGTCGAGAATAAGGGCGAACTTTTTTTCGAATAGCTGAATCTCTTTTTCTTCCCCCTGAATGTAAAGGGCGTTACCACGTGCGGTGATATTTATTTTCGGAAATAGACTTTTTATCAGGTTTATTTTGGTATTGTTCATTCCAAAAAATTCCAGTGGATCTATTCCTTCGAGCAAAATTTGTTTATCCAATAATTTGTTTTTTTTGATGTTTTACAAAAATAATTACTTTTCGTTGAATTTGAACTTTTCTAAAATTATGTGTACTGTTTTATAAAATGAAGTTCACATCACCTGAACGAATAACGGGCATTGCCGTTTTTTCACTTGCATTTGTAATCTATTATATAACACTTGAACCCACAACGAGTTTTTGGGATTGCAGTGAATTTATCCTTTCAGCAAATAAACTTAAAGTAATTCTCCTAAAACTGTAAATATCAGCATTAAAATTCGCTTTCTCTGGCGTTGGCCCTGCCATTAAAACAAATCCGGTAAACAATATTAATAAAATGATGATGAATAAAATGTATTTTTTCCGGTTAAATATTTCCATCTTTAATGCTGTTAAACAAATTCGTTGTATAGAAGTACACGCAAAAATTAAAAGGTTCAGTAAAACCCAATTTTTTTATTGATTATGGAAAAAACATTAGCTGCTTTTAAAGAATTGCTTGAGATTATGGATGAATTGCGCGAGAAATGTCCGTGGGACAAAAAGCAAACATTGGAGTCGTTGCGCAAATTAACCATTGAAGAGACATATGAACTGGGCGATGCAATTCTGAGAAACGATTTGCAGGAGATAAAAAAAGAGTTGGGCGACCTGATGCTTCACATTGTATTTTATGCAAAAATCGGATCGGAAAAAGACGCTTTCGATATGGGCGATGTTTTGGAAGGAATTAATAAAAAGCTGATTTACCGGCATCCGCATGTGTTTGCTGATGTTGATGTTGATGGCTCGGCGCGAAAAGTGGAAGAGAATTGGGAAGCATTGAAATTAAAAGAAAAAGGCGGCAACCGGCGCGTGTTGGAAGGAGTACCGGTTTCGTTGCCTGCGCTGGTAAAAGCTAATCGTATTCAGGAAAAAGCCAGCGGGGTAGGCTTCGACTGGGAATACAAAGAACAAGTGTGGGAAAAAGTGCGCGAAGAGGTAAATGAACTGAGCCATGAAATTGATAAAGTGGATAAAGATAAAATGGAAGCTGAATTTGGCGACCTGTTTTTTGCCATGGTAAATGCAGCACGACTTTATAGTATTGATCCTGAATCAGCATTGGAGCGAACCAATCTGAAATTTACAAAACGGTTTAATTACCTTGAAAGCCAAACACTGCAAAAAGGCAAAAGCCTGCATGATATGAGCCTTGCTGAAATGGATGAAATCTGGGATGAAGCGAAGAGGAGGGAGTAGTTTTCAGTCACAGTTTTCAGTTGCAGTTATTCAGTCGCAGTATTCAGTTGCAGTATTCAGTTGCAGTATTCAGTTGCAGTATTCAGTCGCAATATTCAGTCGCAGTTTTTCAGTCTTAATTTTAGTTCGCAGTCCTTGCATAATAGTATTTTCGGTCAACGAATTATTCATTTATTAAATCAACACATCTCCCATCTGATTTTACCATCTCTCATAACAGATAAAACCCCGCTACCACAAAAACTACAATCCACACCACTTCAGCGATGAGTTGAATACGGAAATTTCTTTTATCCAATTTCTTCCTGTTGATGAGTGTGCGCAACAAAAAGCAAGCAGCGATATAGCCAAATAAAAACATCAGCCAGTGCATAATTTAACTTGTTTAGTTTTGAATAATTATTTTTTCCATGGTCGATTTTTCACCATCTGAAACCTTTATGAAATAAAGACCATCCGCAAGACTCACCGGAAGTTTAACCAATTTGGAGTGGCTGTCAGTTAATTTATCCAGAACAACAGTTCCTCTTGCATCCAGCACTTCAATCCGGTTGAAATTCATTCCTGTCGATTCAATGGTTATTTCAGTGCTTGCCGGATTTGGATATACTTTCAAACTACCGCTTTTTAATTGGTTAATGCCGGTAGCATTTTTATCAATCAGGTCGATATAATTCACATTGAATCCACCCAGACTGGCCTCAACTTTTATGTAGTGTTTGCCGGGTGTTAGTTCAATATCTTTTGTTACTGTTTTGTATTTCTGTAACCCGCCCGAGCTGCTAAAATAGGTGCTAAATTCCTTAATACCATCGAGATATAAATTCAGACTTCCACCACCACCAGATGCTGCAACCCTTAAGTTAACAGAAAACTCTGAGTGTGCAGAAGTATTATCAACCGCATATTCCAGCCAGTCGTCTTTATCAAAGGATGTTACGTTTAAACCACCTCCATCATCTCCGGTTTCTTCGGTTTCAGTACCAGATTGAGTAAAATAATTTTCAGCTTCAACTTTACCCGGAACAATTTGCCATTCAGGTTCTACTGCCGTATTTTCAAACTCAAAATCAGTAAATGCCTCAAGTTTTCCGGAATCAGGAGCTTCAATAAAACCGGGGGTATAACTTAATGTTACCACATCTCCATAACGAATTGGAGTTGCAAATGTAATGATGATACCGTTTTCTGTTACCTGTAAATTGGCGCCAGCAGCTTTACCGTTTATTTTAAGCGTAAAATACCTTTCGCGGCTTAACCCAAAAGCCAGCTGTTTTGTAAAGGTCACCGTTGCAGTTTCACCATCAGCGCTTATTTCGGCACCTTCAATAGTGAATGACATTGCCGGCGAATTATTGAGCACCTCTTCGTTTGAGAAAGTTGGCAATGCTCCGCCAGTTGCCGATTCAAAAGAATTTCCTGAATAGGAAAGATACAATTCATAATCGGCATAAAGTTGTTCATCAACTGTTAAAATGATAGTGGTTGAGTCATTTTCTGCAAAAGAACTTTGGGTAATTGAAACCGGAATGGCTCCGTTGTATTCAGCATTTAAGGCAAATGCATCCAGATTGGTTGGCACCGCCATGTTCATATTGAAACTTATAATTACCGATTGCCCGTCGTTGCTGGTTTTAATTTCTTTGATTAATGGAGTTGCACCATCGATTAAATTATTTACAATGGTATCAGTAAAACTTACAAGTGGTTTTTCAATCGTTGAGACCACATTTCCATCACTGTAAGAAATTAAAATCTCGTTGTTATTCGATACATTGTTTTTTAAATGAACAATAAGTTGCGTCATATTTTCGCCCATAACCACACTGTCGATGTCGGCAGGCTGCCCGTCAACTTTAACTGCAAAACCTTCAAAGTTTTCTTTTTGTTTAAGATTTTCGCTTACTGTTAAACTGATTTGGTCGGGTGTATTGTTTTTAATTTCAGCATATTCGAATTCAGGACTTTCAGCAAAAACCAGGGTATAAATTTCGCCTTCTTCAGTTTCCATGTCATACATAAAAGCAGGAGCCAAATCGATTTCATCACTGGCTGCATCTGAAGCTATCGGATCTTTTATTTGCGCTGTTTCAAAGAAAGGATTTGGATTGTCACCTTCGGCTGGCGTTAAGAACGTTCCATCGGACAGTGCAAGTTCATTGGGCACTCTCAAACGGCAGTTTCCGCCAAGATTTGATTTGATCACCATCTCTTTTACAATGCCATCTTCCCAGTTAAAACTAACATCAAATCCGCCAATGGCCCTTAATCCGCTTATTTCGCCGGTTTCCTTCCACTCGTCGGGCAGCGCAGGTAAAATATGAATACTGCCGTCGTGACTTTGCATTAACATCTCGGTAATTCCTGAAGTACAGCCAAAATTACCATCAATCTGGAACGGAGGGTGGGCATCAAAAAAGTTAGGATAAGTTCCGCCACTTTCTCCTCCGGTTACCGAAGGATCAACCAGCGTTAACTGATCTGTAATCAGTTTATGTGCATGGTTTCCGTCAAGCAAACGAGCCCAAAGATTTACTTTCCAGCCCATCGACCAACCGGTTGATGCATCACCACGCTGTTCAAGCGAAGTCTGTGCTGCATTAAATAATTCAGGCGATGAATAAGGCGAAATCTGGTTACTCGGATACAATCCGTACAAATGTGAAACATGGCGGTGATGGTCACTCGGATTATCCAAATCTTCCATCCATTCCTGTAATTGTCCGAATCGTCCGATCTGCATCGGAGGAAGCCGGTCTAAAATATTTTGAAATTCGGTCATCAGTGATTCGTCGCGGTTAAGCAATGATGCTGCTTTTATCGTTTTAGTAAATAGATCAAACAGAATTTGATTATCCATTGTTGTTCCGGCAGATATTGATGTTCCATGACCGGAAGGCGCATTTTCAGGAGAAACAGAAGGACTAACAACCAGCCAGTTGTTGGTGGGCTCTTCAATTAGAAAATCCTGGTAAAATTCACATGCCGATTTGAGGATTGGATAAATGGAGTCAAGGTATTCCAGATCGCCACTATACAAATATTTTTCCCAGAGATGTTGCGAAAGCCATGCACCACCCATGGGCCACATTCCCCAGAAAGCGCCGTCAACAACTCCGCCAATTCTCCAGATGTCGGTATTGTGATGTATCACCCAGCCATCGCATCCATACATGGTACTTGCAGTAGTTTGTCCGGTTTCCGAAAGTTCCTTTATCATCTGAATCAAAGGCTCATGCATTTCTGAAAGATTTGTTTTCTCTGCCGGCCAGTAATTCATTTCGGTATTAATGTTTACAGTGTATTTGCTATCCCACGATGGACTGGTACTTTCATTCCAGATTCCCTGCAGGTTCGCTGGCTGGCCGCCGGGTTGTGAACTTGAAATGAGCAAATAACGGCCAAACTGGTAATACATGGCAACAAGTTCCTTATCCTTCGTAAGTGCGAAATTTTTAATTCTTACATCGGTAGGATATTGAGATAAACTGGAAGAACCCAAATCGAAATTTACACGGTTGAAATATTTTTGAAATGCAGTAATGTGGTTGTTTAACAGTTCCGAATAATCTTTAGGTTCAGCAGTTTCAAGATAATTAATGCATTTTGCTGTTTCATCAGCAGTGAGTGTTTTGTAATCTACAAAATTAGTGGCAATTGAAATAAGGATAACCACTTCTGTGGCATTGGTAACATTAATTCTGTTGGATGAAATTGCAGTAGTTCCGCCAGTGTTCATAATTTTTGCACGGGCGGTAAATTTTACCTGTCCTGTAACACCTTCATGAGAACCTGAAAGTCCGGTCATTTCAAGGGTATTGGCATCAATTGCTGTAATTGTTTTGCTCAATGAACCGTTAAAATAGGCTGAAAAATTTAGTTTTTCAGCTTCGCTTGCCGAAAGCCTTACAACAATTACCTGATCAGGCTGAGATGAAAATACTTCACGTTTGTATGTTACTCCTTCTACATCATAGGTGGTAGTAAAAATGGCATCTTCGAGGTCAAGTTCACGATAATAATTGGAATAATTGTTATGCCCGGTAAATGCCAGATTCAGGTTTCCGATTACCTGATACATTGACCCATGCAATGTTGTAGCTGTAACGTTACTGTTTATCATCGATTCAGCTTCGCTGTAATTTCCACTGAAAATTAAACTTCTTATTTCAGGTAGCGCATCCAATGCTTTTGGATTGTTATTGTTTGATGGTCCGCCCGACCAAAATGTCTCTTCGTTTAGCTGAATTTTTTCGCTGGCAGGAGTGCCATAAATCATTGCTCCAAGCCTTCCGTTACCAACAGGTAATGCTTCATTCCAAAGAGTTGCAGGTTTATCGTACCACATTTTCATTTTTCCGCCTGTTTGACTTTTACCATTGGTTGAAATCAGCAACATAGCGAGAAAAACAATAAATACCAGTTTGAAATGTTGTTTTGTTCTGTATTGGAAACGGAATAACAATTGGAGTAGATTTAGTTTCATCTGATTTTATAGTTTTAGATTATAATTGCTACGAAATAGCAATATAAAAATATTTAAGCGAGTATTTAAATTAATTGTGATAATTTTCTAATACAATCAATGTGATTACCAAAATAGTTTGACGGGAATTTTGTAACCACTTTCTAATAATTCAGTTATGTGGTTTAAAACTAAACCGATAATTTTTTTCCAGCTTAAGGAGTTTTAATTTTCATGCGCAGCACCTTGTGGTTTGCTGTCATATACAAATAGGAGTAGTCTTCGTTAAACGTGCAGTTTGAAGTAAGTTCACCGGTAAAGATTGTTCCTAAATGTTCGCCTTCAGGAGTAATGATCCAAATACCACCGGGACCTGCAGCAAATAACCAACCTGATGGGTGAATTGCCATTCCGTCAGGATTTCCGGGCATTGAGCGCCTGTCAGTTACTTCCGGTTTTAGAAATACTTTTCCGTTTTCGATTAAATGATCAGGGGTTAAATCATAAACCATCCAAACTGCATTTCTAGGGTCAGAGCTGGCAACATATAATTTTTTACCATCCGGAGATATTCCAATTCCGTTCGGGTAGGCAAGTTCCTTCGTTAACAGCGTTGTTTTTCCGTTTTTATCAACTTTAAAAACACCCTGGTAATCCATCTCTTTCAAAGGATCTCTCATTCCCTGTTCCAAACCGTAAGGAGGATCGGTAAAAAACAAGTCTCCGTTTTTAGCAAAAACCAAGTCATTAGGGCTATTAAATTTTTCACCATCATAACTGCCACTCAATGTGGTAAATTCAGGTTTCGGATTGGCAACATCACTTATTGAAGCAACTCTGCGGTCGCCACACATAGCGAGTACGAGTTTGCCATCAGGACTCATGGTTAACCCGTTTGATCCCATTTCACCGCCTCTTTCCCGTTCTCCGGTATAACCTGATGGTTTTAGGTAAGGTTTAATTCCCCCTTTTTCTGTCCATTCGAAAACTGTATTTTCTTTTACATCGGAGAATACAAATTTTTGTTCTGAAGGAATCCAGCATGGACCTTCTGCCCAGTTAAATCCATCACCAAGAATTTCCACTTTTGGTTCTTCAGGAACCAATTGGTAAATCTTATCACTGTTTGCAATTATTTTTGCCTCTTCTTTATAATTCTGTGTAAAACCGGATATGCTCACGGCCAAAAAAATCAAGGTAAATAATGTAGTTTTCATGTAGGTTTAATTTTAGTACCGGACGAATTTAATAAATAGAATTAAAAAATAACGATTGGTTTAACGAAAGCTGGTCAAGTATTTGAATTTTCATCAAATATTACGATATAAAAAAGCCGCTGCAACTTTCGTTACAACGGCAATTTAATATAGTAAGGTTTTTTTATTCCTCTTTTTTAGAAAAATCCATTGCTGACATTCTTACGTAAGAATTGTAGCGCCATTTAGCATTATCTTCTGCTGCACTGAATAGTTCATCAGCAATGGCAGGGAACGATTTCTTCAATGAAGTATAACGAACCTCACCGTTCAGGAATTCCTGAAATTTACCCCAATCAGGAGTTTTCGAATCCAACTGGAAAGGATTTTTTCCTTCTTCTTCCAGAAGCGGATTGTAACGGAAAAGATGCCAGTATCCTGATTCCACTGCTTTTTTCTCTTCTTCCTGGCTACGGCCCATACTGGCACGTAATCCGTGGTTAATACAAGGAGAATAAGCAATTATAATTGATGGTCCGGGATATGCTTCAGCCTCTTTTAATGCTTTGAAATATTGAGTTTGATTAGCGCCCATTGCAACCTGTGCAACGTAAACATAACCATAACTCATCATCATTGCACCAAGGTCTTTTTTACGAATACGCTTACCCGATGCAGCAAATTTGGCAACTGCTCCTACCGGTGTAGCTTTTGAAGATTGACCACCAGTATTTGAATAAACTTCGGTATCCATTACCAAAACATTGATGTCCTGCCCGCTGGCCATTACGTGGTCTAAACCACCGTAACCGATATCGTAAGCCCAACCGTCGCCACCAAATACCCAGATCGATTTTTTGATGAGGTATTGTTTTAGCTTCAGAATTTCTTTGGCTACATCATGGTTGCTTTTTTCAATTACTTCCAACACTTGTTTTGATGCTACCACCGATTCATTAGCATTTTCTTTATTCAGCAACCAGTTGGCGTATGCATCTTTTTCATCTTGAGAAGCGCCGTTGTTTAACGCTTCATTCATTAGCATTGCAATTCTGTCGCGCTGAGCATGAACACCTTCTGCAAAGCCAAAACCATATTCAGCATTGTCTTCAAACAGAGAGTTTGCCCAGGCCGGTCCATGTCCTGAATCTTTATGTTTACAATATGGAGTTGAAGGTGCTGAACCACCATAAATAGAAGAACAACCGGTTGCATTGGCAACCATCATTCTTTCACCGTATAATTGGGTAATCAGTTTTATATAGGGAGTTTCGCCACAACCGGCACACGCTCCTGAGAACTCAAAAAGTGGCTGAGCAAACTGCGAGTTTTTAACTGATTTGGTTCTATCAACCACTTTTTCCTTTAACGAAACTTTGTCAACCATATAATCCCAACGTTCAATTTCCGACTGCTGAGTTCCAAGTGGTTTCATAATCAGAGCTTTTTCTTTTGAAGGACAAACATCGGCACAGTTACCGCAACCGGTACAATCAAGAACACTTACCTGGATACGGAAATTCAGGTCCTGAAACATTTTTGCCGGAGTTGCTGTGCGTACCTCAGTTCCTTCAGGAGAAGCATTTACTTCTTCCTCAGTCATCAGGAATGGACGAATTGCAGCGTGAGGACAAACGTAAGCACACTGGTTACACTGAATACAATTTTCAGCCTGCCATTCAGGAACGTTCACTGCAATACCACGTTTTTCATAAGCAGCTGTTCCGAGCGGGAATGAACCATCTTCGCTTCCAATAAAAGTTGAAACAGGAAGATCATCACCACGCTGGCCATTGATCACATCCACAACTTTTGAAATGTATTCCGGACGTTTTGTTTGTTCTTCTTCACCAGCTAATTTAATTTTCTTCCACTCAGCAGGAACAGCGACTGTTTTCACATTTATACCACCAGCTTCAACAGCAGCATAGTTCATGTTAACGATGCGTTCGCCTTTTTTACCATACGATTTTACAATGGCCTTTTTCATTTCATCAACAGCTACATCGTAAGGAATTACACCGGTAATTTTAAAGAATGCCGATTGCATAATGGTATTTGTACGTGTTCCCAGACCCAGATCTTCACCCAATTTAGTACCATTAATAATATAGAATTTAATTTCGTTTTCTGCCAGGTATTTTTTCATGCGGTCAGGAAGCTTTTCTTTTGTTTCCTCTTCATTCCAAATGGAGTTCAACAGGAATGAACCACCTTTTTTCAACCCTTTCAAAACATCATATAAATTAAGGTATGCAGGAACATGGCATGCAACAAAGTCGGGGGTAGTTACCAGGTATGTTGAACGAATCTCCTTATCGCCAAAACGAAGGTGTGAACAGGTAAAACCACCCGATTTTTTTGAATCGTACTGGAAATATCCCTGGCAATATTTATCGGTGGCATCACCAATAATTTTAATTGAGTTTTTGTTTGCACCAACAGTACCGTCAGATCCTAAACCATAAAATTTAGCCTGATAAGTTCCTTTTGGAGTTATATCAACTTCTTCTTTTAATGGTAATGATTTAAATGTAACATCATCAACAATACCAATAGTGAAAGCGTTTTTAGGTTCTTTCATTTCAAGGTTTTCATAAACCGAAAGAATTTGAGAAGGAGTTGTATCTTTTGAACCAAGACCGTAACGACCGCCAACAATTACAGGTGCATTTTTTTTTCCGTAGAAATGTGAGCGAATATCAAGATACAAAGGCTCACCAGCGGCACCGGGTTCTTTTGCACGGTCAAGAACAGCAATACGTTTGTAGTTTTTGGAAGCGCTTCCATAAAATATTTTGCTGAGAACGGACGGAAGAGGTGAACAGAAATTAATCCGACTTTTTTACCCTGAGAAGTAAGATAATCTATGGTTTCTTTAATTGTTTCAGTTGCCGAACCCATAGCAATAATAATGTTTTCAGCTTCCGGGTCTCCGTAATAATCAAACGGACGGTATTTTCTTCCGGTAAGTTTGCTAATCTGATCCATGTAGTTTGACACGATATCAGGAACTGCATCGTAGAACTTATTGGCAGATTCTTTTGCCTGGAAGAAAATGTCCGGATTTTGGGCAGTACCGCGGGTTACTGGGTTTTCAGGATTTAATGCACGGTTTCTGAATTCCTGCAATGCCTCCATATCAACCATCGGCACCATGTCTTCCATATCAATGGCCTCAATTTTTTGCATTTCGTGAGATGTACGGAAACCATCAAAGAAAGCAAGAAAGGCACTCTTGATTTTAATGTTGCCAAATGAGCAACACCGGCTAAATCCATTTCTTCCTGCACTGAACCGGCAGCAATCATTGCAAATCCGGTTTGACGAGATGCGTAAACATCGCTATGGTCGCCAAAAATTGAAAGCGCGTGACCGGCAACTGCACGTGCACTAACATGAAATACGGTTGGTAATAATTCACCGGCAATTTTATACATGTTCGGTATCATTAACAAAATACCTTGCGATGCAGTGTATGTTGATGTTAAGGCGCCTGATTGCAAAGAACCGTGAACTGCACCAGCAGCACCTGCTTCACTTTGCATTTCGGCCAAACGAACCGGCCTGCCAAACATATTTTTCTTCCCAAAAGCAGCCCATTCATCCACATATTCAGCCATTGTTGAAGATGGAGTAATAGGATAGATGCATGCTACTTCACTAAACATGTAACTCATATATGCTGCCGCATAATTTCCGTCGCATGTAATGAATTTTTTCTTTTTTGCCATTTTAAACGTTATTTATTCTGTTTTATAATTATTCTTTATGAAAATTTCAATTAATATAAAAATCCAAAAAGCCAAAGTGGAATCTTGTTCCCTTCTCCAACTTCTATTACATCTGATGCTGCGTAAACGCCTTCTTCAGGTTCAAGCTTTCTGCCGCCCACATTAAAATGATACTTTCCATTTACCTTAAAATCGCCCTTTTCAGAACTGTTTAGCAAACATTTGTAACTCACCTGGTTGTAAAAAAACGTATGACGCAAATGCAAACTATCTGTATTTCCAGGGGCAATGGCATAAATAAGGTTCGTATTATGCAAATATACCTTGTCTGGCTTTTTCATTTGTTCTTCATCGCCATTGGAATACAGCAACTGAATTAACCGTGCATTTTTTAAATAATTGAGGTAATTCATAATTGTTGCCCGTGATGTTTGAACTGAGGTGGCCAATTTACTAACATTTGGCGTAAATGGTGTTTCTGAAGCTATGATGTGCAACAGTTTCCTGAGTTTCGATAAATATTTTAACTCAATTTGATTGATATATGGAATGTCAATTTCCAGCGCTAAATTAATATGCTTAAGCAACTGGTTAGCATAAAAACTCGGATCATCGATGAAATAAGGAAAATAACCGTATTTCAGGTAATCATCGAAATAAGCCAAAGGGCGAACTTGTGAAACGATTTCCTGTGCAATTTGTAAATGATTCTCAATGATTTCATCAAAAGTATAATACCTGAAATTGCTTTTTGTCTGATAATTCAAAAACTCTCGGAATGAAAGGCCTTCAAGATGATGAATTTTTGCAATTCCCTGTAAATCAGGATTTCCTTCTGCTATCCTAATTACAGGCGAAGAAGTAAAAACTATTCTGAGGTCAGGAATCTCATTCACACATTTTCTGAGGTCGGATGACCAGTCAGGATATTTCTGAATTTGGTCAAGAATCAGAACCTTACCCCCCCTTTTTGCAAACTCATCGGCAAAAGAACTTATCTTTCGTTTTGTGAAATAAAAATTGTTCAGGTTGATGTACAATGCAGAATTATCGTCCTGAAAATGCTGCCTGATGTAGTCGAGCAGGAAAGTTGTTTTTCCAACACCCCGGAAACCTTTTATACAAATAAGTTGCTGACTCCAGTCAATATCTTTCCTCAGCTCCCTTTTAATGGTTGTCTTGGTGCTCTCGAGCAATGATTTATGTGTAATCTGAAAAAAATCCAATTGTAAATATTTTATGCAAAAATAGTCAGTTTCCACTTATAGTTGCTATCCATGGATAGCAAAAATAGTTTTTTTATGCTATTTATATCTATTAAAAATAATCATTTTTTGAAATTTATACAGATACGTATTTAATTGGATAAATTCTTTCGAACGTAAAAATATGAATAAAAGGTTTTATATCTGTTTGTGGTGCTGCATATAGCTGATATTTAAATGTATATGAGAAATGTGCGGGATTTTGGCATAACAGACGGAAGAAATAATTTACGGAAAAATGGAATTATCCGGACAATCGAAATTGACTTATCGGGATAAATTGAATGGTTAATATTAAAATAACATACTACATTCTTAAAAAGCAGGGTAATAAATTTACCGCATACGATACCAGCTACATCCAAACAAAAAAAGCAGACTCAAAAAGCCTGCTTTAATTTGATTATATAATTACGATATTATTCGTCGTTCATTGATGCCAGAAATTCTTCCATTGATTCTGCGCGCATTAACCTTGTTTTCATAAAATCCATTGCTTCCAAAGAATTCATGCCGCCCAGGTAATGACGTAAAATCCATAACTTGTCGATGATTTGTTTTGAGAACAATAAATCTTCACGACGCGTACTTGACGCAGGAATATCAACCGAAGGAAATATTCTTTTGTTTGAAAGTTTTCTGTCGAGCTGTAATTCCATATTACCGGTTCCTTTAAATTCTTCAAAAATAACGTCATCCATTTTTGAACCGGTTTCAGTAAGTGCGGTTGCAATTATAGTAAGTGAACCACCTTCCTCGATGTTTCTTGCAGCACCGAAAAAACGTTTTGGTTTATGCAAAGCGTTGGCATCAACACCACCTGAAAGTACTTTTCCTGAAGCTGGCTGAACGGTATTATAAGCTCTTGCCAAACGGGTAATCGAGTCAAGAAGTATTACCACATCATGACCACATTCAACCATACGTTTTGCTTTTTCAAGAACGATATTTGCAACTCGTACATGCTTGTCGGCAGGTTCATCAAATGTTGAAGCAACTACTTCAGCATTTACACTTCGAGCCATATCGGTAACCTCTTCCGGACGTTCATCTACTAAAAGAACGATCATATAAACCTCCGGGTGGTTAGCGGCTATTGCATTGGCAATTTCTTTTAAAAGTACCGTTTTACCGGTTTTTGGCTGAGCAACAATTAAACCGCGCTGCCCTTTACCAATTGGTGTGAACATATCCATAATCCGTGTTGACAGATTATCATGTCCGTTTCCGGTTAAGTTGAATTTTTCGTCAGGGAAAAGTGGGGTCAGGTGATCAAAAGGAACACGATCGCGAATATAATCGGGACTCCGTCCGTTAATCTCAACCACTTTAATTAAGGGAAAATATTTTTCACCTTCTTTTGGCGGGCGAATTGTTCCCTTCACCATATCGCCGGTCTTTAAACCAAACAATTTAATTTGCGACTGTGAAACATAAATATCATCGGGTGAATTCAGGTAGTTATAATCTGCAGAGCGAAGAAATCCATATCCGTCCTGCAAAATTTCCAAAACACCTGTGTTGGTTATAATTCCCTCGAATTCATAATGTCTTGTTTTTTGCCTGCCACCTCTTTGACCGTTATTTTGATTTTGTTTTTCAACATGATGTACATGCTTTTCCACTTTAGGTTCCACTTTAGGTTCCTGATTGGTATTTTCAGTTACATCATTATCATCATTGTTATCCAAAGGTTGTTCTTCAACAACATGTTTTTTATGAGCATGTTCTTTTTTCGCCTGTACATTATGAACAATTTTCTTTGGTTCTGATTTTTCTACCAATGGTTTTTTTTCTTCAGATGATTGATCCCACATAGATTTTGTTTTATTGGTAATATCTCCTGATGAATTTTCATCTTTTGAAGCCGGAGCTTTGTCTTTATTAAAACCTTTAATAATCGCTTTTATCTGATCCTGGCGCGATTGAACGTTTGATTGATCGCGTTGTTGTTGTGCCTGTTTTCTTTTACCTGTCTCTACTTTTTCGTGCTTAACAATCGGATCTAACCGTTCACGACGGGGACGTTTCCCACGATCGCCATTGGAGTTGTTTTGATTCTCTTCATCGGAAGATTTTTTGCGAAGGAAATTTTTAATTCCTTTCTCTTCTTTGTTCTGCTCACCGGCAGTATTTTTTCGCTCCTTTTTCTCTGCTTCTTTAATTGCCTGAGTGTCCAGGATTTTATATACCAAATCTTGCTTTTTGAATGATTCAACTCGCTTAATATTTAATTCTTTGGCAATTTCCCTCAGCTCAGGAAGGAGCTTCTTGTTTAATTCTAAAATATCGTACATTATTTAAATAATATTATTCCTTGCGTTGATTTTTAATTCTTGAAAAAATATTGGAACAATCGTAGCGGGGATGAGAATTTTTTAATTCGGATGCAATTATATTAAAATAGTTTGGATGCACCAAAAATTAAAATGATTTTTTCTGTTTTCTCGCCTAATTAGGCTAATTTAATACTTTACGTTTACAATAACAAAAAAATGCATCTTTTAGCTCATTCCTGGATTCAATAACACTACTGTCCGGGTAAAAGTGGACAAATTCCCTGCCCGGTTAATTGGTTCAGGCGGGCTCCAAAAGCCATGATGAAACCTAACCTATTGTCATTGGCAGGGTTTACCCAAAATTCTTTGGCATAATGAGGCGATGACTGATAATCGGAGCTGTCATTTCGAAAGAGGTATCCCGAGAACCCGGGAAGAAATCTGTTTCTACCAGGAGAGATTTCTCCTCTCCCGATAGCTATCGGGATCGTCGAAATGACATCATTAGACGGAATATGTATTTGCTTCATATAGAGTTTTTTATAAAAACCTGTCATTAACAATCTCGGAATATTCTGTTTTTAAATTAATCCCAAATATTCGCCGTTAAAAGAGAGGTTTAAATCACTATTTCAATTATAATCATTTTAAATTAAATCAAAATAAATAAGTCTAAGCTTATGAAAATCAGCTTTTTGTGACATTCTCGTTTTGTGGCGGTTATTCCCATTTTGGGAAAATATCAAACCAATGTATCCTATGAATCAAAATGTTTAATTACATTTAGAATCGTTATTGATTATAATAATTGAACAATCCTGTCTCAACTCATACAAAACAAATGTAACTGAGAGGACGGAGTAGTTACTAAACCGGGCCTTTCAACCATCTAATCTTATTTTCCCCGAATTTTTAGATTACAGTGATTCAGTGATTTAAACGGTAAATGCAAGTCTTTTATCCCGGAAGCTTTCAAAAAATAAAAAAAGCCAATAAGTATAATTGAATGTATAAAGCCCAAAGCACAATACGAAGAAATAAAGCCCTATAATAATATCCCATTATGCAGGGATATAACAAAATAAAAACCATTTATGCTCGATTCACTAATAACATCCAAAACCAGAATTAAACTTTTAATGAAACTCTTTTTGAATAGCGACAATCAGAGTCACTTAAGAGGAATGCAAAAGGAATTTGGGGAATCGACAAACGCCATTCACCAGGAATTAAACCGTTTTATGAATGCCGGCTTAATCACCGACAGTTACAAGGCAAATAAACGTTACTTTAAGGCAAACACCAGCCATCCGCTTTTTGAAGATATCAATCATATCCTTCAAAAAATGGTAGGTATCGATAAAATCGTTGACCGTGTAACCAGCCAGGTCGGAAATCTCGATTCTGCATTCCTTTCCGGAAGCTTTGCAAATGGCATTGATTCCGACACTATAGAGCTGGTACTGGTTGGTGAAAACCTTGACGAAGCTTATATAAAAACACTCGTCGGTAAGGCGGAAACACTAATCGGTAAAAAAATCATTTATGTATCGCTAACCAAAGAACAAACAGAACACTTTTTAAAAGACAAACCGATATTGTTAATCTGGCAAAAAGACGAATAGCAAAGAGTTATGTGCAGTAAGATGTTTTGTTACTTTGTACATAGATTAAAGGACGCAAGAAACAAGACACAAGACACAAGACACAAGACACAAGACAAAAAGCAAGACAAAAGACGCAAGACGAAAGCTACAAGCTACGAGCTACAAGCTACAAGAAATTCAAAACAGAAAAATAAATTTAATCATTAAAGCATTCACGCATTGAAGCATTCTCGCATTCAATCATTTACCCATTGCAAATGACCAATGACAGCAAAAAGAGATTCAAGACAAAAGACAAATGAACTAATACACAACTTGAAGGTAAACTTCGATAAGAACTCAATTATTATGGATACAAGCTCCATGCCGTTGCCAGTATTAGCCTCCCAATTTTGGACTGTATGTCCCTTATTAAGAAATAATAAAATGGATCAGATTGTCATAGAACAAAAGATCAAATACTTAACGTGTTGTTTCAAAATGAGTTAATCCAATTTTTTTATAAAAATATTTTAAGGCATTATAATTGTTTTACATATTGCTGAAATTGCAAATTGAAATAATAATTTAATTTGTAATTTGTTTTTTTAAAGATATTTACAAACCTAATTGGATAAACATAACTTTTCATATTCGATAAATTAATCATATTTTTTGCCACAAAAGGGTTTTCCAATGTTCAATACATGTCGTTAAATTGTGACTGACAAAGGGGAACCCGTAAATTTTTGTTAAAAAAAGGACAAAAATAGTAATGGGAAGAATATACTACACAGAACGAATAACTATTTTATTTAGGTATTTAAAAAACCCAGAAAATTTGTTATCAAACCTGAAACGATTATTTCCGACATTTAAAAACCTTATCATGCTTAAAGAAAGAGAACCTGTGCTTGAAAAATTAAGTGTTGTTTTTCAGGTATTATTAACTTTGGGGTGTTTTTTGAGTGCGATGCAAATTACTCATACTTACTTAAAACCGGTTTCATGGGATTCTGCGCAGTACAAGATACTTTTGTTTATCCTTGTTCCTCTGTGGATACTGCTGCTCGAGCAGGCAAACCTGGGAAGGGTTGGGCGAATAAAAATGTATTCCATTACTTTTGCAGAATATTTTACGGTAATATGTTATTGGTAATATTTTATTATACGCTTCCATTGAAATTTTAGACCTCGATTCAATTTCAAGATTGGTATTGGGAGTGTTTGCAATATTGAATTTTACTGTATTATATTCCTTTAAATTCATTCTGTCTGCAACGATGAAATATATAAGAAGAAAGGGAATGAATACGAGACAGATTTTAATCATTGCGGATTCAGATTCATATTATTTTATTGACCGCCTGATTGAAACGAAAGACTGGGGATATCGAATTTGGGCCATCATGTCAGATGACAAATTAATAACAAGCAAATACAAAAACGGATATAATATTGTACCGTATGAACCGAATCTTTCAAAGATAATTGATGAAAGTACCATTGACGAGGTATTCTACTGTAAAAGTTCTTTGGATCAGAATGAAATTCAAAAATTTATTTATGCCTGCGCTGAAGTGGGTGTAGTTTTCAGGATGCAATCGATGTTGCTGAATTATGTAAAAATGCAGTCCTCATCTCTCATTCTTAAATCAAATGCCCTTTATCACTTTCAGAAATACCCCGGATAATTATCTGGCGTTGAAATTTAAGGTAATTCTGGATTTTATATTATCAATTCTCATACTTGCGGTTCTATCTCCTTTTATGTTACTCATTGCTGTTATTATTAAGCTTGATGGAGGACCGGTTTTTTTCCTTCAAAAAAGAACAGGTCTGAATGGGAGACAATTTTATTGTTATAAATTCAGGACAATGGTGGTAAATGCTGAAAGCTTGCAAAAAACATTATTGGATAAAAACGAACAGCAGGGGCCTGTATTTAAGATTAAAAACGATCCAAGAGTTACAAAAATCGGAAAATTTCTGAGAAAGACATCAATAGATGAATTGCCTCAATTCTTTAATGTACTGAGAGGTGAGATGGCAATTGTGGGACCGCGTCCGCCTATTCCTTCAGAAGTAAAACAATACGAAAGATGGCAACAACGCAGATTAAGTATGAAACCCGGAATTACTTGCATCTGGCAGGTTTCGGGAAGAAACAATATTCCTTTTGATCAATGGATGAAAATGGACATGCAGTACATCGATACCTGGTCACTCAAACTCGATCTTATTATTATTTTAAAAACGATTAAAGTAGTATTTACCGGTGATGGACAGTGAAAAAAAGAAAAATTATAAATGGGCTAAATAAAAATTAAATAGTTTTACTAAAAAGATTCAACAAGCCATGAGAATAAACAAATACCACAAGTTATATAAAAGGTTGGAACATTACCGTTAATGATTTTAAATATTATACTATTTTTTTCATCCTGCGTTTCACAGCGAGATGTGGAATACCTGCGTGACTTATCTAGCAATCAAGGAGAAATTAAGTCCTTTAATGATGCCGATATTCAGGAATATAAACTGAAAGCTAAAGACGAACTTTATATACATATCAAAAGTTTGGACGACCCCTCAACAAATATTTTTCAATCAACTTAGTATCCAACAGAATAACAATATTGATGGAAATATTCAGCCCTTTGGAGCGTACCTCATGTCATAT
The DNA here is from genome assembly GCA_963849775.1 of uncultured Prolixibacteraceae bacterium. Taxonomy (GTDB): domain Bacteria; phylum Bacteroidota; class Bacteroidia; order Bacteroidales; family Prolixibacteraceae; genus Draconibacterium. The sequence continues at coordinate 2,642 of CAWKIX010000040.1, read as the reverse complement.
ACGATTGACAAAGAGGGATTTTTACAAATGCCTGTCATTGGGAATATTCATGTTGAGGATAAAACAATTCCAGAGGTTAGTGCTATCCTACAGGATTCATTAAATCATATTTTAAGTAAACCTACAGTAACAATCAAATTAGTAAATCGCTTTGTTTCAGTGCTTGGAGAAGTTCAGAGTCCGGGTCATTTTTCCTTCTCGCAGGAAAAATTCACCATACTCGATGCCCTTAGTTTAGCAGGTGATATTACGGAATATGGAGACCGCAATGATGTAATTTTGACCCGCAATGAAAATGGAAAAAATTTACGTATTAACATTGACCTGACATCCTCTAAACTAATGTCATCAGAGTATTATTACATTCGCCCTAATGATTTGGTATACGTTAAACCAATGCCAAAAAAATTCTGGGGCATAAGACAGTTTCCATTTCAGATTCTTTTATCATCACTATCAACGGCCATATTATTTTACACGGTCTTTGGTCAATAAAGTTTGAAAATTAAATAACCATTTATTACAGTATTATGAGTCAAAAGACTTTGCATGATCAGGATAATTTTCCCATCATAATAAATTCAATCAAGCTAATTTTTCGAAATATATGGATTATCGTTCCATGCATTATCTTAGCACTAGGTTTTGCTTATGTTTACAACCGATATGCAATACCAACTTATAAAGTTTCTTCTACATTTTTGTTAAAAGTAGAATCAGGAACTAACCGGTCAAATGGTGAATCCAGTTTCATAAATAGCGAACTACTTGAACGTAATCAAAATATTCAGAACGAACTGGAGATTATTAAATCCTACCCGACCATAGAAAAGACAGTTAAAAACCTCGATTTGGAAGTATCTTATTATGAATATAAAGATTACCAATATTACAATGCTTACAAAGAGGCTCCTTTCAAAGTATTTATCTTTAAAGAACATCCTCAATTAGTTGGCTCTATGTTTGACATTCGTTTAAATTCGGATGGAAGCTATATATTAAAGGTCCAGAAACAGGATGCCATGATATATAATTACTCAACGGGACAAAAGATTGGAGAAAAAAAAGATTTGGTGTTGAACCTAAAAGGAAATGTTGGACAAATTATAAAAACAGATGATTTTAAATTTTTAATAACAATCAACGACAATGACAGTTTGTTTTTAAATGACAATAGGCTTTTCGCTTTTAAATTATCTACTATTAACCAACTTGTTCACCAATACGAGGGCAGCCTCGAATTTAGTATTCCAGATAAGTTAGCAACCATTATTGAAATTAGTTTGGAAACCACTTCTGTTCAGCAAGGTGAAGATGTAATTAACGAATTAATTCAGGTTTACTCTGCATCAAATCTGGCTAAAAAAAATCACCTCGCTAAAATGACTATCGAATATATTGAGAAGCAATTAAATGAAGTTTCTACTTCTTTAAACCATACAGAAAACAGTCTCCAACAATTCATGTCTCAAAACAAGTTAATGGATGTAAACGAACAAGCTACCAGGTTAGCACAACAGCGATTGGATTTGCAAAACCAACTTGCGGAGTTAATGACTCAAAAACGTTATTATGATTATGTATCCGAATATAACAATAAGAATGCAGATGATACCCAAATAGTTCCGCCATCGTCCATGGGTGTTCAAGATCCATTACTCAATAACCTCATTGAAGAACTTTCTGCCGCACAATCAAAAAAAGCTAATCTGATAAAAAATAATCAGGAACGTAATCCCATTGTCACCCGTCTTGACATACAAATAAAAAATCTTAAAAATACTGTTTCAGAAAACATTGCAGCAGCTGCACGAAGCAATGATATTTCAATTAACGAAATGCAAAACAGAATAGAACAAATAGAAAGTGAAATAAGTAAACTTCCTAAAACACAAATGCGGATGGGCGGAATTCAAAGGAATTATAATTTAAATAATTCCATCTATAACTATTTACTTGAAAAACAAGCCGAAGCAAAAATCACCCAAGCTTCCAATCTTCCAGACAATATATTATTGAACCTGCCCATATGGTTGGTCTCTCCCCTGTTTCCCCTAAAAATATGATAAATTACATTATGGCTTTGTTCTTAGGATTTATTATTCCAGTAACTATTTTGTTAATTAAAACAGCCCTTAAAACTACCGTCTCAACACAAGAAGATATTGAAAGTATTACAAATGCGTCCATCATAGGTAAAGTTTTTCATTACAATAACCGCAAAGAAAAAAACGTGTTTATTTCTGCACCAGCAGATAAAACAGCGGAAACCTTTCGTACACTAAGGACCAACCTTAATTTTGCGTTGAATGGAAAATCCCATAAAACAATATTATTAACGTCCTGTATATCTGGTGAAGGAAAATCGTTTAATGCACTCAATATTGCAGCTTCTTATGCACAAATGGGGAAAAAAACCATTCTTGTTAGATTTCGATTTTCGCAATTCACATTCAGCTATTAAAAAGCAAGACAAATCGGATTAAGTCTTTTTTTAAACGAAGAAATTGCCCTTGAACGAAATAATTCAAAACACAGAATTTAAAAATCTTGATTTTATTAATTCGGGGCCAGTCCCACCTAATCCTTTAGATTTAATGGAAAAAGAGATTAAATTCAGTCTGTTTGATTATCTAGGCAGG
>CAWKIX010000039.1:0-124253 GCA_963849775.1 uncultured Prolixibacteraceae bacterium | reverse complement strand
TTCAGTCGCATAAAATGTAATTGTCTCGTCTGGGATTAACTATTAAAATTGGCAATGATCCAGCTCGTTTAATTATTTTTCTTTCGGGTAGCCCAATAATCAAATCGATTGGTGTTATTACCGAACTTCCTAAAATTATCAATAAATCGCAACCCGATTTGTTCGCTACTTCAAGTGCTTCAAAAGAGTTGCCTAAACTCGATTTTTCGCCTTTAAAAATCTGATGTGAAATTTTGAACTTTTTATACAGTTTCTTCATTACCAAAATATTACGAGCAACTTCATTTTGTGCATCCTTTGAGCGGTCGTTTGCAGCAACAATTACAATTTCTGATTTATTAAATCTACCAAAATAAGAGCTCCAAAGTCCACTGTCTTTATTCTCGCTGCGTAAATCGGTAGCTACAATTATTTTCTTGAACATTGAAATCTCCGGTCTCTTTTCGTCAACAAAAAGAAATGGTAACGGACTTTCTTTCAAAGCATCAGAATATTTTGTTAACGATGTTGTAGAAGTAATAATCAGAATAGCTTCATGTTCATCTGCTAAATGATCGGGAAGATTTTTGTTGGATTCCGATAGCTTTAAATGCGAAACTTTAATCCCAGGATCGTTATTCCTGATATCAGAAATATAGTTTTCAACCTGATTCAACCAGTTTCCGGGGATTTTATTTTGCTTTTTTCTGTTATGTATTAAAAGGCAAAGTTCCTTTTTAAAAATAGTTGCCAGTTGAATCCCATTATCAATTAAAATCGGGTCCGATTCGTTCAAGGATAAAATAACTACAATCTTTTGTTCTTTGTATTCGCCCATTCAAAAACTTTCTTTAAAACTAACCATTTTTCGAGAAATTGAATTAAATCAGTAATCGTTGGTGCAAATTTCCCTAATTTTAAACCACCAAAATACGGGTGAATGATCCATAATAAATTACTACATCCAAATAGTATTGCAATAATCGGGGCTTCAAATAATATTTCGAAGCCAGGAGGAAAAATCCTTAAAAACCTTATTGATCACAAGTTTAACGGTAATCTTTATCCTGTAAATCCAAAAGTAAATTATATACAAGGAGTTAAAGCTTTTAAAAATGCGCTTGATTTACCGGATACCGATTTGGCTGTGTTGGCAATTCCTGCGCAACTTTGTCTTGCTAAAGTTAAAGTTTTGGCAGAACAAAAAAATACAAAAGCTTTTATAATTATCTCTGCCGGTTTTGGTGAAATTGATGAAAATGGTAAACAACTGGAAAAGAAAATTGCAGACGTTGTAAATCATTGTGGTGGAACATTAATTGGTCCCAATTCGATTGGGGTTATGACGCCTTTTCATACAAGTGTTTTCACTACTCCAATTCCGGAATTAACATCAAAAGGTTGCGATTTTATTTCAGGTTCGGGTGCAACTGCAGTTTTTATTATTGAATCAGGAATTCCCAAAGGATTACGTTTTGCCAACGTTTTTTCGGTAGGTAACAGCGCACAGGCTGGCGTTGAAGATATTCTTGAATACCTGGATGAAACGTATGAAGAAGGGGCGAGTTCAAAGGTGAAATTACTTTATCTTGAGACTATTTCTGATCCAGATAAATTTTTATTTCATGCCATATCGCTGGTTGAAAAAGGGTGCAAAATTGCTGCAATTAAAGCCGGGAGTTCATCGGCAGGTAGCAGGGCGGCTTCATCGCATACGGGCGCTTTAACTTCATCGGATGCGGCGGTTGATGCGTTATTTCGAAAGGCAGGAATCGTTCGTTGTTACGGGCGCGAAGAGTTAACAACTGTTGCCAGCATTTTTATGTGCAACAAACTAAAAGGACGAAAACTGGCCATAATTACCCATGCCGGCGGCCCCGGAGTGATGCTTACGGATGCACTGGAAGCTGGTGGTTTGAAAATTCCGCGAATTGAGGATTCGCCAGAAAAATCGGCTTTGAAAGAAAAATTATTTCAAGGTTCTTCTGTTGAAAACCCGATCGATTTTTTAGCTACCGGAACAGCTGAACAACTGGGCGATATAATTGATGCCTGTGAACGGGATTTTGATGTGGACGGTATGGCGGTTATTTACGGAAGTCCGGGTTTGTTTCCCATCGGCGATGTTTATGATCTGCTTGACCAAAAGATGAAAATCTGCAAAAAACCAATTTACCCAATTCTTCCATCACTGATCAACGTGAAAGAAGCTGTTACTGGTTTCATATCTCACGGAAATGTAAATTTTCCCGACGAGGTTTTACTTGGGCGGGCTCTTACAAAGGTAATGAATACTCCTCGGCAGTCGAAAGGCGATGTGTATATAGAAGGCATTGACATTGAAGAGATTCGAAGAATAATTGATCATTCAAAGAGCGGTTATCAATCGCCTGAAACAATACATAAATTATTTAATGCCGCAGGAATTCCAAGAGTTAAAGAACTGATGGTAAAAACCGAATCGCAGGCTGTTTTGGCAGCAACAAAAATGGGTTTTCCTCTGGTAATGAAAGTAATTGGCCCAATCCATAAAACCGAAGTTGGCGGTGTTGTTTTAAATGTCCGGAATTTGGATGATGTTCGAAAAGAGTTCCATCATTTAAATGGAATTGATGGCGCAGAAGGGGTTTTGATAGCGCAAATGGCTTCTGGGACTGAACTTTTTCTTGGCGCCACTTACGAAGATAAATTTGGCCATGTTGTTCTATGCGGATTGGGCGGAATTTATGTGGAAGTAATGAAAGATGTTGCTTCAGGACTTGCACCTTTATCTCACGATGAGGCCATTTCGATGATTAAGAGCCTGAAATCATTTCCAATACTGAAAGGTTTCAGAAAGCAACCCGGGGTAAAAATTGAAAAGTTTGCTGATATTTTGGTCCGGCTTTCCAGCTTGCTTCGTTTTGCAACCGAAATTAAGGAAATCGATATTAACCCGTTACTCGGCAACGAAAAGGATGTTTTAGCAGTCGATGCCAGAGTGAGGATAGAAAAATAAATGGTGAAAACCCAGGATGGCATCCATCCAAGGGATGTTATCCCTAAAAACAAATAGATGAATGCGATTGAAAATCACATCACCCGATTAGTAATGATAAATTGTAAAAATGATGCAAACAAACAATCAAAATAAATTCTATACTACAATTTCAAAATATTATGCTGAGATATTTCCATCCAATCCGGCGCAACTGAATTTTGTAAAGAATAAAACAGGTGATTTGCACGAAAAACAAATTCTTGATATTGGTTGTGCAACCGGAGAACTGGCCATTCAATTGGCTAATTCAGGAGCAAAAGTCACAGGAATAGATTTAAACGAAGATTTAATCACGCAGGCAAATAACGGGATCGGCGAATTCCGATTCGCCGGAAATAATAAACTTGAATCAGAATTGATATCTCCAAATCCAATATTTCAAAACGGAAATATGTTGGATTTGAAAATTGATTTTCAGCCAGAACAATTTGATATCGTTTTATGCTTTGGAAATACTTTGGTTCACCTTGAAGATGAAAAACAAGTTTTACAAATGTTTGAAGGTGTAAGTTCAGTATTAAAGTCGGGTGGTAAATTTTTATTGCAAATTTTGAATTATGATTATATAGTTGATGAAAAAGTTTCAGAACTTCCTTCAATTGAAACTGAAAACATAAAATTTATCCGCAAATATCTTTTTGAAAATGATTTAAAACATGTGCTTTTTCAAACTGATTTGGTGTTGAAAATGGAAAATGAAGTCATTTCAAACGAAACAAAATTATTGGCCTTGAAAAGCAAGGATATTGTTCAAATGTTAAATAAATCAGGATTTAAAAATATCGAATTGCATTCAAACTTTAAACAGGAACCTTTTGGCGGAAAACACTTGCCGTTGGTTTTAAGTTGTAATAAATAGCAGAAGGCAACCTGTTTCCGGGATCGGCGCTTTCTAATCGCCGATATTAATTAAATGCGGTTGGAAACCCTGCCCGAATGATTTCACTCCGGCGGGGGCACGTCGCGGGTGTATCATAAATGGATTTCATCTTTTTTGAGTGATGGAATCCTTCAAATGGATGCTATCCTTAATCACCTTTCTTACGAATTCTGTTATTAATAACAAAGCTAAGATCCTTCCTGTGCTGAATTAAATTACCGATAATCTTTTTTAATAATTAGATAAAATAGATAGGTAACATAGTATATTTGAGGTTCTTTAGGAGTGAACAACTATGTATAACTCCTTATGTTGAAAGTTTAAAGAAAATATGGCGGCACCGGAATTTATTATTGCATTAACTGATCACCGTTATTTTGGATATGTTTTTACCCCGTATCTGATCAACAAAAGTGCACAGTTTTATACAGTAAAAAGCCATGTAATGCCCCGCGACCTGGAAAACAGTTCCGATTATTCATTTCAGCCATGGGAGAAAGAACTGGTTAAAATCATCGATAAATACAGCGATGAGAAACTGATGCGAAAATTTTCACGCGCCGGAAGTGTTTCTGAGTTTTATTCCACATTAAAGTCAGGATATTTTCAGAAACAGGTTTCGCCATACATTGAAAAGTTGATGTTTCGGATTGCTGAAATACTGATGGTCAGTCCGGTGCGGTTAATTAATAAAGAATCAAAATATGCCAATTTATACGATGAAGATGAAATTGAAATTACACCTTTTTTTGCCCATCCTGTTTTTCATTTTCAACGCATTGAAACAGGCACTAAATATTCACTTAAAATACTTCACAATAAGAAAGAATTAGTGCTGAAAAGTGAGGGTGTCAAAGTAATCGCGAATGAACCTTGCATGCTTTTGTATCGCAGAAAATTGGTGGTTTTTGAGAAGCTGGATGCTAAAAAATTAATGCCTTTTTTTGAGAAAGATTTTGTTGAAGTTCCACGCTCAATGGAGGAAAAATATTATGCCGGTTTTGTTCAGAATATTATTCGTGATTTTGAAGTAAAAGCGGAAGGATTTTCCATAAAAAATGATGATGTTGAGCGGGAAGCATTGTTCTCATTGGAAATGAATCTGCAGAATGAACCCGGATTTGTTCTTCAGTTTGTTTATGGAAACGAGCGTTTTTTACCAGGTTCGAAACGTAAGGTTGCCGTTAGTATGGAGAAGACTTCAGAAACGTTTGTTTTTCGAAAAACGGTTCGCGAGAAAGGTTGGGAAGAAGATGTTCATCGATTTTTGAATTCGCTGGGGTTGACGGAAAATAATGGTTTTTACTATCCGAAAGGAATTCAGCTTTTAAAAGAAAATGATGCCATGTACTTTATGGTAAACTGGCTTAACAAAAATAAACAAACATTATCATCAAAAAATATTCGTGTAACCCAGGAAAGACTGGAAAAAAAATATTTTACCGGACAACAAACACTGGAGTTAAAAACTACCGAAAAAGGAGATTGGTTCGATATTTATGCACTGGTTCAGTTTGGTGAATTTAAAATTCCGTTTATAAAGCTAAAAAAATACATTTTAAATGATATTCGTGAATTTGAACTTCCAAATGGAGAAATTGCAGTTTTACCTGAAGAATGGTTTGTCCGCTATAAAGGTTTGCTTCCTTTCGCCAAAACAAAAGGTGATCATCTTCAGTTTGAAAAACATCATTTTTTATTGTTAAAAAACCAACTAAAAGGAACATCAATTTCGCTTCTTGACCGATTAACTGATCTTGAATTTTCAGCAAAAGACGAAACAGAACTTCCGAAGGATTTAAAAGCAAAGTTGAGAACCTACCAACGTGAAGGTTATCACTGGATGTTTCAACTGCAAAAGAAAGAATTTGGCGGTTGTTTGGCCGATGACATGGGCTTGGGTAAGACCTTGCAAACGCTTGCTTTGCTGCTAAAACTAAAAAGAGAAAAGAACGCAATTCATATCACTGATCCTTCTGCAGAGTCAGGGCAACTGGATTTATTTAAAAGTGATGAAATTGTCGAAGAAATTCAAGCGGCAAGTTTGATTGTGTTACCCACATCATTGGTGCATAACTGGGAGAATGAGATAAGAAAATTTACGCCTTCTCTGAAAGTTTATTCTTATGTTGGTTTGCAAAGAAAAAAAGCGGTTGACATTTCAAAAATTGCACGCTTCTACGATATTATTCTGACTACTTATGGAACGGTGCGTAATGACATTGATTTATTGAAAAATACAACCTTTTTTTATGTGATTCTTGATGAGAGCCAATACATAAAAAATCCGTCATCAAAAACGTATCAGGCAGTTCTAAAACTTCATTCAAAACACCGGCTTGTATTAACGGGCACACCCATTGAGAATTCGTTATCTGATCTTTGGTCGCAAATGAATTTTTTAAACTCCGGACTTTTAGGAAACCTGGCATTTTTTAAGCGGTTTTTTATTACCCCAATTGAGAAACATGGAAGTGTCGAATCGCAGGAGAAATTGCAGTTAATTATCAGGCCATTTATTTTGCGCCGGAAAAAGGAGGAAGTAGCCAAAGATCTTCCGCCGTTAATGGAACAGATCCGTTTTTGTGAAATGACGGAGAAGCAACTTCAATTATATAATAAAGAAAAATCAATCATTAGAAATACAATTCTTGAAAGTATTGAAAAAGAAGGAATTCAGAAGTCTTCGTTTGTAATTTTGCAGGGCCTTACTAAATTACGACAGCTCGCTAATCACCCTCGTTTATTGGAACATGATAATGAAAATGAGTCAGGTAAAATGGATGAGATTTTTGAAATGTTGGAAAATCTCGTTGCAGAAAATCATAAAGTACTTATTTTTTCATCGTTTGTTACTCATCTTAAATTATTGCAGGATAAAATTGAAAGCCGTTCATGGAAATACAGCTGGTTAACCGGAAAAACCACAAAACGCAAACAAGTGATCGATCAGTTTCAGAATGATCCTGAAAACCGCATTTTCCTGATTTCGTTAAAAGCGGGTGGGGTAGGCCTTAATCTTACCAGCGCCGATTATGTTTTTATTATCGATCCATGGTGGAATCCGGCAGCCGAAAATCAAGCTATTAATAGGGCGCACCGCATTGGCCAGGATAAACATGTTTTTGTTTACCGGTTTATTACGGAGAATTCAATAGAAGAAAAAATTCAGCAGTTGCAGGAGCGCAAAAGTTTGCTTGCCGATAAATTTATTAATTCAAATAATCCGTTCAAGTCGATTTCCAAAGATGAAATTGTGGAGATGTTTAGGTAGTTGCAGGTTGCAGGTTACAGTTTGCAGGTTGTAGGTTACAAGTTACAAGTTACAAGTTACAAGTTACAGGTTACAGGTTACACAGTTACAGGTTTCATGCTATTGTTAAAAAGATACCATTTCTGCCAATTTCCAGCTTCCAACTTCCAACTTCCAACTTCCTTTCTTCCAACTTCCTACTGTTTCGTTCCATAATCCCAGTGTTCGGCAATTTTACCATTTTCAATCCTGAGCATATCAAACCACGTGGTTGTGTAGGTTTTTCCGGGGTTTTGGGGATCAGGTAATTCACGCTTAAAAGCCAGCACCACAATATCACCCTCGGCAATCATATTCACCAGATTATCGATTTCAGGTTTTACAGGTAGCGCTTCAAACCGGCCAAAAAAATCGGTAAATGGCTTACGTCCTGTTGCAACCAGCGGATTGTGCTGAATGTAATCTTCGGCCATATATTTGGATGCCAGTTCCATGTTGCGTGCCTGAAAAACTTCGCGCCAGAAATCAAATACAAGTTTTTTATTCGCTGCCAGTTTTGGGTTTTCGCTTTTCAACATTGCCTGCTGATCTGGATGTACGGTAACCGGAACCTGAGCTGCAAGTGGTAGAATCGAAAAGCCTGATAATATGATAAAAATCAAATATTTCATTTCATTAAATTTAAAGTTTTTAAAGACATTAGATGTAACCTGTCCTACTTTCTCATTCAGGCCGGCTCCCTTTTTTATTATACTTTCCTGCCTGTCGGTAGGCAGGTTTGTCAAGTTTTTCTGCATGGTCATTTCATATTGTTCAATTTTTGAAACAAAAATGTTGTCTGATAGTTCTTAATCAGCACAACACATTTTTACCAGATAAAAAAAAATGATCAAAAAAACGATTTTTTGGTATGATATTGATTTTTAAATGCGAAGTTTATAGAACAGAAATATTCAAAATCAATAAACGATGAAAAAATTATTCTTTTTAACGACGTTTGTACTTATTTCAGGTATTTGTTTTAATTCTTATGCCAAAACAAACCAGAAGAAAAATACAACAAAAGGTGAGCAATTATTTTTAAAACATGCCGACGAATGTCTGGTTCAAATGGAAAAGGCAGCTGAAAAAGAATCAATTACAGGAGTTGCTGTCATATCATTTGTTCCCGGGGATGCAACAGAATCATGGATTTCAAAAATGAAAGTTGTTGGTAAACTGGCAGACGCCAGATCAAATTTGTGCGCCATCGCTTATTCCAAATCTTCTGAAATGGCGGTTACACTGAAAGATAGTGGCGAAAGTTCCCGTAAAACCATAGACGGTGAACTCGGGTATCAGGGGGGAGCCATTGTAAAAGTAAAATACGGTTACCTGCTGGCTGCCTTTTCGGGAGCAACTAGTCAGCAGGACTTAGAAGTATCAAAAACGGGGCTCGAATGGTTTGCTCAGAAATTTAAGTAGAGTCTGACTTCTTTTTATTAAACGTAACAAAACCTCAAGGAATTAAATTCGGTTTTTTTACAGTTGTTGATTTTTACAGTTTTGAATTTTATAATTTGAAACTGTTAATCCGGAATGGTGATAAAACATATCGAATAAGAGCATTGTTCTATCACTGCTATACATTATTAATTTTGAAACCAGTTCTAATATTAACATAAGCGATATGTCAAAATTATTTCTTCAATCAGCAGTATTTCTTCTCGTTGCGTACAATGTTTTTGGCCAATCTCAACCCGATAAAATAAATGTATTGATAGTAGATGGTTTTAGTAATCACGATTGGAAACAAACTTCATTGATTGTGAAAACCATTTTAAAAGAGAGTAGTCTGTTTAGTATAGACATTTCAACAACACCGTCTGAGCCAGAAGATAAAGAATGGGAAAACTGGCGGCCAAAATTTGAAGATTATGATGTTGTCATTCAAAACACCAATAATATTGATAATAAAAAATTTAAATGGCCTACGCAAGTTAAGAATGATCTGGAAAATTATGTAAGGTCGGGTGGAGGGTTGTTTATACTTCACTCTGCAAACAATGCTTTTCCGGATTGGAAAGAATATAATTTAATGATTGGTTTAGGATGGAGATCGAAAGAGGAAGGTGTGGCATTACAGGTAAATGATAATGGAGAAATAATTAAAATCCCTGCCGGCGAAGGTGAATCAACCTACCACGGAGACAGGAAAGATGAAGTTATTCATATCCTTAACGAACATCCTATTAATAAGGGTTTTCCAAAGGAATGGAAAACTCCTGATATGGAACTGTATAAATTTGCCAGAGGACCGGCAAAGAACCTAACAGTTCTTTCGTATGCAAAAGATGAAGATACTAATATAAACTGGCCTGTTGAATGGGTGGTTGATTATGGAAAAGGAAGAGTTTATAATTCGAGTATGGGGCACCTGTGGAAAGGCGACACTTACCCGGTTGGGTATAGGTGTGTTGGATTTCAAACAATTTTGATTAGAGCTGTTGAGTGGCTGGCTACCGGTAAAACAACGTATAAAATACCTGAAAATTTTCCTACGAAAAATAAAACGGAGTTGGTAAAATTAGAACTATAAAAAACGAACCAATTACCCGAACCCTTTTTAGGCGAATATGGTGCATGCAAATGCCAATCTTGGATTTAACGGATAAAATTGGAAACAGGAAGTTTATACGGGAAAAATAAGATTATGAATTTCAAATACTTTACATTATGCTTCATTTACCTGATTTTCGTTAGTGAACTTTATCAGGCAAATGCTCAACAAACAGAAATGCGTCGTTTTTTTATGGATGGCATCCCTCCGGAGTTATCGCTTTTTATTCCGAACGTATATCAGTTTAAATTTTCCTTTGTAGCTGTCGCGCTGATCAATTTCAAATTTTCCGATGAAATTAATCAGCGGAGTTAATTTTTCAAAACCATAATTTCGCGCATCAAAGTTTGGTTGTTTTTTTTGTAGCAAACTACCAACATCTCCCAAAAAAGCCCAGCCATCTTCATCTGCAAGGTCTGAAATGGTAGAAGAAATGAGGCGTATAACATTTGGCGTGATCTTGTCATACTCATTTTTCTTTTCCGATTTACTTTGAACGACATTACTTTCACCTTCTTTTTCACGGCTTTTCAAAATTTCGATGTATATAAATTTATCGCAGGCAACTATAAAAGGTTCCGGCGTTTTCTTTTCGCCCAGGCCAATAACTTTCATTCCTGCTTCGCGCAATCGGGTTGCTAAACGTGTAAAATCACTGTCGCTCGAAACCAAACAAAAACCATCTACTTTTTCACTGTATAAAATATCCATTGCATCAATTATCAATGCCGAGTCGGTAGAGTTTTTTCCTTTGGTATAACCGTATTGCTGTATTGGGTTTATGGCATTTTCGAGTAACAGGTTTTTCCATTTTGAGAGGATGGGTTTTGTCCAATCTCCATAAATTCTTTTGATGGTGGGATTTCCATATTTGGCAATTTCTTCCATCATCTCTTTTACATAAGCAGAAGGTATATTGTCGCCGTCAATAAGAACAGCCAGTTTGATTTCACTTTCCATAGATTGTTTATTTCATATAAAGGTAATCCGAAAATACGGTTGAACAAATAATAAGTTATTAAGTTGAAAAAATTTTCCCGGTGAATTATCTGAAAAAATAAAAGGGAAATTGTTGTTTGTTTAAAGCAATAAATAAATTTGTAAAAAAATGAATCAGCAATAGCCCAAAAATCAATCTAATGAAAACTCAAAAACCAATAATTTATTCCGTTTTAATTCCATTATTCTTCATTCAGGCATTCTTATTTTCAGGCTGTAACCCTGACGGTGAAAAGGGTAAAAACCGTTTGGTTTATAAACCTAATATTTATATCTATCCTGAAGAAAATATACAATTGAAAGTAACTGTTGATTTTCCTTTGGGTGGTGAAATTGTTAATTCAATTCCTTCTTATAATGAAGTCTGGAAAATTAGTGTTGATACAAGCGGAATGATAAATGATGAATATACTTATCTTTTTTATGAAAGCAGGCAACCTGATATTTGGCAAAACAAAGAAGGTTGGACTGTTGAAGCTGGAGAACTGAAACTGTTTTTCAGAGAAAATATGAAAGCTTACGGTTTTGAGGGTGGGGAAATAGAAGATTTTATTGAATATTGGATTCCAAAACTCAACGTCTATAAGTATTATTCCATTTATCCGCAAACAATTGATTTGATTGAAGATGTTATACGTTTAAATTTCTCAAAGGAGCCTGATTTTTTCTTAAGGTTATTTTATTTGGTTGAAGGAAGTGATATTATACAGGATTCAATTACTGAACCGGAAATAAAAACGTTCACCAGAAAAGGCTATTTTGTAACTGAGTGGGGTGTAATTTTGTAGAAAGTTATCAGATCAGAAAATAAAGTTTTATCTTTCATCGCTTTTGAAAATATTGGTGAAACACAAAGAATATATAAAATGCCCGTAAGAAATAATTACAATAAGGTTTTTCAGAAGAAATCAATAATTAAAACAGCTGTATTTTCTCTGTTGATATTTGGTTTTTCAGCGTGTAATAAAAAGTGCGATTGCACAAGTGAACCATGCCCGTGTTTTCCATTTACAATATCTGTATATGCAAATTCAAATAACGATGCCGAAGGAAGTTTTGCAACCAAAGAGATGGAAGAATTTTATCTGTTCAGAACGAACGAGAATTACCAGACAATTGATAGTGTAAAAATGCAATTTGCCGATTTGTATTCAAGCGCAAATTATAATAAGATTTACAGGTTTTCATCAGAAACGTTTTCAAATATTAGTGATATAAAACCTTACAATTTTATCATTAAAAATATGATGATAGAATCGGCCGATACAATTTCTACCATTTCTTATTCTGAAGTATTAAAGTCGCTGTTATGCAATGTTTGCACTAATTGCGATGATGAATATATTGATTGCATTATATATGAAAATGTAAATCTGGAACTTAATTGCGAAGTTCAGACCAAAGCTGAAATAGCGCTTTTAAGAAGACACAATTAAAAAGAGAAAGATTTCTTAGATTTTTACAATGCAGGAATCAGGTAACCAACCTTCGTTTCCGTCAGCCAGTTTTATTTCTTTCCAGTTATTTAAACTATCAGTTATTTCCACTTTTAACCCTTCATAAATAAGAAAAAGGTCAGTGCCCGTTTCAGCAGGTGAACTTTTTACAGTAACACGCGGACAAAAAACAATTGCATGGTCACGTTCAACCAATTTCTTTTTTTGTTTTGCAGCAAAAGAATAGGTAAGGCCTGAAAAAATAATGACAATAATTCCTAACCAGAAAGAGATTCTTCGCCACGAAATATTACGGCTAAAAAGTAGTAATCCTAATAAAACCAGGAAAATAAGAAAAGCACCGATACTTATAGAAGCCCATGTATCGGCCGTGTATTTGTTAATTACTGATGTTTGCCAGCGCATAAAGAATGGTTGTGGAAGCGGTTCAATGCTGGTAACCACAAACTGATTGGCAATTTGCAGATTAAAGTCAATGTCTTTGTCGTTAGGCGCAAGTAATTTGGCACGTTCATAATTTAAAACGGCTTTATTAACATCGCCTGCTTTATAATACGCATTACCTAAGTTAAAGTACAAATCTGCTGATTCCTGTCCTTGTGAAAGAATTTGTTCGTAAAGTACAATTGCCTGCTGATATTCACCTGTAGTATAGAGGGCATTTGCTTTTTCCCAATCCGTCGCACTTTCGTTTTGAGCAGAAAGAAAAAATGGGAGAGGAAGCAATAGAATTGCAACTAATACTTTCGTCATTTTAAAAATGTTATTCTTCATTTTCCCTTGCTTTTTCTTTTTTCTTTGCATTTGCCTCTTCCTTCGCCTTCGTCTTTTATCTCTTTATCTGTTTTTCCATTCGACTCATCGTCGTTTCAGCTTTGTTGTATAATTCGTGCCGTGCTTCAGAACCACCGGCAGGAGCATATCTTGCAAATTCGCACTGGTCAACCACTTCTACAAAATCATCGATTACCGATTGTTCAACATTCCTTTTTTGAAGTGTGTTAACTGCTGATTCACGATTTAAGTCGGCAACGGGAATTCCCAATTTATCGCTCAGGTATCCCCAGAACGCTTTTAAAATCGATTCGTGGAATGCCTCGTTATTATTCTGTTTCATAAAGCCGGCGGCTGCTTTTAGTCGTTTTTTAGCAATGCTGTTTGCTTTTTTATTTCGCATCAGCGCAATGTTAGCATTCTCTTTCACTTTCTTCCTGTAAACAAAGAACAAAACAAGGAATAAAATTGCGCTCACAGCATAAATCAAATAGAAACCAGGGCTTCCGAAGAAAGTGTGTCCTTTAATGCGTAATGAAATATCTCCCTGTTTGATAAAACGAATATCCTTACCAAGTAGCTGAACATCTTCCTTGCGCAAAGAACTCACAACCGTTGCCGATTGCTCGGCAGAACCTTTTTTTACATGAAGTTCGTATGGCGAAGTAGATTTAGTTTCATACGAACCGCTTGACGGATTAAAATATGTAAATGTGATTGCCGGAATGGTATAGTCACCCTCAAACCGTGGCTGGAAAAGATATTCAAAGGTTTTTGTTCCACTTGTTCCGCTATCGGTTGTTTTTACATTTTCATTCGTTTTCGGGTCATAAACTTCAAAATCAGAAGGAAGTTTTAATTCAGGAGTCCGAATCAGGCGGATATTTCCTGTTCCGGTAACTGTTAATTTTAAGGTAACCGCATCGTTGGTTGTAACGTCCTGGCTGCTAATGCCGGAAGAAATATTGAAATTCCCGACTCCACCCATGAACGTTGAAGGAGCTGCAGGTAAATCTTTTATGTTTACACTTACAGGTTTACTTGTTATGCTTGATCTTACCGTTCTGTAACTATTAAAGAAATCATCAAAAAAACTTCGGGCCTGTACCTGTTGCTGCACAAGTAGCGTCATATTAAATGGCTGAATGGTAATTTTTCCGTTTTGTTGCGGGAAAAGAATTGTTTTCTTTAAAACACCAACCTGGTATATTTTGCTATTATAAACCTCGCGGTTAAAATTTACCTGCTGAGGGATTTCAATATCCTGGGTGAAAAATCCTTCGTAACTCGGTAAATTTACTTCATCAAAACCAGCCACAGGAATATTCGGGTTAACGTACAGTTTTACCGTTGCAAGAATCTGTTCACCCTTGTAAGCATTGGTTTTACTTAATTCAAGACGAACAAACAAATCGTCATCTCCAATATCTACATTTTGAGCGCTGCCTGAAGAACTGTTCGATTGTGGTTGTGCTGGCTGGGTTTGTGCTTGTGATTGTGCTTTTACAACCTGAATATTAAGCGAATTCGATTCCATCACCTTACCGTCAACAATTATTGATGCCGGCCGAATTTCAAATGTGCCTTCTTTTTTTGCCCTTAAAATATAGGTTTCGTAAAAACTTCTTACAACCGTCGATTGCCCGTTAATGGTGGATATTTGGGTTGATGACCCTGTAGTTGGCCCCATTAAAATTTCGAAATTATCCGCTAATCCCGGAGGTAATTTTAAATTGTTGCCTTGTTTGTTATAGGTAGTAAATGTTATTCTGAATTGTTTTCCCATTTCAACGGCATTCGGAGCAGCCATTTCAAACCGGACTCCTGTGCATGCAGTGTTGCCACTGCGAAAATAAATAATAGATATGTTGCTAATTTTCTGATCATATTTTCAAATCGTGCAAAATTACTTTTTATTTTGCTACCACTCTTTTTCAACTCTCGTTTTTCTTGCTCTTGCTGCTTTTTCTTTGTTTACTTTATCCTGAATTTCTTTTTCATCGTTTTGCAGGGCCTGCAACAATTGTTCCGCATTTTCTTTTGAAATTTTGTTTTGTGCCTGTTGTTGTTCCTTCTGTTGTTGCTGATCTTTATTCTGATCCTGGTCTTTATTTTGATCTTGTTTATCCTGGTTCTGATCTTTGTTCTGATCCTGCTTGTCCTGATTTTTATTTTGATCCTGATTCTGCTGGTCTTTATTCTTATCCTGGTTTTGCTGTTGCTGTTGCTGTTGTTGCTGTTGTTTTTTCAACATCTGGGCATAAGCCAGATTGTATTTTGTTTCCAGGTCAGAAGGGTTTTCTCGCAATGCCTTTTTGTACGATTCAATACTTTCATCGAGCTTTTGTTGCATTAATTCGCTATTTCCCAAATTATGATAAGCCCGTGCTTTCTCTTCGGGGCTCTGCCATTTTCTCACCCAATTCGTTGAATTTGCCCGCAGCTTCTTCAAACTTCTTTTGTTTGTATAATGCATCTGCTAGGTTATAATTCCATTTCAAATCAGTAGGTCTTTTATTTAATGCTTTGCGGTACTCTGTTTCGGCATTGCTAAATTTTACCGTATCCAATTTTGAAGTATCTTTTACGGCTTCCATAAAAAGCTTATTGCCGCTTCGCACAAACTTTCTTTCATTTTGTCCGAAAACAAGAACCGAAAAAACCAATCCAACTGTAATTAATATTAATTTCTTCATCACTTCCAACTTTTAACGAAACAGTTTTATGTTTTTCAAATACCTGTTTTTTCTTTCTAAAATCACAAACTCAATTAATAATAACAAAATTCCGATGGCAAACAAATACTGAAACTGATCATCGTATTCCGAATAAACTCTCGATTCCATTTCTTCCTTCTGCATTTTATTAATTTCATCAAACAAAGTATCCAGTCCTATTTGAGCATTATTTGCACGTATATAAATTCCGTTTCCTGCCGATGCTACTTTTTCAAGTGTTTGTTCATCGAGCTTTGTAATAACCACATTTCCATCACGGTCTTTTAAATACTCTTTTTGCCCGTTTCGCAGCACCGGAATTGGAGTTCCCTGCGGAAGTCCCATGCCAATTGTATGAACAATAATTCCTTTTTCATTTGCTTTTTTTGCGGCAGCAACCGGATCGTCTTCATGGTTTTCACCATCGGTAATAACTATTATTGCCCTGTTTGCTTCTCCGTTTGGAGTAAACGATTTTGAGGCCAAATCTATTGCAGAACCAATTGCAGTTCCTTGCTTTGGAACAATTTGTGTATTTACTGAGTTCAAAAATAGTTTTGCAGAATTGTAATCTGTTGTAATAGGAAGTTGTGTATAAGCATCGCCGGCAAAAACGATCAACCCGATTTTATCGTCTCTTAACCTGTCAACTAACCTTGAAATGGCACGTTTTGCGCGTTCCAAACGGTTGGGTTGAATATCCTCAGCCATCATACTGTTCGACACATCCAATGCTATAATTAGTTCAACGCCTTCCCGTTTTACCTTTTTCAGCTTTGACCCAAATTGTGGCCGTGCCATTCCAACAATGAAAAAAGCAAGTGCCAGTAATAGTATAAGAAACTTTAAATTGGGTCTGCTGCCTGACGCATAAGGCATCAGTTGTTTCAGTATTTCAAGGTTTCCAAAACGTTTTAGCGCCCTTTTTCTGGCTACTCTCGACCAGATAAAAAACAGGACAAGTAAAGGAATGATTAGAAGTCCCCACAAATATTCGCTATTTCCAAATCTGAACATTTCCATACTTTCCATTCTTTAAGGAATACTTCTGAATAAAGTTGTTCTTAAAAGCAAACTAATAATCAAAAACAAAAGTCCAAGCGCAGCAAAAGGTAAAAACTCTTCTGTTCTGCGACTGAATTCTTTTACTTCAATTTTTGATTTTTCCAACTGATCAATTTCTTTATAAATTTCTTCCAAACTTGTATTACTTGTTGCCCTGAAATATTTACCATCCGTTATTGACGAAATCTCCTGCAATGTTTTTTCATCGATCTTTACTTCCATATCACGCAATTGAACGCCAAACTGGGTTTGAACAGGGTAGGGGGCTGTACCAATGCTACCAACGCCAACAGTATAAACCCTTATTCCGTATGTCTTTGCAATTTCGGCGGCAGTTACCGGAGCAATTTCGCCACTGTTATTTTCTCCGTCGGTTAAAAGAATTACAACACGGCTAATTGCTTCACTATCTTTTAACCGGGCAACTGAAGTTGCAAGTCCGTTTCCAATTGCAGTTCCGTCTTCTATCATTCCGCTTTGAATATCTTTAAATAGATTCAGCAAAACGGCGCGATCGGTTGTTAACGGACATTGGGTAAATGCTTCGCCTGAAAAAACCACAAGTCCCATTCTGTCGTACTGGCGGCCCGAAATAAATTCCATGGCAACATTTTTTGCCGCTTCCAGTCTGTCGGGCGTGAAATCACGCGCCAGCATACTGCTCGAAATATCAAGTGCAATAACAATATCAATACCCTCGGTTGTAACATTTTCCCAACTGCGCGATGATTGCGGCCGGGCAAGCACGGCAACAAAAAATGCAAGGGCAATTATCCGCGTTACAAAAACCAGGTGCCGCAGATAGTGTCTTATTGTTCGTGGAGCCTTAAATACCGGCGCTGTTGAAGAAACCTGGATACTTGCCGTATTTCTTTTTTGCCTGAAAATATACCAGGCAGTCATTGGTATTAAAACCAACAACAAGTAAAAAAATTCCGGATTTTCAAATATTATTCCTTCCAACATCTTCTCTTATTTAATCTCAATTTCTTCACCGTTTTTGTTTTCTTCGTCAGGTTTAGCTGGTTTTTTAATTTCCTCATTTTTTGTTTCGTTAACAAAGAAATAGGCATCAACCAGAGTTAGATTATTATCATCGGGTAATGGTTTATATTTGGCAAACTTCACCAAATCGGCAAGCGATAAAATCTGGCTTAGACTTCCGTACAGTTTGTCATTCAAAAGATCTTTCCGGTATTTGAAAGCAGAAATAATTTCGTCTGTAGTTTGTTCCATTGCCGGAATTTCGTATCGGTTTTCAATATATTTTCTCAACGCATCGGTTACTTCGCTGTGGAATTCTTTAATTTTATCTTTTTGCCAAAGCTTCTCATCTTTAATCCTGTCGAGTTCGCGCAGCGCAATAATGTGGGCCGGTTCTTTTGGTTTTGTCGGGATAGAAAACAGCGGTTTGTTTTTCTTTTTTCTTTTTATTGAATAAAGAATTAGGAAAATAATAGCGCCAATTAACATCACTCCCAGAATGTAAGGCGTTACTTCTTTGAGCGTGAGAGGTGCGTCGTAAGGCATTTTAATATCTGTCGGGCCGCGGGTAGTGTCAATCTGCATGGTGTAAACATTTAACGTTACACCATTTGATGGAACAGAATCTATACGGCCTTCAAAATCAATACTAAACCAATAAGGTGGTATTCTGTAGCTTCCGCTATCAAAGCTTGTTATTGTTAAGGCCTGGATTTGTTTCAGCATGTCTTCGCCATCCAGTTCAATCGTGTCAACAGGCATTCTCGACAAAACTTCTATTTTTTCCTGAATCGTATCAGGAACGTTTGGAAAACCGACTTTTACGTTTTTCGGGTAATCAATTTCAAGAAAAAGTTTTATTTGATCGCCTATTAAAATATTTGTGGAATCAAGTCGGGCAGTGGCTTTTATTTGTTGTCCCTCAACAAATTTCACACTGAGAATCAAAATAAATACAAATAAAAACTTTGTACTGATTTCACCAACCCGATTGAGAAATAATTTATGACTATACAATATTTTTTTGCTTAATTTCATTCGTTTTCAATTAAACAGCACGTTTTTTAAATAGGGTCATTAACGATCTGACGTAATCTTCGTTTGTGTTAATAGCAGCATAATCGACGCCACATTTTTTAAACATTGTATCCAGTTTTGTAGAATGTTCCAACCACCAGCGTCGGTACATATCACGTATTTTCCTTGAAGAACTGTCGACTACAACATATTTTCCGGTTTCAGCATCTTTCAGTTTTACAAGCCCAATTGATGGAAGCTCTGTTTCCCGCTGATCATAAATTCTCAGTGCAACTATATCGTGTTTGTTATTGGCAATTGAAAGCGCCAATTCCAAATCTTTGCTGTCATCCATAAAGTCGGAAATAACAAATGCAGTGCAACTTTTTTTTATGGCATTGGTTAAATAGCGCAATGTCTCAGTAATGTTAGTTCCGCGATCTTCTGGCTTAAAATCAATTAGTTCACGAATAATTCGTAAAATGTGGCTTTTCCCTTTTTTAGGCGGAATAAATTTTTCAATTTTATCTGAAAAGAAAATCACCCCGATTTTATCGTTATTCTGAATGGCTGAAAAAGAAAGAATAGCCGAAATTTCAGTGATAATATTCTTTTTCAGTTTTTCCATGTGATCCGAATTCTCGCGATCCACTCACATCAATCAGCAACATTACAGTTAGTTCGCGTTCTTCCTCAAAAATTTTTACGTATGGATGATTGTAACGGGCCGTAACATTCCAGTCGATGTTTCGGATATCGTCGCCAAACTGGTATTCACGAACTTCCTAGAATGCCATTCCCCGTCCTTTAAAAGCACTGTGGTATTCTCCGGCAAAAATATTGCGCGAAATCCACGTGTTTTAATCTCAATCTGTCGTACTTTTTTTAATAATTCAGTTGTTTCCATGAAAAAGTTTCAAGTTCAAAGTTCAGAGTTCAAAGTTTCAAATGACATGTTATAAGTAATTCACTCATTCAATCCTTCAAGCATTCATGCATTTTTATGGCACTTCAACCGTGTTCAAAATATCAGTAATAATTTCTTCTGAAGTAATATTGTTTGCTTCTGCTTCGTAACTTAAGCCAATTCGGTGCCGCATTACATCAGGACAAACCGCACGCACATCTTCAGGAATTACATAACCACGACGTTTGATAAATGCAAAAGCTTTTGAAGCCTGTGCCAGGCTAATGCCTGCACTGGGCGAAGCGCCGTATGAAATCATATCCTGATATTTTTCGAGTTTGTATTCTGCCGGTTCACGCGTTGCAAAAACAATATCAACAATGTATTTCTGAATTTTTTCATCCATATACACATCTTTTACCACATCGCGGGCTTTTATAATATCTTCCGGTTTTAATATGGTTGATGTTTCAGGAAATACTTTAAGCAGGTTTTGACCAATGATTCTGTTTTTCTTCTTCTTTTGTTGGATAGTTAATCACCACTTTCAGCATAAAACGGTCAACCTGTGCTTCAGGCAGCGGATAAGTTCCTTCCTGTTCAATTGGGTTTTGAGTGGCCATTACCAAAAATGGTTCATCCAGTTTGTATGTATTTTCACCAATGGTTATCTGCCGTTCCTGCATGGCTTCGAGCAATGCCGACTGCACTTTTGCGGGAGCACGGTTAATTTCATCGGCCAAAATGAAGTTGGCAAAAATAGGTCCTTTTTTAATGGTGAATTCCTCTTTTTTCTGACTGTAAATCATTGTTCCCAACAAGTCAGCCGGAAGCAAATCGGGTGTAAACTGAATTCGTGAAAATTTTGCATTTATGGTTTTTGCCAGCGATTTTATGGCCAATGTTTTTGCCAAGCCCCGGAACACCTTCCAGAAGAATATGACCATTGGATAACAGCCCAATCAACAGGCTTTCAACCAAATGTTTCTGGCCAATGATCACTTTGTTCATCTCCATGGTCACCATATCGACAAACGAACTCTCTCTCTGAATTCTCTCGTTTAATTCTTTGATATCAACTGCCTGATCCATATTTTATATATTCTTTAAAACGATTAATCTGTTTAATGAAATTTGAAATGGAATAATTCCCATTTTTTTTGACTGCACGAAAATATAAGTTTGTAAAGATAAAAAGACATACTTATTGTTAAAATATATTAAGCGAAAGGTTTAAAGGGAAAGGCTTAACAAAAAGAAAACAGGCAGAAAGTAAATCTGCCTGTTTTCCCGATTATGATATCTCAATTTCACGCATCGGTTTTGGTTTTACCTCTTCACGTTTTGGAAGAGAAATGTGCAAAATACCCTCGTTGTATTTAGCGCTAATTTTTTCACCGTCAACCGTATTCTCATCTACTGTAAATGAACGCTAAAATGACTGATATGAAAATTCTTTCCGGGAGTAAGCTTCATCATTATTTTCTTTTTCTTCCTTTTTCTCAGAAGAAATGGTTAACACATTGTTTTGGAAATTAATTTTGAAATCTTTTTTACTCATTCCCGGAGCGGCCACATCAATTGAGTATTCATTTTCATTTTCCAGAACATTCACTGCTGGCAGCGAAGTGTTTGTTCTTGAAAAATTACTCATATTCCAATCCATCATGTCATTGTTAAAGAAACGGTCAAAGATGGACGGAAAATGATTTTCTGTTCTTCTTAATAGTGTCATAACTTTGTCCTCCTATTCTTTAAATGTTCAACATCAATGAAATAAATCTTTGGAATAAAAAAAGCAAAATGGGTACCAAAATACATTTTTCTGACAATATTGATGCAGTTAAATGTCTGGTTGTCAGATGTTGGAAATTGTGTTAGTGAAAATATTGGATGTCAGAAAATTAGGATTCTGTCACTTTTTCAGAATTTGCCCGCCAACGATTACGAAATAATTTCTATAGATTCCCAATTTCAGGAATATCATTAGAAGCTTTATTTTTTAATCCAGATGCAATATTAATCCCGAAAGCCAATGTTGCCCTATAAGCATTCTTATAGTTAATGGCTTGAATAATATTATCAGTAACCATATAAAAATCGACACCGGGAAGAAACCTCAATCTTAGTCCAATACCCAGATTATCAAATTTGTAACCAGCTGTATAACTAACAGAGGTTGATAATGCGCTTCCAACAAATCCATTAAGTGAAAGAGTTGCAGCTGCCTGCGATCCTGTGCTATAAAAATTGTTGTTTAATAAAAGCGCATAATTCCATTTCGGTGAAAATTGCCTTGATGCTCCTAAAAATACTTTTGTAGGTATTCCTATTTTTATTTTATGGTTTTCGATTATTAATTCGGAAGTTCCGTTGCCAGTTAACCTGTAACCGTTTGTTTTATATGATGATCTTCCAAAATTCAATATACTTGCCGAAAAAGTCCATTTATCAAGTTCGTAGGTAGCGCCCATATCAATACTTAGGCTTTTATTTCTCAGTAAATTTCTTAGCGTAATTTCTTCATCAAGGTTCTCAGGGAATATTGACGATTCCAGGTCAAATTCATTTCCATTAATTGCATCAGGGTTTATGTTTGTAAATAAACCAACCTCCACATTTCCGGTTAAATTTGCTTCATAATCATTTTCGTATTCACCTTGAATCTGGTCAACCTGTAACCTAATATCAGATGATCTGAGGCCAACTATATTGAAATTAATTTTTGGAGTAATACCAATGGTAAGATTATCATTAATTTTTCTTGCGTACGTAACTCCGAAATCCAAGTAATGATTGGTTAAAAATGAAATATCATCAACAACAATTGGAAAATCATTGTCCGTAATATCATCTAAATCAGTAAGTAAATAGGCAATGTCTGATGCAGCAGTGTTTAGAAAGTGACTGTTTGCCTGTAACCTAAAAGAGAGAAAACCATTTTCTTTTAGCTTAAACCCAACAGAGAATAAGTTAACATTTGCGTCAGAGCTAAATTTGTTATGACTGCCGATTGAGTTAACGAAATCATCTGCATTGTAATTGGCGTCCCAAACGTGGTCAACAAAATATTTAAGTTCATTGTAATTAAAACCTGAATTGTAGGCCTGAACTGAAATGCCGCTGATTCCGGGCAAGCCCAGAAAAAATTCCATTTCAGGAATAATTGCAGGATTATACTTTATACTTTGTGGCATTCTTTCCATAAAGTACATCGTATTTTGTGCGATAGATGAAATTGAGAAACAAACAAAAAGTATCAATAATTTGAAACGATTCATGATCAGAATGATTTGGTTTTGTGTGCCGAATATAATAATTAAAAATTATGTGATAACGAAATCTGCTTTTCAATGTTGTTTTGACATGAATTTTTGGTGATTTACAGCATATTGTATTACATGAATACTGAATATTCAGTAAGTCTTTTTGAATTTTTATTAGATTTGATTTCATTTTAAAATATGCAGCGCTACTTTTTATATTTAAGTTATAACGGTACCAATTACCATGGTTGGCAAATACAACCAAATGCTGTTTCAGTTCAGGAAACAGTTGAAATGGCTTTGTCAACAATTTTAAGGGAAGAAATTCAGGTTACTGGTGCAGGCAGAACTGATACCGGCGTTCATGCATCTTTTTATGTTCTGCATTTTGATTCTTCGGATAATAACCTTCAGAATAATAACCTTGTATTTCGGTTTAACCGATTTTTACCCGATGATATTGCGATTCAGCAAATATTACATGTAAAACCTGATGCACACGCGCGTTACAATGCAGTTTCCAGAACGTATAATTATTTCATTTCAACGGTAAAAAATCCCTTTGAAACTACAAGTAGTTTTCAGTACACAAAAAAACTGGACATTGAGAAAATGAACGAGGCAGCAAAAGTTCTTTTTGATTACTCTGATTTTACAAGTTTTGCCCGGCTTCATTCTGATGTAAAAACTAATAATTGCAAAATAATGCTGGCAGAATGGACAGAAAAAGGAACTCAATTAATATTCACAATTAAAGCCGATCGATTTCTGCGAAATATGGTCCGTGCAATTGTTGGAACAATGCTGGAAGTTGGAAAAGGAAAGCTTTCAATTGATGATTACAGAGAAATTATTGAAAAAAAAGATCGAAGTTTGGCCGGTACGTCAGCTCCGGCGCAAGGATTATTTTTGATTGATATTGAATATCCGAATGAAATTTTTCTATAGAAAATTGAATCCATTGATTTCTGCGCGGGATGTAAATAAAAAAGAAAGGGCATATTATGATGAAAAAGCTTAAAAAAATACCGGTTTTTAAACATGAGGAAGAGGAAAGGGAATTTTGGGATAAACATGATTCAATGGAATATGTCGATTGGAAAAATTCAGATGTTGTTGTTTTTCCAAATCTACAACCTTCTACAAAAACGATTTCGTTACGTTTACCTGAACACATGCTGGATGAGATAAAAATGTTAGCTCGTAAAGGGGATGTACCTTATCAATCACTCATCAAAATCTTTTTAAAAGATCGTTTAAATGAAGAGCTAAAACATTCAGGATAAAAACAAATTACTCTCAATATTAATAACTTTTTCTACCTTTGTGTTTAGTTGGTTGCGAATATTTCGCTTAAAGGGAATCCGGTGAAAATCCGGTACTGTACCCGCAGCTGTAAGTTCTAATTTTTTCATCTAATTTGTGAGTGTAACAATCAAATTAATAGAAAAATAGAATCCCGAAGAAAAATTTCGAGGGATCTATCAAATAAAGACTTTTCTTACACCATTGTCTCGCTTCAGGTGAGATGAGAAGGTTTAAGTCAGAGAACGAGTCAGAAGACCTGCCAACAACTATTTTAAATGAACGAAATTCGGGAAGTAAGTTTCGGGAATTACCAAAAATGATTCTGTACTTTTCCTGCTTAAATTGTTTTGAATGAAGAAGATTCAGAAAGTTGGTTTGTCTTTTTACTTTAATGTTTTTTCAAATCCTCAATTGAATGTGAGAAGAGCTTTTGGATTGATTTTTTTGTTTTTGTCAACTACTTCAATTTTCTCGCAGGAAGTAAACCGTGTAATTTCACTTGCACCATCAATAACCGAAAATATATATTTAATTGGAGCACAGGATAAACTGGTTGGTTGCACCAGCTTTTGTACACAGGCAATAGCCGATGGAGTAGAACAGGTGGGGTCAACCATTGATATAAATGCTGAGAAAATCTTGGTATTAAAACCCGATCTTGTTTTAACCATGGAAATGACCAAACAGCAGGATATTGCAACTTTAAAAAATCTTGGAATCAGGGTTGAAAGTTATAAAAACTCCCGTTAATTTTGATGAAATTTGTAAGCAGACAGAACAAATTGGTAAAATGCTGGGAGTAAAAAACAATGCAGAAAAAATACTTTCAGAAACAAAATATCGGGTTGATAGTCTAAAAAAGATTTGTTCGAATCTACCAAAAAATAAAATTTTCTTTCAAATTGGCGCTGAACCTGTATTCACGGTTTTACCCCATACTTTTATGAATGACTTTATTTTGTTTTGCAACGGAGAAAATATTGCGTACGGGATGACCAGAGGAATCAATAACCAGGGAAAGTGTTATTGCAAAAAATCCGGATATAATAATAATTGCAACTATGGGTGGCTTTGGTGAAAGGGAAAAAGAAATCTGGAGTAGTTATTCTGGTATGAAAGCAAAGGAGAATGATAAAATTTTTATAATCAGTTCAGAAACTTCCTGCAGTCCGACACCCGATAATTTTGAAAAGGCGTTTGCCGATGTTGTTCGATTTATTACCCGGAATTAAATGAAAGCTAAATACATTAAATGGATTATTTTTTTGCTGGCATTATTGGTTTTACTAATGATTGTAATTATTATTTCTCTTTCATCAGGGGAGGTAAAAATTTTATGGAAACAATTGCCTGATATTTTAACCAATAAAAACAGCATTGAATTTACTGTTCTTTCCAAAATCAGAATACCGCGTTTAATTCTTGCCATTTCAGTTGGCGGGGCGCTAAGTTTATCAGGTGCGGTTTTGCAGGGTATTTATCGTAATCCTTTAGTTGAACCTTATACTTTGGGAATTTCGGGCGGGGCTGCACTTGGAATTGCCTTGGCCATTGTTTTGGGTTTTCACATATCAAAATTTTATATTCTGCCATTATTTGGTTTTACAGGTGCAATAATTACCCTATTTGTTGTTTATTTTCTGAGTGTTCGAAAAGAAGGACTAAGCATTAACAGTATGCTGCTAATTGGCGTAATGGTTAGTTTTGTTGCTTCATCTGCTTTGATGTTTATTTTGTCGGTTACTACTACCGATAACCTTCAAAATATTATTTTTTGGGTAATGGGATCTTTGGATGAATCCAACCTGTCATTAATTAAAATTGCTTTTGCCACATCTTTTTCCGGGTTGTTGTTAACCTACTTTTTTGCACAGCCATTGAATGCTTTAAGATTAGGCGAAACTAAAGCACAGCACCTGGGTATAAATGCAAATGTTACGGTTAAATTGTTGTTTTTTGTGGCGTCGTTATTAACTGGAGTTGCGGTTTCGGTTGCCGGGGTAATTGGTTTTGTTGGATTGGTAATTCCCCATTTGGTTCGGTTAATTATTGGTAACGACTATCGTGTGCTTTTAGCCGGCTCGTTTCTTGGAGGCGCTATATTTTTAATACTTTGTGATACGGTTGCACGCACTATTATTTCGCCAAATGAATTACCAATTGGCGTAATAACAGGTTTTGCAGGTGGTATATTATTCATTGGGGTTTTAAGCAGAACCAAATCAAAATTCAAACTGAATTGAATGAATACTTTTTTTTCCATTAACAATTTTTCCTGCGGATATCCCGGCCGTTTTGTTTTAAACAATATCAGTTTCAATATTGAAAAAGGAAGCTTTACCGGAATTATTGGCCCGAACGGATCAGGAAAAACAACTCTATTTAAGGGTGTTTCCGGTGATCTTCCAACTTTGACAGGAAATGCAACTCTAAATGGACGCCAAATTCAGAATATGAATCTGAAAGAGAAGGCACAAAATATTGCTGTTGTTACGCAGAATATTGAAGCCGGAAATATGTCGGTTGAAGAATATGTTATGATGGGGCGCTTTCCTTATCGCAGAAACTTTCAATTTTTTGAAACAAAGGAAGATGTTGAGATTTCTGAAAAATACATTGAATTAACTAGAGTTTCTCATTTGCGCGATAAAAATATGAATTCGCTTAGTGGAGGAGAACAGCAACTTGCAGGAATCGCAAGGGCCTTAACACAGGAGCCGGAACTCTTACTACTTGATGAGCCAACTTCACATCTGGATATTACTCACCAGGTACAAATTCTGAATTTAATAAGGCGTTTAAGCGAAACACTTGGACTTACCGTGTTGATGATTATCCATGATTTGAATCTGGCAGGCGAATATTGCGACTCGCTGGTAATGATGCAAGACGGGTCGGTTCGGAAAAAGGGAACACCACTTGAAGTTTTAAATTACCAGGATATTGAAGCAGTTTATAAAACCGTTGTAATAACCCGAACTAACCCTGTTTCAGGTAAGCCTGTAGTATTTCTTGTTTCTGAAAAAACATTGAAACAGTCATAAAAGATTATTAAATCGATGACTTATCGCAATTAATATTGCTAAAAACTTATTTATTTTGTACTCAAATTCAAAGACCAAAAAAATGCCAAAAATAAAGCTAGCCGAGAGTACTAATAATCTTATACGGGAAATTTGCGCTCAATTTGATAATAAAGAAAGTGAACTGATCAATGTTTTACATCAGGTTCAGGGAAAGTTTGGCTATTTGCCTGCTGAAGTGCAGGAAGTGGTTGCCCGTGAATTAAAAACATCGGTGGCAAGAGTTTACGGAGTGGTAACATTTTATAGCTTTTTTACCATGATTCCACATGGAGAATTCCCAATTTCAATTTGCATGGGAACCGCATGTTATGTGCGGGGAGCAGAACAGGTGCTTGCTGAATTTAAACGCCAGCTAAAAGTTGAAGTGGGAGAGTCAACCAGTGATGGAAAATTCTCGATTAACTGTTTGCGTTGTGTTGGCGCCTGTGGTCTAGCGCCTGTTGTAACTGTTGGTGAAAAAGTGTATGGAAGGGTTTCCCCGACTGAAGTAAAAAAGATTATTGCAGAATATCGGGAAGGTTGTGCTTTCGGCGATGCAAAATCCGCCTGAATTCTTCCATGTTAATATGAATTCATACAAATCGAGGATTAGTTAATGGATTGAACATTTCAGTTAAAAGATTGTTTTTTTGTTTAGTTTATCGGGAAGACATTTAAATATTTGTTTAATTCATTTGCCAGTAAAACAGGCTATTAATCCCTTTACATGCCAACCTGATAAATGTCTAATTCGTTCTGCTGGCAATTAAAATACAGGGAGGATTTAAAATGGAAAACTCGGGGAAAATGCCACCACAGTCAGTTATTATGCAATTGTTAAGCGGACAAATTATTTCCAGATGCATTGGTCTTGCAGCAGAATTGTCCATTTCAGATCTTTTAAATGAAAAATCAAAAAATGTTGAAGAACTGGCCCAAATTAGCCAAACAAATGCAAGCGCGCTATACCGTGTGTTGCGCACACTGGCCGGCTTCGGAATTTTCGAAGAATTGCCGGGTCGTGATTTCAAAAATAACAGGTTATCGGAAACCTTAAAAAGTGATGAACCCGGTTCGGTTCGCGATTTTGCCCGTTGGTTCAGCGACCCTATGAGATGGGGTGTATTGGGTACGCTCGATTATTCTGTGCGAACCGGAAATCCCGGATTGTTGAAAGGAAACGAGAATCGGCAGGTTTTTGATATTTTTCTGGAACATCCCGAACTCGGTGGATGTTTTTAACAAAGCGATGACAAGCATGTCGAAGAGTGATAGTTTTGCGGTGGTCGAAGCTTATGATTTCAGTCCATACAAGAAAATAGTAGATGTTGGAGGAGGGCACGGTTACCTTGCTATGCAAATTGCCCGGCAGTTTCCTGGAACTCAGGTTACGGTTTTCGATTTGCCGCATGTTATTCCGGACACGGAAAAGCAAATCAGTGAAAACGGAATGAACGACCGGGTAAATGCAAAAGGAGGAAGTTACCTGGAAGAAGTTCCCGGCCCCACCGATTTGATAACAATGAAGAATATTGTGCATGGTGAGAATGATGAAAAAGCAATACAGCTTCTGAAGAATTGCCGGTCAGCCTTGCACAACGAAGGTAAAGTTTTGGTCATCGAATCGGTTATTACCGATGGACCGGAAGGAATAGGAGCTCGCGTATTGGATATTGAAATGCTTATAGGTCCGGGTGGCCGCCAACGGACAAAGGAAGAGCACGCAAAACTTTTTAATGAAGCAGGATTTGAATTTCAACGGGAAATCCGGTTAAAAACCGGATCGTCGATTCTGGAAGCAAATACAAAAAGTTAACGGTCGATTTGCTTTGGTTTTATAACCTATCTCCCCAACGTTTTTGCAAATCTCTTTTACAACTATTTGCAATGTATTGATCGTTAATAGCTTTTAAAACAGCTTCAATTTGAAATGTATCGGTGTAAAGCAATTCATAAACTTTTTGTATTGAAAGCGAATCTTTTTTTTCAATAAGAACTATTTCATCTCCTGATTTTACGTTTCCCTTTTTCAGCACTCTTACGTAAACGCCGGCAAATCCGGAATCAACAAACTGGCGAACAATTTCCTGCGTTCCAAACCGAAATCCAAGTTTATAGCAGGGCTGTCGTGGCTGAGTTGCCTGTATGACAACTTCTCCAATTTGATAAGTATCTCCAATGTTTACATCTGCTTCGTGCAATCCTTCAATAGTCAGGTTTTCCCCAAACATTCCCCATGGAAGCTCCAAATTGGCATAAAACTGTTGCCAGTATTTATAATGGTCGGCAGAATAAAGGTAACAGGCTTTATCAACTCCGCCATGATATCTTCGATCCATAACATGGTCGTTTTCAACGTCTTCATTTCCCAGAAAAATGGGGTAGGAGACAGGGTATTTATAAATCCCGGTTTGAATTTGTTTACCACGCCAAATCACAGTTTTGGATTCACCTATATTTGTTGAAATAATTTTCATTTATCAGACTTAAGATTTTTAGTAGTGAGTATTGAGATAAAAACCAAAACAAAATTCTGCTCAATACTCACAACTAACTACTCGCGACTCACTATTAACTACTATTTAAGCAATTTTTCGTTCCTTTTTAATATTTTCATAAGCCTGATTCACCTTCTGGAATTTTTCTTTCGCGGCATTCTGAAAATCTTCTCCAAGATGACTTACCTTGTCAGGGTGAAATTTCATTGCCATTCGGCGATATGCTTTTTTTATCTCATCTTCGGTAGCATTTCTTTCAATTTCAAGAATTTTATAATCTCCATCAGTGTTTGGAATAAACATTGCCTGGATAGATTCCATATCGCTGCTGGAAATTCCCATTTCAAGAGCGATTATATTAATCAAATCTCTTTCAGTAGTATCAACCTGACCGTCAGCCTGGGCTATTCCATATAAAAAATGAAGTAACTGTAAACGCGCAGAATAATTCATATTCTGTCGAATTTGATGACATACCTCGTTTACAGGAATGGTTTGGTTCAATAAATCTCTGAGAATTCTTAAAGCTTCGGCAGCTGATGCTTCTCCAAAATTGTGAACCATGAATTTTTTTACATAATCAAGTTCTGATTTTAATACTTTTCCATCGGCTTTCATTACTGCAGCAACCAATACTAAAAGGCTCATTACATAATCGCCTGTTGTGGTTCGTCTTGAATAACCGGGTCTCGTTCCGTTATTAACCATTTCTGTACTACCGTCAATTATAGAACCTATTGTAAACCCTATAATTGCACCAATTGGTCCAAACCCAAGAACCCAACCGAGCCCTCCACCAATCCATTTACCAAATTTTGCCATAAAACCTTAAATTTTCGTCTATTTTAATTATTTGTGGGATAATCAGGTTTTGATTATCATTCACTATCTCAAAACTAGCCAGTTTTCGTTTTTCCGAATCGAGCCATTGTTTTGCCATTCGTTCTTTTACAGTTTTAGTATTTGACTTGTCTCTTTTTGTTACACGTTCAATGCGCATTTCTTCGGGTGCGGTAACTAATAAAGTAAAATCCATCATCTTATAAAAACCGCTTTCAAATAAAATAGCGGCTTCGTGAATAGCATAAGGCGATTTCTGAACTTCCAGCCATTTTTCAAATTCTTTTCGCACCGCAGGATGAACAACATGATTTACTTTTCCCCGTTTAATGTCGTTATTGAAAATAATTTCAGCAAGTTTTTTTCGGTCAAGTGCCCTGTTTTCGGTATAAATTTCTTTTCCAAAGAGACGAATGAGTTGCCCAATAACTTCATCATTGGAATTCATAAGGTGCTTTGCCTCATCGTCTGCAACGAAAATCGGTGCCCCAAGCAATTTAAAAACCTCACATATTGTAGATTTTCCGCTACCAATACCTCCGGTTATTCCTACTTTTATTGTCATTTGTTTTAATTGCTTTCAACAAGAAATTCCACTTTTCCAGGATTAAACTTAATGAGTTGTTTTAGAGGAGGCTTTTTGTCGATAATAACATCTAAATATTCGGAACCCGGTTCGATAGTATTATAATCGACTGAAGCTGAGAAATCGGCCGAAGTAATTTTATCGAACTCGCTTAACCCTACCGTAAATAAAACCTTTACTTCTGATGGAAATAATTTGACGGATTTGTTTTCAGGCTGATTTAAAACTTTAATCGGAATCTTGAGTTCTTTCTCGGTAACTTTTTCAACCTCAATTTTCAACTCAACTCTTTTTGGAGTTACAGAAATTCCCTCAGGCTCAGTTAATTCTACTTCTTTATTAATATCTGTGTCGATTTTTATAAAACTTTTAGCTTTGGTTTTAATCGAATTAATTGTATCTAATGCCGCGGATAGGCCTGTTATCTTTACTTTATTGGGGATTGATGAAATGGGTTTTTTTAGGTTGAATTCAGGTTTAAATTCGGTAGTTATATCGAAAATTACAGGAACCATTTTTGACTTTAAACTATCAAATTTGAGTTCAATAAAATCGGGCTGAATTTCTGAAATAGTTATTTCGTTGCTAATTTGGTCAGAAATCCGACGGATTAATCCTGCACTGTTAATCGTGTAATTCCCAGAATTCGATTCCAGGTTTCTTGTAATATTTGTCAAATTCAAAACAATAGGAGAGAACGATAAACTTAACTTATGACGCAGCAAAGTAAATCCGTATGCTTCTACTTTTAAATCAAATTTTTCAGGAGGTTTGTTTGCCAGGAACAGGTTTTTGGGTGGATTAATATATTTTACCGGATAAGACACAATTGTAGTATAATCCTTACTCATGGCATTTAAAAACCACAATGTGGTAGCTATTAACAAGCAAATCAGGAAAACGATTAACTGCTTATCATTACGCAGCTTTTCAATTCCGAAAAAACCTTTTATTTGTGAAAGATCTTTGTTCATTTTTTCTTGATTCATGCAAATTTAAAGAAATATGATTGAATGTGGTCTTTGCAGGTAGTTAAATAAGGTTTGCATGTAAAATAATTAAACGTGTTGCTACGCGAAACCGATTGCGGAAACAAAAAATGGTAAACTTTGATGTTTCTATTATTATGTTGAAACAAATATTTTTTATCACTAGTTAAGCAAAATCACGGCTTTTATGTTATTAATTTTTTTATGTTAGTTATAAAGCTTAATTGTGATCAGGATTAATGTTAACTTGTAGGGTAATTATTAAAAAAAATCGAACGAATAATAAGTGCTTTAATATCAAAGTATCTAATTTTGACTACTATAAATAACTAAAAATAATTAACTTTTTGATAACTCAAAAATGCATCAAATATGAAAATTACAGTTGTAGGTACAGGTTATGTCGGTTTGGTTTCAGGGACTTGCTTTGCTGAAACCGGGGTCGATGTTATTTGTGTTGATATTGATAAGAATAAAATTGACAGGTTGAATAATGGGCAGATACCCATTTATGAGCCTGGGCTGGAAGATATATACAAAAGAAATGTTGAAAAAGGAAGGTTGTCATTTACAACTAATCTTGAAGAGAGTATAAAAGATTCTGATGCTATTTTTATAGCAGTAGGAACACCGCCAGATGAAGATGGAAGTGCCGATTTAAAATATGTTATTGGCGTTGCACGGGAGATTGGTAAAAAAATGGATCATTATCTTGTTGTTGTTACAAAAAGTACTGTTCCTGTTGGAACTTCTATAAAAGTTAAAAATGCTATTTTAGAAGAACTAAAAAAGAGAGATTTATCCATTCCGTTTGATGTGGCTTCAAATCCGGAGTTTTTAAAAGAGGGTAGTGCGGTTGATGATTTTCTTAAACCAGACAGAATAGTTGTTGGTGTAGATTCAGAAAAAGCACAAAAAGTGATGAAAAAGCTTTATAAACCGTTTTTATTAAATGGTCATCCAATTTTGTTTATGGACATCACATCTTCGGAAATGACAAAATATGCAGCAAATTCGATGCTTGCTACCAAAATCAGTTTTATAAACGATATAGCAAATCTTTGCGAAATTTTGGGTGCCGATGTTGACTCGGTGAGAAAAGGAATTGGCTCTGATATTAGAATAGGACATAAATTTATTTATCCAGGAACAGGTTACGGAGGTTCATGTTTCCCAAAAGATGTACAGGCATTGATTAAAACTGCCGATGCCAACGGCCATTCCCTTGAAATTCTTAAAGCTGTTGAATCGGTGAATAATAAGCAAAAATCGGTGCTGGTTTCTAAAATTATGAATCATTTTAATGGTGACATAAAAGGTAGAAAATTTGCCCTTTGGGGACTTGCCTTTAAACCAAAAACCGATGATATGCGAGAAGCACCATCACTGGTCATCATCGAAAAATTACTTAATGCCGGCGCACAGGTTATTGCCTACGATCCGGTAGCAATGGATGAAGGGAAAAGAATATTGGGTGATACCATTGAGTTTGCAAAAGATGAGTATGATGCGTGTGTTGATGCCGATGCTTTGGTGCTTGTAACTGAATGGACTGAATTCAGGTTGCCAAATTTCAGAGTTTTACAAAAACTATTGAAAAATAAGCTAATTTTTGATGGCAGAAATATTTATGATCCCGAAGAATTAGCCGAATTATCGTATACCTATTATGCCATTGGCAGAAAACCTGTAATTTCGTAACATATGAAACGAATTTTAGTAACCGGTGGCGCAGGTTTTGTTGGATCACATTTGTGTGAATTTCTTTTAAATAATGGTAATGAAGTAATTTGCCTTGACAACTATTTTACAGGAAAGAAAGAAAAAATTGCTCACCTGCTTGATAATAAATATTTTGAATTAGTAAGGCACGATGTTACAATGCCGTATTATATTGAGGTAGATGAAATATATAATTTAGCTTGCCCGGCCTCGCCGATACACTACCAGTATAATCCCATTAAAACGATAAAAACTTCGGTAATGGGAGCCATAAATATGCTTGGATTGGCAAAAAGAATTAAAGCTAAAATTTTACAGGCATCAACCAGTGAAGTTTATGGTGACCCGGAATTGCATCCACAACCAGAAAGCTATTGGGGGCACGTAAATCCAATTGGAATTCGTTCTTGTTACGATGAAGGGAAAAGATGTGCTGAATCATTGTTCGTTAATTATCATCAGCAAAATAATGTCAGAATAAAGATAATTCGGATATTCAATACTTACGGGCCAAAAATGGAACCCGATGATGGCAGGGTTGTATCTAATTTTATTGTTCAGGCATTAACAGGGGAAGACATTACCATTTTTGGTGATGGAACACAAACCCGAAGTTTTCAATATGTAAGTGATTTGATTGAAGGTATGACAAGAATGATGGATACTGATGAGTCGTTTATCGGGCCAATTAATATTGGTAATCCGGGTGAGTTTACTATGCTTGAATTAGCTCAGGAAATAATTGATATTGTTGGTTCAAAATCAAAAATTGTGCATTTACCACTTCCAGCTGATGACCCTACGCAACGGAAACCAGATATTTCATTGGCTAGGGAAAAACTTAACTGGTTGGGAACCAAAAGTTCCTTTAAGAGAAGGACTTGAAAAAACAATAAATTATTTTGATAGCCTGTTAAAAAGTAATTAGATAAGAAAAGGAAAGTATTTTTATTAACGATTCCCAATTCGTTTTTTACAACTAAAAATAAGGATGTCAAAAACAATTTTTTTAGCAGGTGCCACAGGAGCAATAGGGCAGGTTCTTTCAAAATTACTTGTTGAAAATGGTTGGAAAGTGTATGGCACTACAAGGTCAGAAGAGAAAGTATTTCAACTACAGGAAATGGGTGTGGAACCAGTTATTATAGACGTTTTCGACAGAGAACAATTAAAAAAAATACTTGCAGATATTCAACCGGAAGTTCTAATACATCAACTTACCGATCTTCCTTATGCGCTTGAAGAGAAAGAAATGGCTGCAGCTCTCGTTAGAAATGCAAGGCTAAGAACAGAGGGAACCAAAAATTTGGTTGATGCTTCAGTAAGTGCAGGCTGTAAACGCATAATAGCTCAAAGTATTTCATTTATTTATGCTGAAAGCCGTACACCTCATGTGGAAGAAGATGCATTATTGCCATTCTCACATCCAATGTATGGTAAAACAGTTGAAGGTGTTTTGAACCTTGAAAAACAGGTAATTGAATCTGGTGTTGAAGGCATAATCCTTCGTTACGGACGATTTTACGGACCAAAAACTGGCTTTGATTCACCAACTGCGCCAGCTTCAGTTCATGTTGAAGCAGCAGCAAAAGCAGCCGAACTTGCAGTTACACGAGGAGAAACGGGTATTTATAATGTCGCTGAAACTGACAAATCACTTTCAAGTGAAAAAGCAATAAATACTTTTGGTTGGAATGCTAACTGGAGAATAAATAGCTAAATCATATTCATATTAACAAAAAGATTATTAGAAGACGCGTTGGCGGAATTATAACAAAAATGTTGTTCAAAGTATAAATTGTGCAACTAATACAACATGTAAACTCCTTGGTAAGTTCATGTTTATGAGTAAGATTGGGTTAAGAATGATAAAAAAACTAGTGACTTTTTTTAAATGAACCACAATCATAAAACATCGGACTATTGAAGATAATGAGGTTGTTTCCGTAGTTACTGGATCAATACTAAGAAATGAAAATAGATATACAATCAATTTGCTCTATTTTAAAAAATGTGTTATGAATAACCAAACCGCTTGATAAATGCAAATAAAAATACAGATAAAAATGAATATGAAAACGAATCGTAATTAAGTCTTCAGTTAAACACAAAACAACATGTAGACGGTAGAAAATTTTCTACATAGATGAGATGTGAATCTACGATTATATTCCACAGATGATCGATAAAGTTCAGTTTTCAGTATTTGGCATCTGTTTTGGCAAACGTCAAGTGATATTTTTTTAAATCAAATTAAAAATTAAAGTTATGACACCAAAAGTATTATCTGCTTCATCAATAAAAAGCACATCGGTAGAAAATAATGCCGGTGAAGATTTGGGAAAGATTAAAGATTTGATGATTGACTGGGAAAATGGAAGTGTGGCTTATGCAGTCATTTCATTTGGCGGTTTTTTAGGCTTAGGCGAAAAGCTATTTGCAATTCCACTGGAATCGTTCAGGTTTGAAAATTATGATGGTCATGAACGTGCAGTACTAAATATTACTAAGGAACAACTGGAAGATGCTCCTGGTTTCGATCCGGATAATTGGCCGAGGGATGTCGATTATACATTTGTTGATTCAGTTTATTCCCATTATGGCTACGATCCGTATTCTGAAAGGTACCCACGACAACCGTTGTAAACTGATTTGCGCTCTGAACCCTGGGGGGAATCCTCGGGGTTTTACAGGGGCGAAAAACCTCCGAAAAGACCAAAGAAAAAGAATTTTATATTCCATTTTAGTCGATTACTATATAGCTATGTTTGAACAAATTCGAATTATAAAAAAGTTGAGATTGCGACAATGCGTTTATTAAAATTAAATTTTTAGCTGTGAAAAATATTATAACATTTAAATTGATTGCATCCCTCATAACTTTAGGTTATTTGGTTTCATGCAATCAATCAACAAGAAATAATAATACTGTCAATTCCGCTATTGATACAGTAGAAATTGCGGGCATGAATAAAGCACGGGTGGACGAAACAAAAACGAATGTTCAACGGGAATTTGACTATATAAGTAATCGGCTTGACAGGTTGGATGAAAACGATCCTGAATTTAATACAAAGCTTCGCATGGAATTAGATCGGTTAAATACCAACTTCGACACATTAGAATATCGTTTTAGCCAGAACAATACTTACTATGATGATGATTTGAGAAATAGGTACGATTCAGTTCGAACAAAAAGCAATAACCTGGATGACAAATTAAAAAGATGGTCGGAAAAAACAGGCGAAAACCTGGAAGGATTGGGGAACGAAATAAAAAGAGAATTCGGAGAATTAAAAGAATCATTGAGAAACGATAGAAAGTAGGGAAATGCACCCAAACATGGAAGCCAAACTGGCAAACGATCCGAAATAATCTAAAAAAATAATTCGTGATAATACTTTATGCAGTTCATCACTGCGTAATCTATTAATCAATGCCCAACAATGGATACTTTTTATCCATATTCTTAATTGCGGTCTGCACCATATTCAGTGCGCGATATTTTTTTATGATATAATAATGTATTTGTTTTTCAACTTTTTAAAAATATGAATTCTAAATGGACATTCGCTCAAACGAACCATATTGGCTAAAAAAGAACGCTTTTAAAAAAAGCTATCCGTCATTGGACCGGTCAATTACAACCGACATTTTAATAATTGGCGGAGGAATAACAGGTGCATTAATCGCCTGGAAATTAATAACGACGGGCAAAGAAATTGTTCTGGTTGACAGGCGCGATGCTTGTAATGGAAGCAGTGCGGCCAGCACGGCCATGTTACAATATGAAATTGACATTCCTCTTTTTAAACTTATTGAGCAACGGGGTCTTGAAACAGCCGTTTCAAGTTATAAAAACTGTGAAACAGCCATCTTCAATTTGAAAAAAATTGTCAATGAGACTGGAAGCAAATGTAATTTTGAATTTAAAAAAAGTATTTATTTTACTTCCAATGAAAGCGATGTGAACATGTTAAAAGAGGAATTTAAAGCTCGAAAAGAATTTGGTTTTTCAGTTAAATGGCTTGATCAGAAAATGTTAAATGCTCTCGGGTTAAACGCCATCGCCGGGATTCAATCCAGCTCAGGTGCAGTAATAGACCCGTTTAAATTTACTTACGACTTGCTGAAACTTAGCGCTAAAAAAGGGGCTGCAATTTTCGACAAAACCGATATAATAAAGATCAAACAAAAAGACAATAAATTGTTTGCTGTTACTACTGCAAAAAACACCATTCAGGCCAATCATGTAATACATTGCACCGGATATGAAAGCGTAAATACATTGAAAAAAAAGGTTGTTGATTTAAAAAGTACTTACGCGTTGGCATCCGAGGCGTTTGATACTATTCCTTCCGCTTTTAAAAACCATATTTACTGGGACACTTCCTCGCCATACCTCTATTTTCGTGGAACTTCGGATAACAGGATAATTTTAGGCGGCGGCGATGAACGCTTTAAAAATGCCACAGCACGCGATTCCCTTCTAAATAAAAAATGGGATTTCCTGAACGAACAATTTAGTACCTGTTTTCCTCAAATTCAATTTAAGCCCGACTACATATGGGCCGGAACATTCGGCGAAACAAAAGACGGATTACCTTATTTGGGGAAGCCAAAACCCAAAATAAACGAACATTACGTTTTAGGTTTTGGTGGAAACGGGATTACTTACAGTGTAATGGCCATGGATGCTATAATACCTTCACTCAACAATACGAACCACCGTTTTTTGTTTGACTACCGTTTTAACAGATAGATAAGCGGTGACATATTTATGGAATAAACCGAAAGCGCTGAGCCTGAAAAATACATTGAAATGAGGCCGGATGCGAATGGACAAATTTATTGAACCTTTTCATTTAGCTCCGCGTCTGTAAAATTTGAACGTGTGGTTGGGTAAACGATTTGGACATAATTCCCTCACCTGCAAAAAAACAAAAAAAACGCCTGTAAAAATCATTTAACAAGCGTTTTGTGTATCCAATTTGTGAACCCAACCGGAAAAATGTCGAACTTTTTGGTTGAAGATTTTGATGCTGTTTTGATGTTTATGAAAGGTGAAAACCAGAAGAAAAAACACAAATTATAAAAGGTAAGTTTTGGTTTTGCAATTGCAGAACCAGAAAGTAAGTCACTTCCGCAAGAAGATGCATGAGGTATATTGATGCATTAGGAATAATTATATTTGTAAAATGACTGCTGTCAAAAAGGATATTGAACGATACAAAACCTTATTCCGAGGTAGAACAGATATTTACGCAGTGCGGTGGGAAAAGAATGGACGAAGTGGATATATGCCAGCGTACAAAGTTGATTGGGATGATTACAATAGACATAAAGCTCAGGGTGGAACTTTTAAAGATTATAAAAACAAAGAATATCTATCCTTCGATAAATCTGCAATAGAATCTCATCTTGCAGGGAAAGAAACATGCGGAATTTATCCCTTGCTTGAGGACAATACTTCCTATTTTGGCAGACAAAACTCTGGAAGTTCTTGACAGAAAGTTTTTTGTTTCCCGAATTTCATATAAAGGATTGCAGCGTGTGGAAAGTTGGGAATATCCTTATGAAGCCATTCGTGAGGTGATTTTAAATGCAATTGTCCACCGTGATTATATGGGTGCTCCAATTCAAATAAGCGTTTACGATGATAAATTGATTGTCTGGAATGAAGGTTCACTACCAGAGGATTTGACATTTGAGGATTTGAAGAAAAAACATTCATCTCATCCACACAATCCAATTCTTGCTAGTACATTCTTTAAAGGTGGACTAATAGAAGCTTGGGGACGTGGTACAATTAAAATTATCAACGAATGTAAAAAGGCTGGACTACCTGAGCCAATTATTGAATATTCTTCTGGGGGAATTAGTGTGACAATCTTAAAGAATCAATTTAATGAAAAGAACTTGATATCAAAAGGATTGAGTACAAGACAAATAAAAGCAATTGACTATCTTAAAGAAAACAAACAGATAACCAATAAAATTTATCAAGAGATATGTAACGTCTCAAAAGCAACAGCAACAAGGGACTTGACTGAATTGATTGAAAAATTCAATCTATTAGAAAGATCGGGAGATTTTGGAGTTGGGACATCTTATAAATTGATTGGCTCATAATTGGCTCAATTGGCTCATAAATGATTCAATATGGACTCAAATATAATTATTTCAATACCACCCTTTCGTATTTAAGCACATTGTAAGGCCATACAGATATACTCAGCCAATTGAATGAAAGGCAAATGAAAGCAATTGAATTTGTTGAGAAAAAGGAAGAATAACAAATAGGGATTATCAATGGCTGGATAGTATATCGGGAGAATGGCAACAATTGATTTAAGAAAGCATGTAGGAATGGATATTTTAACTTCTTCGGGAGCAAAAGGAGCTTGGACTTATTATAATTTGAAATAATTGCGTAATGATTGCGTAACAGATATTCAAGAAAATATATGGTTGCTATAAATTAATTCAGAAAAGCGAAAAAA
This sequence comes from uncultured Prolixibacteraceae bacterium, assembly GCA_963849775.1. Classification (GTDB taxonomy): domain Bacteria; phylum Bacteroidota; class Bacteroidia; order Bacteroidales; family Prolixibacteraceae; genus Draconibacterium. Next base: position 83,805 of record CAWKIX010000039.1, on the reverse strand, counting down.
GCCAAGAAGTAAGTGTATAAAAAAACATTTGGGGAGAAAACAGAGGTATGAAGCCAAATCATACCTCTATGAAGCCAAATTGACAAAGTGAACCCAACCGGAAAAATGTCGAACTTTTTGATTGAAGATTATGATGCTGTTTTGATGTTTATGAATGCTGAGATGCCGAAGAAAAGTTTATAAATTGTGATCTTAGATTGGCGCATTTGGTGAAAGGAAATGAATAAAGGACACGTTTTACAGTCCAATCGTCATTTTTAAGTTATTTATCATTGCCTCATGCTTTTCCGGGTTTAAGTAATAAGAATAATATAATGTCGTATTTATTTGGTTTTATGCAATAATATAGTTATATTTATCTCATTATGAGATATGTAACACTAAAAACAGAGGAGATTGAAGCACTTGAAAAGCTTCAAAAAAACAGTCTAATAATACAATCAGAAAACGCAGTCATTGCCTTCTTTTATCCCATCAAGGACGAACGATTATTGACCTGTCAAGCATTTTTGATGTTAACCGGAGAACCATCGAACGTTGGTTTGATAGCTGGGCTAAAAACGGTGTTCGATTCTCTTCCCATTCAGCCCGGAAGAGGAGTTAAAACCCGGCTAAAAGGCCTTGAGTAAGTGGTTGCTGAGCAATTAGAAGAATCATAACACGAAACTTAAAAAATGTATTGCTTATCTTAGAGGAACAACACAATATTGGAATCTGCAAAAAGACTTTGCAGAATTTTTTAAAAGATACTGGGCTATAGATGGAAAAGAGCCCGGCTGTCTTTAAAAAGCAAACGCAACCAGAATGACTTTGAATTTAAACAACAACAAATAGAAAGCCTTAAAGAATTGGAAGATAGCGGATTACATTGATCTTTACTTTGGCGATGAAAGTCATTTTGGACTTACTCCAAATGTGCCTTATGCCTGGCAAACGAAAGAAAATCCGATATTATTACCTGCTGCCAAAGGAAAATTTCTAAATGTTGTGGGTTTGATGAACCGTAAAAACAAACTATTCTTTGAAGTAACTTAAATCAACATTCAATTCCGATAAGTTCATTTGTTTTATGGATAATTTTATTGAGCCAGATAGTTAAAAAGACAGTTGTGATACTTGATAATTCACCAATTCATAGATCTAAAAAATTCATGGCTAAAATTGAACAGTGGAGAGAACAAGATTTATATATTTTCTTCTTACCTCCGTATTCTCCTGAATTGAATCTGATAGAAATTTTGTGGCGAAGAATCAAATATCAATGGCTGAGTTTTGATGCATATCTCTGTTTTCAGAATCTCAAAGAACGATTGTCGCATGTCTTAAATAATGTTGGCAAAAAATACGACATTATATTTTAACCATTACTTATTTATCATTGATTTTTTAAATTTCGTAAAAGCCCTTTTCTGGTTAATAGTGAGATATCTATGGTCAACCAGTTAATATTGGCGCAATGGAGCAGGGGCTCCCTGCGTGTGTATATACCATTTACTACAGTTTAAATGGGTTGGCCGAAAAACAGGATTCTAATTTACAACGGCAGCTTAAACTTTAGGGTAACCTCACCGGTCTCTTTGTTCACTTCAATTTTCTGGTTTTCGATGTAGATGTTTTTTCCGGTGCTCATTTTATAAAGCCCGGCCAAAAACAGCATCCCGTTATTCATAACTTGCTCAAATTCTTCGGGTTTTGGAGTTGGCCGTGTTGCCGGGGCCGGTTCAACATGCTGTTTTTGGGTTGCTTCTCCAATAGCTTCCTCCTTATCGCCCGATAAATCCAATTCATATTGAATAAGGGGTTGCTGGGTTTCAGTAAATTCATCCTCTTCAATTTCATGTTCAGTGTTAACCTGAATTTCTTCGTTGGTGGATATAAATTTTTCGAGTTGCTGGATAAACTGTGAACGCCCTTTTGATGAAAAATCGACAAAATTGGTGTTGCCCTCCGGGCCAAGCACCCCGTCGAACAGGTTTTGTTTTACAAGCAGGCCGGTGGCTATTTGCTCTTCGATGGAGTTTTTCGCTATGAGATTGAAAATAGTGAGTTTACTGCTTTTTTGCCCCAACCGGTCGATACGGCCAATGCGCTGATTTTTTTTGGCGGGGTTCCAGGGCAGTTCAAAATTAATAAGCGTGTCGGCCACTTGAAGGTTGAGTCCGGCGCCCCCGGCTTCTGTAGAAAGAAAAACCTTACAGTTCGCATTTGTTTCGAATTTACGGATAAGTTCACCACGCAGGGTTACCGGGATTTTCCCGTTTAGCTCGGTAAAACCGATATTGTTTTCGCGCAAAAGCCGCCCAATCAGTTTGTGTACTTTTACCCACTCCGAGAAAATGATTATTTTTCGCACCGAATTTTTCAGGTCGAGCTGTTCCAACAAAATATGTTCAAGCTCAACCAGTTTCGACGATTCGTTGGTTTCTTCGTCAACCAGGTAAGACGAGTCGCACACCATCCGCATTTTGGTCAGCAGCATTTGCAACATTTGCAAATCGAAAGGCGTGAGGAACTTTTTGCTGATGATGCGCGCAATGCCATTGGCATACGAGGCATGGTAATCGGCCTGCACTGGCGCAAGTTCAACCGGCACATTAATTTGCTGCAAGTTTGGCAATTGTTCCAAAACCTGCCGTTTTTCCCTGCGTAAGAGTATTTTATCCAGTTTTTTGTTCAGCTTTTGCAGGTCGTAATAGCCGTTGATTTTGTTTGGCCTTTCGGGGTCGAAAAGGCAATGCTGGTAAGAAAATTCCCACAGCGGGCCAAAAAAATGCGGGTCGAGGATGTTTACAATCGAGTAAATATCGATAAGCTTGTTTTCGATGGGTGTGCCTGTAATTACCAGCGTGTGATTGGTTTTTATTCGGTTTACCGCAGCGGCAGTTTTTGTTTCGAAGTTTTTTACTTTTTGCGCTTCGTCCAATATCATAAAATCGATGCCCGATTTGCTTATTGCCAGGTGGTCGCGCAAAACGGTTTCGTAATTTACCAGCATAAAAAATGCATCGCTGTTGCGGTAGATATTCTCCCTTTCATCGGGCAAGCCCTGAACGATAACTGCTTTCTCATCGCTGAATTTTTCAATTTCCTTTTTCCACTGTTCTTTTAACGATGCCGGACAAACAACCAGCGTACGTTTAAACCCGAAATATTGTTTTTTAAGAACGGCCACCGAAATGGCTTGCAAAGTCTTTCCCAGCCCCATTTCATCGGCAATTACCGCATACTTTTTGAAAAGGCAAAACTCAACCCCTTCTTTTTGGTAAGGGTATAATTCGGCATGTATCCCGCTGTAGCCGGGCGTTGTTTTGTCAGCAATGTCGGCCAACAGTTTTTGCTCGAAGGCCGCTTCAACTTTCAGCCTGACTTCGGGGCGTATTTTTATAGAGGGCACTGTTTCTGCTTCGTCAAAAAAATCGAGAAACGACAGCAATTCACTGTCGCCGATAAAAGTATTGTTTCTAAAATACTTTGTTATCAGTAATCTTTCGGTCGTAGATAATCCATCCGGGAAATACCATCTGATTTTATAATCGTTTAACGGGTCGCAATAAATTTCAACAAACGGAAATGTTTTTTTCATCCGGGTGTACAAATCCTTGTTTTCCTTTAGTTGCGCGAAAGCATACATAATGTGCTTGGTGGTATCCAGCTTATTTGTTTGGGAGTCGGCACTGTCGCTGTACCCGGTTTCGTTTTCGAAATCGCGTAAAAAAATGCGGTATTTTACTCCCCTTTCGTTGGTTAAAATGTGGTCGCCATAAATGTTATCTGCCCATTTTATCCGGTAATCGGCCTTTTGTGCTTTTTGCATCCGTTCGGCCAAAACCCTTTTTATCATACCCTTGCGGGTATATTTTTTATGTTCGTCATTAGTTTTGGGGTCAAGAAGTTTCAATTCGCCTTCCACCTGCAACAAACAGGCATATGAATATCGGTTCCACCCCTCGAATTCGGAATTTGTTTTTGGGAAAATGTGGTTGTTTTCCTCAAAATTTATCGAAAATTCTGCTGATGTATCAGAAGCCTGGTCGAAAACAACCAATTCAAAACAATTTAGCGATTGCGACAGAATCTGGCAACCGCCATTGTAGTATAAAATTTAGCCCTGGGCTAATTCTTCTTTCTCAATAATTAGGGCAATCTTTTCTATCTGAACGGCGATTGTTTTTTTTGTATCCATTGTTTGTTACTTTTAATGTAAGCAAAGAAACTAAATAGGAAGAGTAGTTATTTATAATTACAGCAGTTTTTATGAAAAAGATTTGAACGAAGTGGCTGAATCGTTGTAAGCGTTGTGTGAATTGTTAAAATTCCTAAGTTGACTTTCCCCGTGGCTTATCCTCGTGGAATTATTCAGATTAAAAGTATAGGCTATGGCCACAACATGCAAAAAAATCTTTTGAATCTGTAAGTTGTCTTCAATCAGATTTCCCAATGCTATTTAATGATGACTGAATATTTTTTACTGTATCCGAAATTATATCATATTCATTTGCAATAGTGCTCCAATCGGCAATGGCACTCCTAACTTCATCGATTATTTCTTTGCCATCTTTTAATCCAAAATGATTGGCTAATTTCAGAAGATGCTTCTACACCTGGTTTTTGACTCTCTCCTGCCACCATAGTGCTGTGAAATCCGTATGACGAATAGGAAAATGTAAGGTCGTATGCAGGTGCGAATTGCCATTCTCCTTTTGCGTTCATTAAGAAAGAAAAGTTTTTGCTGTGATCATCGCGATTATGGCTAAAAACATTAAATGCTGCCAAACGAAATACTTTTCGATACGCATTTACATGTTTTTCCAGTCGAAAAGCACAATCCATCAGATGACCATAGTCCATTGTACTTGCTCTAAAATTGTCGTGCATTAATCCGGAAGCAGTATGGACATGCAATCTGTTTTTACCGATCCTGTCAAATCTTTTTGTGCCAAAGTATAATTTGCCTGATTTTCCCTTAAAGAGCTTACAATCACTCATCTCAACGCCGGCTTTTAATGCCATTTTATGGTAAGCGTATTCAATTTTTGCAATTTCAGGATTATCAGTATGAGGATGGAAATTTAATTATCCAGTTTTCAAAACCACTTGGAAGTTCTTCCTTCCCATGAATTATTTCCTCATTATCGGGATTGTATGCAACAAATATTTTGGGCCTGGCACCACCAGAAGAGCCTCCAAGTACAAACAGCTCTTCTATTATGTCAGAAGTGGTTCCTTGCAAAATCCGGGTCATTTCATTTGCAATTAGCATCCAATTCAATCTTGGATGAAAGCTTCAGTGCTATTTTCAAACTCAGGCTGGTAAATTAGTGCCCCCATTCCTGCCTGAGCCAATAAAAGCCAATCGGTCGAGGGGAGTAATTTTGGAAATATTTATTCCTTTCGAACTCAAAGTTCTATCAACCAGCAAACGCCCCCAACCATCAGGAAGCGAATCATTAAACACTCCATAAAGTCCATCAAAAGGTTCTTTTTGACACGAACTGATTTCAGTATTAAAGGGAAGCTTTATAGGTGACAGGTTCAACCCTGATAAATATGAAATCTGAATTATACCGGAAATATATTTTTCGCTCAGAAATTATTAATTCGCCAACTTCATATTCCTGTCCTTCAATGTGAAGTGAAACAAACAATTTATTTACGGTTTCCATAATTCCTATTTATTGGTGAATAGCTGTTCAATCTTATTAAGGTCATCATTGGCTTGAAAGATCGTGTCAAAATCTTTAAGGCGATCCATTAAATGAGCAAGCTTAAGAAGCGCTTCCAGCGAAATCTTTCCAGTATTCTCAAAACGCTTTAAACTACCTAGCGAGACACCTGAGCGCTCAGCCATTTCTTCTTGTGTTAAATGAAGTTTTTTTCTCAACAACTTATGTCTTTGAGCTATAGCTTTACTTACTTCTATTGGAGTTAGTTCTAATGAATACATTTTTAAACAGCTAAAATAATAGCCAAATATAATAAAATAATATTGATATGGCTAATATATTGGCTGTATTGTGGGTCTTGATACAGACTTTTTTAACAGATTTGAACTAATGTATTAAACCTCTTTAAACGTCTAATAAAACTAAAAATGCCCGATTTAATAAATTAAAGATTACTGAATAGTGAAAATCCATAAAAAATAAAAAGGTAATGAAGACAAATCATACACTTTTGAAGACAAGTGACCCTACCGGGATTCGAACCCAGATCATAAGAACCGGAATCTTACATTCTATCCATTGAACTATAGGGCCATTTTTATTTTGGTGGTGCAAAAATAATAAAATAAAACTTCTGCCACCGTTGTGATTCAATAATCATTTAAACCGAATGTTAATAAAAAAACAAAATGTTACAATAACAGAATGAAGTAATAATTAAATTTGCCGTCGTTAAATTATGAAAGATGAAGGAGTGTGTTAACATCTCAACCGTTAAATTTGAAAGTTATATAGGGTCGTTTTCAAGGCTCAACGAAAATCAGTTAAAAAGCTTCGAAATTAAAAGGGAGCATTCGCTGCGGGTAGCTGATTTGGCTTTGTTTTTAGCCGAAAAACTTGAGTTTACGGATGATAAAATACAGGCTGCTTATTTAGGTGGTTTGTTTCATGATATTGGCAGGTTTAAACAGGTTGCCGATTTTGATACATTTAATGATGAAAAATCTGTTGATCATGGTGATTTAGCAGTTAAAATTATTGAAGAGGGTAAATTTATAGAAAATATAGGGCCGGATTTAACGAATTACATTCTAATTGCGATTCAGAATCACAATAAATACAAAATTCAGGACGGGCTATCCGATTTGGAATTGGCGTTTGCAAAATTGCTTCGCGACGCTGATAAACTTGATATTCTTAGAGTTCTTTCGGATCATTATTCAAAAAAAAATACAATAGAAATTCATACATTATCCTGGAATTTGCCAAAGGGAAGCATTGTTTCAGCAAATGTTTCAAAGGAAGTATTGGCGGGGAAAATGGTTTCAAAAAAGAATTTGGCTTCTGAAATAGATGTAAAAATATTACAGTTATCATGGGTTTTTGATATTAACTACAGACCAGCAATTGAATATGTATTGAAAAATCGTTACCTGGAGAACATTTACAATACACTTCCTAAAAATGATCTGGTGATTGAAATCTACAGAAAAATTAAAGTGTTCGCCGAAAACCGGATTTTAGCCAAGCAATAATCTCTAAATGTATTTGACCTTCTTAAAGGCAATTAATGCACTGGAATTTTTTTACATTTGTTTTTGAATCATAAATTATCCGGTTAAAAACATGCCTAATCGCCTTGTTTGTATTTGTAATTTAATTGACGAAAAAGAGATAAAAGCTCTTTTGGAAAAAGGGGCAAATTCTACCAGCGATATTCAAATGTTCAGTCGTGCCGGAACTGCATGTGGCAAGTGTTTGCCTGTTATTGATGATATCGTAAATTCTTATAAAAAGAAAGAACCTAATGACCAACAAAAGCTGGATTTTAGATTCTGAATGAAAAAATCACTTACTAAAAATAGCGCGGAGATATGAATTGGTTTATTAAAAATCATAGCTCATAAGGAATCATTTTCTCGTGTGTGCCATCTTCAAAAATCCTGATATTCGGGGTCTTTACAAGATAGATTTCATTAAGGAATTATTTTGAAGTACAAACAACTATTGCCTGTACATGATGTATTCAAATCTATGTAAAACAAGAAATTAGTCGTTGTTGTTGATTCCGGATGATTGTTAAATTGGTGAAATCTAAAATAGAATTGGTAAGAAAAAGTTAATCAAGATAACGCAGGGGATGATTTTTAAGTAGTTAAATTGTGAAGGCGATTGAAAACAAAAAAAGGATGAGCCAACACTCATCCTTTTCGCTAACTAAACCAATAAAACTAATCAAACCTAAACTAAAACTATAACTAAAACCTGATTCAAATGTAGAGGTTCCAATCTAATATTAGGTTAACAGAATGTTAAAAGAGATATTTTGTATAATTCGTTAACTCAATGTTAATTCATGTTAAAACAGGAATATGAAAAAAAGCCGGAAAACTGAATTTTCCGGCTCATTAATTTTTAATTGTTTTTCTACTTAATGTTTGATTCCTGATCCTGTTCACCTGCTATTGAGTCACGCATAGCAGTGTCGGCCATAATGTTTTTATACTTCATATAATCCATCACTCCCAGGTTTCCGGCTTTGAATGCTTCTGCAAGTGCAAGTGGTACTTTTGCTTCTGCCTCAATAACTTTTGCCTTCATCTCCTGTGCTTTGGCTTTCATTTCCTGTTCCAGTGCGATTGCCATGGCACGGCGTTCTTCAGCTTTGGCCTGTGCAATATTCTTATCAGCTTCTGCCTGATCCATTTGTAAAACAGCACCAATGTTTTTACCAATATCTATATCTGCAATATCGATTGATAATATTTCAAATGCAGTTCCGGCATCCAGTCCTTTTTCCAAAACCACGCGGGAAATGAAATCAGGATTTTCAAGCACAGATTTATGAGAATGAGATGATCCAATGGAAGATACGATTCCTTCACCTACCCGCGCAAGTACTGTTTCTTCGCCTGCGCCACCAACCAATTGCTTGATGTTGGCACGAACAGTTACCCTTGCTTTTGCAATGAGCTGAATACCATCTTTTGAAACAGCTGTAACAGGTGGTGTATTAATTACTTTTGGATTTACCGACATTTGAACGGCTTCGAATACATCACGACCTGCAAGATCGATTGCAGTTGCCATATTAAAGGTTAAATCAATATTTGCTTTTGATGCTGAAACCAATGCATGCACCACTCTTGCCACATGTCCGCCTGCGAGATAATGAGCCTCCAGTGCATCGCGGTTTAAAGGTACATCAGCTTTTGTTCCTTCAATTAAAGCGCGAACTATTACTCCTGGTGGAACTTTTCTGAAACGCATTAAGAATAGTTGCAACAATGAAATTCGAACCCCGGAAACCAAGGCTGAAAACCACAGTCCGATTGGTACGAAATACAAGACTATAAATAGTAATACGATAATCCCTATAATTAATCCCCATGCTCCGACTTGTTCTATCATTTTATTCTTTTTTTAGTGGTTCAACAATAATTTTATTCGATAATACTTTAATGATCTTGACTTCGGTTTGCTGGTCGATAAATGAGCCGGTTGACTGTGCTTCAACAACTTCTCCGTTAATCTTTACTTTTCCTCCCGGTGCAAGCCTGCCAATGGCTTTCCCAATATCACCAACTTTAATATTTGCCTGATTAAGTGTTTCAACTTTTCCATTGATTTGTGATTCAAGAATCATTTTTTTGCCCGATTTTGATTTAAAGAAATAGTAAATCATCATTGGTGCAGCTATTAATACAATAGCGAGTGTTATAAATCCGGCAACGTTACCATACGATGTGAATGCGATATAAACACTGGCAATTAGCAATACAAATCCGCCAATTCCTGCAATGGTTATCCCTGGTATAACAGCAAATTCAATAAGCAATAAAAGCAGTCCGAGGATAATGAACAGAATAATTGCCAGCAAGCTCATATTAATCGATAGTTACGTTTAGTTCACGTTCAGTTAAAGCTTCTTTTAACGGTTTTAATATTTGAAAATTACCTTTTTTGATATCGCATTTACCTTTATAATGAGTAATCAATGTGCATTGAGTGGCCTGCTCGTAAGTATGTTTACAAACTTCAATTAATGATTGTGTAACAAAATCAAATGAATGCACATCATCGTTATGCAAAATCAAAAAATTATCGTTGGAAATATCATCTTTGAAACTTCCTTTTGGCCGTCTTTTTGTTTCTTTTGATGTCATTATATTCCTTCTAATGCTTTAGCTTCTGTCAAAGGTATTCTTTTTCCTTTAAAATATGCTGCAATTATTGCATCTTCTACGCCTTCCTGCTGAAGTTGTTTCAGCATTGTCATCGCATCTCCAAAATTTGAAAGATTACCGGTAGTATAAACTACAACGCCATTCTCGTCGGTGTAATTATCAATTTTTCGGATCAATGAAAGCTTATCAAACAATCTTTTTACCGAACTTGGTAACCCACGACTATAAGCGCCAATTTGTATTTTGTAAGAAATGTCTTTATTGGCAGGCTCTGAAGCTTTTGCTATTGTTGCTGAGTTATCAACAAGAATCTCAGGTATTTCCATTGAAACCGGGCCATCTGCATCAATATTATCTTCTTTTTTCTTGTTTTTATTGCTATTTTGCATTGCAATAAAAGTAGCCTTTTCATCTTCGGTCGCATTGTCCCAATATTCATTCTCAGCTAATTTTGATATAGAAAACAATTCATTTACCTCACTTTTTAAGTCGTAAGATCGATCTTCCAAACCCAAAATTCGTTGTCCGAGCGAATCTTTCACATTCCTGCTTTTTTCAGAAGAATACATTTCACGTAAACTGGTTGCAGTTTTTAGTACAGTGTCTAATTCTTTCTTTTTATCGGTTGCCTGCTCGTAAAATTGTTTGCCATTTTCTGTCTTGAAATCTGAAAGTCTTTTATATGTGATTTCATGATTGACACTAAAAACGATGGGCAAATCTTTAGAGACTGGTTTTTGAGATGGTATTTCGGTTTCGGTTATTTCAGCAGAATCTACATTCAGGTATTCATTTAACGCTAAAGTATCAACAATAATATCTGATACAATATTTGCTCTTTCGGGTATATGTAAACTGTCTTCTGGTTGTGGAGCTTTTTCAGGAATATTTACAGTATCATTATTCGTTAAAACAGAATCAGGTAAAACTTCAGCATTTGAAATCCACGTAAACGGATTTACCTGGTTTTTGCATTGTTCAATTTTTTCTGCAAGATTAACCCTTTTTAATTCAATTTCATCAGCCGTTTTATTGAAAGTGTTATAGTGTAGCAAAGCCTTGTCGAATTCTCCTTTTGCCTGGTATTGTACTCCATAATAATAATCAATGTCAAGCGGTGAAACTTCTTTGCTGGCTTTTAAAAGAAATGCTAAATCACGATCAGAAAAATGGCCGTTTTCAGTGCGGCAGGCACCATAAAAATAATTAACCATAAAATCATCCGGACGGTCATCCAGAATTTTCTCAAAAAGCAATTCAGCTTCTGCATATTGCTTTTTGTCAAACAATTGGATAGCTTTTGTTAATTCATTTTGTTGAAATTCAACAGCTTTTGACACAAAAGGAACAAACAAAAGAATAATTATTATTGTTAATGCGGGTATGTTCGACAAGTAACGCATATAAGTGTAATGTTCAATTTATTCAGGTGTAAAATTATAAAAAAATAGCCCTTTATCTAAATTCTGAAAGGCATTTCATGGGATAATTATGAACAATGAATAAGCCGGAATTTGTCATTAAAAACGTATATTTGTGCAACGAAAATCATTTTAAAAATGTCGAAATTAAAAGCAGGAGATAAAGCTCCTTATTTTGAAGGAATAAATCAGGAAGGAAATAAAATAAGTTTAGATGATTTTAAAGGGAAAAAGCTAATTCTTTATTTTTATCCAAAGGATAATACGCCGGGATGTACCGCTGAATCGTGCAATTTAAGTGATAATTATGAAATGTGGATTGAAAAAGGGTACGATGTTGTTGGTGTAAGTCCCGACAGTGAAAAATCACATGCAGGTTTTGCAAAAAAATACGGATTTAAGTTCAACCTGATTGCTGATACTGAAAAGGAAATCTTGCAGAATTTCAATGCCTGGGGTGAAAAAAGCATGTACGGAAGAAAATATATGGGCGTTTTACGTACCACTTATGTTATTAACGAAAAAGGTATTATTACAGCCGTTTATGAAAAAGTAGATACAAAAAATCATACCAAGCAAATTCTCGAATCACTAAACAATTAACTTCAACTAACTATGACTAAAGAAGAAAAACTGGAAATGAATAAGGAAAAGCTGAAAGCGCTTCAGCTTACCATGGATAAAATAGAAAAAAGCTACGGAAAAGGCTCTATAATGCGTTTGGGCGATCGTGCTGTTGACGATGTTGCTGCAATTTCTTCAGGTTCTATCGGGCTTGACTTTGCACTTGGAGTTGGAGGTTTCCCAAAAGGAAGAGTAATTGAAATTTATGGCCCTGAATCTTCAGGAAAAACTACCCTTGCCATTCACGCAATAGCGGAGGCACAAAAGGCTGGTGGCATTGCTGCAATTGTTGATGCTGAACATGCTTTTGATCCGTATTATGCCAAAAGTTTGGGAGTGAATATTGACGAGCTTTTAATTTCACAACCCGATAACGGGGAACAGGCGCTTGAAATCGTGGATAACCTTGTTCGTTCAGGAGCTATTGATATAATAGTTATTGACTCTGTTGCCGCGTTAACTCCAAAAGTCAGAACTGGAAGGTGAAATGGGAGATTCCAAGAATGGGATTGCAGGCGCGTTTAATGTCTCAGGCATTGAGAAAACTTACCGGAAACATCAGCAAAACAAAAACCTGCTGTATTTTTATTAACCAGTTGCGCGAGAAAATTGGTGTTATGTTTGGCAACCCGGAAACAACAACAGGTGGAAACGCACTTAAATTTTATGCTTCGGTTCGTTTGGATATTCGTCGTATCGGACAAATTAAAGATGGCGATGAAATACAGGGAAACAATGTTCGTGTTAAAGTGGTGAAAAATAAAGTTGCACCTCCATTCCGCAAAGCAGAATTCGATATTATTTACGGTGAAGGAATTTCAAAATCAGGTGAAATTATCGATTTGGGAGTTCAATATAATATCATTAAAAAAAGCGGTTCCTGGTTTAGTTATGGCGAAACAAAATTGGGCCAGGGGCGTGAATTTGTGCGAAAATTAATTATTGATAATCCGGAGTTGGAACAGGAGCTTGAAACAAAAATAATGGATACACTTATAGGGGTTACAAAAACAACATAATAAAAATTAAATTGGCAGCATGTACTGGGTGAAACGCATCTGTCGATTCATCCAGTTTTTTTATGAATACACTTATAAAATGAAATTATGAAAGTGCTCAAGTTTGGCGGAACTTCAGTCGGGTCGGCTGAAAACATTAAAAAAGTAAAGGAACATCGTTCTTCAACAGAAAGGCGATATAATTGTTGTTGTTTCTGCTTTGGGCGGAATAACAGATAGAATACTTACAGCTGCTCGTTTAGCTTCTACCGGCACAGGCGACTTTCATACAGAATTGTCTGAAATTAAAAAACGCCATTTCGAAACCATTCACGAACTTTTTAATGGTTCAGCATACCATTGTTTCTATTGTTGATGAACTTTTAGATGAATTGGAACAAATATTAACCGGAATAACTCTTGTTGGCGAATTAACTACTAAAACACTTGACCGGATTGCTGGTATTGGTGAAAGAATTTCCTCGCAATATTATAGCACAATTTATTGGAGGCGAAGCGTTTTGATTCTTCAGAACTTATTATTACCGACAGCAATTTTGGAAGAGCAATGGTGGATTTTTCATCTACCAATTCAAATTTAAAAGAGGCATTTGACAGATTTTAAGGGAGTTGCTGTGCTGCCTGGTTTTATCTCAAAAAATAGTAAAGGAGAATATACAACTTTAGGCAGGGGAGGTTCCGATTTTACTGCGGCTATTGTTGCGGCTGCACTTGATGCTGATATTCTTGAGATATGGACGGATGTAAATGGATTTATGACTGCTGATCCGAGAGTGATTAGTAAAGCTTACAGTATTCCGGAACTTACGTATTCCGAAGCGATGGAATTATCGCATTTTGGAGCGAAGGTAATTTACCCCCCAACAATTCTTCCTGTTTATCAAAAAGGAATTCCAATTCTTATAAAAAACACATTTGAACCAGAACACCAGGGGTCCAGAATTTCAAAATATTTAAAGAATGGAAAAGATCGGCCGATAAAAGGGATTTCTTCAATTCGTGGAATTACACTCGTTACACTTCAGGGAATTGGGATGGTTGGAGTAACCGGAATCTCGATGCGCTTGTTTACTGCTCTTGCAAGTGTAAATGTAAATGTGATTCTTATTTCACAGGCTTCTTCTGAAAATTCGATAAGTGTAGCTATTGAAGAACAACTGGTTGAAAAGGCAGAGAAAGCTATTCGAAGTGAATTTGAAAAAGAAATCGATAACGGACAGATCAGTAAAATTGAACTGGAGAGTGATCTGGCGATTGTTGCAATTGTTGGTGAAAACATGAAACACACTACCGGAATTGCAGGTAAACTATTTTCAACCATTGGAAGGAGCGGGATAAATATTATCGCCATTGCACAGGGAGCATCCGAATTAAATATTTCCTGGGTAGTTAGAAATGATGAATTGAGAAAAACATTAAATGCAGTTCATGAATCATTCTTCCTTTCTGAAAATGTTGAGTTGAATGTGTTTCTGATGGGAATTGGAACTGTTGGAGGTAACCTGCTTCAGCAAATTCAAAAGCAACAGGAAAAGTTGTTAATAGAAAAACACCTGAAAATGAAATTGGCGGGAGTGGCCAATTCAAAGAAAATGTTGTTCAATCGCGAAGGAATTGATATTGTTAATTTTAAGGATGAACTGAATAAATCTGAATTTGTTTCTTCACTTGATGGCTTTGTAGATGAAATTCAAAAGATGAATATTTATAATTCTGTTTTTGTTGATTGTACTGCTTCCGAGAATGTCGCATCAATTTATAAAGAGTTGTTACAGTCGAACGTTGCAGTAGTAACTGCAAACAAAGTTGCTGCTTCATCATCATATAGTAATTACTCAGAATTGAAAAAAATTGCCAAGCAAAAAGGAATTAAATTTCTCTTCGAAACCAATGTGGGTGCCGGTTTACCAATCATCAACACATTGAATGATTTGGTGAATTCGGGCGATAAAATACTAAAAATAGAAGCAGTGCTTTCAGGAACACTCAACTATATTTTTAATAACATTTCAGAAGAAAACAGTTTAAGCAAAACAATACGGATGGCAAAAGAAGCCGGATTTTCTGAACCCGATCCAAGAATTGATTTAAGTGGTGTTGATGTAGCAAGAAAAATACTAATCCTTGCGCGCGAATCAGGGTATAAACTGGAGATGGAAGATATCAAAATCCGGCGGTTTGTTCCTGAAGATTTTTTTGAAGGAACACTGGAGGAATTTTGGCAAAAAATTGTTTCACTTGATAGCGATTTTGAAGAAAAAAGAAAAGTGTTGGCAAAAGAAAATAAAAAGTGGCGATTTGTTGCCCGGTTCGAAAATGGCGTTGCAGAAGCAGGATTGCAGGAAGTAGAACCAACACATCCGTTTTTTGATTTGGAAGGAAGCAATAATTTGGTGATGTACACCACTGAACGCTACCAGGAATTCCCGATGCTGATAAAAGGTTATGGAGCAGGTGCATCTGTTACCGCGGCCGGTGTTTTTGCCGACCTGATAAAAGTATCTAACATTTAAAACGAAGATTTTAAGAATCAATCTTATACCTAAAATAATTAGAGAATTTTAATAGATGAAGTATCTGATAATACTGGGCGATGGAATGGCAGACGAGCCAATGGAGAATTACGGTGGAAAAACCCCGTTACAAATGGCAAATAAACCGCACATTGACTGGTTGGCAAAAAATGGGCAGTCAGGTCAATTAATTACTGTTCCCAAATCAATGCATCCAGGAAGTGAAATTGCAAATCTTGCTGTTTTGGGTTATGATGTTGAGAAGGTATTTGAGGGCAGGGGAGTTCTGGAAGCAGCCAGTATGGGTGTTGAATTACAGCCCGGAGATCTTGCCTTGCGTTGTAACCTTCTTACCATCGAAAACGAAAAGATAAAAAATCATTCAGCCGGACATATTTCAACTGATGAGGCGGCAGAAATCATTGATTTTCTGAATGAAAAACTGGAAACAGAAAAGATAAAATTCTATCCTGGTGTTTCGTATCGACATTTATTGGTGGTAAAAAATGGAATCAAAGATTTAAAATGTACGCCTCCACACGATGTTCCGGGAACGCCATTTGAAGATGTATTAATTCAGCCAAAAACTAACGATGCAAAAGAAACTGCTGATTTACTAAATTCGTTGATATTGGAATCTCAAAAAATACTGGCAGATCATCCTGTAAATCAAAAAAGAAAAGCAGCGGGGAAAGACCCTGCAAATAGTATTTGGCCCTGGTCGCCGGGGAACAAACCAACAATGCCAACATTATCAGAAATGTATGGTATTGGACATTCTTCAGTGATTTCTGCAGTCGATCTTATTCACGGGATTGGTGTGTATGCCGGAATGGAAGTAATTCATGTGGAAGGTGCAACGGGGTTATATAATACAAATTACGAAGGCAAAGCAAAAGCCGCGGTTGATGCCCTTAAGAAAAGTGATTTGGTTTATCTTCATATAGAAGCCAGTGATGAAGCAGGACATGAAGGCGATGTGGAATTAAAAACAAAAACCATTGAATATTTAGATCATCGTGTTGTAAAATATATTTTGGAGGAAACTGCAAAAATGGATGAACCGGTTTCCATTGCAATTTTACCCGATCATCCAACACCTTGTGCATTAAAAACTCATACAAGAAAACCGGTTCCTTTTATAATTTACAGGCCGGGGAATAATCCTGATGAGGTTGAACTATATGATGAATTTAGTGTTGAAAAAGGAAAATTCGGTTTATTAAAAGGCAATGAATTTATAAAGACCTTACTTCAGAAATAAGAATTAAAGTACGTGTTTCAGATATTATGTTGTGTTAAATCTCATGATGTAAGTCATGTTTTTTAAGTTGTATGATTTGAAAATATCGAACACTTTATATCTTTGAAGCCCGGTGCAACCGACCATTGAATTTGTTTAAATAACCCGTTAATGAAATTTTACAGTACAAATCGAAACGTTCCTGAAGTGTCTTTGAAAGAAGCTGTAATTCAGGGTTTGGCCTCAGATAACGGGCTGTTTATGCCTGAACGCATAGAAAAATTCCACCCCGATTTCTTTGAAACAATTCATCAATTAAGTTTTCAGGAGATAGCTTTTGAGGTAGCCAGGAAATTTTTTGGTGAAGATATTCCAGAAAATACGCTTCGTGAAATCGTTTTTGACACACTTCAGTTTGATTGTCCGGTTGTAAAAGTTACTGATTCAATATATTCGCTTGAATTGTTTCACGGGCCTACACTTGCATTTAAAGATGTGGGAGCACGTTTTATGGCACGTTTACTTAACTACTTTTTAGACAAAAAAGATGAGTTGGTAAATGTTCTTGTTGCAACTTCAGGTGATACAGGGAGCGCGGTTGCAAACGGATTTTTGGGAGTGGATGGGATTCATGTTTATGTATTATATCCAAAAGGTAAAGTAAGCCCGATTCAGGAGTCTCAGTTTACCACTCTTGGAAAAAATATTACTGCAATTGAAATCGATGGTTCTTTTGATGATTGTCAAAGGTTGGTGAAAACAGCTTTTCTTGATAAAGAATTAAATGAACAGTTAAAATTAACTTCTGCCAATTCAATAAATGTAGCACGATTTTTACCACAGGCATTTTATTATTTCAATGCTTACGCTCGCTTAAAAGAGTTGGGTGAACTTGCTAATGAAGAACTGGTTGTATCTGTTCCGAGTGGAAACTTCGGAAATTTAACGGCTGGTTTATTTGCCCGGGAAATGGGATTACCAATCAAATATTTTATTGCTGCAAACAACTCAAATAATGTGGTTTTTGAGTATTTAAGGACCGGAAAATATGAACCTCGTTCATCGGTTGAAACAATTGCTAATGCGATGGATGTCGGAGCTCCAAGCAATTTTGTTCGCATCCTTGATCTTTACAACAACTCCCATAAAAAAATATCAGAAATTATAAAAGGTGGCTGGTATAATGACGAGAAGATTAAAAAGGTAGTTAAGAAAGTTTATAATAACACCGGGTACATGATGGACCCGCATGGCGCCTGTGGTTTTGAGTCGCTGAATGAAAAGTTAATGGAAAACCAAGTTGGAGTTTTTCTTGAAACTGCACATCCGGCCAAATTTCTCGAAACTATGGAGGAAATTTTGGGAAAAGATAAAATTGAAATACCAGATAAATTAAAGGAATTTATGATTGGAAAGAAAAAGAGCATAAGATTAAATTCCGATTATAATAAATTTAGAAAATTTCTGGAAAACATTGGAAAGTTTGAACAGAAGGCATATTAAAAATAGAAATAATATTTTTGACAGGATGAGTATGTGATAGACACAATATTGTGAAAGTCGCGGAATTATTTTTAAAATGCAAAAACAATTATTAACTTCAAACGCTTGTTTTTCAAGAATTTGTTAAAAAAATCAACTTATGAGACAACTAAAAATTACCAAGCAAGTTACTAACCGCGACACCCTGTCGCTGGATAAGTACTTGCACGAAATTGGCAAGGTTGAGCTGCTCTCTGCTGAAAAGGAAGTTGAATTAGCCAAACGAATTAAAAAGGGAGATCGAGTAGCACTGGAGACGCTTGTAAAAGCTAATCTTCGGTTTGTTGTATCGGTTTCAAAACAGTATCAAAATCAGGGACTAAGTTTACCCGACCTGATTAACGAAGGAAACCTGGGATTAATTAAAGCCGCCGAAAGGTTTGATGAAACGAGGGGATTTAAATTTATATCCTACGCAGTTTGGTGGATTCGGCAATCAATTTTACAGGCACTGGCGGAGCAAGCTCGAATTGTGCGTTTACCATTGAACAAAATTGGTTCAATTAATAAAATCAATAAAGCTTTTAATCAACTCGAGCAGGAATTTCAACGTGAACCTACCATCGAAGAAGTTGCTGCGTTGATTGAAGCTAAACCTGATCTTGTTGAAGATTCGATGAATTTTTCGAATGTTCATGTTTCAATGGATGCACCTTTACGTGACGAAGAAGCAAATAATCTTTATGATGTAATGCTTGACGAAGATTCTCCAAACCCGGAAGAAGCATTAATGGATGATTCTCTGAGGAAAGAAATTGAACGGTCGCTTTCAACATTGGGTGATCGTGAAGCAGAAATTCTTCGTTTTTATTTTGGGTTAAATGGTTACTCGCCTCATACACTTGAAGAAATAGGTGATGAATTTGGATTGACAAGAGAAAGGGTAAGGCAAATAAAGGAAAAAGCAATTAAAAAACTTAAGAACCAGTATAGAAACCGGTTGTTAAAGTCTTATTTGGGGAAATAAATATTTATGGACAGAATTATTGCGCCTTCTATACTGGCTGCAGATTTAAATCATTTAAGTGAAGAAATTGAGATGATTAACCGCAGTGAGGCAGGCTACATTCATCTCGATATTATGGATGGCGTTTTTGTACCAAATATTTCGTTTGGAATTCCAGTTGCAAAACACGTTTCAAAAATCAGCTAAAAAGCCAATAGATGTGCATCTTATGGTTATTAACCCGGATATTTTAATTGATCCATTTGCTGATGCCGGTGCAAGTAGCATTACAGTACATTACGAAACTTGCAAGCATTTGCATCGAACCATTTTCAACATAAAAAGTCATGGATTAAAAGCATAGTGTATGTTTAAATCCGCACACGCCTGTTTCATTACTTGAAGACATTATCAGCGATCTTGATATGGTACTGATAATGTCAGTGAATCCTGGTTTTGGTGGTCAGGCATTCATCGAAAATACTTATAAGAAAGTGAAACAATTAAAAGAACTGACAAACAAATATAATCCAAAATGTAATATTGAAGTTGATGGTGGCGTAACTTATGAAACGGCAAAAAAACTTTACGAAAGCGGGGCCAATGTACTTGTTTCAGGAAGTTTTATTTTTAATTCAGATAATCCTGAAGAGACAATCAAAAAACTAAAACACCTCTAAACTTCCGTAATTTCGGTTTTCTTACAATAGGTTCGATCATTACCTTCAATAGGTTTTACAGAGTTTCGTAACATGCAATCTGCAGCGCAGTCGGCACATTTGTGTTCTGTATTGGTAGCACCTTTTTGTTTCGCTGAAGTCTTTTTCACTTTTCGGAATTTCATTACAATTTTGTAGCCGGCAATTGAAATTGCTATTCCAATAATCAGATATGTAATAATTTCCTGGATCATTTTAACTTATCAGGCTACCAATCGTTTGAACAAAAAATGCAGCAATCCACGCTAATCCTGTGGTATAAATAATTGAGAATGTTGCCCATTTCCACGAACCCGATTCATTCTTTATCGTGGCAACAACACCGATACAAGGAAAGTAAATAAGTATAAAAATCAAAAAAGCAAGGGCGGTTGGTGTGGTGAAAACCGATTCACCAAATTTCATTCCGGAATCAAATCTCTCGTTTTGAAGCTTTTTTTGAAGGTTTACTGTTGTATCATCATCACCACTTTGATACAAAACTCCCATGGTACTTATAATTATTTCTTTGGCTGGCAGGCCTGCGAGCAATGAAATACTCATTTTCCAATCAAACCCAAGCGGACGCATTACAGGTTCAATCATTTTTCCAAGTTGGCCTAAATAGGAATTAACCAAACGGTCCGACTCAATTTCTGATTCAATTTCAACAATTCGTTTGTTTCGTTCTGATTCTGAATTTGTTGTATTCGTCTGTATTATTTCTTTTTGCTGATTTAATGATGATGAATTTATTGTCTTCCTCGGAAAATATTCAAGAGCCCACACAATTACAACACCTATTAAAATTATGGTTCCAATCTTTCGAAGATAATGTTGCGTTTTGTCCCACATATGATATATTACGTTTCGTAAGGTGGGTAACCGATAGGTAGGAAGTTCCATAACAAAAGGAGTTTCTTTGTTTCTGAATACGGTTTTGTTAAGGATTTGTGCCGTGAGAAAAGCAAATATAATTCCTGTAAAATAAATACCGATAAGATACAATGGTTGGTATTTTTTGAAGAATGCTGATATAATTAGCACATATACCGGAAGCCTTGCACTGCATGACATGAAAGGGATTATTAACATTGTTAATAGCCGGTCTCCGCGGTTTCGCATTGAACGTGTAGCTAAAATTGCAGGTACATTACATCCAAATCCCATAATCATTGGTATGAACGATCTTCCATGTAAACCAAAGCGATGCATTATTTTATCCATAATAAATGCTGCTCTGGCCATATAACCTGTTCCCTCGAGCAACGAAATAAATAAAAACAGGATTAAAATATTCGGAAGAAAAACCAGAACGCTTCCCACACCACTTATTACACCATTTAAAAGAAGGTCTTTTAACATTCCTTCCTGCATCGATTTGTTAAGCAAATTTCCAAAAGCAATTACCCCACTGTCAATCCAGTTCATTGGAAATGTGCCCAACTTAAAGGTTGCATAAAACATAAGAAATAAAATAGCAGAGAAAAGTGGAAATCCGAGATAACGATTAGTTAAAAAGCTATCTATCTTTTCAGATCGGGTTTTTTGAGATTGCCCGGGATTGTGAAAAGTCTCTTTTAGCGCGCCGGTAATAAAGCTATATTTGGCATCGGTAATTATTGTTTCACTCTCCTCGTTTTCAAGCGTTTCAATTTTATTTATCTCCCTATGTGCAACGTTTTCAATTTCCTTGAAATTAGAATAATTAGATAAAAGTTTTAACACCTGCTCATCTTTTTCAAGCATTTTAATTGCCAGAAAACGAGAAGAAATTTTATCGGTAATTGGTTTGTTTTCCTTGATTTTTGTTCTAACGTTTTTAATAGCCAATTCCAGATCTCTTCCATAATTAATATGAATATGCCTGGAAAATTTATCTTTTCCCTCAAAAACCTCAATAACCTTATCTATTAAATTCTCAAGACCAATTCCTTTAGAACTGATTGTTGGTACAAACGGAATACCAAGCAATTTTGCAAGTTCATCTTTGTGGAAAATAAGTTTGTTCTTTTGCAGTTCATCATACATATTCAGGGCTGCAACAACCCTTAAATCCATATCAATTAGTTGAGTTGTAAGAAAGAGATTCCGTTCAAGATTGGTTGCATCAAGTACATTTATTACGATATCAGGAGTTTGTTCATAGATAAATTTTCGAACAAATATTTCTTCTTTCGAGTAGGCGGTTAAACTGTAAGTGCCAGGCAGATCGTAAAAATTAAAAGTAAATCCTTTTGTCTTGAATGTTGCTTTTTTTATGTCAACAGTAACACCCGAATAATTCCCTACCTTTTCCTTTGAACCTGAAATAAAATTAAAAAGCGTTGTTTTTCCGCAATTCGGATTTCCGACAAGTGCAATGTTGATTATACGCGTTCGTTCAGAATTATCAAGGAGTTCTATATTTTGGTCAATAACACCTTTATAACTCCCATTTTCATTGCCTTTAAATTCATTTACCGGGATAACTTCTATCAAATCAGCTTCCGATTTACGCAGAGAAATATTATAGTTGAGAATTTTAAATTCAAGCGGCCCGTTAAAAGGTGTACTTTTAATTACTTTCACCTCTTTTCCTTTAATGAATCCCATCTCAGAAATTCTTTTCCGAAATGAACCGTGACCAAGAACTTTCGTTATAACAACCGTCTCTTTATCTTTTACCTCGCTTAATTTCACTTGGCTTCCCGATATCTGTATTTAAAATCATTCAAAATAAGCGTACAAATATATCACCATTTCGAAGGAATTGAAATAAAATCCAAATCTTCTTCACATATTACAACAAGTGATTATTTTTGTTTAACGAAAGGATTGAAATGGAGGAGGAAAAATTTTATAACAACATTCAAAAAGCGCTGGAAAAACTTCCTGAAAATATTAGCATTTTAGAGGAACAGATTGAGGTAGAACTTCAAATGAAATACTTTGAATATGCAAAAGACAACAGGAACAAAGAGTTATCGGATGAATGCTTTAAAAACAGAAATGAGCTTTTTAAGCCTGAAGTAGCGGAAGAACGCAAGAAAGAAATTTTATCTTCAATTGCTAACGTTGACGATGTAAAGGCTTTTCGTACCATTGAAAAATTTGTTGGCAATTCGGAAGGAGAAATACATCAGTGGGGTATCCTGGCAAAGCAGGAAAGCCGCATGGTGCTTCAAACTTCATTGTTAGATGAACAGCAGGTTTTTATTTCAACCGGATTAGGGGGAAAAGGAATGAAACTGCGGTATTACGTGGTTTTTATCGCTCGGGCGGTAAACGAATTATTGGATAATACACAGCAGAAGTTACTTCACGACGAACTTATTTACAGTTTGAATTTAAATGATGGTGAATTTGAATCTCTGGCATTTATGGAAGGATTTTCTGCAGCCATGGTAATGTTGCCGCTGCAGGCAGATATTAGAAAAGTATTTCAGGATATTATAGATGAATGTAACCAGTATGGAAATTTTCTTGATGAAGATATGATCATTACCAATGTGAAAGCATTGTCAAGAAGTGAAATAATACAGTTGCTGCATCAAAATGATAAACGTTTAGACAATGGATTGGAAACAAATGAAGATTAATGCTGCTATTCAGGTTTTACCTGAGGCAGAAGGTAAATTGAAATATAATTTGGTTGACGAAGCAATTTCAACCATTCAGAAATCAGGATTAAAACACCAGGTATGTCCGTTTGAAACGATTGTTGAATGTACATTTGAACAGTTTACCGATTTAATTGAAAAAATACATGAATCTTGTAAAAATGCTGGTACGGAGCGAATGCTTACCAACCTTAAAATTCAGGTAGATTTTGAAAAAGAAGTAGCTATTGAAGATAAGATGAAGAAGTACCGGTAAAGTTGTGAGTTTTATTGCCATGTTATTTCAAAAATATTATATTTGCACCGCTTTTAGCGTAAAGCATCAGGACCTGTAGCTTAATGGATAGAGCATCTGGCTACGGACCAGAAGGTTGGGGGTTCGAGTCCCTCCAGGTTCACAAAAACAACAAACTCTGCATAAATAAAGGAATTGCGGAGTTTCTTATTGCTTTAGCCCAAGAGGAATAACAAATAATCGTAATATGCACAAACATTAACCTAAAATACATTTGGAGTAGTTCGAACTATTGGCCGATACACATTTATTCCTTTTTTTCCTTACCAAAAATCATTGCATAAATTTCTTCTATCGTTTTCCCCTTGCTCTCAACAGATAATTTAGCATGTTTTTCCTGAATGGGATAAAGAATTTGTGAAACCAATTTTTTATCATCTTCTGTAACGCCGGACAGCAAAATATCGCGGGCCACCGATGCTTTTTGGAAGCTTTGAAAAAGCACGTCTTTGCCAGAATCTGACAAGGTCAACAACTTGGATCGCTTGTCATTTGGATCAGTCCTTTGATGAATAAAGCCTCTTTTTATCAACCGGTTGATAATGTCCGTGCCCGTTGAGATTTCGAGCATCGCGTAGTTAATAACATCACTTTTCCGGCTTTCACCCAGGTTGTTCAGGGCGGCACAAATCATTAAACTTTCAATTGAAGGCATCGGGGTATCTTTTAGTGCAATGCGCATGTAGACCCAAAAAGCCAGAGTGGTGCGACTGACTGTCATCAAAAATTGCCCGTCGATATTTGTTGGGCTGGGAACATCTCTTTTGGAAGGCTTGAAAACAGCAACTTCAGGTTTTTTCAGATAAAAACGGCAAAAATCTTCAAATTTACTTTTGGGGTGCGCCTTTTCGTATTCTATCCACTCTTGCAGAATTTTTAGTATTTCCTCCATATGGGTTAAAGATTGTTAAAAACAGCAATTTATAAAAACCTTTTCAATTTGTAGTTTGTAATGTTTTATATGAAAAACGAAATACGTAGTAAAATTAATACTTTTATTTCGAATACACTTTAAATAAAATATCTTTTCAGTTATGGAGAATAGAATAGTACTCATAACAGGAACATCAACGGGTATAGGAAGAGCAACAGCAAATTACTTTGTTGATAAAGGATGGAAAGTGGCCGCCACCGTGCGTAAAAAAGAAGATTTCTTTTTTTCAGGTGAAGAATCCAGCGCCAGGCATTTTCTGCTTGACGTTTCACAGGAGATACAATGTAAAAAAGTTGTGGAAGATGTAATCGAAACTTTTGGTGGGTTGGATGTATTAGTCAACAATGCCGGAGTGGCGGTTTTTGGCGCATTCGAAGAGAACAGCCCACAAAGTATTGAAGACCAGTTTGAGGCCAATCTTTTCGGCCCGATGCGACTGACACGTTATGTGTTGCCGTATTTCAGAAAAAACAGAAAGGGAATAATCATTACAGTATCCACGATGGGTGCACGAACCGGTGTTCCCTTTTACAGCATTCATTCGTCTTCCAAATTTGCAGTTGAAGGCTTTTTTGAATCCCTTCGATTTGAACTTCATCCTTTTCATATAAGGGTGAAACTCATCGAACCCGGCTCATACCAAACCAATATTTCTGCCAACGGGAACAAATACAACAAAATTCCGGTTGGTGACGATTATCTCCCCTATCTTGAAAAACAGGCAGAGATGCTAAAAAAATACGAACACCGTGGCGATCCGGTTGAAGTAGCCGAAACCATTTGGCAGGCTGCTACGGATAATACCACAAAATTGCGTTATGTGGTTGGTGAAGACGCCCTTCAAATGGAGAAAATGAAAAGGGAAATGAGTGATGAACAGCTCTTTGAATTAATGGGCAAAAATTTTACGGATAAGTAAAAAAACAAAATTATGAGAGCACATAAAACAGATACTATCGATACATTAGAAATTCATCATCGTTATCCAACGGTGAATGGCATTCGTTATCATTTTGCCGAAGCAGGAAAGGGTCCGGTGGTTTTAATGGTACACGGAGCTTTTGAACTTTGGTATTCCTGGCGCCTTCAGTTAAAAGCTTTGGCCGGTGCCGGTTATCACGCGGTTGCGCCTGATTTGAGAGGAATGGGTGAATCCGAAGTTACTTCCGATATCAGGGACTATAGCTTGTTTAATCATGCGAAAGATTTGAAGGCTTTGATTGACGAATTAGGCGCTAAAGAAGCAATTGTAATGGGCCATGACTGGGGCGCCAATCTTACCTGGTTAATGCCCTTGCTTTATCCCGACACGGTAAAAGCTGTTATTGTACTGAGCATTCCATTTTATCCCGAACCCAGAGATCCCGAAAAAATGAAAAACTTTTTTAAAGATAAGTTCAGCTTTATGGGTTATTTTCAAAAGCCGGGCGCTGCAGAGGCTGAGTTTGAAGAAGACCCGCAACGTTTTTTCCGTTTGTTTCTTTACGGATTTTCCGGTGATGCACCCTGCGAACACAGTGGACAATCTTTTTGCAAACAAACCTGCCAACGCCAAACTTCTGGATGGATTCCCTGAACCTGAAAAACTCCCGTCCTGGCTTTCTCAAAATGATATTGATTATTATGCCAATGCATATAAAAAAACAGGCTTAACGGGAACATTAAATTTCTACCGAAATGTAGAAAAGGACTATCCGGGGTTAAAAAAAGCATATCAAAACAAAATTAATCAGCCCGTACTTTTTATTGGCGGTGGTGAAGAGGCTGCTGTAAAATATGGTGATTTGGATGCGATGAAAAATGCACTGCCAAATCTTCAAAAAGCAATTGTACTGCCAAATTGCGGCCATTATGTGCAGCAGGAGCGTACAGAGGAAGTGAATACCGCGATTATCGGGTTTTTGGATGAAGTAACGGGATAGTAAGAATTAACAAGACAGAAAATAATTAAAACAATAAAAAGAAAAGTCATGAAAAAGAAAACAGAATTGCTGAGCCTTATCAAGGATTGGGCCAGCGCAGAAGAATCATCGAACAGCAACCAGCTACAGAATTTATTAACCGACGATTTTTCGGGGATTGGCCCGCGCGGGTTCGTGCTGGACAAATCGCAATGGGTACACCGGTTTTCAGGCGGTTTTAAATATAATATGCTTGATATTCAGGATGTCGATTTAAAAATTCACAAAAACGTTGCGGTAGTTGTTGCACTGCAGAAACAAAAAGCGACTTACCAGGGCCATCCTTCCGATGGAGAATTTCGTATGTCGCAAACCTGGCTTCGTGAAAACGGCGACTGGCACATGGCCAATTTGCAGCTAAGTACCATCAATGCCACTATTCCAGGGCAGCCACAGCAATAACCCTTCTGCAATGAAACAGGCAATTTATGAAACAGCCAAAATGCTGCACATCCTGGGTTTTGTTACAGCTATCGGTGTTACATTAACCACGTGGCTGGCGTACACTCAGTTTTGGAAACTGTATGAAACCAACTCACAGCAGGCAAAGGCCGGATTTAGGGCAATTATGCGATTACAGGTAGCCGGAACAATAGGATTAATGACGGTGATTGTGGCAGGAGTTTGTATGCTGGCAATTTCAAAATGGTCATTTATTTCACTGTTGTGGTTTCAAATTAAACTGGGGCTTATTATTCTGATTTTTGTAAATGGGTTTACTTTAGGTAGAACTACTGTTTTAAAGCTGCAGGATTTTATTAGCCAGCAACAAGGTTCTTCCTTCACAGCTGCGGAAGTTGAAAAGTTAAAAAGCCGCATTAATACTTTTCTGATGGTTCAACTGGCGATTTATGCAACAATAATATTTATAAGTGTTTTCCGGCCTGGATAAACCCGCATCTTAATATTTGCCGCAAAATACCCTTAGGTTTGACGCGATTGCACATCCTGAAAACCAGTCTATTGACATAAATTTGTAAAAACAATGTTTACAAAATACATTCTTAATAATTAAAATCTACAGATTATGGATTCACAAATATTTATCAATTTAGCTGTAAAAGACGTGGAAAAGTCAATGAAATTTTACACGCGGCTGGGATTTACAAACAATCCGCAGTTTTCCGATGAAAGTGGCAAATGTATGGTTTGGAGCGACCAAATTTATGTGATGCTGATGACGCATGAGAAATTTAAATCTTTCGCCAGTAAACCTATTGCAGATACAAAGAATTACATCGCGGGTTTGTTTTCGTTGTCGGTCGGCAGCCTGGATAAAGTCAACGAAATTGTAAATAACGGACTTGCCGCTGGCGGGTCAGAACCAATGCCTTTCGAGGATTTCGGTTTTATGCAAAAAAGAAATATCGAAGATTTTGACGGACATACCTGGGAAATCTTTTGCATGGATATGAGTAAGTTTCCAACGAAATAAATGTAAAGAAAATATAATGAGAAAATTAATTGTTGAAGCAGAAGTTTCACTGGATGGCGTGGTCAATAATCCAGATATATGGAGTGAAATATTTAAGTATCATAGTGCAGATGTGACCGGTTACCTTAATAAGTTGCTTTTTACCCCGGATGTTTTTTGCACAGGTTTGGCCTGAACGAAAAGATGAAATGGCAGATAAAATTAATAGGATGCCAAAATATGTTGTTTCGAGAACACTGAAAGAACCGCTGTATTGGAACGCAAACCTGATTCAGGGGGATATAGTTAAGGAGTTACATAAGTTAAAACAAGAATCAGGTAAAGGTTTACTTCAATACGGAATAGGCGAGCTAACCAAAACGATGTTTGAAAATGGCCTGATTGATGAACTGCAGCTGATGGTCTATCCATTTACATTTGGAAAAGGAGAACGCTGGTTTGATATCGTTGATGCCGGGAGTTTCGAATTATTGGAATGTAAATCATTTAGTTCCGGCGTTATACTTTTACGCTATCACCCTGAATAGCCAGACTTTAAGGTTGGGAAAACGATTAGATGAACAAAAAAATATAAATGAACAAATTATGAACACGCTTGTCAATCAAAAAATAAAATTCGATACAACTTTGCTGCAAACAGGCAAAACTGCAACCGGCATAGTAATACCGGAAGAAATAATATTGAAACTCGGAGCAGGGAAGAAGCCAGCTGTCAAAGTAACCATTAATAATTTCACATATCGTAGTACAGTAGCTGTGATGAGAGGTGAGTTTATGGTTGGCGTAAATGCGGAAAATCGCGAAGGCGCCGGGGTAAAAGGAGGCGACAAAATTGATGTAACGATTGAACTGGATACAGAACCTCGTGAGGCAGAGATTCCCATAGAATTTAAAAAAGCTCTGGATAAAAATGAAAAAGCAAAAAGAAAATTTGAAACCCTGTCTTACAGCAAGAAGACAGCATTAATTTATCCAATCGTCAAGGCCAAAACAGATGAGACAAAGTACCGAAATATTGAAAAAGCTTTGAATACCCTATTGAGTTATTTAAAATAAATTTATCCAAAGCATTTTATTCGTAAATAATAACAGGAACAAACTTCATTAACAAAAAAATCATGAGAAAAATTATTGTAATATCAATGATCACATTAGACGGAGTGATGCAAGCTCCGGGTGGATCAAAGGAAGATGAATCAGAAGGTTTTCAATACGGCGGGTGGACTGCTCCTTACGCTGACGATGCTTCCGGCAAAGTCTGGAAAAAACAAATGGAACCAGCAGATCTGCTTTTGGGAAGAAAAACATTTGAGATTTTTGCCTCGTACTGGCCTGATCATGCTGAGAATTGGGAAGGCATCAACGATGTCAAAAAATATGTCTTGAGTAATACTGTGGAAAAATCGGCCTGGGAAAACTCTGTTTTTCTTAAAAGCCTGGCAGATATCAAAAAACTCAAAAATTCAGAAGGCTCTGACATTAAAGTCTGGGGCAGCAGCAAACTTATTCAGTTACTACTGAAACATGATTTAGTTGACGAACTCTGGATTAACACTTACCCACTTACTCTTGGAACCGGGAAAAGGCTGTTTCAGGATGGCGCAATTCCGGCAGCTTTTACATTGGCAGAGAGTACATTTACACCCAGCGGTGTGATTATGGCCAATTACAAGCGGGCCGGAAAGGTAAAAACGGGTACAGTTGGAGCTTAGATAGAAATAAAATGAAAACCTTATCAATTCAAATACAGGTTTCAATGAATAGCTTAAAGCAGGGACAACAAGTTGTTGAACTTTAATACGTATAACATTATTTATTCACTTAAAATTTAATCATCATGTCGAACAATACAGTAAAATTACACCGGGTGTTAGCCGCTTCCCCTGAAAAAGTATTTCGGGCGTTTTCAGATGCAGATGCCTTTTCAACGTGGCTACCGCCTTACGGATTTATTTGCAAAGTGCATCAAATGGAATTCAGGGAAAATGGAACTTACAAAATGTCGTTTACCAATTTTTCTACCGGTAATGGCCATTCCTTCGGAGGCGAGTTTGTGGAAATCAAACCAAACGAATTACTCAAATACACCGACCGGTTTGACGACCCGAATCTGCCGGGCGAGATGATAACTACCATAAAATTAACGCAAGTCTCATGCGGCACAGACCTGCACATTGTGCAGGAAGGAATCCCTGATGCCATATCCGTAGAGATGTGTTACCTGGGCTGGCAGGAATCTCTGGAAAAACTAAAGAAACTGGTGGAGCCGAAGATTCCCGATGCCTAATTGGGTAACAAGGAAATAAAACGATGACAAAAAACAATTTACTTCGCAGGACGGAAGGAATATTTATTGGACTGGCAGAAGAACTTTCATCAAACAAATAAAACAACAACGCAATGAAAAAGAATAAAATAATTCCAAACCTATGGTTTGACGGCAACGCAAAAGAAGCTGCAGAATACTATGTATCCGTTTTCTCTGATGGAAAAATCATAAACACAACTTATTACCCTGAGACGGAAGCCGAAGGTTTGGCTGACTTTCAAAAAGACTTCGCAGGTGACGTTCTGACTGTTGAATTTGAAATACTGGAAATGCACTTTATTGGTATCAATGCAGGCCCCATGTTCAAGTTCAATGAATCCGTTTCATTTATGATAACTTGTAAAGACCAGGCAGAGATTGACTACTATTGGAACAAGCTCACATCAGACGGAGGAGAAGAAAGCGTTTGTGGATGGCTCAAGGATAAATACGGTTTGAGTTGGCAAGTATGCCCTGAAAATTGGGAAGAGCTAAACAAAAAACCAGGTGCTTTCAAAAAAATGATGGGAATGAAGAAGATTATTATTTCAGACTTTTAAATAAGAAAGAGATAAGATGAAAACTATTACGCTAAAGTCCACCCCATTCCTTTTATTCGACGGCAACTGCGCCGAGGCAATGACTTTTTATCACAAATGCCTTGGTGGTGAGCTGACACTAACCAGGC
Source organism: uncultured Prolixibacteraceae bacterium (assembly GCA_963849775.1). Classification (GTDB taxonomy): domain Bacteria; phylum Bacteroidota; class Bacteroidia; order Bacteroidales; family Prolixibacteraceae; genus Draconibacterium. The sequence continues at coordinate 52,726 of CAWKIX010000039.1, read as the reverse complement.
TTGGTGACTCTCCGATGAAAGATATGCTCCCGCCGGAGAAGCATGAGCGCATAATCAATGCGCATCTCAAGAGCGGCAATATTGAAATATCAGCCACTGACTGGATGGCTTCTCCTGAATTTGATCCGGTACAGGGAAACACGTTCGCCATATTTATTACCGGCGATGATTATCTGGAGATGAAGCGGGTTTTTGACAATCTTAAGGATGGGACAAACAATACCAGATTACAGAAGTTGCATGAACTACCTATGGGGATATACGGACAATTCTACGACAAGTATGACATTCAATGGATTTTCGTTTGCCACCAATGAAAAATTTGATAACATATATTTGAATTATGGAACATGAAATACAACAACTCATTGACAAAAGAATAACTGCCGTAAAAAACAGAGATGTGGAAGAGACAGTTAGTTGTTACGGCCCGGATGTTATTTCGTACGATGTAGTCGGAAAACTTAAATACGCGGGAATTGATGCGATAAAAAAACGACTGAAAGAATGGTTGTCTACCTTGTCGGAAATTGTGGATTTTGAGATTGTGGATGTAAAAATAAACTCCGGATCAGATGTTGCCTTTTGCAGCAGTTTGAACCATATTAATGCAACAAATACCAACGGAAACAAACTCGATATGTTTTGGCGCGAAACGACGTGTTATGTAAAAATGAACGGAACATGGGAAATAACCCACGCGCACAGTTCAGTGCCTTTTGATGCTGAAACCGGTTTGGCATCCACCGGCTTAAAACCCGATATTCAGAAACAATAAAAAGTAAAAGACGTTAACGGTAAATCACAAAAAATTAAATGATATGTCACAGAATTCAAAATTAAACCCGGTTACTAAAAATCCTCAGCTTAAATCTTTTGAAATATTGATTGGGGAATGGAAAACGGAAGGCCGGCACCGGCTTTTGCCGGACAAAACTTTGCATGGACAAACTTCTTTTAGCTGGCTCGAAGGAGGAGCTTATTTAAAATACGAATCAAAAACCGATGAGCCGGAAATTCCCAATGCCATTTCAGTTATCGGAAGTGATGATGCCGCAAACAAGCTTTCCATGCTCTATTACGATACACGCGGCGTTTCAAGAAATTTTGAAGTAAAATTTAATGACAATGTCCTGGAAATAGAAAGAATCTTCCCGGGTTTTTCCCAACGATTTAAAGGTATAGTTAAAAACAATGGAAATACAATTGAAGGTGTTTGGGAGCTTTGTGAAGACGAGGTAAACTGGAAACCGGATTTGGAAATTACTTACACAAAGATTCATTAATAATTAAACAGGGATTACGAAATGAAACGAGTTCCGAATCGGGACGAGTTCCATATTATACCTTAATAAATTAACAATTTTAATAAGATGAAAATTAGCATATTTATGGCAATTTCAGCCAATGGGCTGATTTCAAACTATAAAGGAGGCCCTGACTGGTTGTCGCAGGAATACGGGATGGGATTTTTCGAAATTTGCCAAAAAACCAAAGCAGTAATTATGGGAAAAACAACCTATAATATTCTTGTGCCTGATAATTTACCGCTACAGAAAGAAGGAACAACAGTTGTACTGACAACTGATGAACAAGCCAAATCCGATAACCCAACGGTAGTTTTTACAAAAAGCCAGGCAGATGAAATAGCAGAAATGCTGGCGAGAAAAGGCCATGCTGAAGCGGTTATTATCGGCGGTGCAATTACTATAAGTGAATTTATAAACGCCGGATTGGTGGACGATATTTATTTTGTGACGGAACCTGTGCTTTTCGGGAGGGGTTTGCCATTCCTGAAAAATTCGGAATTGGAATTAAAACTCAATTTAGTAAATGTGGAAAAACTAAATGAGAATACGATTAAAATTCACTATAAAATAGAGAAGTGAAAAACGTACAATAACTCTACTAAAAATGATTGCCTTATGATACGATTGTTTTTAATTCTTGAAATGCTTTTGTTTTTTGCGGCTTCGTCGCTGCACTTCGGGCTGCTTGCAAAAGGCCACGAACATTCAAAAGCGCGTATTGCCGAGCTGGTTATCGGACTGGGACTTTTGGCTGGTTTTGTTTTTACATTTATTCAGCCGGCAAACCAGATTCTGATTGCTCGCATTGTACAAGGTTTTGCCCTGTTTGGAACCGTCGTTGGAATTTTCACCATCATTGTCGGTGTTGGGTCGCGTTCTGTCATCGACTATACTTTGCACGCGTGCATGGTAACTCTGCTGGTGTGTGGCTTGTTTTTTATCTGATAAAGACGCTACTCATTCCAAATTCTGTGGGAAACAAAGATTTATATGAAACAGTATGTAACTTTCTCCCTGTCGTTTGTGTTGATTATAATGTTATATAGTTGTAAAAATCACAATAGCAGAGAAAATAATATCAAAACGAATAAGATTATGAATACACACAAGACAGGAACACGTGAAGAATGGCTTGAAGCGCGGTTAAAACTGCTCGAAGCCGAAAAAGAACTGACACGTCGCAGCGACGAGGTTGCCCGCATGAGGCAGGAATTGCCCTGGGTTCGAATCGACAAGGATTATCGTTTCGATACCGAAGATGGCCGCGTACCATTTGCCGATTTGTTTAAGGGACGCTCGCAACTCCTCGTTTACCATTTTATGTTTGGCCCTGATTACAAGGCGGGTTGCCCGTCCTGCTCGTCAATTGCGGACAGTTTTAATGGGGTTGCTATTCACCTGGCTCATCACGATGTAATGTTTAGTGCGGTTTCCCGTGCGCCTTTTGATAAATTGCAGCAATATAAACAGCGGATGGGCTGGACTTTTCCCTGGGCATCGTCGTTTGACAGCGATTTTAATTATGACTTTCAGGCAACTTTCACAAAACAACAACAACGCGAAGGCGGCATAAGATATAACTACCAGTTTGAACCGGCATGGAAGCCGGAAGACCCTGAGAAAACTGCACTTGAAAAAATTTCTGCTGAAACAAAACTCTCCGATGGTAACAATGAAAGCAGTGTCAAAACAGCAGCGACGATGACCGGAACCGATATTGCAACTTATACGCGTGAGCGGCCTGGCATGAGCGCGTTTGTTATGGAAAAAGGTGATATTTACCATACATATTCCGCCTATTCCCGCGGACTGGACGTTTTGTGGAACATGTACCAATGGCTCGACAGGGCGCCGCTTGGCCGCAACGAAAATGGGATTTGGTTTCGCCGCCACGATGAGTACAACAAAAGCTAAGAGCCTTCGGATGAATATCTTACGATATATTTATTCCCGGCAAATTTCACAAAATTTTTTTTTGGGAGTTTCGGCACTTCTTTTTGTTGCTAGTGCAATAACAACAATTGTTTTATGCACATCTATGTCAGAGATGGGAGGAATGCAGATGCCTGGCGGATGGACAATGTCTATGAACTGGATGCTGATGCCGGGACAAGGTTGGTTTGCCGCTGTTACGTCTTTCCTTGGTATGTGGAGCGTGATGATGGTTGCAATGATGCTGCCTTCTTTAATTCCAAAGTTGCAGCATTACCGTCAAATTGTTGGCAGCAGTAAAGCTGCGCATCTTGGTCGGCAAACTATACTTGTTGGAGCAGGTTATTTCTTTATTTGGATTGTGTTCGGAAACGGCGATATTTTTGTGTTTGGAAGCGCGAACCTTTCCGAAACATTTATTAATGACAATCTATTTGACGAATATCGTATTGGAATAGCTCCGGTTCTTTTGGGCAGCGGACGGCCTCTGTTCCGGCAGGGAATATCTCCCAGAAATTTATCTCTTGTTTCTGCACAACAGCTTTCGACTGGTGGTGTAGTTTTAAGATTCACCAAATAATTAACAAATGGAATTCAACCCGAATAATAATATTGTGAAACGCTGTCTTCAGGGAATTGGCATGGAAGAAAATGGCAAAACCAATGAGGCAGGCAAACTGTTCTTTAAAGCCTGGAATGAAGCAACAAATAACTTTGAAAAATTTTTAGCTGCTCATTTTGTAGCCCGACATCAAAAAAATGTTCCCGACAAATTAAAATGGCACGAAATGGCTTTGCACTTTGCATTAAAAATAAACGACGTAACGGTTAAAAGCGCTTTCCCTTCTCTGTATTTAAAAATTGCCAAATGCCACGAAGACTTAGGCGACCCAGACAAGGCAAAAAAGAATTTTGATTTAGCAGATTCATTTAAGAATAAGCCTTCAGACAAAGGTCCTTTTTATCATGGAACGAAAGCAGATTTGCAGCTTGGTGAGTTGCTGACAGCAGGGGGCAGTTCTAATTACAAAGAGGAACTCAAAATGAATCATATTTATTTTACAGCACAGGTTAACGGGGCGGGACTTGCTGCTGCATTAGCAAAAGGAGATGGACGTGAACGAGTTTATATTATTGAACCGACAGGGAATTTTGAGAATGACCCGAATGTTACAGACAAAAAATTTCCGGGCAACCCGACACGCTCCTATCGCTCCCAGGCACCATTAAAAATTGTTGGTGAAGTAACAGACTGGGTGAGACAAACACCGGAGGAAATCAAAAAATGGCGCGAAAGACTGGCCAATAACAAAGGAGAGATTATTAATTAGCCCATTTCCCGTTTAGCGTTAGAAAATAAGCTCATTATGGATAGTGATAAAAATAGCAGGCGGTAACGCAAGAAGTAAAACATCGAATTGTCAACAACTTTTTATGATTAAGGAGAAAAAAACGATGACCAGGAATAAAATACTTCGAATGGACATTGGCAGGATCATTCGATAAAGCTATTTATTGTTGATATCGTTAAACATTCTCCGATAATGATTGTAAATATTGAACATTATGGCAACAACAGTACTGGATTTATTGATGACTTTTGATGGATACATTGCTGGAGAAAAGGACGAAATTGACTGGATAGAGAAAGTTCATAAAGGACAGAATATAGAGGTGGAATTCGATTTCAGTTCATTTACATCAAAAGTAGGTGCAGTTATAACCGGATACCGGTCGTACGAATTGGGAATTAAACATGGCTGGTTTAAAAACGAAACATACGGTCCATCTCCAATCTTTGTATTATCTCATAAAATTCCGGACGAATTGTCTCAGGATGCCGATTTTCGGTTTGTTACCTCCAGCATAAGCGAAGCACACGAAATGGGAAAAGAAGCTGCCGGTGAAAAGTGGATTTACCTTTTTGGTGGTGCCGATGTGTTTCAGCAATTTCTGAATGAAGATTTGGTTGAAGAAATGCACATTACAATTGCCCCCATCCTGATTGGCAAAGGTATCCGCCTGTTCGACAACCTTAAAGAACGACATATCGAATTGGAAAGGATATTTTTAAAAGGACACAACAACGGAATGATACAAACAAAATATCGAATCGTAAAATAGGAATTCAATAAATATTATAGTATGTCACAAGCTACCAAATTAAAATACAACTCCATAAATCCTTTACCCGAACCATTCAAAATATTGATTGGGGATTGGAAAACAGTAGCCCGGCACCGGCTTTTGCCGGACAAAACTTTGCATGGACAAACATCTTTTAGCTGGCTCGAAGATGGCTCTTTTCTTAAATACGAATCAAAAACGGATGAGCCGGAAATTCCCGATGCCATTTCAGTTATCGGAAGTGATGATGCTGCGTCGGTGTTAGGCCGCGTACGGTTGTCGACTATATTTTGCACGCGTGCATGGTAACCCTGCTGGTGTGTGGTTTGTTTTTTATCTGATAAATCCTGGCAACACAAAATTACTGACTATGAATAACACAATCACTGAATGAATGTTAGTTTTGATGATTGGAAAGATGAACACAGGTTGTTTATAAAAGAGCCTTTTTCAAAAATTTTATTATGATTTTAGGAATTGTCTTAAAACGTATTGCAGAATTCCCTGGTTGCGGTAATATTCAATTTCTATTTGAGAATCAAGTCGTGCAATTACTTTAAACTCTTTCACTTTGCCCTGATCATTTTTTGTCGAAACAAGAAGTTCTTTCAAAGGTTCTATGTTGTCAGCAATGCCCGTTATGGTAAATGTTTCATTGCCCGACAGCCCTATTGTTTCAGCTGTTTCACCTTTTTTATATTGTAAAGGTAATACACCCATTCCAACCAGATTGCTGCGGTGAATCCGCTCATAACTTTCAGCGATAACGGCTTTTATTCCTAACAGAAAAGTACCCTTGGCTGCCCAATCGCGGGATGAACCACTGCCGTATTCCTTACCTGCCAAAACCAGCAAGGGAGTCTGGTCCTCCCGGTATTTTTCGGCAGCATCAAAAACAGTCATTTCCTCATTGGTAGGCAGGTATCGGGTGAATCCCCCTTCTTTGGCGGCCAGCTTATTTTTAATTCGTACGTTCGCAAATGTGCCGCGTACCATCACTTCATCGTTTCCCCTTCGCGAACCGTAAGAGTTGAAATTTTCCTTTTTCACTCCTTTACCCAACAAAAATTTACCGGAGGCTGAATTTTCGCTAAAAGCTCCGGCAGGTGAAATGTGGTCGGTGGTCACGCCATCACCCAAAACTAAAAGTGCACGTGCGCCTTGAATGTCAGCCAGCGCCTCAGGTTTTTCAGAAATGTTGCGGAAAATCGGAATTTCCTTTATATATGTTGAATCTTTATTCCATTCATACAGTTGTCCGTTCGGGACTTCCATGTTTCGCCAGAGTTCGTTACCTTCAAAGATTTCGCCATAATTTTTTAAAAAATCACCGGGGGAAAGCACTTGTCTAAGAATCGTATTAATCTCGTCATCCGTTGGCCAAATATCTTTCAGAAAAACAGGATTTCGATTCGAATCGAAACTGATGGGTTCATTAATCAAATCAATGTCAACACGACCCGCAAGTGCATACGCCACTACAAGCATGGGTGACATCAGAAAGTTCATTTTTACCTGTGGGTGAATACGTGCTTCAAAGTTACGGTTGCCTGAAAGGACAGAGGTGACCACCAATTTGTGTTCATCAACCGCCTGCGCAATCTTTTTTGGCAGCGGGCCTGAATTGCCAATACATGATGTACAGCCGTAACCCACGAGATGAAATTTCAGAGATTCCAAATCTTTCATCAGGTCGGCTTTTTCAAGATAATCGGTTACTACCTTGGACCCCGGCGCCAATGATGTTTTTACCCAGGGTTTTACATCCAGACCGCGTTCGCAGGCTTTGCGGGCGACCAAACCGGCCCCAACCATCACAAACGGGTTGGATGTGTTGGTACAGGAGGTGATGGCAGCAATAACCACCGCACCATCAGACAGCATAAATTTTTCTTCGTCCTGATGAATCCATACGGTTTTTAATCCTCCTTTTTCCTGAATTTCTATTTCTGCATCGCTGTTTTTATCACTGGTTTTATCCAAAGGCTGATCTCCACCTTCCGCATTCCACCGGGTGAGGTATGTCTGTGCTTCACGATTGTGTTGTTCCACATATTCCCTGGCGAAAGAAGTGGCCAGCAAGTCAATGAATTTTTCCTTTACATTTTTCAGAAGAATTTTGTCCTGCGGACGCTTGGGCCCGGCAATCGTCGGTTCCACATTCGAAAGTTCAAGTTCCAATACAGCTGAATAGTTGATTTTCTCTTCATTTTCCCGCCAAAGCATGTTGGTTTTACAATAGGTTTCTACCAATTTTACCTGTTCTTCGCTCCGGTTGCTGGAACGCATGTATTCAAGTGTTTTGTTATCAATGGGAAAATAGGTAATGGTGCATCCAAATTCGGGCGACATGTTACCAATAGTTGCCCTGTCAGGCACAGTAAGATGATTTAATCCGGGGCCAAAAACTTCTACAAATTTCCCGACAACGCCATGCTTACGGAGCAGCTCTGCAATGGTCAGCACCATGTCGGTGGCCGTTGACCCCACCGGGAGTTTACCTGTTAGTTTTAAGCCAATCACCTCGGGCATGATAAAATAGATCGGCTGCCCGAGAATAGCCGCTTCGGCTTCAATACCTCCCACACCCCAGGCCACCACTCCAATCCCGTTCACCATCGGTGTATGGCTGTCAGTTCCAACCAATGTATCGGGAAACAACTCACCGTCTCGCGCGATAACCCCTTTTGAAAGATATTCAAGGTTTACCTGGTGGCAAATGCCCATTCCGGGTGGCACTACGCTAAAATTGTCGAACGAATTTTGCGCCCATTTTAAAAATTGGTAGCGCTCGGTATTTCGTTTATATTCTTCTTCTACATTGCGCATGTAAGCATAATTGGCACCAAAAAAATCCACCTGAACCGAATGGTCGATCACAAGGTCAACTGGTACAAGAGGATTGATACTATTTGGATTTTTCTTTTTTCGGGCTACTTCGGCACGAATCGAGGCAATGTCAACAACGGCCGGAACACCTGTAAAATCCTGCATTAAAACCCGTGCAGGCTTAAAAGGAATATCCAGATCAGAACCTGTTGGCGACCAATTCAAAAGAGTTTCAATATGTGTTTGCGTAATCGCAAAACCATCAAAATTGCGTAGTGCATTTTCCAGTAAAATCCGGATGGAAAAGGGAAGTTTATCGATGAGATAACCTTGCTTTTGAAGTTCAGAAAGACTGTAATAAGAATAATTAGTTCCCTGAATATCAATTGTCTTTTTAATATGGAATTTATCTTTTTTCATACTAAAACTAAACAGATGAACCGAAGCTTAGTTTAATTATTCCGTCAATCAACATCGTGGTGAAGAATCGAAACTTCTTGTTTGCCTTCCGTTTTAAGTACCTGTTTTTCTGCGGCAGTTATTTACTGTCTCATATTCATCGCCTGGAAAGTAAATGATATTAAAAATTATTCCAGAATAACATGTATTTTATGCTCAAAAACAGCAAACATTAAATCCCGTTCTCTTTTTTACTAAGCATGCCGGACAAACCAAATATGAACCAAAATAAAAAGTGCTGAATAATCCAACTTCGGTAATTTCTGTTTCCATTTTTGTGTAATAATATCCACAATTATTCTCATCTATTCCCATAAATACACGCCTCACATAATGATTATCTTAAAATGAAAAATACTAACTATTAGGGTGTTATGAAAAATCTTCTTCTCTAGTATTTTTTGGTCTGATTATCTCAATAGCAAAAACATATGATGTTGAACATAGTGTTTAAATAAAAGTATTGAATGCTTTTTGAACAGGTGAAGCATTACATTTTAAGGGTCAAAAGGAATATCAGAAAATATCACAATTAATAATGTCAATTAAATAAAAAGTCATGGATCAAAAACAAATAGAAAAAGACGTGCAGGAAATAATTGAGATTTGTAAAGATGGAGTAGCCGGCTACGAAACTGCAGCAGAAAATATTGAATATAATGACCTTAAAACATTGTTTTTACGATTGGCTCAACAACGTAAAATGTTTATTGAGGATATTAAAGGTGAGGCAATTAAGCTTGGAATAGAACCAGACTCCAATGGTACTGTAAAAGGATTCTTTCACCGAACATGGATGAATACCAAAGCTTCCCTGAGTAATTCCATGAATAAGAAAGTAATTGAAGAAAGTATGACCGGAGAAAAAACCGCAGTTGAAAAATACGATAAAGTATTATCGGATCCTGAATTACCTGCATATTTGAACGATTTGTTATCGGAGCAGCAACACTTGATTAAAATTGCAATAAATCAGCTCAGCGATTTACAAAAGGAAATTAATGAATAGTATTTTATGTTTCAATTAAATTAAAAATAAAGTTATGGGTGCAACAGCAGACAAAATGAGAGGTAACTGGAACATCATCAAAGGTAAACTTAAACAAACCTATGGTGACTTGACCGATGATGATCTCGCTTATGTTGAAGGACAGGAGGAGGAAGTAATTGGCCGTATCCAGAAAAGAACAGGAAAGACAAAAGAAGATATCAAAAAATTTATTGACAATCTTTAAATTAAATGGACTTCAACATCTTCGAATAGCAGAATTGAAGTCCATTTTGCTGTTTGAATATTACTTGATATTTTGAGAAAAGCACAATTCATTTTATTGAAAGAGACAATTTAAAATCCCAATAATGAAGCCAATTAAAAATAAGAAAATAAATCTTTTATCTCCCGGCGAATTTGAAGCGATAGAGTTGTTTGAACCTAAAAAAAGCGTTGGGAAAAAACGTAACCGTAATTCTCATTACTTCGGTCGGAAATGAGTAAATCATTGGATGGAATCATGTGAACGAACCAGAGAATTGCAGTAGGGACAATCATTTGTTAAGGCTTTGAAAGCGAGCATAATACGCATGTAATTTCCCACGGTGTTAATAAATCAGGATAAGCTCACGCATTATAAGGATGTGGTTGTTTTGCTAAACGTTTTTTGGGAAGAACAAAATAGGAAAAGTGGTCAAAAAAATAACTTTATTACAAGACTAATCAGGTGGAAATTAAAGACCTCAACAGGAAGAGTAAAAATGAGTTGGTACATGCATTCAGGACAATTTAAAAATACATGTTTTTTTAAAAAGGCCGCTCATGGAAGAAGAAACTAAATATCCTGCTTCTCTGGTACATGTAACCGATTCTGATTCTGGTTATATGCGAAAAAAACATGGAGATAAGTTCTTTTATCAGGATGAAGTGGGAAATAAAATATCCGATAAAAATATTCTTAGTCGCATTGAAAGCCTTGTTATACCACCGATGTGGGAAGATGTTTGGATATGCATAAAACCAAATGGTTATCTTCAGGCTACAGGCCGCGATGCAAAAGGGCGGAAACAATATTTGTATCATCCGGATTGGAAGGTATATATCAACACTGAAAAATATAACCACCTTCTTGAATTTGGTATAAGTTTACGCCAAATCAGGGAGCAGGTAAACCGCGATATTCGTAGGCGTTCGTGGGTGAAGAACAAAGTGGTTGCACTTGCCATAAAAGTAATGGACGAATTATACCTGCGGGTGGGAAACAAACAATACATGAAAGAAAACAACACCTACGGGTTAACTACTCTTCGAAAAAAACATTTAAAAAAAGATTCAGAAGGACTTTTGATTAAGTTCAAGGCAAAAAGCGGTAAACTCAGAAAGATAACTGTCAACCATCCGACTTTAAGCAGGCAATTAAACGCATGTTCTGAATTACCTGGATATGAGGTGTTCAGATACCAGGAAGGGAATAAGTATTATCCTATCGAATCTGAAGATATTAATGCCTATTTACGCGAAGTTTCAAAAAAAGATATTACGGCAAAATACTTCCGTACCTGGGCAGGAACTGTACTTACCGTTAAAATGGCGCCGATTGCACAAAAAATATGCGAAGAAAATCCGCGTAAAAAATTGGAAACCACTCTTGTACGCCTTGTTGCAAATGAGCTGAATAATACTGTTTCAGTATGTCGTAAGTACTATATTCATCCAGCGGTTTTAAAGGCGGTTTTAAATGGGGGAACTGATAAGATAAACGTTTCATCTTCCCTCAAATCAGCTAAATGGTATGATCCGGAAGAATTAGTGGTATTAAAAATACTTCAAAAAGTTACGGGTAAAAATAAATTAGAAAAATCCCTTCAACATTAAATATTTTTCCGGAGGCAAAATAGGTGGGCATCTATTTTTGAAAATACAATCTGCCTTTGTAATCGACCATGCATTCTTTCCATCTCTTTTCCTTTTCTAATGATTAATTTTTTCATCAATATTGGTGAGAATATGTGGAATCATTACACAGTTTTTCCAAAACATTTACTGAAAAGGTTGTTTCGAATAAATAGAAGTCAAATGTAAAATCCTATCCATTAATATTTTAAGTTTTTAAATATTTCTCAGGCTTTTTTGGCACATTTTTGAAGATGTTAGTTGTAAGAATTAAACAATATAGTCATGAAACGAAGTTTAAAAAAACTTAGTGGCTATTCAGTACAAGCCATTGACGGAGAAAAAGGTAAGGTAAAAAATTTTCTTTTTGACGAGGATACTTGGGTAATCAGGTATTTAGATGTGGATTTGGGTAATTTCTTTGTGGAGAGGAGAGTTTTAATTCCCCGTGAACAACTTGGAGTTCCTGATTGGGATAACAAACATTTTCCTGTTGAACTAACTGTCAGGCGAATTGAAGAATCTCCGGGTTTGGAATATGACCTTCCTGTATCGCGAAAATATGAAAATGAATTGGCCAAACACTATGAAATAGTTCCGTATTGGCCGGGAGATATGATGCTGTACCCGAACAGGGAATCAATGTTTACCAGCAATCGGACATTCCGCATCCCGAAAAATATGAAAAATGAAGAAAATGTAGATACCAGTTTACGTAGTTTCTCCGAAGTCAAGGGTTATTTTATCCGCTCTTCCGATGATACTTTTGGACATATTAGTGACCTGATAATTGATGACCGGGATTGGCAGATTCTATATGTAGTTCTCGATACTAAAAATCTGGTTCCCTGGAGTAAGCAGGTTATATTGCCCATTGAATTTATTGAAGAAATAAATTTTCCGAAACAGGAAGTAAGAATCGATTTAACGAAAGACGCCATTAAAAATGCTCCGGAATTTGATCCCGATAACATTATTAATACTGAATACGAAAATGAATTGTATGATTTCTATGGCCGGAGAGTTGTAGAATAGAGGAGAGTTATGAAATAGAATAATAAAGATTTATAAAATAGTTTAAAGCAATTAAAAGAAATATTATGAGAAAAATTGTGAAAGTGATTGAAATAATCGCAACGTCAGAGAAGGGATTTACTGAAGCTACACAAAATGCACTTGAAGAAGCTTCTAAATCGGTTAAAAACATCAAGTCAATCTACATAAAAGAGATGAATGCCAATGTTGAAAATAACAAGATAGTGTCGTATGCGGTTAATGCCAAAGTTTCATTTGCACTTGATGAATAAGGCATGAAAAACATAACGGTGGTTCTTTGAACTTCCCAATTCTATGGTTAATTCTCCATTCACTCAATATACATGTTTTATTAAATACACCAGAAATTATAAATGATGAAAAAAAGAAATTTATTACTTAGTTGGTTAGTGGCAGCAATAATGTTATTGGCTGCAACTGCCTGTACAAACACTTCAAAAAAAGGTCAGGGTGTTGCTGAAGATTCAACAGCAATGAGATCGGCTGAGGTAACAACTCCTGAAGATAATGTAGAAAAAGCTGTTTGTACTTTGCAACCTACCGAAGGCAATAATGTTTCAGGAACTGTAACTTTCACCAAAGTTGGTGAGTTGATAAAAATAGTTGCTGATTTAGAAGGATTGACACCAGGCAAACATGGTTTTCATATTCACGAAAATGGTGATTGCTCAAGTCCAGACGGATCATCGGCAGGTGGCCATTTTAATCCTACAAACAAGAAACATGGCGCGCCTGATGACAGCGAACGACATGTTGGCGATTTAGGAAACATTGAAGCGGATGAAAACGGCAACGCACATCTGGAAATGTCGGATAGTGAAATAAGTTTTTCCGGGCAAAATTCAATAATTGGCAGAGGAATTATTGTGCATGCCGGAGAAGATGATTTCACTTCGCAACCATCCGGTGATGCAGGGGCAAGAGTTGCTTGTGGCGTTATTGAAAATGATGGTGACTAACACATTTTTAGTAAAATAATACGAATAGAAATAGAAATCGAAAACTCTCAATTGGTATTAACGGATTATAACAGTTTGTGTTGTAATACTGTTTTTGGCATAAGTTTTAGTTGAAGCGATTGTCTTGAAATAATCAAAATAAGTAATAAAATATGGTGCTTTTCTTCCAGGGCACCCAATACCATAAATCGTCAAAAAATAAAAACGATGAGCGACTTTGATCAAAAATCAGAAAAAATTAAGGGCCAAACCCAGGATTTGCCGGGAAGAGAGAGTAAGATGGATCCCCAACCTTTGTTTATCAGGGAAAACTATAAAGGTTCAGAGAAATTAATTAACAAAGTAGCTTTGATAACCGGTGGAGATTCCGGTATTGGTCGGTCTGTTGCCGTCCATTTTGCACGCGAAGGAGCTGATGTTGCTTTCGTTTATCTTGAAGAGGATGATGATGCAGCGAAAACGAAAGAACTGGTAGAAAGGGAAGGGCGAAAATGCCTTGCCATAAAAGGAGATATTCGCGACCGGAAATTTTGTGAGCAAGCAGTAAAGAAGGTTATCGAGAAATTCAAAAGAATAAATATTCTTGTTAATCACGCCGGCGAACAACACCCTACTGAAAAACCCGAGGAACTGGATATGGATTTAATGGTAAAAACATTCGAAACCAATGTTTTTTCAATCTATTATATCACCATTCCGGTGTTAAAACTGATGAAAGAAGGCGATTGTATTATAAATACCACAAGTGTTACAGCCTATTATGGTAGCCCCCAGTTTATTGATTATTCCGCAACAAACGGGGCCAGAATGTCATTTGTTCGATCGCTGGCGAATAACATCGCCTCCAGAAAAATAAGGGTAAATGGTGTAGCCCCGGGTCCTACCTGGACACCTCTTATTCCTTCAACTTTTGATAAGGAAGAAGTGGAAAAATTTGGTAAATCTACCCCGTTGGAAAGAGCAGCGCAGCCCTGTGAGGTGGCAACTTCCTATGTTTTTCTTGCTTCTGAAGATGCCTCCTATATTACGGGGCAGATTTTACACCCTGATGGAGGGAAAAGTATGCACAGTTAAAAACCTAATTTTCTAAATTAAAGCTACAATGATCGAATATGCAAAAGTGGTACTTTTGGGAGTATGTTCCTGGAAAGTATTGTTTCAAAAAGAGTTAACCAAAATTATTCTTTGGTCACAGCCAAGCGAAAAATCGGAGTTGAAAAGGTATGTATATGAAAAATACTACGATGTGTATCCTGAAATTATTGATAAAATATTTCTTGCTGATAAAAAGATGGAAATACAAATGAACTAGAAATCATTAATGTACACTAAGGATAAAAAATATATATTATTTTACTGAGGTACTGGTTCGGAACTCAGGAAAAATGAAAGAACCCAAAATCCAGCTTTTGCTGGATTTTGGGTTCTGACTTAACCAATCAATATCTGTTAAAAATAGCGTGGAGATATAAATTGTTTGTTTAAGAATTTTAACTCATAAGAAATCATGATCTCGTGTGTACCATCTTCAAAGCTTCTGAGATTCGATGTTGAATAATCAAATGCATAGCCAATCCTTAATTTATTGTCAATAATCCATTGTGCAATAAAACCAAATAGCTGCTCCTGGACGATAACTTGCACCAAGCCAGAATTTTTCTTTAATTAAAAATTAGCAGTTATATCAAATTGTATCGGGAACTCTGGTTTCTGATGTAAAGGAAGCTTTTGTTAACATTGTAGGTTTAAATTTCAAATCTTCACCTAATATTAAATACCATTCCTGCCATTAAAAAGTAATGACGGAATTCTGAACTAACAGAATGATTATTGATATTTTCATCAAATTCATTATTCAGAATTTAGGAACCGAAAATCCAACATAAAACTTTTTGCTGAAAGCAAAAGCGCCTACACCAAAGTTTGGCATAAATTTCCTGTCGATTTCACCCTGGAATGCAGGGTCCACAATTCCGGAACCAAAAGGATTTGTAGAGTAATCTGTTAAATTATTTGAGTAGTTTGTAAAACCTCCTTTTAGACCCAATCTTAAGTTTACTGTTTCATTTAATGGTACCAGGTACGAATAATCGGCAAACATATAAAAGCGTTTTTCCAGCCCAACCTTGTCATCAATAATGTTTAAGCCAAGAGCAACCCTTTCGTTCTTTAAAGGTGCCTGCATTGAGAAAGTATAGGTGTTAGGCGCACCGGTAAATCCTGTCCATTGCTGGCGTGCCAGCACCATAAAACTTAACGACTCCCAGGTTCCGGCATAAGCCGGGTTAACGGTTTGTGTGTTAAACATGTATTGAGTGTACATTGGATCCTGTTGACCGTTAACGTTTAATCCGGCAATAACCATCAGCAGAATCCCCAATCCTTTGATAATATTTAATTTGATTTTCATTTTCTTAATTTTTTCAGATTAAACATTTATTACCTGTTGAGGAATATAAAACCTGCCGTAGGTTCTGTTGTTCCATTGTTAAAGTACAGGATATAATAATATGTACCAGGTGGCAGTTTTTCTTTTCCAATTGTTAATGCCAACATTTGACGTGCCATCCCACCATGCTTGAGATTCATCCCATCTGCTTAAGTTTCCATAGTTTTCCTGTCGGTAAACCAATTGGTTCCAGCGGTTATAGATTTCGATTTTTGCATTCGGGAAGTTATCTCCGAATGGTAATTCACCTGCAAATGATCTATCTTCATTGTATTGAGCTACTGTTGTCTTAAAGTAATCGTTAATATTATCTCCATTTGGCGAGAATCCATTTGGTATAAATACTTCTTGTGCTGAGATTAGTCTGGTGGTTTCACTGTATCGATCTCTCCAGTCGCGCACATCATTATTATCCCTGTCCTGAAGTGGCGCATTACTGCTGATTGCATTCAGGTATCTGATTCGTATTGCTTGAAAGTAGATCGAAAATGTCATAAACATCATCTAATCCATCCTGATCAGAATCTATGCCTGTTGGAAGAACATCAGCTATTAAATCTAATGTCAATGTCGCTTCCTTCGATATATATCATCGTATCCGTCTTCGTCCGTATCGGTATCCAGGTAATCCGGAAGATCAGATTGATCAGTGTTAACAGCTGCATAGTAAATTCCACCTGCATCAACATCATAAGCGTCATCCCAACCATTTGCATTTGCGTCGGCACCGGAAGGTGCAATGTAATTGCCTTCTTCCTGCCATTCTTCATTGTCTGTAATTCCGTCATTGTCAGAATCAATATCCAAGCTATTCCAGATGCCATCGTTATCTGTATCAATCGTGCGATCACCTTCGTCGATATCTACGATTCCGTCACCGTCATCGTCAATATCAATGTCATCAGGTATTCCGTCACAGTCACTGTCTGTTAAAACATTTATCGTTACTTCGGCAGTAGAACAGTTTCCGGTATTTACATTATGACAAACCGTATATGTAAAGGTAAATGTACCTTCAACCGGATTATTACTTGAGTAAGTCATTGTTCCGTCAGCCAGATTTACTTCAATATTATCTGGTAAATCAGAAACCGTCATGGTAATTTGATCAAGCGTAAATCCACTATCATTTCCGAAGAGATTTATTTGTTCAGATGTTTCTTCACCTCTACAGTGTACAACTGTTAAGGTATCATCTTCAGTAATTAATGATCCATTTCCACAATCGTAAGAACCTGATTCAATTACCACTTTTGCAGTGCAGCTGTTTTCATTTCCATAGGCATCAACAACGTTAAGGTAACTTGATTTTCGCCCAGATCATCACAGCTGAATTCGTATTTGTCAAGATACATTGTATCAATTGTACAATTATCCGTAGAACCATTGTTGATATCATCTGCAGTAAGTGCAAAGATTCCATTTTCATTTAATTGTGCAACTGTGTCTTTACAAACTACCTCAGGTGCAATTAAATCTTGAACCGTTAAGTTGATTGTTAAGGTACTGTCACAACCAGCGTTATTTATGAAATTCTGAACATAAACACCTGTTTCAGTAAAGGTTTCATCATTTATGGTGAATTCATTACAAACAGTTACATTCAATATTTCATCAGTGCTTTCAAGTACCGTAGCAACTATTGTTAATGTACTATCGCAACCGGCAGCATTTGTTAGGTTTTGAGTGTAAATGCCAGAATTGTTGTATTCAATTCCGTTAACTGTAACAACGTTACAATTGGTAACCTCAATAGTCTCTTCATTGCTTTCAAGTACGGTGGCAACAATTGTTAACAAACTATCACATCCTGCAATATTTGTTAATTCCTGTGTGTATGTGCCACTTGAATAATAGGTAATATCGTTAACCCTTATGCTGTCGCAACCTGAAATTTCGATGATTTCCTCATTGCTTTCAAGTACGGTGGCGATAACTGTTAGTGTACTATCGCACCCGGCAGCATTTGTGAGATTTTGAACATAGATTCCAGATGTTGTATATTCAATTCCATTTACAGCTACAATATTGCAATCAGAAACTTCAATTATTTCATCGGTGCTTTCATTAATTGTAAGAATTAGTGTTACAGTTAAATCACAACCAGTCTGTGTTGTCAGGTTTTGAGTGTATGTGCCACTTTGGGTATATACTTGTCCATTTAACTCGTATGAATTACACGCAGTTCTTCTAATTGTTTGTTCACTGCTTTCGTTTACTAGTCAGGTTTATTGTAAATGTGCTATCGCAACCAGCACATTTATTAAATTTTGATGTATTAACTCCACTTTCAGTAAATGTTTCTCCATTAATTGTAAACTGATCGCAAACTGTTCTATTGATGGTTTGTTCCGTACTTTGTGTAACAGTAGCGATGATTGTAAGTGTGCTGTCGCAGTTTTCAGTGTTAATTAAATCCTGGGTATAAGTTCCGCTTGTATAATAAGCAGTTCCGTTCACCACCACGCTGTCGCAATCAGCAACCTCTATAGTTTCAACCGAGCTGTGTGTAACAGTAGCGATGATTGTAAGTGTGCTGTCGCAGTTCTCAGTGTTAATTAAATCCTGGGTATAAGTTCCGCTTGTATAGTAAGCAGTACCGTTTACCACCACGCTGTCACAATCAGCAACCTCTATCGTTTCATTTGAGCTGTGTGTAACAGTAGCGATGATTGTAAGTGTGCTGTCGCAGTTTTCAGCGTTAATTAAATCCTGGGTATAAGTTCCGCTTGTATAATAAGCAGTTCCGTTCACCACCACGCTGTCGCAATCAGCAACCTCTATAGTTTCAACCGAGCTGTGTGTAACAGTAGCGATGATTGTCAGTGTGCTGTCGCAGTTTTCAGTGTTAATTAAATCCTGGGTATAAGTTCCGCTGGTATAGTAAGCAGTTCCGTTCACCACCACGCTGTCGCAATCAGCAACCTCTATAGTTTCAACCGAGCTGTGTGTAACAGTAGCGATGATTGTCAGTGTGCTGTCGCAGTTTTCAGTGTTAATTAAATCCTGGGTATAAGTTCCGCTTGTATAGTAAGCAGTTCCGTTCACCACCACGCTGTCGCAATCAGCAACCTCTATAGTTTCAACCGAGCTGTGTGTAACAGTAGCGATGATTGTAAGTGTGCTGTCGCAGTTTTCAGCGTTAATTAAATCCTGGGTATAAGTTCCGCTGGTATAATAAGCAGTTCCGTTCACCACCACGCTGTCACAATCAGCAACCTTGATAGATTCAACCGAGCTGTGTGTAACAGTAGCGATGATTGTAAGTGTGCTGTCGCAGTTTTCAGTGTTAATTAAATCCTGGGTATAAGTTCCGCTTGTATAGTAAGCAGTTCCGTTCACCACCACGCTGTCGCAATCAGCAACCTCTATAGTTTCAACCGAGCTGTGTGTAACAGTAGCGATGATTGTCAGTGTGCTGTCGCAGTTTTCAGTGTTAATTAAATCCTGGGTATAAGTTCCGCTGGTATAGTAAGCAGTTCCGTTCACCACCACGCTGTCGCAATCAGCAACCTCTATAGTTTCAACCGAGCTGTGTGTAACAGTAGCGATGATTGTAAGTGTGCTGTCGCAGTTTTCAGCGTTAATCAAATCCTGGGTATAAGTTCCGCTGGTATAATAAGCAGTTCCGTTTACCACCACGCTGTCGCAATCAGCAACCTTGATAGTTTCAACCGAACTGTGTGTAACAGTAGCGATGATTGTCAGTGTGCTGTCGCAGTTTTCAGTGTTAATTAAATCCTGGGTATAAGTTCCGCTGGTATAGTAAGCAGTTCCGTTCACCACCACGCTGTCGCAATCAGCAACCTCTATAGTTTCAACCGAACTGTGTGTAACAGTAGCGATGATTGTAAGTGTGCTGTCGCAGTTCTCAGTGTTAATTAAATCCTGGGTATAAGTTCCGCTTGTATAGTAAGCAGTACCGTTTACCACCACGCTGTCACAATCAGCAACCTCTATCGTTTCATTTGAGCTGTGTGTAACAGTAGCGATGATTGTAAGTGTGCTGTCGCAGTTTTCAGCGTTAATTAAATCCTGGGTATAAGTTCCGCTTGTATAATAAGCAGTTCCGTTCACCACCACGCTGTCGCAATCAGCAACCTCTATAGTTTCAACCGAGCTGTGTGTAACAGTAGCGATGATTGTCAGTGTGCTGTCGCAGTTTTCAGTGTTAATTAAATCCTGGGTATAAGTTCCGCTGGTATAGTAAGCAGTTCCGTTCACCACCACGCTGTCGCAATCAGCAACCTCTATAGTTTCAACCGAGCTGTGTGTAACAGTAGCGATGATTGTAAGTGTGCTGTCGCAGTTTTCAGTGTTAATTAAATCCTGGGTATAAGTTCCGCTGGTATAGTAAGCAGTTCCGTTCACCACCACGCTGTCGCAATCAGCAACCTCTATAGTTTCAACCGAGCTGTGTGTAACAGTAGCGATGATTGTCAGTGTGCTGTCGCAGTTTTCAGCGTTAACCAAATCCTGGGTATAAGTTCCGCTGGTATAATAAGCAGTTCCGTTTACCACCACGCTGTCACAATCAGCAACCTTGATAGTTTCAACCGAACTGTGTGTAACAGTAGCGATGATTGTAAGTGTGCTGTCGCAGTTTTCAGTGTTAATTAAATCCTGGGTATAAGTTCCGCTGGTATAGTAAGCAGTTCCGTTCACCACCACGCTGTCGCAATCAGCAACCTCTATCGTTTCATTTGAGCTGTGTGTAACAGTAGCGATGATTGTAAGTGTGCTGTCGCAGTTTTCAGCGTTAATTAAATCCTGGGTATAAGTTCCGCTGGTATAATAAGCAGTTCCGTTCACCACCACGCTGTCGCAATCAGCAACCTCTATAGTTTCAACCGAACTGTGTGTAACAGTAGCGATGATTGTCAGTGTGCTGTCGCAGTTTTCAGTGTTAATTAAATCCTGGGTATAAGTTCCGCTGGTATAGTAAGCAGTTCCGTTCACCACCACGCTGTCGCAATCAGCAACCTCTATAGTTTCAACCGAGCTGTGTGTAACAGTAGCGATGATTGTCAGTGTGCTGTCGCAGTTTTCAGTGTTAATTAAATCCTGGGTATAAGTTCCGCTGGTATAGTAAGCAGTTCCGTTCACCACCACGCTGTCGCAATCAGCAACCTCTATAGTTTCAACCGAGCTGTGTGTAACAGTAGCGATGATTGTAAGTGTGCTGTCGCAGTTTTCAGCGTTAATTAAATCCTGGGTATAAGTTCCGCTTGTATAATAAGCAGTTCCGTTCACCACCACGCTGTCGCAATCAGCAACCTCTATAGTTTCAACCGAGCTGTGTGTAACAGTAGCGATGATTGTCAGTGTGCTGTCGCAGTTTTCAGTGTTAATTAAATCCTGGGTATAAGTTCCGCTGGTATAGTAAGCAGTTCCGTTCACCACCACACTGTCGCAATCAGCAACCTCGATCGTTTCATTTGAGCTTTCATGGATAGTTAGGTCTAGGGTAACAATAGAATCGCAACCGGCTGTATTTGTTAAAGTAAACTGTGCTGTATTATTGTTTTCCGTGTAAGTATACCCGTCAATCCAGGTATAAGAATCACAGGCAGACTGCACATCAGTACCATAAGTTGTTTTATTGATTGTCAGGTCCAGTGTAACGATAGAATCGCAACCGGCTGTATTTGTTAAAGTAAACTGTGCGGTATTGTTGTTTTCCGTGTAAGTGTTTCCGTCTATCCAGGTATAAGAATCACAGGCTGTTTGAACATCTACACTATAATCATTATTATATAAATATATAGTAGTTGTATCTGAGTATTCAACGTTACAACCACCATTTTGTACAACAGCTCTGTAATAAGTTGTAGCCGTTTGGTCTTTTGCTTTAAAAATATTGTCCCATATATAATGGTCAGTCCATGTAGTACCATCTGTGCTCGATTGCCATTTCATAATACTTCCCGTATGTCCTGAGAGTGTAAGATAAGTGCTGTCTGTTGGGTTGCAAAAGCTTGCAACATCGGGAGAAATGCTACCTCCAATGGTTGCTGTTGTAATAAAAATAGTTGCGTACGCCTCAACTTTTCTTTTATCTCCATCGGGAACAATATCTTTGTCCGGTTCAATTTCATATCTAAATTCATATTCTCCGGCAGGAGCGCCATTTGCAATAGTAACATCTCCATTATCGTTAATTGTTACCCAATCCCCCAGGGGTTCATCTTTAATATCTAAAAGAATGGTATCTCCCAATGCCGCTGAATGACCATTGTATATGTCATTATTCAATACATTAAACACGTAGCCGGTTGTGCCGTAACAAACTGCTTTATAATCATCAATTGCCAGTGGATAAGGATTGAAAACATTTATAGGGTTATCATATTCCAACAAACCATCTCCAACTTGAGCAGAAAAATGCCTTACTTGTTCTTTGAATGCATCCTTACTTTCTATTCCAAATACAAAGTCAAAATAATTGATGCCTGAATTAAAGTGAGCTATAAAACTTCCTTCTTCATTGACAGCAATTCCTTCACCATTTGCATCAACATAACTAATTTCAGGGCCCAAGAATCTGGTTCTACCACTTGGTTCAGCAGTAATAGAAAGGTCGGTTCTGTCACTTATTGAGTATGAATCATATTTGCCAATTTCTACATATTCCCGATAGTCATTTGTACCATCAATATCGATCCCGGTAAAATCAAAGTCGTAAAGAAAAGCCGGGGCGTTGGTTATTGCATTATAAAAATTTACTTTAAAGTGAATGTAGCCGTTTTGTTTAAGTTGAATAATGGGTTGAAATCTTTCTTTTCTTTGCTTATCAGGATAATCATCATTATCAAAAGTTGGCCATGATCTTACCCCTTGCATTGTTACAATGGTTAAAATTCCATAAACAGCTGTGTCGCCTGCTGCCGATTTCCAAATATTCTCATATTTATGTTGTGATCCCTGACTCAAGCCATTATTACCTGCATTGACTATTACTGTCCTGTTAAACTCTAAAAAGATCAAATTATCAACAACGCTTTGCGATTTTGCTGTTGCGATAAATAAGAAAAGCATTACTGAACATAACAATAACAGTTTTAAATTGTATTGTACAAGTGAAAACTTTTTCATATCCTTAGGTCTTTTAGTGTACATTTTACTTTGTTTTATTTTGGACAAACAAACAATTCTAATTCTCTTCAAATCGATTCTTATTATTGGAAAACGAAATAAAAATTTCCTTATAATTTAATACAATAATTTGCTTTTCAATCTTATGTCCATTTTAAGCTCCGTAATTTTTCCCTTTAATTACGACCTGTAAAAAGATTTTAAGAAATTTTATTAGCATTTTAGCGTCCTCCGTATTTATTTCAAAATTTTGTATTAAGCGTTGCCCGACACTAAACAATATATATACCATTGATTTTAAATAACAGAAAATGAGTTTCTTATGTGATTTTGTATGGTTGAAATGTGTTCTCAGTTTGGGACAATACATCCCATTTTATTACAAATAAACTTAGATATTCTAATAATTATTAGAATTAATTGTAATGAGAATTACCTATTGAAATTTCTGAAAAATAAAGATATTTGCTTATTATTCGTCTGAAATATAGCTTTTTGAGCATGTGTTTGTAGGTGCTGTAATAGGCGTTTGCGAATTTGAGATAGATTATTTAATTAGAAAAATTAGAATTCATTTAAATGTATTGGCTTATGTTAACATAATTGGAAATAAGGTCATACTAAAAAATGAATTCTTTGGCCTGTTAGGTTATCAATTGGCAGATCGTTTGCGAACGCCAGTTCACCATTAATATAAGTAGATACTACTTTATGCGAAAATTCTATGCCTTCAAAAGGCGACCAACCACATTTATATAAAATATTTTCTGGCGATACAACCCAGCTTTTATTTGGATCGACTAACACCAAATCGGCAAAATAACCTTCACGTATATAACCACGACGATCTATTCTGAATAAATCGGCAGGGGCATGACACATTTTTTGAATTACCTTTTCTATTGTAATAAATCCTTTCTTGCTCATTTCCAGCATTGCAACCAAGGAATGTTGTACCAACGGACCTCCGGAAGGGGCTTTAAAATAAGTGTTATTTTTTTCTTCAAGTGTGTGTGGAGCATGGTCAGTGGCAATTACATCTATTTTATCAGAAAGTAATGCATCCCATAGTGCTTCCTTGTCTTTCGAACATTTTATTGAAGGGTTCCATTTAATTCGTGTACCGTATTTAATATAATCTCTTTCGTCAAACCAAAGATGGTGGACGCAAACTTCAGCTGTAATATTTTTATCAGAAACTTTTCCTGACTTAAAAAGACTCATTTCTTTTTCGGAGGTAAGGTGTAAGAATATGCAATCGGGTATTAAATTTTGATGCCAGATTTACCGCTTTTGAAGAAGAAATGTAACATGCTTCATCACTTCTAATATGCGCATGACGTGAAATCGGAACATTCTCTCCATATCTTTCTCGGGCATTTTGAATGTTTTTTTGAATGGTTGCTTCATCTTCGCAATGAGTAGCAATTAATGTTGGTGCATTTTTAAATATTTGAGAAAGTGTACTTTCATCGTCAACCAGCATATTTCCGGTTGAAGATCCCATGAAT
Source organism: uncultured Prolixibacteraceae bacterium (assembly GCA_963849775.1). Lineage (GTDB taxonomy): Bacteria > Bacteroidota > Bacteroidia > Bacteroidales > Prolixibacteraceae > Draconibacterium. The sequence continues at coordinate 28,115 of CAWKIX010000039.1, read as the reverse complement.
ATTTTTATTCCACAAACTTTTGCAGGATCTGTCTTTAATACTTCATCCAGATTATTGTTGGTGGTGCCCATGTAAAATGAATAATTTGCAGCGGAGACTTCAGAAGCACGTTTGTACTTTTCCTCCAGCAATTCTTGTGTTACTGCCTGAGGAATTGTATTTGGCATTTCCATGTAGGTAGTAATACCTCCTGCAACTGCAGCTCTACTTTCGGTAGAAATTTCACCTTTATGAGTTAGTCCGGGCTCTCTGAAATGAACCTGGTCATCAATAACTCCAGGCATTAAATAAAGTCCTGCCGCATCAATAATTTCAACATTCGAATAATCAAATTCAGCCGGGATTGTATAAGGAAAAACTTTTTCAATGTGTTTGCCATTCATTAAAACACTGCCTTTGTATTTTAATCCTTCATTTATAATGGTTGCATCTTTAATAAGTGTTTTCATTTTTCCTCAATTTTGTACAAAGTTACGGTATTCATTTTTGAATGAAACGTTTTTGCATGAAAAAGGCTGCACGATGCAGCCTCAATTTTATCCTTTATTCTTAATCATTAATCCTTGATATTTGCTATTTCGTATTTTCTGAACCAGCTTCTCATTTTCATTTTTAAAACGCCCCAAAGTGCTTCGTTGAAAATTCCACCGCTCATTTTCGATGTTCCTTCCTGTCGGTCAGTAAAAACAATTGGAACTTCAACAATGTTAAATCCAAATTTATATGCCGTAAATTTCATCTCTATCTGAAATCCGTAGCCAACCAGTCTTATTTTTTCAAAATCTATGGTTTCAAGCACTTTTCTGCGGTAACATTTAAAACCGGCTGTAGTATCCTGAACTTTCATGCCTGTAACAATCCGAACGTACATTGATGCGAAATATGACATTAAAACTCTTCCCAATGGCCAGTTTACCACATTTATTCCTGAAATATATCGCGACCCAATTGCTACATCAGCGCCATTTATGACAGCTTCGTATAATCTTTCCAGGTCTTCAGGATTATGTGAAAAATCACAGTCCATTTCAAAAATAAAATCGTATTCATTTTTAAGCGCCCAATTAAATCCGGCAATATAGGCAGTACCCAATCCAAGTTTTCCCTTTCGTTCAAAAATGTGAAGTTGCAAAGGAAATTCTTTCATTAATTTTTTTACAATTTCTGCCGTGCCATCGGGCGAATTGTCTTCAACAATTAACAGATGAAAAGGCGTTTTAAGAGAAAAAACCTTACGAATCATTTTTTCCACATTTTCCTTTTCGTTATAAGTAGGAATAATTACCAGATTCTGTGACACTTTCTTCGTATTAATTTAATGTTGCGAAAATACATTTTTCCTAAGTAAATCGCAGATTAAAATATGTATAAATTTTAAAATCGGCTATTTGGCTTTTATGAAAATAATTGAATTAATTATCTTCTGTTTTAAATTCATCGGGAAATTATGAGTGATTTATGAAAATCATATGTTTTTTTATCAATTTATTCATGCCTATATTTGAATTACTGGAAAGAAATAGTTCGTTTTTCCCATTTGAAAAATAAATACAACATGAAACTGGTTAAAGTTGATCTTAATATTGAAGGACACAGCAAGGCGGTGGTTCTGTTGTTAAGTGATTATATGCAGGACGAAATGGGCATCGGAAAAGCCATGCCGCAGGATCTTGGGCCAAAAATTATTGAAGGGCTAAAAAAACATTCAGGTTATTTAGGTTTTTTTGTTCGCATTGATAATTATTTTGTTGCACTTGCAAATTGCAACCTAGTTTTTTCCACATGGAAAGCAAAGTCGATTATTAATATTCACGATTTTATTGTATCACCTAATTTCAGAAATAAAGGAGTTGGCCTTTTTCTTTTAAGAGAAATTGAAACTTATGCGCGTGAAAAAGGTTATTGTCGTATAAATCTTGAAGTGCGTCAGGATAATGTTAAAGCTCAGAATTTATATAAAAAAGCTGGTTTCAAAGAATGTGATCCTTCGAATTACTTCTGGGAAAACAGGTTGGAATAAATCCTGATAAATAAAATTCCTCTCTGATCAAATTTCAAATGTTTGTTTTATTCCAAAATTTTTAAAGTCAACGCTTCATTAGTTCAATTGTATTTTTTTATTTTCAAATGATACGCTTTACTGAAGATGTGAAAAATCTTACAGAGAACACTTTGGGGACAAAAAGCGAAACTGTAATTTAGCACCTCATGAAAAAGGTGTTCTATATAATAATAGGTATCGGTTTGTTTTTTTCCTCTTGTTCAAATAAAACAAAAGATGAAAGCAAGTCGATCACTGTTTTTTGTGCATCAAGTTTAACCGATGTCATTTCTGAAATTATTTCTGATTTCGAGCAAAAGGAACAAATCGAAGTAAAAATAAATTTGGCATCTTCGGGAACTTTGGCCCGCCAGATTGAACACGGTGCTACACCTGCTATTTTTATTTCAGCCAATAAAAGGTGGATGGAATACCTCGGTCAACTTAAACTCACAGTTCCTGAAACAGAAAAAAGTATAGCCGGTAACTCAATGGTTTTAATAGCGCCCTTGGGAAGTCAGCTTGAATCTTTTTCCTTTTCTTCGGAAATAAATTTACCTGATTTGTTCGAGGGAAGAATTTCAATTGGTGATCCGCACCATGTACCTGCTGGAACTTATGCCGCACAGATTTTCAATAAACTGGGTTTTGAAAAGGAATTGGAATCGCGGATTTTACCAGCAAAAGATGTTCGTTCTGCATTAATGGTTGTTGAAATGGGAGAGGTTGAAACGGGAGTGGTTTATAAAACCGATGCATTAAAATCTAAGAAAGTAAAGATTATTACCCAGTTCCCTGATTCGCTGCATGAGCCAGTGAATTACTACATGGCAATTATAAACAAGCAACAAAACGAAATTTCAACCAAATTATATAACTATATTGTGTCGCTAGAAATGGCAACAGTTTGGGAAAAATACGGATTTAAGCAATAGATTTTATTGAATGGATTATTTACATATACTTCTGCTGAAGTCACTGCGATAGAACTTTCGTTAAAAGTCGCACTGATTTGTACTATTGTTGTATTGCCCATCGCCATTTTCATTGGTTGGTTTTTAGCTCGAAAACAATTTCACGGAAAAGCATTTGTTGAAGGATTTTTACATCTCCCATTGGTTTTGCCACCTGTTACAACCGGTTATATACTATTGGTATTATTTGGAACCAATGGTTGGCTGGGGGGATTTTTATATGATAACTTCGGAATTAGAATAGCTTTTTCGTTTCATGCAGCAATAATTGCGGCCATTGTAGTTTCATTTCCGTTAGTAACAAGATCCATTCGTTTGTCCATTGAGTTGGTTGATAAAAACTTTGAGGAGGCTGCAAAAACTTTAGGCGCTTCCAATCTTCGGATATTCTTTACCATAACATTACCGTTGGCTTTGCCAGGAGTAATAAGTGGAGCAATTCTGGCATTTGCACGAAGTTTAGGTGAATTTGGTGCTACCATTTCTTTTGCTGGAAATATTTCGGGCGAAACGCAAACCTTGCCACTGGCTATTTTTTCAGCCATGCAGGTTCCCGGTCAGGAATCATCTACATTAAGATTAGTAATTGTGTCGGTGATTTTGTCTTTGGCTGCAATGATTGGCGCCGAATATTTAAATAAACGAATTCTAAAACGAAAGCAATGAGTAAAATTCTGGAATTCGATATGCAATTGCAGCGAAACAATTTCAATTTTAACGCAAAGGCCGAAATTGATGATGGGATAACTGGAGTTTATGGTCCGTCTGGTCATGGTAAAACTACTTTGTTGAATTCAATTTCGGGTTTAGTAAAACCCGATTCGGGATACATTAATATAAAAGGAACAAAAGTTTTCGATTCGAAAAGCAAACTTCATATTTCTGCCAAAGATCGAAAAGTGGGGTACGTTTTTCAGGATGTTCGGTTGTTTCCACATTTGTCCGTTCTTAAAAACCTAAAATATGGGTTTGATGAAGAACTCAGAAAACAGATTGATTTTGATGGGGTGGTAAAAGTCCTTAATATATCAAATCTGCTTCTTAAAAAACCTTCTGAGTGTTCCGGCGGTGAAAAGCAAAGGGTTGCCATTGGCAGAGCTTTATTAAGTGGCGCTCAAATATTAATAATGGATGAACCGTTCTCTGCTGTTGATGTAAATCTGCGTAGTAGCATTATTCCGTTTCTGAAAACGATAAATGAACGGTTTAAAATACCCATGTTAATTGTGAGTCACGATTTGCCAGACTTACTAAGTTTGACAAGCAACCTCCTTCTTTTGAAGGATGGAAAGATTAAAGCTTTTGGGAAATTTCAGGATTTAATATTACAGGAATCAAATCTTGATATGATGAAAGGGGCAGGTTTATATAATGTGTTTAATGTATTCGTTTTTGCATCACTCCCTGCAAAAGATATTATTTTAATGAAAAGTACTTCAAGTGATTTGCAGGTTCAGGTTTTATCACAGCCATTACAAGGTAAAGTAGAAGTTGGAAAACAAATGAAAGTTCTTATCAGGCCTGAAGATATTTCTATTTCATTGCAACATGTGGAACATATTTCACTTCGAAATCAAATTCCGGGGAAAATTGAAAAAATATTTTCAAAGGATGGTTTATCATTTTGCCTTGTAAATGCGGGTGAAAAGATACTTGTTGAAATCACCGAAGCATCACTTCGAAACATGGATCTTGGCATTGGAAAAACAGTTTATTGTCTTTTTAAGTCAGCAGCGTTAAGAATCTTTTAAATGAATTAACATTAGACAATGTTGATTTTCAGAGCCTTGAAATTTAGGGTAAACTTTCTTTGTATTTTTTTGTTGAATTCATTTGCGTAGATCAAAAGAGTAATTACTTTTGCGCTCGCTTTTAAGGGGAGCGTTCAGGGAAATGTTGATATACAGGATGGGATTACAGGATATGAGATAGGATAATGAGAAGGGTAATTTCAGGGTATAGAAATAATTTTCAAAAAAGGTGATTGATTTTTTTGTTTAGAATAAAAAGGTGATTATCTTTGCGGCCCCGAAAGGGAAAGTTCAAAAAATAAGTAAAAAATATTGCCAGCATAAGAGGATGTAAAAAGAGGTGAAAGGTGCTGGTTTTTTTACGCGAGTTCTTTAAAATTATGAAGCACAAAAAAAAAGCAAGGTTTAACCAACTTTGTTGATTTCTGAGAGACATCTGGAGCGAAAGAGCATTAAACTTTTAATATATACAACGGAGAGTTTGATCCTGGCTCAGGATGAACGCTAGCGGGAGGCTTAACACATGCAAGTCGAGCGGGATTCACCTTCGGGTGATGAGAGCGGCGCACGGGTGCGTAACGCGTATGCAACCTGCCTTGTACAGGGGGATAGCCCATGGAAACGTGGATTAATACCCCATAGTATCAATGAATCGCCTGGTTTATTGATTAAAACTTTGGTGGTACAAGATGGGCATGCGTAGGATTAGCTGGTTGGTGAGGTAACGGCTCACCAAGGCAACGATCCTTAGGGGTTCTGAGAGGATTACCCCCCACACTGGGACTGAGACACGGCCCAGACTCCTACGGGAGGCAGCAGTGAGGAATATTGGTCAATGGACGAGAGTCTGAACCAGCCATCCCGCGTGCAGGATGACGGCCCTACGGGTTGTAAACTGCTTTTCTACTCCAAGAAACCTGTCTACGTGTAGACAGTTGCCGGTAGAGTAGGAATAAGCATCGGCTAACTCCGTGCCAGCAGCCGCGGTAATACGGAGGATGCAAGCGTTATCCGGATTCATTGGGTTTAAAGGGTGCGCAGGTGGGCTTGTAAGTCAGTGGTGAAATGCTGCCGCTTAACGGTAGAATTGCCATTGATACTGCAGGTCTTGAATATGGTTGAGGTAGGCGGAATGTGTTGTGTAGCGGTGAAATGCATAGATATGACACAGAACACCGATTGCGAAGGCAGCTTACTAAGCCATGATTGACACTGAGGCACGAAAGCGTGGGGAGCGAACAGGATTAGATACCCTGGTAGTCCACGCCGTAAACGATGATCACTCGCTGTCTGCGATATACAGTAGGCGGCTGAGCGAAAGCATTAAGTGATCCACCTGGGGAGTACGATCGCAAGGTTGAAACTCAAAGGAATTGACGGGGGCCCGCACAAGCGGAGGAACATGTGGTTTAATTCGATGATACGCGAGGAACCTTACCTGGGCTTAAATGTAGATTGCATGATGTGGAAACACGTCTTCCCTTCGGGGCTATTTACAAGGTGCTGCATGGTTGTCGTCAGCTCGTGCCGTGAGGTGTCGGGTTAAGTCCCATAACGAGCGCAACCCTTATCGTTAGTTGCCAGCGGGTAGAGCCGGGGACTCTAGCGAGACTGCCACCGTAAGGTGAGAGGAAGGTGGGGATGACGTCAAATCAGCACGGCCCTTATGTCCAGGGCTACACACGTGTTACAATGGCCGGTACAAAGGGCAGCTACTTCGCGAGAAGATGCTAATCTCAAAAGCCGGTCCCAGTTCGGATTGGAGTCTGCAACCCGACTCCATGAAGTTGGATTCGCTAGTAATCGGATATCAGCCATGATCCGGTGAATACGTTCCCGGGCCTTGTACACACCGCCCGTCAAACCATGGGAGCTGGGGGTGCCTGAAGTCTGCCACCGCAAGGAGCGGCCTAGGGTAAAACTAGTGACTGGGGTTAAGTCGTAACAAGGTAGCCGTACCGGAAGGTGTGGCTGGAACACCTCCTTTCTGGAGCCTGGATGTTAAAAAACGACGAGATTGACAATTTTGGACCTTGCTTTTTTAAAGATATAATGAGTTATAGCGGAGAGCTGTTAGCTGAGAGCTTGAAGCTTGAAACAGTCCCGTAGCTCAGCTGGTTAGAGTACTACACTGATAATGTAGGGGTCCCCAGTTCAAGTCTGGGCGGGACTACGAAATTTATGAATGATTAATTATTATTTATGAATGTAGTTCGCGGTAGCGAAATAATAAATAATCAATTATCACTCGCAAATTGACTTGGGGGATTAGCTCAGTTGGCTAGAGCGCTAGATTTGCATTCTAGAGGTCAAGGGTTCGACTCCCTTATTCTCCACCCTTGGTCTACGAAGCTTTAGCGAAAGTAGACAAGTAAAAAGAGAGGCTGAAAAAGTCGCAAGACACAAGACAACGTGGGCCACACGTTAAAAAATGGCAATTCTCCTGCGCCAAGGCTACGGAGAATAAGAAGCGTTCAAAAAGAAATTGAAATATTGAAGACAAAGCAGGACAAGTTTATATAAAAGCAGAAACCTGGGGCATGGAACCTGGAACCTGCAACTTGCAACTGTATAAGATAAGGCTGGCGCCTGAAAGACCGAAGGTTCGATTCCTTTGTTATCTACGTACTTGAAGCTAAAAGCTAAAAGCTTGGAGCTAAGAGTTAAAGTTCTTTGGCATGTTGGGAAAAATAATGAGTCAAATCATAAAGAATACGACAAACGAGTAAACAACAGAAGAATTCTAAGTAAGGATTCTCACAAAAAGAAAGTTACTAAGGGCGTACGGAGGATGCCTTGGCTCTCAGAGGCGAAGAAGGGCGTGACAAGCTGCGAAAAGCTGCGGGGATTGGCAAATACGAATCGATCCGCAGATACCCGAATGGGGCAACCCAATCTAATTTATTAGATTATTCCATGTAAATGGAAGGCGAACGTGGGGAACTGAAACATCTCATTACCCACAGGAAAAGAAAACAATAGTGATTCCCGGAGTAGTGGCGAGCGAAACGGGAATAGCCCAAACCAACATTGTTTTGGCAATGTTGGGGTTGTAGGGCTGCGACATGGAGAACTATTTTGAAGTAGAACGGTTTTGGAAAAGCCGACCGAAGAGGGTGACAGTCCCGTATACGAAAGAAATATAATCCTAGCAGTACCCTGAGTAAGGCGGGACACGAGAAATCCTGTCTGAAACTGCCGGGACCATCCGGTAAGGCTAAATACTCCTGAGAGACCGATAGCGAACAAGTACCGTGAGGGAAAGGTGAAAAGCACCCCGAACAGGGGAGTGAAATAGTACCTGAAACCGTGCGCTTACAAGCGGTTGGAGTTCCGATTAATCGGGATGACAGCGTGCCTTTTGCATAATGAGCCTACGAGTTAGTCGTCACTGGCAAGGCTAAGGACTTAAGGTCCGTACCCGAAGCGAAAGCGAGTCTGAATAGGGCGATCAGAGTCAGTGGCGCTAGACGCGAAACCTTGTGATCTACCCATGGCCAGGTTGAAGTGTTGGTAACACAACATGGAGGACCGAACCAGGAGACGTTGAAAAGTCTTTGGATGAGCTGTGGGTAGGGGTGAAAGGCTAATCAAACTGGGAGATAGCTCGTACTCCCCGAAATGCATTTAGGTGCAGCCTTGTGATAGTTTTGCAGAGGTAGAGCTACTGATTGGATGCGAGGGCTTCGCCGCCTATCAAATCCAGACAAACTCCGAATGCTGTAAAATGTTTCACAGGAGTGAGGGCATGGGTGCTAAGGTCCATGTCCGAGAGGGAAAGAACCCAGACCATCAGCTAAGGTCCCCAAGTATATGCTAAGTTGAACTAACGAGGTCCGGTTGCAGCGACAGCTAGGATGTTGGCTTGGAAGCAGCCATTCATTTAAAGAGTGCGTAACAGCTCACTAGTCGAGCGACTGGGCATGGATAATAATCGGGCATAAGCATATCACCGAAGCTATGGATTCTCGTTTTAAACGAGACTGGTAGGGGAGCATTCCAAAGGCGTTGAAGGTGTGGCGTGAGCCATTCTGGAGCATTTGGAAAAGCAAATGTAGGCATAAGTAACGATAATGCGGGTGAGAAACCCGCACGCCGATAGACTAAGGTTTCCTGATCAACGCTAATCGGATCAGGGTAAGCCGGGACCTAAGGTGTACCCGAAGGGGGAAGCCGATGGCAAGCAGGTTAATATTCCTGCGCCTGTTATACGATAAAAGTGACGGAGAGAAGTAGCTGCTAGGTACTGACGGAATAGTACGTTGAGCCTAGCCTTCGGGCGAAGCGAAGCAGTAAATTTTCTTCCAAGAAAAGCGAGTATAACAGCCCGTACCGCAAACCGACACAGGTAGTCAAGGAGAGAATCCTGAGGCGCTCGAGTGATTCACGGCTAAGGAACTAGGCAAAATGACCCCGTAACTTCGGGAGAAGGGGAGCCTCTAGCAATAGAGGCCGCAGAGAAATGATCCAGGCGACTGTTTATCAAAAACACAGGGCTCTGCTAAATCGAAAGATGACGTATAGGGCCTGACACCTGCCCGGTGCCGGAAGGTTAAGTGGGGATGTTATCGTAAGAGAAGCATTGAAATGAAGCCCCGGTAAACGGCGGCCGTAACTATAACGGTCCTAAGGTAGCGAAATTCCTTGTCGGGTAAGTTCCGACCTGCACGAATGGTGTAACGATCTGGATACTGTCTCGGCCGTGAGCTCGGTGAAATTGTAGTAACGGTGAAGATGCCGTTTACCCGCAACGGGACGGAAAGACCCCGTGAACCTTTACTGCAGCTTCGCATTGACTCTGGGTAAGTGATGTGTAGGATAGGACGGAGGCTATGAGCCGGTTTCGCCAGGAATCGGGGAGCCATCCTTGAAATACGTCCCTTTGCTTACTTGGAGCCTAACCCCTAACGGGGGACATTGCGTGGTGGGTAGTTTGACTGGGGTGGTCGCCTCCAAAAGAGTAACGGAGGCTTCTAAAGGTGCGCTCATGGCGATTGGTAACCGCCAGCAGAGCATAATGGTATAAGCGCGCTTGACTGTGAGACCGACGGGTCGATCAGGTAGGAAACTAGAGCATAGTGATCCGGTGGTTCCGTATGGAAGGGCCATCGCTCAAAGGATAAAAGGTACTCCGGGGATAACAGGCTGATCGCTCCCAAGAGCTCATATCGACGGAGCGGTTTGGCACCTCGATGTCGGCTCGTCACATCCTGGGGCTGGAGAAGGTCCCAAGGGTTCGGCTGTTCGCCGATTAAAGTGGCACGCGAGCTGGGTTCAGAACGTCGTGAGACAGTTCGGTCCCTATCTGTTGTGGGCGTTGGAGATTTGAGAGGACCTGACTCTAGTACGAGAGGACCGAGTTGGACTGACCTCTAGTGTACCTGTTGTGGCGCCAGCTGCATTGCAGGGTAGCTATGTCGGGATGAGATAAGCGCTGAAAGCATCTAAGCGCGAAGCTCACCTCAAGATGAGATCTCCATTAAGGGCCGTAGGAGACTACTACGTTGATAGGCTGCAGGTGTAAGGGCGGTAACGTCCGTAGCTGAGCAGTACTAATTGCCCGTAGACTTTCAAAGATTGTGTGAGATTCCTTGCTGAAAAGATTAAAGTGTTATTTACGATAAAACGTTTGTTGTGTTTTTTCCCAATTGCCTAAAGGTATTTAAGAGTGGTCACATTGCCATTGAGCAGTGTAAACAAGCCATTAAGTCCACCTATGTTAAAACTACGGTGGACGAAAGATTTTAGGTGGTCTCGTCTGAGACGAGACGGCGGGGTACCCGCCGACCAGCTTAAAATCAGAAAGACTTTAGGTGGCTATAGCGGCGGGGCACCACCTCTTCCCATTCCGAACAGAGAAGTTAAGCCCGCCAGCGCCGATGGTACTGCGTAACAGTGGGAGAGTAGGTCGCTGCCAACTTTATCAAAGCCCGGTTCTTCATTGAGCCGGGTTTTTTTATGTCATAAGACCGACAATATCTAAAAAGAAGAATCGTTTAAATTAAAATTGATTGTAATTTTATTCCAAAAAAAGATTCAACAAAATTCAGACAATAAAAGGATATAATCCGGTATGAATAAAAACCTAACTAAAATATTTAATTCAAACTGGTTTTTTCTTTCTGCAACAGGTTTCGCTATGGTACTTCCTCTCTCCGAAGGGTTGGTTTCAGTTATGGCAGGGATTATGCTACTCTTTGCATTAATTGAGGATAATTGGAATAATAAAAAACAACGATTTTTTCAAAATAGAATTTTGTTCTTTTTACCTGCAATTTTTCTGATTTATCTTATTAGCTCAGCCTTAACTTTTAAAGATGGAGAACCGTTTTACGATCTTCAGAAAACACTTTTTTATTTGGTTGTACCATTGGCATTCATTTTTGGAAAATCATTTACTACTTTCCAACAACGATTTTTGTTTTTTGCATTTGCTGCTTCTATTATAATTTCTACGTGGATAGGACTGGTAAACTGGGCTTTACTGCCTGATTCTCCTGGGTTTAGAGTACATGATATTGGTTTAATTTCACATATAAGATTTAGCTTTCAGTTGATTCTGATATTTTGGTTTTTGGTTCTGTCTTTTCAGTATAACCAAAATCAATTTGAAACCCGGCAAAACTTGTTGATGATATTGCCAGCAATTTATATCCTGGCCTTTTTATTATTTCAACAATCTTTAACCGGATTAATTGCATTTGCATCAAGTAGTGTTTTTTATTTGGGTTATAAGGTTTATCAAATAAAATCATGGAGAAGATATTTACTATTAATCGTATTGGTAGTAACTGTTTTATCACCAGTTATATATGTTGCAAGTGCAGTTCATAAATTCTACAATTTTGAAGAAGTTAATGAAAATACGATTGAAAAAACAACAAGTAGGGGAAATCCATATACACATGATTTCAATAATCCAATGGTTGAAAATGGCCATTATGTTTATTTGTATGTATGTTCAAAGGAAATGCGTGAAGAGTGGAATAAGCTTTCTGATGTTAAGTATGATTCTTTAACTGTAACCGGATACCCTGTCAGCGCTTCATTAATTAGATATTTAACTTCAAAAGGTCTTAGAAAAGATGCTGATGGAATTTTGGCATTGTCAGAAATAGACAGACAAAATATTGAGAATGGAATGTCGAACGTGATTTTTGCGAGGAAGAAATATTCGTTATATCCGCGTATTTATCAAACAATATGGGAATATTATGTTTACTCAGTTACAGGAAATCCGAATAATCAATCTTTTTCTCAAAGAATTGAGTTTGCCAAAGCTGCAATAACTATTATAAAAAATAATTTATGGTTTGGTGTCGGTACAGGTCACTGGAAAGACAGTTTTAAAGATGCCTATATACAGAATAATTCAAAGCTGAAGGAAGAATTGTATGGTTCATCACATAACCAGTATCTGAATTATATGGTAAAATTCGGTATTGTGGGTTTTGCTCTAATCCTGTTTTTCCTGGTTTATCCGGTAATTAAAACAAAAAGTTATCATAATCTGCTATTTGTGTTGTTTCTTGTTTTTATGGCTTTTGCTAATTTTGCCGATTCAAATCTGGAATCTCACATGGGAAGTTCATTTTTCCTGTTCTTTTATTGCTTTTTTATTTTAGGGAATAATAAATTTCTTGAAATATCATGATAAGAACTTCGCTTATCATTTCAACTTATAATTGGCCCGAAGCATTAATTATCTGCTTAAAAAGTGTTGCGACGCAGAACATTTTACCTGATGAAATAATAGTGGCTGATGATGGTTCAGGAGAAGAAACAAAAAAAATTATTGATCAATATATTGAAATTTCTAAAGTCACTGTAAAGCATGTTTGGCAGGAAGATAATGGTTTTAGATTGGCGCGAATAAGAAATTTAGCGATTAAAAGTTCGGCTGGAGATTATTTAATATTTATTGACGGTGATATTATTCTTCATCCCAACTTTATTAAAGATCATTTGAACACATTAACAATTAATAAATTTGTATCTGGTAGCCGTGTGTTATTATCAAAAAAGGAATCAGAATCCAGATTGGGAACTGAGAGAACAAAATTTTTCTTTCCATTTTATGATGCAAAAAATAAGTTGAATGGATTACGAAATGCATATTTATCAAAACTATTTTCAAAAAGCAACTCAGGTATTTATAATTTACGGGGTTGTAATATGGCATTTTGGAAGAAGGATATTTACGAGGTAAATGGTTTTGATGAGCGCTTTACAGGGTGGGGGCGGGAAGATTCTGATATTGCTTTCAGGTTAATGCAAGCCGGAAAAACAAAATTCAAATTGAAATTTAGCGCTATACAATATCATCTTTTTCATAATGAGAAAGACAGGAGTTTGTTTGGCAGGAATAACAAAGTTTTAAATGAAACAATTTCCGATAAAAGTATAAAAGCAAAAATAGGTCTTAATGAGATATATTAAGCAAATAAATAATTTACGAGCTAATTAAGTTAATTTTATAATCATTAATTATTCTGAGAAAACATGAGCCTGAATTTTTGCTTTATAGGCGCTGGAAATCTGGCCACTCATCTTTCAACTGCTCTTGTAAAAAACGGATTTAACGTTACACAGGTTTACAGTAAAACAGAACAATCGGCAAAGATGCTGGCAGAAAAACTACAGAGTTCTTTTACGATCTCATCAAAAGAAATAGATAAAACTGTCGATGTTTATGTTGTTGCACTAAAAGATGACGCAATAGATGAAGTTTTATTGCAGATTGATTTTCAAAATAAACTTGTGATTCATTGTGCCGGGAGTTTGCCACTTTCTATTCTTGGAAAGTATTCATCGAATACCGGGGTTCTTTACCCTCTGCAAACCTTTTCAAAACACAGGGAAATAAATTTTGATCAAATTCCGGTTTTTGTTGAAGCCAATTCTAAAAAGAATGAAAAAAAAATACTTGCAATTGCACAGAAAATCTCGAAAAATGTTTCAGTACTTAATTCTGAAAAACGATTGATTTTACATGTTTCAGCGGTGTTTGCATGTAATTTTGTGAATTATATGTACACCGTTGCATCAGATTTATTGAAATCGAACGAAATTCCTTTTGAGGTAATTCGACCACTGATTATGGAAACTGCCGAAAAGGTGATAACAATTGATCCTGAAAAGGCACAAACCGGACCGGCAGTTCGTTTTGATGAAAAACTAATCAATAAACATATTGATTACTTAAAAGATAATAAGGTTTACCAGGAATTGTACATGTCGCTTTCAAAAGGTATTTTTGATTTTCATAAAAAAATGAACCAACCATGAATATGTTATAATCAAACAATAGCATGATTATGAATTTCATGAAAGTTCTCCCGAAAATCCGGGATTAGATTTAAAAATAAATAAGTATAAAAAACATGTAATAATGGGTTTTTTTAAAGAAGAACTAAAAAATATTAAAGCATTTATTTTTGATGTTGACGGTGTAATATCATTGGATGCAACCCCTTTAAACGACTGGGGAGACCCGATGCGAACGGCAAACGTAAAAGATGGTTTTGCTATCCGTATGGCTATAAATAAGGGATATCCTGTAGCAATAATTACCGGTGGTTATGTGCAAAGTGTCAAACTTCGGCATCAATACCTGGGCGTGAAACATTATTACGAAAGAGTGATGGACAAAGTACAGAGCTTAAACGACTTTGTTTCAAAAACCGGAATCGATGCAAAAGATATTTTATTTATGGGGGATGATTTGGTTGATTATCAAATTATGCAGGCGGTTGGAATGCCGGTTTGTCCCAAAGATGCTGTTCCTGAAATTAAAGCAATTTCAAAATATATTTCTGATAAATGCGGGGGGCTGGGTTGCGTGCGTGACGTAATTGAACAAACCTTGCGGGCGCAGGATAAATGGTTTACTGAAGATATGCTTACCAATATCGCATTTTAAAATGGAGTGGTTTCCAAACTTTAATTACATTCTTGCGTCAAAATCACCACGACGACAGCACTTGCTGCAATCTTTGGGGATTCCGTTTTCAGTAACAACTCTTGAGGTTGAAGAAAAATATCCCAATGATTTGGACAAAGAGGAAATTCCCGTTTTTCTGGCAAAACTAAAAGCAGAACCGTTTAATGCCGGAATTAAATGAAAACGATTTGCTTATTACAGCAGATACAATCGTTTGGATGAATGGCAAAGTGCTTGGAAAACCTGCAGATAAAAAAGAGGCAAAATTGATGTTGACTGCGTTAAGTGGAAAAGAACACCAGGTGATTTCAGGTGTTTGTTTGACGTCCTTAAATAAACAGGTTTCTTTTTATTCACTGTCGAACGTGCATTTCAAGAATCTTACGGAGAAAGAAATAGATTATTATATTTCTCATAGCAATCCTTTTGATAAAGCCGGATCTTATGGTATTCAGGACTGGATTGGAATTATTGGAATAACAGGAATTGACGGCTCATTTTATAATGTAATGGGATTACCTGTTCAGAAATTATACGAAGAAATACTGAAGTTTTAATTCGTGCATTAATTAAGAATTCATTCCTAATTCTCAACTTGGCTTAACCGGATTATTTTTTACTTTTGCAGCTGTTTATTTAGAATTGATCTTTATAATTGAGAAAGCACAAAGTAATAAAAGTCAGGTTTTTAACTGATTCAACATTTGTTGTTCGGTTTGATCGAAATGGACTGCCATTCCAGACAGGACAGTTTGTAACATTGCGGCTGCCAAAAACGGTTGATCAGCGAGAATATTCGGTTTACAGTGGTGAAAAGGATGAATTTTTAGAAGTACTGGTGCGCGAGGTTGAAGGAGGTAAAATTTCAGGAAAATTGAAAAAGTTAAAGCCGGGTAGCGAAATTGAAGTTGATGGCCCGTTTGGTTTCTTTAAATTTAATCCAACAACATTTAATTCCGGGAAGTTTTTGTTTATTGCGACAGGTACCGGAATCAGCCCGTTTCATAGTTTTGTAAAAACATTTCCTGAACTGGAATATTCACTGATACATGGAGTTCGATTTGGAAATGAAGCTTATGAACATGTGGATTTTCAACAAGAACGAATAACTTTGTGCACGACTGGAGATGATGCCGGTGATTTTTATGGCAGGGTTACTGATTATCTGTTCACGCAAAAACCAGATGCCAACACCAATTGTTTCTTATGTGGAAACAGTGAGATGATTTACGAAGTATTTGATATACTAACAGGAAAAGGAATTCCGGTTTCAAATATTTATTCGGAAGTATATTTTTAAGTAATAAATTGTAGGAATTGTAAAATTGATAAAAGAAAATAATATTGGAAGTTCAAATTATGCTTTTGCCTTTGAACTTTTGACTTTGAACTTGAAAGAATGAAATATCACTTAATAACATTGGGATGCCAGATGAACTTGTCGGACAGTGAGCGGGTAATATCTGTTTTGGATAAAGCCGGTTATACCTGGACCGACAAAGAGGAAGATGCGGGGCTGATAGGCATCCTGGCGTGTTCAGTGCGTCAGAAGGCCATTGATAAAGTATATTCAAGAATTTATAAATGGAACAAATGGAAAAATAATAAAAACCTGATTACTTTTCTTTCAGGATGTATTTTGCCAAGTGACCATGAAAAATTTCTGAAACTTTTTGATATTACTTTTCAGATGAAAGATTTGCCGAAATTGCCTGAGTTAATCAGTCAATATGGAATTACAACGCCTACACATTTGAATGCCGGAATTGATCCTCACAATGAGAATATTGAAGAATTCTGGAATGTAACACCCAATTATAAATCAAATTTTGAGGCATTTATTCCAATACAAAACGGCTGCGATAAGTTCTGTACATTTTGCGCTGTTCCTTATACGCGTGGCAGGGAGGTTTCCCGCCCTTCAAAAGATATTATTGCCGAAGTTGCCTTGCTGGTTTCACAAGGATTTAAATCAATTACCCTTTTAGGACAAAACGTTAATTCTTACGGACTTGATAAAAAGGGCGATGAAATTTCTTTTGCACAATTGTTGGGAGAAATAGGAAAATTGGGCGATCGGATGAAAAAAGAATTTTGGGTTTATTTTACATCGCCACATCCACGAGATATGACAGATGACGTGATTGAAGTAATTGCCAAATACAAAGTGTTGGGTAAGCAAATTCATTTGCCCATGCAGAGCGGCGATGATAAAGTATTAATGCGAATGAACCGCAAGCACAACATGGAAAAATACCATCATATTGTTGAAACTATTCGGCGGGTTATTCCGCAGGCAACTTTATTTACTGATATTATTGTTGGTTTCACAGGCGAAACGGATGAACAGTTTGAAAATACCCGTCGCGCTATGGAAGAGTTTAAATTTAACATGTCATACACAGCCATTTATTCACCCCGACCAGGAGCAACCAGCCACCGATGGGATGATGATGTACCGCATGAGGAGAAAAAACGCCGGTTACATCTTCTTACTGAAGAACTACGTAAACATAATATTCCATACAATAAAAGTTTAATTGGGAAAACGCAGCGGGTATTGGTGCGTGGAACCGACCGAAAAGAAGGTTATCTTTCTTCGCTTACTGAAGGAAAACTGATTGTCCGTTTTGCTTCCGATGATGAAAATTTAGTTGGTAAGTTTGTAGATGTTAAAATCACTGCTGCAACTGATTTTTCAATGGAAGGAGAGTTAGTCGGGGTTAAAGAAACCGTAGTTATATAATAACGTTGCTAAAAATAAAATTGCCATCCGACAATAAAGGAAATTTAATGTTCCTAAAAGTCAGATGGCAATTTTTATTTTAAATGAACCCTGTTCTTAGAGTAAATTAATTTTTATCCTCAATCCAATTAATCACTTTGTCCGATGTTGGTGATTCTTTTGACTCAACAACACCAACCAGTTTTCCATTTTCGTCAATCATATATTTCTGGTAGTTCCAGGCTACTTTTGTATCCATAACTCCATTCAAATCCTTGCTTGTAAGCCATTTGTATAATGGCTCCTCATTATCTCCGGTTACATCGGTTTTTGCCATTACAGGAAAGGTTATATCGTGTTCTTTTGCATAACTTTTTATTTCTTCGTTAGAACCTGGTTCTTTGTTCCCAAAATCATTGGATGGGATTGCAACGACAACAAAATTTTTGTCCTTATAATCGTTATAAAGCTTCTCCATATCGTTATCCTGTGTTGAAAAACCACATTGGGAAGCCGTATTCACCAAAAGCACTTTTTTGCCTTTAAGTTCGCTCATATCAAAAGTGTTTCCATTGATATCAGTTAGTTTGTAGTCGTAGATCGAATTTGACTGCTGTGCGCTGACACTTGCTACTGTAATAACAAACAGCGAAATAAGGAATAATTTAATTTTCATGACATTTCAATTTAATTTAAACAAATGATTACAAATCGGATATATTTAATGCTGAATGATAAAATATTATAAATCAGTACTTAAAAAACAAAACAATGAACCAATAAGTTCACTTCCTTAATATTGATAAAGTACTAAAAATGAAATATTTTCTCGTTGAAAGTGGCTAATTTCTAAAAAAGTTAACTACTGTCATATCAGGCTTTTTTCTTTTAAACGTCATGCTGCTCCTAATATTCGACGCATTTCAGCATCATTGTATAAAAATAGATTCCGAAGAAATTGGATTTTTCTCTGATTGAAATCAGACATTTTTTTGCTGAACGGATTGCTTTTTTAAAGAGGTGCCAAATAATATTAATATCCCGATCAACATCCCTGGCAGTCCTTCGTAAATTAATTCATGTAAACCAAAATGCCGCCAAACTAGTGCTGTGGCCAATCCAACAAAAATTGAGACCACACTAATAAATTGGGTTGTTTTCCTTCCTGTTGCTCTGAAAATTAAAAGCGGGCCAAAAGCAGATGCCAACGCTGACCATGCCATTATTACAAGGTTAAATACACTTTGATTATTGTTTAACGCAATTACAAGCGCAACAAGAGTAATTACCGCTGTTCCGGTTTTTAATAACCAGGCTTTTTCGATTTTTTGCGGCAGTAAATCATGAGTTAATGCAGAAGAACAGCTTAAAACCAACGAATCGGCTGTTGAAATTGTTGCGGCAAATATTCCGGCTAAAATTAGTCCGACCAGTACATCAGGCAACATTTCTTTTGCCATTACCGGAAGCGCCAGTTCGGCATCGAAAGTTGCAGGATTATTTAAATATATGCGCGATAATAATCCTACCCCTGTGCACATTGTATAAAAAAATATAAACCATGCATAGTACCATACCCGTGCGTTATTCATTTTACTGGAATCAGATAAAGTCATAAACCTAATCATAATATGTGGCTGACCAATTACTGAAAGTCCGGCAAACCCCCATCCTATAATGAATAATAACATACCAGATAATCCCGGAAGTGCAAGTTCTTTTGGAAACCAATCCATGAACCCCTCGACTTTATTCATTTCTGAAACAGCATTGTCGAAACCGCCAAAATGGTTTATTCCGAAAACAAGCAAAGTTAGCATTGCACCCATCATAACTACTGATTGCGCTGCATCGGTCCAGATGGAAGCCCTGATTCCTCCGGAAATACAATACATGGTTACCAACACTGCACCAATTACTGAACCTGCCCAATAAGGCCAATCGAGCAAAACATGCAATGCTTTGCTTCCGGCAACCAGTTGTGCGCTTGAATAAGCCAGTAGGAAGACAAGGGTAATGAACCCGATAATTCGTTGGGTAACAAGATTTTTTTTCCCGTTCCATTTGCTAATTACGCCCGCAAAAGTTACCTCCGACGTTCTTTCAGTTGCCTTTCTAAGTTTTGAATGTATATACATTGAACCTAAAAAATCGCCAATTATCCATCCGAACATTAGCCAGACAGAAGCCAGCCCTGTTGCATAAGTATAGCCAATAACACCAATAAACATATACCCGCTGTTATTTGTGGCAACTGCTGATAACCCAACAAGTGGCGGAGGTATGGATGAACTTGCCAGGTAATAATCCTTCTTATTATGTTTACTTTTTAGCGATGAACTGATACCAATGACAGCGAACATCGACAGAAATATGATAAAACTTACAAGCATAAATTCAAAAAAAACTCCGAACAGTGAATTAATTCACCATTTGGAGGTATTTGTTTAAAGTGTTTTAATGTTTTCCCTGCTGCAAATGTATTCCGGGCGCGGCGGTTGTTTGCAAAAGGGGTCAGTTACTTTGTTTGAAAAAGAATTGTAAACAAAGAATACATTGGAACGCGGATAAGGGCTAATATTACCGTTTGATCCGTGCATGGTGTTACAGTCAAAAATGATGACATCACCGGGATTTCCCTCTGCTGTATATATTCCTCCATTTTCCACTAATGTCTCCAGGTTTTTATTGGAAGGAACACCGTATTCCTGTTTTTTTAACGATTCCTTGAAATGGTTTTCCGGTGTATATCCTTCACAAACCACATAATCATTCTGCGAACCTGGAATCAGCATCAGGGAACCATTGTAAGAAAAATTTTCTGTAAGAGCAATCGACATGCTCAAAGCCCGCATGCGGGGCATTCCATCTTCAATATGCCAGGTTTCAAAATCGGAATGCCAATAAAATTCTTTTCCTTTAAAACCGGGTTTATAATTAATACGCGATTGATGGATATAAACTTCATCGTTTAAAATATATTCCGCTATTCGTTTTAGCTTCTCATTTGAAGCCAGTTTATTAAATATCTCGCTGATTTGGTGAACCATAAAAATAGAGCGAACCTCACCACTACCGGGTTCGGTAATTGAATAATCTGATTCTTTAATTTCGTTCTTTACTTTCAGCTGGTTAATTTCGTCGGTAAATTGCTGTACTTCATTTTCTGAAAAATAACTATCCAGTACAATAAAACCATTCCTTTTATAAGCTTCAAAATGTTCGTTTCTTAAAGGACAATCTTCACCATATTCTTTGTAAACTACCGGATCTTTTCGTTGTACCAATTCAGCTTTTCTTCCTCCGCGCGAAGGATAAATATCTTCAATCATTATAAAATTATTCGTTTATTGTTTTTGCAATTAATTCATAAGCTCCGTCTGCATTATGAACTTCTTTTCCGTTTAAAGGAGGATTGAAAACACAAGCCATTTTCATCTCCTCAAAAGCCCTTAAAATATGTCTGTCATTCTTGTCGAGCATATAAATTGTCCCCGGAAATATAGGGTGAGTTTTTCCGGTTTCAAGGTTATGTACTTCTCCTTTGCCCGATATACAATAAACCGATTCCAGATGATTTTTATAATGCATCTGAAAATCTGCACCCCTGTATATGGTTGTAATATGAAATGAGAAACCCATGTTATCGTCTTTCAGCAATAACCGCGTACTTTCCCAGTTTCCATCGGGTGAAATAATTCTTCTGTTGCTTTTTTCAGCTTTTTCCAATTGTCTTACTATCATAATCAATATTATTGTTAGTTGAAATAACTATATCGTCAAAATAGTCTGATTCCTGCGGTATTTTTTCGGTTTTACAAACTTCACCAACCGATTCTTCGATAATCTCAATTCCTTTTTTCAAATTTTCCCATGAAATGGTTAAGGGACATAAAAGTTTAACTACCTGGTCGTTGGATCCGCTGGTTTCAAGAATCATCCCTTTTTTAAAAGCTCTTCGGGTTATGTTACTTGCAATTTCACCATTAACACAATTCAGACCCTGAAACATGCCACGGCCACAAACGGTGAAATTTCCTTCACCATAATTTGATGCAATAGCATTTAGCCGGTATTTAATAAATTTCCCTTTTTCCTGAATTTCTTTTTCGAATTTATCATCAGACCAGATAGTGTTCGATGGCGGCTTTTGCAGTAATAAATGCGTGATTGTTTCCCCTGAATGTGCCGTTGTGTTCTCCTGGCTTCCAAAGATCGTATTCCGGTTTTAACAATACCAATGCAAAGGGAAGGCCGTAACCGCTCAGCGATTTCGAAAGGGTTACAATATCGGGTGTGAAGCCAGCATTCTCGAAACTAAAAAATGTACCGGTTCTGCCACAACCTGCTTGAATATCGTCAATAATCAATAAAATATCATGTTTCTTACACACTTTGTATAAATCGTAAAGCCATTCCATTGAGCAGGCGTTAATACCTCCTTCACCCTGTACAGTTTCAACAACTACTGCGGCAGGAATATCTACACCACTACTTGGGTCGCTTAAAATTTTATCCAGGTATTCGGTAGTATTCAAATCATTACCTAAATAGCCGTAATACGGCATTCGGGTTACATCGTGTAAACCTGTTGCTGCTGCCTTTCTGTGCGAGGAGTTTCCTGTGGCTGCGAGCGAACCAAGCGTCACACCATGAAAACCATTGGTAAATGAAATAATGGTATCTCTGCCCGTATAATTCCGGGCAATTTTAAATGCTGCTTCAACGGCATTTGTTCCGGTTGGACCGGTAAATTGCAGGAGATAATTATATCCTCTGGGTTCGAGTATTTTCTCCTTAAAAGTAGTCATGAATTCCCCTTTGGCTATAGTGTGTAAATCCAGGCTGTGAGTAATTCCATCGTCTTCAATGTATTTTAATAATGCTTTTTTAAAAACAGGGTTGTTGTGTCCGTAATTAAGAGAGCCTGCTCCTGCCAAAAAATCAAGATACTTGTTATCATCCAGATCATAAACGAACTCGTTTTTTGCATTTTTGAAAATGATAGGGAAATTTCTTGCATAACTTTGAACTTCAGATTCGATCTCTTCAAAAATTTTCATTTTTTATAAATTTTATATTAATAAGGTTCTTTATAATTTTATTGTCTGAGAAGTAGCTTTGAATGCTTTGCATATCAATACTGTTTAATAAGAATGATTTGCTGATTTATTCGATAGGTCCTAATGTTATAAGTTCTTCACTTTCATGTTCTCCACGGAAATGAGTGATATCATTAAAAAGAACGTTTGAATTGTGTTCTACAGAAAGTATATTTGCTAGTTTTTGAAACAATCTCCATGATGCATGGTTTGATTTTGTTACGGTAGTTTGTATAAATTTAACGTTTTTGCAGGCTTCGGATGATAGTATTTTATTGATCATTTTCATCCCCAGTCCCTGGCCTCTCACGTGTTCTGAAACTGCAACCTGCCAGATAAAAAGAGTGTTGTTTTTACCGGGTAATATATACCCCGAAACAAAGCCGCATATTACACCATTAGCCTTTGCACATATTGAAGTTTCGCTAAAATGATAACATTGTAACAAATTACAGTAAATTGAATTTTCATCCAACGGTTTACAGTTTTTTACAAGTTGGTTTACTTCATAACCATCGATTGACTGAGGGGATATGAATTCAATTTTTTTACTGATTTGTTTTTCGTCTTCAGTTAATAAAGCTGTCATATAGTATTTGGTTCTTTATCCTCTTCGAACAAAGATAACCAATTATTGTTTGGCTAAAAAGTTTCTATACGAACAATTCTAAATAAGAATAGAATGTAAACGTAGCAAAAGTATTGTTTTGCAGTTACTTCATTAATTTCAATTGAAAATTATTTTGCCTGTTCTAAATTACAAAAGACATTCTGTAAATGCGATGCAGATTTACAAAGAAGATTTGAAAGTTTCTGTTATAAAACTTGTCCAGCATTATAATGTTCAGAATATCAGTTAGTTTTTAATTGATAATAATTTTTTTGTTCAAAATAGTATTATTGAAAGTTGTGATCCGGAAAAAATAAATGCCCGGATTAAGGGATTTAATGTCAATTGATCCGGATTGAAAGTCAGGAATGTTTAATACCTTCTGACCTGTGTTATTAAATACTTCAACGTTAACCGGAGTGTAGTTAGTTTCTATAAAAACATATTTTTCTGCCGGATTGGGATAGATTTCAATTTTATCTTCTCTAAAATCAAGCACATTTACTAAAGGAAGAACATTTAGTGTAAATTTCCGGCTTGTTAATGTTAGTTCGGTGGCAACCGGGTTTGTAATTTTACAATAATATTTGCCTGCATCTGTCAATTGTATATTTGCAAACATTAGGTTAGCCTCTGTTTCTCCGGAAAGCAACTTTTCATTTTTATACCATTGATACTTATCGGAAAAGCCCGGGTAATAATTGTCGATGGTTAATTCAATTGCATCACCTTCTGCTGTTTCAATCGTTTTTGAACTTCCAATTGAATCCTGTGGTGCGTAAATAAATTGATCAAAACTGTCATAATTATCCCATGAAAAAATGGCTTCAATGTCGTTAAACTGCAGTTTGTTTCCTCCCAGATACAAGGTGTCCATTTGAAGCAGACCCGCCAGTTCATCAGGGATTTGATGGTTATTTTCAATAATTGCTGATTTATTGAAATCAAAATTTCCGATTAGGTTATTATCAATATCAAACCGGTAAATATTTATGAGGTTTTCAAGTTCAATGGGTAAAGGGCCGACCAGTTGATTATTGCTTAAATCGAGTGTCCAAAGATTTGTTAGATTTCCAATGCTTTTTGGGATCTTCCCTGTGAGGATATTATTACTTAAATCGAGATGTCTTAATTCAGTCAAATTACCAATTTCAACTGGAATATTACCTGATATTTGATTTTCCGAGAGCCAAAAAGTCTCAATATTATATAATCCTCCAATGGAAGCAGGTATTTCACCAGTAATATTGTTTTTTACCAGATCTAACTCTTTAAGGCTTGAAAGCTCACCAATCCATTCGGGTAAGTTCCCTGAAATATTATTATTAAAAAGATATAGTTTTTCCAGATGGGTTAAGTTTTTTAGCTCCTGAGGTAGGATTTCTGTTACATTTGAAGAATCCATGGAAAGCCTAACTACATGTCCATCCTCAACCCCTATGCCGTCCCATTCTCCAACCTTACTGGTAATTGTATCGAGCCAGTTTGTGTTCCATTGCCAATCTTCACCGTTATTTAAACTGTAAAACATTTCAAGTGCCAGATACTCTGATACAGGAACTCCGGCACCTGAAAAACTGCAATCTTCAGAATAACTTGTCCATTCGTCTTCATGCCAGTAATATGAATTTTCGGAGAATAAAGGTTCATCGACTTGAACACAAGTAAGATTTGTGTTTTGCCAAATGTCAATAGTCATGTTATAATTATTACCATTCTGTAAGTTCAATCCAGTAAGCTGATTGTGAGTAGCATTTATTCTACCAACAAAAGGATTTAAACTTAAATCTAAATCTATTAAATAATTATTGTAACAATATAGGTCTATCAGTAGAATATTTGCGCTTAAATCCAAATTTATCAAATTATTATGGCTGCAATCTAGTAGTGTTAGCTGGACATTTGAAGTTAAATCCAAATTATATATACTATTGTTTTGAACTTGTAATACTTTTAAATTGGTATTGTCCGATAAATTAATTTCAGAGATTTGATTATTGTAACAATACAATTCTTCTAATGCTGCAAAATCTTCAATCCCTGATAGATCAGTAATGTTTTTGGAGAAAACGTTTAACGATATTAAATTTTTTACTGCAATAGTTGGGACTGAATCATTTAATACATTGTCAAGTTCTAAATCAATTAAAGCTTGCTCAAAATTATTATCTGGTATATAGGTCATTTCAATATCACAACTTGAACAATCCTCACTAAAAACAGCAAAAGCATTTTTAAGCCAGTATGGATTAGAGTATGCCTCTGAGGCATTGTCAACCTGAATACAGAGCAGATTAGGATTTTCATAGGCGAATAACTCTGACAGAATACTATTATACCCATTTTTCAAATTCAAACTAATAAGGTTATTACGTATGCAATTAACATGTATTAGTTGATTATTAAAAGATAAATCCAATTCTGATATTTCATTAACAAAACAATCCAGAGTTTGTAAATTCGTGTTATACTTTAAATCAAGCTGAGAAAGAAAGTTGGATGAACAAATCAGGTATTTCAAATTTGTATTAGCACTCAAATTTAAACTATCGAGTTGATTGTTTTCACAATCCAGACTTTCCAGATTAGCATTCGCTCTTAAATCCAGGTGTTTAAGCAAGTTTCGCGAACAGTAAAGGTGTGTTAGATTTGTATTGCTGGTTAAATCCAGTCTATCGATCTGATTCCCATAACAATATAATTTTCTTAGAGAGGTAAAATCTCCTATGCCTTCTATATTAAAAATACTTCTGCCAGATATAAAAAGTCTTTCAATATTTTTGATTGAATCTGTAGGCACCGAATCATTCAACACGCCTGAATCATATCCCAAATCAATTAAAGCTTGCTCAAAATTATCGTCAGGAACGTATGTGTTTTGAGCGAACGAATTAACAACTGCAATAAAAAACAGACAGATGATGAATAGGAAAGTTTTTGTTTTCATCCTGTAACAATTGGTTGATATTTGGTTTTTGGCAGCCTGGTTAAAGGGCTGCAATACTAAGCTTTAAAAATAATAAAATGGTTATTATTATATACATTAGGTGAATATGATTTTAAACATAAAAAAAGCTACTCAAAATTGAGCAGCTTCTTTCTAATACGGTTTTTCCCTTTTTACCATCTTTCATTCGATTCATAACCGCCTGATCCGCCACCGCGACTGCGGTTGTCGAATCTGCGGCCACCACCGCCACCGCCGCCACTACGACGGTCGTCACGACGCTGGAAACCACCACCGCCGCCACCGCCACGGTTAAATCCACCACCACCGCCACCGCGCTGGTTGAAACTTCTTGCCGGACGGGCACCTTGTGGATTTGCTTGTTTTACCACAATCTGATTTCCATCCAGTTCACTCTCATTTAGATCAGCAATTGCTTTTTCAGCTTCTTCATCATTTGGCATTTCTACAAAGCCATAACCTTTTGAGTTTTGGGTATCCCTGTCAATAATAATTTTGGCAGAGGCTACTTCTCCAAACGCAGAGAAGGTTTTTTCCAAGTCGTCACTAGTAGTTGACGGACTTAATTTTGCAACAAATAAATTCATAAAAAAAGAACAATAAATAATTTAATAAAATGTAATTTAATGAAGATGCTTTAATAATTGTTGAATTATTTCTTGCAAATGTTTTTCAAGTTATAAGTAAAAAAAACATTGAACAAGCTAATTCGCTAACAGTAAAACTTTTAAACTTCAATGTACAAATAAACATACTATTTGGCACATTTACTACAATTTCCGATTTTTTTTATATTACATTAAAAAAGGTTTTGAATATGAAGTTGTTATGATGTTTTTATGCTGGAAAAATTCTGTGTTATGAATTAAAAAACCTTCCCGAAGGAAGGTCTTAAGTAAGGTGAGATTTATAATAATCAATATTGAATTGCACAAAATAACAGGCTAAAATCCGGCGTGTTGAGATACAATGTTTTTATTTCTTAGAATATTAACTACAGCATCTAATATCTCATCATCTTCCAATGAAGCATAATTGAAAATAACATCAAAATCATTGTTTTCTGCTTTTCGTCCATTTATTTTTTCAATAAATGTGTCGCGTCTTTTATCCATGTCGTTAATATAAGCAGCAGCTTTGGCCTGACTAAACTCTTTAATTTGCATAATCCTGTTTATTCTCCATTCAACAGGGGCTTCCAACCTTATGTTGAGTTTGTTTGGAACATTTTTCAGAATCACACCAGCGGAACGGCCTACAATTATTTTTCGGCCTTCAAAAGCCAAACGGCAAATAACACCTTTCAAAATCCGGATCATTTTCTGGTCGGTAATTTCATATATCATTTCCTCAGAAAAAGCTCTGGCAACTGCATTCAGTTTTTCAATGGCTTCTTCTTTGTCATCATAATTGCCATCATTAATTTCATCAATAATTTCTTTTACTGTGCGGGTAAAAACTTTTTTATCTACCCAGCGCCATTCAACATCTGTTTTTGTTTCAGACATGTAACTGTAGCCGGTTAATATTTTCGAAAGCTTAATAGCAATACGTTGGGCGGAGCATCCTGCCTGTCGCGAGATAGTGATAACCGGCCCCGGAAAGTCTCCGGTTTCAAGGTTGTAACAGGAAAAGGTATTCAGGTAATTATTAACCAGATTTTCCATTTTTTGCTTTTTAGTTCGATTCGTTTTGAGAAATCGAAGTTACAATCAAATATTTTTATATCGGTCAAAAACCTGAACAGATTTGAACTAATTTTAGATGTTTTGCAACAACTTTCTAACAGAAAGAATAAAATTAGCTACTTTTAATATAATCAATTCAAACTGTAATTGCTTCTTGCCACATGTACTGACAAGCTTTTTTTCTGCCCGATGTTGAAAGAAAAACCGGGGTTTAAATTGGTTTACATTCACGCCTGATTAATTCAAAACACAAATATACGTGGCAGAAAAGGCTTGCAAGCGGAATACCAATAAAATAATTATTGATTGAAAA
>CAWKIX010000038.1:0-20288 GCA_963849775.1 uncultured Prolixibacteraceae bacterium | reverse complement strand
CACGTACCAAAACGATGGAGTGTTCCTGCAGGTTATGACCTTCACCGGGAATATAGGCATTCACCTCTTTACCATTGGTCAACCTTTCCTGGCCACTTTGCGCATGGCAGAATTCGGCTTTTTTGGTGTAGTTGTGTAAACACGTACACAAACCCCTGGACGTTGCGGACATGAATCAAGGGCGGGAGATTTGCTTTTCTCCACCTTACTTTGTCTTCCTTTTCTAACTAACTGTTGAATCGTTGGCATAAATACCTGTTTTTTATATCGTTAATAATGCTTCCTAAAAACGGACTGCAAAAGTATGGTAAATTTCTAAAAAAACCATGTTTTTAACGGGTAAATTACATACTACCCCTCAAAAACGGCACGCAAAAGTACTAATTTTGAATAAAGGACAATACGTTTTATACTTTTTTTTCGAAAAATTAAAACAGAAATGAATTATAAATCAATGTGTTTTTAGAGATGAATATCGCTGTTTATTATGGCAATAAGAAGTTTAAGAATTTACCCGTTCGCGCCACAGGGCCTTTAAAGGATTAAAAACCCGCTGTATCAGCTTAAGGTCTTCAGTAATAATTTCGGCTTTCCCAACCAGCTGGTTTTGCATGGTTAAATCATTGCCGTAGTTGGTTACAAGCCCATCCGGAAAATCAATTTCGACCATGTAGAAATTATCTTCCGGCACCAGCGACACGTTTGTTACCCTTCCTCTTACCAGACCGTATTCCATGTACGGATAATTATCGAACTTTACATTCACATTTAAATCAGGCCGTACTTTCCCTGATCCCCTGACCGGCAGTTCTATTTTCCCTACAAGCGTGCCCATATTATCGGGGACTACTGTAAATACATTATCACCTTCAGTAACATTTTGGTTGATGCTCCAGAATTTATTAAATGAAACAACGCCTTCCATCGGCGAACGCATCAGGTAAGTAAGTTCCCAGTTGCTGATTTCGCTTTTCAGATTGTTAAAGGTTTCAAGCAGCTCCGACTGGTACCTGTTTTTTAAATCCTGGAAAGTTTTGTTGTTCTCAATCATTTCCTGCTCCAGCTCGCGCAAATCGATTTGCTTTTGAGCCAGGTCCGAACGCATTCTGTTCAGCTCCGATTCTTTTCCAAGCATTTCGGATTCCGCCTTTTCAAGA
The DNA here is from genome assembly GCA_963849775.1 of uncultured Prolixibacteraceae bacterium. Lineage (GTDB taxonomy): Bacteria > Bacteroidota > Bacteroidia > Bacteroidales > Prolixibacteraceae > Draconibacterium. The sequence goes on along the minus strand of CAWKIX010000038.1, from coordinate 19,131 downwards.
TCAATTGCGGAGATAAATTCACCTGCAATTAACCGTTGCTGACGTTCATAGTTCCGTTTTTTCAATCCGTATTCCTTTTCTACTGCATTTTTCTGTTCCCACATCCTGTCGAAAAGTATCCGGGCCATTTTAACCTGCTCCTGCAGTGATTCGTTCTTCTTCCGGTAATAATCCTGCCGCGTAAAAACCTGCAACTCATCCAGCTTTGTCAGAAACTGTGAATAATTTTCCTGGATTGTACCTAATTGAAGATTTTTACTGAAACGAACTGCAGGAATAAAATTCAGGGTATCGAAATCCGGCTGAACCGAATCAATAACAGCTTTTAGTTTTAAAATGTCGTTGTAGCTTGCAGGATTTTCAATTAAGCCAATCATTTGTCCCATGGTTACTTTCTGATTGTCGGTAACAAAAAGCTTTTCAATCTTGCCTGTTGTACGGGCAACAATTGTAGCCGGCGGATTTTGTGTTGTAACTACAATATTGGAGCGTAAAATATCAGGATAGTTAAATACAAAGCTGAAGGCAATGATCATAAAAATTACTGCAACAAACATGAATGTACCGTAACGCACAATCCACGACGGCACCCCGCCCAGAATTTCCTGCACTTCGCCGGAACGAATTTCAAGGCCCGCTTTGCCTTTGGTATTTCCCCCGCGGGAAGAAATTTTCTCCTGATCTCTATCTCTGCTTTCAGCCATTATCTATTATTTCCAGATCATTAATTCGTTTGAAATGCTTTACATTTAAAGTTGCAACAGGAAAACTATATGCTCTGGCAGTTGCACCAATAAACACATCCGCCATATCTATCATCTGATTGGTTTTCCGTAATTCACTGTAAATTTCAATTGCGGAATCAGAACATAATTTATCGAACGGCAAGATATCAAAACTATTACACAACAGTTCCCAATAATCTGAATGTGATTCTCTGTTTCCTATTCCTATTTCATAATAAGTAATAACTGAGATTGCAAATTTTTCATATCTGCCTGCAATTAGATAGAAAAAAGTTTTTTTCTTATTCTTTTTACGAAACAGTTCTATCAGTACCGATGAATCGAGAATTATCATGCGATCCTTGATTTATTAATATGCTCCCTGACTTTCTTAAAACCTTCATTATTTTTATCAGACCAGGTAGGTGCTTTCAGAATAATTTCCTGCAACGAAGAAGTACTTTTCCCGGATGCCATATCATTTTGTAACTTTTTAACAAGTTTCTTAATGTCCTGTTCCGGCAATTGATTGATCAATTTAAGTATTTCATTGTACTTTTTTTCTTTCGTAATCTTCATTATGTCTCATTTTAAATCAAAATTACAAAAATACAGATAACATTTCAGTTGAAGCTCTGCAGCTTTTTAATTCCCCAGTTCCAACTGATTTCTAACCAATTCGAAATACTTTCCTTTTTTGGCTATCAGATCCTCATGCCTTCCCAGTTCCACAATCTCACCTTTCTCAAGCACTACAATCTGGTCGGCATTTTTTACCGTGCTTAGCCGGTGTGCCACCACTACAACGGTTTTGCCTTTCGAAAATTGCCCCATGTTTTCCATTATCAATCGCTCATTGTTTGCATCAAGTGCATTGGTAGCTTCATCAAAAAACAGGTATACCGGGCTTTTATATATTGCCCGCGCGATTAATATCCGTTGTTTCTGCCCCTGGCTTAATCCAACACCCTCCTGCCCTATTTTTGTGTTGTAGCTCAGTGGCATCGATTCTATAAAATCCTGAATATTGGCCATTTTCACCGCATGAAGCAGCCGCTCTTCATCCACCACATCTTCATTCACCACGATATTGCGGACAATACTGTCGGAAAAGATAAAACCATCCTGCATGACAACGCCGCATTTGTCGCGCCAGACTTTTGGCGAAAAATTGGCCAGACGCGTGCCGCCAACTTTTATATCCCCTTCCACCGGTGGATAAAATCCAAGCAACAACTTAATGAGTGTGGTTTTCCCGCTTCCGCTGGTACCTACAATTGCAGTGGTTTTATTTTCAGGAATTTCAAGATTAATATTATTTAAAACTTTTGGCGACCGCGGCCCTTCATATTGAAACACCAAACCTGTAACCGAAATCGATTTATTTTCGGGCAGTTTTTTAACATACGCCGCCGAATCCTGAACCTCATCCTTTTTATCGTGAATTTCGGCAAGGCGCTCGAGGCTGATTTTGGCATCCTGTGCCTGGTGCATGAAACGGATGAGTTGCCTCAGCGGTGTATTCAGTTGTCCTATTATATATTGTATAGCCAGCATCATACCAAGGGTGAGTTCACCGTTGATTACTGCTGTTGCCGATACAATAATTATCAGGATGTTTTTTGTTTCATTAATAAATATTGATCCGGCATCCTGGTACTGCTCCAGCGAAAGGTTTTTTACGCTCACCTTAAACAATCCGGCCTGAACCCGCTCCCACTCCCAGCGTTTCTCCTTTTCGTAATTGTTCAGTTTTATTTCCTGCATGCCATTGATTATCTGGATGAGCTTGCTCTGGTTTTCCGAGAGTTTGGTAAACCGTTTGTAATCCAGCTCGCGGCGGCGGTTCATAAAAACATACACCCAGATAAAGTAGAGTACCGAACCTACAATAAAAATCAGGAATATCTTCAGGCTGTAAATTAACAATACAATGGAAAATATAACCAGGCTGAACATTGAAAACAGGACGCCAATGGATTGAGCTGTAAGAAACCGCTCGATTCGGGCATGGTCGTCGATGCGCTGCAGAATGTCTCCAATCATTTTTGAATCGAAAAAGCCCAGCGGCAGTTTCATCAGCTTGATGAGAAAATCGGAAATAATTGAAATGTTGATGCGGGTGCTGATGTGCAGCAAAATCCATGACCGGATAAATTCGATGGACATTTTACTGATGAGTAAAAACAACTGCGCCAGCAACACAAGGTAAATAAAGCCAATATCCTGATTGTTAATACCGATATCGACAACGCTTTGGGTAAGAAACGGCATAACCAGCAGAATGATACTCCCCAGAAAGAATCCGAGCAGCAGTTGTGTCATCAGTTTCCGGTAAGGTTTCAGGTAATTCAACACAAAACGAAATCCTGTACGGCTGACTTTTTCGTCCTTATCCTGGTAAAACTCGGGAGTGGGTTGCAGCAACAGACAGATACCTTTTTCTTCGCCTTCTTTAACCGTGGCGAGCCAGTGTTTGCGGAATTCCTGTTCGCTGTAAACCAGGTGGCCAAATGCAGGATCGGCCACATAAACTTTTCCTTTTTTAAATTTATACACCACCACAAAATGCGACTGGTCCCAGTGCACAATGCAAGGCAGTGGCGCCTCGGCTTTCAATTGTTCGAATGTCAGCCGCACGCCCATTGAGCGCATCCCGATGTATTCGGCGGCATCGCTGATTCCCAGCAGCGATACTCCCTCGCGGGTGATGTATGATTTTTCGCGCAATGATTCGGTAGTAAAATGTTTCCCGTAGTATTTTGCGACCATCCGAAGACAGGTGGGGCCGCAGTCCATTGCATCGATTTGCCTGAAAACCGGGAAATTTGGCATAGTTTAGAATTTGGCGTCCAAGTTAGAAAAAAAACCGGGAAATTGGGAAAGGGAAAAATGGCAAAATTGAAAAACTGTTAAATTGAAAAACGGGAAGCGGGAAATTAAGGTTCTGGGGTTGAATTTGCCAGCTGTGGCCGGAATTATTTGTAAATACCATGTTCATCACCTGGTTATACATTCACCATACCTTAACCATACCAGCCCTACATTATCTTCGGATTAAATTCGGAGTATCTTCGCAGTTCATTCGCGAATTCGCGAACCAACTGCGAAGATACTCCGAAGAAACTGCGAAGAAACCGCGAAGAAAATATGTCGTTGGTATATCCCTGGTATATCGTTGGTATTAAGAAAAACGGATGTGATGGCGGAAATTAATCCTCTTTTCAGCAGCGGCCGGGGCAAATTGGGAAATATGGTGTTTTCCTAAATGAATGGTAAAAACATTGTGCGAACAAAACCCAGACATTTTATCAATAAAAAATCACTGGCACAATGGTAATTGATGCAGGCGATGAATGGTTTTCTGAATTCCTTCAGAGAGCTTGTCCTGACAACATTTGCAGCAGAGGATGAAGAACGGACTGCTCTGCAGGCGGCACAAGCCTGTAACATGTGCAATGCCCTAACCGGCGAATATCCTCATATCACAGTGGATAAAGAAAAACATGATTAAACCAGGTTACGCTCCTTATATAAAAAGTGTATCAGTAGCAGCACATTCCGAAGGACTTTTTATTTCATGGAAGAATGATGATGAAACTACAACTGCCGCACGCGTAGACGAACACTATCTTCTGAATCTTTCGCAAACGGTTTACGAAAAATGAACTTCCCAGCGGCGTTGCATCTGCACTGTGATTAAACTACCTCTTAATATTTTTAGTCACAATTAAAAATTTCTACATGCATCTAAATCTAATTCAATCGGCCAATTAATACTTTCTACTATATATGCGTGGTTCTTAGGATTGTTTTTTATTCTTTTAATTTCTGATTGGATTTTATAAAATGAACTTTGTTTAGATTCGTTTTTCACATCCAATGAGGGGTATATTATCATGACAAACCAACCGTCCAATGGGATTAGGTATTTTAGTTTATTTTTTGCTTTTTCCGGAAGACTTTGATAATAGTCATATTCCTTAGTATTTTTAGAATCCCTGGGGTCGATTATTAATCTTTGTTTTAATAAATTCTCAAGATATATAATACGCCATTCTGACTCGCTATAATAATCATAATTCAATCTAGTTGAACTATTCATTGGTTTAAAAAAATTCAGAAGGTCTTTATTAGTGAAGTCCTGTGCGCATTGTTTTAGAAAAATGTCCTCCGTTTTATCTTTATGGAATCCATAATAAACTACAGGCCGTCCTAACCTTTGAATTAAAAAGGGTCTTTTAAAACCGATTCCAAGTCTGCCATAATGTTTGGCATGCACACGTGATTGAGACAACTTTAACTCTGTAAAACAACTTCTGGGTGTAGAAGGTATTTGTATAGAATTTTCGTTGAATAAAAAGGGTGATTCATTCTCTGAAGTCATCCAAATTCCGTATCGAAGTATATCATAAAGCCGACTCAAATAATTTTCATTAAGATCAGACTTGCATTTTGTCCTAGATTTATCAGATTCATACCAGCAAGGGTCATAAAAATTATCGATGTCTTTGCCTGTCCAATGAATCAAAAAATCAGAATGTATCGCGTAATCATAATTCATAAATTCAGTAAACTACATTTTAGCACTTGTATTTTATTCTTTCGATTGTAATATTTCTTTAAATCTAATTCTCATTAATTTTTCTCTTTTTTCAAAGAATATTAAAAAATCATTGAATTCCCAATCACCCTTTGGAATTAAATGTTTTGAAATAGTAATCTCTTTTTTCCTGTTCGGATTTGTAGAGTTTTATTAAACCAGACATCAAAGTCTTTATCCCTTTTTTCAATATTTGGGGTTGCTTCTAACAATTGAAGATTGCCTAAATAATTTACTTTGTCTTGGAAATCTTCTATTTGAGTTTCATCAATTCCGCGTTTTCTAAGTTTTGATTTAGTAAAAGCACTTTTAGGAAAAATGTGATCAATATGAAAAAGATTACGATAATCTAGACTTGTGTACAGCATTGATAAAACTGAAAATGTGAATCCTTGTTCATATTTATAAAACAGCAAATTTTCAATGTCATCGTCTGAGAATATTAATGATTTATTATCTCCTTTAAAATGATCTATGATTTTATCAATTGGAAAATCATCTAAATTATTTTTTATAATATTTCTTAGCGGTCTTAGCACATTGTCAGGTGTTCCACTGAATGCCCTTTTTTATTAAACTTAGAACCAACCATCTTTTAATTTTTGACCTTTCTTCAAAGTTATGACTTGAAGTAACAAATATATCCTTTGCATTTATTTTCATTAAATAATATGCGATAGGAATTAGAGCATTATTGGATGTTAAGGTTTCACTGCTGTAACCAAAACTTGAAACTAATTCTACTGCAATACGAATTGCTTCTGTTATTGTTTCCCAGTTATTTTCAATTATAAGCATATTTGCTTTGTTGAAATTATCAACTTTAAAAGCAATATCTTTAAAGTCGCTTAAAACAAGACATGATTTTAAAACAAAATCTTTGTTAAAATTAAAACCGTCACCGATACAATTTATTTGTTCAACAAATGAAATAATCTCTTCTCTTGCATCTTTAGCGTCCCATTGTGCTGTTGCAATAGAGAGTAGAAGGTCAGAGTAACTTAAAATTGTTCCACCGCTGTTAATTCTAATAAATATATTTAATACTTTATCTAATGATTGACTTCTCTCTTGGTAGTAACTAATTGCCCCCTTTTCGTGAATAACATTATGTAACTTGAATAATGTTTCATTAGCAAAACTTCTTTGTTTTTTCGCATAGTCATCAAATACATGTTCACTCAAGTATTCACTAACATCTCCAGGCTCCTTCAATTCTAAAATTTTCCCAACACAAAACCAAAAATTATTTTTATCTCTTTTTGTTTCGTTTGTTGTTAGAAACTTAAAATCAAACTTTAGTTCTGATTCCTTAGCACCTTTAACTAGGTTTACGAATAAGGATCTTTTAGGATAAGCCATGTCATTATCACGACGCTTTCTTGGCATTTTATATGAATATGTACCTTTTAACGCGATGTAAAGCGAAGTTAATCGTTGCTGTCCATCTAAAACTGCAGTAACTTCATCTTCACCAGTAATATTCGCTTTGGGATTATGCTTGTTATCTCTTTCGTGAAAATTCCTTAAAAACTCGTAGAATTTATAATCGTTTACTTTTTCTTTTTCGACTTTCCAAAATAGAAATGAATTAATTGGATAATCTCTCATGAGACTATCAAACAATCTCTCTATTTGATAAGGACTCCAAACAAATTCTCTCTGAATTGCAGGTAAACGATATTTTCCTTTATGAATATCATGGATGATATCCACAATTTTTAATGCTGTTTCGTATGACATGGTTTTTAATTTAATTTAATCAGTGTCTTTTTTTCACCAAACCTGAACAAAACATATATAAAACGGTATTTATTTTTTTTCTTTTTTCCCAAAAGAAATTATTCGTGGAATTTGTTGTCGGTATCATCTGAGGCATGTGGTTCAGATTTGGTTGCTGTTTTTGTATTAGTTAAGGCTTATAAAAGTAGTCATCATTTTAAATAATCCAAACTTATATTAAAATGTAATACAGTGAACATAAGACAGTCTGACAGGAATCACCTAAATCCGGAGTCTCCTCAACCTGTTTTGGCCGCTCTTCAGGTTGTTTTGTGCCTTATGCCGGTTGTTCTATTATCTGTTTCCTTTTGCTTTGTTATGTGTCTTGCATAACATTTGACAATTTTTCATATCAGTTGCGCCGCCTTTGCTCCATGCTGTTACATGGTCGGCATCCATTTCGGCCAATTTCCAAATTTTACTCTTGCCGGAATCATGCCCAAGGGCACACAACGGACAATTTGATTCTCCTTTATCAATAGCTTTGGCAGTTTGTGTTTTATAAACCGCCTTTTTTGTAGCTTCATCAAAAACCCGGACATGTAACAATTTCGTATCAACTGAACCGCCGAGAATAAATTCAAAAATCCCTTTTCGGTTTTTGACATACGAGTCGGCATAGAGTTTTTGGACTTCGAAGGTTACCTTTTTCGGATCATATGCCTTTTTATGATACTCTTCGTAAAGCCGTCCCCATTCAAGGCCACACATCTCATTCTCAACATCAATGAATACACCCGAAACCCAATCGATTACAGTGTTAGAAATAGGTTTTTAATTCATTGATGTTGTTGTCATACCATGCGCGGCTCATGTAGTCTATCAATTTTTCCCTTGCTTACCCAGTCCAGAGCTCTTTCCAAATATGCCTGCCTGTTTACTGTACCTTTAATATATGCACTCCATTTTTGGATATTGGCATTCTGACTGTTGCTAAACTCCTCTTTGGCAAGTGTTACAAACGGACCTGAAAAAATAGCATTATTTACCTCCTGATTATTCAATGGAACACCAGCAATGTTAATTGTACGAAACCAGTCTTTTATCTCGCTTTCTTCTCCTTCGCATTCATAAATCCGTGAGTTTTGTTTCTAAAATTCTGATCCTCATATCGGCTGCAATACCATCAAAGTATTGCTCCATACTGTTGTCGTCTTTAATGGCAAATTTATTGGTGACAAAACGCCCGATACTGGTAATACGCTGCTGTCCGTCGAGTATTTCAAATTTGTCGTTGCTTACTTTGACGAAATAAATCAAGCCAACCGGATATTTTTTGAGTATGGATTTAATAACAGCAACATCTTTTATACCATCAGCATAAATATAAGCGCGCTGATATTCCGGTTGGATGGTGAGTTTACCGCTTAAACCAAACAATCCCTTACCTTCAAGTTCGTTGTAAACAAAGCCTTCGCAAATATCTTTAACGGTGATTTCAGTTTTTAAGGTTGTTATCATTTTGTTTGGTTTTTATGCTTAATAAGTACACGGGCATATACCTGAATGAAGTTTTCATTTTCAACTATATAATATGTCTGATTATGTGGTGGAGTCTCTAACTTCAATGCAGCTCCATCATTTAACTTTGTTACATTACTTTTTTTTCCATTTGAACTAACTTGTATTTGGGGTGGATATATTTTTGATGAAGCTCCGAACCATGTTTTTGTAATACCTAAAATTTTAAACTGGTCTGGATTATACTTATCTAAAAAGCTAACTGGCACACCCATTATACCATTGTAATCGTTCGGAATGTATTTAGTAAATGGTATTTCAATCGCATCATAATTGTCATATTTATCAAATGGCTTTTTTGTGCCAAATTTTATTATATCAGCCTCTGTCATGAGCGGTAAAGGCTGATGGCGCCTTCCATGATCCAAATTCGTAAACCAACATGAATTGCCAAGTCGTGTATAATCACCCACATAACCTAATCGAGCAGCCTTCTGTCTATCCTTTTCGGCAACTTCCGCCCCTTTTGGAACACCAAATACCATGTCATTTCCATTTCCAGTTGCCCCAAGCCACATTTTATTTTCCTTAATCAGCGGAAATACTTCTTTATAAGTAATAGCATTCATATTGCCGATAATTACGAACTGCTTACCGGCTTCTACTATCCAGGCCAAAAATTCACGAAACAGAGAGAAAGGTGGATTCGTAATGATAATATCTGCTTCGTCGCGTAGTTTTTTTATTTCATTGCTTTTAAAATCTCCATCACCTTCCAGATAATGCCACTCCAAATCTTCCACATCTATTTTGCCATCACCGGTTTTGTCATGATCGAGAATAAATATTTTCCCGTTTCTTTTGGTTTTGTATTCATCGTATTGCGGATCGTTTACTTCAAAGAGGGTTGGCTGGTATCCGGATTTATATTTTTTACTGTTTACTGCATAACTTGTACTAATCAGCTTTTTTAAGCCTAAACGTACAAAGTTCTGTGCAAAGAATTTGGTAAAATTGCTCCATTCCGGGTCGTCGCAAGGCAATAGCAAGGTTTTGCCTTTAAATACATCCGGGTTATAATCCAAATAAGCATTTATTTCTTTTTCAATATCGTGGTATTGGGTATAAAACTCATCGTTTTTTGCCCGTTTTGCATCTGTTAGGTTGCTGTTTGCCATGTATCTTTTATGATTTTTTTGTACTTCATCTTTTTTAAATCCATGCTTCAATTTTATTGATTAATTTTTCTTTCAAATCTTTTTCTGATTTGTAAATGATATGTGGGAAATGGTTTGTATCGAAATGAGATTCTTTAAACCAATCTTCCCTACAACAATATATTACTTGTTTGTTTTGCCCTGCCGCAAATCCACTCTCAAAATAAACCCCATCTTTTTGTTCAGTAAAATCAGCTACACAAAATTTGCACTTTTTTAATTCCGCTATTATGGCATCATTAATAGTCAGTGTACTTGCATAGAATATCTCATCGATTAATATTGGATTATATCCGGTTTCTCTTATTGCGTCTTTTAATGTAGTCCTTAATTCTGATAGTTTATCAGAAAATGACATCGCAATAAAACAATTCTTTGATAATAAACCTTTTTCTGTTATATCATTATAATATGTTAATCCTTTATAGGTTATTTGATACTTCATAATTGTTTCATTATCACCATTTGCAGGATTATTAAATGTTCCAGAAATTAAACCTGAATAATCGAGGGATTTCATATAAAAGTTACATTCATCTTTAGTTCTAAAATAATGTTTGTAGTACATCATCGGCTTGAACATTTCTTTATAAATATCAATCCGCTCTCCTTCAAATTTCTGTTTTTGAAATAATGTAATAAACAAATTATCAAGTTTTTCTTTTGGTGTTTTGGGATAATTTAATTCTTTAAATTTTTCAATTAGAAATTCTCTTGTTAATGCAAATTCTGGCTTTGCATCTTTAGGAATTAATTTTCCATTAAGTAATGCTCCTGCAAAAATATGTTTATTATCCTTAAAGAAATTTTCGTTTTTCCAATGTTCAAAAGAGGGTGGAATAACTATATGCAAATCATTGTTTTTGGTTTCTATATAGTAATGATATCCATTTACCAATACATTTGATTCTGATGCCTGCAAATCAGTAATTAAGCACTTGTCTGTTGTGTATCTACCCATATTTCTTTTGTTTTTTGACGATGCTGGCTAACTAGGTATGTTTTGTAAACCTTTTCCGGGTTTCATACCCCAATTAAAAATTTCTGCTTTTGTTGTTGTTTCCGGGAAGCTGAGCTGTTTCATCTAAGGCCGGTTATTGTTTTTTGTTTAGCGGTTTTAAAATTAGAAATTCTTTTTAGAAAACAATGGAAATCAGAGGCAAAAATATTAATTGTCGGGCATAGGCTTTATTGATACGAAGATTTCGGGACGCCCTATTCGGATGAGACGCCCGAATTGGGCGTCTCTAACTTTTATAAATCAAATTCATTTCAGATAATTCTTGTCCAATTTGATGAATTCCACTTAATATCTTTTCAGTTTGGCTTTCAGATGGTTTTTTACGTCCTTGCACATATTGGGATAATAATGTTGGATTCATTCCTATTTTCTCTGCAAGAAATTTTGCGTTAATCACTTTATAATATTGAAAGAATTGAGCAAAGTCAATTTCAAATTTTAAATTCTCATGCGCAATTTCGAATTCTTCTTCAAAATTTAACTGAGTTGCTTCAAGCGCATTATTTATTAATTCGGGAATAGTTCTCCCGGTTGTAAAAATGGGATATTCTTCGGAATAAGCTGAAAACCCTGTTTTTGTTTTTTCAACTATTATTTTAATTTTTTTCCTGTATTTCTTCATAATTCCTGTTTCAAAGGTTTATTCCTGCATCTTTCATCATCTTTTTCTCAAGTCCTTTTCCGATTTCCTGATTTCCATGATTTGGAAAAATTATTATTCCTTCTTTTTGGTCATGTTTCATTTTAACATGCGACCCTTTTTGTGAAACCGGATACCAGCCATCTTTTTGAAGATTCGGTATAATTCGGAACATTTCATGTAATTATATCTTTGCACATCAATTTCAAAGGTAAATAATAATTTACTTTTGACAAGGAATTATTTTCAGGATTCATGAAAACGGGACTGCCAGGCAAACAAGGAATGGTTTTTCGCTGCATTAATGGTGCATATTCGTTTGTATTGATTAATGACCTCACCCAATGTTCACGGGTTCCATTTTTGTGATGCGGCGGCGGTTTGCAGGTGATGTGGTGTGGGGATACCCGATTGGGATGTGGTGGGGATGCCGGTGGTGGAGACGCCGGTGGCAGAGACGCCCGAATCGGACGTCTCTACGTTCGTATCACCAATACCATTTCGACCATTTATTGGGTATTTATCTATAATAATAATTCTGTGTATGTGGTTTGGCAAAAGGTTGATGAGGTGGCAGATGGTATGCAGAGCCGTTTTTTTTAATCCTCATACACACCCATGAATCGGGCCTGCCCGTTTTCTACCCTGAATTCCCAGTAGCGGTGATAAATGCAACCGGCAGGACAATCACCGCTGCCTATACTGAAGGTAATGATTGCAGAATCGTCATTTCGCGTTAATTCAATTGTGTTTCCATCTCCTATACAGCTGTTGTTTAGTTCGGCTATCATTATTTGCGGCAACTGTTCAAAATCTCTCTCTGCAGGTATCATGTTATATTCTTCGCCGGTATAAACCGTCAGCCACGGAAAGCCGGGATACGAGCTGTGGAAGGTTTTTACAGAATCGATTTTATATTTTACAAGTACAGCATCCAACTGACTGTCGCCGGTTGGGATAATTCCGTCGGCGAGGTTTTGTATTTCCGGTATTTCGGTTTGTACCTTCAGGGAAACAGAATTAAAACTAAAACAGTAATAACCATGTATTTTGTAATAATGAAATACTGTATCGCTTTCCGGTGAGTTTAATTCATAAACGGCCTGAATTATCTCCAGGATTTTGACTATTTCAGTTGTATCCAGTTTCGGATTGTAGAAATTAAAGTGACTGCTGTCGGATAAAATCTCCTTGTAATACAGATTTTTTGCATCCTGTGTATAATTATTCAGGATGAATGTATCCGGAAGCGGATTTAATTGTCCGGTATCCGATAAATCCGGATTTTGTTCGGCGCAGGAAACTATCCCGCCTGCCACAACAAAGAAAAACAGCCTTATTAAATATTTCATAACTCCGGTATTTTAGAAGCAGATGAAACTATGGTGCAACAAGTTGCGCCGGCCCCTGTAAAACCTTTTCTGATTATTCAGAGTGTCATACTTACCAGAAAAATCAATTCGGGAAGAAAGCCAAGCAGCGCCAGCAGTTTTGCACGATTTTTTAATTTTTCCTTTTCTGAAGCAAGATAGAAAATGCCAACGGGAAGTGCAAAAATAAACATCATCCAGCCAAAGAATGAAAACAGTTCATTTTTTTCTGTAAGAAATGAAAAGGAGTGATTTCCTTCATCAAAATACCATATTGCCATGGTTACCACTACAGAAACAGCAAAGAGGATGACCGGAAATATCCGGCAACAGGATTTGGTAGTTTTCATGTGATGTATTTATTTTTCATTAATAATGATTTCCTTTTCATCGAACGACCATGCAGAAAAGAAGCCAAGCGCCCCGTTTGAAAAATTGGATTTCGGATTGGCAGGCGCCGCCGAACCCGGGTTGGTGGAAGCCACTTCATCGAAAGTGCGGTAAAATTCGAATGCTCCCTTGTCAAGTGAAATCAACTGCACCCTTGCAATGCTGCCATTTTTAAAAACTGTTCCCCGCATGGTAATCTGCACCTCTTTCCCTTCCACATACCTGTCGGTAAAAAGGATTAAATTACCTGCATCATTTTTCGACCTTCCGTTTTTCCAGGTTTTAATGCGGTAATAATTTTCTTCATCTGCAGGGTCCTGCAATATGAGAATCAGGTAATAGCCGTCATCAAAATAGGACTGCCCTTCTTCATAAAAATAATCGAGTGAGGTAATTTCAACAGCCGGGTGTAGAGTTGAACTTGCAACATATTCCTCCCCTTCCACTTCAACTGTAAGTGTGTAAGTTCTTCCCGGCACCGGGTGTAATTTTTCGCGTCCGTAAATCCCCTCTTCAATTTCGGGCAACTCAAAGTGATTTCCTGCATCATCGTCGAGGACCACCGTTGCACCCGATACATTTTCAAGGGGCGAAGTTCCAAAATAATCCCCTGTTTTTGTAATTTTCACTTCTACAGCACCGGGTCTGCCAATTAAATTGGCTTCAATTACAATATTCGGACTGACTTCATTTAAATCCACATCGATTACTTTTTCGCAGCCAAACAGCAAAACCAGGAGGAAGAGAGGTAATATGTATTTTATTTTTAGCATTTGATAATTAGTTGTTAGTAATTAGTCATTAGTCATTAGTCATTAGTAGTTAGTTAGTAGTTAGTCGACTGACATTCGACATTTGTTATTCCTTTCTTCCCCTTCCTTATTCGACATTCGTTATTCGACATTCCAAATTCCTTTCTTCCCCTTCCTGATTCGATATTCCTTATTCGACATTCGTTATTCAACCGTCATTCTTTACCCCTCTGCCTTCGGCATCTCCCCTTTTAAGGGGAGAGCATACATATGATGATACGTATCCAAATAGAAAAAATAAACAATGTGCGATTACGTTCTTTCCCTTCCTGATTCGTTATTCTTTATTCAACATTCGATATTCCTTTCTTCCCCTTCCTCATTCGATATTCGACATTCGTTATTCATCATTCCTTTCTTTCCCTTCCTGATTCGTTATTCCTTATTCCTTATTCCTTATTCCTTATTCCTTTTCGACATTCAAAACTCGACATTCGACATTCGACATTCGTTATTCATCATTCATCATTAACCATTGACAATTTCTCAGTTTCACAATTTTTCAATTTAAAACTTAAACTTATAACTCACCGATGGTATTGCCCTGAACAACGAAATCTGTACGGCTTCGGTTACATCCGGATTGTCTTCATTTTGCCTGAAATCGATAAAATAGGCATTTTCGCGTGCATATGCGTTGTAAATTGAAAAGTTCCAGCTCGATTCGAATCTGTCTGTCTTTTTGCGTTGCCAGGTCAGGCCGATATCGAGCCGGTGATAATCAGGCATGCGATATCCGTTTCGTTCGGTGTAATAACCTATCTGCTGACCTTCGATTTCATATTTACCGCTTGGAAAAGTAACTGCATTGCCTGTGTAATAAATCCATGTGGCCGATAATTTCAGTTTTTCATTGATATCGAACAGGCCAACAACAGAAACATCATGTATCCGGTCGTGGCGTGCAGGGAAAGGATTCCCGTTGTTGATTTCATCAAACTGCCGCATAGTTTTCGAAAGGGTGTAGCTCAGCCAGCCATTTAACCTTCCATCGTTTTTTTTAACAAGAAATTCGGCGCCGTAAGCGTAACCGCGGCCAAAAACAAGTTCTGCTTCCACCGTGGAATTAAAAGCAAGCTGAGCACCATTTTTATAGTCAATCTGGTTTTTCAAATCCTTGTAATACACCTCCACCGACGACTCAAACCTGTTGTTGCCGAAGTTGCGAAAGTAACCCAGCGACATCTGATCCGAAATCTGTGGTTTCACATTGTTGCTGCTTGGCAACCACAAATCGGTGGGTGTGGTGGTTGTTGAATTCGAAAGCAGGTGCAAAAACTGGTAAATGCGGTTGTAGCTGGCTTTCACCGAATTTTGGTTATTGAAAATATAATTTATTCCGAGACGCGGCTCAAGGCCCCCCTGGGTTTTTAAAATACCGAATTTTTGTTTATTAATTGTTTCGACAAGTTCCCCTGTCTCATTAAAAATGTAATATTCACCCGGCCCTACATTATTGAAAAGTGCCAGCCGCAAACCGTAATACAACTTCAATTTTTCTGAAATGTTTTGACTGTTGGCGATGTATGCCGCCCATTCGAGGGCTTTACGGCGGGTAATATTTCTGGAATTAAATGCCGAAGTTTCATCGTTTACAGTAATATCTCCCGGAAGAATGTTGTGGCTGATAACATTACCACCAAATTTCAGGGTGTTTAACGAATTGATGTACCATGTGAAATCCTGTTTCAGGTTGATGTCTTTTATTTCGGAACGGATGGTGATATCGAGGCTGCCCATCACATCAATCTGATAGGAATAATTGCTGAAGATTAATGAAGTATTTGAAAAAAGTTTCCCGCTGAACGTATGATTCCAGCGCAGGGTTCCGGTTACACTTCCCCAGTCGAAGCCAAATTGATCCTTGTAGCCAAAATCATCGCGCCCGAGATAGCCGGAGATAAACACCCTGTTTTTATCGTTCAGTTTGTAATTTGTTTTAAGGTTCAGATCGTAAAAATAGAGGTGCGAATTTTTCAAATCTTCGTCGTTTGAAAACTTAAGGAACAGATCTGCATATGTACGGCGGCCGCTGACAATAAATGAACTTTTATCTATTACAAGCGGCCCTTCAAGGGTTAAATTTGAAGCAATCAGTCCAAGGTTTCCGGTAGCGCCAAACTCCTTCAGGTTTCCCTCTTTCATCTGAATATCCAGAACCGAGGATGCACGCCCGCCAAATTCAGCGGGAATGGAGCTTTTCATGAGGTGGGCATTTCGAATGGCTTCGGAATTAAATACAGAAAAAAAACCCAGCAGGTGTGAGGCATTGTAAACCGGCGCTTCGTCGAGCAAAATCAGGTTCTGGTCGATTCCGCCACCGCGGACATAAAATCCTGAATTCCCTTCGCCGGCAGGTTTTACACCCGGAGTGAGCTGGATAGTTTTCAGTACGTCGGGTTCACCAAAAAGTACCGGCACACTTTCAATCTCTTTGGGCGCCATATTTACATTTCCCATTTCAACGGAAGTTACATTTTTATCGGCACGCTCACCTGTAACTACGATACTTCCGATTTCATAGGATTGTTCGTTGAGTTCAACATCAAGTTTTACATCTTCCTGCAGATGAATATTCATCTGTTTTGTTTCATAACCGATAAACTGAAATTTAAGGTCATGTTCACCTTCAGGCAAGGTGAGTGAATAAAAACCGTAGTTGTTTGAAACGGCGCCGGTATTTGGCATTTCCTCCACAATAACCGAAGCGCCAGGCAGATCTTCACCTGTAGCAGCATCTTTAATATTTCCGCTGATTACAAATTTACTTTGGCTGGTAGCAGAAACAGTAACAATAATAAAAAGGGCAATTAATGTGGTAATTCTGAACATTGTAATTTCAAACAGGGCCTAAAAATAAGAATAATTATCGGGTTATTTTCTGTTCAAATACGGCTGCTTCTTTCAAATTTCCATTGCGTTTTCTCCGATAATGACAATGGAAGGAGTTTCTGGTTTATTTTCCTGAAAAAATGACGACAGTTTTCCGAGGGTTGTCGAATAACCTTGCTGGTCACTTTGCGAAATCCGGCTTAAAATCTGCACCGGTAATGAATCAGATATTCCATGTTCCGACAAATCCTGTGCTAATTCGGGTAACACATTCAGCCCCATGTAAACGATAACCGGCGAACCTGAACCAAGTACTTTGACAACAGCATCCATTCCGGGAAATCCATCTTCTCCTTTCCGCCCGGTATAGAAAAGCACCTGGTTATTTTTTCCCCGTTCAGTTAAAGGGACCGAAAAAAGTGATGCACCGGCGATTCCGGCAGTAACTCCGGGAATAACTTCATAATTAAGGTTGTGTTTTTTGCAGAAACGGATTTCTTCGGCACCACGGCCAAAGATCATAGGATCGCCTGTTTTCAACCGAACCACTTTTTTATTTTCGGATGCTCCCTGTAAAAATTCATGATGGATTTCGTCCTGTCTGTTTTTTTGATTTCTGCCATCGGCATTCCATTTTCCACAGTACTTTTTTATTGCACTGTGTTTTGCAAGGTTCAGGATTTCGCCACCGATTAAAGCATCGTACAAAATGATATCGGCAGCTTTCAACCTTTTTTGGGCTTTCACTGTCAGCAATTCCGGATCACCGGGGCCTGCGCCAACAATCGAAATCAAATGCGGTAAATCCATTCCTGCCATTCTTTTAGATAATCCATCGGGCCGGGATATTCAAACTCGTAACGGAGCTGCTGAATCAGTTTATCGCTGCTGACGATTTTATACTTCTCCGGGACATCAACAAATTCGGGTAACGGCAACTCGCTGATTTCGGCGGCACGGGAATAAAATTCCTGTTTGGTAGGATGTTCAGGGCAGCAAGCGTTAAAGACCTCGCCCCAAGCTTCTTTTTCGATAATTTGAATTAGAATTCTTACAGCGTCTTCGCGGTGTATCAGGTTCACCGGCGAACCACCCGGCACTCCTTTTTTCCCTGATAAAAAACGTGCAGGATTGCGATCGAAGCCAATCAGGCCACCAAAACGAACTATAGTAGTTTGAACATCCGGAATTTTACGCAAAAGGTTTTCGGCTTCCAGAATCGCTTTTCCGTTTGGCTTTGAAGGATTTCCAGTATCATCCTCTTTAACCACTTTATTTGCCGGCTCGTATACCGAAGTAGACGAAACAAAGATTACGCGTTTGACTTTCAATTTTTGAATGAGTTGGCTAACCTGATAAATTTGCTGCGGATAAACATCCTCAATATTTTCGATTCGCTTTGGCGGAATCATGATTATCAGCACATCAGTATTGAAAAAGCTGCTGTAATCAACGATTACTGCCTCCGGTTCCACTTTAAGATGATAAGTTTCAATCCCGGTGAATTCAAGAGCCACATATTTTTCAGCAGACGAGGTTGAACCCTTAACAGCATAACCTTTTGCAAGCAGTCTTTTTCCAAGTGCTGTACCGAGCCAGCCACATCCTAATATTGATATCGTTTTAACCATTTTGTGCTGTTTTAAAATGTAAATTTTGAAAGGATTTATCAGCTTTTAATTGTACAATCACCCCGCCTTTCGTCCAATGAAATGAGGCAAACCTTTTTTTTCAACCAGTTTGCATTTTTTATTTTTATGTTTCTTCCGATAAACAGGGCTAATTGCATCATAATGATTTAATGCTGAAATTCTTTTCCTTCTTTAATTTCTTTCACATAATTTTTGCGAATGACGAAATCGCCGAATTTTTCACCCTGGTTTCTCGATTCCGCATAATCTTTAAAGATTGGTTCAAGTTCTTTCAGGATTTCAGTTTCGGGAATGGTTTCCCTGTACATATTATTTAACCGGCTCCCGTTAAAACTTCCCCCCAAATAGAGATTGTAATAACCTGAAGATTTGCCAATCAACCCGATTTCAGCGAGATATGGCCTTCCGCAACCGTTTGGACAACCGGTCATACGAATTACTATTTCATCTTTGAACAGTCCGTTTTGCTCCAGAATATTTTCAATTTTGGTAATTAACGAAGGCAAATACCGCTCTGCTTCAGCAAATGCAAGGGGGCAGGTTGGTAAAGCCACACAGGCGATGGAGTTTTTTCGCAATCCTGAAATTTCATCCGGCGCCACATTGTATTTTTTCAGCGCTGCATT
>CAWKIX010000037.1:0-155059 GCA_963849775.1 uncultured Prolixibacteraceae bacterium | reverse complement strand
GAATAATTATCCCATAAAAAAACTCCCTGATATCATTCAGAGAGTTCATCTATTTATGGAAGTAAAAGTTATTTAATTAATTGGTGTGAAAATTAAAGTATCCCAGAATAAAATACCTGGACTTGTTGCGACAACTCTAACCACATGAGCTTCTGTTTTTGTCCAGTCAAATTCTCCCCAACTGGTTGATTTTGCAGGATCAGTTCTTTTTATTAAGGCGGTGTTCACCCCATCAACATAAACAGCATAATTAATGTTGTTAGCCCATAAATTAGAGGTGAGTTTATATTTTCCTTTCATGATTTTAGGGGTTTTAACCTGGCACCACCACCAACCATTCATCGTTAAACAATCATGATTCAGAACCTCGCCAGTGTCATGATCTTTAAAATAGTAAAGCAGGTAATCACCTTCCCATTTTATATTGGCAAATGTATTTTCCCCATCAAAAAAACGGGCATACGTTTTACCAAATTCATCAATCTGTTTCAAATCGAAGTGATCAGTGGTTTCCCAAAGAATAGTGGTAGGCCTGGGCTGAACAACCGGTAATAATCCGTTTATCGTGTGGAAGGTGCCATTTTTCCCGGGGTTATTTGACAGTTCAGTAATAAAAGCTGTGTAATTTTTCGTAGTATTATCCAGATTGATTTTGTAATCATCATCAACTGTAATCGATACGTTATTGTCATACGACAGAACAGGATAAAGTTTTGTATTCAATTCCAAATCACTCAGATAATATGTTTCCGCCAAACAATGATATTCCATGTACCTGTAAAAGCCATTTTCCTTATCAGATAAGTCTCCATTGTTGTCATTGTATTTTGCAACAAGGTCATTAACTGAATTTATTCCGAACCTTTGGAATGTAGTATCAGTAACTGCCAATACAGTGTATCTTGTACGCGCAGTTTTATTTCCAAAGGGGAAATAAATTACCTCTAACGTGTCTTTAAGTCCGGCTAAATCAATACCTGCTTTAAAAATATCATACCCCGGACTTTCAGAAAGAACCTGGTAAACACTTTTTGTAACAGGGTCTAACACTTTGCTAACCTGATGTATAACGCCATTTGCAGCGATAATGTCCTGATCCACAATTTTACTGTATTTGTTAATGATAATATCAGAACCTTCAAATTCGCTAACAAGATAATCTCCTATTCCATTAACTTCCAGTAAGGCTCCCAATCCAATGCTTCCGGCGCTAATTTCTGCATCTACTATATGGTTCATTGCAAGATTTGTCTGTTCCTCGGGTGATAAATCAGTATATGAACTTATCCCTTTTTCAGCGTAATATGCATTCATTGCATCGTTATTCGGAAGGAAAAGTGTAAACGGACCTCTTACAGCCAAAAGACTGCTAATGCTTGTGCTTTTATCATTGTTGTTGATACTGGCATCATTTAAAAGTTTGTTAAATTCTGAATATTCATCATGAGTATCTACATACTGTGAAATAACCAGCTCATTTGATTTTGGTTGCCATATTATAGCCTTATTTTCACAACCATAAAAAAGCAGTATAACCAGTAATAGAAAACTGCCAGTCCTCAGAAAATACCATGTACTTTTTTTCATTTTATGTAGTTTTTAATTATTAATTGAACATCATGAAAAGAAAAACCTTTATCTAAATCTTTTTGAATTCATTCCTATTTTCCGTTCATTCAATCCAAAGTTTTATCCTTAAAAATAATTGCCATTACTGTTTTCTAAATTATAAAATCGCTATAAGTAATGTTAAATAAATATTAATTACTATGCTAATTTATAAAATTTCAATCATGTTTAGTGTTTGTGAAAAATATTTATTTAAAACAATGTAGATGCCATAAAACATTTATATCAGTTTAAGAAGATATCCTTAACTAAGAAAGGCAGCGCAATTTTACCTTTTATTTACGAATTAATACTGGGGATTTTTTACACACTTCAGTGATACAAAATGTTCCCGGTTTTTTTCCTGGAATTATTATCAGTAATCTTATTTGCAGTTAATTACTATTTGTAAATGTTTCTTTTTAAACAAAACGACTGAATGGTATAATTTTCGAATGGTGTATAATATATTACTGAGAAAATTAAAAATTATGACTATCAAAAGCACAAATCCTTATACAAATAAGGTTATCGGGGAGTTTCCTTCATTTACAGATGAAGAAATAAACAAATGCATAAAACAATCTGATGAAGCATTTAAGGAATGGAAACAATTAAAAATTGCTGAAAGAAAAGAATTGATGTTAAAAGTTGCAGCAAGCTTAAAATCAGATAAAGATTCTTTATCGCGCATTATAACCGAAGAAATGGGAAAAATAATTTTGGAATCAAAAGCCGAAATTGAAAAGTGTGCCTGGGTTTGTGAGCATTATGCCAATGAAGCGGAGATTTATTTGCACAGGGAAGCAGTGGCAGCCGATAAACATCAGGCTTTTGTTTACTATGAACCGCTAGGCCCCATACTCGGAATCATGCCATGGAACTTTCCTTTCTGGCAGGTATTTAGGTTTGTAGCGCCAACTTTAATGGCTGGTAATGTTGTATTACTGAAACATGCTTCAAATGTGCAGCGCAGCGCAAGGGCAATACAGACGATTTTTGAAAAAGCAGGTTTTTCTGCCGGTGTATTTCAAAATCTTACAATTGGTTCTGAAAAGGTAAAAGATATAATAGAAAATCCGTTGGTAAAAGCGGTTACGCTTACCGGAAGTGAAACCGCCGGGGAAAGTGTGGCAGGCATTGCCGGAAGCAACATAAAGAAATCAGTATTGGAACTTGGAGGGAACAATGCATTTATTGTGCTCGATGATGCGGATGTTGACATGGCAGTTGAAATTGGGATGCAAGCCAGGATGCAAAACGCAGGGCAAAGTTGTATTGCTGCCAAGCGTTTTATCATTCATGAAAAAATAAGTGATGAGTTTATTGAAAAATTTAAAGATAAAATAAACATGTTAAATGTTGGAGACCCAATGGATGAAAACACAGATATCGGACCTTTGGCAAGTATTGATCAGGCAAAAAGGGTAAAAAAACAGGTGGATGAATCGGTAAAAAAAGGAGCCGAAATTATCGTTGGGTCAGAACCTGAAAATGCGCTGTATTCTCCAACCCTTGTTTTAAATGTTAAACCGGGAATGCCATTGTTTGACGAAGAGGTTTTCGGACCGGTTGCGCCTATAACAGTTGTTAAAGACATTGAAGAAGCGATAACGCTTAGCAACAAATCGAAATATGGTTTGGGTGTTTCTTTGTTTACCAACGATATTGAAAATGCGGAAAAATTGATTCCCCGGTTCGAAGATGGTGCAGTATTTATTAATTCCATGGTAAAATCGCATCCGCGACTACCTTTTGGAGGTACTAAACAATCTGGTTACGGAAGGGAGCTTTCGGTTGTAGGACTGCGTGAATTTGTAAACGTAAAAACCGTTTATATTGAAAGATTTCATAAAAAGGTGAATGATAAAAAAGGAGTAACAATTAGTGTTGGAAGTCCGGGTTAAAAGAGATTGGGTACTAATAATTCATTAAAAATAAAAAGCTCATCAGTATAAATTGCTGATGAGCTTTTTTCTGACTTTTGCAGATATTTATTTTCTGATAAATAAACTATTATTTGGCTATTCCTATCACACCGCAAGCTACTCTTGCACCTGCGTCACCGGTAGGTTGCGAAACTAAATCGTCTGTTCCTGCATGCACAATAATTCCCCGGCCAATAATGGAGTGTGAACCGCTAAATGAAATTTCGGTGTCAGTTAATTCAAGATGAGCTCTGCCATCTGCTCCGGCTTCAACATTTCCAAGATCGCCAACATGACGTACATCGTCTGAAGGTGCACCATGATCTGTTCCTTCGGGATTAAAATGGCCTCCTGCCGAAGTTCCGTCTAAATTGGAACAATCGCCATATTCGTGAATATGAAATCCATGCTTGCCTTCTGAAAGACCTTCCAAATCAGCAACTACTTTAATTCCTCCATCTGTTTTTGTAAAAGTAACTGTACCTTTGGCAGTGTTACCTTCTGTTGGATGCAATACACAAATCGCCTTATTAAATTCAGGCTCATCATTAACTTGCATCGTCATTTGTTCCGCACTCTTTTCTTCAGTACCTGAAGATGAATTTTGATTATTGGTACACGATTGGGAAAATAAAAATAATCCCGCTGATACCATCCAAATAAATAAGAATTTTTTTTGTTTCATAATTGTAGTTTTAAATATAAAATAGGAGTATGTTAAGACAACATAATTTTAGAGCAAATTGTTTACTTTTTTTTATTCATTTGAAAATGAGAATTTTGCATTTTGTGTTTCTGTACTTTTTCGTCGATTTTAACAATGATATTTAAATGTTTAAAATGTGCCTAATTGAACCACTAACTTCAACTTATTGTTCAATAGTTTTTTAAATTATTTTACTTTGGTGAAAGCAATTTAATTGGTTTTTGACTTTTTGTGGAATTGAAGTAAAAACCAGGTTTCATTTCATCAAAAGAAAAATATCGGTATAGAATTGCAAAAACTTTATTGCTGTTTGGATTGTATTACACATTGTAGGTGTGGAAGCAAGCACATTGTGTTTAATTTAAATTTTCAAAAAATCGGAACATGATTTGTTAGGTTTTTGTATTTGCTACAGATTAATTATATGTCAACTCAATCAGAAACAAAAATACTCGAAGACATTTTTATTCTTGATACAAAGAATGATTACGAAAACAGTCTTGTGAAAAGGTGTTTTGATATTGTTAATGTATTTGTAATTGCCATTGATTTAAAAGGCACAATAACACTGGTAAATCGCAAAGGATGTGAGTTGCTGGGAGTGGAACAGGATAAAATTCTGGGTCAAAATTTTATAGATTATTTTATTGAAAAGGATCAGAAACGAAAAATACGGTCATTATTTAATTCAATTATAGATAATGAATCCGGTATTTTGGAAAATATCATTTACCGTTTGCAATCTAAAGACAACGGAATCAGGACTATTGATGCGAAAAATATTACTATTCGCGATAATCAGGACAAAATACATGGCATTCTGATTTCAGGGGAAGATGTTACTGATTTTATGCAAAACCAAAGAGAACTGCAGGATAACTTAAACCTCTATCGTATTCTGGCTCAAAATATTCCCGATATTAATCTTTATTTGTTTAATGAAAATCAGCAGTTTATAATTGCTGAAGGTAACGAAATGAACAATTTTGGGTTTAAAAGCAGTGATTTTGAACATAAACATTTATCTGAAATTGCAAATAAAGAACTAATTGAAATATGGACTCCTTTTTTTGAATCGGCAATATCAGGAAAAGAAACAGTTTCTGAATACAAATTCAATGATGATTACTATTTAATTTGGGTTATTCCCATTAAAAATCCTGACAACAAAACATTTTCAGGAATTACCATTACGCAAAACATTACCGAAGATAAACGTGTGGAACAAAATCTGAAACAGGCAAAAGAATCGGCAGAAAAGGCAAATCGGGATAAAAGCGATTTTCTTGCCCGTGTGAGCCATGAAATCAGAACTCCTCTAAATGCTATATTAGGTTTTACAGAGCAACTAAAACAAACGCATTTAAACACAAGACAAGATGAGTATGTTAATATTATTGATAAATCTTCGGAGCATTTATTATCGTTAATTAATGACATTTTAATCATTTCAAAAATTGAAGCTCGCCAGATTAATTTCGAAAAAAGCCCCTTTAAAATCGAACATACTGTAAAATATGTTTATAATTCCTTATCTGCAAGAGCCGAAAATAAAAGTCTTAATTTTGGTTACAACCTGGATAAAAAGCTTGATGTTATTCTTAAAGGCGATTCGTTTCGGTTAAGACAAATATTAATTAACATGCTCAATAATGCCATAAAGTTCACTCATTCAGGGTATGTTGAATTAAGATGTTTTCTAACAGAAGAAACGGAATCGCATGTAAAAGTACGTTTCGATGTAATTGATACTGGAATAGGAATTCATCCTGACAAGCTGCAGCTTATTTTTGAACAATTTAAACAAGGCGATTCTGATATTACACAAAAATACGGGGGAACAGGCCTGGGACTTACAATTTGCAAAAACCTGATTGAATTGCAGGATGGTAGCCTAACTGTTTCGAGCCAGGAAAATATAGGAACAACATTCTCATTTGTAATTCCCTATTTAAAAGGAAATGAAGACGACATAATATCAACAGATTTTGGCAATATTAATCCGGGAAAACTAAAAAACAAAAACGTTTTGCTGGTTGATGACGACAGTGTAAACCGTTTACTTGGGAAAACAATACTTGAAAAAATAGGATGTGCCTTTGATATTGCCAATAACGGAAAAGAGGCAATTGCCAGGTTAGATAAAAATGAATATGACATTGTTTTGCTTGATATACATCTTCCGGATATTAACGGAATACATATAGCAAAATACATCAGGCAGAAGAAAAACAAAAAATCTCCTAAAATACTGGCTGTAACTGCTGCTGCTATGATGGATGATATTGAGAAATATTATCAGTCGGGAATAAATGATTTTCTCGTTAAACCATACAAGGAAATTCACCTGTTTAATAAAATGTGCGAGGTGCTGAAGCTCGAAACCATTAGCTATCCGAAGCCCTTCACTGAAATTATATTGAAAGAAGAAATACACCCGAAAAATTATGATTTAACTGCCTTAAGAACCATGTCGGGACATGACCCCAAAACAATAAAAAAAATGATTGCTACTTTTATTGAAAGCTCTGAAAATGCCCTTCAATATTTTGAAACAGCATTATCAGAAAAAGATTGGAAAAGCATTGGGGAAACCGCTCATAAAATATTGCCTTCATACCGGCATTTGGAGGTTAACTCTATTGTAAGCAAACTATTTGACCTTAAAAACAAGACATTAAATCCTGATAATATTGATGAAGATGAGATTAAATATTTTACTAAAATGGTTATTCGTTCAATAAAAAAATTACTCGCAGAATTAAGAAATGAGTTTTGATGATGACCCAATTATGATTACTGATAATACTGCAGTAACAATTTCTATTATAATTAATGGGGCAAAGCAACCTCAATTGTAGAAAAATGGTACAAAACCATGATTGCTTATTCTGGTAATTTTTTCTTCGTATTAAAAAATCATTACAATTAAGTTAGTACTGTAATTTGTAAAACACTGTTAAGTAGTGTTTTGTAGAGAATATTTTTTTGTTAAATGGATAATTTTTGTTTCCTGTTTTTTTATGGTATGCAATTGGGGAATCAAAAAAGGATTAGCACACGCAATAAATAAGGAATGAGAACAATTCATTAAAACAGGAAAAAAGCACAAACAAAAACGTTTGTCAATTAAAAAAATTAATGACCGAAACAGGGAAAATAATTACAAAATGAAACGGGAAATTAATAAATCGATGGTAAGCAGGGCGATAATAATTAAGTTGGAGAAAGAAAGAAATCCAAACGAAATCCGAACAAATCATTTAACCGGATATAACAGTCCAATACGTATTCCAAAAGAAAATAACGACGAAGGTTATACGCCCGACATCACTGCTGTTTACGACAATGAGACCATTATTTATGAGATAGAATTGAGCCAAAAAATGCCTGTGGATAAATGGCGTTCATTTTCAAAACATGCAAAAGAACACAAAGGCAGCTTTTATCTGGTTGTTCCCAATAATCTTAAGGATAATGTAAAAAGCGAATTAAAGAAAAATGAAGTAAATGCCGGTTTAATTACTTTTAATACCGAAGCCAAATAAAAATCTCCAAATTATTTTTAAATCAAATTTGCAGTAATTTTGTTATTAATGTTGATTAATTTTAGAATAATCGTATTTTAATAAACAAAAACATTACAATACCTTTTTCAGTATCAATCATAATACATACTGAAAAATATTGAAACCAAAACTGCATGAAAAAAATTTTAGTCATTGACGATGATTCTTACATTAATAACTTGTTGGTAAATTATCTAAAGCAAAACGGTTATGATGCCGATGGTGCTATTACAGGGCAAAGTGGAATCAGCAAAATTGATAAAGGAAATTATCATTTGCTGTTATGTGATTTCAGGCTGCCTGATTCTGACGGGTTAAAAATATTGCAACATGGATTAAAAAAAGATTCAAATCTACCGGTAATAATAATGACAGCTTATGCTGACGTAAAAATTGCCGTTAAATTAATAAAAGCAGGAGCATTTGATTATGTAACCAAACCAATTCAGCCCGAAGAGATTTTGCAGCTTATTAGCCGTGCAATTTCCACCAAAAACGTTCAGGATAACGATGTGTCGTTTCAGGACAATTTTATTGTAGGTAAAAACCCTCAAATGAAAGAGATTATGCAACATGTAAAAATTGTTGCGCCAACTGAATTAACTGTATTGATTGAAGGGGAAACAGGATCGGGTAAAGAATACATAGCCAAAGCCATTCATTTTGCAAGCGCCAGAAGTAAGAAACCATTTGTTGCTGTTGATTGCGGCTCAATTCCAAAAGAATTGGCAAACAGTGAATTGTTTGGACATATAAAAGGAGCCTTTACCGGCGCTATCAACGATAAAAAAGGAGTTTTTGAACAGGCAAAAGGAGGCACTCTTTTTTTGGATGAGATTGGTAATCTTTCTTATGCCAACCAGGTTAAGCTTCTTCGGGCACTGCAGGAAAGGGTGATAAATAAAGTTGGAGATACAAGGACAATAAATGTTGATGTTCGTTTAATAGCAGCTACAAATGAAGATTTAATTGACAATGTTCAATCAAATCAATTCAGAGAAGATCTTTTTCATCGGTTGAATGAGTTTCGTATTCAACTGCCGCCACTGCGCCACAGGGTAGAAGATATTCCTGAATTTACTGACTTTTTTATTGCAGAAGCAAATAAAACGTTCAATAAAAATGTAGCCGGAATTGATGATTCAGTAAAAGACATTTTTTCGAATTATAATTGGTGGGGAAACATTCGCGAACTTCGCAACATAATAAACCGTTCCGTTTTATTAACCCAGTCAGAATATATAACATCCGATCTTTTACCTGACGAGATAAGACTTAATTCGCTTTTTGATGATAAAGGTAATGGTCACAACAATTTTCACCGAGATATTTTACCCGATTTAAAGGAAGCAACTCATGTTACTGAAAAAGAGGTTATTACCGATGCATTAATAAAATCAAACTACAATAAATCAAAAGCGGCTAAACTGCTGAATATTGACAGGAAGACTTTGTACAATAAAATTAAGCTTCACAATATTGACATTAAAAGATAGTATTCATCGATTTTTTTTAATCCAATAATATTCAGGTAGTTAATCTTTTTTATACATGCTGTTCAAGTTGTAGAAACTTATCACGATTGGGTAAATATTCACCACGAAAATAATTCTGAATTCTGTTTTTAGAATTCACTAATTAATTTAATTATCAGTTAATTACCTGCTTTCTTAAAATGTTGGCACAATGTTTTCTTATACCGCCGTTAACCTGAAAATAGTAAAGGTTTCCAGGATTTTTTTTAATTCTGAACCTGACTTCAAAGGGAGATACAAAACGATTTTTTAATCATCAATTTGATAAGGTAATAAAAATTGAATCAATCAGGAAAATCGTTGAGAAGAGTATGAAAATTTGAAATTATGGAAGATAACATTCAAACCTATACAAATAAGGTAATTGACAAATTGCAAAGTTGGCTTGAAACAATTGTTACCATGTTGCCAAATTTTTTAATTGCAATAATTATTATTTTGTTAACTGTATTTGTGGCTAAAATTGTTCGGAATTTTACCAGCCGAATGATGAACAGGATAACAAAAAATATTGCCATGAACCGGTTAACGGCGTCAATTACATTTTTCCTGGTTTTAACCATAGGTATGTTTATTTCGCTTCGTGTTCTTAATCTCGATAAAACATTAACCTCACTATTGGCTGGTTTAGGTATTGCAGGTTTGGCGCTTGGTTTTGCTTTTAAAGACATTGCCTCCAATTTTATTGCCGGAATTTATCTTGCTTTAAAAAGCCCAATAAATGTAGGTGATATAGTTGATTATCAGGGAGCAATGGGGCACGTTAAAGAGATTGGCCTACGCTCAAGTACTATTAAAACGTTCCAGGGGCAGGATGTTGTTATTCCAAATCGAATGATTATGGAGGAGAAATACACACACTACAGCATAAATGGTGAGAGGAGAATTGATCTGGAAGTTGGTATTTCGTATGGCGATGATTTGGAAAAGGTAGAAAAGGTTGTTTTATCAGCTATAAATAAGATTACTTTTATTAATAAGACGAAGCCGGTGGATTTATATTTTAATGCATTTGGCGACAGTTCAATTGTTTTTTCGGTTCGTTATTGGGTGAAATACATGCCCAATGATCATATAATATATTTAAAAGCAGTAAGCGAGGGAATTAAAAACATAAAAGCAGCATTTGACAAAAACGACATTACAATTCCATTCCCAATTCGCACACTGGATTTCGGAATTAAAGGTGGGAAAACGTTAACAGAAGTTCTTCCGGCAGAAAATGAAAATTAAAAACGAAAGAAACACACGTATAATTTACGACATTCAGCAGCAAATATTATCTGGTGTAAACATGCAGATTTTGATCTGAAATCACCTGTGCAATTATTGAAAATAGTAATGCGTTGCCTGCTTTTATTAATCTTCGGGTTCATGTGGCGCTATTAACATTATTCCCACTAAATTCGGAGAATTTCCCAATCCTGCATTTGAGGATTAATTACACAGTTTTCATTTAATTTCTACAGTATTTTAGTAGCAATTGCAATTGCGAAAGCTTCAATTGGCCTTAGCAAAAGCTTTTTAAAACATCCGGCATCAATTTATTATTTCCTTGGTATATGAATTGCTAATTATGTTGAACAAGAACACCCATTCATGTTGAAAGAAGAAACGATTGCGATTAATGATTAAATGAATGCAATTTAATTGTTAAAAAGGCAGTAAAATAAAAACGGAAAACAAAGCTGGAAATGTCAGAAGAAGATAAAATGAAAATCTATGAATTTGAAAACCAGGAGTGGATTGAATCAATAGATTATATCATTCAAAATGAGCCACCACAAAGAGCCAGTGAAATTATCCATCTTTTAAGGGAGCGTGCGGTACAAAATGGTATTGCTCTTAAAACTCATATAAATACACCATATATAAATACAATTTCTTCAGATGCCGGGGTAGCTTATCCGGGAAACAGGGAGTTGGAGCGAAAAATTAAAAGCATTATCCGGTGGAACGCAATGGCGATGGTTGTTCAGGCAAACAAAAAGAAGGAAGGAATCGGAGGTCACATTTCCACTTATGCATCGGCAGCTACTTTATATGAGGTTGGATTTAACCATTTTTTTAAAGGAGCCAGTAAAAATCACCCTGCCGATATTATTTATTTTCAGGGCCATGCTTCGCCGGGAATATATGCGCGTTCATTTTTAGAGGGCAGGTTCACTACTGAAATGCTTGAAAATTTTCGCCGAGAATTAAATCCTAACGGAGGATTATCATCGTATCCACATCCGCGACTGATGAAAGATTACTGGCAGTTTCCAACCGTTTCAATGGGATTGGCGCCTATTATGGCCATTTATCAGGCAAGGTTTGGCAAATATTTGCATGATAAAGGTTTATTGGATTATGAGGATCAGAAAGTTTGGGCATTTTTAGGTGATGGCGAAATGGATGAACCTGAATCAATGGGAGCTTTGACACTGGCCTCGCGGGAAGAGCTTGATAACCTGATTTTTGTAATCAATTGCAACCTTCAACGGCTCGACGGGCCTGTTCGCGGTAATAGCTCAATAATACAGGAATTGGAAGGAGCTTTTAAAGGTGCTGGCTGGAATGTTATAAAAGTTGTTTTGGGAGAAAGCTGGGATCCACTTTTAAAGAAAGACAAAAAGGGTATTTTAAAGAAAAGATTGGGAGAACTGGTAGATGGTGAACGTCAAAAGTTTTCAATTTCAGGCGGAGAATTTATTCGGAATGAGTTTTTTGGAAAATACGACGAATTAAAGTTGATGGTTGACAATATGAGCGATGAAGAGATAGCAAAACTTCGTCGTGGAGGTCACGATCCGGTAAAAGTGTTTAATGCCTATAAATCGGCAGTAGAACATGAAGGAACTCCAACCGTTATTTTGGCTCAAACCGTTAAAGGTTACGGTATGGGAGAAGCCGGCGAGGGACGAAATATCACCCATCAGCAAAAAAAGCTGAATGAAGATGAATTACGCCAGTTTCGCGACAGATTCAATATCCCGGTTTCGGATGATGATTTAGCGAAAGCGCCTTTTTATAAACCTGATGAGAATAGCGAAGAAATTAAATACCTGAAAGAACAACGGGAAAAACTGGGCGGATTTATTCCTGTTAGAAAACCTGGAGAAACCAAATTTGATATGCCGGATTCAGAAGTGTTTGAAGGGTTTTTGAAAGGATCGGAAAAAAGGGATGTTGCAACTACAATGGCAGCGGTTCAGTTAATTTCAAAATTATTGAAAGACAAAAATACGGGAAATCTTATTGTGCCGATTGTACCCGATGAATCGCGTACTTTTGGAATGGATGCACTGTTTCGCCAGGTTGGGATTTATGCTCACAAAGGACAATTATACGAACCGGTTGACAGGGAAAATCTTCTTTATTACAAGGAAGCCAAAAACGGGGCAATTCTGGAAGAAGGCATCACCGAAGCAGGTTCAATGTCGTCGTTTATTGCTGCAGGCACTGCTTATTCAACCCACCAGATCAACACAATTCCGTTTTTCATTTTTTATTCCATGTTTGGGTTTCAGCGAATAGGAGATTTAATATGGGCTGCTGCCGACGCACGTTGCAAAGGTTTCATGTTGGGTGGAACTTCAGGAAGAACTACACTGGCAGGCGAAGGGTTGCAGCACCAGGATGGGCAAAGCCATGTTCTCGCGCTTACAGTGCCTTGTGTTCAGGCTTATGATCCCGCATATGCTTATGAACTGGCTGTTATTGTAAAAGATGGATTAAAAAGAATGTATGCAGATGGTGAAGATATTTTTTACTACATCACCGTGATGAATGAAAAATACCAAATGCCGGCAATACCCACAAAAAAGGGAACTGAAGATGGTATACTGAAAGGCATGTATAAAATTAAAGAAGTTCGGAAGAATGATTTTAACATCCATTTGCTGGGTAGTGGAGCAATCTTGAATGAATCATTAAAGGCCGCAGATATTTTGAAAAATGATTATCATATTTCAGTCGATGTTTGGAGTGTAACAAGTTATAAAAATATTTACAGTGATGCTATCAAAACAGAGCGGACAAACAGGCTGAAAGCCAAAAATTCAAAGAATTATATTGAGCAATGTGTTGGAACAAATGACGGCATTTTTGTGGCAGCAAGCGATTACCAAAAAGCGCTTCCGCTAACGGTTTCAAAATGGTTTCCCGGTGTATTTGTCGCTTTGGGAACAGATGGTTTTGGACTCAGCGATCATCGGGATGAATTACGCGAATATTTTGAAGTGGATGCCAGGCAAATTGCCTGGAGTGTTTTAAGTTGTTTGTATAATCAAAAAAAGATGGATAAAAAGCAGTTAGCTAAGGCCAAAAAGAAATTACAAATTAATGCAACATCAGCATCACCGGCAGAGATGGATTAAAAAAACAGGAGAAGATGAAGAAAGAAGTAAAAATACCTGAAATAGCAGAAAACGTCGAAACCGGCATTTTAGCTAAAATTTTGGTGTCCGAAGGTGATGAGGTAACCGCTGGCCAGGGTTTGGTGGAGGTTGAAACCGATAAGGCTGCCACCGAAATTCCTTCAGAATATGATGGTGTTGTTAAGGAAATTAAGGTAAATGAAGGCGATGAGATTAAGGTAAACCAGGTAATTATCATTCTTGAGGTTGAAGGCGAGGACAAATCGGATAAAAAAAATGACGATTCCGGTTCAGAGGATAAAACTGGAAAAGAGAAAAAGAGTCAGTCAGCTGAGAGCGAAGATGATTCAGATGATTCAGATGCTGAAACAGAAACAGAAAGTGAGGACTCTGGTACAGAAGACAATGATTCAGAAAAAGAGGAAAAATCAGATGAACTCTGAAAAAGATGATGACTCTGAAAAAGATCGCAAGATTGCCGCATCTCCGCTGGCAAAAAAAATTGCCCGCGAGCATGATGTTGATCTTTCGGAAATTAAAGGCACAGGGCCGCGCAACCGGATATCAAGAGCCGATGTGGAAGATTATATAAAATCATCAGATACAAAAGAATCGGAAACGGGCAGCACGAAACCTGAAACAGGCAAAGAAAAGAATAATGAAACCAGGGAATCATTAAGTACAATTGATAAAATAACCGCTCAAACCATGCAGGAAGCCTGGCAAACAATTCCGCATGTTACCCAGTTTGATGAAGCAGATATTACTGAGTTGGAAAATTTCAGAAAAAAACAGGAATGGAAAATTCAGGAAAAAGGAGGAAAACTCACAATAACTTCCATTTTATTGAAAATTTCAGGTTTTGCACTTCAGAAATTTCCGCGTTTCAATGCCAGTCTCGATTGGGAAAACAAGGAGCTTATTTTTAAACAGAACTTCAACATTGGCGTTGCCGTTGATACATCTCGCGGCCTGCTGGTTCCGGTTGTGACTGATGTTCACAGAAAATCGCTGACCGAATTATCAGTTGAATTAAGTGAATTATCGAAAAAAGCCAGGGATAAAAAAATCTCGCCCGAAGAAATGAAGAATGGGAATTTTACCATTTCAAACTTAGGAGGAATTGGCGGAACCGGATTTACCCCGATTGTTTATCCTCCGCAAGTAGCAATACTTGGTGTTTCAAGGGCAAAATACCGACAGGTTGCTGTTAACGATGAATTTGAAAAGCGTTTGATTTTACCTCTTTCACTTTCCTACGATCATCGGGTGATTAATGGTGCCGATGGAGCTCGTTTTCTGCGTTGGATATGTGATGTTCTGGAAGATCCGTATGCATTATTGTTTTAATTGATTGTGAAATTTTTAATATAAAAATTATGAAAATAGTTATCATCAGCGATATTAAAGGCGAATCAGAATCTGTAATACCTTACGGATTGAATCTGGCAAAGCGGCTTGAAGCCGAAGTGGATATAATTCATACCATCGATACAAGAATGCAGCAGGGTGTTCCGAGTATGTACGCCGATTCGCAAAGCATTACTCCGGGCAGTAAATTTTCTTTTGAAGAAATTATGAAAAGGGAAAAAAGCGCCGCCGAAATAGATTTGGATAAAATATTAGGCATGGAGGCATCGAAACTTAATTACCCGTTAAAAATTAATACAATAATCCAGGAAGGCAGCATTGAAGATGCAGTTGAAAAGATTGGCGCCAACAACCACGATGAATTATTATTGGTGAATTCGCAACCTGATAATTTTAATTTTGAGACAACACCTGAAATTTTTGAAACAATCAGGGAGTGTTCACCAGCATTAATTGTTCCTCCGGGAATGGAGTTTCATGAAATTCGAAAAGTGATGTTACTCACAGATTTTAATACCGATGATGGTTTCGATAAATATTTTAAAAGCGATTCATTTCTGAATGAATTTAATCCGCTGATTCATGCAGTAGATGTTGCAAGTCAGGAAGAATATATGGATAAGGAATTACAAAGTAAAGCCTGGCTTCAGGTAGTTGAAACGCTGGTTTTTTCTTCTGAAGTAAAAACAAATATTCTTACCGGAGATGATTATCTCGAAACAATTATGAATCATGTAAGTATAACCAATCCTGATTTGATCATGATAAATAAGCAAAGAAAAAGCTTATTTAAGAAAGGGTTTGATCATAAATTATTTGAAGATATTATGGAACAAATACACCTTCCAATATTGTATTAACGTATTTTGATTTTGGCTCATTGTAGAAAAAAGTCACATTGTTTAAACAATTATACAATATTAAATGGTTGTAAATCAGTTTTGTTAGGACGATGGCATACTATTTTCATTACAAGCAAAATATAGTAACACAAAAAAATAAATAAAATGAAAGATTTAAGAGAGATGCACTGTGTTCCGTGTGAAAAAGGAGGAGAACCATTTGACGAAGAAAAGAGTAAACAATTCAGTAGTAAAATCTCACCGGGATGGAAGATAGTGGATAATGAGAAAATAGTGAAAAAATTCCCGTTTGATAATTTTAAACGCGGAATGGCATTTGCCCAGGAAGTTGCAGACATTGCTGAAAAAGAAGAACATCACCCCGATATTTGCGTACATTATTCCAATGTAGTTGTAGAACTCAGCACGCATAAAATTGGAGGATTGTCGGAAAACGACTTTATTATGGCAGCTAAAATTGATGAGTTGTAATAGAAATCAAAATTGATAAAACAGAATCATTATGTCAATTAAAAAAGTATGGCTCGATGAGAGCGAAGATGAATGTATAGCATGTGATTTATGTGCAGACACTGCTCCCGATGTTTTTGAGGTTCCGGAAAAAATGGAGGTTAAACCCGATGCCGACTTCGAAGCAAATGACAGTGAAATAAGAGATGCTGCAGAAAATTGCCCGACACAGGTGATTAAGTTTGAAGAAGATTAGTCGGTTCAGGTAAATGGTGTAAGATTTCCAATTGGGACAGGGAAAAAAATATCGCTGATTTCTTTTTAATTGGCATTAAATAAATACAATTTTGAGCATGGAAAACAACGATCCTGAATTTCGGATTGAAAAAGATTCTTTGGGAGAAATAAAGGTTCATTCAGATAAACTCTGGGGTGCACAAACACAGCGTTCGTTACAAAATTTTAAAATTGGTCCGAAGGCATCAATGCCATTTGAAATTATTGAGGCATTTGGGTTCATCAAAAAAGCGGCGGCAATAACCAATCATAAACTGGGCAATTTGCCGGCAGAAAAAATGAAACTGATTGTAAAAGTTGCCGATGAAATAATTTCAGGTGAGTTAAAAGAACATTTTCCGCTGGTGATCTGGCAAACCGGATCGGGTACTCATACCAATATGAATTGCAATGAGGTTATTGCAAACCGGGCACAAAAACTGGCAGGAAGTACGTTGAATGCAGAGAGTCGGGTGCTTCATCCAAACGACGATGTAAATAAAGCTCAGTCATCGAACGATACATTTTCGGCTGCCATGCAAATAGCGGCTTACAAAAAAACGGTTGATTGGCTCATTCCACAAATCAGTTTTCTGAGAGATACTTTTGAAAATAAATCAAGGGAGTTTTGGGACATTGTAAAAATTGGTCGCACTCATTTTATGGATGCTACACCAATTACTTTAGGACAGGAATTTTCAGGATATGTGTCGCATATCCATAATGGTTTGGAGGCAGTAAAAAATGCACTTCCGCAATTGGCAAAACTGCCTTTGGGAGGCACCGCAGTTGGTACGGGATTAAATGCCCCAAAGAATTTTGACAAAGAAGTTACCTCAGAAATTGCCAAACTCACGGGTTTCCCTTTTACAACAGGAGAAAATAAATTTGCCATGCTTGCCGGGCACGATGCCATTGTTCAGGCACACGGTGCATTAAAACAACTGGCAGTTAGCCTGATGAAAATTGCCAACGACATTCGGATGCTTGCATCGGGGCCAAATGCTGGTTTAGGCGAAATAACATTGCCAGCCAATGAACCCGGTTCTTCAATTATGCCAGGTAAAGTTAACCCAACGCAGGTGGAAGCTTTAACCATGGTTTGCGCACAAGTTATTGGAAACGACACCACAATTGCGGTTGCGTGTTCAAATGGTCAGTTTGAACTGAATGTTTTTAAACCGGTTGTTATTGCCAATTATTTGCAGTCTGCAACACTTTTGGCCGATGCATGCAAATCGTTTAACGATAATTGTGTAGTTGGAATCAATGCCAATCCGGAGAAAATTAAAATAAATGTTGAAAGGTCATTAATGCTGGTAACTGCATTAACCAAACACATCGGGTATGAAAAGGCAGCTAAAATTGCCCAAAAAGCATACAAGGAAGGAATAACGCTTAAAGAGGCGGCTGTCAATCTTGGGATAACTACTGCAACACAGTTTGATGAATGGGTAAACCCACGGGAAATGACAAATTCCTGAAAGCTGAACTACAATTGATTGCAATGGGTTAAAACCATGGTCAAATTAAACAGGTAAAACTTTTACCCGAAAAATCGCTGTATTGGAGAATGGTTTGTTTCCATTTGCTGAATAAAAAATGGTGATTTTTAATTGAACAACCGTAAATCCTTTATGTATTTTATAAGCATTTTTCGCGAAAAGTCTCCATTTGTAAGAGTTTTGCACAAATTTTAATTGTTTTTCGCTTTTTGTTTTGAATAAAAATCTGAGTTAACTATTGAAAAGGAATTAGCAATTTAATGAATAAAAAGGCAATAGAAATTGAAAAGGTGTTTCAGGAGGTTTTTGAGGGGTGAGATTTTAAGCGACGAGGGAACAGATTGCAAAATATTGCACCAGCGGGGTATATTTTTCAACATCATTTTTTATATTCTCAATAAAGTAAGGCGAGATTTTATATTTCTGGTTCATCTTCAAACGACTCACCTCCCGGTAATTCCAAAGCTTTTACAGATTGAATGGCATTCCCTGCAATACCTTTAATTGAACCATACATATCGATGGTGTTTGTAATTACCTTTTCCAGTTGTTTTTCGCGTTGTTTCCAGATGCGTTGCATGGAACGCTTTTCTACTTCAAGGTCGGCTTTCATTTGAGAAAAACCTTCAACAATAGCCTCCACCTGCATTCTAAAAGTATTGCTTGTGAGATAATCATAAAGCAAGTGCATTTTGTCACCTTTATTTTCCTGTGAACTAACGGCCATGCTTATCTGAACAATTGATTCCCGAATAACCGCACAAAGCCCTTTGAATTCTTCGTAATTGCAAATCCAAATACCGTCCTTCAAACCCATTCTGGCCATATCCGAAGGCATTACTTCGGTTACTAATACACCAATATTGGCTCCTTTGTCTCGTATGTCAGCCTTGAATTTCTCAATCCAGCTGAGTTGAAAATCTTTGGTTCGTTTGCTCTCGTAATAAATTGTTCCACAATTCTGACGCGTTCGTGTATTTACAATCTGAATACAATCTCCACCTCTGGCTCCCTTTTTAATTTCTTCAATCGAATCTAACGGAAACTGAACAGCTAACCATTCTTCAATGGCAAGTTCCTGAACTTCTCCCTGCAATTGCATCGAACCCTGTTCCTGTTTGCGCTTCATTTCTTCGGTAAGCTTTTTCTGGTCTTCCAGTTGCTTTTGCAGCTCTTTGAAACGCAATTCATTTCGATCTTCTTCTGATTTTTTGATTTTTTCTTTTTCCGCAAAAAGGTCTCATTTAGTTTTTTCTGCGCCTCAGCTTCCACAGCTTCTTTTATTTCTCCTTTTTCCCGTTTCAATTTTTCAATTTCTGCTTTTGTTCGGTTGAGTTCTTTTA
This sequence comes from uncultured Prolixibacteraceae bacterium, assembly GCA_963849775.1. Classification (GTDB taxonomy): domain Bacteria; phylum Bacteroidota; class Bacteroidia; order Bacteroidales; family Prolixibacteraceae; genus Draconibacterium. The sequence goes on along the minus strand of CAWKIX010000037.1, from coordinate 135,544 downwards.
CCTGTTCCGATTTTTCATTCAGTTCTTTTTGCAGCGCCTTAAATTGTTCCGATTGCTCTTCCTGTAATTTTGTAGTTAGTTTTAATTCAATCGATTTTCTATCTTCTTTTAGTTGTTTTTCCAGCCGCTCCTGAAACAGTTCGTTTTCCTGTTTTTTCTTTTGCTCGAAATCTTCTTTGGCTTTTTTCAAGCCCTCAAATTCTGAATCATACTTTTTCTTTTCCTCCGCCAGTTGAGATTGAAACTTTTGTTTTATTTCTTCTTCTAATTGATGAGCAAGAATATCCTGAACATCAATGGAAGTGCCACAATTGGGGCATTTTATTTGATTTTGATTTTTCATTTCTTATTTTTCATTTTAAGTATCTCCGGAATTGCGATTTCGCCTGATTTCACCCATGTTAAAAGAGTTTCAATTAAATGTTGATTAACAAAGTATTTTTGTGTTTTCATAGATTTTAGTTAAATGTAAAGAATCGGCATCTAAAATTTTCGGGAAAATTAATTTTAAAGTATTCTGCTCTAATTATTTCAACTGAGCTTTTTAAATAAATCTCATATTCGGATTCATTCTTAGGGTCAACTTCCGAGTTTCTATAGGCTTGTCTATCAATTGGGTTCTCCTTTTATCATTCTCATTTAAGTCAATTATCTTCAAATAAATAAAATCCCCAATTAGATCATCTTTTACCATAGTGTTCGGTCTAAAATATTCTAAAGTCGGCAAAAACTCTTTTTCTAGAATAATTATATATCTCCACAATTCTCTATATCCATTGAATATTTCGAACACTGGAGCCTTTTTGTATTCACCACACCACCCAGTATTAGTTTTCCAGGCATCTCTATCTTCAATTGGAGTTTCTGATAATTTGAAATCCTCATCATTATTAAAAATCTCGTAGGTGAAATTAACATTAACACCAATAATTATTTGGTTTTCCAAGTTGTCAATATCTTTTATCTTTTCTTTAAAATCTTTTATGTCGCTGATATTATATTGTTCACTTTTTTGCGATAATTGATTAGTGATTTGTTGAAACTCAATATCGCAGTATATTCTACCCAAACTTTCTAGTCCTGTAATGAAATATGTTTCCTCAGTTTTTGAGAAAAACATTTTAGGATGAACAATACTTTGAGAGTAGAATTTCTCTACAGTTTGGTCCTTCTCTTCAATTTTTCCAAAGTGAGTAAAGATGTTCTTTAGATTGGAATTTTTATCGTAATACTTCGGAAACTTCAATTTTGAAATCCTTCACTTTTTTATCATCCAGCGTGAACCTCTGCCTTATGATGTTTCAATTTTTCTGTAATTCTTTCAATCGCCTCATTTATTAGAGATTCAGGAGTATTTTTTTTGTACAGTTCTTTATATCTATCAATTTTTAGTATATTTAATAAATTAGTCATTATTACCCACAGTTTTTAAATAATATTTGAAACTCATTTAATGCATTTCTATATCTCTCAATATCCTTAATATCTATAGTTTGTTCAAACCCATTTACACTTATAAACTTTTGATATATATAAAATTTCATGTAATGTATATTGTCTATAAAATAATAACGCAATATATTGTTTATAATAATAATTGATTTCATGATTCCCTTCTAAAGGGTACTTAAACATCTTGCTAATATCACCCTCTTGGTTAACAAACTTGTGCAAAATATCATTCATATGTTCGGGTAATAATCCTTCATTTCCTGCATTTATAGCAGAAGCATCAAAAGGTTGTTTGTAATTCCAAAATTCATTAATAAATTCATAATTCTCCTGAAATAATGCAAAAGCACAGCAATGTTCAACAAACTCTTTAAAATCCTTGAATAATATAATACCTAGGGCATTTCGACGGATATTCTTAAAATTATGTTTTCGTATTTGATACCTTTCTGCACCTAGTAAATCTTTGGCTTCGTTTTCATAATTATCTAATCTGCCCAAATTTTTTTCTAATTTCTGAAAGTCTCCTGTGATGAATTCATCTACTCAGCTTACCTATATTTTTCATGTAACTCTTCCCCTTCAATTAGTCGAACAGGATTTTCCCAACCATATTCAGAATAAATATGATATCCTGTAAATAGGGAACTAATAAATGGATAATAATATTTCTTTTGTTTTGATGAGATTGCATAACCAATATTTTTCCAGAGATATGAATAAAATGTTTCTTGATAAGTGTTTACAATTAATATTTCATTTTCTTGAAGATCAAGACTAGTTACCCAGTCTTTAAACCAAAAATAAAGAAACCGAATATATGATATATCTGTCACTTCTCTTTTCTCAATAATTATTGATATTTTATCATTAAAGTGGAACAATATATAACGGACAATTAAAGGATATATCTAATTGGTTTGCAAAAATGTAAAAATATTCTATTAGGGTATGAGACAATTGATTCGCAAAGTCTTTATTGTTTGCCGATTTGGCATCTATCCAACAATTAAAAAATTCGTCAAAAAATTGGAAATAAAAGATTTGATCAAATACTATTTGTATATTCTTTTTGTTCAACTTTGATGTGTATTGATTCTCATCATGCTATTTAATAATTTTCTTTTTCAAGTTTGAATCTGAAGGTGCATGTAATAATTTCTTTGAATACATCATCTATCTTAGCCAGAGTATTAATTGAATTTTGAGTGAGGTTATTATTAATTTCATATTTCAAAATTCCAAATACTTGCTCAAGATTATTTCTAAAGAATGATTCATCTTTTTGATGATTGGTTTCAATTTCTTTCAGTTGGATTAAATTTTTTTCATATAATATTTCAATCGTTTTTGTCATATAATCTCTTGTAATCAAAAGATATTCAATGAAAGAACCAAATACGTATATACTATACAAAAAGAAAAAGCCTTGACTCAGAGGTGATATGTTGTATTCTACAAAAGAATTAAAGATTGATAGTGAAATTATGGTGGTTAAACCAAAAAGTAAGTTACAAAATATTTTTTCTCTAAATAAAATTTTTGATATTCCAGGAACCTTAAACTTTTGCTCAAGATGAGAAATTAAACTAAGTGATAGCGGAAAAGCAATGGCTAAAATTGATGCAAATACTGCGATAATTGTTGGTAAAACTTTATCTAAATTTAAAAAATTTTGAGTTTCAGTTTGTTTTTTGTCAATTAATGGAATTAATATTAAAATTAAAAATATCAAGATGATAAGAATTCTATAAAATAGAGTATTTGAAATATATTGATACTTTTTCATAATATTGATATTTTTATGCCTTTACATATCCCAATCTCCTCCTCCGTCTAACCCATAAAGCTCATAAACCATTTAGTCGATTTCATGGTTGATTTTTTCCATTTCAAAATTGGTTTCATTATTTATTATAAAATAGCCATCTTAATTGCTTTCTCAAAAACTTCAAATGCAGCATTGACAGCATTTTGAGCAGCAATTTTTGCCGCCTCTTTTAATGCTAAAGATTGCATCTCAATATTTTCTTTCAACTCATTCAATCTATATTTGAATTTATTTTCATCAATATCTCCCTTTATAAATTGCCCTGCTATAAGTTCTAAATGCCTTTTATTCATTTCAAAGAATTGATTAATAATTTCTTTGGTGTTTTTCCATTCTCCTTTTGCTGATTTTTCAGCTGCATTAAGCATTTCTGAAAAAGTGTTTTTAAAATCAAAATTCATAATAAATTGATTTATTTAATTCTTGTTTTCAATTCTTCTGCAATCCGAAAAGTATTCATCATATTTTCAAAATTCATCTTATTGGCTTCAATATCGGCGTTGGAAAGTTGATTTTCTGTTTTATGAATTTCTTTATATTCAAGCCATTTATTAAGTATCCGTTTATTAATCTCAATAGATTCCTGATTTTTATCCCTTCTATTATTTTTCTGTAGAAGATTTCTCAACTCAACCTCGATATCAATGTACTCTTCAGCAAACTTTGAATATACTCTTTGCTCATTTTCATTTTGAGTCGTTTCCAATAAGGTTAAATAAAACTTATCTATCTTTTTAGCTACAACATCAATTTGTTGTGCAACCATATAATCATATGTTGCTACCCAGGAAACCTTGCATGAAGTTATTACAAATGAAGAAACAAATACTATTAAAAATATTTGCCTGAACCCTCGTTGAAAATTAATATTTACAGAACTTGCCATTTTTTATTGATTCAATTATTATTCCTCCGCAATCCCAACTTCCTCCTCAATCAAACAATACAATTTATAAACCATCTGGTCGATTTCACTATCGGGTTTTCGAATTAACTTCTTTGAAGTATTTGTTTAGTATCGAATGTTGAAAAAGGCTCATTTAATGGGGCGGATTAAGTTTTTGGTTTAAAAATCAATCTAAAAATAGCACGTATATTCAATAAAAAAAAATATCCAATATTTTTAAATTTTTAATCAGATGGAATTAAAACAAAAACTCTTTAGAGAATTTGGTATTTAACCGTAAAAACAGGTATTGTTAAAGACCGGCATATTAATTTGGTTGAAAAATAAAACAATCAAAAAGAAGGTAAAATTTCATTCAATATCAAATATGTTTAATATGTTGAGTTGAATTATTTTTAATTCATCGAATTATCTAGTGTCGTGTCAACTTCAAAATGTCGCATCGTCATTCCGTCCCGAAAGTTGTCGGGATATTTCGGAATCTATTGTTTAAACTGAGATGCTGAAATGAATTCAGCATGACGTTCAAATGAAACACGCTTGACACGACACCAACCGCCTATTCCGAAAAGCAATTCCCGAAACAGATTTCAAATTTATTTTCAATTTTTTTTATTTATCGTTAGTCAAATGGCGGTTTCAGGAAAATGGCTTTCTATATTCAGGCAGAATAGTGTATCGGCGCTACAGATTTACGCATCATTTCTTTTACCTCTTTTAACAACTCAATTGAAGCTTCAATTTCATCTTTTCTGATGGACACACTTTCAATGTTAAAGCCAACAGGGATATTTTTTGACCTGCTGTAATCCAACAACTCTTCAGCAATCGATTTACAAACATTCATTGAATCGAATAAAATATCGTTTGTATTGTTTAAATCATTGTTCAGCCATTTCGGAATTTCAATCCCTAACCATTGCATAAAATCAAGGGTTTTTAAAGAGCCGCAAGGTGTTAATGTAAAAATAATTGGTGCCAGGTTGGTATTTCTCTCTGCCGACAGATAATAGTAATCAGAAAGAAAATCTTTTGCATTATTGATGTTATAAATGCACTGAGATATAAAAAAACTGCATCCGTTGTTTATCTTATTAAAAAGGCGAAAATGTTCGTCTCCCTTTTTATGGTGTCTTTCAGGTATTACAACCCCACCTAAAAGCAGCGATGGATGAACTTCGTGTTTGATTTTGTAAGCTTCGTTTAGAGACAGCCCCGGAGTTTGTTTTTTTGACGGAGAGCCTACAAAAACCGAGCATTCTGTTTTTTTACCTGCATTTGTTAACCAGTTTTTAAATTCATCTGACGAATAATTCCCGACACATTTATAGATGATTTTTGGAACTTTTAACTCATGCAAATAGTTCTCGCAGTAAAAATCGGGCGATAAAGTTGGCATAAATGGAAATGGCCGTGGTGCATTTGTTCTTGACGATTCATCCTGGATATCATACAGAACCAATCCATCAATTTCAATGTTTTTTATCCGGGCAATTTGTTTATCGGCAATGTTTTTAATTTTTTCCTTGTCAGTATTCTCCTTTGGCGGTGTTATTCCGTATAGCAACAATCCGGTTTCTTTATTCAAAATTTTTTCATGCAACATAATCAACCATTGGTTTCGTACTTCTTCAATATCATGTTTTATTTCACAAAAGGCAGCTATTTCAGCAACTTAATAAACCACACTTTGCAAAGCCTGAATTCGTTTTTGTTAACATTCCAAATGCGTTAACAAATTAATTGTTACACCATTGGGGTCTTTAACAAAAAACCTTCTAACTCCCCAGTTTTCATTCGTAATCGGATATACAATTTCTATTTTTTGTTCCATGGCTTTTTCGTACAAACTGTCAATATCTGAAACCTCAATGGATATAAATACCGACGAATTATCTACAGGATTCTTTTCCTGATGCTGCAGAATTGAGATTTGCGCGGTTGAATTTTCTTTTGAACTGAAAGTTAAAATCCAATCCATTTCCATTGCCAGTTGCATCCCCAAAAACGCAGTATAAAACTGCTTGCTTTTCCCGAGGTCGTTTGAAAATATATTGGGAACAATTCTTCGCATTGTTAATTTGTTTTTCGAGGTATGAATTCTGTTTTCGGAATTCATTTCCTTGTTATGTTATAACGGTTCGTTGTTTTTTAGGTTCACCGGAATCTTGTGCATTATTTTCTGGCAAAAACTGTTCTTACACAACAAGGGATTATTTTTCCTGTTTTCAGCTTCATTTCCGGATAGGATTAATGAATACCTGATTGTTTTGGAAAGCTATTCTCATCCCGATATGGAATTTATAGAGTGGGAGAGAACAACTAATTATAATATCCCTCAGATACGATGAGTTTAAAAGATTTATTGATGATAAATATGAAATGCCCGATAAACTGGTTGCCACATTAGTACGTTTTTTGGAACAGAATAACGGAACACTTTCAAAAAGAGCGCGAACAAAGGAATTTGCAGAATTAACTGATGATGAGATAAAGGAAATTGAACAGGTGTGTCTGGAGTCTTTATGAGATTTAATTTATAGCGGGTAAATTGGTTTTAAATATTATGTTAAGTGAATTGAGGGTTGAATTCCAAAACATGGAGAAATAATTATATGATTGGATGTATAAATTGTTAATTTTGCTTTGAACACATTGTGTAAATAAACCAAAATCGTAAACTAAACCAGTATGAACCGGAGAGATTTTTACAAAACAAGCGGAGCCCTGGGTATAGGACTTTTAGCAGGAAAATCAGTTTTAGAAAAGGAATTAAATGAAGTTCCCGAACCGGGGTTTTATAATGAAGAAGCAAAAAAACTTCCCGCCCGGGAATTTGATGTCGTTGTTGCAGGTGGAGGTACTGCAGGTGTGATTGCGGCAATTGCTGCGGCACGGAACGGGGCAAGAACGGTGCTAGTTGAAAATAAAGGATATGTTGGAGGAGTGGCAGTTGAAGGGGGAACAGCTTTGCATAGCTTTTACAATTTGTGGAAAGCATTTCCCGGTGTTGAAAAAAGACAGCTTGTGCGCGGAATTCCTGCAGAGATGGTTGATCGCTTAACAGCGATGGGTGGTGCTACCGGACATTCTGAAATGGTGAAATTTTATGATTACGATTCTGTATGCACAGCCATTGATACAGAGTTATATAAACTCAATGCTCATGAAATGCTGGATGAAGCAGGTGTTTATGTGTGTGTAAACACTTTGCTTGCCGGGGCTGTAGTGGATGGAAGTCGCCTGAAAGGGGTAATTATGGAAAGTCGCTCCGGACGTGAAGTGATATTTGCCAAATCGTTTGTTGATTGCACCGGATATGCTGATTTGGCCGCTCATGCAGGGGCGGAATATACAGAGCCTAACGACCAGTCCGTGGCAAACAGCATGGGGCTGGGGAATGTTGATATTGAAAGATATTATCAATTTTTAGCCGACAGGGATGCCGTTAACCAGTTGGCTTATGGTATGCGCAGTGGTGAACCGGGAAAAATTGTCCGTATTGGTGGGGAAGGGGCCACCGGTTATCCTGAAGAATTCCGAAAAGAGGCACAGAAAATCGGGCTGTCAGCTATTTCCACCACAACTCATGATAACTACCTGATGTTTATTAAAATTAATTTGAAATTACCGGTCAGTCCAACCAACCGGGATGTTGTTGCCAAAACAGAACTGGAGCTTCGCAAACGAATGAAAAAAGGTGTGGAATTGCTCCGCGAATATATACCCGGATTTGAAAAGGCTTTTATTACAAGAACAGCTCCTTCGCTGGTAATTCGAAGGGGAAGATTAATTACCTGTGATTATGATATTGCACACAGAGACGTAATAGAAGGCGTCCATTTCGATGACGATGTTTTTGTATATGGTTTCCACGACATGGCCCCTCATTGGAAAATAAAAAATGGGGGAAGTTACGGAATACCTTACCGTGCACTTTGTGTAAAGGGGATCGACAATCTTTATGTGTCGGGAATGATGATCACTTCTGACCATAACGCGCACATGTCCACAAGAAATACAGTAAGTTGTATGGGGCAGGGGCAAGCCAGCGGAACGGCTGCTGCACTGTGTGCACTTGGAAATTATACCAGCCGGCAATTACCTTATCAACGTCTCAGAAAAGCTTTGGAGGATGGGAATGTGTATTTCGAATCCTAATCTATGAATTGTTTTAATTGGTTTTGAAAAAATCAAACCAGCCGCTTATTCCGAAAAGCAATTCCAGAACCCGACTTCAAATATCTCTCAAAATTGTAGGCTTTGTGTTTGTCAGAGAACGCAATATAGGTAACTAAATCTAAAGGTAACTTGTCTTTTGTGTAGTGGACTTGCTTGTAGTTGTGACTTTCAAGTCGATTTTCCAAATTATTTGTACAACCTGTGTAAAAGGAATTGTCAGCGCATTTGAGGATGTAAACGTAATGCATAATTAGTTGTTTTATTTGTTGTTGTGGACTGCGTCCACTGAAACCCGTAGAAGTTTTAGCGAATGGGCGAGTTCTTATCTGTAGCTCGTGCGTAAGATAAAGTCCTACTTCGCTAAAGCTTCGTAGGGTGAAAGTGGAGCTGGCGGGATTCGAACCCGCGTCCAAACGAGGAAGCAATAAGCTTTCTACATGCTTATCCCCAGATTTGTTTTTCGAATAAACACCGGATCAGGGCCACCAATGTTTACCTTATCTCTTTTAATTTCGCAGAAATGCCAGAGATTCATTTCCACTAGCTTCGATTTACTTGCACCGCCGGTTCGGACCGTTTCAAAGCATAACATCCGGGCGATGTCTCGTTCCGGCACCTTGTGCCGGAATGAAGGTAACCTACTTGATTCGGTTACGCAGCAAGAGCGTAATTATTTTCGCCAATTATGGTTTTGATCATTATTTTTATAGGGTCAACAACCAAAACCCTGCATGCTTACTTACCTCTTCTACCCGCTGTCAAAACCAATCAGCCCCGGTAGTATCCTGTCTTATTTAAGGCAGGATTGCAAAATTATCAAAAAATCAGACAGTGTCTAAATTCTTTGTACAATATAGATTAAATTCTTTGAAATAATTTTGAAATTACAAATCTGCCGCAAACTTTTTAAGCCAGATTTTTAGCGATTCGCCAATTTCAGGATCTTCCAATGCAAATTCAATATTTGTTTTTAGAAAGCCCATTTTATTGCCAATGTCATATCGTTTTCCCTTAAATCGCAACCCGTACATGTCATTTGTTTTTACCATCTCTCGCATGGCATCTGTCAATTGAATTTCGTTGTTTTTCCCCGGTTTTGTTTTCTCAAGGAAATCAAAAATTTCGGGAGTAAAAATATAGCGGCCTGCAATGGCAAGATTTGATGGCGCGTCTTCAGGATCGGGTTTTTCAATCCAGTCGGTAGCTTTGTAAACATTTCCTGAAATTGGTTTTCCGTCGATTATTCCATACCGGTGCACCATTTCGGGTTTTACTTCTTCAAGCGCAATTACCGAACTTTTATATTTCTCATAAACATCCATTAATTGCCTTGTTACCGGGCCATCTTCGCTTTTCACAAGTGTGTCTCCTAAAAGAATAACAAATGGCTCATTGTTTACATGATATCGTGCATGTAAAATGGCATCGCCCAAACCATTCATTTCCTTTTGCCATACAAAATGAATGTTTGCCATGTTTGAAATGGAGCGAATTTTATCGAGCGTTTTAAGGTCTTGTTTTTTGAGGAGTGATTCTTCAAGAACAGGACTTCTGTCGAAATGTTCTTCAATGGCACGTTTCCCTTTCCCGATAATCATTAAAATATCTGTAATTCCACTTTCAACAGCCTCTTCAACAACGTGTTGAATAACAGGTGTGTCTATAATCGGTATCATTTCCTTGGGCTGCGATTTTGTTGCCGGCAAAAATCTTGTGCCGTATCCAGCCGCAGGAATCACTGCTTTTTTTATCATTTTAAATGTTGTTTATAATGTTTGGTTTTATTACTTCTATTTCGTGGCTGCTCATTAAATCCTGCAATTTGTTGTACATAATTTCATCGGAATAGGTACCGATAACAGCACCACCTGAACCTGTAAATTTGGCGCTTGCCCCAACCGAACGTGCCAGTTCAACCATTTCAATATTTCCTTTTGAAATTGGTATTAAATTTCTTCTCAAATCAAAATTTTCATTGATCAGGTTGTGCATAGCAGTTTTATCTCCTTTGCTCAACGCATCTTTAAATTCTTCGGTAATTTGTGCCCACCGTTTCATAGCATCCAATACAACGGATTCTTTTATTTCAAAGCGTGCCCTTAAATTATTATGAACGATTTCAGTTCCTTCCGAAAGGTTTCTTCGGTATGCAATAAAGAAATTTGGGAAATGCACATTTTTTAATACTTCGTATTTCCCATAACCTTGCTTTTCCATGATTTTTTTATCGAAATTCATAAAAACAGGTTTTTCAAAAGCCTGCGCCACACGGTCTTGCAACCCGGCTGAAATACCCAATTCTTTATTTTCTACTGAAAGAACAAGATTAGCAAAAATGGCTGGTTCAATATAAATTTCGTAAAACAAACACAAAGCTTTTAGGCATGCGGTTAAAATCGCACTCGAACCGGCAAGTCCTAATCTTAATGGTATATTTGAATGATAAGAAATGGTGAAATTTTTTGAAGCAAGTTTAATTTTGTTGGCCTGGCAATATTCATAAAAAACTTTTACCATGCCTTTAATTAACCGCATTCCTCCGTAATAACCGGCAAAACTAATGTTGTTTACCAGTTCTTCCATATTTTTATAGGTGGTTAAATCAACATGCTGAGGTTTAATTTCCAGTTCCGGTGTTTGGTACAATTGTACTTTTGCAATAAAATTGGAGAAAACGAAAGCGATGGTTTTCCCGAAGTAACCGTCGGAAGGATTCCCGATAACAGCCGCCCGGGGATAAGAATAAGTTTCAATTATCATAATCTGAAATTAAAGCCCCAAAGTTAAACATTCCATTTTTTAATGGCTTCAAAATTCATTTCATTTTCGATATTTTTAGCTTTTGGTGTGTATAAAAATTCCAGCTCTTTTTCGTAACGTTCAGCTATTTTTCCTCTTACCATTTTTAACATCGCATTTAACATTTTATTTTCAGCATTAAAAGGCTCGGGCAAAACTGCAATGGCGGCTGGCAACCAACGTTCAGGAAATAATCCTTCATACTTGCCGCCTTTTTTGAATTGGTTAATGTCGTTCTGAATTAATTTCAATGTTTCGGAGATTGCGGCATCGCTACCTTTTTCAACTCCCCGGTGTTTTAACTCGCGGTTAATCGCTTCCATGTCAGGAACAATCATGCCGGTTGTATAAGGATTTTGATTGTTATGCAACATCACCTGCTGAATATGTGGCGAGTGAATTAATATGGCATCTTCAATTCCTTCAGGACTGTATTTTTCACCATCATTTCCAATCAGTAAACTTTTGAATCGTCCCAACACATAAAGGAATCCGTCTTTATCAACATAACCCATATCACCTGTGTGAAGCCAGCCATCTTTTAATACTTCGGCTGTGGCAGTTGGATTATTCCAGTACCCGAGCATCACATTGTCGCCTTTCACACAAATTTCGCCTTTTTCACCTTCCCGTAATTCGTTGCCATCAGCATTCAAAATTTTCAATTCCATATTTTTTACCGGTTTGCCCGATGATCCGAACTTAACACAATGCGGAACATTCGATGAAATTACAGGAGCAGCTTCTGTTAAACCGTATCCCTGGCAAATTGGAAGGCCAATTGCATAAAAGAATTTTTGCATTTCAATATCAAGAATGGCGCCACCACCAATAAAAAACATGAGATTTCCTCCAAATCCGGCTTGTATTTTTTTGAATAAAATGGCGTTAAAAATTGAAAGAAGAGGTTTTAGCAGAAATCGAAATCCTTTTCCTTTGTCGTAACCAATACCATTGTATTTATATGCTACTTTCAAAGCAAACTTAAAAATTTTATATAAGGTTTCTCCTTTTGCCCTAATGCCGGCTTCAATATTTTTTCGGAATGTTTTTGAGTAAGCCGGAACACTCATCATAATATGAGGCTGAACTTCTTTTATATTTTTTGGAATATTTTTCAGGGTGTCAAGCGGAGTATTTCCAATCTCCACTGATGCAATACTGGCACCTTTATACATGAACACGTAAAGACAGGTTGTATGCGCAAATGCGTGATCCCAGGGAAGTATTGCCAGTGTTTTCCAATAGGATTCAAGTTCAAGAAGTCCGTTTGACTGGACCACATTGGCAGCATAATTCAAATGTGAAAGCATTATTCCTTTTGGGTCGGCGGTTGTGCCGGAAGTGTATGAGATGTTGGCCACATCATTTGGCTGAATACTTTTCCAAACGGCATCGTATGTTTCGGAATTTTTTTCTCTTGAAGCTTTTCCCTTTTCGATCAATTCAGAATAAATGATATCATTCGGGTCCGGATTTTCTTTTCCATCAATAAAAACTACTTTTTCAAGATCGGGTAGGTTATTTCTGATTTCTTCAACTTTTGAAGCCTGAAGTCTGGAAACAAAAATAATTTTTGTGCCACTGTGTTTTAGCCTGAATACCAGTTCATTAATTTCGAGCCGGATTGAAAGCGGAACATTAATTCCACCGGCATATAATATTCCCAGTTCACTTATTATCCAATCATTTCTGCCATCGGCAATCAAAGCTGCACGTTCTCCTTTTTTAAAACCAATATCGATTAAACCAGCTGCGAGATTAAGTACTTTGGTGCGTGTGTTGATGTATGTAGTTCCCCGATATTTTCCATTGCTTTTTTCCCATAAATAAACGTTGTCGGGGTAATTTGCCACAGCGGTTTCGAATAGTTCGATTATGGTTTTCATTTAGTTTAAGTTTTATAGTTTGATCAAATGTAATAAAAATTGCCGTAACTATATGATAGTGAATTTTATGGCAATAAAAAAGCCCGTTAAAACGGGCTTTCAAATTTATAACAAACCAAATTGATAGATTGTTTTATGATTGTATTTCTCTCCGGGTTTTAGCAGGGTAGAAGGGAAATCCGGTTGATTTACTGAATCAGGATAATGTTGTGTTTCCAAAGCGAAAGCTGAGTATTGTCCGAATTTTTTAACCCCGTCAATTGTTAGTTCAGGAATCCAGTGACCGGTGTATAATTGCATTCCGGGTTGAGTAGTGAAGATTTCCATTTTTCGTCCTGAAATATTTTCCTTTACACAACCAATATATTTTAGTTCACCTTTTTCATTATCAAGAACATAATTATCATCGTAGCCAATGGTTAATTTGTCAAAATCCTCGCCGAGCGCTTTATATGATGTGAAATCGAATGGTGTATTTTCCACCGGAACAATTTTTCCGGTCGGAATTTGGTCTTCCATTTCTGTCATTTTTGTAGCAGTAAGTTTTAGCTCATGACTAAGAATGTTGTCTTTTCCTGCATTCAAATTAAAATAGGAATGATTTGTAAGATTTACGACCGTTGTTTTATCTGTTTCAGCGAAGTATTCAATGCCAAGTTCATTTTTATTATTTAATGAATAAATGCAAGTTACTTTTAAATTTCCCGGGTAATTTTCCTCGCCATCAGGACTTAAATATGTCAGTTTTAATGAAGGTTGATTTTTGTCTTCAATAATTTCAAAGTCGAACAAACGCTTATCATAGCCCACTAAACCGCCATGCAAATGGTTCGGTCCATTATTAATTGCCATTTGATAAGTTTTGCCTTCTATTTCAAATTTGCCGTTTGCAATCCGGTTCCCAAATCGTCCGATAATACAGCCAAAATATGGATAACTGCTTAAATACTCATCACTTAAATAATTCTCCAGTTTGTTAAAACCACAGGCAATATTTTCAATATTCCCTTTTTTGTCGGGTGTTTCTATGCTTGTAATAATAGCTCCGTAATTGGTTATTTTTATTGTAATATTATTATCGTTGGTAAGAGTGAACAATTGTGTTTCACGTCCATCAGGAAGTAAACCAAAAAGTTTTTTTGTAATTTTCATTTTTTTTAATATTTAGTAACTGCAAAAGTGCAAAAATTGATTTTTTAAACTGGTAGGGTCTGGTGGTGTTTTAAAACATGTTATTTTTGAACAAATCATTGCTACTTTTGAAAAAACCTATCTAAATGGCAAGGCATATTGTTAAAATCGATGTAAAGCTGTCAATCCCAAAATATAAGCAAATTATTCGATCAGTTGAACTTGCAATTGAAAAAAAATCATTAAAGAAAGGGGATAAAATTCCTTCTATCAATCAGTTATGTTCTGATTTTAACTTGAGCCGGGACACGGTAATGATGGCTTTCAACGAATTAAAATCAAAAGGAATATTAGTAAGCCAACCAGGAAAAGGGTATTATATTGCTTGTTCAGAGATTCAACATACAGAAAATATATTTATTCTTTTTGATGAATTAAATGCATTTAAGGAGGACCTTTATAATGCGTTACTAAATGCCTTAAAAGGAAAAGCAAATGTTGATATCTATTTTCATCACTACAACTACAGACTTTACAAAAAGCTGATTCTGGAAAGTGTTGGTAAATATACAGCTTACATTATTATGCCGGCTACTTTTGAAAATACAAGTCATTTAATGATGGGACTTCCACGCGACCGGGTTTTTATCCTCGACAGGATGAAAAACGAACTTAAGAATTATCCGGTTGTTTACCAGGATTTTGGTAATGACTTTTATGATGCATTAACGGAAGGGCTTACACTTCTTAAAAAATACCATAAGTTGGTTTTTGTTCATCCGGGTGGAAAAGAACCTGTGGAACGGGTAAATGGATTTAAACGGTTTTGTGCCAATAATAATTTTGAAGGAGTAGTACTAAAATCACTTGAAGGAGTTCAGCCGGGATTGTTTGAAGCATTTTTTCTGATTTCCGACCATGACCTTGTGAAAATAATAAAAGCGGCAAAGAAATTTAAATATAAAGTCGGGAAGAATTTTGGAATTGTTTCTTTAAACGATACAATGTTAAAAGAGGTTGTTGCTGGTGGTATTACAACTATTTCTACAGATTTTTCCCAAATGGGCAGAACGTTGGGAGATATGGTTTTAGCCCGAAAAATGAGCCAGGTTCGTAATCCGTCAAAACTAATAGTCAGGAATAGTTTGTGAGATATTAACAGGATTTGAAATATCCGTTTTGTTATTTGAATGAGTTACAAAAATATATATTTTTACCAACCGGTACCCACCAGTTGAAATTATGAAGAAAATAAACAAATCTGCTGAAATTTATGCCTAAAATAAATAGCCTGACTCAAAAAATAAATGACGGTAATAACCCGATTTTCAAAGAATTATATGGAAATGATAAAGCCATTTTAAAGGAGCAGTCAGACAGATATAAAAACCTGATGAATGATTTTGAAAGAACTTTTGAAAAAGATGATGTCATTTTGTTCAGTTCACCGGGAAGGACAGAAATAGGAGGAAATCATACTGATCATAATTGCGGCAGAGTTCTGGCAGGAGCAGTTAATCTTGATAATATTGCAGTTGCAGCTGTCAATGCAAGTAACATTATTCGAATTAAATCAACAGGGTATCCTGAATTTCATGTTGACATATCAGATTTGAACATTGATGAATCACAGTTTTATACATCAGGAGCGTTGGTAAAGGGCATTTGTGCCAAAATGAAAGAGAATGGTTACAAAATTGGTGGTTTTGATGCCTGTGTGGATGGCCGCGTACCTAAAGGTTCCGGACTGAGTTCATCAGCCTCTTTCGAGGTTCTTATTGGTACCATTATGAATGAGTTGTTCAATAATGGCAGGATGTCAGCAATTGAAAATGCGATAATTGGGCAGTGGGCTGAAAATAATTATTTCGGAAAGCCTTGCGGTTTGATGGACCAGACTGCCTGTTCAGTTGGAGGACTAATTACTATTGATTTCAAAGACCCCGCTAAACCAATCGTAAAAGAAGTAGATTTTGATTTTGTTTCCACTGAGTTTTCATTGGTAATTACTGATGTTGGAGGTGGACATGACGACCCTGCAACGCAGGCTGAATATGCATCGCTGCCAACTGAAATGAAAGCTGTTGCTGCAGAATTAGGCGCGAAAGTTTTAAGAGAAGTGAGTTTGGAACAGATTATAGAAAACATCCCTGAAATTCGCAAAAAAACTGGTGACAGGGCAATTCTGCGGGCATTCCATTTTTATGGCGATAATGAGCGCGTTTCAAACCAGGTGGTAGCACTCGAAAACAATGATTTTCAATCTTTCCTGAAAATGGTTGTAGAATCAGGTTACAGTTCCTATATGTATAATCAAAATATTTTTGATGTGGTTCACAAAGATGAGCAGGTGGTTTCACTTGCATTGGCATTGAGTGAAATGATTCTGAAAGGTAGCGGTGCCTGGCGTGTTCATGGCGGTGGATTTGGTGGAACTATCCAGGCGTTCGTTCCTCAAATTAAGATAGACGAATACATGAAAACATTAGAACATGTTTATGGTGAAGGGAAATGTCACAAATTATTTATTCGTTCCAAAGGCTCTGTAAAACTTGAGCTTTAAATATCGAAAAATACTTTGATGATTTTAGCACTTTATTGTGAAAAGCGATCAAATTGTAAAGATTCTAAATTGAGGTTTCATAGCAGAATAAGTGTATTATTTTCCCCATTAATTTTAAAAAATAAGTTTTCCTAAAGTAAAAATTTTAAATTTGGGCACTCTATTATTAAACTATATAAATTAACTATAAACAAATTAAATTAATAAACTTATGAATGGTGGATTTCAACCTTTAGATTATGGCATATTTGTAGGATATGTCATCCTAATTGTTGCCCTTGGATTATTTATTTCGAGAAATAAAAAAGGGCATGAACAAGATTCGAAAGATTATTTCCTTGCCGGAGGATCACTTTCATGGTGGGCAATCGGTGCTTCATTAATCGCGGCTAATATCTCGGCAGAGCAATTTATCGGAATGTCAGGTTCCGGATTTGCAATTGGCTTGGCTATTGCTGCTTATGAATGGCTGGCAGCTGCAGCTCTTATTATTGTAGCCAAATTTATTTTGCCGGTTATGTTGGAAAAGAAAATTTACACTATGCCTCAACTGGCGAGAGACAGGTATGGTAAAGGTGTAGCATTCTTTTTCTCATTTTTCTGGCTTCTCGTTTATCTATTTGTAAACCTTACATCAGTTTCATGGCTTGGTGCAACTGCCATGGAGCAAATTCTTGGTATTCCCAAAATGTATGGGGTTATCGGGTTGCTTGTATTTGCAGGTGTTTATTCAATATACGGTGGTTTAAAAGCGGTTGCCTGGACAGATGTTTTACAGGTTGTATTTCTTGTAGGAGGTGGTTTAATTACTGCCTGGTTTGCATTGGCGGCAATTAGCGATACCAACAGTGCTATCGATGGATTCCGGATGGTTTATGATAAAGTTGTTTCTACTCCTAACGACTTACATTTTAATATGATTATTGAAAAGGGAAGGTCGTTAATACCAGACGGTACCGGTGGAACTAAAGATCCTTTTGTTGACCTTCCGGGAGTAGCTGTAATTTTTGGAGCAATGTGGTTGACAAACCTTGGTTACTGGGGATTCAACCAGTACATTATTCAAAAAGGCTTGGCTGCTAAGAATATGAAAGAAGCTAAACGAGGTTTGCTTTTTGGAGCTTATTTAAAAATATTGATACCTCTGATTGTTGTTATTCCTGGTATTGCAGCTTTTGTGATTTTTGAGCACCAGGAAGCATTTCCAGAACTTGCTCGAAATTTGTCAGGGGTTATTTCTAAATCAGACGAGGCGTATCCCTGGTTGCTCCGGAATTTTGCTCCAACTGGTATCAGGGGGCTTGCGTTTGCTGCGTTAATTGCTGCTGTTGTTTCTTCATTGGCATCAATGCTAAATTCTACTTCAACCATATTTACTATGGATATTTACAAAGAGGTAATTAATAAACATGCAACAGAACATCAACTTGTTAAAGTGGGTCGTATTTCTGCATTGGTAGCATTAGTTGTGGCAATGTTTACAGCAAAACCTCTTCTTGGCGGTCTTGACCAGGCATTCCAGTACATACAGGAGTTTACCGGTTTTATTTATCCGGGTGTTGTAGTAGTGTTTGGTATGGGAATTCTCTGGAAACGAGCATCAAACCGAGCTGCTTTGTGGACTACCATTGCTACTTTACCGACTTCAATTATTCTTAAATTCGTTGCATCGGATGTTCCTTTCCAACTTAGAATGGGGTACACTTGTGTTATTTTAATAACGATGGCAGTAATCCTGACATTGACTGATACCCACAGGACACCTGCAACTCCAATTTCAGAAATAAGAAAGACGAAATTGAAAAGAGCAGGTTTATTCCTTGCTATACTTTCCGGTATTGCTGCAGTGGTAACAATAGTATTCGGAACACCATGGTTTGGATACGACTTAAGAAATTTAGGATATCAATCAACAATTCTTTTGGTTTTCTTGTTCGGATTCCTTTCATTAATGATGTACAACAATGCAACTTATCCAACACAAGACAACAAAGCTTATGAAGTAGAACCTGAACTGTTCAAAACAGACCGTACTTTCTTTATCGGAGCGATGGGAATTGCCATCATACTTATTGCGCTTTACGCTTACTTCTGGTAATCTGTAATAAATAAAATATTAAAATAGCTGCCTTTTTGGTGGCTATTTTTTTATATTCGTTTTTATTTAATATTACTATGTACGATATTATAGGAGATGTACACGGGTATGCAACTTTGCTTAAAAAGTTGTTGCTTGAAATGGGTTACACAAAAACAGAAAATGGCTTTTCTCACCCTTCACGAAAGGCAATCTTTGTAGGAGACTTTGTAAATCGTGGCCCGGAAATAAGGAAGACAATTCGTATCGTCCGTAAAATGGTTGAGAATGATAAAGCTTTGGCAATATTGGGAAATCATGAAATTAATGCCATTACCTATTATTTAAAAAATAAGGATGGGCTTCCGGTAATAAATTCCAGTCAGAAAAATTTTCTCTCGCTATATAAAACGATCAACCAGTTTCCTTTAGAAAGAAGTGAAGAGTGGAAAAGTCATCAAAAATGGATGCGTGAACTACCTCTATTTATAGATTTGGGTGATATTCGTATCGTTCATGCCTGTTGGTCTGATCAGGCTGTTGAATCGATTAAAAAATCAGAAATGGAAGGAAAGTCAAGAAAAAGTATTTTTAGGAAGGTATATAATAAACCCAAATCAGAAATCGGAAAAAGTATTACAACTCTTACCAAAGGTATCGATTTCAGGATGCCTGCAGACCTGAAAATTGTCAATAACAAAGGAGTATCGGCACGAAGTTTTCGTATGCGGTGGTGGGAGCAGGCAGCAGGTAAAACTTTTGAGGAAATATCATTCGAGAGTAAATTCAAACTTCCTCATTATGAAATTCCACAGCAACTTGTCCCTGAACTTAATCCATACCCCGAAGATGCTCCAATTGTTTTCTTCGGACATTACTGTCGTTTTAGTGGTCCGTTTATTATTAAACCAAACATTTGTTGTGTTGATTCCTGTGTTACAGGAACAAGAAATCTGACCGCCTACAGATGGAACGGTGAAAAGAATTTAAAGGTAGAAAACCTTGTAGTGATGCGGCATAACGCATAGTTTGCACTGGCTTTTTATGAGTGTTAAATGTGGTTTGAAAAAAATTACTTTTTGTATTGCGGGAAAAAAAAGAAAGTATATATTTGCAGCACCTTTTCAGGAAGGAAATTTGAAAAAGTTCATTAAAAATATTGTGGTGTATTGTTGGTTAAAATAACAGCCAGTCATCTCGTCAAAGGCGAGACAGGTTCGAGTCCAATTTACACTTCATTTTGATTAGTTCTTTTGATTTTTTAAATATTGGTGCGGTAGTTCAGTTTGGTTAGAATATCGGCCTGTCATCTCGCCTGAGGCGAGACGGGTTCGAGAAAATAAGCACTGAGCTCCATGAAATAAAAATATTGGTGCGGTAGTTCAGTTTGGTTAGAATATCGGCCTGTCATCTCGCCTGAGGCGAGACGGGTTCGAGAAAATAAGCACTGAGCTCCATGAAATAAAAATATTGGTGCGGTAGTTCAGTTTGGTTAGAATATCGGCCTGTCATCTCGCCTGAGGCGAGACGGGTTCGAGAAAATAAGCACTGAGCTCCATGAAATAAAAATATTGGTGCGGTAGTTCAGTTTGGTTAGAATATCGGCCTGTCATCTCGCCTGAGGCGAGACGGGTTCGAGAAAATAAGCACTGAGCTCCATGAAATAAAAATATTGGTGCGATAGTTCAGTTTGGTTAGAATATCGGCCTGTCATTCGCCGAGGCGAGACGGGTTCGAGTCCCGTCCGCACCGCCAGAGAGGGAGCAATAAGCTCCCTTTTTTCATTTATGGATTATTTTGTTTATATCATCGAATCAGAGAAGTCGGGTTTACTCTACAAAGGTTATACTTCTTATCCTGCCTTAAGACTCGAAGAACACAACAACGGACAGAGCCGATACACTGCCGGTAAAGGCCCCTGGAAAATGGTTTATCTTGAAAAAATGCCGGATAAAAGAGCCGCATTGGTAAGAGAGAAACAATTGAAGCGAGTTAATTCAACATATATTTTCTGGTTAATCAAGCAGGAAACAAATATCGTTAATACATTAAACGATTTACAGCAAGGTATTTAATAAGTGCCATAGTGGTAGCTGGTTAGGATATCGGCCTGTCATCTCGCCTGAGGCGAGACGGGTTCGAGTCCCGTCCGCACCGCCAGAGAGGGAGCAATAAGCTCCCTTTTTTCATTTATGGATTATTTTGTTTATATCATCGAATCAGAGAAGTCGGGTTTACTCTACAAAGGTTATACTTCTTATCCTGCCTTAAGACTCGAAGAACACAACAACGGACAGAGCCGATACACTGCCGGTAAAGGCCCCTGGAAAATGGTTTATCTTGAAAAAATGCCGGATAAAAGAGCCGCATTGGTAAGAGAGAAACAATTGAAGCGAGTTAATTCAACATATATTTTCTGGTTAATCAAGCAGGAAACAAATATCGTTAATACATTAAACGATTTACAGCAAGGTATTTAATAAGTGCCATAGTGGTAGCTGGTTAGGATATCGGCCTGTCATCTCGCCTGAGGCGAGACGGGTTCGAGTCCCGTCCGCACCGCCAGAGAGGGAGAATAATTTTCCCTTTTTTCATTTATGGATTATTATTTTGTTTATATCATTCAATCGGAGCAATCGGGTTTGTTTTACAGGGGCTATACTGCATATCCCAATTTAAGATTAGAAGAACACAACAACGGAAAGAGCCGATATACTCCAATAAAGGTCCCTGGAAAATGGTTTATCTTGAAAATGCCGGATAAAAGAGCTGCATTGGTAAGAGAGAAACAATTGAAGCGAGTTAATTCAACATATATTTTCTGGCTAATCAAGCAGGAAACAAATTAAATTGGTAACCTGGATATTTAAAAGAAATTAGAGTTTTGAATATTCGTTTGGTGACTTAATAAGCATAAATACAGTGTGTTAAGTGTCTTTAAATTTCGTTTCGACAAAAATTTAATTAAAATAAATAATTAAATACCTTTTAATTCTTATAATGATTTTGTAAATTGTTTCAAACATTTAATTTATAATGAGTTATTTGTTTGTAGATCGAAAGTATAATTGTTTTTGTTTTATCCGAATCATTTTTGGTGAGGATATCTTGGAAAGTACATTTTTAAATAAACTATTTTTTAAATTTCTAATTTCCAAACAGCAGAAATCAATTTTTGATTAAGAATATATATTTTTTGAGGATACACATATAGGGAAGTAGCCGTATTGGGTTTTATTCTATTTTGAATAACACAAGTAAATACTAAGAGCTATTTGTTCAATTTTTTTGAACAATTGAAAACATGTTTGTAACTGCAAAATTACAATACTTGTCAATCTGGTGTATCAAAGAGTTTTAGTGCACATTTATGTTTAGAGCATGGTGTTCAGTTTCTAAATTTTCAAACATAGAAAAATACAAAATGAAAAGAAACACAAATTACATTTTAGCAAGTCTGCTGTTGGTTGGTATATTTATCACCAACTGTAAGAAAGACGAAACAGGTTTAATCGAAGAAAACGGGCTTTCACGTGATATTAATGATTTTATTTCTCAAGATATTCTTGACATTCTTGATTCGCTAGGAATGCCAATAAATACAGGTGGAAATCCGGCAAATATTGAAGGCACTTTTCTATTTTCCCGATCAGTTTTAGTTTCCAGCAATATCTCATCCGATTATCCTGGGCGTGAGTTTAACGACATAACATTGTCATTTTTAAATCAGAATAATGAAGAGCTTACTTTAACCACAGAATATATCGAGGATAATACTTCGCAGGAAGGAACGGGCTATGGAAGTTTTATTGTAGGAGATGGGGATTTCTTTTCTGTTTTTGCAAAGAATAAAACATATGATTCCCAATATAATGATTCGGTTTTCTCAACTTTTGTTTTTTCAGGAAAAATAGAATCTGAAGGAATTCAGGATTTGTATATCGCACTAGTTGTTCTGGAAGATTATGGCGATCCTAATAATCATTATATTGATGTTGGTAGTACTCGGGTTTTTAATGATATAGACGGGTTTTCCGAAAGAACAGAAGAGGAGAAATCTGCGTTGAAAAATTTCTTGCAAAAAGGTGAGCAAATTGGTTTGCTGGAATCTATTGCCAGTGACTAATAAATTTCTGAAACCCATATCCAGTAGATTACAATTTGTAGGTTAGGAATTTATTATGCGATATGATAATAAAATTAATTAATAACTAAAAACATTAAAATATGAAAAAGCTAATACTATTCATGATTGTTAGTGGAATATTTGCAATAGTTCAGGTTGCAAATGCCCAAAATTCAAAAGACAAAAAATCGGACGTTGAAGTGACGTTTGAAGCGATTAAAGAACAGTGCAAAGACATTCCGCTGGATCAACGCATTCGGGTTACCGTTGCAAGGTTTTCTTCAACAGCATCCAATGCTCCCTCTGTATTGGGCGAGAATATGAGCACCATGCTAACAAATGCATTAAGCGAAGTAAATTGCTTTAATGTGCTGGAAGAACAAAAAAATCTTTCAGATATGACAACTGAAATTGATGCTTCAAATTCTGATTATTTTAATGCTGCCACAGGAGTTGAAAAAGGAAAAATGAAACTGGCTCAGATTATTGTTACCGGCGAGGTTACCGAGTATAACAATGCATCTACAGGTACCAGAGTGTTGGGTATTGGGGGATCAATAAAAAAGGCTAAAATTGGATTTATTCTGAAAATTATCAATCCCCAAACACGTGAAATTCTAAAGTCAACAAGCATTAACACCGAAAGTACTTCTGCCAATTCGTTTAGGGTTAGTTTTCTGTCTCATAGTACCAATACCGATCCTGCTGTGGCTGATGCGCTGGAAAAGGGAATTATAAAAGCAACTGAATATCTTGCAGCAGAAAAAGACAATATTCCTCTGCCATCAGAGGACGAGTTAGGTTCGAATCTTACTATGGTGGTAATTTCAAATGTAACTTTTTCTCAGAAAAGCCAATCGCAGGATTTAATTGAAAAAACTACCGGCGTAAACAGTGTGGAGCTGTCGAAATTCGAAGATAATACAGCAGTTTACGCAGTTAGGCACGCCGGAACAACTGACGATCTTGCAACAACAATCGATAAAAATTACAGTAGTAAATTTGAAATCACCGGGCTAAAATCAGGAGAAATAGATGTGAAAATGAAATGATCGTTCAGTATTTTAATTGAAGATGTGTTTTCTATTGAACGGAGGATAAAGTTTATTGTATTAGCGAAACAGAATTTATAAAAAATGATAAAAACAAATATTTACAAAGTATTGATTGGTTTTTTGTTGATTGGTGTATTCTCAACAAACTGTAAAAAAAATGATTCAACTGACGGATCAACGGATTGTCAGAGCAGAACAGGAAATTCAATGGAGGCAAAAATTGATGGTACTCACGTTTGTACTGACCTGGGAACTGCTTTATTGACAGATGTTGATGGATCAAGATTGTCAGTGGTAGGATTTTTATCGAAAGCTGAACCTCCTTCATCAATTACGTTAGATATTGATAATCCAGGCGTTGGAACATTCGACCTGACAGAAGCGCAATACAGCATTGATGATGAAGTAACGACGACCTATTTTGTAGTTAATAAAGAATTTGATGAAGGTAGTGGTTCCATTACAATTACTGAATTAACAGATACGTATGTAACCGGTACTTTTGAATTCACGGCAATCGGGATAAATGGCTCCAATGATAATCCAACGGGTGAAGAGGTAGTGGTAACCAACGGGACTTTCTATTTTGTGCTGGGAAGCAATTTCTTCTAAATAAATTTTAATGTTTTTCACGCACTTTAAATTGCAAGCAGGTTTTTTTTCAAAATTGTTGAAAAGATTAATGAATGATATTAATGAAATCTGTTTGCGAAATGATGGAAAAATGAACAAAAGACAGTGTTGGAAAGTTTTTAATCAGTAGTAAAAATATTACTCCTGCTGAGCCAAAATAGCAATTAAAAAAATAAAATTATGAAACATATTTTATATTTTATTACTGGTGTTTGCCTTCTTTGTGGTACTGCGCTTTACGGACAGGAATTGGAGGGAAACCTGAATTATCTTAAAGAAAATACAGTTACTGTAAAAGACAAAAAAACAGAATATCGTCAAACTTTCAGTTACGATGCTGATAATCATTTACTGATTTCGGTTAGCATTACCGATTCCAAAAAGGGTGAAGAAGTTGTAAGGTCAGTTAATGCCATTGACCTGAATCCATTTCTGGTAAAATTTGAGCCGGGAAAGGAATTGGTGGAAATTTCTGCAGGAACAAATGGGGGGAAAGATTTGATAAAGGTGGTTGAAGATGGGGAAGTTCAGAATTATGATGACGAACTGGTATTTTATGCATCGGGCATTGAGGAGGCGCGCAAATTATCGGATGCGTTAAAAGCAGTTGCAGAATATGCCAAGGATAATTCAAAATTGAATATTGCCGTGAGCAACGATAAACAAACATTGCTTGATGACATTGATAAGGCCATAAGACGAAGTGCAGGTTAACGATGAAGTATATGTTCAGGACTTTAGCTACAATACTGACAACAACAATATTGTAACGTTTAAATTAAGTAATTCAGCGGGCGATGAGGTTGAAACATACACCGTAAATGTAGCAGATTTAAACTCGCATAAAATTGATTTTGAGACCGATGGGGAAGAAGTGGTAATTCCGTTAATTACTAAAGGTGAACGAGATTTAATTGCATACAATAAAAACGGCGAAGTAGGAAGATATGCCAGTGAATTTGAATTAAAAACGAAATCGATTGAAGATGCCCGAATGCTGGAAGCTCAGCTTGAAGCGCTTATTGGGATTGCGGAAAATGAGGAAACGGTGGATTATTCAAAATATACTGCAGAACAATGTACCGAAATACTCAAAAATGATATTTCAGAAGTAGTGATTAACCAGGATGCGTATGAACAGAAATTTGAGTTATCCCCTGAAAATGACATGGTTTTCATTTATACATTGGAAGATGTTTCGGGAGGAGACAAATATGAATATGTTGCCAATGCTGCTGATTTTGGAAAAATTCCGGTTTCATTTAATACGAGTGGAAACAATGTGTTTATCACTCTTAAAACCATCGGAGATCGGGAGTTAATCAGGACTACTGAAAATGATGAGGACGTTGATTTCGACAGCAAAATACAGATAAGATGTCCGGATATTGAAACCGCCCGGGAATTAGCCGGAGCATTCACCCGTTTCAATCAACTTGCAATGGAAAAGATGGAAAAGACGATTGCTTTTGCAAATGCTTCAGAAGCTGAAAAATATGTGTTGTCAGCTGTTAGTGATGTTGTGGTTGAAACAGATTCTTATTTACAGTCGGTTGAAAAAGGAGATGATGAGTGTCTGATGAAATACCATCTGAATGATGTAAGCGATGATACCCAATACGATTATGAATTTAATTTGAAAGATGTGGATTTTAATAAAATTCAGTTCCAAACACATGGAGCCGAAGCTTTGGTTACTATCCAAATAAAAGGAGGAAATGACCTGGTACAGGTTTATGAGAACGGGGAATCTGATGATTTTACGGATAAATTTCAAATTAAAGCTAAAGATATTGAACAAGCCCGTAAATTGGAAACTGCTTTAAAAATGATGACGGAGGCTTGTGCAGGAAAATAAAGTAATGAAAGAAATATCAATTCCCGGACACCATTATCAGAGGAAGAAATCAATACATTAATTATTGATTGTCAGAAAAATAAAGGGTAATTGGTGATGATTTATTCCTGAGTTTTCGAAGTATTTTCACAAATCACATTCAGCCATAGATATTATCTGGAAAGAGATGAATAATTTGATTGACAGGTGTTAAAAGTTACTCTGCAGAGTCTTTGTCCGATTCAGAAAAATCATTGCCCACCGGTTCCCATAGCTCAATTTTATTTTCATCTGCATCCATTATATGAACAAACTTACCATAATCGTAGGTTTCAATTTCATCCAGAATGATGACGCCGTTTGCGCTTAAATTTTTAACCAGTTCCTCAATGTTCTGAACTCGGTAATTAATCATAAACGGTTTTTCGGATGGCTCAAAATATTTGTCACCATCCTTAAACGGACTCCATTGCAGATAATTTATTTCATCCGGATTATCAGAATTTCTGAATTCAAATGTCGATCCCCACTCATTAGTATTAAATCCAAGATTTTTTTTGTACCACTCTTTTGTTGCTCCCGGATCTTTTGTGAAAAAGAAGATTCCTCCTATACCTGTAACTTTTGGTGTTTTGTTGCTCATAATCGATATTTTCTTTTATGAAACCTATTTCTTAATGCTTAGGTTCAATTTCGCCTTAATTGATTTCAACTATTTTTTTTGTGCAAACAACTTCATATTTAATTCCTTCAAAATCTTTGAAATATAAAGCATAATAATCTGGACTATAGGCTGAATATATGGTGGGCTTGCTCACGATATACGCACCGATTTTAACAAGCTCTAAATAGATGTTATCTACTTCTTCTCTGGTTTCAGCTTTAAATGCGAGGTGATGCAGTGACCCCGGTTTTCTGCGGTGAATTATATCATTGACAAAAGCTTTACGTGGCGAATTAATTGCAAATGCGAGATCAGGATGTGAATACTCAATTACATGAAAATCATGTTCTTCAATAAATGCACTTGCCTTCTTTGTTATATCAAAACCAACCAATGGAAGGAACTTATCATAAATACTTTCAGCAGTTTTTAAATCATTTACAGTAATTTGAATGTGGTCGATTATTGGTTTCATCAGGAAAGTATTTATAACTGATTATCACTGACAATCAGTAAAATCAAAGGTAAGAATGATTTTACTCTGAAAAAAGTCACCTAATTATTCATTTCCTGTGCTATCATGAGGTCATAATCCTCAATTAGAAATGGATAGTCCCAGCAACCCATGCGGTGAAATAACCGGCCTCCAAACCCTTTTTTGAAAAGGTGTACACCATATAAAGGGTGAGAACGGTTTAAGTTCGGAGCGCAACCAAACATGTCGTATTCTGAGCAGCCATTTTTTTTAGCTCGTTTTATGCTTTCCCATTGCAAGGCATAACTTGCCATGTGTTGCTTATTGTCAGAAGAAGAGGCTCCAAACAGATAAATACCGCGTTTATTGGAAAGTACTAAAAACATTGAAGCCAGTATTTCATTGTTTAGGTCGGCCATTAAAAGATTTACTTTTACTTCCTTGTCGTATTTTTTTTGGTTGGCTAATAAAGAAGCAAAGTATTCTTTATCCTGGATAACCATATTATTTCTAATGGCAGTTTCGCAATATAATTTATACCAGTCATCAAGATTTTCCATTCCGTATTCCTTCACCTGAATGCCTTCACGAAATGCCTTTCTTATGTTATAACGAGTGTTATAGCGCATCCGGTAAAGCAATTCTTTTTCTTCCAGTTTAAGGTTAAGAAAAAAAGTATTTTTTGGTAAAATATCGCCCGGGCTTTTTCTAAGGTTCCAGTTATTTGTGTTAAAATTCAATCTAAATTCCTGGGTCTGAACTGCTGGTGGGCCAAGCCAGTTTCCATCATTATCGAAATAATCATCATCTTGCGCCCACTGATTTTCCCACAGTAAATCATAGCGGATAAAAACACAGTTTTTTGGCAGGTGAGGACGCAATACTTCAGATAATTCCTCAAGAAAAACACCATGATTTTCAAATTCAGGCTCCAGTTTAGGGCCATAAGGAACATAAGCAAAACACTGGCTATTGTTCACCGGTTTTAGAAGAATCAAAAGATCGTCGGTGATGAATTTGTTGTTTTGTTTTTTTGGATCGATAAGATCATTTGAGACTGTAAGCTGGAATCCGGATGGAATAAATCCTTGTTTATTTTTTACCCTTGCCCAGAATGGAGTCTGAGGGAGAATATTTGTCACTCTCAGTTCGTTAATTTCCTTATTTTCAGCTTGAACAATCATCTGATTTAATACTTTGTGCGCAAAAATAAAAAATTAGGAAAAGGGGGAAAAGTAATTGATTAATAAATACTCAAATAAAGCTAAATGATTACCTATATTTATTATTAGGTGTTTATCTTAATTGAATCATATATTTGCATAAACCTTAAAATTATGAAAAAATCCAAATTACGAATTCCATTATTATTGATTATTACAGCAACTTTTATTGCAAGCTGTGGTAGCAAAGAATTAAGAAGTGAAAGAACGGTAACCTCAACTGCGTTCGGTGATATACGTGGAATTTATAACGAAGGCATTTTTGCATTTAAGGGCATTCCATATGCAACAGCCGATAGGTTTATGCCTCCGCATGAACCTGAATCATGGGACACTATTCGTTTGTGTACCGAGTATGGTCCTACTGCCATGCAACCAAGTCGGGCGTCAAATGCAAATATGGATGAAAAGAATTCATTTGTTGTCAATGTGTGGACTCCCGGAATTGAAGATAATAAAAAACGCCCGGTAATGGTTTGGATCCATGGCGGCGGTTTTGCTTCCGGTTCAAGTAACATGGATGTGATTTTTGACGGGGCAGCATTATCAAAAAAGGGAGATATTGTTGTCGTTTCTGTAAATCACAGGCTAAATATTCTTGGATACTGTGATTTGTCCGCATGTGGTGAAAAATACGCAAAATCGGGAAATGTTGGTATGCTTGATTTGGTAGAGTCGTTGAAATGGATCAACCAAAATATCAAAAATTTCGGCGGCGATCCTGAAAATGTTACCATTTTTGGCGAGTTGGGTGGGGGAGGAAAAGTGGGCACATTAATGTGTATGCCCGATGCAAAAGGTCTTTTTCATAAAGCAATAATCATGAGTGGTACGTTAATCAATACCATGCAAAAAGAGCAATCGCAGAAAATAGGTATGGCGCTGCTAGATGAGTTTGGACTTTCATGCGATGAAGTTGGTGCGCTTGATACCATTTCCTACAATGAATTGGTTGCAGCCGGCGACAGAGCTTGCGAAAAAACAGTTGGACTCAGGACACCGGGAACGGGCATTGTTTTTGGTTTTGACCCTACGGTTGATGGAGATGTTTTACTTCAACAACCGTTTTCACCAGGATTCTCTTCAATTTCAAGCGAAATTCCTTTGATGATTGGC
Source organism: uncultured Prolixibacteraceae bacterium (assembly GCA_963849775.1). Taxonomy (GTDB): domain Bacteria; phylum Bacteroidota; class Bacteroidia; order Bacteroidales; family Prolixibacteraceae; genus Draconibacterium. The sequence continues at coordinate 105,584 of CAWKIX010000037.1, read as the reverse complement.
ACAACATATAATGAATTAATAAGAAGCAGTTACGGACAAAAAGATTTAACCATTGACCAAGCTCAGGAAAGATTGGTAAGAGCTTATGGTGACAAGACGGATGAATATATCAGATTATTTAGTGAAACCTATCCTGATTTTACTCCACAGGATTTGCTTTCAATTGACACAGTATTTAGGCCAAATACTATAATTACTGCCGATGCTGCAGCGTCGGAAAAAAGTGCGCCTGTTTACAACTACTTGTTTGGATGGAAGACTCCGGTTAATGATAGTACAAGAGGTTCTTTTCATGGGCTTGAACTAGCATTTGTATTTAATAATATTGACTTATCTGAGAATTCCACTGGTCAAAGTCAGGAAGCTTATGATCTGGCAGATAAAATGAGCTCATCCTGGATATATTTTGCAAAAACCGGAGATCCAAATATTTCAGGGAAATTGCCTGAATGGAATCCTTACACTGCTGAAAACGGAATAACAATGTATTTTGATAACAAATGTGAAATAAAACGCAATCAAGATCGAAAATTAATGGAATTTATAAAAAAAACAAACAATAAATAGTAGTTGAATAACCATTCCATAATTTTGTTAATTAGAATTTTATTAGATTTACGACCTCGGAATTTATGTGTTTCTTTTTATATTTGAAGAAACAGTTCTCTGATAATTAAATGAACTAAATTCAAACTCATAAAAATCTTAAAATTATCATGAAAAATTTATCATTCTTTATTATTAGTATCATTGCATTTGCTTTGGCATCATGCACAAAAAGTGATCCGAATCCTGTTCTAACCATTGAAGGAGGCCAGTTACAGGGCGTTGAAACCGGAACAGAGGGAATTATTGCATATAAGGGAGTTCCTTTTGCTGCTCCACCAGTTGGTGACCTGCGTTGGCAGGAACCACAGCCTGTTGTGCCATGGGAAGGTGTAAAAGTTGCCGATACTTATGGCGACGCTGCATCACAAACCACCTGGGACCCTGAAAGTTTTTACGGAAGGGAGTGGCAGGCAAGCGGTTCAGTTCCGTTTACTGAAGATTGTCTCTATTTGAATATCTGGACTCCTGCAGCTGGTCAGGTAAATAAAAAGTTACCTGTTGCCATGTGGATACACGGTGGTGGCTATCGGGAAGGTTTTGCATATGAACCTGAAATGGATGGTGGTGTTGATTATGCTTCCAGAGGTGTAATTTTGGTGCAGGTAACTTATCGTCTAGGTGTTTTAGGTTTCTTTTCACATCCATTATTATCAGCTGAAAGTCCAAACGGTGTTTCAGGTAATTATGGTGTAATGGACCAGGCAGCAGCATTAAAATGGATTCATGATAATATAGAACAATTTGGTGGCGACCCGAATAATGTAATGATATTCGGACAAAGCGCCGGAGGTGGCAGTGTTCAAACTTTGCTTGCATCACCAAAATCAAGGGATCTTGTGGCAAAAGCAATTAGTATGAGCGCCGGTGGATTGAGTGAAGGAAGAATGCCTGCAATGCCTTTTGATACCATTCAAAATGCCAATAAAGCAATGATGGATTATTTTGATATTACAACCTTGGACGAAATGCGTTCACTTTCATTTGACTCATTAACCTCACTCGTTAGCAGATACAGCGCTGAAACGCGCAAACGTGCATTTTTCAGTCCGGTTGTCGATAATTATTTCTTAACCGCTTCATTTGCTGAAACTGCGCGCGCCAACGAAATTCCTGACATTCCTTACATGTTTGGTTTTACTGCAAACGATATGAACGACATGACACAGGCAGTTGCTAATCTTGCCCTGTTGCGTGAAGAACAAAGTGATAAACCGGTTTATGCCTATCTTTTCGCACGTCAGCTGCCAGGCGACGAAAGCGGAGCTTTTCACTCTTCCGATTTGTGGTATGTTTTCCATTCATTTGAACACAGTTGGAGGCCATTCACAGCTGGTGATGAAGCTTTGAGTACTCACATGGTTGATTATTGGACAAACTTTGCCAAATATGGTAATCCAAATGGAAAGGATGGCGGCAAATGGACTCCATATACAAAAGAAACGCCGGAATTTATGGTATTTGACGCTAATGAAAATGAAGATATAAGCGCAATGACCGACAGTCCAAAATATTTGGGTGGAGGTTTTCCGAGATAATAAACAATCAAAAATATTATATAAAAAGGTTCGGTTTATCAATTCCGAACCTTTTTTATGAACGTAGCCTAAGTTACAACAAATACAAAGACACACGATAATAATTAAATTGTTTCTGCATATATTTGTATATCATCGATATCTTGATTTTCTCGCTTGTTTTTCGGAAAATCAATGGTCACCAGAAAATCAGAAAACAAATTAAATTGAGCCGGAATTGTTTTTTTTCAATTGAGATCAGATATAAATGTAATATTCTAACTATTCTAAACTTAATGACATGTTTAAAAATCTATTATTTTTATTTATTGTTTTCGTGCTGTTTGCTTTTGCATCCTGCACTAAAAAAAATCCAAATCCTGTTTTGATTATTGAAGGTGGACAAATACAGGGAGTAGAGACTGAAACCGTTGGAATTGTAGCTTATAAAGGAATTCCATTTGCAGCGCCACCGGTTGGCAATTTGCGCTGGAAGGAGCCACAACCTGTTACTCCGTGGGAAGAGGTGAAAGTTGCTGATACCTATGGCGCAGCCGCATCACAGGTAACCTGGGATCCGGAAAGTTTTTATGGCAGAGAGTGGCAAGCCAGTGGTTCTGTTCCGTTTGATGAAGATTGTCTTTATTTGAATGTTTGGACACCTGCCGCAGGTGAAATTGATAAAAAATTGCCTGTAGCCATGTGGATACATGGAGGCGGATATCGCGAAGGATTTGGTTTTGAACCTGAAATGGATGGTGGTGAAGACTGGGCTTCAAGAGGCGTAATTTTAGTTTCGGTAACCTATCGGCTTGGAGTTATCGGCTTTTTTTCACATCCACTTTTATCTGAAGAAAGTCAGCACGGCGTGTCAGGAAATTATGGATTAATGGACCAGGCCGCTGCTTTGAAATGGATTAAAAACAATATTGAGCAATTTGGTGGCGATCCAGATAATATTATGATTTTTGGGCAGAGTGCCGGGGCCGGTAGTGTTCAATCGTTATGTGCTTCTCCGTTGTCAAAAAGTATGATCAGCAAAGCGATAAGCATGAGTGGGGGAGGATTGGATAACTCAAGGCCGGGTGTTCCGTTAGATACTGCGCAGTTACAAAATAAAGCGATGATGGACCATTTTGAAATAACAACGCTGGAAGGCATGCGCGCACTTTCATTTGATAAATTACTTGAATTGGCAGGTAAATATGCCGATGAAACCGGTAATAACCTCAGATGGAGCCCGGTGATTGACGATTATTTTTTAACGGGAACTTTTAGTGAAACTGCCTTGGCCGAAGAGATTGCTGACATTCCATATATTTTTGGTTTTACCGCCAATGATTCGAGAGATGCATCGCAGGCTATTCTTGATTTCTGCAAGCTGCGTGAGCAACAAAGCAACAAGCCAGCTTATGCATATATGTTTGGCCGCCAATTACCGGGCGATGAAAACGGTGCTTTTCATTCGTCCGATCTATGGTATGTTTTCCATTCTTTCAGACATAGCTGGAGGCCTTTTTCTGCAGGCGATGAAGCATTAAGTTTGCAAATGGTGGATTACTGGACTAATTTTACAAAATTTGGCGATCCAAACGGTGAAAGCGGTGAAACGTGGACTCCCTGCACTGCCGAAACACCTGAATTTATGATTCTGGATGCAAATGAAAATGAAAAAATTTGCACGATGAGCGATAGCCCGAAATACCTTGGACCATCACCCAGAAAGTAAAACGAACTGACTGAATTTAGTAAAGGTCCGGAGATTATTTTTCGGGCCTTTTTTGCATTAAACGGGTTGCCAAACAAAAAATAGTTTAAGCATCTTTTCATGAAAGAAGAAAAGAAAACTGCCATCATAATCTTCAATATCGATTCTACATGATTCATAATTAAGCGGATCATTGTAAATGGAGATTCCATCTGATAGGGCAGAGCATGACGAAAATGCCGATTTGATATCATCATAGGTACTTTGCTTATCAAATACGTATTCATCAATCCTGAGAGATTTGATTTTATCATTAAAGGCCACCTTAGATAAATAGCAATTGTTGTTTCCTTTATAATAATAAAAGTACGATTCACCTATATAAACCAAGGAATCAGGATCGATTGCATCCATGTATTCAGGTTTAATTACGATCGAATCAATTTTTAATAATGATATTAGTTCGTCCAGCTTAAGTTTAGCAGGAATGCGATCATTAATAAATAAATCTTCGATTGTTGGCTTTTGGGCATGTAATGAAATTGAAATTGTAATGAATAAGAAAAATGCAAAATTTCTCATGGTTGTGTTAATTTTTTATTTTTTAAAAATGATTAAGGCCAGAATTTAATTCTTTGTAACAACCATTTTATAAACGCTGCCTGAGTTTTTTGAGTGATCTTTGGTTCCGATAAACAAGTTGTTATTGTAAACTTCCAAAGCCATTCCTTCCAGTTCATCAAAACTTCCTAATTTAATCAACTCTCTTGATTTCAGATTAAAACGATACAAAGCTGCTTTCTCACCAGAAGTTTTTTTCCAGCCGGAAGTGGTTAAAAGATACATCTCATCATTAAAAAATGTAAGTGCCTGAAACGAATTCTGAATGTCTGCGGTATATAAAATTTCTTCTTTTTGTCCATCATAAACATGAATTGATTTACCATTTCTTATGCCATAGATTTTATTATTATGGACCGTTAAAAAATTAATGATCCCGGAATATTCGTTAGCAAGAACCCATTTAACGCCGTCAGAAGTGGCAAATACTTTGGTTTTTGAATAATCGGCATTATACACACAGGTAAACATTGTAGTGCCCACAACCTGTGATTCATATACTTCATATTGTCCGTTCGTTGGAGGCCATAAAATTTTTGTAAACAAATTCCCATCACCGGATTTATAAAGTAAGGGACCGGTACCTTGATATAAAAAAGATGTAAAAGTTACATACAAATCATTTTTGAATACTTTAATTCCCAATCCCAAATTGTTATCTGAAGTAAATATTATATTAAAATCTTTTCCATCGGAAGATTTGTATAATTGACCTTTACTTTCGGTAACGGCATATAAATTTCCTTTAAATTTTTCAAAGGCAAATACCGATTCTCCCGCATTTAAGCTGGCTGTTTTACTCCAACTACCAGATTTATTGTAGGTATAAATGGAAACATAACCCGGATTATACGTTCCGGCATATAATTTATCATCGTAAACAAATAAGCTCATAATACCAATATCATCTGTAGTTCCAATACGTTCGAAAGTAATGGCTGTTTTTTCCTTATAATTATGTTTTGCCTGATTATCTGATTTTAGGTTCGTAAAATTTAAATCCGTATAAAACAGGATAATAACAGAAATTACAACCCCAGATAATTGATTCATTCTCAAATTCATAATTAATCCCTGAATTTACTCTGTCTGGCAATCTCCACATCGTTGGCTACTTCATCGCGGATCAGCGCCCAGTGAAACAAATTATCATTATTGGCATCATAAAAATTATGGTTGTAGTGGGTCAAAGGCATGTCTTTATAAATAGGCCGTGAGATTTTAATTACCTCATCCCAGTATGCCAAAGCTTTGGTTAAATGTTCTACGGCCATTTCCTTGTTTTCTTCGCCACCTTTTAAACGATAAGTTTCGAGTGCCAGAGCACCTTTTATTTTTTCAGCAAGATGAAATCCCAGGTTAGCCCATATTTTTACATCGGCCACTTCGTACATAAGTGAGGCATTTCCCGAAATATCAATTTTATTTACTATACTAAGGGCTTCAGCATTATCATTTTCCAGTAATTCAGCAAGTTTTGGAGGGGTGATTTTGTTATCATCAAATGTGCTGTCGTTAAGTGTTGCGCTTACATAATCGCCAACTGAAACATAATTTGAGGCCATTGTTGGTTGTTGGATAAGCTGATTAACAGAAATGTATTTTGTGGTATCGCCCTGGAGTGCAAGAAATCCTTCGCTATAAAGTGTAAAATCCCATCTTGAATCGTATAAAGACGCAAGTCGTAACTGCGTGGATGATGCCAGTTCGTATGCTTTTAGTAAATGATCGCCCTTTTCACCATATCGTCTGTTAAATTCGGCCTGGAAAACTTCATCAGGAGTTTTCGGATTGTAAAGCAACCTGCCCCAAAGTTTATAATAGAGCCACTGGCGTTCAAATGCCCATTTCCAGTCAACCGGATCATCAATTGCCGTAAAATAATCGAGCGCCGGGATGTAGGTTTCCGAACCGGTAAAATAGCCACCCACATAATCTGCCTGTCCGTTTAATGCAATATGTTGTCTTATAAAATCAGGAACACCCCAGCGTAATGCAAAAAAGTCTTCATTTCGGGCCTGCCAAACAATTTTGTAATTTTTTGGGAGAGGATTGAAGTAGGTATCTCCGAGCTTTCCTCCATGCACTTTTTCAAGTTTTGGTGTTGAATGCGCGTGCGACCAGTTAAATTTTATTTCCACCCAAATAGGGCCTTCAAATTTATCGTCAAGTCGTTCCATTGCTTCGCGGGTAACCACTTCCACATTTTTACTAACTCCAGGATCGGATGATGTTCCGGATGAAAAGGGCACGCGATGAATTAATTTTACAGGCCGATCGACATCAAGCATTCCGGCAATGAGCACTTCGTCTACCCATTTTTGTCGTTGCAGTGGTGTCATTCCTGCCATTCCCTCACCATGGGAAATTCCGATGCCATCCAGATCAGGATATTCTTCCAACACCTGTTTTACACTTTCACGTAAATACTGTTTTACGATTTCTGAAGTATCGCCCGGCACATAGTAGTGAGGATAGAAATTGACTTTTGCAACGTTGTAGTTATCAGAAAATGCCTTGCTTACAAAAATGTTCCAATGCACGATATACGTATCGAGTGCGCGTTCTTTTGCCATACGAAATATTTCGCGATAGAGGTGTTGCCATTCAGCAAATTCTTCATCCGTCCATGGACTTGCCAACGGAAAATTTTTCGGCTGAATCATAAAAGTGTAGGGGTGCATGTTCCAAAGACTAATCACATTGAAGCGGTTTTCTACCATCATATCAAGAAATGCTTCCCAGTATTTCAGATCTTTTGCGGTTTCCATATGTTGGTCCAGTGCAGAACTGGGGCGGTAAGTTTCCCAAGGCACGTTGTATTTAATACCTCTGAATTCCAAAGCAGGCGATTCATTTATATTTTCCACATCCGCCAGACCGATGCCATTTTTTAGTAATTCAACCAATGCAAGGGCACCGTAAATTAAACCGCGGTTATCGCCACCACTAATGTTAAATGTGTTTCCATCAGGAGCGATTGAAAAGGCTTCTTTTCCAAGTGTTATTGAGTCGATTTGCAACAGGATTTCGTAGTTGCTCTCGTTGTTACTTTGAACTATTTCGTAAGCACCTGCATTTAATGCCTCCTTCAATTTTCTGACAGCATATTCAGCCTGAACATTGCCTTGTTGGTATTGAATGAATACCTTTGTTTTTGCTAAATTGGAGCATGATGTTAGAACGAAAAGTAAAACGATAATTGTTAGTCGGTTTAAGTTCATCGCATTTTTTATTTTAGTAGAAGTAAGACTAATTCCTCAATTTAAATATAGATTGACTAACGCAATTTAATATTTTCGTTACAGTTAAATTAGCATCATCACATAAATTTCATTCTATCATGGCATGTTTGATCCATTAGTATAAAGAATAAAACATAATTTACTAAAAACTAAAATGCAGATTGAATTGAAACGAGATGTCAGTCACCGGAAAGAATTTAATATTAAAGGAAGTATTTGAGAACTTGGAAACTGTTTTAGAAAGATTTAATATTCAGGGGGATAGAGTACAATCTTTACTAAGATTGTACTCTACAAATAACATCTATTTATTAACTATTAATTTACCTGAGTAGATTTTATCTCCATCTGTTAATTGATAAAAATATAATCCATCATTTAGTGATTGAGTTGAAACTGGCATATTGTTTTCAATAATATTGCTATAAACTTTTTTCCCAAGTGCATCGAAAATAGCTACATTAAATCTCCTGTTTGCATTACCCAATTGAAAGGTTAACTGGTTCGAAGCAGGGTTGGGATAAAGTTTTACAATATCATCTGTGTTATATCTTGAAATACCGGTTGAATTGTCATCTGAATAATATAATTTTTCGGATGTTACAATTTCGAGCTGAACACCATTGTCTTCATAATAAGTAATTCCAACAAGTTTATGATTAAATAATTCTGAATAATCTGTTGCTTCATAATTAGGTCTGACCACCGTGGAAAACTGCGGTAGAATTAAATCTTCATACGAATAACTGTTATCATATTCATAAACCTCCTGAATCATTGGTAAGAGTTCTTCAAGATCAGAATAGTAGTAGGAATAGGTATATTGAATCATATTGTCATAATCGTCATATAACCATTCTTCTTTTAAATAATTTATATCTTCCAAAAAAATATCATATAATGTCATTTTACCTTTTGCATTGTATTCATATTCATAAATTAAATAATTTAACCAATCTCCGTATTCTGCATCCCAATCATAAACATCAGCCTTAACAATATTTCCTTTTGAGTCATATTGATTTCTAATTTTTGTGTAGTTAACCCATTGTACTCCTGACCAAAGTTCATCAATCATTTGTGTTACATTTCCTGATGTGTTGTAAGTGTAACTTGTTCTTCTGTCATACCCTAACTGAGCATCAAGGAATGCAAATTCAACAATAAGAGTAAGATTGTTATTTGAATCGTAATGCATTTCTGCTTTATAATATGGAAGCAATTCATTGTTGGTTGTTTCACTTCTGAGATCATACTTAAATGATGTCATGTTACCAGAATCATTGTATTCCATTTGGTATTTATATCGAACAGTCCAGGAAGAATCAATATCCAGCATGTAATTTGTTTTATTTAACAAGTTGCCTTCTGATGTGTAGGAATATTCGTCTTTGTAACGCATTACCCATTGGTTGTTTTCGTTATAATAATGTTTTGTTAGTATGGTCCTGTCATTTTCATCCAAAATGTTTTCCAATTTGTAATAGTTATACCAGCTATTTTTATCCAACTCAAAATACATATCGGTAATCATATTACCCTCTGAGTCATAGATGAATTGCTCTTTAGTGTATTCATCAGAGATAATGCTATCCAACTTTATTTTATCAGCACTTCCATTTTTCATTTGCAGATTTTGTGAAATAGCAGAATTTTGCTTCAAAAATTTGACGAGCATTGGGTTTATGTTTCCATATTCGGAAACTTTTTTTAACACTTGTTTTTCTGGTAAACGACTTTGATTTGATTTTTCCTGACTAAAAACACACAAACTAATGAGGATTGCTATTGCAATCATGGCTAATTTTTTCATGGCATTTAATTTTTGGTTTTAACAATATTAAGCAGTATTTAAATAATTATTTCAAATACAGTGACGGCAATTTAAAAAAAAGAATTTAAATTAAGTATATACAGAATAAAAATATATTAATTTAAAATTAAACTGTATAAACATACCATAATCTACATGCCATATTAGTGTGAATGTTTTACAAAAATTACAACAGAATATTATATTTTTTGATTATTGAATGATAAGGCTTTATTTATGGTTAAAATTTCGTATAAAAGGTTGATGTTTCTCAATAGATAACAGAATACATATTGATTATCTCTATATTTTCTGTTGTTGCAATTCTGGTTTTTCTCTGAATTGAATTAATACAATGTCACGAAAATTTATATTATTCCAATGAAGCTTTTATTATACTACATATATCATTTGCTTCAATGGTCAACTCTGAATTTTGCAAAAGTATTATGTTATTTATTAGGATTTCGCATCGATAGCCGGATTCAGGCGGGAATCCCGCAAAGCAGAAATTTTTGAAGTTTTCTTCAGCTAAATTCGCCTGTAATTGTTCCTTTTTATGAATAGGAAAAAAACAGCGATGGATTATTACCATTTATAATAATTCAAATCCGTTATTTCTGAAGTTTATTTTCGGTATAAAAGTGACCTTAATAATGGGACACGGCGGAAGACTTTTCAAAGGCGAACCTATATATTACTTCAAAGTTGCTACCATAACTGCTTTTATTGTATGAAGCCGGTTTTCAGCCTGGTCGAATACAACTGATGCATTGCTTTCGAAAACTTCATCAGTTACTTCCATTGCCTCCAACCCGAATTTCTGAAAAATCAGTTCTCCAACTTTTGTGTCACGATTATGAAATGCAGGTAAACAATGCAGAAACTTTACATTTGGATTTCCGGTTAGTTGCAATGCATTTTTGTTAACCTGGTAGGGTATCAGCAATGAAATTCGTTCATCCCAAACCTCATCGGGTTCTCCCATTGAAACCCATACATCAGTGTAAATAAAGTCACAATCAATTACAGCCTGTGCAACATTTTCAGTTACAGTAATTTTTGCACCCGAATGTTTTGCTATTTCATTGCATTGTTTTTGAAGTTCCAAATTGGGTTGGCAAGACAGGGGTGCAGCTGCTCTAAAATCCATGCCCAGTTTAGCAGCGCCAACCATCAATGAGTTTCCCATGTTATTACGAGCATCGCCCATATAGCAGAATTTAATCTCTGAAAATGGTTTGCTACTATGTTCTTTCATGGTTAAAAAATCAGCCAGAATTTGTGTTGGATGAAACTCATTGGTTAAACCGTTCCAAACCGGAACCCCTGCATATTTGCCCAATTCTTCCACAATATTTTGTTCAAAACCACGGTATTCAATGCCATCGTACATCCGTCCCAAAACCCGTGCTGTATCTTTCATCGACTCTTTTTGTCCGATTTGCGAACCCGATGGGCCAACGTAGGTAACATTTGCGCCTTGATCAAATGCAGCAACTTCAAATGCGCACCTTGTTCTTGTTGATGATTTTTCAAAGATCAATACAATATTCTTTCCTGTCAGAAGCTTTTTTTCGATGCCGTTTTTCTTGTCGTTTTTTAATTTTGCTGAAAGGTCAATAAGATAATTAATCTCGTCAGGAGTAAAATCGAGCAGTTTTAAAAAGTTACGGTTCTTTAAATTTATCATGATGTTTATTTTATTAATATGAGGTCCCGGCTATCAGAAAAAGTTTCAATTTTTTTCATCCTTAATCCTTCATCCTTCATCCTTTTCCTCGTATTCATTCGTTATTTTCGAACCAAAAGAATGGTCTTCAAGTTTTGTGGCTTCAGTAATCACACTTTTCTTACCGCCGTTTTTAATAAACTTAAGACAAGCCCTGATTTTAGGTTCCATTGTACCTTCTGAAAATGTACCTGCTTCAAGATATTTAACAGCATCATCGTAATTTAGGAACTCCAGTTTTTGCTGTGTTGACAAACCAAAGTTTTTATAAATAAACGGAACATCAGTAAGAATATACAATTCATCGGCATTAATATTTATTGCTAATAAACTCGAAGCCATGTCTTTGTCAATTACCGCATCAAGTGTGCGTAAATTACCTTCGCTATCGTAAAATACTGGTATTCCGCCACCTCCTGCAGCCACAACAATATTTCCTTTTTTTACCAGCAACTCAATCGTTTCGCTATTAATAATCTCCAATGGCTCAGGCGACGGCACTACACGTCGGTAGCCGCCACTGTGTTTTGTTGATGTTTTAAATATCCAATTCTTTTTGCGGGTCAGTTTTTCTGCTTCTTTCTGCGTATAAACTTTACCAATTCGTTTTGATGGGTTTCTAAATGCAGGGTCTTGCTCATCCACTTTCACAAGCGTAATTAATGAAATGACATTTTTCTGAATGCCATGTTTTTTCAATACATTTCGCATCATTCGTTCAATCATGTAACCAATTCCGCCCTGGGAGTCGGCAACACAAATATCCAGAGGCATTGGTGCTATGTTATAAAGTTGTTCACCTGCATCACTTCTCATCAGAATATTGCCAACCTGCGGCCCGTTGCCGTGGGTAATTACCAGTTCGTATCCAGCTTTAAGAAGATGAACCAGGTTTTCAAGTGTGTCAGTTGCATTTTTTTCCTGCTGTTCAATGGTTCCTTTTTCGTTTTCTCTCAAAAGTGCATTGCCACCCAAAGCCACAACTGCAAGTTTTTTCATTAAAATTTTTTTATGAAAGCAAACTTATAAATTCAGAATAAAATTTCTGATGGACATTTGTCATATTTCGTCAGTATGTACGTTTCGGTTATAAGCTAAATTGGAAAACCATTACAACGATTAAACACTGGTAAAATGAATTTTAATGATTTTGAAAAAAACTATTAACAATAGATGTTTGATATGATTCTTTTTTCAGTGTATGTTTTCCACCAACACCTATGTTTTTTTACTTAAATTTGCACCACAATTCAATGAAAAACCATGGCACTATTAAAAAGGAAAAAGCCAAAAAAAGCCAGTCCGAAAAAGAAACAAGCTCGAAAATCATTTTTAAATAATGAGAAGTTCAGGTTTATTCTTGGTGTTTTGGTTTTAATTGCTAACAACCTACCTGTTTGTGTCTTTTATATCCTTTCTTTTTTATGGGGCTGCTGACCAAAGCAAACTCGATTTAAAATGGTCGGAACTGGTATTAAATTCAAAAATTAAAGTTGATAATAAAGCAGGTAAAACAGGGGCATTTTTGTCAGAAGTTATTATCAACCGTGGTTTTGGAATTGCATCGTTTATTTTTATCTTCCTGCTAACAGTTATTGGGTTACGAATTCTTGGAAGAAAAAGACGTAATCTATTCAACACCATAATTTTTAGTTTTCTTTCTTTAATTTGGTTGTCAGTTACGCTTGGTTTAATTTTTGAAAATCCAGAACCGGGAGCGTCAGTTTATTGGGGTGGCCAATACGGATTGATTCTTAGTACTTGGCTTAGTTCGCTTATTGGTGTTATCGGTCTTGCACTTTTGTTGTTGATTACCGGGCTTATGCTGGTTATTGTTCGTTTTGAGAAATCATATAGTATTATAAATGGTATTTTTTCAAGCCAGCCACGCGAAAAGGCCAAAAAAGAAAATGTAGAAGAGGATGCAGAAGGATTGTTGTTTGACGATTCAATTTCAAAAGTTATTGAAAATGATGATGTGGTGAAGGCTGTTTTTGATCCGGATGATGAAGATGACAAATTTGATGACCTGGAATTGGAAACCGTTGATCACGGAAAGTTCAAGGGAAATACTGAAACGGAAGAAAGTGAAGAAAATATAAAATTAACAGTTAAAGAAAAAGTTGAGGAAGAAGAAGCTGATGAAAGAGATTCTTTGGAGATGGAAGATTACGATCCTACACTTGATCTTTCTGATTTTAAACTTCCTACACTTGATTTACTGGAGGATCACAAATCCGGAAACGCAGAGGTTACCAATGAAGAGTTGATTTCAAATAAAAATAAAATTGTTGAAACGCTGCGGCATTATAAAATTGAAATCATAAAAATCAGGGCAACCATTGGACCGACTATTACCTTGTACGAAATAGTTCCTGCGCCAGGTATTCGGATTGCAAAAATTAAGAATCTTGAAGACGATATTGCACTTAGTTTATCTGCTTTGGGAATTCGTATCATTGCTCCAATTCCCGGACGTGGAACCATTGGTATTGAAGTGCCAAATCAACAGCCGGAAGTAGTTTCAATGCGTTCTATAATTGGTTCAAAAAAATACCAGGAATCCACTGCCGAATTACCTGTTGCTTTAGGTAAAACAATTTCCAACGAAACCTATATGTTCGACCTCGCCAAAATGCCTCATATTCTGGTGGCTGGTGCAACCGGGCAGGGTAAATCGGTAGGTGTTAATGTAATCATTACTTCTCTTCTTTATAAAAAGCATCCTTCACAACTGAAGTTTGTTTTTATTGATCCGAAAAAGGTGGAGTTGAATCTTTATTCGATAATTGAAAAACATTACCTGGCAAAATTACCCGATGAAGAAGAACCTGTAATCACAGATATTCAGAAAGTAAAAAATACCCTGAATTCCATCAACATTGAGATGGATACAAGGTACGATTTGCTAAAACGTGCACATGCAAGAAATATTAAGGAATACAACAAAAAATTTATAAGCAGGAAACTCAACCCTTTGAAAGGACACAAATTTATGCCATACATTGTGGTTATCATTGATGAATTTGCCGACCTGATAATGACTGCAGGTAAGGAAATTGAACTTCCGATTGCCCGAATTGCACAGTTGGCAAGGGCCGTTGGCATCCACATGATTATTGCTACACAGCGGCCTTCGGTAACCATTATTACTGGTGTAATTAAAGCTAATTTTCCGGCGCGTATTGCGTTTAAAGTGGCCTCAATGATTGACTCAAGAACGATACTTGATCAGCCGGGCGCTAACCAGCTTATTGGAAAAGGGGATATGTTGATTTCAGCGAATAGCGATGTTGAACGCGTACAATGCGCTTTTGTTGATACGCCGGAAGTGGAGAGAATTTGTGCATTTATCGCTGAACAACGTGGGTACCCAACCGCATTTGAATTGCCAGAATATGCAGGAGAGGAAGAAACTGGTCCAGGCAAGGTTGATCTTAACAATAAAGATGAAATGTTTGAAGATGCTGCCCGTGTTGTTGTTATGAATCAAATGGGATCAACATCAATGATACAACGTAAATTTTCGATCGGGTATAACCGCGCAGGTAGAATTATGGATCAGTTGGAAGCTGCTGGTATTGTGGGGCCAAGTGAAGGAAGTAAAGCGCGCCAGGTGTTAATTCAGGATGAATACACTTTGGAACAATTATTGAATAGTTTGAACTGAAATTTTAGAAAAAATACATGAAAAAAATATTTCTATTTACCGTTATTTTACTAACGGCAACTTTTTTGAAAGCCCAGGAAACAGATAAATCGAAAACGATTTTAGACCAGGTAACTGAAAAGACCAAGTCATTTAAAACCATTACCGCCGAGTTCTCATTTACACAGGATAACGACGAAATAGATATTCATGAAAACATTGATGGCAGCATTAAAATAAAGGGAGAAAAATACGCTTTATCACTTCCCGGAATGGGGTATCAGGTTTTTTCCGACGGTACAACGATCTGGAATTATATGGAAGATGGTAACCAGGTAACAATATCAACTATAGAAGATGGTGGTAATGATTTAATGGACCCTGCAAACCTGTTTAATATTTACGAAAAAGGATTTCAGTCAAAATTTGTTGAAGAAAAAACAGTGGATGGAAATGCGGTTTATGTAATCGATCTTTTTCCTGAAACTGATGAGCATGACGTTAAAAAGATTACAATATTCATAAATAAATCGACCATGATGCTGCAATCAGCGAAACTGCTTAGCACAGATGGCAATAGTTACGGCATTGATGTAAAGAAGATGGAAACCGACAAAGAAATCCCGGATAGCGAATTAGCATTTAATAAAGATAAATACCCCGATTTGGAAATCATTGATCTGCGTTGACAATCAATTCTTAGTTTTTGGAATTTTCATATACAATTTATCAGCCGTAGAAATCTCGATAAAAGAAGCACCTGAGAATTCACCAAATCTTCCACCTACATAAATCAGCATGTCATTCATGTCAATGGTTTTGTCTTTTAAGAGCGAATCAATTGCTGCTTTCTGGATCTTCATTTTGTTTTTCTTCATTTCCAGGTACGACGGAAATACACCAAAAGAAAGCGCCAGTTCACGCACCACACGATGTGAATGGCATTTGGCATAAACCGGAATGTTGGCACGATAGGCAGCTAAATAACGTGCTGTTTTACCAGTTGTTGTAGATGTAATTATAGTTCCGTTCTCCAACTCTTTTGCTGCCCGAATGGCAGAATGTGCAAGATATGCAGGAATCTCATTCTTAATAGGGGGAATAATTACATCGTACCTTTTATCGCGGTCAGGTTCCACTTCATTGGCAATGCGCACCATAATTTCAATGGCTTCCACAGGGTATTTCCCATAAGCAGTTTCACCGCTAAGCATAATCGCATCTGTGCGGGCATAAATAGCGCTTGCAATATCGCTGACTTCAGCACGGGTAGGGCGAGGATGCTCAATCATACTATGCAACATTTGTGTTGCAATTATCACAGGTTTCTTCTGTAAAATTGCTTTTCGGATCATGTTGCGTTGAACGGTTGGAATTCGCTCTGCCGGAAGTTCAATTCCTAAATCTCCGCGGGCAACCATTATTCCATAAGCAACCTCAAGAATTTCATCAATGTTATTAACACCTGCCAGATTCTCGATTTTTGCAATTATTTTGATTTGGCTACCTTTTGCATCGAGTAGCTTCTGAACTTCCAGAACATCTTGCTTATTTCTTACAAATGAATGAGCGATAAAATCAATTTCATTCTCACAGGCAAAATCAATGAATTCTTTATCCTTGTCGGAAATGGATGGCAGTTTTACTTCAACGCCGGGAATATTAACGCTTTTGTTATTTTTTATGGTTCCACTGTTTTCTACTTTACAAAGAAGATGATCCTTGTGTTTTTTTAGCACCGTGCATTTTATTTCTCCGTCGTCAATTAAAATGTTGTCGCCTTCGTTTAAAGCATGAACAAATTCTTTATAGTTAACGCAAACATTTTGAAGATCGGTTTTTATTTTGCTGAATGAGAATACAACTTCCTGCCCTTTTACAACATCAACCTGATTTTGTGTTTTACATGTTCTTATTTCAGGCCCTTTTGTATCTATTAAAATAGCAATAGAATTAGAAACATCCCTGATGTTCCGGATCATCATTTTTGCCGATTCAGTATTAACGTGAGCTGTGTTAATTCTGGCAACATTCATACCGGCATTAAAAAGTGATGTAATAAATTCTTTATCACATCTTTGATCTGAAATTGTGGCTACTATTTTTGTTTTCCGCATAATTCAAAAGTAAATCAACTACAATTTCAGCAAACAATAAACTCATCTATTGGTTTGCTTCAAGTACTCAAAAAATTGTAAAGTGCCAGTTCGTACGACTTTAAACCAAAACCCATGATACAACCTTTACATACCGGGCCGATAATGGATTTGTGCCTGAAATCTTCACGGGTTAATGTATTGCTAATATGAACTTCGATAACTGGAGAATTAACGCCTGAGATCGCGTCTCTGATTGCAACCGATGTGTGTGTATATGCCCCGGCATTAATTATAATCCCGTCGGCACTAAAGCCAACTTCATGAATCTTATCAATAATCTCCCCTTCAATATTCGACTGAAAATATTCCAGTTCTGTGCCCTGAAATTTCTTTTTCAGGGTTTCAAAAAAGGATTCAAAATTCTCTGATCCGTAAATGCTTTTTTCCCTAATGCCCAGCAGATTTAAATTGGGGCCGTTAATGATAAAGATTTTCATTTTTAGTGTTTTTTTAAGTTGACTTAATTCCACAAATAAAAAAATGTTATTTACTGATAATAAGTTATTTCGAAATTAATATTTTTTATAGTAACTTTAAACTGTTGCTTAACGTAATGAAACGATACGCAGATAAGTTAACAACAAAAATAGTTATATTCAAGAATTCAGACAGAAACGAAAACAATTAAAATGAGAAGGACATGAACTGGGATGAAGCAAAAAAAGGTTATGAGAATTATTTAAAACTTGAAAAATCTCTATCCATAAACTCGATTGCAGCATATATCAATGATATTAATAAGTTAATCGATTTCTTAGATAAAAGTGGTAAAAAATTATCTCCGATTAAAGTAAAACTGGATAATTTAAAAAGTTTTGTAGCGTGGCTCAACGAGCGTGATGTTAGCCCAAGAACACAGGCAAGAACAATTTCAGGAATAAAATCCTTTTATAAGTATTTGCTTATTGAAGGAATTATTTCATCCGATCCAACCGCACTACTGGAATCTCCAAAAATTGGAAGAAAACTTCCGGATGTATTGTCGATGGAAGAAATTGATAAACTCATTGAATCCATAGATTTGAACAAAGCAGAAGGCCAGCGAAATAAAGCAATGCTTGAAACGCTATACAGTTGCGGATTACGGGTTTCCGAGCTTGTAAACCTTAAAATTACAAACTTGTTTTTTGAACAGGGTTTTGTAAAAGTTGAAGGTAAAGCCGGAAAAGAAAGATTGGTTCCCGTTAGCGGCAGGGCAATTGATGAGATCAATAAATATTTGTCAGGGTATAGAAAAAACCTGAATATTTCGAAAGACAGTGAGAATATCCTCTTTTTGAACAGAAGAGGTAAAAAATTAAGTCGGGTAATGGTTTTTACCATCATTAAAAATCTGGCTGAAAAAATTAGCTTAAATAAAAAAATAAGTCCGCATACGTTCAGGCATTCATTTGCAACACATTTAATAAATGGGGGTGCCGACTTAAGAGCTGTTCAGGAAATGCTCGGTCATGAATCGATTTTAACTACTGAAATTTATACCCATCTGGATAACGATTATTTAAAAAGTACAATTAACCAATTCCACCCAAGATCATAGAAAATATTGGGGAATAGTACTTTTTTGAACTATTTTAATTTGAACTTAATTTACATTACTCTAATAATAATTCTATTGTTAAGATATTGTTTAATTGGCAACTAATAACAATTGGTTTGCACAATTTATTATTGCTCCATGGGAAAAAAAATTATTTTTGTGAACCGATTGAAAAAAAGAAGTATTAGTTTTATTAAGTTAATTATTAGGCGATTATGAGAAATTTGGATTTATCGAAGTACGGAATAAAAAACGTACAGGAAATTGTTTATAACCCATCTTACGAACAGCTCTTTGAAGAAGAAATGAAACCTGATTTGCAAGGTTTTGAAAAAGGGCAACTTACAGAATTAGACGCGGTAAATGTAATGACAGGAATATTTACAGGCCGTTCTCCAAAAGATAAGTTTATTGTAAAAAACGAAGCATCTGAAGATACTATTTGGTGGACATCAGATCAGGCAAAAAATGATAACAAACCTGTTTCGGAAGAAGCCTGGGCTTATCTAAAAGAAATTACTGCAAAACAACTTTCCGGCAAGAAATTGTATGTTATGGATACTTTCCTTGGCGCTAATGAAAACTCGCGTTTAAAAATTCGCTTTATTATGGAAGTTGCCTGGCAGGCTCACTTTGTAAAAAATATGTTCATTCGACCTACCGAAGAAGAATTGGAAAGCTATGGAGAACCTGATTTTGTGGCAATGAATGCTTCAAAAACAACCAATGATCGTTGGAAAGAATTCGGTATGAATTCGGAAGTTTATACGGTATTCAACCTAAAAGAAAAAATGCAGGTTATTGGTGGAACGTGGTACGGTGGTGAAATGAAAAAAGGTATGTTCGCCATGATGAATTATTACCTTCCACTGAATGGAATGGCTTCAATGCATTGTTCTGCCAATGTTGGTAAAGAAGGCGATGTAGCTATTTTCTTTGGTCTTTCAGGAACAGGAAAAACAACTCTTTCCACTGATCCAAATCGTCAGTTGATTGGTGACGACGAACACGGTTGGGACGATGATGGTATTTTCAATTTTGAGGGTGGTTGTTATGCAAAAACAATCCGACTTGGATAAAGACGCGGAACCTGAAATTTACGGGGCTATTAAACGCAATGCACTTCTTGAAAATGTTACTGTTGATGGAAGTGGTAAAATTGATTTCAATGATGGTTCAGTAACTGAAAACACCAGAGTTTCTTACCCAATTTACCATATCGAAAATATTGTAAAACCAGTATCAAAAGCCGGCCATGCTAAAAAAGTAATATTCCTTACCGCCGATGCATTTGGAGTATTCCTCCGGTGGCTAAATTAACTCCGGAACAAACTAAATACCACTTCTTGTCAGGGTTTACTGCAAAATTAGCCGGAACCGAACGTGGTGTTACAACCCCGCAGCCTACTTTTTCTGCTTGTTTTGGCGCAGCTTTTCTTTCATTACATCCAACAAAATACGGCGAAGAATTAGTGAAAAAAATGGAAGAACACGGAGCTGAAGCATACCTGGTTAACACAGGTTGGAACGGAACCGGAAAACGTATCTCAATTAAAGATACCCGTGGTATTATTACTGCAATTCTTGATGGTTCAATTGAAGGAGCTCCTACCAAAAACCTGCCAATTTTTAACCTTGAAATTCCTACCGAATTGAAAGGTGTGGCAACCGAGGTTCTTGACCCGCGCGATACTTATACTAATGCAGCCGAATGGGACGAAAAGGCTAAAGATTTAGCTGGCCGTTTCATCAAAAACTTCGAGAAATATACCGATAACGAAGAAGGAAAAGCATTGGTAGCTGCTGGTCCGCAGATAGATTAATATCAAAAAGAAATATTTTTAAAGCTCTTTGTAAACTTACGAAGAGCTTTTTTTTTGCAAAAAATCAAACAGTTTCTTTCAATACTGAATTGATGTCGGGGCATTTGAATTTAAATCCGGCCAGGACGATTTTATCGGAAGATACTTCGGGAGACTCTGTAAGCAAAACTGCTGCCTTTCCAAAAATTATTTTCAACACAAATTTAGGAATGACAAAAAATGCCGGACGATGCAGTTGGCTTGCCAGTTCTTTAGTAAAAGTCTTATTATCGATTCTTTCCGGTGCAGTCAGATTAAATAATCCACTTTCTTCTGAATCCTCAACTGCCCAAACAAATGCGCGAACAACATCGGTTTCGTGAACAAAAGGGAAAGGTTGTAATCCGTTTCCAATTGTAGCGCCCAAACCCAGTTTAAACGGTAAAAGCAAATTCTTAATTGTTTTAGAATTTTCACCTAAAACGATTCCTGTTCTAAATATCACTTTCTGAATGTTTTCGGGCAAGTCTTCAAGTTGTCTTTCCCAGTTTTTTACCACTGTTCCAATAAAACCTTCATCAAAATTTGTACTGTTTTCATCATGCAAAAGCCCTGATTTGTAAATTCCAATGGCAGAAGCTGAAATAAATTTTTTTGGCTGAAGTTTTTCTGGTAAACACTTAAACGCCAAAACAAGGTTTTGTGTGGTTGTTACCCGACTTGCATAAATCATCTTTTTGTTCGTTGCTGTCCATCTTTGCAGAATGGTTGAGCCAGCAAGATTAATAATTACATCTGCACCGCTTATTTTTTCTGCCAGTTTTGCAACAGGGCCATAAAGATCGGCGCGGTTGAGGCCGTAAACTTTATGTTTTTTTCTTTCCAATTCTAATGAAATAAGACTACCAAGGTATCCTGATTTACCTGAAATTATAAACTTCATGTTTGATTTTTTAGCTAACAAATGGTTTTTAAAATGCCTTTAATTTTTCTGATCTTAAATTACAAACAAAAAATCAAATGATTAGTTGATTATATATTTTATGCTCGCATTGGTTTTGTTACTTTTATAGGTTGAAAACAGGATCAGGTTTAAATATATATTTTATAATGGTAATTCATTATTCCAATAAAATTAAATGAGTAAGGGAATACACATAATGGCCAGGTTTCACAGGTGGAGGCTGAAGAACATGAGTGAACGTGGTTTTATTACTGCATTGAGTTTTATTGTAGGAATTTTGGCCGGACTTGCCGCTGTAATAATTAAAAATACTGTTTGGTTAACCCAGAATTTAGTAAACTCTTTGGTTGCCAGCGAGGTACATAATTACATTTACTTTGCATTGCCAATAGTTGGTATTTTTATAGCAGTTTTAATAATCAAATATGTCATCCGCAGGGAAGTAAGACATGGTATTCCAACAGTGCTTCACGGTATATCTAAACAACGGGGACGCATAGATAACCACAATTTGTATTCATCGGTTGTAGCCAGTTCTCTAACTGTGGGTTTTGGCGGGTCTGTTGGTTTGGAGGGACCAACCGTTGCAACCGGTACCGCCTGGGGATCATGGCTTGCCAAACTACTCAGGTTAAATTATAAGAATACAATTTTAATACTTGCATGTGCATGTGCCGGAGCAATGGCGGCTATTTTCAAAGCTCCGATTGCAGCTATTGTTTTTGCAGTTGAAGTGATTATGATTGACCTTACTGTTTTCTCGCTTGTTCCTCTTTTGTTATCATCGGCAACTGCCGTTGTGATTTCTTACCTGTTTTTAGGCCAAAATGTACTTTACCCGTTCAACGTGGTGCAGGCATTTGTAATTGGCGATTTACCTTATTATGTTCTACTGGGAATTATAGCCGGTTTTGTGTCGGTTTATTTTATCAAAATGTATGTTTTCCTTGGTGATATTTTTGATAAAATGAAGAAATTACGAAATCGGTTGCTTTTTGGTGGGTTGAGCCTAGGAGTTCTAATATTTTTATTTCCATCGCTTTATGGTGAAGGTTATGACGCAATAAATGAATGTCTTGCAGGAAATACAGATTATTTGTTTAACAATAGCCTTTTTTACGATTTCAGGGAAGAATTATGGGTAGCTTTAATTTTAATTGCTTCAGTAATTATTTTCAAAATTATTGCAACATCGTTAACCTTTGGCGCCGGTGGTGTTGGTGGAATTTTTGCACCAACGCTTTTTATGGGTGTGAATACAGGAATGTTGTTTGCACAGGTGGTCAATATAATCGGGATTCGGCAAATTAATACAAATAATTTTGCTTTGATAGGAATGGCTGGTTTAATTGCCGGAGTATTGCATGCGCCATTAACAGGTATATTTTTAATTGCCGATATTTCCGGTGGATACCGATTGTTTGTTCCACTAATGATAACAGCCACATTTGCGTATATTGTAGTCCGTGCATTTACTCCAAATTCGGTTTATCATATTCAGTTGGCGCGCCGCAGAGAGTTGCTGACACATGATAAAGATGCGAATGCACTTCAACTGCTTAAAGTAAGAAAGTTAATTGAAACCGATTTTGAAGTTTTGTCACCTGATGCAACACTGCGTGATTTAACCGTTGCAATTTCGCATAATCACCGTAATCTTTTTCCGGTAGTAGATAAAGAAGGATTTATGGTTGGAATGCTGAAAATGGATGATGTAAGAGATATTGTTTTTAATCATGATATGTACGATAAAGTGAAGATAAGTGAGTTGATGTACATGCCGGAGGATTTTATTAGCCCGGATGATACAATGGAAATTGTAACCAACAAATTTGAGGCCTCAGGTCGTTACAATATAGCTGTAATTGAAAATGGCAAATACCTGGGATTTATTTCCCGCGCAAGAGTTTTCACCAATTACCGAAAACAAATAATCGATGTTTCGCACGTTTAAAATTTTATGGTTGCGAAATTATAACCGCAACCTGAACAGGTTAGTTGCCTGGCGGATAGCAAAAATACCCGAACGACAATTTCTCTATATTTTAAGTTTAATTGTTGGGATATTCAGCGGTTTGTCAGCATTGATTTTAAAAAACCTTATTCATTTTGTTGAAAATGAGTTAACTGATTTGTTTGCCGTTGATGCAATAAGTTACTGGTATCTTATTTATCCGCTGATTGGAATCACACTGACAGTATTATTTGTAAAATTTGTAGTAAAAGACGATATCGGACATGGCGTATCAAAAATA
Source organism: uncultured Prolixibacteraceae bacterium (assembly GCA_963849775.1). GTDB lineage: Bacteria > Bacteroidota > Bacteroidia > Bacteroidales > Prolixibacteraceae > Draconibacterium. Next base: position 81,973 of record CAWKIX010000037.1, on the reverse strand, counting down.
CTTTATTCAATATCACGTGGGAGCAGCAGGTTAAAACCTCATAATACATGGTCTTCCATGGTTGCCAGTCCATTCACCATTGGTTTGGGCGGGTCGGTAGGAGCCGAAGCCCCAATTGTACTTACCGGCGCATCAATCGGTTCAAATCTGGCGCGCATGTTTAAACTAAATTATAAGTATGTAACGCTTATGGTTGGTTGCGGAGCATCGGGCGCCATTGCCGGAATTTTTAATGCACCAATTGCCGGAATAGTTTTCACACTCGAAGTTCTAATGCTTGATTTAACAATGGCGTACATAATTCCGTTATTGATTTCAGCAGTTACTGCAACAATTCTTTCTTACTTTTTTATGGGTGAAGGTGTTGTTATGCACTTTGAACAGGTTACTCATTTTCATGTAAATACACTTTTATACTATATTTTACTTGGAATCTTTACCGGGTTGTTAGGTTTTTATTTTACTCGTTCTACCATGTATTTTGAAAAGAAGTTCAGCAGAATTAAAAATCCTGTTTTAAGAGTGTTATCAGGAGGTATTGTCCTTGGTTTACTTGTATTTGTTTTTCCTCCTCTTTGGGGTGAAGGATATTCAAGTATTACCACCATTTTTGATGGAACCGGAAAAGAACTATTAAACAATTCGTTGTTCTTTGAATGGCGCAACAATGCTTATCTTTTTCTGGTTGTACTGGCAGGAATTCTTATTTTTAAAGTAATTGCCATGTCGGCAACAACAGGTTCTGGCGGAGTTGGAGGTATTTTTGCTCCAACACTTTTTATGGGTGCCATTGCCGGTTATTTTGTAGTGAAATTGCTAAATACCTCATACGATCTTGGGTTGCCGGAAGAAAATTTCGCGTTGGCAGGGATGGCCGGAATGATGGCCGCCGTTATGCATGCTCCGTTAACGGCAATCTTTCTTATCGCGGAAATTACCGGTGGCTACGGACTATTTATTCCACTTATTATTACTTCTACGGTTGCTTATGTAACTATTATGAGATTTGAGCCGCATTCGGTTTATACGAAACGGCTGGCAGAAAGAGGCGAACTCATCACTCATCATAAAGACAAAGCAGTTTTATTAATGATGAAATTAAATGAGCTGATTGAAACCGATTTTGAAACCCTTGAACCCGATGCAAAATTGCGGGACCTTGTAAAAGCGGTTTCGGTTTCAAACCGAAATCTGTTTCCCGTTGTTGATAAAGAAGGATATTTAAAAGGTATGGTGAAATTGTCGGAAGTTCGCAGCCTGATTTTTGAGCCTGATTTATACGATAAGGTTTTGGTTAAGGACCTGATGTATATGCCTGAACATTTTATTTCGCCCGAAGATAATATGGAAGATGTGGCCGAAAAATTTGCAACATCCGGACGGTTTAACCTAGCCGTAATTGAAAATGGGAAATATCTTGGTTTTATTTCCAGAGCCTCAGTTTTTTCAACCTATAGGAAAACATTACAGCATTTTTCTCATGAATAAAAACAGATAGCTAAAATGGTTAACAGACGTTCATTTATTGGAAAAACAACAGCAGCAATAGCTGGATTGTCGTTTGTAGAATTTGCATCGGCAAAAAATGTTTTGAGTCAAGAGAAAGAATTGCCGGTTGTTATTTCAACATGGAAATATGGAATGCCGGCAAATGAAGCAGCGTGGGAAATTTTATCAAAAAATGGGTGGTCGCTTGACGCAGTGGAAGCTGGAGTGCGTGTTCCCGAAGCCGACCCTGAGATTACTTCTGTTGGTTATGGCGGAACTCCTGATGCAAATGGGAAAGTTACCCTTGACGCCTGCATTATGGATGAAAAAGGCAGGGCAGGAAGTGTGGCTTCTTTAAAATGTATAAAGCATCCGGTTTCGGTTGCCAGGAAAATATTGGAAAAAACGCCAAATGTGATGCTGGTTGGAAAGGGAGCCTTAAAATTCGCTGTTGAAAACGGGTTCGAAAAGGAAAACTTATTAACCCGGGAACAAAAGAGAAATTGGAAACAATGGAAAAAAGAATTTAACCCAAAAGAAATTGATTCGATAGAAAATCATGATACAATTGGCATGCTCGCTCTTGATTCTGATGGAAGAATATCGGGAGCTTGCAGTACCAGTGGTTTAGCTTATAAATTATCGGGCAGGGTAGGCGACTCACCAATTATTGGCGCCGGGTTATACATTGATGGTGAAATAGGTGGGGCTGTTGCTACCGGTGTTGGCGAACTGGTTATGAAAACGCTTGGCTCTTTTCTTATTGTTGAAATGATGAGGGATGGAATGACCCCAAAAAAAGCTTGTGAGGAAGCAATAAGACGAATTACAAAAAAAAATCCTGATTACGAAACTCACCAGGTTGGATTTTTGGCATTGAATGTTGCGGGAGAATACGGTTCATACAGCATTCAGCCAAATTTTAATTATGCCATAAAAAATAAATCGAAAACTGCACTGGAAGAAGCCGAGGCCTGGTTAAAGAAATTATAAATGAAAATTGAAATAATTTCAGAAAAAATGCGATAGCAATCAATTAGCGCATTTTTTAATTATAAAAAACTGAAATGGTGAAACCATCTGATTTATTGAGCTTTTATAGTTGCATTAACTTCTTTTAGCCCTTCTGATTTTGCTTTAATTGTAATTGTTCCTTTTTTATTTTTATCTGATTGAACAATGGCAAGCGCCAGTCCGCTAAATGCTTTTCGTTTAAGTGACGAAAACGCAACCATATCAGTAGGATCGCCATTGTCAGTGGCAATAATTTTTCCCGGGCCATCAATTTCAAATTCAATTAAGTTATCAGCATTCGCTACAAAAAGTCCGTTTTCATCCACTACTTTAACCGTAATAAATGAAAGATCTTTTCCATCATCTGAAATGGTTTTACGGTCGGCAGTAACTTCAAGGCCTGCGGGCATTTCAGTTGTTTTTATCACATCTTCAGCCCATCCCTTTCCGTTCTTATAAGCAATTACTTTAAGTTCTCCCGGTTCATATTTTACATCATCCCAGCGAATACGATATTCATACTCACCTTTCTTTTTTCGTCCAAGCGATTCACCATTAAGGAATAATTCAGCTTCATCGCCTGATGTGAAAACATGCACAGGTGTAATTTTACCAACTCTATCCGGCCAATTCCAGTGAGGCAGAATGTGAGCCATTGGAAAATCAGGTCTCCAGCGAGATTGGTACAAATAGAACCTGTCCTTTTTGAATCCAGCTAAATCTATAATTCCGAAATAAGAACTGCGAGATTGGTAATATGGAGTAGGTTCACCAATATAATCCCAACCGGTCCAAACAAATTCTCCACCTACGTATGGATGTTGATCCTGCGTGGCAAAAACTTTATCAGGGGAAGCCCCAAATGGAGCTGTGTAAAATTCATAAGCACTTACATATTGATTCTCCGGATCACCGCCTGTTTCATCGCTTGCAGGAGCACCATTCCCTTCTGTAACGGGGAAAATATAAGTTCCTCGCGTACTAAGAGTTGATGCAGTTTCGCTGCTTAAAATAACTTTATCAGGGAATTTTTCATGAAATGCCGGGTAGAGTGGTGGTGTTTTTATGCCTTGTAAATGCGCATAAGCCGGAGCATTGCGTATTCCTTCTCCCTGGTAATTCAAACTTATTACATCCATTACCGTTGGAAATTCCATATCAGGTTTGGCATAATTCATCGATGCAGTTGTTAATCGGGTTGGATCTTCTTCTTTAAAAATATCTACCAGTTTTTGCCCTACTGCAGCACCTTCTGCACCAGTATATTGTTCGCCAACTTCATTTCCGTAACTCCATAAAACTACTGACGGATGATTTCTGTCGCGATGAATAAAAGAGTGGGTGTCGGCTTCATACCAGTCTGGAAAAATCAGATGGAAATCGTGGGGTGTTTTTCGTCGTTCCCAAACGTCAAAAATTTCATCAATGACGAGAAATCCCATTTTGTCGGTCAGTTCAAGTAACTCAGGGGCCGGTGGGTTATGTGCCATTCGAATGGCATTACAGCCTAACTCTTTAAGCATTTCAAGCTGACGTTCAGCAGCACGGTAATTAAAAGCACCACCAAGAGCGCCTAAATCATGGTGTTGATTAACACCCTGTATTTTAATATGTTTGCCATTTACAACAACCCCAACATTGCCATCAAATTCAACGGTTCGAATACCAAATACGGATCCGTAATTGTCAATTACTTTTTCCCCTTCGCGCAATGATATTTCAGCAATGTAACGGTTGGGTTTTTGGGTTGGAGGAGGTCCCCATAGTTTGGGATTTTTTATATTAGCCCTAAAATTTGTTTTTATGCTTTCTCCCGGGGAAATTCTTTTTTTAGCGACATAAACTTCTTCTACCACATCTCCTGATTTTTCTCCATTTTCATCAAGCTCATAAATTTTGGCATTAATACTATATGAAGCAGTATCTTTAGAATCGTTGTCAACAGTAACTTCAATGTTTGCAACAGCTAAATTTTCTGATATTTCAGGTGTAGTTATATACGTTCCCCATTGCCCAATATGAACCGGATTTGTTTTTACCAGCCACACATTTCGGTAAATTCCCGCTCCCGGATACCAGCGGGAAGAATTATTTGGGTTGTCAATTCGGATTGCCAATTGGTTTTCTCCGCCCGGTACAATGTACGGCGTAAGATCCAAACGCCAGGAGGCATAACCATAAGGCCATCCACCTATCAAATTGCCGTTTAACCAAACAATGGCATACGACATTGCACCATCAATATCGAGAAAAATTGACTTACCTTCATCTGATTCAGCGAGGTTAATTTTTTTCCGATACCATGCAACACCATTTACCGGAAGCCGTCCCATACCGCCGCCAACTTCAGCACGATTACCTTCCTGAAATGGGCCTTTAATTGCCCAGTCATGCGGTAAATCTATCTTTTCCCATGAACTATCATCAAAATCATTTTGTACAAACGGAAAATTACTGCCCGGGTTTCCTTCGGGGCGGACATGTTTATTTGCCGGATCTTTAATAAAATGATTGGCTGTAGGCAAAATGTACGATTTTAAAACGCCCTGCACTTCCTCCATGTCAACAGCTTCATTTGGTTTTGTATCCGCATCCTGACTATCCCTGAATTCACCAATTTGCGGGCGCTCATCATAAATCAGATTGTCGGCATCATTTATTGATTCGTATTTGTAAAATTTCCAGTCATCGTTGATTGGAATTCTTTCCCGAATCTTATCATTCTTATCTTTTTGTGTTGAACATGAAAACAGAAAAAAGAATCCGATTAAAGCAAACAAACGATTTATATATAGTTTCGGAAAACTGTATTTACTTGTCGTTTTCTTATTATGTTTCATCCTTAAAATAAATCGTATTTTTTAATAAACTTCTACAAATTCTTTTTGCTGAATCGTTCATTATTTGTTTTGTAGTAAAGACAGCATTTTATCGCCATAACGTTTTCCCAGAATTCGGTAACCCTCAGCATTGAAATGAAGATTATCAGAACCTGCCGGGCAACCTTTTGATGAAATAACATAGGCAGTTGGTATGGTTTCCGGCAATTTGTCAATAATTGCATTCATACTGGCACACACACCATTTTGATCGGCATGTACCACTTCTCCTGCAAGTATTGGAACTGTTTCGGCTTTCAGTGAAAGATCAGAAAGCATAATGTTATAAACAGATTGTACATAGTCAGGCCAATTGGCATCGTTGGTATTTGATTCGCCCTGATGCAATAAAATACCTTTTATTATTCCATCTTTCTGAGCATTTTTAGCCAGGTCGATTAGGGTCTTATAAGGGTTTCCATCGTAAGCATCTATTTTGTCGCTAAACCATTTTTCTTTGTAGGTTGAATCATATTCCTGATACAAATTCTTATCAAACAAACGTATGTCGCAACCGCCAACTGCAACATTAATTACTCCAATCTTTATATTTTCAGGTAGGTTTGCAACAAGTGTTTTACCAAAATAATCTGCTGGCGATAAACCTGAATAACATTGGCATAGAGGAGGCACAGCGGTGTACCAGTTTCCTTTTGTTCTGCCCAGGTTTGAACAATCTATTGCCTGCAAAACCTTAAATCGATTGTCAACAATTGAGTCTTGTTTTTCAATAATTCCCTGTCCTTCCATGTTCGATTGCCCGAAGCAAAGAAAAATATAGAAATTTGGATCCTGCGAAAATGCGGTGATATTAATGAATAGTAAAAAACAAAATAATGCACTTGCCTTTAATGTAATTTTTTTCATTTTTTTTTCGCTTTTAATTAATGATCTGGCAGCCCAAATGCTGCTTTTAATTTTACTGTTTTGAACTTAGTAAAGATAATATTTTTTCAGCATAGCGTTTTCCCATCATCCGGTAACCCTCTGAGCTAAAATGGACATTATCCGGTGCGTCAGGACAACCCTTCGAGGAAACAACGTATGAATTAGGAATTGTTTCCGGTAATTCGTCAATCATTGAATTCACAGCTGCAAATATACCACCCTGTTCAGCATCCACAGTTTCACCTGCCAATAATGGTACTGATCCGGCATTGAGATTCAAATCCTTAATCAGGTTATCGTAAACGCCTTTAACTTTTTTTGCCCAGCCCGGATCACCCATATTCGATTCTCCCTGATGCATTAGTATTCCTTTAATTAAACCGTCTTTTTGGGCAATCTTCGCCATTTCAACAAGGTGGTTGTATGGACTCCTATTATATTGATCAAGCACATTTTTAGTCCATGCATTGTTTACTGCAGATTCAATTGCCTGTTGATTATCCTTCTCAAAAAGTTCGATTCGGCATCCTGCAATGGCGACGTGTACAACCCCGATTTTTATATTATCAGGAAGATTGGAAACCATTGTTCTCCCAAAATAATCAACCGGCGACAGACCCGTGTTACACCTGCAAAGCGGTGGCACAGCCGTGTACCATTGTCCTTTGTTTCGTCCAAGGTCAGGGCAATTAACTGCTTCCAAAATTTGAAAACGACTGTTAACGGATTTATCCTGGTCTTCAATTTTACCCATGCCTTCCATGTTCGATTGTCCAAAGCACAAATAAATGTAAAAATCAGGGTCTTGTGAAAAGATTACTGTACTAACGAATAGCAGAAGAACCATTATTGCCAGCTTTTTAATTTTGATTCTTTTCATTTGATTGCGGTTTAAATGGTTGTTAATGAAGAATGCCTGAAAGATATTTTCAGACTTTCTGTCGAATATTTTGATCAACAAATGGGTTCGTTATTGTTCTGCTGGTAACACCGGATTATCCGTTCCCCACCATGCAGTCCAGCGATTATAATCAATATCAGGGTATGGGTTGGTAGTTACATGGGTATCAACAGAGTCGATTCCAAGCATGAATTTATCCACAAAAGCTTCAATTTCCGGAATCTGTGCAGCAGGAATCTGACAATGCGGATGCCCGGCAATAATGGAGAATCCGAACCTGTCTTCAATACCCAAAGTTTTGTAAATACGCTGTGTCGCACGACTAGAAACATAACCTGAAGGATCAGCCAGCCATTCATAATCAGGGTTTCCGGTAACCAGTAATGCACGCGGAGCTACCATTGCCATTAGCTCATGATGATCATGTGGTAATTTGTCAACCTGGCCGGCAAACTTCCACATGTCTTCAATAAACCAATGATGATCTGTTTTTTCCAGCGTTTCTACATTTCCCAATGTTTCGGAAACACGCCATGCAGGATATCCTCCGCCTCCCGATTCCTGGGCAATGGTAAGTGCTATGCGCTCGTCGAATGCTCCTGAGAAAAGCGCCATCTTCCCAGCAAAAGAGCAACCAGTAACTGCTAAATGTTGCAAGTCTATTGGCAAAACATCCTGAACAAGTTCCAGCCCATCGATGATCCGGCTAACACCCCAAGGCCATGCAACGTATGCCCCAATATAAGTAAGGTCGGGATAAAGCTTGTTAATAGGTTCTTTACCACGGTTTTGCTGATGTGCCATAACCTGCCCGAAGTTGAATGCAATTTGAATAATATTTCTGTCGGTGAAAATGTTACGCGGAAGGCTTCCTGTTCCTTGTCCAATTCCAATTATTGCCGGAAACGGACCTTCACCTTCTGGTAAAGTAACTCTTGATGTTAAAGTTAGAGTGCTGTCGTTTACTGTAATAACTACCGTTAATGTTCCATCTTCATAAGTGGCTTTAATATCATCTGGCCGGGGAGGTTTCACCCCAATCTCGTAATGTTCTATCATTGCCTTATATTCGGAGCGGTGACGTTCCCAGCTCTTAAATGTGGTGTCTCTGCCACTGCCATCAGCCCATACAAACGGGTCTGGAAGTGGTTCTACAACAGGCAGTTCGTCAACCGATGGAAGCGGGGGCAGTGGATAATCAGCGCCTGTAAACTCTGAATCGTAAACCAGAGGTATTTTTTTTGGTGTTGTGTTACAAGATGTAAAACCTATTATTACAATTGCAAGCGAAAGAAGAAGGATATTACTCCATAATCTGTTTTTTTTGGGGATCTCTTTTGTTGAATGACAATGTTGCATTTTCATAAGTTATTTTTAGTTTAAGTGATATTTTGATGAAAATTTTTACATGGTTATATCAGAATTTTCAGTTGGTATCAGGTATTTTACAAAAATGCAAAATAACAGACGGTTTGAATAGTACATTTTTTGTATAAACTTATACTTTTTTAGCGAAAATGAACGCGTTTCTGCAGGGGAAAGTTGTTTGAAAAGAATTTGATTTATAATTGGAAATAAGGATTGAACCCACTTTCGGGTTCTTTTCAATACCATAAAATTATCTCGGTTATCAACCCGTTGCCAATATTGTTTTAACCAATAATTAGAATAAGAAAATATCCACGCCAGGTATATTTAACTGTAATTATTTCAGAATTATTAATAGATTTTACCACTCAAGTTTAATGAACGAAACCCCTTGCCGGGGCAATGAAAATTTAATTTTTGTATTGCTGTTTTTTACTTCGATCCATTGGGGCGAAGAGAGTAGTTTTAATTGACCGGCTTCTTCAACCAGTTTATATTCTTCTGCAGTTGGGTTTTGCGGTGCTCCCAGCTTCTGCCACATCGCGTATGAATTACTGAAATCCTGGTCAACACGATAATGTTGCATTAACACTGGTCCGTCTGGTAAATTTTCGATGTTTAGTTCAATTCCACTTACCTCACGCAATATATCATCATCGTGGTAATTCCATACCATAATTGTCATCTCCTTTTCATCAATACAAGCCATCCCATTAATGTCAGGTTGCTGGCGGATACCCTGTTCAATCACTTTTTTTGCCGGGTATGGATTTCCGGTTACAGCAACCCGCTGGCCTTTCATCATCCCGAACATACGAAAAACATTCATAACGGGCTTATCAACACCATTGGATGCCAGTTCGCGAAAACCGGCAAACCACTCCTGATCCTCAAATTCAAAAGCCCATGTCAGAGCGCCTTTCAAGTTAACATCATATTCATCCATTAACTCATAAATTTTTGCAAATGATGATGCTGTGTAACTTGGGTAAACCGTTCCGTTTCGGTAGCCGTATTTGGGATCACGTTTCCACGAACAGGCGGCACAACCTTCAGGGTCACATTCTCCGATAATTATCGGAAGATCTTCATATTCAGGAAAACTTTTGACGATTTTGAATCCTTCCTCGATATCTTTTAGTTGAACTCCCATGTTCATACGGATATGCTCGTCAATCATTACCGGATTTCCTTTGGCGTGGAACCCAATATAATCAAGCGGCGAACCTTTTTTTCCAGTCGCATAATTGGTTCCGTTCAGGCAATGGTCAAGAAAATTACGCAGGAATGTGCTTCCACCCTGGTTTCTTGGGCTTGTTGTATGAGGACCTCCAACGATACATTCAGAACAGGCACGTTTTACAGCATCCACAGCATAATCGTACAATTTGCAGTATTCTTCAAATGTCCCCGACCAATATCCAATGTCTGGTTCATTCCATACCTCCCACATCCATTTTTTTATTTCATCTTTTCCATACATTTCAATTTCATGCAAAACAAGCTGATAAATCAGTTCCGCCCACTTCTCATAATCGCTTGGTGGGAAGGTCCAGCCTGTCCAAAATGGTCCGTTGGTACTCCATTCATGTTTATAAGGTTCAGGTTTTGTTGATAAGGCCTTTGGCATAAATCCCAATTCGACCAATGGCAAAAGTCCTTTTTCAACTTGTGCTCCCAAAATTTTATCCAGGATCGTCCAGTCATAAACCGGATTTCCATCTTCATCTTCAGTATATACATTAGTAAAACCCCATTTCAAATCGGGTACACCTTCCTTGGTAGTTAGTAAATTATGAGTGCGAACATAGACGGGCACCGGACTAAAATCTGCAATTTCACCAAGCAGTTTTTTGCCGTTGTCGCGATAAGTATAGTTTGGTTCATCGTAACCAAAATAAGCATAAACAGGAAGCATTTCACCTACTGTTTCATCTGCGTTCACATTCAGTTTTATTGTTGAATTTTGTGCGCCGGAAAATTGAATCAGGAATAATAGTATAAGTAAAGGAATAATTTTAGTTCGCATAGTTTAAGTTATTTTGATGTTACGTGAAGATACTTAATATTTATTTATACTGAAAATTGAATGATCATTGTTTTGTGGTGATATCAATTATTTTGTTGGTACCGGTTTGGTTAAAACCATCTATTATTATACTTTTATTCAGAACGATTTTTTTTCCCATTATTAATCACTTGTTATAACTTAACTAAAAATACCTAAAAAATGAAAAGAAGCGAATTTCTTGCAACTATGGCAACTATCCCCGCCGCAACAGCAGCGCCATCTTTAACGCATCTTGCACAGTCTGATGCCGGCCAGGTAAAAATTACTGATGTAAAATTTATGCGCGTGCAAATTGGTAACAGGGGGCATGTTTTACCACTTGTGAAAATTGAAACAGATGCCGGAGTTTACGGAATAGGAGAGTGCCATCATGATGTAACAGGATTGGCCGCAAAAGATGTTGTGCTCAATGCGATGAAACCCGTTTTGGTTTCGCAGGACCCATTTGATATTGCCCGTCTTTCGCAACTTATGAAGTGGCGGGTTTCCTATCTTGGAGGTAACAGTGGAGTTGCCATACATGCCGTTACCGGTTGCGAGATTGCACTTTGGGATTTGGTTGGAAAGCTTCTGGATAAGCCACTTCGTAAAATATTAGGCGGTGGTTGTTATACCGATAAAGTGAGAGCATATTTAACCAGCCAGCCACGTAATATGCTTGACAAAGCGAATTGCAGGGAATGGATTGATTATGTAAATAATTCGGTTCAGAAATGGACAGCAGCCAAACCATTCAGAATATCCAGAAGGCCCGGGGGAAGCGAACTAAATCGCCGACTTACAAATGCAGAATTAAAGACAAACATTCAGGCATACAGCAACCTTCGGGAGGCAGCCGGCGATGACTTTGAGATTATTGTACATTGTCACTGGGAATTTGGTTTTTATGATGCGCTGAGTTTTGCCAAAGCGCTGGAACCCATTCGTCCGTGGTGGATTGAAGACCCGATGCCAATAAATTATGTGGATACATGGGCCAAACTTACCGCTGCTTCACCAGTTCCTATTTTATGCGGTGAAAATTTATATACAGCGTATGACTTTTTGCCATTTATCACCAATCAGGCAGTTCACATGGTTGAAATAGATATTTCAATGGCAGGTGGATTGCTGGAGGCAAAACGAATTGCTGAACTGGCGAATTTATATTACATGCCGGTTGCTACACACAATGTAATGGGGCCAATTGCTACTATAGCATCTGCAAATTGTGCTTCGACGATGCTTGATTTTATCGGTCATGAAAGCTATGATTACAGTAAGAATTCACGTGATGGACATGCCAATTGGCAAACTTTGATTAATTATGATCTGGAAATTATAAAAGATGGTTATTTTCAACTTTCTGACAAACCCGGACTTGGACTTGATTTAAATAAAGATGTTGCGATGCAATATTTGGTTGAAGGCGAAAAGTGGTGGGGTTAAATTATCCAAGGGCAACATCGAGCAACATCATTGTTGCAAAGCCAAGCATGGCGCCAATGGTTGAAAGGTCGGATTTATTGTCTGCCTGTGATTCGGGAATTAATTCTTCAACAACCACAAAAATCATAGCACCGGCGGCAAACGAAAGGGCATAAGGCAAAATAGGCTCGATAGTTAAAACCAAATATGCTCCCAAAACTCCGGCGATTGGCTCAACAACTCCTGAAAGCTGACCGTAATTAAAAGCTTTTAACCGTGAGAATCCTTCACGGCGCAATGGAATAGAAACGGCAGCTCCTTCAGGAAAGTTTTGTAATCCAATACCTATTGCAAGTGCAACAGCGCCGGTAAGCAATCCGGCATCCGGATTATTTGCCATTGCACCAAAAGCAACTCCAACTGCCAGCCCTTCAGGAATATTATGAAGCGTAATGGCAAGTACCAGCAGTATACTTCTCTGCCAGTTGGTTTTTATGCCTTCGGCTTTATCTCTTGAAAGTCCCAGGTGAAGGTGAGGAAGGATTTTGTCTATCATAAGCAAAAAAGCTCCACCCGAGAGAAATCCAACAATAGCAGGCACCCAGGGCGTTGAATCGTTTTCTTCTGCCATATCAATGGCGGGTTTAAGTAATGACCAAAAGCTGGCTGCAATCATAACTCCTGCGGCAAATCCAAGCATCGAATTGAGTAATTTTCTATTTATGGTTTTAAAGAAAAAAACCATTGAAGAACCCAGTGCGGTTACAAACCATGTGAAAAGCGTAGCTAATAATGCCAATAAAACCGGGTTGATTTTCAATAGTTGATTTACATCCATATTTCAATTGGTTTTTTTATCAATAAATAAAAAAGCAAAATAATTCAATTTTGAATTCATTCCTAATCGGAATAAATAAACGTTTTAAAAAAAAGTTTAGGATTTATTTAGCAAATACAATTTAAATCATTTCAAAACCATTGTCTTTTTCGAAATAAAAGAACTCCGATAAACGAAAGAATCAGCGATCCGAGAATGATAGCAGGCATTGCCCACAGCGAATTTTCCATATAATTTGGCACATTCATTCCAAAAATACTTGCAATTAAAGTTGGAATCATTAATATGATTGAAATGAGTGTCAGTTGTTTCATTACAACGTTAAGGTTGTTGGAAATAACTGAAGCAAATGCATCCATCATTCCGCTTTGAATGTCAGAATAAATCTGCGCCATTTCGAGCGCTTGTTTGTTTTCAATAAATGCATCTTCAAGCAAATCTTCATTGATTTCTGACGTAATCTTTTTAGAATTTCTGAGTTTGGCCAAAACAATCTCATTTGCTTTTATAGAAGTAATAAAATAAACCAGGCATTTTTCCATTTTAAGCAGTTTATTCAACTCTTTGTTTTTTATCGATTTTTCCAGATCCTGCTCAATAGCTGAAGTCATTTGGTTGATCTGTTTTAGGTATCGTAAATACAGGTTTCCTGAACGTAGAAAAAGCTGTAAAACGAAGTTAATACTGTCGGTTATTTGTTTATACTGTTCTCTGAAAGGAGAGGGTTGATTAAAAGGCAACACCTCATTATCGCTTAAACATAATGTAACTGTAAAGGTTTCTGTAATAAAAATTCCGAGTGGAATGGTATGAAAAGGGACGCCATTATTTTTTGCTTCAACCGGAATACGCAAAATCACCAGAGTCCAGTTGTCTTCATATTCAATACGTGGTCTTTCATCCTGGTCCAGAATATCATTAATGAGATCGGATGGTAAACCAAACTCATCAGTCAATTTTGTAATTTCATTCTGGGTTGGTTTAACGGTATTAATCCAGCACCCTTTTTGCGGTTCGCTGACTTCGATATACCCACCAAAAGTTTTGAAGATTTTTATCATGATGAATGTCTCCTTACGTTTTCGTCTGTAAGGAAACTGTACGCCCTTACAGAAGTGTTAATACTTTAATTTACTATGATACGGGCCTTCGTCCATTGATAATTTTTTAAATTTCTGTTTGCAAAAGTAACATTATTTTGTAGACATTAACACTCGAATTTTGGGGTCAATTCCTCGCATTTGAAACCAAAGATTAATTGTTCAAAAATATTGGGTAAATCGCAGGTTTATCAACAGCGCTTCAAAATCAAATTGTATTACCTTTGGGCTTTAATTTTAAGAAGTTGTAATAATGAAGAGAGATACACAGGTTTTTGAAATCATTAAAAAAGAACGTGAACGTCAGTTAGGCGGAATTGAATTAATTGCTTCGGAAAATTTTGTAAGCGACCAGGTGCTTGGAAGCCATGGGGTCGGTAATGACAAATAAATATGCTGAAGGTTATCCGGGCAAACGATATTACGGTGGTTGTCAGTTTGTTGATATGACGGAGCAACTGGCAATTGACCGAATAAAAGAATTGTATGGCGCCGAATGGGCAAATGTACAACCACATTCCGGAGCTCAGGCCAATGCATCGGTTTTAAGTGTTATTCTGAATCCCGGTGATAAATTTCTAGGACTTGATCTTTCTCATGGAGGACACCTGTCTCATGGTTCGCATGTTAACTCTTCAGGTATTCTTTATCAGCCAATTGCATACAAGGTAAAAGAAGATACCGGTTTGGTTGATTACGATGAAATGGAAGCGCTGGCATTGGAACACAAGCCAAAGTTAATTATTGGCGGTGCTTCTGCTTACAGTCGCGACTGGGATTACAAACGCATGCGTGAAATTGCGGATAAAGTTGGGGCGATACTGATGATTGACATGGCTCACCCGGCTGGGTTAATTGCTGCCGGACTTTTAAATAATCCTCTAACATATGCCCATGTGGTAACTTCAACAACACATAAAACATTGCGAGGCCCGCGTGGAGGTATCATTTTAATGGGAAAAGATTTTGAAAATCCGTATGGAATTACTACACCAAAAGGAGAAATAAAAAAGATGTCGTCATTGTTTGATTCAGCTGTTTTTCCTGGTCAACAGGGCGGACCACTGGAACATGTAATTGCTTCGAAAGCAGTGTCATTTGGTGAGGCATTATCTCCTGAATTTAAAGAATATCAAAAACAGGTGAAAAAGAATGCCGATGTTATGGCACAGGCTTTTATCGATTTGGGTTACAAAGTGATTTCAGGTGGTACCGATAATCATTCCATGTTGATTGACTTGCGTACCAAATTTCCTGAAATAACAGGGAAAGTGGTTGAAAATACATTAGTAAAAGCTGAGATTACAGTAAATAAAAACATGGTTCCATTTGATAGCCGTTCACCTTTCCAGACTTCGGGATTGCGCGTTGGAACACCGGCGATTACAACTCGTGGAGTAAAAGAAGATTTAATGCCGGTTATTGTACAATTAATTGATGATGTGATTTCTAATATCGAAGATGAAAAAACGTTGAAAGCTGTTGGAGAGAAGGTTCATCAATTGATGAAAGATTTTCCTTTATTTGCTTATTAAGAATTTTGATTATCAATATAATAACCCTAAAGGTATTACATGCTTTTAGGGTTTTTTTATTAGTTTCTTTATTTTTAAATAAATATCAGGTTTGAACATGAATATGGAATGGTACATGATTTTGGCGCTTATCGGAACCGGTCTGGCAGCAGGATTTATAAATACAACGGCAGGTGGAGGTTCGATGCTGACTTTGCCTTTGTTGATGTTTCTGGGATTACCTGCAAATGTTGCCAATGGTACCAACCGGATTGCAATACTGTTTCAAAATCTTGTTGGGGCAAATACCTTCCGCCAGAAAAAAGTACTCGACCTGAAGATGGATTTTAAACTGGCAGTTCCGGCTGTTGTTGGGTCAATTATCGGGGCATTATTTGCAGTGGAAATTGATCCGCAGATTCTGAAGAAAATTATTGCCGGTTTAATGGTCGTTATGTTTTTTATTATTGTATTAAAACCTGAGATTTGGGTGAAAGATCAGGTGGGGAATGTTACAGCCAAACCAACTGTTTTGCAATACATTATTTTCTTTTTTATTGGTTTTTACGGAGGTTTTATACAACTGGGAGTTGGTTTCTTTTTGTTAGCCGGACTTGTTTTGGGTTGCGGTCAGGATTTGGTGAAAGCCAACGCGGTTAAGGTGTTTATTATTTTGCTTTACACCATTTTCTCATTAGCTATTTATATATTCAACAAGCAGGTTGATATTACAGCAGGTTTAATTCTGGCCGCGGGAAATATGGTAGGAGCGTGGTTGGGTGCCAATTTTGCTGTAAAAGGTGGAGCCAAATACATTCGTTATGTGTTAATAGGCGCACTTGTTATTGTTATTCTGAATTTATTTGGGGTGTTTGGGTAAAGAGCCAAGAGCCAAGAGCCAAGAGCCAAGAGCCAAGAGCTAAGAGCCAAGAGCTAAGAGCTAAGAGTTTTGAGTTACGAGCACAAAAATCAAATTGGAAAAAAGAATCATCTCCCTTCAAGGATGGGATACCCGAAGGGAGAATAACAATAAATATTTATATCTTGACCTCTCACAACCTTTTCAGAATAGGATTTTTCATCCCTCTTTGGGGGATTATAGGGGGTCTAAATCATTAATGGATGATCATCATAAAATATCAGTCACAGTTATCACCGGCTTTTTGGGAGCCGGAAAAACCACTTTTATTAATGCGTTGCTTAAAGCTAACCCTGACAAACAATTTGCATTGGTTGAAAATGAGTTTGGTGATGTTTCCATCGATTCAAAACTGATTAAAGGTGTTGATGCCAGCCAGATGTTTGAATTAAAAGAAGGCTGTATTTGCTGCACCATTTCTGATGAATACGAATTGGTTTTGGCTGAGATGGCAGAACGTTTTCCAAATATCGAACACCTGCTGATTGAAACAACCGGAGTGGCTGATCCGGCTTCGGTTATCCGTCCTTTTTTCAGTGATGGAAATTTACAAAAAATGTATTCTTTTAACGGTACGATTTGTTTGGTTGATGCCTCAAATTTCAAAAATAATATTGAAAAAGAATTGAAAATCAAACAAATAGCAATTGCTGATCAGGTTTTAATAACTAAGGCAGAAAATCATTCTAAATCCGAAAAAGAGGATTTAATTATTTTGATTCAACAGATTAATCCACTAAGTAAAATTCAGTTTTCAGAAAATGGATTTTCCAATCAATTTGAGCTGGAAAGTTTAAACTATCGAATAAGATATTTTCCTGATCAAGAGGTAAATCATTCAACTATTACAACAAAACTTATAAGTTTTTCAGAGCCGCTAAACAAAGAAAAATTTGCCAACTGGCTTTCGTACACACTCGATATTTATAAAAGCAAAATCTACCGCATAAAAGGAATTCTCTGTTTTGAAAATGAACCTTATGAATTCATACTTCAGGGAGTAGGAGGTAGTTTTGAAATTACAGAAGCGGAAAATTTAGTGTCAGGCAGCAAAAGCGAGATTGTATTAATTGGACTTCTGGGAAATCTGAATTTGGAAGTATCATTTTAACTGCCAAGAATTACCATCCAAAGTGGAATAATAAACACAGAAATTAGCGTGCCAAAAACGATTAATCTCGTAATCAATTCCGTTTTTAGTTTATATTGAACAGACAACACATAAGGTGTAACACCAAGTGGCATTGCTGCTTCCAGTATTATTGCATCAATATTTGTATTTTCTGTTGGGAATAGTTTTACAACCTGGTAAAAAATATAAGGCAAAACTACCATTGTTAAGAGCGAAATAACAGCGACAAAAATCCATTCTCTTAATTTTCCAAATTTCTGTTTACCAAGAAAAATACCAAGTGAAAAAAGAACAACTGCTGTAACCGAATTGGCAAAAAGTTCAATGGTCTTTCCCGCAAATTGAGGAATTGGAATTCGAAAGAAAACTATTGCCAAACCGATAAACACTGAAATAAGCAGGGGATTTTTTACAAGACTTAATCCAAGTCTTTTAATGTTTACTTTTTCATCGCCATAAATTTCAATGAGAAGAATAGTCAATGTTAGCAGCCAAAAAACATAAACTGCAGATATAATCGCAGCTTCAGGAAGTATTTTCTCACCAAACGCATTTTGAAGTATCGGAAGGCCCAAATATGTTACGTTTCCAAACGGAATGATAATAAACATCGATCGTTTTACATTAACAGACCAGTTAAAAATTTTGGATAGTGGAAAAACCAGAACCATGCTGCCCAATATAAAAACGGAATTCAGGATAATAAACATGGAGTAGGAGTTGCCGGATAAATCAAGTTTCATAAGAGAAAAAATTACCAATGCGGGAAACCCGATCCAGTAAGCATATTTGTTCAAAATTTCTACCCAGTTTTCATTGGCTGCTTTTGAGCGTGAAAAGACCAACCCTGTTAGTATAATCAGGAATAATGGTAAAACTGTTTTTAATGAAATCAAGAACGCATCCATGCACCATAATTTATGTATGGTCTCACATCAGTAACCATCATTCCGGCATTTTTTGCAGCATGAATACCCAATTCTCCGTCTTCAAATACCTGGCAGAATTGTGGTTCAACTCCCATTATTCGGGCACACTCTAAAAAGGTATGTGGCTCGGGTTTGAAATGATCAACATCATCGGCTGAAACAAGTCCTTCAAAATAACGCGTAAGATTTAACGCTTCCAACTGAACTTCGGCACTCCTCCTACTGGCTCCGGTGCCAACTGTCATTGGTAATTTTCCATAATATTTTTTTACAACCGAAACTACTTCATCTATTGGTTGCAAGGCATTTGCCATATTCCAGAAAGCTTCCTGTTTCATTCTCGCTAGTTTTGCCGGTTCTTCCGAAATGCCAAATTGTTCAATCACTTTCTTTGCAAATTCGATGGTAGGCCTGCCAGTCATCTCCACAATAATGTACGGATCGAATTTAAACCCGTATTTTTCGCCGACCATGTTCCATGTTGCCACGTGGCCTGGAAGCGAATCCGACAAAGTCCCATCCAAATCAAATATCAATCCTTTAGCATTTTCTGAAACTTCTATGCTCATTCAATTTTAATTTGGTGCCAAAAATAATAATGTACAATGGATAATAGGTTACCAAGCATTAATTTCAGAAATATGTTAATATTTGAAAAAAGTAAAAAATGTCATTAAGGTTGCATTTAAAAAAAGACGGGAGTGATTAGGAAATGAATTTCTGCTACACTGCATGCATAAATTGTCAACTATCATTTAGCTAATTTTTTTTAATATTTCCTGTCGCAATGTTCAATCGGACTTTGAAGCTGGTCGCAATGAGTTTGCTTTTTGTTGTATTTTATTGAAATAGTTTATATAGAATTATTCTAAATAATATTTTCGATTTTAAATTTAAATAAAATTTCTTATCTTGAAAACGCATTGGTCAAATCTGACCAATTGTGTGTTTGGGGGTTAACATTAAAAAGGGGGCTGTTGAGCCTCCTTTTTCTTTTTGTAATTAAACCAAAATAAATTTTTCTTTTTTTGTAAATTGAAGTGCAATCACACCACAGTTGAAGACTTTTGAAGATTTTAGTGATAGCTCAATCTTATTTTTCAATTCAGCAAACATTGAAATGCCTTTTCCAAGAATCACCGGGTTCAGGTAAAGCCAGTATTCGTCAATAAGATTTTCCTTCATTAAAAAACGAACCACAGAAGGACTTCCAAATAGTAGGATGTTTTTACCGCTTTCATCTTTAAGCTTTTTAATTTCCTGGGTTATATCATCACCAATAAACGTGGTTTTTTCTTTTTTCCGGCTTTTCATTGAATCGGAAATTACAAACTTTTCAACTGAATTATACCAGTTTGAATGCTCAACGTCGTGTTTGGTAGCTTTGGGATTGTTGGCTGCCGTTGGCCAGTAATTATCCATCATCTCCCAGGTAACCCTACCATAAATTGCAGTGTCCGATTGATTGGTTAAATTTCCAACAAAATCAAAAGCTTCATTGTCAATTATTATCCAGTCCATTTCGCCATTTAAACCGGCTACAAATCCGTCGAGAGTGACATGCATATGCGAGATTATCTTTCTCATTGTTTCATTTTTTTGATTATGCAAAATCGTTTTAGAGCTTTAATATCAATTCTTATTAAAGCACTTATCTGTAACAAAAATAGCGAATTTGAAGTTTTTCTTTTTTTGATTTTATATTAATGATTAAGTTACCCTGGTTTGAGACTTACTGGTATCCCAATTTCTTCTTCAGAATCAGGTTCAATTACTATTGTTTTCAATGATAATATCGTATTTGGTTAACAGCCCGGCAAGGCCAAAAACGGAGAAACGGGCTTTTTTTATTCTGTTAATTTCAGGATCAATAGTATAATTTTTACTGGTGCTGAAATCTGCTTTTTCAAGATAGGTATTTTCAAAAATGGCGCCGGTTAAATCGCAATTATCAAAAACAGCGCTGGTAAGGTCGCAATCGGTAAAATCGGTTTCCGTTAAATGTGAATTTTTAAATACCGATTTTTTGATTTTGGTTTTATAAAACGAAGCGTGATTTAACTGGCAACTCTCAAATGAAAACGAGAGACCAAAATCATTACAATCATCAAAATGAAGTCCGAGCATTTTACATGATTTGAATTTAACATCGCGAAATGAAGTTTTTGACCAAAACCGCCAAACTCAGATTACATTCAATAAAATCACAATCGGTAAATCGTATTTCCGACAGATCGACATTTGAAAAATCGCACTGCCGGAAGACACAAAATTCATATTCACCAATTTCCAATAATTCTTCCTGGAAATTTTTGCCCTCAAAAGTTTTATCATCAAAATATTTCATACTTCAGATTTCTGTTCAGTAATAGAATCTAAAATATCAATTATTTTTTCGTGTTTCAAAATATACATTCCCATTCTTTCAAAAGAAATTCCATTCTCCAGTTTATAATCGTACGTTGGCACATTGTTTACCAGTTTTGAGTCGAAAAACCGAAAATGAATATTCGTAATATCCTTTATTTTTTCGGCCACTTCGGTAATGTGAGTCGAGATAAAGAAAGTACTGTTCGAAATTTTTGCAAACGATTTTATAATAAGCAGCGAGGCATCATAAGCATCTTTTACATTGGTGCCTCTGAATAGCTCGTCGAAAATGATAAAAAGCTTCTCTTTCTCTTTAATTTTGATGATGGTTTCTTTAATCCGGTGAACTTCGCTGTAAAAATGACTGTAGCCCAAATTCAGGTTATCCGACAAATTGATAGTAGTAACAATGCCATTGTAGATGGAAGTTTTCATCTTTTTAGCCGGAACGGGAAAACCGATATGTGCAAGGTAAATCATCAATCCAACTGATTTTAGAAAGGTTGATTTTCCGGCCATATTAGGGCCGGTTAAAAAACAGAGGTTGGATGAATGGTTGGTTTCGATAGAGTAGGGAACGGCATTTTGTAAAAGCGGATGATAGAAGTCTTCGATAATTAATGCAGTGGAATCTGTTTCATAATATTCGGGCAGAACCAGATGCTTTTCATTGGCAACTTTTGCTACAGAAATGTAGGCATCCAGTTGGTAAATGGTACTTAAAAGTTGATTTAGCTCCGATTTATATTTCTTCCGAAAGAGATTATCAAGCTTGCTTAATTTTGAAAAACCAATCTTCAATTTTGGCTGATTCAGGATTTTGAAATCAGGATTTTCAATTAGAACGGTAATTTTTTCCCAAAGTAATTCCAGTTTTTCAGGTAGCCCTTTCCCCTCAAGTGTTTCTGCTTTTTCTTTTAGCTGTTTAAATAGATAAGCCAACTGCTGAACGCCAGCTTTTATGATATAATAATTGTTGTTTGGGTTAATTCGGTACGAAAGGCTTTGAAAGAAAGCATCGACAAAATTATTTCTTAACGGTGCAATATTATGTCGTTGGTAATGCTCGATAAAATCCAGCTGTTTGGTATTCATTTTTAGTTCGAACCCGGTTTCCTGTAAAAAACCAATCAGCGCTGTTCGTTGCCTTAATTCCTTCAAATCAGTAATCGGGTTTTGCATGATTTGAAACAGGAACTTCCGGCCACCAAAAGTTTTGGTTTGATTGTAAAATTTAGAGATGGAATTTGAAGTATGATTATCAACAAATATCTCTAAATCTTTAATGGTTTGTTTGTCAAGATCGAATGTCTGTCATTGGCTGAGTTTTTTTGTTATCGGGCTTTTATCATTTTATATATCATTGTCGATATGAATATTACAATGACAATGAGAAGAACCGGCAAAAATAATATTCCGATTTCCGTTGAGTGATAAAGTGCAATTGAAATAAAATTATAATTCAAATAAGCAAAGGATAGAATAACTAGTATTTTTAATATTCTTACCATTCTGATACCAAGTTTATATAATCTTCCTGCATTCTTGTCGGTAACTTTGACAGGATAATTGAAGGCGAATGGGAATCTTGCCAGAAAAGTCAAACAGATATACAAAATAAGACCAACAAAGGGAAGCAACGCAAATATTGTTGCGGTCGCCGTAAGCATCTACTTCTCCCGCTGCATTGAAATGCTTTGGAAGTTGAAGGGGCAAATCATTATAGAAATAAACCGGTAGCAATAACAAACTTACCAACCCTATAATTGCAATTATTTCAAGAAAATAATCGGTGAAGTTTTTTATAATTTTTATTCTTGGCCGATTTTTCATTGCTTAACAATTTTAATATAACCAAGGAATCAAAAAGTAAGACTCCTTTTTATAAGTTAGATATTCGTCTCCAAATTGGGCAATCAGTAGTTTCTCTTCAATTTTAATTCGATAAATAAATGCTGCTGAAACCATACTCATTACGGTAATAAAACTTAGCCAATTATTTAATGAAATTCCAAATCCCGCAAATGAGATTAAAGATCCGGAATAGGAGGGGTGTCTTACTATTCGATATATTCCGTCTTTTTTAATTGAGTGGTCTTCTCTAATTGTTACATTAACTGTAAAAAGTCTACCCAGCGACCAAATCGCATAAAACCGAAGTGTCATTCCAATAACAATAAAAACAAGTCCGATGTATTGTGGGAAATCTGTTTTACCAATTGGAAATTTAAAACTGGCGGCGATGAAATTCCCCGAAAAAATAGCAAGTATTATGATAATCCAGATCAATGCCAGTGTTCCTTTGTCCTGACCTTTTTTATCGCTTTTACCTGATCGTACTATAATTGTAAGTAGAACTTCAGACAAAGCCCAGGTTGAATTGCTGTCCACTTAAAATAAGCTGAGTGACAGCTGGTTATAACTAAGTTCTTTGACATCATTGTAATCTATATTTGTAAACAGCTCTTTTACAGGAGTTTTGTCCAGTAGAGATATTCCTAAAATTTGTAATATTTCGTAGGTTGAACGCCCTATTTTTAGATCGTGACCAATTATTGCTACCAGACAATATGTTATGATAGCAGTATAAATTTGGATACGAACAGCATTTTCAGAGTTACCCCAAAAGGTTTTGACTTTAAGATGTTGTTTTATCCATTTAAAAAACAACTCTACTTGCCAACGATTTTTGTAAAGCAATGCAATTTCTTGAGCAGTAAGTGTCATATTATTGGTTAAGAAAACGAATGTTCGATTCATTTCACTATCGTAGTATTTGACCTTGCGCAGTTTCTCCGGGTAGTCTTTTGACACGTAAAATCCTGTTAATTTTCCTATCTGGTCAGTTTGTACTCCTGTGGATTTATCTACTTTTCGTGAATATATTCGCCTAAATTTAAGATTCGATTTTGCCCTGACCACAAAATATGCAGAAAGAGCGTAATCTTATACAATCGTGCATAATCAACATATCCACGGTCAAAGATGTAATATGCATCGCTTTCATAAGGAATATAATCCATTGCATTAACATCGTTTACTGTCGCTGCTGTTATATGAATAAATGCAGGTATTTGTGTTGTTATATCATAAAGCGTATGAAGTTTTATTCCTCCTTTGGCTTTACGAAATTTAGCCCACCAGAATACATTTAGACATAAATCAATAGTAGAGGAATCAAAGGCATAAACTTTCCCTTTAATTTCAAAATTCTCATTCTTTAGTTTATTCCGGGCAATGTCAATCAAGTAATACGCAAACTCCTCAAATATTTTACTATTGCGGTTTTCATTCGCTTTCGAGAGATTACTACGGGTAACATTTTTACCAAGACCTAAATGGTAAATCTTTTTATTATGTGCCGTAATTGCAACAATCAAATCCCGAAGACTGTCACGGTTGGTTAGTTGTCCGAAAATCATACATAACATTTGATTCCAGCAACTAAAAAAACGTACATGCTTATCACCAGAATATCGAGCTACGATACAATCAAAAACTCTCTTGGGAAGAAATTCTGTCAACTGTGCAAAAACATATTTACCTTGATTCATGAATAACATTTTCACGAATTAAGTATTTCAAATCGACACGTAACAAAAAACTCCTGAAATATAGATTCTACAACGATTTCAAAGAACGTATTTTAATTTATAGTAGACACTAATGCCAGATGATATAAAATAATAGCATGATATATTTTTAAAAGGTTTGAATTTGTTGAAATTTATCGTAACAAGTTACGACTACTTATTTCAATTTATTACTTTTTAAAAGAACTAACAATCCGCACAAAAATGCTGGCAGAAATAATACACCAGATGGTATAAAAAGCAGCGGGCATGGCAACCGTTTCATCAAAATGTGTCAATGCCAGCACAACGCCCAGCCCTGCATTTTGCATTCCAATTTCAATGGCAAGCGTTTTTCTTCGTTTCAAATTAAATTTTGGAATATATCCGGCTATAAAACCCAAGCAACATTCCGAATAAATTTATAAGGAAAACAGCTACAAGAATAATAAATGTTGCTTCTCTCAGGTTACCAACATTGGCAGCTACCACATAAGAAGTAATTACAACAATCGATAATACTGAAATTAATGGTGGAATATCTTCCACTTTTTCCACAAATTTTGGGAGTATCTTTTCTGACAATAAAACCGGCAAATAGCGGAACAACAACTGTAATTACAATGGTATTAAACATCGACCAAAAACTAACCGGAATACGTTGGCCTACGAGCAATAATGTAATCAGAGGTGTGAGCACAGGAGCCAGAAAATGTGGCAACTGTTGTTAATGAAACGGAATATGCAACATCGGCTTTTGAGAGATATGAAATTACGTTGCTTGTCATGGCGCCGGGTGCAGCGCCGGTAATTACCAAACCAAGTATTACCATGTCTGGCAGATTTAATGCAACACCTATTCCAAACGAAAGCAACGGCATTATGGTAAACTGGCAAAGTGTTCCAAACAATACAGCAAGCGGCGATTTCAGGATATTTTGGTAATCTTCTGTTTTTAAAACCAACCCAATTCCAAACATGGCAGCCGCAAAAAACCAGTTGATGTAATTTTTAAAAACCAAAAAGATTTCAGGATAAAAGAAAGCAAGAAATGCAAATGAAATTACCCAAAGTACAATGTTGGAAGATACAAACCGGATGATTCTCATTACTTTAGTTTTGATCGATTGAAAGTTTACTAAGATAATTGAATCAAAACAATTGCAAGACAGTTTTTTATTTTGTTATGAATCCTGTAATAATTTTAACGGGTTTTAAAAAGAACGTTCGGTTTAGCTCATTCATAAGATATTCTCCATTCTGGCCCGGCATTCCTGATTTCTTTGGTTGAATAATACTATGAAGAAAATTGTAAATAAATACGTACTTGAAACGGCAACTCCTAATTATTAAGGGGAAATATTTCTGTGGATGTTTCGTTTTTGGGAGATTATATAACCTGTAACAAAATCAAATTTCATTCGGAAGGTGGAGATTTTATTTCATTAAATCTTTTGCCGGTAAATAGCTGCGTTCAATCGCAAAGTGTTTTGGAATCAGGACTTAGGACTCCCTGAATTGAATTTAAACAAGTTCAATAACTGTAATTTCAGGTGGCATACCAATTCTTCCGGGAAACCTAAAATAACCAAATCCGCGGTTTACGTATAAATATTGTTTTTTGCTGTTATACAATCCGCCCCAGCGTGGATACTTGTACTGAACAGGACTCCATTTTATTCCGGCGCGTTCTATTCCGAACTGCATTCCATGAGTATGCCCCGAAAAAGTAAGATCAATATCTGTATTTGTTAAAACCATTGCATCCCAATGGGAGGGGTCGTGGCTCATCAAAATTTTAAAATGTGTTGGGTTTACCTTCTCACAGGCTTTATTTAAATCGCCATATTGCGGAAACGGAGGTTTACCCCAGTTTTCAACCCCAATTAAACTAATAGTTTCGCCATTAATGGTAATGGTTTCCGATTCATTTAGCAGTAAACGAAATCCAATCTCTTTATGAAAATTTTTTAAAGCAGTGAGGTTTTTTTCTTTTTCTATGGCCGAATTCCATTCGGCATAATCACCATAGTCGTGATTACCCAAAACAGAAAATTTCCCGTATTTGGCATTCATTTTATTCAATACAGGCGCCCAGTTGTTTGTTTCTTCCGCGATGCTATTTACCATATCCCCGGTAAAAAGTATCAGGTCGGGATTCTGATTATTTATCATTTCCACTGCTTTGGCTACCTGGTCAAATTTTTTGCGGAAACTCCCAATGTGAATATCCGATATCTGGATAATTTTTAATCCTTTGAATGATTTTGGCAGATTGGTAAAATGGATTTTTTCGTTGATAATCCGGTAATTGAATTTTCCTTTTGTAACCCCGTAAATAACTGATGCAAACGGTATAGCCGCTGCAAACAAACCCATCTGATATAAGATTTCAGTATTTACCATTCAACAATTTACTTTATTGTGGCACACCGTTTTAATTTCTGATATTCTACCCTGTTTCGCGTTAATTTAAATTGAAACTTTTCAAAATAAGCATCAAAAAAGTAAACATTGAAATGAAAAAAAAATGCTCTGCCCGTAATATTTCCGTCGGCGAAAATATATTTTTCGATTGGTTTATCTGTTTAGTTTCTGAAATAAATTCGTAAAACATTAAAAATTAACATTTAAATCAGCGAGACAATGATACCAGGAATCCAAATTATTCACATGATCTAATTTCCTTTACTTCTATTCTAAAATTCGTGGCTTAGCTATAATTAATTTCGATTGATTTACCTCTTCTCCCGGATTAAAATTGATTTTGTGAGGAGTTTTCTCATTTTATACGTCAAGCATTTCCACTTTAGTAACTCCTGCCGAAACAATAAATTTCATTACTTCAGATGGTGGGAGATCAATTTTTTCAATACGGTCGGCGGGAATCAGGTATAACTCGCCTGAGAAATTATAGGAATGCGGAAAATAAACGGCTGCCAGTTCTTCGTTGCCAATTTCTACCATGCTTTCCTTGGTTATAAACCCCAGTTTGTAAAGGCCGTTTTCTTTGTTGAAAAAAACTTTTACAGGAGTATTAAATTTTTTCTCTTTCCCTACAAAGGCCGAAAAAAGATCGTTAAACGAAGAATAGAGCAAATGCAGTAACGGAATACGTTTAATAATTTTTTCAGCTCCGCGTTTTATTGGACTTACAATGGCTGTTTGTCCAACAAATCCAAGCAATGTTATTGTGATAAACAAAAAGAGAATGCCAAGACCCGGCACAGAAAAGCCAATCACTTTTTCGATGTTGCTGGCAACCCAGCCATCGATTTTTACAAACATGGAATACAGGATATAAACGATGATTGCTGTTGGAGCAACAAGTAAAATTCCCTGTAAAAAGTAGCTGAAAATCCGTTTCATTTTCGTAAATGTTAAGGTACAGAAACTGTTAATGTAAATCTTCTAAGCCTTTTCTTTTATTTCAATTGATCTTTTAAAAATCCGGTCATTTTTCTGTAAAGATGCAAGGTTGTGTTTCCACCTCTGATATGATGATCGCGATTGGTGTAAATAGCCATATCAAACTGAACTCCGGCCTGTACCAAACGTTCCGTCATTTCGTATGTATTTTGAGTGTGCACATTATCATCCGCAGAACCGTGAATAATAAGCAACCTTCCCTTGATATCGTCAGCATTTGCAAGTGGCGAATTTTCATCATAGCCCTCCGGGTTTTCTTCGGGTGTCCGCATGTATCGTTCGGTATAAACTGAGTCGTAAAAACGCCAGTTGGTAACTGGTGCAACGGCAATTCCGGCTTTAAACAGATCGCCGCCTTTTTCCATGGAAAGCAACGTTATAAAACCGCCGTAACTCCAGCCCCAGATTCCGATGTTATTCTTGTCGGCGTAAGGCAAAGTTCCGATGTATTTTGCAGTTTCTACCATGTCATCCGATTCATATCTTCCAAGCTGCATGTAAGTTGTTCTTCTGAATTTTGCCCCTCGGGCGCCGGTTCCCCTTGGGTCGACGCTTACAACCAGAAATCCTTCCTGTGCCAGGTACTCATACCAACCTTTACTGTCCCATTCATCAAGTACTTCCTGTGAATTGGGCCCGCTGTATTGTACCAAGACAACCGGGTACTTTTTACCGGCATCAAAACCCGGAGGTTTCAGCATAAAACCTTTTAATTCAACACCCTGTGACGTTTTAAAACTGAAAAATTCCTTCTGGCTAACATTCAATACCTTAATTGTATTTTTTAAAACCGTATTATCCTGAAGTGTTCTTAAAAGCGTTCCTTTCTGATCATGAACAGTTATGTAATCAGGTGTTTTGCTGCTGTTAAAATAATTTACATAGTAGTTAAAATTTTTGCTAAAAGCCGCATCGTTTGTTCCTTCAAGTGTCGATATTTTTCCCTTCTTTTTGCCATCCTCGCTAATATAATACACCTCCCGTTGCAGAGGCGATTCAGCAGTCGCCTGGTAGTAAAAGTATTTTCGGTCAGCGTCATAACCATAAAATTTTGTGACATCAAAATTTCCATCGGTAATTTTTTTGATTTCAAAACCATCTTTGTCGTATAAATAAAGCTGCGACCATCCGTCGCGTTCGGTTATAATTATAAAGCGTCCGTCGTTTAAGTAGGTAAAATTATCCAGAAACTCTTCCTCAATGTACTGCTGATCTTTCTCTGTAAATGCAATTCGTAAATCGCCAGTGTAAGGATTTGCATAAAGTACATCCAGGTTATTTTGGTGCCGGTTTAACCTGAGAACTACGAGGTTATTTGCATCAGGCGTCCATTTTAACCGGGGAATATATACTTTGGGATCGTCGCCAGTTTTCATTCTAATGGTTGCTTTTGATCGAATTTCATAAGTATGTGCAGTAACCACAGAATTTTTCTCTCCTGCTTTTGGATATTTAAATGTTTCTTCTCCCGGATAAGGTTTAAATGCTGTTAATTCAGGGGCCATTCCTGCGTAAAGTGTCATTGAATAGTCGGGAACTTCAGTTTCATCAAAACGAAGGAACGCCAGGAATTTGCTGTCGGGCGACCACCAAAGCGCTTTGTTGAATCCTTCTTCCTGCGTAAAATCTCCAAACTCTTCTTCATAAACCCAATCGGGAATACCATTTATGATTTTGTTTTTTTCTCCGTCGAAAGTTACCTGGCTTTCGCTGCCATAGTTCAGGTTTTTAATAAAAATATTGTTGTCGCGAACAAAAGCACATCGTTCGCCATCGGGTGAAAATGTTGCTCCCTGCTGCGGACCGTAAGATGAAAGTGGAGAAAGTTCTTCGGTAACCAAATTCCATACATAGTATTCAGCTGTGAAAGAATGCCTGTAAATGGGCTTTTTATTGGTCGTTAAAAGGATTTTTGTTTCGTCGCTGCTGAATTCATATTCAGAAAAAGAATTGATTGCAGCATCATCTACTTTTGTAATGTCAAGAATAACTCCGGATTCCTGCCCCGTTTTATAACTGTATTTTACAATTTTTGTATTGTTCTCCAGCGTTGTGTAGTGTTCGCCGTCATTCATAGAACGAAGTCCGGCAACGGTACTTGGGTGGAAAATATTTTTAACAAAAATATCTTCAAGTGTAAACTTGTTTGATTCCTGTGCATTTAATATGTAACCTATAAATATTGCAACAACTATAAACAGTAATTTTCTCATCTTAATTAATAATATTATTTTTTGTTATTGTAAGCGCATAAAATGAATTTTCCATAAATTGAAATATGCATCTGCAATAAACTTTAAAATGTTTTAGTACACCAGCAAAAATAAAAAATGTTTACCCAAATTAATTACTTTAATCAAGTATAAACTTTATCAGGTTTTAGTTTGAACATAATAGATTGGATTTCAGAATAAACTTATAATTTTATAGTAGATTATTTTTAGCGTTTGTTTTATTAATTAGATTCTTTGTTCTGATTTGAAATTTTTCCTCAGAGGAAATTAAGGTAAGAAATTTATAGTCCTTTAAGCCGATGTAATGAGAATATCCAAAAACATTGCAATATCATTTTTCATTTTCTTTTTTACAGGAGAATTGCTTCAAGCGGATCCGGTGAATAAAATAAATCTTGGATTCGAGAGTGGAAACTTTGATGGATGGAGAGGTTATACCTGGATTTACAGAACAGATTCTCCTGATCGTTCGACACCTAAAGTTGAAGGAATTGTAGATGGCCGGCATACAATAATGAATGATCAATTTGGCTATGATCCTAATACTGGCGGAAAGCTTAAATTAATACCAAATGGATATAAACATTCGGCGAAACTCGGTTCTACTCATAAATTCGGTCAACAACAAAGTCTTTCATATACACTTACTGTGGACTCTACAAATGCTTTACTGATTTATAAATTTGCCATTGTTCTACAGGATCCTACGTTTGGCCATTTACCATACGAAGAACCCCGTTTTATGGTGACATTATATGATGAATCAGGAAACATTATTCCTGATTGCTCTAATTATGATATTTATGCGTCTGATGCGAGGATTGAAGGTTTTCAAACCTATTTTCCCAATGGGGAAAATTCTGAGGCAATTTTATGGCGTGATTGGACCACCGTAGGAACTAACCTTATGCCATATTATGGTAAAACAATTACAATTGAATTTGTGGCTGCTGACTGTACCCACGAAAACCATTATGGTTATGGTTATTTTGTTGTAGACTGTATGCCATTGGAAATTCGTATAGATTACTGTGATGATGATGTTACTGCTGTGCTTTCAGCTCCTTCAGGCTTTTATGAGTATATATGGAAAGATATTGACGGAAATGTAATTGATAATGTTCAGGATTTGTTTATTCCAAATCCGGTTGAAGGTGAAGTTTACTCATGCTTCATAAAATCCGAAGCAGGTTGTTCCTTCGCAATTCCCACAGTAATTGCACGCTACGTGCAGGATGCTGATTTTACGTCAGATTTAATTGACTGTGAATCAAACTCGGTTCAGCTCACCAATCTTTCAACACATAACAGAGGGGAATTAATGTACTTATGGGATTTTGGAGACGGAAATACATCGAGGGAAAAAGACCCGGTTTACACTTTTAAAACTTCTGGGATGCATCGCGTCGCACTGATTTTGTTTAACCCACCATCGGGGTGTATTGATACTATTTATCAGGATGTTGAGTCATTTTCAAGCAAAATGGTTGGGTTTACGGGAGAAACAACTTACTGTCCCGATTCCAAAACCAACCTTGCTGCTTATGGCGCATTCAGGTATGAATGGAGTACAGGAAGTGTTTCAGATAAGTTTGAATACGGAGCACCGGGAGGAGATTTCTGGCTGTTAGGATTTTCTTCAGGTATATGTATTTCAGATTCCATTCATTTTAAAATATCTGAAGATCCTGAGTGGAACATATCGATTATGGGAAATAAAAACTTTTGTCATGGCAGTAATAGCGTACTGGTAGCTGAAGGTGCGGTGAGTTATTTATGGAATACAGGTGAAAAAACAGATTCTGTAATCATTTCATCAGGAGGCACTTATCATGTAACAGGTCATAATCAAAGAGGGTGTAAAAAGGAAATTACCCTTGATGTAACTGAAATCCCATTGCCAAAGTTTGATTTTTCGCTTTCTCCAAATTCCATAAATATTCGTCATAATTTGGTTGAAGGATCAGCCTTTTCAAACGAAGATCTGTCATACCAGTGGAATATTGGTAACGGAACAGTTATTAATGGTTCTAAACTTTCAAATTATTTTGAAATACCAAATCAGTTGAATAAGATAAAGGTTGAAGTAACAGCAATCAATGAATTTGGGTGTGTAGCCAAAAAGTATAATTATATTGGAATTGACGTTTATGTTCCTAATGTCTTTACTCCAAATAACGATGGAATTAACGATATTTTCATGCCGGGTATAAACCTAAAAATAGTTGATAGAAGCGGAATTTTAATTTATAACGGAAGTGAGGGATGGGATGGATACTATAAAGGAGTTCTCGCTGATCCGGACACCTATTTTTATGTGGTGAATTACACAGATGTTGCCCTGGAAGATCGCATTCAAAAAGGATATGTAACACTGATTAGATGAAATCAGTAACCTCAAATATCATAAGAATTGCGATTACTGTAATTTTACTTTCACTAAACTCTATATTGTTTGGGCAAACTGATATTGCTTTAACAACTCATTGGTATAACCGCGCAAATTATAATCCTGCTTCAATTGTTCGTGAAGGGTATGTTTACTTTTTTTCAAATATTCGAAAACAGTGGGCAGGTCTTGATGGGGCGCCAACAGTTTATAATATTCAGGCATCTGGCTTTTCAGAAAAAAACAAATCAGCATTTGGCATTTCATTAGTGAGAGATGAAATTGGAATTACGATTGCAACTAACCCAATGTTACAATATGCTTACAGAGTGAAATTACAAAATGAATTAAATCTGTCATTGGGATTATCAGCCGGAATTTATTCACGGGAAATAAACGGATATGCTTTTGATGCTGAAATTATTGATGACCCAACGCTAAATTATTATGACGAACGTTTTAATTCCCCCGATGCAAATGTGGGAGCAGAGTTGCAGGCAAGACATTTTATTGCCGGATTATCGTTAACCCATCTTTTTTCGCTCTGGAAATCGAAAGACCTCTTTTTAATATCCAATCATCGTTACCTATATGCGTTATACCGAAGCTCTGATTCAGAATTATATAATATCACCGCGGGAATCCAGGTAGCAAGCAGAAGAAACCTCACTGTTGTTGAAGGAACAGCAATTATGCGGTTTAAAAGACCAACCGGGCTTATCAAGGGTCCATCAGAACTTTTTGATCTTGGGCTTTCTGTTCGTTCAGTAAAACAATTAACCCTGATTACGGGGATAAATGTGACATCCAATATTCGAGTTGGTTTTACACACGATCTTAATTTAAGTAATACAATAAACGGAAATGGTACATTTGAAGTTTTACTTGAATACCGGATACCGTTGGATGTTCGCAAAGATAATGGGTTTATCTGGTATGATTGATTTTATTTATAATAATAAAATTACAAAAAAGCCACCCGACAAATAAGGTGGCCTGTTCAGTTAGCTTTTATATGAAAAATTACTCCAATAATTCATAATCGTGCATCTCTTTCATAAAAGCCACAAAATCATCTTTTCTGTCCGAGTCCATCCATGCCATGGCACTGCGCGGATGTTCGTTTAATGCTCCTGTGATCAGATAAGGAACATGGTATCCCCAGTCGATTTTTTCCTGCCATGGTTTAATATGGTTTTGAATAGCACCTAATAATGGTAGCAACCGGTATTTTGGGTTTTTCAGGAATGCAATTAAAATTTCAATCGGGCAGTTTCCAGCACCGCGACCCATGCCAAGCAATGTTGCATCAAGTAAAGTTGCTCCATGAATTATAGAAGTTATGGTATTTGACATCGCCAGTTGCATATTATTATGCGCATGTATTCCAAGCTCTTTTCCGGGTAATGCTTTCTTATATTTTTTTACCAAATGCTCAATGCTTTCGCAATAAAGGCTGCCAAAACTGTCAACCACATAAATTGTCGGCACTCTCGACTCCGCTAAATCAGCCAGCGCCTGATCCAGTTCTGTTTCGTTAACTTTTGAAACAGCCATTAAATTAATGGTAACCTCGTATCCTTTGTCCATGCAATGTTCTGCAAGCCAAACAGCTTTATCAACCTGATGAACATAGCATGCAACGCGCATCATATCCAGAACACTTTCGCTTTTTGGCGGAATATCATTAGGGTCGATACGGCCAATATCGGCCATTGCCGAGAGTTTTACACTTGTATTATTGTCACCTACAATACGTCTCAAATCTTTGTCATCACAGAATTTCCATGGCCCGACTTCATTCCTGTCAAAAGCACGTTCGCTACTTTTGTAGCCAATCTCCATATAATCTATTCCAGCTTCAACACAAGCATCGTAAACGCCTTTTACAAACTCATCGCTAAATTGCCATTTGTTCATCAAGCCGCCGTCACGCACGGTGCAGTCCATTACTTTGATATCCTTTTTGTACATTTTATCTTTTTTTCCGGTGATTTTAATCTTATTATTTCTGCAAACTCTTCTTTTCCTGCAATAATTTAAATTCATGTTCTATATTGCTGTCAATCAGAATCTGATATATTTTTTCGAAAGTGATCGGATTCAAGCCTAATTCATTAGCCCACTCTTTTCTTTGTCGAATTACCCTTTCTTTTCTTTCCCGGGCAATAATTCCGGCTTTGTCGGTTTTAAATTTCACAATTTCTTCCACATATTTATGGCGTTCAGCAAAAAGTTTAAAAATCTCCCTGTCGATTTGGTCAATTTCAGTTCTTATTTCATCTGCCGAACTACATTCCTGTGGTTTTTTCTTCTTCATCTGTGCTGATTTTTACCCCGTTTCCCTATATTCAGGATGTTGCAAAGAAAATAATTATAGTGTTAAAAAAGTAGCAAATATTAAGTAAAATGTAGAAATATCAGAGAATTTAAAATGAATATCAATAAAATACTTATGAATATAAAGTTTTTATACTGATATCCGGGTAATGTGCCATTTTATTAAGTGATTGTTTCACTGCATTTGCAATGACCCGGATAAAAATCCTTGAAATGCTCGTCATTGCAATCATAGCGAAGCAATCTTAAATTACAACTGTACACTACTGTTCGCTTTAATATGCTTTAGCTAAATGTTTTATTGGAAGAGAAGAAAAAGAATATTCAAAAAACTACATGCACCGAGAAATAATTTTGATCCTGTTAACAGTAAAATTAAAATTGTTTTTAACTCCTTAAAATGAATATGAAAAGTAGATTCGAATAATTATCTTTGCAACTCTTTTTTGAAAACGAAAATTTAGGTGACAATGGTAAATATAACACTTCCCGATAAAAGCGTCAGGAGTTTTGATCATCCGGTTGACGGACTTGAAATTGCAAATTCAATTTCGAACCGGCTGGCAAAAGACGTATTATCCGTTTCGGTAAATGGAGAGGTTTGGGATCTTACACGTAAAATTGGAAGCGATGCAAAAATAAAATTAAACACCTGGGATGATTCGGAAGGGAAGGAAACATTCTGGCATTCATCGGCTCATTTAATGGCCGAAGCAATAGAATTTTATTATCCGGGAACAAAATTTGGAATCGGACCTACTGTAGATACCGGTTTTTACTATGATGTTGATCTTCCAAACGGACAGGTTCTTTCGGAAAAGGATTTGGAGAAGATTGAAAAAAAGATGCTGGAGCTGGCACGGGAAAAAAATGACATAGTTCGTTCAGAAATTTCCAAGGCAAATGCATTGAAAATGTTTACTGAAAAGGGAGACGAGCTGAAGCAGGAGTTGATAAGTGAGCTTGAAGACGGAACAATTACTTTGTATAATCAGGGTAATTTTACTGATTTGTGTCGCGGACCCCACTTGCCAAATACCAGTTATATTAAAGCAATAAAACTTACTTCAATTGCAGGCGCTTACTGGCGCGGCGATGAGCATAACAAAATGCTTACGCGTGTTTATGGGGTTACTTTTCCAAAGCAAAAAATGCTGGACGAGTATCTTGTGATGATCGAAGAAGCCAAAAAACGCGACCATCGAAAAATTGGCAAAGAAATGGAGTTGTTCGCCTTTTCGGAAGCGGTGGGGCAGGGTTTACCGTTGTGGTTGCCAAAAGGTACGCAATTGCGCATGCAACTGGAAGATTTTCTGAAAAAAGTTCAAAAGAAATATGGCTACGAGCAGGTTATGACTCCGCATATTGGTGATGTGAAATTATACAAAACTTCTGGTCATTATGAAAAGTATGGGAAGGATTCATTTCAACCAATTTCAACTCCTGCAGAAGGAGAGGAGTATTTGTTGAAACCGATGAACTGTCCGCACCATTGTGAAATTTTTAAGGTCAAACCAAAATCATATAAAGATTTGCCAATACGAATGGCAGAGTTTGGAACTGTTTATCGCTATGAAATGAGTGGTGAGCTTCACGGATTAACCCGGGTTCGCGGTTTTACTCAGGATGACGCTCATATTTTCTGTCGTCCTGATCAGGTGAAAGAAGAATTCAAAAAAGTAATCGATATCATTTTTATCATTTTCAAAGCATTGAGTTTTGATAATTATACAGCTCAGATTTCACTCCGCGATCCCGAAAAGCCGGAAAAATATATTGGTTCATCAGAAAACTGGGATAAGGCAGAAGCTGCTATTATTGAAGCTTGCCAGGAAAAAGGTTTAAATACAGTAACCGAATTAGGCGAAGCAGCTTTTTATGGCCCAAAGCTTGATTTTATGATCAAAGATGCGTTGGGAAGAAGCTGGCAATTGGGAACCGTGCAGGTTGATTATAACCTTCCGGAACGTTTTCAACTTGAATATATTGGCTCTGATGACAACCGGCATCGCCCGGTTATGATCCATCGTGCACCATTCGGATCGATTGAACGTTTTGTCGCTGTGCTGATTGAACATACCGCCGGCAAATTTCCGTTATGGCTGACACCGGAACAGGTGGTAATTTTACCTATTAGTGAAAAGTATAATGATTATGCAAAAAAAGTTTCAGATTTTCTAAATATTTCCGATATTCGCACCGTTGT
This sequence comes from uncultured Prolixibacteraceae bacterium, assembly GCA_963849775.1. Taxonomy (GTDB): domain Bacteria; phylum Bacteroidota; class Bacteroidia; order Bacteroidales; family Prolixibacteraceae; genus Draconibacterium. The sequence continues at coordinate 44,985 of CAWKIX010000037.1, read as the reverse complement.
TGACGATCGTAATGAAAAGATTGGTAGGAAGATACGCGACAACGAATTAAAAAGAATACCTTATCTGCTGATTGTAGGCGAAAATGAAATGCAGGAAGAAACCGTTTCAGTGCGCCGTCAGGGAGAAGGAGATAAAGGATTAATGAAAACCAGCGAATTTGCTGATTTTCTGACAAACGAAGTAAGAGAGCAACTTTCAGGATTGTATAACTAATATAGGAGGAATTTAAAATAGCTATTAACAAAAGAGGTGGTAGAAATTTCCGGCCAAGAGTAGAGCAGGAACCACAGCACCGGTTAAATCATAACATTAGAGTGCCACAGGTAAGACTGGTAGGGGATAATATTGAAAACCCCGGTATTTTTACCTTGCGTGATGCACTGAAAATTGCAGACGAGCAGGAATTGGATTTGGTTGAAATTTCACCAAAGGCAGATCCGCCGGTTTGCAAAATTATTGATTACAAAAAGTTTCTTTATCAGCAAAAAAAGAAACAAAAGGAGATTAAAGCTAAAACCGTGAAAGTGGTTGTTAAAGAAATACGGTTCGGTCCGCAGACGGATGAACACGATTTTAATTTTAAACTACGGCACGCCGAAAAATTCCTGAAAGAAGGAGCTAAAGTTAAAGCCTTCGTGTTTTTTAAAGGAAGATCGATACTGTTTAAAGAACAGGGCGAGATTTTGCTTTTAAAACTGGCAACTGCACTTGAAGAAATTGGGGCGGTTGAGCAAATGCCAAGACTGGAAGGTAAACGAATGACAATGTATATTTCACCAAAGAAAAAATAATTGGGTTCTTTGAAACCATTTAATTAAGTAGGATTATGCCAAAAATGAAGACAAACTCCGGTGCAAAAAAACGTTTTAGATTAACCGGAAGTGGAAAGATTAAAAGGAAACATGCCTACAAAAGCCACATTTTGACTAAAAAAAGTACAAAACGTAAACGGAACTTAACCTATTGGACTGCCATTGACAAGACCAATGAAAGTAACGTAAAGCTTTTGTTAGCAATGAAGTAAAAGCCTTTTAAAGGTAAAAAAAGTTATTAACCAGATGATTGTGCTTTAAAGTATTCCGTCGGCTGACGGAAACGCCGATTATCAAAAAAGTAAAAGTATGCCAAGAAGTGTAAATCATGTAGCATCACGGGCCCGAAGAAAAAAATTACTGAAAAAAACAAAAGGTTATTTCGGCTCCCGTAAAAATGTCTGGACGGTTGCTAAAAATACCTGGGAAAAAGGCCAGCAGTATGCTTACCGCGACAGAAAAGCGAAAAAAAGAACGTTCCGTGGATTATGGATACAGCGTATTAACGCCGCCACACGTTTGGAAGGAATGTCTTATTCGCAATTCATGGGATTATTAAAGAAAAACGACATCGAAATAAACAGGAAAGTTTTGGCTGATCTGGCCATGAACCAACCTGAAGCTTTCAAAGCAATCGTTTCAAAAGTAAAATAAGAAACTATTATTTAAGGTGAAATATATTTGCCCTGGTCAGTCAACCGACAGATCAGGGCTTTTTTTGAGCCAGATTCAATAAGAAAATATATTCAATAAAATACCGGAAACTTGTGTCCCCGGTATTCTTCGTTTTTGTTATGTAAAAACAAATCTGTTTTTTATGTAGCCCTTATTACTGTATTAAAAGCCATGAGTCGGCATTATTTTCAAACGTATTCTGATCTTGCAAATCAGTTTCCAACCCACTGTCGGAACTGCTCATTCCATTCACTGTAGATGAACTTGATACGAACAGACCAATTCCGCTGCTGTTTTTAATTACTGAATTTTGAATTTCCAGAGTACCATTTACTGCGACATTGGCTTTTCTCCAACCGCCGCTGTATAGAATATCATTATTTCCTGCGTAAGAAACTTCACAATAATTCAGTTTATTATTTGCATTGTTCGATTCTATTGAAATACCAATCCATTTTTCGTTGGTATTGTTAGCAGTGAAAATAATCATATTATCTGCGGTACCTACTGCGGTAAGTGCACCCGTTTCGTTAACGTACAAACCTGCATTATTTGCAAATTTTAATGTAGCCCCTGCATTAATAGTTAATGCGCTTTTAATATTAATTTTATCCATCACATAATAATTTGCATTTTCCGGTAATGCAACCCATGTGTTATTGTCGGTATTTGTAAAATCTGATTTGTAGATGGCAACCACATCCTGTCCGTTGCCGTTAAACTGAAAACCTTCATTAATTTCGGTTGTCTGGTTTGCCGACACTACAACCGGGAAATTCTGGTTATTCTCGAAAGTCATGTCTGTCAACAAAACCTCCGCCCCTGAATGGGCATACAATCCATCATTTTTACTCTCTGAAACTGTTGTATTTGAAACTTTCAGAGTTGCGTTATCTGCTATACCCAAACTCACGGCATGCCATCCACTATAATATAAATTATCTTTGCTTCCTGCCCATGCTATATGTACATGATCCATTTCATTTCGTGCATCGGCCGATTCAATAATAATACCCGACCAATGAATTTGTCCGTTTTCATTGGAAGTAGTAAAAAGTATTTCATTGGAAGCCGTACCCTTTGCAATAAGTGCACCCTCGCTGGCAACCGTAATTTCCACATCCTGATCCAGTTCAAATTCTGCTCCTTCATTTATATTTAAAAGTGCTTTAACTGTTAAATCCCCGCTTAAAAGATAGCGTGCGTTGTTCAGTTTATTCCATTGCACTTCATTGTCTGACGTTAGTGTCGATTTATTTATTTCCACTACATCTTTTTTGTTCCCTGTAAATTCCGTCATTTGATCCATTGAACTTACCTGCATGGCATATATACCAACGGGATAACCTTCATTGTTCTCAAAAGTATTATTTGAAAATTCACTTAACTCACCTTGTTCATGAACAAATAAGCCGTAATCGCCACTATTGGAAATGGTAGTGTTATTCAACTTCAATTTAGCTTCATTGTCAACAGCCAAAGCAGCGGTTTTCCAACCTGATGAGTAAACAATATCGTCGTTTCCTGCCCATGCTATTTCAACATTGTTAAAAGAATTCCGCACATCGGAAGATTCGATTAAAATACCATTCCACCTGATTTCACCCGGTATATTTGAAGATGTAAAAATGATATGATTATCAGAAGTTCCTTCAGCATTTATCATTCCTGAATTTGTTATTTTTAGGGTTTTATCCTGCTGAAATTCAATTATCACACCGGGCATTACTGTTAATTCAGCATTTACATCCACATTGGCAGTAACCAGATAATCAGCCATATCCGGGCTGTCAAAAATATCATCAAGCGTGGTATTTTCATTAATGTCCTCGCTTATTACCATTGGGTCGGCAACTGCCACTATAGTAACCTGGGCTGCATTTGTGTTGTCGTTTTCATCCTTAACTTCCAGTTGAATAATATAATCTCCCGGTTTATCAGGAACAAAACCTGCCTGAGCAGTTGTTTCGTTATTTATAACTGCACTATTATTTTCTGGCCCGGAAATGATTGTCCATTCGTAGGTTATTTGATCCTGATCGGGATCGGTAGATGAACTGCCATCCAAAACATAAGTCTGCGTTATGGTAATGGTGTTGTTATTATTGCTTTCGCTGATTGGCCGACCATTATTGTCGCGGATAACAGCAACGGGCGGATTACCCAAAGCCTCCGTAACCGTTATTATTGTTTCGTCGGTAACTGCGGCGAATATTCCATCGCTTACAGAAAAAGTCGCAGTGTAGCTCCCGGCCAAATCAGGAACAAAACTTGCATTTTTGTTATTCGCATTCGAAACCGTTGCATTACTTCCTGTTGGTGACGTTGTTATTGTCCAGGTAAAAGTTAATTCATCACCATCAGGATCAGAAGCTGTACCATTTAAAGTTACTGTACTTCCAACCATTGCATCCTGATCATTGCCTGCATTGGCTGTAGGTGGGCTGCCTTTTGGTTCATCGTTTTTTTTACAACTAAAAGCAATACCAAGTAAAAATAGGAGTAATAATAAATAGGAAAATTTTGATAAATAATTCATAATGTGTGATTTTTATAATTTAACATTTGCAATATAGAATCAGTCTTAATACAACAGCCACTTAAAATAATGGTTCAATGAAATTTTTGGGAATGTTGAAGTATCAATATTTGAATCATTTGGGTTATTCAAACCGTTTATTCATGAAGCCTTTGGGTGCGGCAAATTCCGGTACTTCGTTAAGGACTTTGATTTTAACAAGTCGAAAATGTCCAACTTTGGAAAGTCCGACTCCCAAGTGCAGCGTACCGAGATTTAGGAGCGCGCCACTTTTACCAAACCGTCTTCATAATTCCACCATCAACAGCTAAACTAACACCGGTAATATAAGATGCTGCCGGTGAAAGTAAAAATGCCCCGGCTTTGCCAAATTCATCAATTGTTCCGTACCTGCCAATTGGAATAACAGAAGCCATTTGCTGATTCATTTCTTCCTCTGAAATACCATTTAAAGCTGCGTTGTTTTTTGCAAGCGCCCGCAAACGTTCAGTGTCCATTCTTCCGGGCATTAAATTATTAACACGGATATTATCTTTTGCCAGTTCGTTTGACAGGCTTTTTACAAGGCTTGTAACACCCGACCGAAAAACATTGGAAAGCAAAAGCCGGTTTATTGGCTCTTTTACCGACATGGAAGTGACGGTAAGTATTGAGCCGCCTTCTCCATTTCTCATTTCAGGTAAAACACCCCGAATTAAGCGGACTGCACTCATTAACGTGAGATTAAAAGCAGCATGCCAATCATTATCGTTAAAATCATCAAAATTTCCTGCAGGAGGACCGCCGGCATTTACTGCCAAACCATCTATTCGTTCAAAAGCAGTTTTTACTTCATTTACCCAACTTTTTATTGAATCCGGATCCGCAGCATCAAAAACTGAGGCATGAATAGTAGCTCCGGTTTCATTGCGCAACTGTTCAGCCGCTTTCTCAATGTCGGCTTTTGTGCGGCTTGAAATGCAAACAGTTGCGCCGTTTTTTGCCAGTTCGTGGGCAATGCCAAATCCTAATCCTTTGCTTGATGCAGCAACCATAAAAACTTTTCCTTCAACCTGTAAATCCATAATTTTATTCTTTATATCTCAATTCTATTTGTCAGGCAATTGTAACTTTCTGAATCTTAAATATATCTTCCAGTTTATGCATTCGGTAAGTAAAAATGTTAATCAATTTTCTTTTAAAAAATAACTGATGTATGATTGTTCCCAAAAAGCCAAACGGAATTTTATAAGTCACCTTATCTTTCATTAACGTACCTGATTCTGTTTTAAAAAATCGATGTTCATGATGCCACATTTTATAAGGTCCAAAACGTTGTTCATCAATAAAATATTCAAGATTCATCACTTTTGTTATTTCTGTAACCCAACTACTTTTAAACCCTGGGAAAAGATTGATTTTGTAGGAAATAATTTGTCCTTCATACATTTGTTCCAGGTTTCCTGATGTAATTCCAAAGCCCATTTCAGGCGGTGTTATTTCAGAAAGATTTTCCGGTCTCGAAAAAAACTTCCACGCTTCAAATAATGTGACAGGAATTAGTTGCTCAATTTCAAGCGTATAAATTCCTGAATGATGAATGATATTTACTTTATCCGAACTTTTCTGTGGTTCCATTTTGTGAATAACAACAATAGGTGAATTGTGTTTATGATTTCCATATTAACTATGACGCAATTCAAATATCAACTACGGTATTTATCATTCAACCCACTTTTCTCAAGAATCATCGGGGTAATTTTATTTATTCGTTTTATTCGGGTTTCAGTTCGTTTTGCCTCGCTGATATAATTGGCATATTCGCGCTGGCAGCCGGGAGTAAATTCATAAAATGCAGTTTTTAATTGTTGATTCTCAACAAAAGCATTTTCTAATTCTTCAGGAATAATGAGTGGTTTGTTCTTAACCGGCTTAATTTCTTTTCCTTTTTTCTGATTTAAAATGGCTTCTTCGAGATATTTTTTAATCAGCTTTTTATCAATATCAGCAACTGATCTGAAACGCCACTGACGTAAAGCTTTTGTTACACCCTCTTGCGCATTTATCAATACGTTGTCATCGTCTTTTAACAATGCTCCCTGGTAAAACCAAAGCCCGACATAAGATTTAAACGATGCCATTCCAACCACATTCTTACCGTTTAAAGTATAAACCGGGCTACCCCATTTTACAGTTTCCTGCAATCCGGTTGAAAGAATGATATCCCGTAAAATCATTAGCATTTCTTTCCCGTTAACAGCGTTCAGAATGTATTCATCAACAGTTTTAAATCGTTTCATTTCAACAGGTTTTATATTTTATTTTTTTCGAACAAAAAGCGCTACAATTGCAGATGTAAGTGCACCCATTAATAAGCCGCCAAACACACTCTGCAGAATGTAATTGTTTAAATTGAAATATTCCAAAGCTTCTTCCATAGTCATTTTTCCCGATACAACTACATATTCAATCATGTTGGGAAAATATTCGGGAGTTATTATCCTGATTGTAATATATTGTGCAACCGGGCTTAAAATGGCTACTACTATCGAAACGACAAGCCCCGACAAAAATCCATCGAGCCAACTCATTTTATTGTTGTAGAAATTTTTGCGTTTATCTAATAGTGCAAAAACAAATACAACAATTGCAGGTATGGCAAAAAAGTTGGTGTAAATGGCTTGCTTATCGATGTATTTATCGTGTAATCCAACGGATTTTTCCAGTAACATCCAAAGAAGAGCAACGACTGTGAAGATTATCCCCCACTTCAATTCAATGGCAAACTTTTTCATTTGGATTTAAAAATTTTGTTCATTTCATATTTCATGAATATAATGCTTTTGTAATGTCAAATGTTCATTAAACAACAAAATGGATTGGACAATTAAATGCGCTTTCTCTTTTGGTTATGTGTATTGTTTTATTGAATTTAAACCTGCCGTAGTTTCCATTTTCCTTTTTTGAACAAATAAAGGGCAATAAAAGCAAGCAATGCTTCAGCGCTTACTATCGAAATGCTGGCGCCAAGTAACCCGAGGTTTAAAACTATTGCCAGCAAATAGGCCAGCGGTATCTCAACCAACCAGAAACAAATCAGGTTGATCTTAGTTGGAGTTGTTGTATCGCCACTTCCGTTAAATCCCTGAACCATAACCATTGCCAGTGCATAAAACAAGAATCCGCAACTAATTATTTTAAGTGCGAGTGTTCCATTTTCAACAACTGGAAGATCGGAGATAAATAAATTGATAAAGAAATCGGGAAAGATAACGAGCAACATTCCCATAAGTCCCATAAATATCATGTTTACATACGCTGTAATCCACACCGATCGTTCGGCGCGGTCGGGTTGTTTTGCCCCCAGATTTTGACCAACAAGCGTTGCTGCGGCATTACTAACACCCCATGCAGGCAACAATAAAAACAGAATAATTCGAATAGCAATGGTGTATCCTGCAACAGCATTTGGCCCTGAAACCGAAATAATCCGAACCAGTAATATCCAGCTTGAAGTTGCAATAAGGTTTTGCATTATGCCGCCACCCGAAATTTTTATCAGGTTGAGCATAACTGTAAATTTTATTTTCAGGTTATCAACATACAACCTGATTCTGTGTTTTCCGCGGAAAAGGATATAAAACTGGTAAACAACAGCCAGTCCACGACCAATGTTTGTGGCTATTGCTGCACCTTTCAGTCCAAGTTCTGGAAAAGGGCCAATGCCAAAAATTAAAAGTGGATCGAGTATGATATTAATAATATTTGCAAACCACATTATACGCATTGAAATGGCAGCATCGCCCGAACTGCGGAATACAGCATTTATAATAAAAAGAAGCATAATGATGACATTTCCGCCAAACATAATTGCAGGAAACATATAACCATCCTGTGTCATTTCATCGGTGGCTCCCATTATTTTAAGAAATTGCGGTGCAAACAAAACGCCCGGTATTGAAATAATTATTGAAACAATAACACCAACCATAATTGCCTGAAATGCAACTTCTCCGGCTTCTTTCTTCTTTTTCTCGCCAATTCGTCTTGAAACCAAAGCGGTTGTGGCCATTGCAAATCCTACACCAAGGGCATAAACAATGGTCATTGCCGATTCTGTTATTCCAACTGTTGCAACTGCATTCGCTCCCAGTCTCGAAACAAAAAATATATCCACAACGGCGAATACCGATTCCATAACCATTTCGAGAACCATTGGAACCGCCAATATAAAAATAGCACGGCCAAGGCTCGTTGAAGTAAAATCACGTTCAGTGCCGGCAATAGCCTCTTTTATATCTTGCCAAACGACTTTATAATTGATTCTTTTGATTCTTGATAAAGACAAAATATTGTTTTTTTTGCCTGTCATTTTGAAAATTTTATGTGAGAAGTGAAATATTACTGCTTTAATTAATCTCTACATGGGCAACCTTGGAACGGTTGCATAATTGTGACAATATCAAAGGTAAAAGTATTCATCGCAGTATTTTTATGAGAATATTTTTCAAATGTAGGGCATTAATTCTTCAGAATCAATAGGTGGTAATCCTGATGATGATTTTTTTTTCATTGGAATCGGAAATACATTTTACATAAGTTAAATATTTTCTTAGATGTAAAATCATAAACTTTTTAATGGTTTCTTGAACCCCAAAAACAATACGGTGTTACTATATTCTGAAAAAATAATTTCTATGTCCATAAAATACAGTGCTGCAATAATACTTCTGGTTTTGGTAATTGGGTGTTCAACCAACGAACAGTTTCCCGAATTGGTTTCAGAAAAAATACCCGAAGAACAATTTACCATTAACAATTCATTTTATATGGCGGAACCGAAACAGTTAGATTCTATTTCGGATGTTATTAGTGACGATTTACCCGGCAATTTGATTCGAATGAAAGAATTGTACGAAAGAAAAGCTGAGGATTTTGACCTGGAGAAAATGGAACTTTTATGGAATGACGTGAATAATATGAGTGGTTCATTCACCGTGGAAGGCATTAAAAACTGGATTTCAGGCACCGGGTTTTTACTTGAAATCACGGGCAGGGAAATGTATGCAGCAGCCTTGGAAAAAATTCAATATGCTCCAAATTATATCCAAAACCAAACTGAAACTGATGATTTGAAATTGCTTTTAGAACCTTATATTTTTACCCGAAACAACGACTTTTTTCATATTAATCTTTTCACCAATGTTTCGTTTGAATTTGAACATTCATTATTTGGACATGTGAAAATTACACAGGAAACAAGGTTTCCGGAATCCGGAATCATAAACCTTAAAATCAATACAGAGAAAAAAAGGTACATGGAAATCTTTTTCAGAATTCCTGAATGGGCAGAAGGAGCTACTGTAACAATGCAAAATGTTAAATACATTGCACCGCCCGGCAATTACTGCCAAATTGCAAAAAGCTGGAGCGATGGCGATTTGCTCGAGGTATATCTCCCTTTGGAAAACTTACCGAATTACATGAAAAATCAATGATTTAAGCAAAAACAAGGATGAATAAAATTCTTTGTATTGATTCTTATGTTCTGGTTCTGATTTTTAGAACCGATTATTGATGAATATTTTTAAGGGTGGGGGATAATTATTTCAATGCTGCTTTTCTTTAACCCGCATGTATTTAAACATTTGAAGCATCCATTTCGGAAGCGGGTGATGTCCTCTTTTTCTGAAATCAAGATACCAGCCGATTTTTTTCATTAGTGGAATTTTGTGTGTTTCCACAAATTCAATTAACGTTCCTTCCGGCGCTTTGATGTATGCAAAATTACCGGCGGCTTCTCCCATGTCGAATGATTTGGTAGCACGGGCGCTGTCAACGGTAAAAGGGTGCCCCATATTTTTAGTCTTTTCCCTGAATGCATCCATCCCATTAATATCAAAACAAAGGTGAATAAAGCCGGGGTCGCCCCAGATTCTACCCTCATAAATATCACGAGGTTCACGGTTGAGTACCTGGATAAGTTCGATTACAGATTGCCCAAAAAACGGGCTAAATGCGCCACTTTTCACATCAGAATGCCGTAACAGTACCCTTCGAAAAGTTTTATCGCCACCCGGAATTCCTGCAAAATCTTCAAATGTTCCGGTTTTATCGTAAACAACTTCATCGTAATCCAACAGATACTGGTAAATTTTCATGCTTTCATCCATGTTTTTTACACCAATCACTGCGCCGTAAATTCCCCCGCTAACCGATTTCTCTTTCTTTCTGAAAATCCATCGCTCATGTTTTACTTCCCAAAGGTTTCCAAAAATATCTTTCAGGTAAAAATGTTCATTTCCGGCGGGGTCTTTATGAATGGAGCTAAGCAGGTTTAATCCTGAGTTGGTAAATTTTGAATAGGCAATAGCAACATTGCCTGTTTTAAGCTTGCCAATATTAATTCCAAGATCGCCAAGCTGAATTTCGAACTTGCAAGGCTCCGGTTTTTTGCCTTTGTGCTGCCATATTTCAAAGCCTCCGCCACCCTGCATGTTTAGCGCCAGCACAGCATGACGTTTGCGCGGTTTTCCTTCGGTGTGGGCAAGCATTAATTCCGCAGTTGCTTCATCTTCAAACATACGGATATCCATTGCGAAATGCTTTCTGTACCAGCTCCATGCTTCATCAAGTTTTTCAACACCTACACCAAGCTGCTGTATCCCGTTAATTTTTATTGTCATGCTAAAACCTAATTTCGTCTTTTATAAAATCTTGTTTATAATGGCTTTACTCTTGCCGCCATATAATAAAACAGTTTGGGGAAGAATCGCCGGATAGGCAACATAACCATCTCTTTTCCACCAACATTGATTTCCTTTTTTTGTTTACGCAATTGACGGATAATTTTTTTCGCTGCTTTTTCGGCAGCCATTCCGTTGTCCTGGCCTTCATCCATTTTTCCATGAACATCGCCTTTACTGTTTACGGCATTAACAGAAATATTGGTTTTTATCCTGCCCGGAATTATAATTGAAACTGTTATGTTGTTTTTTGTATTTTCAGCACGCAAACTTTCATAGAAACCATGCAAAGCCTGTTTTGATGCTGAATAAGTGGAACGATAAGGAAATCCAAATTTGCCAACAATGCTCGAAGTTACAGCCAAATGACCTTCTCCGTTTTTTATCATTTCAGGAAGAACAGCTTTTGTTAGTGCAATGGTTCCGAAGAAGTTAACCTCGAAAATTTTTCTGTCAACAGAAACCGGAGTTTCGTTTACAAAAGAACGCTGACTGATTCCCCCAAACTGGTAAAGAGCATCTATTTTTATTGCTTTATTCATCACTTTTTCAGCTGCAGATTCTACCGATTTTTCATCACCCAAATCAAAGGGTACAACCTCAAATGAGCTTCCACTTTTTTCGCACAAATTTCCAACTTCTATTAGAGCTTCTTCATTTCTCCCAGACAAAATCAGATGTACTTTTTCCTTTGCCAGTTCCAGCGCAACTGCCTTGCCGATGCCTGATGAGGCACCTGTAATCCATATTGTTTTTCCGGTAAAATTCATGCCTGTTTTTTACGATGCACGAAGATACACAGAATAATTTGGCGGATAAAACAAATTTTAAATTTGACTGGTTCAATTTTTCAGGATTTTACGAGCGTGCTTCCAATGCATCGGAACCATTAAAACAAAATGAAAGTTTCACCTGATTCATTGAAATTATAACAGAAAAAACGTTAAACTTTTAATACAGGATGTTGTTCATCTGTTAGCAAAATATTCCTGAGAACATGAAAAAGATAACTGCAGCCCTTCTGTTATTGTTAACAATCCATTCTTCTTTTGCCTGCGATCTGTGTGGTTGTAACTCCGGTAATTATTTTATTGGCCCGTTGCCGCAGTTTAATACGCATTTTGTGTCATTACGATATTCCTTTCAGCGATATAATACAACCCTCACAGGAGACAACAGCCAATTCAGTAATGATTTGTATCAAACCGCGGAATTGTTGCTTGGAACACGTATTAAAAACAAATGGCAATTGTTGGCATTTATCCCTTATAACCAGAGCAAACTTGAGTCGGATGACGGGGTGAAGGAAAGCAAAGGTTTAGGTGACATTACCTTAAATGGCAACTATAACATAATGAATAAAATTGCTTTAAATAAAGATACAAATACAGTAGATCAGCAATTATGGATTGGCGCCGGAGTTAAATTTCCTACCGGAAAATTCAATTTAGATGAAGAGGAAATAGTATCATCAACAAACTCACAACCCGGCAGCGGAAGCTTCGATTTTTTGCTGAATGCATTGTACGTACTTCAATTAAACAGCTGGGGTTTGAATGTTAATGTCAACTATAAAATTAACCAAAGTGCGAACCATTTTAAATTTGGAAATGTATTTAGTCCGACTGCATTTTTATATCGATCTTTTACCATTGGAACATTTTCAATTAATCCGAATATTGGGTTGCTATATGAGACGATAAGTTCAAATAAATTTAATAATGAAGAGGTAGCCGATACCGGAGGACACTCTACTTTTTCCAGCGCAGGACTGGAACTAAAACTTGGAAAGATTGCTTTAGGCGGGAATATATTATTTCCTATGTCATCAAATCTTTCAAATGGTCAAACCCATCCCAAAAGCCGCGGTATTTGCCATATCTCGCTGTTGTTTTAATAAAACAGAATGTAGGGAGATAAACGGTATGCAATTTATATGAATAGAAAATCAAATGTCAGTTTTTGGGCTGAAGTACGGATTGCAAATCCGCACCAGCAGGGAGAAAGTTTGATAATTACCCGAAAGTTTCGTGCAATAAAATTACCAACGGTTCAGATACAAAATGCTGCAGGCAAAAAGCGCTTAAACAAAGTGTTTTAAGAACTGTTAGTTATTTGATAGTGAATAGTAGCGTTCTGGCTTTTACCTTAAAAAAATAATATGCCAATTTACATGGATCGTCATGATGTTTCAGCATCAGTAACTGCTGAAAATGTAGCACAACTACATAAAGAAGATTTAAAAATTCAAGAGCAGTTCAATTGTCGGGGATTAACGTATTGGTACGATGACATTAAAAAAATTGCCTTTTGTTTGGTTGAGGCTCCTGATAAAGAATCCATACATAATATGCATGATTACGCTCATGGAGAAGTGCCGAATCTTATTATCGAGGTAGATAAAAATATTGTGGAATCCTTTCTGGGGCGAATTGAAGATCCGGTTAATTCAGCTTCAAGTGATTTGAATATTATTAATGACCCCGCTCAACTTACATTATTGGTTGTAAGATATAAAACATTGTCGCTAAACGGAATCCGCAATTCGCAGACACAATCAAACATGCATCATTCGATTAAAGCCACAGGCATTTTAATAAAACAGTTGGGTGGACGACTTATTGAGCATAACAATGGTTATTTGTTGATTTCATTTAAATCGGCCACCTCTGCAATAGAATGTGCGATTAAATTAGAGGACTTGTTTAAGGATAAAATAGCGTCATTATACAACTCAAATGTTCTCATTAAAATAGGAATGGCAACAGGTATGCCCGTTGAAGCAGGTAAAACATTTTTTGAGGATACCATTAAAATGGCAGACAGACTTTGCTTTATCGATAAATCAAATATTGTAATAAGCACTGAGGTTGAGCATTTATTTGTTACTGAAAACCTGGATGCTCCGATTGACAAAAACAGAATATACACATTGCCCCTGGCAGAGGAAAAATATTTAAATACGATATTCAGTTTCATTGAAAAAGAATGGCACAATGGTGAATTGAAAGTTGAAGACTTTGAACAACCTTTAGGAATGAGTAAAACGCATGTTTATCGAAAGTTTATGTTTTTAACAGGGAAATCACCTAATAGTTTTCTTAAGGAATATCGTTTGAATAAAGCCCTGGAAAGAATAAACCGAAACAATCAGACCATTTCGGAAACTGCCTATGAAACGGGGTTTAACAGCCAGTCCTATTTTTCAAGATGCTTCCATCGCAGATTTCACCTTTTACCGTCCGACTACATTAAAACTTAAGCAAAAATTGCTTCGCATTTTACCTGCTGAACATGGACTAAATGTTCACTTATAAAACCTAAATGTTCACATCCGTGGATGGTAAATGCCCTACTTTTACATTTAGTAATAAGGATGTAACCATTAGGTGAGAGTATGAGAAAACTGATTTTTTTAGTATTAACCATTTTAATTTCAATGAATATGACAATAGATCAAGACGCTGTAAAAGTAGCTTCTAAAAGTCTTTATGAAAGGCTCGGAGGAAGTGAAGGAATTATCCTGATTGTTGATGATGTGATAGAAGCACATATGAATAATCCTGATATCAAAGAGATTTTTGTTCCTTACAAAGAACAACCCGAACGCTTGGCTTCCATTCGCCAGCACACGATCGAATTTTTTAGTGCCGGAAGCGGAGGGGAAGTTGAATATAAAGGAACTGATATGCCAACGACACATAAAGGCATGAATATTAATGCACATCAATACATGTGTGTAATGGATGATATTTTAAACGTTTTGGATGAACATGAAATTGACGAAGAATCAAAAAAAGACGTTTTAGCCATTCTCTGGTCATTAAAAAGTTCAATAATGAATAAATAAAATATTGAGAAACATTACAGATATGCACACATTAAACACTGAAAGGTATTAAAGACGTTGTCAGTTTCCGGGGGATTGGATTATCATCGCTCCGGCCTTTGTATTCCGGTGCATGTACTCAAATGATATTAATGCACGGCAAATGATGCACCGGTTTGCTCACTTCGTTCGACACCCCGGGTTGCACCTGAGGCTATTAGTATATCACCCCTGCAGGGTGAAGAAATCAGTAGTTTCATTAGGTACTGTTTATTGAATTATGGTTACCTGATACAAAAAATTAGTGCAAGATGTAATCATTATAAACTTACACCTTGCACTAAAATATTCTGGCTGAGTTTATGATTCACTCAAAAAGATAAAGATTCAATAATTATTCAGCAGCTAAAACAACATTATAGGTTTTTACCTTACCGTTATAATCAAACTTCACAACTGCAGTTCCGGTTTTCGAATCCGCCTGTGTAACATCAACTTTTACTTTTTTATCGCTTGCCGATGCAGTTACTTTTGGCACTTTGGTTTCACTCGCCGGAACTGTATATTTTGCTTCGTAAAGATCAACACTTGTAATGCCATTGGCATTGGTCGACCGAACCGGGGTAGCAGGTATTTCAATTGCTTTTCCGTTCACCTCAATATTTACTGTTGGTGGAACCGGGCGTTCAATTTTATTCTTTTTCGAGCTGAATCCCACACCAATAAAATCGCAGATGTCTTCCGATTCAGGTCCTTCAACAACCAAATAAATGCCATGCTTTTCGTCTAAATTGTCAACAATTTCAGAAACGTCAAGTGTATATTCAGTTACTTCCTGTTTGGCATTTGCAGGAACATTTATTTCACCCAGTTTTTTGCCTTTCCAGGTTGTATTGGCCCATGGCCCGTCTACCCAAACGTTAACTTTAAATGCGTTTGGAGTTTTTGGTGTAAGGAAAAGATTAAACGCAGTTTTATTACCTGGTTTCGTTCCTTTAAAAGCTTTTATACCTTTTGAGTCTTTATCGAGTCCGCCAAAGCCAAAATATTTAAAACCGGCAATATTACCGTTTTTCATATTTACCAGCGGCATATTGTTATCCCACATATCCCAGGTGTCCTGCATAACCTGCGAATTGGAAAGATAGCAAGCATATCCGGCTGAATAATACTGATAAGGATCCAATCCGAAAATATGGAATCCCTCAGAAGTTACTTCAGCGCCGGTATATTCATTTCCCTGGCTGTCTTTTGCTGTCCATGTATTATCTTCCGAATACGGATCGTACCCTCTGATAATTACTTTTCCGCCTTCCGATACCGGTTTTTCGTCCCAGGTAACAGTAACCGGGGCAACCATTGGCTGACGTGCATAACCAAATCCTCTTGGCGGCCTGTGGTAGAATACATAATATTGATCGTTGATCTGTTGGATGCTACCATGTGTATTATGTCCTGAATTGGTTGTTTCAAGTTTTGTTCCGTCCATATTAGGAACTACACCGCGTGAATCCACAAGTACACCGCCACTTTTCCATGGACCAAGCGGTGAATCGCCGAAGGCATAACGTAAGGCAGAATTAGTTCTGCTTAGTCCGTATTCAGGTCCTGAGTATCCACTGTAAACCCAGATGTATTTATTGCCAATTTTGCGAATAGACGCGGCTTCGAAGAAGGCGAACGAGGCAGCATCCTGGTCAGGATAAATATTTGTCTGAAAACGGTTAATCGCCTCGGTTCCCGGTTTAAGCGTGTACATTGTGTTCTGGTCGAGTTCACCCGCCGACGAGGTTTGGAATCCCCAGTATCCGTAAACTTTATATCCGATGTTGAAATCGGGATCATTTTTGTCGGTAATGTAATCAACAAGAACGCCGGGGTCGAATCCCATGGTACTTCCCGGTACTGTTCCGGTTCCGTCTTCCGTTGTATTAACAGGAGTAAAAGGCCCGTCAGGACGATCACCTTTGGCAACCATAGCTTCCCTGCCACGTCCGCGACTGTGAGGGTACAGGTAATATACCTTTTTCCCGTCTTTCCCTTTTACTTCAACAAGATCGGGAGCATACATCACATCCCACTGTCCGCTTATTGGATATGTAAAAATAGATCCTTCATCGCGCCAACTGGATAAATCCTCAACAGGCGCCGACCAGGCTCTAATATCCGGCCCGCAATAACTGTTAACTCTTACATCATGAGAACCGATAATATAAGCGCGGTATTTCCCCGGATTGTCGGGATCTTCAAAAACACGCGGTTCACCATCGGGTAAATGCTCCCATAACGGCAGATATGGATTACCTGATCCATGATAGACATATCTGTCAGAAGGCTTGACTCTTTTCGTAGCATTATTTTGCCCATTTGATTCCTTGACAGAAAACAGAAACACAGCCGCAATAATTAAAAGTATATGCGACCTTTTCAAAACAAATAAAACTTTTTTCATTTTTGATCTTTTTTATTGCTAAAGTGATTGAATATAATAATAAAAACCGGAGTACTTTCAGTTGGTTTCACCCGGATATTGCACTATTTTTTGTGAAAAAGTACAACATTCGCAAATTTAGAAAATTAAATTAGTTGGTCACCCGATATTTAAACAAATAGCGCAGGAAAAGCTTCCCTTACTTTTTACAATGCAGATAATACAGGAGATATGGTTGTGGTAGTTGAAGCAGTTTCTGATGATGGAGAAATTGGCTATGTTGAATATGAGTACATCGTTGAAGGGAGGTAAAAAGGAATCAGAATGATAAAGTGAAATTATTTTGCAATTCTTTACTTGATTCGAATGGTAGTTTTTTCATTTTATTTTCTTAATTTTAAGACGGTTGAATTTCAAATACACGATAAATGTTAACATGATTTCAACAACAATTTGTTATATAAATTTCCTTATTTTCTAATTTAAATTTAATATCATGAAAAGTAATCTATTAAAATTAACAACGGTAGCAGTATTTCTGCTGGTTATGGTACCGGCAATGGTAAATGCACAATCGGGTAAAGCAAACTTCTCAGGAACCTGGAAAATGAATGAAGAAAAAAGTAATCTGGGTCAGGCAGGCGGTGGTCCTGGCGGTGGTCGTGGTTTTGGTGGTGGCGATTTTACTGCAAAACAGGATGGCAACACGCTAACTGTTGAAAGAACCATGAATTTTCAGGGTCAGGAAAATACAATTACCAACAAGTATACATTGGATGGTAAAGAAACCACGAGCTCAGCAGGTGGAGGTATGGGAGGCGAAAGCAAATCAACAGCAAAATGGTCGGCTGATGGGAAAAGTCTTACAATTACCACCTCAAGGTCATTCAATGGCAACGATAGAACCAGCACCGAAGTCTGGACACTAAAGGATCCAAATACGCTTGCCATTACTTCTACCCGGCAGGGAAGAGATGGCGAGGAAGTGACAACAACACGTGTTTACGATAAAGGTACCGGTAGTTTGTAAAAAATAATATAACGATTTAAAAAAGGGCTCGAAAGAGCCCTTTTTTGTTGCCACTTAACTGGAAATCATTAGTATTAGTGAAATTCGAAGAACACAAAACAACATTTTAATGTTATAGAGCTAGTGATTTTTCAACTGCATCTAATAAATGAGCTAATAACTTAAAACGATAACCAATGAAACAACATTTGAAACGCCCGAACCTTAAACAATTTATCATAATACTGCTTTTAGTTTTATTATTTCATATGACATCAGCACAGGATAAAATTGTTGTTGGACCTGAATATAAAATTGATCCTCTGCTCACTTATATTGGCAATCCCAAAGGAAAGGCATTTGAATTTTCGATGCGGCTTGCTGATAGTGAAATTTTTCCCGGTAACGATTCAACACTCGATTCAACAAAACCTGTGCGAAAAGAACGAAGGATTTTTGTATATATTCCGGCAGTTTATAACGATGGTACAGAAGCTCCGGTTCTTGTTACATTCGATGGACCCGGTCATTTTGATGAAATAAGTTATGCATTGGACAATATGACCGGCGCTGTGGAATCGAAATATAAGTTGCCTGCATTTATTCTGGTTTCGGTTGAAAACGGAGGTAATGATGCAAAAGGAAGCGAGCGTGGACTTGAATACGATACCATGTCAGATAGGTTTGCACGGTTTATTAATAATGAAGTGTTGCCGGCAGTATTGAATAATATCGAAATCAAAGCTGCGTATCCGAATATTGCTTTCACCAGCGATCCATGGGGAAAAGCTGTTATGGGATGCAGTTCAGGTGGTGCAGCAGCCTTGACTATTGGCTGGTTTCGTCCCGATTTATTTCGTAGAATAATTTCTTATTCAGGAACTTTTGTTGATCAGCAGGATGATGATGCACCCGAAGAAGCAGAATATCCACTGGGTGCATGGGAATACCATTCAAACATGAAACTAATAGAAAACAGCGCAAAGAAACCGCTTCGGATATTTATTCATGTTTCAGAAAATGATCTTCGCGCGAACGATCCGGAAGAAACACATCATAACTGGGTAATGGCAAACGACCGAACGGTGGAGGCGTTAAAGAAAAAAGGATATGATTACAGGTATGTTTATAGCCTGAAAACAGGGCATTGCGATTCACGTGTTTTTGAACAAACACTGGCTGAAACTTTGGCTTGGGTCTGGGCGGGATATCAGCAGAAATAGATTTTCAGGTGTTTATTGCAGAATTTCGGAATGGTTGAGAAAATGATAATTACTGACGTGGAATAGAGCATTTTTCGATAAGCTTTCACTGGCTGAAAAAAGATGTAATCTCATTTTAACGTGACAATATTGAATTTCAATTTATATATAGATATAATTTATATTAAAATTATTCAAGTGGCATATTTATTGCTATAACACTGTAATATAGTATATTCCAAGAAATCAGATCCATGAAAAAAAACAAACTAAATCACATGAACATTAAAGATCGGTTGGTTTTTAATGTTTTAAAAACTGTTTTGCTTGTTGTTTTGGTAACTGTATTTATTACTAATCCCAAAAATTCAAGGGCACAATCCTACGAAGCATTTCAGTCGAATGGCTCTTTTGCTGAAAAGATTTATCTTCAGCTTGACACAAAAGTTTATACGCTGGGCAATGTAGTCTGGTACAAAGCTATTGTTGCAAATGCCTGCGACCATGTACCTTCAAATCTAAGTCGTGTTCTTCATGTTGAACTTATTACACCTGAAGAAATTATCTATGATAAAAAACTTATAAAACTGGTGGAGGGGATCGGATATGGTTATTTCTACCTCGACAAGGAACTGAACGAAGGATTGTTTCAGGTGAGGGCATACACCGAATGGGATAAAAATTTTGATTCTGATTTTTTCTTTGAAGATTATATTCAGGTTTATGCCAATGAGTTAAATAGAGATGAAGAACCACCCATAAGTAATGTAACTTTGATACAGGAGGTCGATAACAGAAATCGTTTGGAAGCCACGTTTAATCCGTCACTAATTGATACCATGCACCGAAAAGCTTTTAATATTGTTGTAGCGCTTGATGATAAAACTGACACGCTGGAAGTAAAAAGCGATAGGTTTGGAAAATATGTCCTTGATTATGATATTGATAATGAAAGTCAGTTTGCCACGCTTTATATGCAAACCGAAAACGACAAACGATACTCTAAAACCATAGTATTAGATCAGGATTTACTTGATCTTCAGTTTTTTCCGGAAAGCGGCGAAATGGTTCACGGACTTCAAAGTAAAGTTGGTTTTAAAGCGCTTGATGCCAACGGACAAGGTAAATTGGTTGGAGGTGATATTGTTGATGCAAGTGATTCGGTAATTGCCACATTTAAAAGTAATGCGCTGGGTATGGGAAGTTTTATTGTGAGTTGGCCGGATAGTGCGCAAAAATATTATGCCCGTTTAAAATCAACAGCTCATAATGATGAGGTTTTAATGTATCCGCTGCCAAAAGTTGCTTCTCGTGGTAACCAACTTGTAGTCGAACGGCGCGGTGATAACGTGCTTTTGGCTGCACAATCGAATTACATTAATAATGATATTGTAAACGTGAATGTTTCATTCAGGGGATTAAACTTATACGACATGAAAATCACACTTAGCGA
Organism: uncultured Prolixibacteraceae bacterium; assembly: GCA_963849775.1. Classification (GTDB taxonomy): domain Bacteria; phylum Bacteroidota; class Bacteroidia; order Bacteroidales; family Prolixibacteraceae; genus Draconibacterium. The sequence goes on along the minus strand of CAWKIX010000037.1, from coordinate 24,309 downwards.
AGGTTCTTCCAGTATATTAATTCCAACAGAAAAACTACCCGAAGGAATTATCTCTTTTACAATGAAAGATAAGAACATGCAACCTGTTGCAGAAAGACTCTATTTTAATGAAAAAAGAGATAGCAGAATAAATCTTTCTGTTTCAACCGGAAAAGAAACGTATGCAAAACGTGAACAAACCAGTCTTAATATTCAGGCTACTAGTTCAAAAGGGGAGCCGGTAAATGCCAACTTATCGGTTTTGGTGATCAATAAAAAGCAACTGGGACAGTTTCAGAGTACGCGACAAAATATTCTTTCCTACTTTTTGCTTGAATCAGAATTGAAAGGAAACATTGAAAACCCTGGATATTATTTCAGCAGTGGCAACGTAAGGCACAATGATTTGGATGCACTAATGCTTACTCAGGGATGGAGAAAATACAACTATTCAAAAAAATACGAAGATATTAACAACTTGCCTGAACGCGGATTATATGTTTCAGGAGAAGTTGGCGGAGTTGTTTCAGAAAAAAATAAAAAAGTTGCAGACCTTACCTTAATGACTTTCGGGAATTCTGATCAAACCATATATACCGAGACTTCTGATAGCATTGGCAAATTCAGATTTAATCTTTACGATGAATATGGTAAAGAAATGGATGCCATACTTCAAAGTACTAAAAAATCAGGAAAAAAGGTGGATTATTCAATCGACTTTGATAAGATGAAATCACCAATTGTAAATTTCATCCATGTTAAATCTGTGGCGAAATTAGACAGTGTGGTTAATTTACTGATAGCAAAAAATATTGAACGCAGAAAACTTGATGATGCATTTCCTTTGGATTCAGGAAATATTATGATAGAAGAAGTAAAAGTTGAAGGTTACCGTTTAACACCCGAACGCAAAAAGCTTGTGGAAAAATATGGGATGCCAACCACAATTCTTCCCGGAAAAGTATTAGAGGAACAAGAAGAAGATTGGTCGTGGGGATTAGGTAGTGTGTTAATGTATAATTATGGCGATATATTTAAATTTTCCGAAGATGTTTATGATGCATCAAAGCCAAGTACAGCAAGAGTAGTAGGTACAGATGCAACTGTTATTGCCATTGATGGTGAAATTATTCCTGTGGAAGATTTAGCAATAGGTTTACAGAATTATCTGCCCGTAAGTGAGATTATTGCAGTAGAAGTTGTTAAAGAAGCCAGGAATTTTCCTATGGCATATTTTGAGGCACATCACGCTTTTCCGGGGCCTAATATATTAAGTGGCAGTATATTATCCATTTATACACGCAGCGGTAAAGGTATATTCGCAACCAAGTCAAGAGGTATGGTTCATACTGCCATTCCGGTATTTTTTGAGCCGCAGGAATTTTATTCTCCAAAATATGATTCTATGAAACCAGATCAATTACAACGGCCGGATTTAAGGGCTTTAATTCACTGGGCACCTGTTGTAGAGACTGATAGTCTTGGCAAGGCTTCAGTTTCATTCTATAATGCCGATAACGGCGGAGAGATGATGGTAATTGTTGAAGCAATTTCAGAATATGGCGAGATTGGATATAAGCAAATTGAGTATAATGTTGAAGGGAAAGAAGAAAAATATTTTATCGTGAATTGAAAATATACGGGTGAAGTTTTTGTATTGAAATAAGGTAATTATAAAAATATTTGAAAGTTTGAAAGGTTGTTTAAGGGGGTTATTTTAATCCCCTTAATTATTTCCATTGAAAAGATTATTGCAACTCCATTTTCATTTATACAAAATCAGACAGGTAAAAAGTTATACTTTAATATTTAGATTTTTTATATTCTCTAATAAGTGTTAATTTTGCAATAATTAATATAATTAAGTTCATTACATTTCAACCCGGAAAGAAGTGTTGGATTGAAATAAAAAATAAGAGAGATGAAAAGTATATCAAAAGAGTTGATTGGGGCTTCGGCAATCCCAATTATTTTGTCCATTTTAAAGCAGGGAGATAATTACGGGTATGAAATCGTACAACGGGTAAAAGATGCCACCAATGGCGAAATTACCTGGAAAGAAGCAAGTATTTACCCGGTTTTAAAAAAACTGGAAAGCAGCGGTTATATAAAATCTTACTGGAAAATGGTTGGAAATGAGCGCCCAAGGAAGTATTATACCATACTTTCTGACGGTGAAAAACAATTGGATAAAAACATGCGCGAATGGAACCTGATGCAGAATGTATTTGCAAAGTTACTTGCAACTGAAAAGTAATCAGATAAAATCTAATCTTCATAACAATTTTAATGGTGGATTTCTCCAATACGAAAAGTCAATCGCTTTTTAATTTACAGGAAAATATTGATATCTGGATTGATAAAATTAAGGTAGAGCCATCAATCACTGAGGCAGATATTGAAGAACTTCACAGCCATTTGCTTGATCTTATTGATGATTTGAAAGGCAGGGGGTTGAATGATAAAGAAGCATTTTTGGTAGCATCAAAACGACTCAGGGTAAGTGATGATCTGGCTGATGAATACCGACAAGAGAATAATAACGTTATTCAAATGCGCCGATCGCTTATAATTCTTGTTGGTGTATTAATATTTTTTCTCGTTTACTATTTTATTAAAGCTTTTTCAAAGGCTGTGTTTGTTTCCATATATTCTTTTAGCGAATCGAATGGAATTTTAGCCATAGAATGGTATAATAGAATATTAATAAGCTGGTACTTTATTTTTCTGTTTTTTTTCGTAGGTGTTTACTTTTTTGAAAAGAAGGTCACTGTTTTTCTCGAAAAAGTAAAATTGAAACCGAAACATACCATTCTGATTTTTGGGTTAACAGTTGCTCTTGGATTGGCAGATTTCTATTTTCGCCCATTAATTAAAAAGTTATTTGAAGGTGAATTTTTTGTTATTGACAGATACATTCATTCAACCGGCTATTTTGAATTAAGTTTTCCAATTGTGATTTGCATAGGTTTTATTTTTATTTATTACAAATACTACAAAAAAGCAAAAATTTAATTTGCAGAGTCTTTTTTTGAAATTAAGTTTAACTGAGTATTAATGTAAATTTATTTAAAGAAGCAGATCAGCTTTTAATTTTAAAATTAAAAATGCCGGAAGACATTCTCCATACAAAAATTGAATCGCAATTTAATCTGCAGGAAAATATTAATGTATGGCTCGATAAAGTAAAGGTTGAGCATTTCAATGCAGAAACAGATGTTGAAGAATTTCGAACTCAGATACTTGCCCTTATTGAAGATTTAAAATTAATAGGTCTTGATGATGAAGAAGCATTCTTGGTGGCATCAGTAAGATTAAATATTGGAGATGATTTTACGGGTGATTACCAACAGGAAAATAAAAACATTCTTCAAATGCGAAGGTCTTTGATTATTTTGGGTGGTGTTTTGGTGTTTTTCCTTTTTTCTTACTTTATCAAAGCTACATCCAAGGCTCTTTTTCTAGCTGTTTATTCAATAAGCGATTCAAATGGCTTTCTTGCTGTTAATTGGTATGAACGAATATTAATTGGCTGGCATTTTATATTCTTCATTTTTCTTACAAGTATTTTTTTGCTCGAAGAAAGAACAGTTAAATTCATTGAAGGGATAAGAATAATACCAAAATATGCGCTGTTCATGTTAATTTCTGCAGGATTTTTGGAACTTATTGATTTGTGCATTAATCCAATGATAAAAAGGTTAATTAGGTACAATCCTGTTTTAATAGATCGGTTTTTTTATTTTAGTATGTTTACGGATTTAAGTTTTCCAATACTTATTTGTATCGGCTTTATTTTTATCTATTATAAATATTACTGCAAAACAAAAATTTAAAAATTCCTGCATTTTATTTTAATTTCAATTGTATATATTTATCATCAATATATTGTTCTGTTTCTGGATAACCAATGGTAGTAGCACTTTTAAACGATATGTTTTTGTCAGACATCAGAAATGAGTTAATAAACAGGATTCGGCACATTCATTGAATCCGTTTTACCTTTACAAAAAACTAACAAATCAAACGCTTATGGAAATAGCCACACCCCATTTCAATTCATTTAAAATATGGTTTCTTTTAAAGTTTATTAATGTTGGATTTGTTCTTCTTGGGACATTAAATATTCTCGCTTTCCCTTTAACTACTTTTTCCCAGACTAATGACCGAATTCAGTCCAACGCTTCGTTTGCCGAAAAAATTTACTTGCAGTTAGATACTAAAACTTACACTTTAGGCAACATAGTCTGGTTTAAGTGCATGGTGCTAAATGCCTGCGATCATGTTCCATCAAAACTTAGCCGGGTTTTGTATGCCGAACTGATCACCCCACGAGGAAATCATCAAAGAGAAAAAGCTGATTAAAATTGAAGACGGAATCGGGCAGGGCTTTTTCTTTCTTGATAAAAACATGGATGAAGGGCTTTACCAGATCAGAGCCTACACCGAATGGGATAAAAACTTTGGTACCGACTTTTTCTATACCGAATACATTCATGTTTTTGCAGACAAATCTGTATCCACCGATGAAAGCCCAATCAGCAATGTAACTTTGATAAAAGAAGAACACCAAAAGCCGTTTAAAAGCAATCTTTCAATCCTGATTTGCTTGACAGCCTTCAAAAAAGAAAACTCACGGTAATTGTAGCTATTGATGATAAACAAGATACAATGGAATTCAGGAGTGACAGAGACGATCAATACACTATTGGATTATGAAATTGGCGAAAACAGTCACTTTGCCACCATCCAAATGTTGACCGAAAGCAACAAGCGTTTTACCAAAACCATTGTTTTAAATGAAGACATCCTTGATTTACAGTTTTTCCCTGAAAGTGGAGAAATGGTTCATGGATTGCAAAGCAGGATTGGTTTTAAAGTACTTGGATGCCAATGGTCAGGGAAAGATGATCGAAGGTGATATTGTTGATGAACGGGATTCGGTAATTACTTCATTTAAAAGCAATATCCTGGGGATGGGCAGTTTCATGCTAAATCAGAGCTGACAGCACCCAAACTTATTATGCCAAATTAAAATCATCGGAAGAAAGACGAAGTACTGATGTACCCTTTGCCCAAAGTAGCAGCAAAAGGAAACATTCTGGCTGTTGAACGCAGGGGAGACAATATCATGGTGGCAGCCTTATCAAACTACATTAAAACGACAGCATAAGTCTAAACATCACCTGCCGCGGGATTGAATCTTTACGATATGAAGCTGGGGTTATAAAGAGGAGTTGCCAGTGTGTTGATCCCTATATATAAAACTACCTGAAGGTATCATTGCCTGTACGATGAAAGACAAAAACAGGCAACCGGTAGCCGAACGGCTCTATTTTGTGGAAAAGCCGGAAAGCAGAATTGACTTACACTTTCAACAGATAAAGAAAGCTACAAAAAACGGGAAGAAACAAAACTGGACATCCAGGCCTCAAATGCAGCAGGCGAACCAATAAAAGCCAACTTATCGGTTCTGGTGATCAACAAAAAACAGCTGGGAGAGATTCAAATCCCAAGCCAAAATATCCTTTCCTACTTTTTACTGGAATCGGAATTAAAAGGAAAAATAGAAAACCCGGGTTATTATTTTAGCAGCGACACAAGCCGGCAAAATGATCTGGATGCATTGATGCTGACACAGGGTTGGAGAAAGTATCACTATTCAAAAGAATATGAAGAAATAAGATTTAGCCCTGAGCGCAACCTGAATGTTACGGGAAAAGTCAGCGGGATTGCGTCTATGAGAAGAAGAATAAGGAATCAAAACTTACTATGATGATCTTTGGGGTTGATTATTCGGTTTATACTGCATTTTCAGATAGTACTGGGCAATTTCAGATTTAATTTGGAGGATGAATATGGTGGGAATGTAAATACGATTATCCAGAGCAATAAAACGACTGGCAATAACAAACAGGTAAACTATACGATTACACTTGGACAAAAAACAATCGCCACCAATAACCTTTGATCATGAAAAAACGGTTGAGAAACTGGATAGTGTCGTTCGGGTATTGGTTGAACAAAACATGGAGCGCAGTAAAATTGATGAAGCTTTTCCTTTAGATTCAGGAAATATAATGATTGGCGAGGTTGAAGTAAATGCCTACAAACTAACTCCCGAGCGAAAAAGAGTAATAGAATATTATGGCGAACCGGATATAATTATTGATGGTAAGGAAATAGAGGAAAAAGAGGAGGACTGGTCGTATGGACTGTTTAGTGTTTTAATGTACATTATCCTGATAAGATTGAAGTAATTACAACTGAAGATGGGAAAATGTTTGCAAATGTTATTGGAGCTTTTGCAACATTATTTGTTATTGATGGCAAAGCCAGTTGATCTGGATAATTATCAGCTGCTTTCAGGTATTCCTCCAGGTGAAATTGAAAGTTTTGAAATATTTGAATGTCCTAATAGCTTTTGGATAATGTCTGCAGAAGTGGGTGGTTTTATTGCTCTTCATTCACAATTAAAAAGACCATGCGGAGGGATTATTTCAATATATACACATGGTGGAAAAGATATATTTGTTCGCAGAACGGAAGGAATAACAAAAACCAACATCCAGGTATTTTCAGCGCCGCGGGAGTTTTATGCACCTAAATACAAAAATATAAATGAAGACGAGTGGCAGCCGGCCCGATTTAAGGGCATTGATCCATTGGGCGCCGGAAATTAAAACCGATAAAATGGAAAAGCATCACTTTCATTTTACAATGCCGATAATGCAGGGGATATGATAGTAGTTGTGGAAGCAGTTTCTGATAACGGAGAAATTGGGTACGAAGAATTGATTTATAATGTGGAAGGCAAAGAAAAAGATTATATTATTGTAAATTAATCAAATAACATCAAACAACATCAAACAATACTAACTTATGAAAAATCAAATCAAATTAATTATTATTTCCCTGGCATTTTTTAGTTGGGCCTGTTCAACAAAAAATACCGTAGTAATTGATGGTAAAATTATTGGCGATGAAATCTCCAGAGTTGAATATGCCATTCCAATAAATGGTACATTAAATCCGTTTATGACAGACACCCTAAAAACAGATTCAGTAGGAAATTTTGCAATTGAAATACCCATTCAAAACGCCGGATTTATTTTTTTCAGACCTTTCTATCACAACAAGCCCACTGTTAGAACCGGAGCTTTAATTTTGGCAAAGCCGGGCGAAAAATATCAGTTAATTATTGATCCTTCCAACGAGGAAAATAATTTTACAATAAAGGGCAAATATGCAAAAGCAATTAATGAATACAATAAACTTCCGGGAGATGTTTTGTTCTCGCTTCCTACATGATCAGTTAATGGAATATGCTAAAGATTCGGTTGCATCTTCCATCCAAAACCGTATAACAGATGCTCGGGAAAAAGAAATTTCAATGTTTAAAACGATGGTTGAAAAGGGAGAACTTTCTGAAGATTTATTTAAACGGATTGAAGCCGACCGTTACTGCTTTTATAATGCGTTAATGACAGCAGTTGTTAGTATTAAATACAGTTCAACAAAAAACCTTAAGAGCAGGGGAGTTGTAATGACGCCGGAATTAAGAGAAATGTATTTGTATAAAGATGAGATGGTTGACGTATGGAAAAGCTCCTTCGTATTTCCCGAATCATTAAATGCGAACTTTTCGCAATCGCCGTGGTGGTACACATACCAGGATTTTCATATAGGATGTGATCTTAATGGCGAACTAAATCCAAATCATGAAAAGAAAAACGAGTTTGCTTCAGGGGAATTTGCCAAAACCAACCGGCTAAATACTACAGCTAAACTTTATGTTCCTGATGAATTATTTGAAACTTACTTTGCAAATGAACTAAGCTATGATGCCTTCTTATTTGGAGAAAACAGTTATGAAATCCTTTTGTTATACGACCAATTTGTAAATGATTACCCCAACAGTGAATATACACCTTATCTTAAGCCTTATTTTGAAAAATTGCGGGATTTCCATCGAAAAAGTATGGAAGCCGGATTTGGTGAAAATGTGCGCTTTGTTGAAGATTACCAGGGATTAAATAAGCTTGCAGAATGCATTGAGTCGTTTAAGGGGAAAAAAGTGTATGTTGATGTTTGGGCAACGTGGTGCGCTCCTTGTCGTGCAGAGTTTTTAAAGAAAGAAACACTGGATAAAATCCTTAACGAGAAGGATATTGAAATGCTTTATATTTCAATTGATGGGGATGGTAGCGATAAAGCATGGAAAGATTTCCTGAAATATTATGAGCCGGCAGGATATCATTTGAGGGCAAATCAACAACTGGTTGATGACCTCAGGAGTGTTCAGCACTCGGGAGGAGCAGGCTCACTCGGCATTCCGTTTCACCTGATGTATGACGAAAACGGCAATAAAATCGATTTCCCTGCTGAGATAAAGGAGTATTTGGAGATGTCATCGTTGTAAATTTTATAGAACTTATGAGACATCAATACACTTACGTTGTACAAAACAGACGCAACCGTGGAACAACTCGGAGCATCTAATGAAAAAAACAATTATGACTAAAAATTACATTCTCATTTTCATAGTTGTACTTTCCATATTTGAAAGTTGCGAAAAAGCCCCAGATGATAATGAGATTAATACAACTTCTTTTCTAAACGGTTGGGAGATTACAAAAAACCAAGTATGATTTTGACGTACATCCTAAAGATTTGTTTTTTATAAACCCTAAAATAGGATTTGTAGTTGGCTACAATGGCGATATTTATAAAACCATCAATTCCGGGGAATCTTGGCAAGAGGTTTAGGATATGGAATAACTGGTTCTGAGTTCTATACGATAAAGAAGAAATAACAAAAGAACAGGGCATAACAATTGTAAATGGAAGGAGGATTTCATCCTGGTTTGGCATGTAAAACCAATGTTGCTACCTTCTGGAGGGCTGGTGCTCTAAAAATATCATATATGAATAGAAACCTTATTTCGACGATGATTTTGATGCTCGTCATTAATATGAATTTATTTGGACAAACAAGTTCAAATTCAGATTCAATATCTACTACTCATATTCGTATCCTGGATTTTGGATTTGATGTATTTAGACCATTTCTTCCAATTCAAGATGGTAAAGGATATATATTTACAGTTGGATATGAATATTCTAACAGGAAGCATTTATTCTATAAATTGAATCTTGATGGTGGTTTTTATGGTCGTATTTATGAAGCATGTAGTATCAAAAAATTGACTCAAGACTATTATGGTATCGGTGTTATACCTGAAATTAAGTACTATCCGGTAAAGAATAAAAGAAATTCTTTTGGCTTTTATCTGACTACATACACTGGAATAAAATTAGTGTATAAAAAAGATTGTTACTTTGAAAATGATATATTAATTGGAAAGAACACTAATATGGGTGCACTGTTTTGGTATTTAGGTCTTGGTGTTGGTTATAAAATGCCTGTTTATAAAGGACTTTTCATAGAACCGACCTACGGTTTTTCAATAGGAGGACAAACATTTGAGTACATTAATTATTGTGACAGGGGAATGTTTGAATTTATTGATGGACTTCAGTATTTAATCCTATTTTCCCGTCTTCAATTAAAAATCGGATATAATTTCAATTTATAGAATTTTTTTCAAATATATCATGCATATACATAAGTACGCAACAAACAACGAACGGCTAACAATTATCGATCTGATGGCATGCAATGCCCAATCTGAAGGGGTATTAACTGAACCAGCTTCGGAAATTATTATATTTTAAAAGAGTTGTTTATTTTTAATTTGGTTTTGAAGGAATTTATGGGCAGGATTTTTTCATTTTTATTCGCCACAACTATCCATTCTCAACTGATTTTAAGATGCTGACCAATATTATTATTTCCTGTTAATCGGAAACATCTAAAAATGTCATAAATATATTTTTTTGATGACATTTTTAATATTTTTCGATGTAGTGGTATAATTTAAAAATAAACTCATGAAGTTATTAAAAATACTACTTACCATTGCAATGCTAACAACGCTTTCTTGTTCCACAGATGATGTCCCCACCAACGATGTTTCGGTCACCATCGCAGCCTCCGGATTGAGCGACGGTAAACTCGCACTCAACAATGCGGCGACTTTCACTGCTGATGTCACCGGCTATGACAACAATCCTTCCGGTCTCAACTACCGATGGACATTGTTCAATGGGGCGAGGAGAACTTTCAGACGGCACGAACCCGTTGCCCAATCCCACAGTCGGGAGCAATTCCATTCGTTGTGTCGGGAAGACAGCCGGCGATGAACAGATCATCGTCGAGGTGCTCGATGCCACCAACAGTCTTCTCGCCACGGCGTCCATGGACTTCACGATACTTCCTCCCACCGATCCGGTTATAAGCCGGGGTTGCTTTGATGGGCCCAAGATTATTTACCAAAAAGGTGTGTCATTTTACGTCTGCAATTATGACGGATCAGGGGAGGAATACATCGGGATCTTCGGTAAATTAAGTGTCGATATTTCACCCGATGGTGAATGGCTGGCCTGGAATCCTTATGAGGTTGAAAACAATCCTCCGGTAGGTTATAGTATGTACATACAGCGCTGCGATGGAACTGACAGAGTTAGAATACCTGGCGATTATGTTCCATTTGAAGAATATTCTGAAGACTATATTCCACACTTTTCTCATGATAGCAAGACCCTTTATTTCCTACGTCCGCACCCAGACTCTGAGCCAGCTACTATTAACTCACAGGGTCCTTTCGAACTGGTTGCCTATGAACTCGAGACAGGAAAGCGTAGATTTTTAACTTCGCTTTACTTACAAAAAGAGAGTGTCAAGGACTTTACAGTTTCTCCTGTAACGGGTGAGATTGCCTTCATCCGCCAAACTTATGATAATGACGCCACTGAATATGTTACCACATTAGCTATCTTACAACCTGAAACCGGTTTTACGCAAGATTTGACAACATTGCCTTCAGCTAGTACAGGTATGGATTGGTCGAGCGATGGGGAAGATATCATTTACGCTGCCAGCACTAGTGAACAGAGAGGTATTTTTCGGATCCATTTAACTAGTGGATCCCAGCCACATCTGCTCTTCGCTCATAATAATCCAAATACAACAATACCAAGCTATCCACATTATTATGCTGATGACAAGCGAATTGTCATGCAAGGCCAGCTGAATGGTACCAACAGGAGTAACTTATGGACCATTGATGCCAATGGCAACGACCTGCAGCAACTTACTGATTCACCTCAAAATATTTTTATGCAGAGTGTTTTACACTGAGTGGTAAATCTTTCATTCGCATAACTATGCCAGTGACCTAAGATACTAAATTTATCCAGCCTTAGAGTCAGAATTGGAAGCCAAATAATGGCGAAGATATCATCTACTCTACGATTACCGAAATTGGGGCGTGGTACCTTTCGGATCAAGCTGACGGACGGTGCTAAGCCACTACTCCTGTTTGATGATCCGTCTGAGGAATCGCTTCTACCAATCTTCCCTTTCTACTATGCGGGTGGCTCCCGGATTGTTTGGGCCGGCCAGGAAAACGGACAGAACAATTCAAACCTTTGGAGTGCCGATGCTAACGGCAAGGACATTAAACTAGTACTGGATGCACCAGGCCATGAGTTTCTGATGGGCGTTTTAGACTGAGGACCGAAGACGAATTGCTTCCCGAACCATGGGGATGCAATCTGTGTTTAAAATAGGCGCGGTACTGAAGAAAAACAATAAATAATTGGAACCGAATTCTTAATCAGCAAGCCACACTTTACAGAAGGAAACAAACGATGCAATTCATAAACAGGGCACCCGACAAATACAAACAAACCCTGTTGTTCTTCAATAAACCATTTAAGGAGTCATTCATTTCATCAAGGCTGTAACAGCGAAAGAAACAGGTTTTGCAGCATTTATTGTCACTTGCGAAAAGATCAAATTCAATTATGCATTAGCCAAAACAAGATTTATATTCACACGGTTATTGTTGGCCGTAAAACCTACGATTGGGTGATGAGACAGGTCGGCCTCGTTCAACTTCATTATAAACAGAATTTTAATTAGCCCCGTGCACTGAGCCCTTTACTCTGGGCCCAAAGCCTATCAGAATCAATTTATTAATGAAATATTCATAAGTCTAAATCATTGTTTGTATATTTAATACTTTGATTGAATACTTACCAAAATGAAACTAAACACCTTCACAAAGCTAAAATTCGAATACAGAATTGCGCTTTCATATTTGCTCATTGGCGGCATTTGGATTTTATTCTCCGACAAAATTCTTTATTTATTGGTTGAGCAGGAAGATTGGGTTCAGAAATTACAAACCTACAAAGGATGGTTTTATGTGTTTGTAACAGGCATATTCTTTTTTATATATATGAAAAAATACCTGAATACCTTGCGAAGCACAGAAGCCGAATTAAAAAAACACGAAAACAATTTACAGCACCTGGTAGATGAGAAAACCAAAGTCCTCGACAATTTAAATAAAGAGCTGAACCTGGCCAACACCGAACTTCAAAATAAGAATGAATTGATTAATGAACAGAATACTGAATTACGGGAAGCGCTTGATACCTTGCAGGAAACACAGACTCAACTTATTCAGGCTGAAAAAATGGCTTCATTGGGTACGTTAACTGCTGGTGTGGCCCACGAAATAAATAATCCGCTAAATTTTATAAAAATTGCACACAGCAGTTTGGAAACTTATTTTGAAACGTATGGCAGTAAAAATGAAGAAGAAACATCGTTCCTGTTAAATAGTATGAATGAAGGCATTCAAAGAACTTCGGATATTATATCAGGATTAAATCAATTTAGCCGCGATAACAGCAAATACAATGAGAAATGCGACATTCATTCGATTTTGGAAAACTGTCTTGTTATTCTTCAAAATCAAATCAAGCATAAAGTTAAAGTCAAAAAAAATTATTCCGCTGATCATCCAATGGTAAAAGGAAACGTTGGAAAACTGCATCAGGTATTTTTAAATATCCTTACCAATGCCATACAGGCAATAAAAAACAAAGGCGAAATAGTAATTGAAACAAAAGCAGAAGAAAACCATGTTACTATTTCGATAACAGATAATGGTTGTGGAATAAGCAAAGAACATCTGTCGCAAATAACAACCCCCTTTTTTACTACAAAACCACCCGGAAAAGGAACAGGCCTTGGTCTATCAATCGCATACTCAATAATTAAAGAACACAATGGAAAATTAAAAATTGAATCAGAGGTTGATGCAGGAACAAAAGTTGTAATTTTGCTGCCTAAAATTTGACGTTAAAGATGAATAAAGATATTAAGATTTTGTACGTTGATGATGAGCCAATAAATACAAAACTGTTCGAAATAAGTTTTAAAGATAAATTTCCGGTTATTTCTGCAGAAAATGGCCTGCACGGACTTGATGTTCTGAATGCAAATTCGGATACAAAAATTGTATTAAGCGACATGAAAATGCCTGTTATGAATGGCATTGAATTTATAGAAAAGGCAAAGGAAAAATACCCGGATAAAAAGTTTTTTATTTTAACAGGTTTTGAAATCACCGATGAAATCCAAAAAGCGATTGAAACCGGTTTAATAGTAAAATACTTTCGGAAACCACTTAATATGAAAGATATTGAAACATCGATCAATGAAGCGATTGAATAGAAAATAACCATAATTCATGGGTTGATTCATGTGAAATTATTAACTTAAACCAACAATTTATTCTATCAAACCAAAATGAAAAAATTCAAACTATTACTATTACTACCATTCATTATTTTCAACGGAATGGTATCGTCTCAAGGCAATGACTGGGAAAGTCTTTTTAACGGCAGAGACCTGTCGGGGTGGAAACAACTAAACGGGCAGGCAAAATATTCGGTTGAAAATGGTGCAATTGTGGGAACAACGGTTGTGAATACGCCCAATTCTTTTCTTTGTACTGAAAAAGAATATTCTGATTTTATACTTGAACTTGATATCCTTATAGAAAACAGTATGAATTCAGGCATCCAGTTTCGTAGCGAAAGTAACGCCGGTTTTCAAAATGGAAGGGTTCACGGATATCAGTGTGAAATTGACCCGTCAGACAGGGCATGGAGTGGGGGAATTTATGACGAAGCGCGGCGTGGTTGGCTGTATCCGCTGGATATAAACCCGAATGCTAAAACTGCTCTGAATTTTGGACAATGGAACCATTACCGGATTGAATGCATCGGAAATTCAATTAAAACATGGCTGAATGGTGTTGCTTGCGCTCATGTTATTGATGATATGACACCAACCGGATTTATTGCCTTGCAGGTACATGCTATTGAAGGAGACAAATCACAGGAAGGGTTGCAGATTAAATGGAAAAACATAAGGATAAAAACCAAAAATCTGGAACCTTCGCCTGCAGAAGGTATTTATGTGGTAAACCTGATTCCAAACGATTTAAGCGATGCTGAAAAAGAACAGGGATTTAAACTTCTGTTTGACGGCAAATCAGGCGATGCCTGGAAGAATGCAAGATCAGGTAGTTTCCCTGAAAACGGCTGGGAAATTAAAGATGGAGTTTTATCGGTTTTAAGCAGCACACAATCGCCACAACGTGGTGGAGATATAATCAGTAAAGATGAATTTGGCCCTTTTGAACTGAAATTTGATTTCAATATTACTGAAGGTGCAAACAGCGGTGTAAAATATGGTATAGGCAATAACGGCCCCGGAATAGGATTGGAATACCAGGTTTTGGATGATGAAAGACACCCGGATGCAAAAGCCGGAGTTGTTGGGAACCGTACCCAGGCTTCATTATATGATTTGATTCCGGCGGAAAAAGAAGCGCGCTTTGTTAATGGGCCGGGAAACTGGAACAGGGGAAGAATTATTGTTTTTCCTGATGGTAAAATTCAGCATTGGTTAAACGGACGAAAAGTAGTGGAATATACACGGGGCGATGCTATTTACAGGGCTCTTGTTGCCCGAAGTAAATATGCTGATTACGAAAATTTTGGAATGGCGCCTAAAAGCCCGGTCCTTTTGCAGGATCATCAGGATAACGTACATTTCAGAAGTATTAAAATAAGGGAATTGTGACCAGACGAATAGTTAAAATGAATTTGTACTCTTAGTCAGTCAGAGCGAAGTCGAATACTGAACAATGTATACTTCAACTACGTTCAGTATGACACTGATAGTCAGCTATTAATCAATCTTAAAAAAACAAAATATAACTTAAACGAATCACGAAAAATAACTAAACCAAAATAAAATGAATTCAAGACGAAAATTTATTAAAAAGACAGCTGCTGCGGTTGGAGCTTTTACAATCGTTCCCGGATCTGTATTGTTTGCAAAACCCGAGATCAGAAATAAAGCAGGAGAAATTATTCAACCACGTATTGTTGCACCCAGCGATAAAGTGAACATGGCAATTTGCGGAATTGGCAACCAGGGGGGAAGCGACCTGCAAAGTTTTAACCGTTCAGGATTGGTTAACATCACAACATTATGTGACGTTGACATGGGTGCCCGGCATACATTGCAAAATATGAATGCTTTTCCGGATGCAAAAAAATACCAGGATTTCAGGGAAATGTTTGATAAATCGGTAAAAGATTTTGATGCAGTTTCAGTTGGCACTCCTGATTTTTCACATTTTCCCATTGCAATTCTTGCCATGTCGCTTGGGAAGCATGTTTTTGTAGAAAAGCCACTTTCACGCACTTTTAATGAATCGGAATTGTTAATGCAGGCTGCCAAAAAATATAAAGTGGTTACTCAAATGGGTAATCAGGGCCACTCAGAAGCCAACTACTTTCAGTTTAAGGCGTGGGTTGATGCAGGAATTATTAAAGATGTAACTGCGATAACAGCACACATGAATAATTCTCGTCGCTGGCACGGCTGGGATACTTCAATGAGTAAATTTCCTGTAAATCCAAATGTTCCTGAAACACTCGACTGGGATACGTGGTTGATGGCTACGCCTTATCATGGATATCACGAAGACTTTATTAACGGACAGTGGCGTTGCTGGTATCAGCATGGCATGGGAGCACTTGGCGACTGGGGAGCTCATATTATGGATACAGCGCATGAGTTTCTTGAATTAGGATTGCCTTATGAAGTTGAACCGGTTAAAATTGAAGGTTATAACAAACTGTTCTTTCCGCAGGCTTCTACACTGGCTTTCAAATTTCCAAAACGAAAAAACATGCCGGCATGTACAATTACCTGGTACGATGGTGTTGACAATATTCCTGAAGTACCTGAAGGTTACGGAACGTTGGAAATGGACCCGAATATTCCGCCGCCAAGCAGTGGTTCATTGCAACCAATAAACCTGGCGCCAGGTAAAATTATCTATTCAAAAGAATTGACTTTTAAAGGCGGTACTCACGGAAGTACGCTAAGTATTATTCCTGATGAGAAGGCAAAAGAAATGGAAAGTAAATTGCCTGAAGTTCCTGAAAGTCCTTCAAATCATTACGAGAATTTTGTAAAAGCATGTAAAGGTGAAGAAAAAACACGTTCACCGTTTGAAATTTCAGGGCCATTGAGCCAGGTATTTTGTTTAGGTGTTCTTGCTCAACAGTTAAATGAAAAACTGGAGTTTGATAGTAAGAAAAAACAAATCACCAATAATAAACTGGCAAATGATATGCTTGTTGGAAAACCGCCACGCAAAGATTGGGAAGAGTTTTACAAACTTTAGTTGATAATGATATGTTTTAATAACTCCCTGGTTGGTATAAATCAGGGAGTTTTTTAATCTTATTACTTTAGCTAACGATAATTAAAATCTATAAAAAGTGCTAAAAATTATTTCGCTGATATTCTTTCTTTTTATAACCGCGGTAGGATTTACCCAGGTTAAAATGCAAAGAATTAAGGGTGGTATGTTGTTTACCGAAAATAACCATAGGATTCTTTTTTACCAGGTTGAACCGAAAAGCAGGGATGGAGAATACGAACGTTGCAACTATATTCATCCGATTTGGGCAAACGACGGAACCGTTTTAACCGAAGATTTTCCTGCTGATCATTTGCATCACCGGGGAGTATTTTGGGCATGGCACCAAATATGGATCGACGGGAAACGCATTGGCGATGGTTGGGAGATTAAGAATTTTAAACAGCAGGTTTCAGAAGTTGAATATGTGAGAGAAAAAGACGGATCAGCAAAATTAAATACTGAAGTTTTTTGGAAATCTGATCTTTGGCAAAAAGATGGAAAAGAAGTTCCATATTTGAAAGAAAACACCACAATAATAATACATCCGTTAAATGACGATTATCGAAAAATAGATTTTGAGATCAGGTTACTTGCATTGGAAGAAAACCTTGAAATTGGGGGTTCGGAAGACGAAAAAGGTTACAGCGGATTTTCAATTCGCATGGTTTTGCCTGATGATGTTTCATTCTCAGGGATAAACGGGAAAGTAGAACCTCAAAACATCGCCGTTCAATCACCCGGTTTTATTACTATTTCAGGAACCTTAAACGGCAATAACAGGAAAACAGGAATTGTTATGGTTGATAACCCTTATAACCCGGAATATCCTCAGCCCTGGATTTTGCGGGCAAAAGAAAGCATGCAAAATGCAGCTTTCCCTGGAAATAAAAGAATTTCTGTTCCAACATCATCTCCTTTGGTTTTAAAATATTCGCTAATTGTGTATTCCGGAAATCTCAGCAATAAAAAGATTGAGAATATTGTAAAACAATAGAAGATCAGATAACGGGCAAAAAAAAGATCCATCAACAAAGACGGATCTTTTCTATTCAGAAATAAAATTCTTTTACATTAAAAAGCTAAGCAAAATACCTGCAGCTACCGCAGAACCAATAACTCCTGCAACATTTGGTCCCATTGCATGCATCAGTAAATGATTCGTTTTGTCATATTGTAGCCCGACAACCTGTGAAACGCGTGCACTGTCGGGAACCGCAGAAACACCGGAATTTCCGATCAAAGGATTGATTTTTTTACCTTCTTTAAGAAACAGGTTCAGGAATTTAACGAACATAACACCACCAAATGTGGCAATAACAAACGAACCTGCGCCAAGCATAAATATTCCCACCGATTTCCAGGTAAGAAATGTGGTTGCCTGGGTTGAGGCTCCAACGGTTAATCCAATCAAAATGGTTACAATATCAATCAGCGGCCCTTTTGCTGTATCAGCCAAACGTTTGGTTACACCACTTTCTTTCAGCAAGTTTCCAAAGAATAACATACCAAGTAACGGAATACCGCTGGGTACAATAAATGTTGTTAGTAACATTCCTGCAATGGCAAAAATTACTTTTTCTCTTCTTGAAACCGCACGCGGAGGTTTCATTCTTATCAGCCGTTCTCTTTTTGAGGTAAGTAATTTCATAATTGGTGGCTGAATAACAGGAACCAGCGCCATGTATGAATAGGCTGAAATAGCAATAGCTCCCATTAAATCAGGCGCCAGTTTCGATGAAAGAAAGATCGCTGTTGGGCCGTCGGCACCACCAATAATGGCAATTGCACCGGCTTCTGTTGGACTGAAGCCCAATGCAAGTGCAAGTGCAGTAAGCTCCAAATATACCTAATTGTGCAGCAGCACCGATCAAAACCAGTTTTGGGTTTGAAATCAGCGCCGAAAAGTCAGTCATGGCACCAATGCCAAGAAATATAAGTGGAGGATAAAGTCCTTGTATTACCCCAAAATAAAGATAATTCAATACGCTGCCGGATTCGTAAACCCCGATTTTAAAACCGGGAGCAAAAGCAATGTTTCCAACCAGAATACCAAACCCAATAGGAACCAAGCAGCATCGGTTCAAATTCTTTTGCAATTGCCAGGTAAATAAAAATCAGGCCAATACAATCATGACAAGGTGACCGACAGTTAAATTTGCAAATGCTGTAAAATGCAAAAATTGCTGAATGTTTTCAACAATAAAACTAAAAAACTGCCCCATTTTTATTCTCCTATTATAATTAATACATCACCTTCCATACACTGTCTCCTTTTTGCTTGTTGAATGGAAATAACTTTTCCTGCCTTGTCGGCTTCAATGTTGTTTTCCATTTTCATGGCTTCAAGTAACAATAGTTTTTGTCCCATTTTTACCGTATCTCCTTCTCGCACAAACACATCAAGTATTACTCCCGGAAGTGGTGATTTTATTGTTCCTGCACCTTTTGGACCTTCAGGGCTGCTTGTTTTTGCCACAGATGGATGTGAGTCGGTTGAAGGAACAGCAGCCGGACTGACCAATTTTGGCGTTTTTTGTTGTTTGAGTTGTTTGTCAACTTCAACTTTATAAACTGTTCCGTTGACTTCTATTTCGGCAATATTGTCTTCAATGTTGATAACGTCTGTTTCGTATGGATTGCCGTTTATGGTAAATTTATATTTTTTCATTTTTTATTTTCTTATTAACTTGGGTATTTACTAAGGGTATAAATTTTTGAACTCCATGGAGAATAGGCTCGCGAATACGTTTTATTGTAAATACCATATTTTCATCATCATGCATTTCGTTTTGATAAAGATACAGGGCCATTGCAATGGCAGCATTCACTTCTCCTGAAATTTCTTCCTGTTTTTTGTTTTGAACCTGTAAAACACCAGCAGTTTTTTGTTTCGATTCTTTTTTCGCTTTACGCTGAAACAGAGCCCCAATATTTTTAAATATAATATAAAGCAGTGCCAGTGCAGAAAATACTACTGCCATTGCAATCATTGCCATTCCAAGTCCGCTGGGGTCATGTTTTACAAATTTTTCTCCTGAAGATGTTTTGCGCGAATGATCGTTGTTTGACGCAGGAGTAATTTTTTCAAGGTATTCCCATTCTCCTGAAACTTCACCTGCATCGTCTTCTGTTTCCATGTACCCGTATGACATATTGGAATGCTGAGCGCCTGGTATGGCAATCTTATCAATCAGTTCCCGGCCACTTGCATCAAAAACAGCCAATGGTTTCTGTATTTTTAAGTTGAAATTCAAGTGTAAAATTCCCCTTGAAGGTTTTCCATCTGCCCAAAATAAGATAAAGCATCTTGCAGGAATTTTGGTTGCTGGATCCCTGTGGGAATCCAGTATTTTGTCGGATTTGTCATGTCATCGGTAAGGTAACACCCACCAATGTTGACAGTATTATAGGCGGAGTTGAATATTTCAATCCATGAACTGTGTTCGCCAAAATCATCCACATAATTCGAATCATTCTGATACCAAGTATCTCATTAAATTTCAGATCGGAAACATTTTGTGCCGATAATATTGCCTGCAAACAGAAAAAGCATCAGAATAATTCCACCTGATAATAAATAAATTGATTTTTTCATCATGCCAAACTATTATAAAGGAATATTGGTATGTTTTTTTGCGGGCATAAAATCCTTCTTGGTTGCCAGCGTCTGAAGCGCACGGATAATTCTGAACCGTGTATTGCGTGGTTCAATCACATCATCAATGTAACCCATTGCAGCCGCCTTGTATGGATTAGCAAATTTTTCCTTGTATTCCTCCTCATGGTCGTGATACAAATTTCACTTTTTCTTCAGCATCTTCAATTTTGCTGAGCTTTCTTGCCTTGAAGTACTTCAATAGCACCTTGAGCTCCCATAACTGCAATCTCAGCAGTTGGCCAGGCATAATTAAGATCTCCCCGTAACTGTTTACACTCATCACATCGTGAGCGCCACCATAAGATTTACGAAGTGTGATGGTAACTTTTGGAACAGTTGCTTCGCCATAGGCAAATAATAATTTGGCGCCATGGATGATAATACCTCCATATTCCTGTGCAGTTCCCGGTAAGAATCCCGGTACATCGACCAAGAGTAACAATCGGAATGTTGAATGCATCGCAAAAACGAACAAAACGGGCAGCTTTTCGTGATGCATTTATATCGAGTACCCCGGCAAGATAATTGGGTTGATTGGCTACAATACCAGTTGAAATGCCATTGAAACGTGAGAAACCTATAATAATATTTTGTGCATAATTTCGGTGAACTTCAAGAAATTCTCCATAATCAACAATTGTATGAATAACATCTTTTACATCGTACGGTTTGTTCGGATTATCCGGAATAATTTCATTCAACATATCATCAATTCGGTCAATCGGATCATCGCAATGAGCAAGCGGTGCTTCTTCCAGATTGTTTTGAGGTAAGTAACTTAACAGTTTTCGGATAATAAAAGGCCTTCCTGCTCTTCGTCAGCAACAAAATGAGAAACACCTGATTTTGAACCATGAACGGAAGCTCCGCCAAGTTGCTCATCAGTAACTGTTTCGCCTGTAACTGTTTTTACAACTTTTGGACCGGTAACAAACATGTATGATGTTCCTTTGGTCATCATGATAAAATCGGTTAATGCAGGGGAATAAACGGCACCACCTGCACATGGGCCGAAAATGGCAGAAATTTGAGGTACAACACCCGATGCCATAATGTTGCGTTCAAAAATTTCGGCATAACCTGCCAAAGCAGCTACACCTTCCTGGATACGGGCACCACCTGAATCGTTGATGCCAATAACAGGAGCGCCATTTTTCATGGCCATATCCATCACTTTACATATTTTTTGTGCATAATGTTTCTGACAATGATCCTCCAAAAACGGTGAAATCCTGGGCAAATACATAAACCACACGGCCATCAATTGTTCCATGCCCGGTTACCACTCCATCGCTCAAAATTTTGTTGTTTTCCATACCAAAATTGGTACAACGATGTGTAACAAACATGTCAAATTCTTCGAAACTTCCTTCATCGAGCAACATCTCAATGCGTTCACGAGCTGTAAATTTTCCTTTTTCGTGTTGCGCTTCAATTCGTTTTACTCCACCACCAAGTTTTGCTTCAACTCTTAAATCAATGAGCTTTTTTATTTTGTCCTGGGTATTCATAAAATTGGGTTATAAAATGATATGTATTATTATTCTCCGCAGATTCGGTTAAAACTCCCATCGTTGATTTTGGGTGAAGAAATCCAATGTTCAATCCTTCAGCTCCTTTACGGGCTGTTTTATCAATTAATTGCACTCCTTTTTCATCCAGTTCTTTCAGGGCTTATTTACATCGTCAACAGCAAATGCTATATGATGAACACCTTGTCCCTTTTTTTCTAGAAATTTTCCAATTGGACCTTCCGGATCGGTTGATTCCAGTAATTCAATTTTTGTTTGTCCTACCTTGAAAAAGGCAGTTTTTACTTTTTGGTCTGCAACTTCTTCAATAGCATAACATTTCATGCCTAAGTGTTTTCTCGTAATATGGAATGGCCTCTTCCAGACTTTGCACGGCTATTCCAATGTGTTCAATATGTGAAATTTCCATCGTTGTTAAATTTTAATATAAAATTTTTAATATGTTGTAAAACAGTTGTTTTTATTTCAGTTTTTCATTAATTATTTTAAGATGTAAAATACTTATTTACAGAATTTTAATGCTGCAAATTTAACTTATTGTTACGTTCATAAGTTTAAAACAAAAGAAACTTTACGAGTTGATTTGTAATTTCAGAATTACTTAATATTAGGACAATATATAAATGTTTCGGGCAAAAAAAAGGCAGAACCCAGTCTGCCTTCCAATTATTATTTTTTTATTCTTCGTCCCATACAAAATGGAAATGTGGTCCAAACCTGTCGAATGCTGCTTTATCCAATTCTTCCTGATGATTGGGATGTGCAATGGAAATGATCATTTTTGCACGGTCCTGCAATGATCTTCCATATAAATTTACTGCACCGAATTCCGTTACCAACCAATGGATGTTGGCACGGGTACTTACAACACCTGCACCGGGTGTTAAAATTGGAGCAATTTTACTAACTCCTTTATTGGTAACTGATGGAAGTGCAATAATTGGTTTTCCGCCATTACTTAACGATGCACCTCTTAAAAAGTCGATCTGTCCGCCAACTCCGGAGTAAAATTTTATACCAATTGAATCTGCACAAACCTGTCCGGTTATATCAATTTGCAAAGCGGAATTAATAGCAGTCACTTTCGGGTTTTTAGCAATTACTGCAACCCTGTTGGTATATTTTACATCCTGCATTGCAACGCCCGGGTTATCATCAATAAAATCATACAATTTTTTCGATCCCATCAGGAAATGTTGCTACCATTTTGCCTTTTCGATTTTTTTGTTTTTGCCGTTCACCATTCCTTTTTCAACCAGTGGTAAAATACCATCGGCAAACATTTCTGAATGAACACCTAAATCCTTGTGATTGCCCAACATACTTAAAACAGCGTTTGGTATAGCACCGATTCCCATTTGAAGTGTTGCTCCGTCTTCAACCAATTCAGCTACATAACGACCAATTTTACGGTCGGTTTCCGATATCGGACCTGGTTCGGCAGCATAAAGCTCGCTATCATCTTCAACAAAAAGATCGATGTCATTGATATGAATCATAGCATCGCCAAAAGCACGCGGAACATTTGGATTTACAATTGCAATCACAGTATCCGCTTTTTCAACTGCGGCCAAAGTGGCATCAACCGAAGTTCCCAATGAAGCATATCCATGTTTATCAGGTACCGAAACCTGGATCATGGCTACATTTACTTTTAAATATCCTTCGCGGATTAACCGTTGGGTTTCCTGCAAAAAAACAGGAATATAATCGGCATAACCAGCCTGTGTTTGTTTTCTTACGTTAGCTCCAACAAAAAATGATTCAAGTTGAAAGATTCCTTCAAATTCAGGATCGGCATAAGCAACCTGACCTTCAGTGTGAATGTGCTGGATACGAACATTTCTAAACTCTTTGTTTTTCCCTCTTTCAACAAGTGCTCTGATAAGTGGGTGCGGAGTAACAGCCACACTGTGCAAATGAACACGATCGTTTGATTTTACAACCTTTACGGCCTCTTTAGCTGAAATAAATTTAATATTCTTCATGTCTGCAAAACAAAATCAGTATGTTATTTTAAGGCCGCAAATATAGAGAAAACAATCAGCAGGTTAAGTTTCGAACAAAATTAATTTCTGTTCAAAAGCTTTTGTAAACTATTTGTTAATAAAGGAAAAATTAATCTGGAATGAGTCCAGATTAGGGTTGTTTTTTTATTGAAATGTGCTGTAAAACATTAGTGAAAAGGGGCTGTTTTAGAAAAAACTCTTATAGGGATACATAATAATTATGCTTTGAGAAATTAAGTTCCAAAAAAGAATTAAATTAGAGCAAGTATCAATCAACCTTTTGTTATGCAGTACGCAAAAAATTATTTTCATGAACATTTCCCGGTGTAGGATAATAACTTTTTTTCATTCATTAATGAGCTTAAAAAAAACGATCCCGTCTTCAAGACGGGACCGCTTTAAATGTTTTCACAACG
>CAWKIX010000036.1:0-7826 GCA_963849775.1 uncultured Prolixibacteraceae bacterium | reverse complement strand
TCATATCATGGAATATGGCCGATTTGGAAAATGACGCAGGAACAATATTTAAGGATAATTGATGCGCTGGATAAAATTTATTTTAAAGAAATATTCCTTCCGGTTACACAGTACTTCACCTTTGCAATCTGGGTGTTTTTACTGATTACAATAAAACGCTTAGAACCTGTATTCCGATTCTTTTTTCTAATAATGACAGCCGGTTTTGTCATGCAGTTACTTTTGTGGTTTCAGGTGTTAGAAGGTCACGATTATTACACAATCAATCTGCTTGCGACATTTGTAACGGTATGGGCAATTTTATTCTATCAGATTCGGAACTGGAAACATTTCGCTAATCCAGTTTTTTACCTTATCGGAATTGCCTTCTTTTCAATGAATGTTTTAACTTGTAAGGAAAGAATACATGTTCGTTACAATAGCTGGATGAATGATCAGTACACAAAACAATTTGCCTCCTTGAAAGAAATTGAACCTTTTTTTAAACAAATTGGTCTGGGGCCGGAAGATAAAGTTATTTCACTGCCGGATTTTACAATTAATGGGTCGCTTTATTTTATGAACAGAAAGGGATACACCCAGTTTGGAAGTGATTTTTCAAAACCAGAAGGGTTTTACACCCGAATTACCAACGGCGCTAAATACCTGTTGGTGAACGATACTACTATTTTGCACAATCCTGAAATTCAACCTTTTATAATAAATAAATTGGGTGAGTACAAAAATATCTGGGTGTATGATTTGCAGGGGATTAAACCGCCAGAGTAAGATTTAGTTCTAACCTACATCTTTGAAAAATGCTAATATAAATAGGGTTATAAATTGATAGTTAATTATTCTGCTCTTTCTTGGTGTCGATAAGCCATTTTGCATCGAGATATAACATCGAATCAACAGAAATCCCATTTTTTTCAGCCTTCTCTTTGATATCTTTCATCCAGTTTTCATCGGCTTTCATAATTGCAATATTTCTTTCGATTTCAAGCTTTTCATTAAGTGTATCAGCTTTTTTCTGTTCTATGCTATTCTCATAGCCCGGTTCAAAAGTACTCCTGAAACTGGCAACAGCTCCCCACGGGAAAAGCGGAAGATTGGCTTCGTTGGCCATAATCACAAACACATCATTTGCATCAATTGCTTCCCTTAGGTTAATATTTTCAACAAGCAATTCCTGCGAAAAACTTTCAGGATAAATTTGTTTGTTGTAATACCAAAATCCGCCGGGGCTGAAACTTTTGTACCAAACTTCGGTACCAAACATGCTCCAGTAAAAACTGTCGGCAATAACAATAACTTTTGGTTGATCTTTTTTCGTGGTGTCCTCCCATGAAATTTCAGGATAACAAAGTGGGTCGATTGGCAATTTAAAAACAAGGTTCAGCCCATCTGCAATGTCGTAATCTGAATTGTTAAGATGTTTTGAAAGTTTGAAATTTTTTAGTTTCAAATCGGGCAAATCAATTTGGCGATTGTTTTCGATATACGAAACCAGGCTGTCGGTAGCTAAAAGCATTCCGTAATTGCTCCAATGAATACCGTATTTAGGATATAAAATATACCTTGAAGTATCTTTCATTGCCTTAAACCAACCGTTGTAATCAATACAGTTTACACCCAAACTATCAAAAGTTGTTTTATACAAATGGTAGTTTGTTAAATCGGTATGCGGCATTTTGTATTCATCGGGAAAATATTCAGGGTAAAAAGAACCTTTGCCCGGTGCAATGCAAATAATAAGTGTTTTGTCAATTTTTTGCAACGAATCCTGCAATAATTTAATTTGTACGGATCTTTTAGTAATGGTATCTTTTCCAATAAAATCGGTACCGTTGTACGCTTTTATATAATTTATCTCATAAAAATAATCTTCCTTTCCGCGAATTACATAAGCAGCATTTAATTTTCCGTACAAACTATATGTAATTTGATTTCGAACTCTTACAAACCAGGGTCTGAAACCAATATTGTCGTTAACATATTTCTCAAATCGTCCCTGAAAACTTCCGTCTAACCAACTTTTACCATTTAATTCAGGCTTTTGGGTTAATTGTACATCACCTTTTAAAGGTATTACACGATTTAACCTGGTAAACGATAAAACCAAAGGAAGTGTTAGCAGAACGCTAGCAATGATGAGAAGTGCTATTTTAATTTTACTTCCTTTCATGTTAAAATCTAAAATAAATAAACGGATTAAAACCTGATGAAGTGATGTAACCTGTGCAAATGATTAAAAACATTATTGACATTGTGAAATACAGAACATGTTTTTTTGTATCTAAATTTGCATAGAATACTTTGTTTTCAAGCCATTTTCCAAACTTAAACAATACAACAAATGAAAAAATAAAACCAATAATCAGCGTCACATTAAACTCTTTTGAGAATGATTGAAACGAGTTTGTAAAATCAACAGAAAACATCTTTTTAAGATAGAAAAATGCTTGGTTAAAATTTTCAATCCTGAAAAATACCCAACCCACAAGCACAATAATGTAAGTAACAAAAACGCGGGGTAGTTTGCCCGTAAAACTAAGAAGTTTGATGAGAAAAACCCTGTCGAGAATCAGGAAAAGACCGTGCCATGCACCCCAAATCACAAAATTCCACGAGGCTCCGTGCCACAAACCCGATAGCAAAAATACAACTGCCAGGTTAAAATAAAGCCGGCTTTTTGTGTCAACCCGATTCCCGCCAAGCGGAATATACAGGTAATATTTCATAAACTCGCCCAATGTAATGTGCCAGCGTTTCCAAAATTCGGTTATGCTTTGCGAATTATATGGATTGTTAAAGTTTTCGGGGAAGTTAAACCCGATTATTTTACCTAAACCAATAGCCATGTCGGAATAACCGCTAAAATCGAAATAAATCTGAAATGAATAAGCAATTACGGCAATCCAAGCCAGACTAGAATTCACCTGGTCAGGTGGCATGGCATAAATAATATCAACCTGTTCACCCAAAACATTGGCAATCAGTATTTTTTTAGAAAGCCCAATGGTAAAACGGTATATTCCAAGAAGTTTATTCTCCAGATTTTCGTTTGATTTCCGGTCTTTTATATCGTCGGCAATGGTGTTAAACCGAACAATTGGTCCGGCAATTAACTGGGGGAACATTAAAATGTAAAGCAGATAATTACTGAGTTTGTCAAACGGTTTGTGCACATTTCGGTACACATCAACAGTGTAGGTAAGTGACTGGAAAGTAAAAAAGGAAATTCCAATTGGCAGCACTACTTTTGTCCAGCTTACCGGTTGCGCACCAAAACTTTCAATAAGAAAGTTTACATTATCGATAAAGAAATTTGCATACTTGAAATAGCCAAGTAATCCAAGATTTATAATTACCGAAAGAATAAGGTAGCCTTTTTGATTTCGGTTTTGATAAAGTTGTTTGACAATATAAAAGTTGATAATTAACGACGCGAGGACTAAAAAGATAAAAGCAGGAGCTCCCCACGCATAAAAAAATATGCTGGCACCCAATATTACATAGTTTTTTTGCTTAGTACCAGCAACATGGTAAACAAGTAGAAAAACCGGCAGAAAAACATACAAAAACAGAATGCTGCTAAAAACCATAGAATGGCAATTTTCACAAAGAAACAAAAATACAATCAACTAATAAAATGCATGAACTTCAAATTTTGGGAGTTCATTTTATCTCATAAATATGCCCAGATAATCAGGTTTTTCATCTAAAATAACTATTCAGGTTTATTTGTTATATCGTGGCTAAAAGTAAGCTGGTAAATTATTTCGGAAGTCTTATCATTCAAATAAATCAACTCTCTTTCAATTTCAAATGTGTCAATATTTTCTTCAATTAATTTATTGATAGATCTATCGTATAGTTCTTCCTCATTTCGTTCCAGATAGAGATAGGTTTTTTTCCCTGAATCAATAATATTATTAGCATTAAACTTTTCTCCCCAAAATCTAAAAGTGTTATCAAAGGTAAAAAAGTTGTAAGTAGTTGGATATAATTTTCCCAGAATGGATGCATATTCTTCTCTTTTTGCGTGATTGGCCCATACTGTGCTGTACATCAATGCATACTCAATAAACGGACACCCGTAATTTTGCGATGCAATGATTTTGTAACTGTCTTTTTCCAATGATTGAGCCACATGCCAGGTTTGCATGCGGTTTTCCATATCGGTTCCCATTGCTTCGGTTTTAATGGGAAGCCAGTGCCGGTTAAACTGGACATTCCAAAACAAAAAACCAACTATTCCAATATTTATAATATATGTTGTAATTTTCTTCGGATAAACTTTTTTAATCATCTCCGCAATTATGAAAATCATTAATGGAGAAATCATCAAAACGGGTATAAAGTAACGATGAGCGTAATGTTTACCAATCATCAGCAATTGCG
The DNA here is from genome assembly GCA_963849775.1 of uncultured Prolixibacteraceae bacterium. GTDB lineage: Bacteria > Bacteroidota > Bacteroidia > Bacteroidales > Prolixibacteraceae > Draconibacterium. Next base: position 3,440 of record CAWKIX010000036.1, on the reverse strand, counting down.
CTGCAATTGTTAAAATTACGGCTATAGCGAGCAGAACAATCTTTTTATCAACTTTCTTTCTGAAATAAATCAGATATCCTGAAAACACTGCAATCAGACCAAAATAAACATAGAAAAACCTTTTTTCGTAACCATATAAATCTTTTAAATTGGTTCTGAGCGAGGCAAAGTTGATAATATTCGATTCGCCGCCACCATACGTGCCACTGTGCATAAACAGGTTTTTCACCCAGCCCCAAAATACATTTAGTTGTAGTGTTACGGGAATGGCAAAAATAAAAAACAGAATAAAAGAAAGACCCACAAAAACAAATCGTTTTTTCCAGGTTTCAATCATTAAAAAAGGAATCATCCAAAGGAGAATATAGGTAAGCTTTATTGAAAGACCGAAAGCCGAAATGAGAGCCAGAAGAATTACTGTTTTATATGAAACGGAATTTTCAGTATAATAAATTGTGATGATTAAAACTGTCAGCAAAATAATCGGGAATGGCATCATTAATTCAGGCGTTATCCTTCCGATGAGATCGTACCAAATGACAGGTAAAAATGGAGTTGTTTGAACCAAAACAGCATAAAATACTGATTTAGTGGTTTCAAAAATTTTACGTCCTGCATAAATGAGTAATCCGGTGGTCATTACAGTTATTAACAAGTTGGCGATGGAGAGGTACAAATCGGGATGTAAAAACACATCTTCAATGTAACTGACATTACTCCCTCTAAACAGAAAAATAATCCGAAACAAAACCGCAATCAAAATTTGCAGTGGAGTTCCGGGATGGTCAATGTGTCCAACTTTAAAAAAGCCTTCTGAAATACTTAATCCGCTTATAAAATAAACATAATCAGGATCTACCGATCGCAATGACAAATTACCCAATAAAAATCTGAAATAAATTCCGGCAACCAAATAAAGAAACGGAATTAAGAAAAGTAAAAATTTTTGGTTTTTTTCAAATCGGGAAAAATCCATCTTATAATTCAATTAGATTAGTTTGTAAATAAATATGGCTACACATTCTAAACATTCCAAATGGCAGGCAAAATTATAAAAGTAATGTTATTTTTGGTCTGTTTTTTAGGGAGAATAAAATGGCATTAGACCAAAACGAGGGATTTAAATACAAAAAAACCGAATAACTTTTAAAATGGATATTTATAAAGAGAAGAAACAAAAAATTAAAGCATACTTTGACAACATCGCCGGGACTAGAATAAAATACAGGAAAACCAAACATTACTACTGGGACAGCATAACCGACTATTGTAATTTCTTTATTCAGCCAGATTCATCGGTTCTTGAAATCGGATGTGGAACAGGCGAATTAATTGCCCAAATCAATGGTAAGGAGAAAACCGGGATTGATTTTAGCGAGACGATGATTGATGAAGCAAAAAGACAATTTCCAACCCTCGAATTTCTTTGCATGTCCGCCGAAGAAATCAAACTTGAAAAAAAGTACGATGTAATTATTCTTTCCAACCTGGTTGGATATTTACTCGATATCCAGCATGTTTTTGAGGAGTTGAGAAAAGTTAGCCACGACGAAACAAAAATCATTATTACATATTATAATATCTTTTGGGAGCCGCTAATAAAGTTTGCCGAGTTTATTGGGATAAAAAAGAAGGGGCCGCAACAAAGCTGGCTTTCCACCAAAGATTTATCGAACCTGTTGTACCTGGCAGGATTCGAAACTTATAAACAAAATTCATCGATGCTATTCCCTTTTTACATTCCCTTGTTTTCCGCATTCATGAATAAATTTATTTCAAGGCTTCCTGTTTTTAACTGGTTTGCTTTGAACCAATATACTTTTGCACAACCAATTGTCCAAATTGATGAACAGGAGATCAATACAAAATATTCTACAACTGTTTTAATTCCTGCCCGAAACGAAAGCGGTAATATTGAAAATGCAATTTTGCGTTTACCCGAATTCGGGAAACACATAGAAATTCTTTTTGTTGAAGGCAACTCAACTGACGATACATGGGAAAAAATACAGGAAATTCAAGTGAAATATGCGAAAACGCACGATATTAAAATAATTCAACAACCTGGGAAAGGGAAGGGTGACGCAGTACGGGCTGGGTATGCAATTGCAACCGGCGATATTTTAATGATTCTAGATGCTGATTTAACAGTTCCCCCTGAACAACTTCCCAAATTTTATAATGCAATTGTGCAAAATAAGGGAGGGTTTATTAATGGCACCCGCTTGATTTATCCAATGGAAAAAAATGCCATGCGCTTTTTAAATACAATTGGAAACAAATTTTTCAGCATGGCTTTTAGCTGGTTACTCGAACAACCAATTAAAGACACGCTTTGTGGAACAAAAGTAATGTTCCGCAAAGATTACCTGAAACTGGTGGCTAATCGCCAATATTTCGGCAATTTCGATCCGTTTGGAGATTTTGATTTGCTTTTTGGAGCCTTTAAACTAAACCTGAAAATAATTGATATGCCCATTCGCTACCAGGAACGAATTTATGGCGATACAAATATTTCAAGATTTAAACATGGGTTGTTACTTCTTAAAATGTGGTGGTTTGCGTTGTTCAAAATAAAATTTAAATAGTAATAATTATCAATCATAAGAACTTTTGAATTTATTAAATGTCAATGAATTATAATATTCCTTTCGATCTGGATTCACCGGAAAGAACCATTGCACATCAAAAGATAATCGTGGAGAAATATTTTCTGCGGAAATTATATGAAGAGTGGTACGATGTTTTTACCGGCGTTCAGTCGCAGTTACCCGTTGGTAAAATGATTGAACTCGGTTCGGGGGGCGGTTTTTTAAAAGATATCATGCCGTCAGTTTTATGTACCGATATTTTGGAATTACCATCCAACGATCTGACTTTTTCAGCTTTGGAAATGCCATTTGGCGATAATGAACTCAGTGCAATTTTTATGATTGACACTTTTCATCATATTCCTGATTCCACACTTTTTTTGTCTGAAGCAAAAAGGGTTTTAAAGAAAAATGGAATGATTGTAATGATTGAACCGGCAAATTCATTATGGGGCCGGTTTATCTATGAAAATTTTCATCATGAACCGTTTGGCCCGAAGGGTAATTGGGAATTTCCCAATTCTGGTCCGTTAAGCGGGGCAACGGAGCCTTTCCCTGGATAGTTTTTGAACGTGATTCTGAAAAATTAAAAAGTGATTTTCCCGGTTTTCAAGTGGAGGAAATTACTTACCATACTCCATTTATGTATTTGATTAGCGGGGGAGTTTCCTTTAAACAGGTTTTTCCAAACTTTTTTTATCCGTTTTTCCGGACTATCGATAAATTATTACCAGCAATTTCAAAGCAGTTATCGATGTTTGTAACGATAAACATTAGAAAAAAATAAACGTAAATTAAAGGAAATTAATTATTTAGTTAATTCCAAAAATATCTGAATTTTCTCAGTCC
>CAWKIX010000035.1:0-20907 GCA_963849775.1 uncultured Prolixibacteraceae bacterium | reverse complement strand
GAAATCGGTAGTTTTGATACAAAACCTGCAGAAAATAAAGAAGTTATAGATGTTGAAATTTAAATGTAGATGATTCGGGAAGCAGCATATTTGATTAAAAAACTAAACCTGGAAAAACATCCTGAAGGTGGCTGGTTTAAGGAGGTTTACCGATCCGGGGAAATGATTTCAGCAGAGTGCTTATCCGGCAGTTTTAAAGGGGCCAGAAATATTTCAACATCAATTTATTATTTGTTGGAAGGCGATGACTTTTCAGCCTTTCACAGGATTAAATCGGATGAAATCTGGCATTATTATGCAGGAAATTCGGCTATCGAAATACTTACTATCGAAAAGGGACTAATTAAAACACAGCTGTTGGGAAATCAAACTGATGAAAAACAGAATTTTCAGATTGCAGTACCAAAGAATACATGGTTTGCAGCGAGATTGGTTAAAATGGACGGATTTGCCCTGACAGGTTGCACAGTTTCTCCCGGTTTTCATTTCGATGATTTTGAACTTGCAGGGAAAGAGTTGCTCGAAGAATATCCACAATTAAAAAACAAAATAGCTGGTTTAATTCGGGTGTAGCGGGTGGGTGCGGCGGTTTCTGAACCGCCGGAGAATAAATATAAACGCGGATAGGCCCCGAAAGCTTTCGGGGTGCGTTACCCTTAATTTAACTTTCTTTTCTTCGAATTTTTAATTTAACCCGCATTCCGGTTTGACCGTCTTTTTCAATGTTTAAATCAACAATTTTCAACTTGATACTATAATTGTGATATTTTTCAAAAAGCCTGTAAAACTCATCCATAATTTTTAATCCTTGCTGGGTTGAATCTTTGTATTTTGCCGCCTCTTTCCTGCCCATTCCATTATCACTTACCCAAATCTTAACACCGCTTTCCAAAGGGAAAATTTTAATTTCAAGCAAACCATCCGTTTTTGTATTTCGGAAACCGTGTTTCACTGCATTTTCAACGTAGGTATGAATACACATTTTTGGTACTTCAAATTTCAAATCCACATCATTTGAAATTTCAAACCTGGATATAAACCGCTCCTTAAACCGGTGTTCCTGAATTTTAAGGTAATCTTTTGTAAATTGAATTTCGTCGTTTAAAGTTCGTTTTACTTCTTTGGCATCATCCATTACCCGCTGCATCATGCGCGAATTTATCGTGAGGAAATCGTAGGCTTCATCTTTTTGACCGTTGCTAATTAAATAAGCCACCGAATTTAAAGCATTAAACATAAAATGCGGATTCATCTGATTTTTTACCGAATTAAACTGCAATTCTGAAAGCTGTTTTTCAATTTGCCATTTTTTCTCGATGTTCTTCTTTTGGAGATATAATAGGATGTAAACTGTTCCTGTAGTGATTACAAATGCCAAAAAGTAAATAATATACAATAAAAAGTAAAACTCATTTTTATGGTATTCAAAAAAGAAAAAACCATCTCTTGAGGTAAAAATATGTTTTTTGGTTATGCCCTTTTCTATTACCTTATAAATTTCAACTCCACTTGTTAATTTAAAAGGTGAATCAAATGTTATTTCATCTTTATCCTTTTCATTATAAATGGTTATTTCATCTTTTGTATTCCATAAAATGATTTCATCAGTGCCATCATCATTAAAATCAAAACAATACGGGTAGCCAATAATACTGTTGATTTTTGAATTAAGAAGCTCGGGGAGGTCATTTAGATTTTTTGTTAACTTAAATCTTCCAACATTATTAATAATTGCATACGGGATATTATTGATAATTTTAATTGTCAGATGCAAGCTTTCGGGATTAGAAATGTTTTTCCAGCTTTTTTCCTTTATAATATTTCCAGTTTTGGAAAGTAGCATTATTTTAATTGGTTCTTCATTATTTGAATTGTTATTATACGCTGCGTAGAAAATAGAATCATTTGTGGCAGGAGAAATACATGATACATATGAAAAAGCATTTGTCATTGGAATGGGATCAAATATAAGATTCAAATTATAATCCAAAACTGTTACATAACTTATTGTATCTGTATATTTTACATTGTACGATGTTTTCGAATTGGAAGGAGAAGATGAACGGGTTAGAATCTCAGGAATTCCATCAGAATTAAGATCTTTGAATTGAGAAAAACCAATAACCATGTGTTGGGTTGGCGAGCCGGTAATTTTTAAAGATGGAAATTCCATTTTGAATATTCCCCGCGGATACAATCCAAACCCAGCATTAAACTCAAAAAACAACTCGTTTTTTCCATCCTTGTCAAAATCTCCAAATACGTTAAAAGTCGAACAATAGGCATAATTATCTCTCTTTCTGAAAAAAGTGTTGAAATAGAGGTCTTTAATAATAAATTCAAAATTTGCGAGGCTATAAACATTAAAAAAAATTGAATCGTTTCTAATGGTAAAAAAGAGTAATTCTTTAGTCTTATCCCCATTAATGTCAAAAACAGCAGGTTTAAGTTGATAATTCCATTCCGATGTTCCGAGATGATAATGTTCTGTAATATTTCCATTTTTATCGTAATGAACCATGTCCATCGACTTGGAATTAATACCATTAAAACAGCGTATCCGTTCACTGTTGCCATCTCCATTAAAATCATCTACAAACCAGTGAACTCCATAATCGCTTTTATGTTCGAATGGATCAATTTTAATGATGTATTTTTTTATGGGAGCATCCCAAACCATAATAAAAATGGTTGTTAAAATCGCTCCAAACACAAGCGATTGAAAAAGACTGTTGGATGCTATTTTTTTGATTTGAATCATATTTTTTGTCTTCCGTCTTCGGTCTTCTGACATCCGACTTCCCGCCTTCCTCTCACTTCAATTCCTCCCTCAAATCCTTCATCTTCACACTCACCTCCAGGCGATGTTCATTGCTGTTAAATGCAACCAGACAATACTTTTTACAGAAATTCATAAATTTAAGGTAGTTTTTATTGATAATATGTTTGCGGCTAATCCGAACAAACTGATCTTGCGGAATTTGCTCATATATACGTCCCAGGTTTACACTTGATAATAATTTTTTATCATCTTTTAAAATAAGATTTGTATAATTTCCATCTGCTTCTAAGTATAAAAGTTCATCGCTTGAAATGTAATGATGGCCCTCGGTTGTTTTTAATAATAATCTCTGGTTGTTTTCTCTGGTTTTGGGTTCAATATTGTTTTGCAAAGCTGCCGTAATTTTATAAACCACACGCCGCAAATCCTCTTTGGCAACGGGTTTTGTAATAAAATCGAAAGCGCTGTTTTGGATGGCTTCCAGTGCGTAACTTTTAAATGCAGTAACAAAAACCACTTTTGTATTGGGCGAAAATTTATTCAGCTGTTTAATAAATTCAATGCCGGTAATTTCAGGCATTTCAATATCCAGAAAAACAACAGGCGTTAGTTCCATTATTACTGCATCCAATGCTTTTAAAGCATCTGTAAAAACGTGATTTACATTTATTGCAGAAAAATCCTCTAACAGGTTTTTTAGAAGCTGGCCGGCATCCGGTTCGTCGTCGATAATGATAGCAGCAATCGGTGTCATCGGTTTTGGTTTTATTACAATTGGGTTAAAATCGCCTTAGTTTTTAATTGGTTTTGCAAGTTAAAAAATTTTGTTAAACAAAAAAGCTGAGAATGAATTTTGTTCGTTGGGGAAAAGTGGGGGTTGGATCAAAAGTAAGTTTAATTAAATAAGTGGTTATAATTTGTATTTGTTCAGAAAATAATTGAAAGTATTTTAGTCGTCATATATTCAACTTTTAACCTTTTATATTATCGTAATTATGAAAAAATCGATTGTTTTTGTGATTATTATTGCATTGCTGTTTTCGAATTGCAACAAAAAAGAAGACGAGAAACCAGAAGTACCAAAATTAAACGTAATTGATATTAGTGAAGAAACTGATTGGGATTTTATTGTGTTAGGGAAAAAGGATTATTTCTATGTTCAAAGCAACGAATATGGACCTGACCTGGTTTTACTTCATTCGGCAGAAACTAATCTTAATTATTATATGACCTTTTCAAATGAAGGTTATGTTGAAAAATTAATGGTTCAGGATTTTATCTTTTTGTTTGATAATTTTAACGGTAATAATGTAGATATAGGAATTATTTATCCCAATGGTGATATTGAGGTACAAAGGGAAGTAAAGTCTGATATCAATTGGGATGAACTAACTCTTAAAAGTGCTAATTCTGTTGAGGGATGGAAGAGTACTTATCTTCGCACTGTAGCAAGATCTATCTCTGCAATTCCCTGTGTAATGTCTGTTGCTTTAAGTGTTGGAACCGCCGGTGCTGCAACTCCAATAGCTTTATGGACATGTGGGAACTTCCTATTAGGATTGACGGCTGACGTAATGTCAAATGATTTTGATATTCATAATGGATTTACAGATTTTGTTGATATTTATGGAGCATCATCAACGGGATTGGGGTGTAGTTCTGGTGAGCCTGTGGGATGTGCCATTGATGCTGCATCAATGGCATTGCATGATATTGCCGATCATTTAGAGGAGGTTGAAGAAAGAAGTGACGATATAAATGTTACACTTTCAGCATTGGCATATGGTTATGGCGCTATTCAAATTACCTTAAACTGGGACAATAATGCAGACCTTGATTTATATGTAATAGATCCTTATGGCGAACAAATATATTGGAAACATGATTTCTCGAGTTCCAATGGTACATTAGATGTTGATAATACTGATGGATTAGGTCCGGAAAATATTTATTGGAGAAACTTAGCTCCCGATGGAGATTATGAAATTTACGTGCATCATTATGATTGGGAAGAGGCAGGAAGACCACAATCATCTAATTACACTGTTTTGGTTAACGCTTTTGGCAATTTCAAAAAATATCATGGCTCTATTGATCTTGACGAAACGATACACATTACTGATTTTAATAAAAATGGTATTAAGTCGGCTAAAATTAAAACAACGAATCGCATTACGATAGAAAATAAACAATAAAATATTAAAAAAATGAAAGAAATTGTAGCAAGCTTATTATTGGGGATCTGTACATTAGTTGCATCATCCCAAATTACACTCGAAAAAGAATTCCTATCTGCAGAAGATATTGGTATTGCAAGATTAAAAAATGCTGGAGATAAGTATTATTCGTTGATACTTTCAGAAGATGAAAAACAGTGTGACATTATGATTTATAACACAGATTTTAGTTTAATGAAAAAAATTGAAGTCACATCTGAAATGATATACTCCGGTGCAACAAGTCTTTGGATAGAATCAATGTCTTTTTCTGAAGAATTATTTGATAAGGATATTGGAATTGAAGTTTTATTTTCAGCGGGTTCAGGATACATGAATAATGATAATTTGGTATACCAAGAAATGGTTGTGGTTATTGATGACGATGGTTCTGTATTGTTTAAAACCGAAGGATTTATTTATTTAGAAGATTGTCCAAGTTGCGGAGTGAAAATGATTGACAATGAGGCTAAACTTATAATTAAAAACGGGTGGGATACTAACACCGGTTTCAAGATTTATAGTCTCCCTGGCGAGATCTACACCTTAAATGCACAAGCCAATATGCAATCAATTTCCCAATTTGAAATTTACCCAAATCCAACTAACGATAAAATTACTATAAAACCCACTGGGAAAGATAAGTTAGCAGGTTTTGTCATACACGATTTAATGGGAAATAAGGTTGCCGAAAAAAATGGGAATGCTATAAATACTATAAGCGCAAAAGAATTGGGACTTAGTCCGGGAAATTATTTTTTCGTATTAAAAAGCGAAAATGGGAATGTTAGCCCAAAGAAGTTTTTGGTGGTGAAGTAAATTCAAACAAATAAAAAACATAAAATGTTTTTAAGAATACCTTTAATGAGAAAAAATAAACACATAAATATTAAGCAATCTATTTTGTTGGCAATATTTTTTTTTATGATCAACTCAGCAGAACTTCAAGCTCAAGAGGACTATTCGGCAATTTTTGTAGGTGGCGGTTATACGAGCGTTCCTGATTATGGATTAGGTGGGCTTTCTTTATCGCTTGGTTCGCATACGTACAAATGGGATTTAGCTGCAGATATGGGTTTTTATACTATGGAAGGTCTGTCACTCTCAATTATTGAATTTAATGTTGGCTATAATATTATAAAATCAGAATATGCAGACATATATCCGTATGCCGGCATTGGTATTGGATTATTGCATGGAGATTTGGAATACGATGAGACAAATTTTGATTATAATATGGAAGCTGTAGAACTCAGTTTTAACGCAGGTTTTGCCGGAATTTTTAAAATCAACAAATTCGGAATTATTGGAAAATACGGCTACAATACAATATTTAAATCCGGACAATTCTCCATTTCATTAACCTATCTAATTATAAATTAATTTTTAAAACTTATTATAATGAAAAAACTAAACATTTTTATAACAGCAATATTTCTCGCATTATGTATAATCTCTTGTGATTTAACTGAGAGTGTTTTAGAAGAACCAGAACCAATCACGGGAGGAATTTTAAAGTTGGCAAATAGAATGTCAATTGGGCCAAATCCGGTGGATGCTGTTATTATAATTGATAATAAGAATAAAGGTATTCTTAAATATGGTTATGATAAAAGCTATACGATTTTAAGTGATGGAAAACACAAGCTGGAAATAAGTGCACCGGAAGGTGAGTCTTATTTTTTTGGATTCGAAGGAACTATTACATTATCAGGTGGTGGAGTGTTAGAGTTGGTAATTACGAAGGATGGCTTGGTAGAAATTTAGTTATTACATTTTTATAAATCTATATTCGTTAATTAGAGTACAGCATTGGTATTCTAATTTGATGAATTAATAGATTAATAAGAGCCTTTTTGAAAAAAACATTAGCGCAGTTTAATCAATATCGTGTAATCAAATAACTTATTTAACATGAAAAAACTAATATTTAAAATCTTGTTCATTACTCTTTTAATCTTTACTATATCATGCGAAAAAGATGATGGACTTGAACAGGAAATTGAGAGAATTACCATTATTATTTATGATAAGAAAGATAAGAAGCCTATTGAAGATTTATATGTAATTCTTGAAGGCAATAATGAAGTTTTATATACAGATTTTTCAAATAAACAAGGAACTTCCTATTTTACTAATGTTGAAGCTAGCTTTCATAAAATGAGACTTCTGATTTATGGTGAAGCAACAAGTGGTAAAGTGTATTATTGGGATAGTGAAGAAAATGGACATAAAGGAGGTATTGATTTTTATGTAGATCCAATTTTCTCGGTTAACTTAGAATCACAGAATTAGCCAAATAATGGACTCTTGCAAGAATGAGCACTATGTTTTTGGTTGTAACAGCATACTATTTAGATTTTACATATTATTATTTAATAACTACCAAAATAAATACATTTATATGAAAATTAATTTGTTTCTGACATTCACAGTTTTATTAAGCATGGGCTTTTTGGAAGTAGTGGCTCAAAAAGATAATCTAGTTCGTTATCAGATAAATGTTTATGTCCATACTACTAGTGACGTAGCATTATCAGCAAATACAGGGAATTACAAATTTGGTTATAAAATAGAGAGAAGATTAAAAAACGGAAATGGGGTTGTAATGCCAGACAAAAATTATATTGTGGGAAATAATATAGTTGGATGGGCTGCTCCAGGAGATGATGTTTGGATACATTATCAACTAGTGGATGCAAGGAATAAAAAAATTGTAAAAGAAGATAATTTTCATTATTCAGATTTTAGTCGGGAACTTAAACTATATTTTATTCCAGAGATGAATTACAATCTGGTAGATGAAGGCAATTACAAATACTGGAAGAAAAATCGATGAGAATACTTAATTCTTAACTTATGATTTCAATAAACATTAAAAATGTGCTTTTGCATGTAGTTACAATATTCATCCTTTTTAATATATCTGGTTGTGATATTATTGAAACACCAAAAGAGAAGGAAGAAAAAGTAGTAATCCATTATTTTGATAATACTTACAAAAGAATATATGACGATGAGATTTATTATGGCTATGCAAAGGTCTATTTTAATGATGATGTATTTTATGTTGATTACAATGAAATCCTTGAAGTGGAAGTGGAGCCGGGCTATCTTGAAGTAGAAATTTATGTAAAAGAATATAATGATTTTTATGAAGGTAGTTATCGGCTTTATCAATCATTTAAAAGTTTTCAAACTGGAGGAACCGGTACAACTTATATTAATTATACAAATTAACAAAAATGAAAAGCTACAGTTCCATATTAATCTTCTTTCTCTTTGTGGTGTGTTGCATTTCAAAAGGGAATGCACAAGAAACTTTTACAGATCTTCGTGACGGTAATGTTTATAAAGCTTTAAAAATTGGAAATCAGATTCGGGTGGCTGAGAAATTGCGTTGTAATGTTTATGGATTGGGATGGAGCAGAACTGTTGACAGAATCAGTTGCAGAAGGAAATGCAGCCACAGCCCCTGCCAACCCCGCGCGAGAAGGTTTTACTTTTACTGGTTGGGATACCGATTTTAGCAATGTAACAAGCAATTTAACAGTTAGAGCCCGTTATAGAGTTGATAATTATGTGGAAATAGTAAAAACAAAAACTACTCCAATACTGGATGGAATTGAAGAAGATTTTTGGAATAATGTTGAAGCAAATCCAATAAATAAAGATTTTGGAGGTGAAACCCCAACACTGGAATCATACTGGAAAGCAGCGTGGTGCGACACAGGACTGTTTGTGCTGATTAATGTTATTGATGATGATCACTATCCGGCATGGGAAGCAGGAAGTGACGAGTTTTGGATGTATGATGGTGCTGAAGTTTATTTTGATATTAATGAGAAACTGGATGATGGGGGAGGTGCAAGTGGTGGCAACGGTCATTACCAATCTCATCCTGCGTTTGCTTCAGATCAATATGGAGTAAAACTTAATCATTTTGTTTCATCTAACATGCCGGGAGGCCAATACGCATATCAATTGAATGGTGAAAATTGGGTTCGAGAACAGTTCTTCCCATTCTCAAATTTTGTTAACAATGATGGTATGACAATGAATAGGAATTCTTTTATTACGATGGATTCCATTGGATTCGATATAATTGTTCTCGACCAGGATGAGGGGATAACTATTACAAAGCATAGTAAAGTTTGGCAAAATAGTGGAGAAGTAGATCATAATTGGAACAATATGGATGATGCTGGTGTCATTAAGCTAGTGGGGGAAGATGATGCAAATATTTTGTCTGCTGATTTTATTTTTTATACACCAAAAGGAAGTTCAGCCTTTGAGAAGAAATTTTTTGATACATCTTTTGGAAATCCAAGTGTGTGGGTGTGGGATTTTGGAGATGGAACATCAAGCACTGAACAAAATCCTATACATATTTATCAAGAAGAGGGAACTTATTCCGTATCACTTAAAATAAAGGACAATGAGCAAAATGAAGAGATTTATATAAAAGAAATTATAATAGAAAATGTATATGAGTTGTGGGAATTTATTGATTATGCACGAGTATTCTCAGCAACTGGTTCAAATTGGCTTGATGTTGATGATTATTATCATCAACAAGGAACTGATTGGTACGAATCGAATGGTCTGGGATATTTCAGGAAATCATTTAATTATGTAAATTCAATTAGCAAATATGGTATTGTTGCCCCACCTGATTACTATGATTTAGCTTCTGCTACTGTGGGCCAGTATCAGTTATTTGATCCTGGATATATTAAAACTTCTTATGGTATAATTGATAATAACTCGTTAGGAAATGTTCGATTTGTTTTGCAAATACAGACTGATGTAATAACTACTATATTAGATACGATAATCGATAATAGTAGTCAATGGAATTATTTTGAGTATGATCTTAGCCAATGGGCAAATGATACAATTACGATCCGCATGATAACAGATCCTAATGGCGTAACCTGGGAAGATGCGGCACTTTGGGGAGAACCAATAGTTTCCGCCCAAAAATTAATAAATTATAGTTTCCAACCTGTAAATTGCTCATTCAAAATATCCAATAATACTGGAATTGCACCAATGAATGTTCATTTTACAGACCAATCTACAGGTAATCCAACTTCCTGGTTGTGGGATTTTGGAGATGGAGGTACCAGTACAGAACAAAATCCTGATTATACTTACAATAATCCCGGTGTATATGATATAGAATTGGTAATTTCCAATGGTGCTTTTTCTGATATATTGCGGAAAGAAAACTATATTTCTGTATCTGAAAACGATTGCCCTCAACATTTCCAAACCGTGTGGGAAGGAGCTGGTTACGATCAGATGAACATCAATATAAAAGAAGCAAAACTGAATAATCTGGATTTAGAGCCGGGTGACGAAATAGGTGTTTTTGATGGCGATTTATGTGTGGGTTACGGAAAGGTGGAACAAACTGTTGATGAAACAAATTTTCTAGGTATAATATTGTCTAAGAACGATGGAGACGGAAACGGCTATACTCCTGGGAATAATATATCATATAAAATCTGGGATTGCAGCGAAATGACTGAATATAATGTTCAAGATATTCAGTGTTTCAATACTCTGCAAAATCCTGTAGCTTGTTCGTCATTTGCTCCCGGGACTACGACTTTTGTTGCCCTTGGAGTATTCTCAACTGAAACTCAGCAAATCGTTCTAAATCAAGGGTGGAATATTATGTCGCTTCGTGTAATGCCAGAAAATCCTGTACTGAAAGATATTCTTCAGCCTGTGATAAATGAGGGAAAGTTGAAAAAGGTAATGGACGAATCGGGAAAAATAATCGAAGATTGGGGCACTTTCGGAGGTTGGCGGAATACGATTGGTAATTTGGAATGTACGGAAGGTTATAAGATAAATGTAACTTCTTCAGCGACAATTGAGGTGGAAGGAGTACCGGTGCAGTTTCCCTATGACATAGCTTTGAGAGCAGGCTGGAATATCATCTCATGGCCGTCAGGCAACGAACAAAATGGAATAGTTGTTTTTGATGCCTTAATTACCGGTGGGGAGCTAAAGAAAGTGATGGATGAAACGGGAAAGGTTATTGAAGACTGGGGAAGTTTTGGTGGCTGGCAGAATTACATTGGCAATCTCAAGCCTGCAGAAGGCTACAATGTCAATGTTAACGAAGATTGTATATTGACCATAAATGAAAGTGGACCCAAATCAGTAGAAATCATTGCTGATCTGATTCCTGCGACTCATTTCGTGCCGGCTTACATTGGCAACGGGACGGATCATATGAATATAAATTTGGTAAACCTTACCGAATTGGGAATTCTGGAAGGAGATGAAATCGGAATCTTTGATGGTAATATTTGTGTTGGTTCTGCCACGGTTTCAACTCAAAATTCAACAATTAGTATCCCTGTATCAGCCACCGATGGAATTGAATCTAAAAACGGCTTTTCAAATGGAAATACAGTAAAAATAAAATTATTCAGAAACGGAAAAGAATTCCCCGTATTATTTGAGCCATTTGGCAATAGCAAAACAACTTTTGAAAAAGGAAGTACATTGTTTGCCCAATTTGCCAAATCAACAAATATTTGGGATTTTATAAATGAAGAATTGACAGAAGTGAAATGTTATCCAAACCCATTTAATGATGAAGTAAACATTGAATTTAACCTGGCAAATGATTCCGAGGTTACGATAGAAGTGATTAACCAAATGGGGCAAAAGGTAAATACGCTTGTTCACAAACAAATAATGATGCAGGGGCTGAATCGTTTAACATGGAATGGTATGAACAATTTGAATCATAAAGTGTCAAGCGGAATATACTACTTAAAAGGTCAAATCGGTGATTTTAGTTTTTATGAAAAACTGGTCTTCTCAAGATAAATATTTTTTATGCTTGTCATGATATGCTTTTTAGGATTGTTTCCAGCAATATAGAAATTCAATTGATTTGAATTTTCATATAAAAATATCAGGTTTCAATCCTGACTGACTTTTAAGTCAATTTGGAATCTGCCCCCTATTTTAAAGAACCTTTTTCTCAGAACTGTGTGAAGAGAAAATGGTTCTTTCTTTTTTTTATGACTATTGTATGTCCAACTCCCGGTATCTGTGGAGATGAAATTTTGGTTTAGCCCGATCCTGCGATTTTCGATTTCTTCCGAGTTCAGCAGTTTCCAGACTACTGATTTGATAAAATGCGGATCGGAATCCGCATCACCCGGAATCCGCTGCACCCTATTCAATCCCAATCAACACCGAAACAAAATAATTCCTTGGGTTTCCGGGGTAGTAATAACGTGGCAAACTGCTGCCAAATGCAGGTGCATTTACCGCCAGCATTGAAGCATAATGAATATCAAAAATATTCTGAACACCGGCTTTGAGTTCCAGTTTCAGCTTTTTAATTTTTTCAATGTATTTGACCTCCATATGTGTAACCCCATATTTATCTGTGAATTCAGAATTGGCATCGTTAACCGGCATTTTTCCGGTGCAGCGGTGCCAAAGATTGATAGTTGTGTTTCTTGTCGGGTTAAAATTGGCCATGGCAAACCATGTATTTTTTGTGGTTCCCGGAAGGTTGTTTCCCGAATAATCGACATCAAGATCGGTAAATTCAGTAAAATGATAATTGGCTATAGTTGCATTTCCCGATAGTGTCAGCGACGGGAATTTTCGTGCGTCTGTTACGTTCCATTTAATTTCTGTTTCAAAACCCGGATGCAATGATTTGCCTGCATTCACGCCAACATAGGCATCTTCGCCGGTACGTCGGGCAACCAATAAATTTTTAATATAAATACGATAGTAACTGGCTGAAAACTGCACTCTTCCATACAATTGTGATCGAACACCTATTTCAGTATTCCACCCGGTTTCTGGTTTTATTTCTGAATTTATTTCGCCGGCAGGAAGTAAAGTTTCCTCGAAAGTTGGTGTTGAAAATCCGTGACTTACATTTCCATAAACCGAAAAATTACGGCTCACTACAACATTTGCTCCCAATCTCGGAGAAATTGTTGGTTTATAATTCTGGTTTCCCGACTGGTCGCCATTTGAAAGGAATTTATCAGTATAATAAAACTGGGTGAGGTTTCCATTCACGCCTGCTGAAATAAAATATTTTTCTTTAAAAGCAGACTCAACCTGAAAAAACAGGTTTTCATATTGACGGCGTTCCATATTGTCGGAAAGTAAATCGGCACTGGTAGCATTTGAAATTGTGGACCAGTTGTATTTTTCCCGGAAAAGTTCAAGACCTGTTGTTAAAATGAACTTACTGGATTCCACGTCGATTGTTTTTTGTCCGTAAGCCCGTGCACCAATAAAATTGGATGATTCATTAAGTAGGTTAAAAGGCCGCAATTCATCTGCGTTACGGAAGCTACCAAATGTAGCTGCTGAAATCTTATGCATGTTGTCGGGCGAAAAATTTAACGAAACTCCAAACTGCCCGTTTGTATAGTCTTCGTATCCTTTAATGGCAGCCCAATTTGACGCTGCTTTTTCCGGAGATTGCTGAAATGTTGGCAAATCAAGGGAGCTGGGGATATTTGCGTTCATTTTTGTGCCTTTCAATAAAACTTGCATATTCAAATTGGACGAAAAGGAATAATTGGAATTGATGAGGATATTTGAGCGGTTTGTCATATTGTTTTCGCGATAACCATCGCTTTTTAAAATTGCACCCAACGCAAAAATGTCCAACTTGTCGCTGACAACTCCTGCCGATAAAATATTTTTAACTGTTCCGAAAGAGCCAATTGTGGTTTGATTTTGAGCAAAATTTTGTGCAGCAGTTTTCGGATGAAATAAAATTACACCTGCCAGTCCGGCGCCAAACAAACTCGACGAAGGTCCTTTAACGATTTCCACCCGTTTTATTGCTGTATTTTCCAAATCTTCCAAAACGGTTTCTCCATCGCCTGAAGTCAGGGGTATTTCACCAAAATATGCCTTAATTTTATTCGTCCCGTATGGAGTTCGCGAACCGATTCCGCGAATGGTTAAACGGTTAGTATTCAGCGTTCCGGTTTGCATCAATAGTCCGGGTGATTGGTTGAGCGCTTCAACAGTAGTGAGCGAATTCCCCATTTCGAGCTGCAAAGGTGTTATGACATTTATGGGTGCGGGAGTGTTAAATAAATTGTAAGGTGAACGAAATGCGCTTACAGTTACTTCTTCAATTTTCCGTGACAGAACGGTGGTATCTTTTTCAGTTTGAACTTTTTCCTGGCTGTTGGCAGTAATTTGAAAAAGCATCAACAAAAAAAGTATGGTTAGTTGTAAAGATTTCATCTCATTTTAATTGTTTGTTTTTAAAGGTATTCGATGTAACTCCTTTTAAAAAGTAACTCGAATGTGAATATTGTTGTTCATGGTTGTTTCATGAAATTAGTTTCTGTGTATAGATACTAAAATAAGCCATTTTTGTTCAAATTGACAGAGAAAATAAATGAATGCAGAAAATTAAAATCAATTTATGGAGGTTGATTCATAATTGATTATTTTTGAATGAATTAACAAAATCAGTGTATTAAGCTAACATTATGAAAAAACTACTCACCTTGTCATTCCTTATTTTTTCAAAAATTGCCCTTTCGCAATCGCACCCTGAACCTGTAACCCTCGAACCCGGATCAAAAGCAATCGATTTCAAATTAAAAGGAATTGATGAAAAAATATACTCACTCGCTTCTTTTAAGGATGCCAAAATTCTTGTAATTATTTTTAGCGCACCGCATTGCCCAACCGCTCAAGCTTATGAAGATCGGATTATAAAAATTCAAAATGATTACAAAAAACAAGGATTGCAGGTGGTAATGATCAATCCTAATTCTCCTGAATCCGTTTGTTTGGAAGAACGGGGTTATACTGATTTGGGTGATACTTATGAAGAAATGCAGATTCGTGCAAAGGAAAAAGGTTTTAATTTTCCGTTTCTCGATGATGGCGCAACCGAGGAAACTTCAATAAAATATGGGCCGGTTGCGACTCCACATGCTTTTGTTTTCGACAAAGAAAGGATTTTACGTTATGTTGGAAGAATTGACGACTCAGAAAAAATTGGCACTGAGACCCGGCATGATTTGCGAAATGCCATTGATGCAGTTTTGGCCGGGAAAGAAGTTGAAGTGAAAAAAACAAAGGTTTTTGGTTGTTCAATTAAGTGGAAATGGAAAAACGAATCAAGAAAAAAGCTTGATGCCGATTGGGCTAAAAAGGAGGCGCCACTTGAAACGCTTTCAATTCCGGCAATGAAACAATTATTGAAAAATGATTCGAAAAAACTGCGTGTCATCAATGTTTGGGCAACCTGGTGTGGCCCGTGTGTGGCCGAATTCAGCGAACTGGTCGATACCTACCGTATGTTTATGGGGCGCGATTTTGAAATGTACACGATCAGCACCGACAAACTGGAGAAGAAGGAAAACGTTAAAGAATTTCTCCAAAAGAAAAATGCTGCCATTAGCAACAACTTTATTTTTGAATCGGAAAATAAATATGATTTGATTGACAATTTCGACCCAAAATGGAGCGGTGAAATACCTTATACAGTGATTGTTGAACCGGGCGGCAAAATTGTGTGGAGCAACTCGGGTGGCCTCGATTTTCTTGAATTTAGAAAAGCAATTGTAGAGAACCGGATGATCGGGAGGTATTTTTAGTTCAGAGTTCCACGTTCCGGATTCCGGGTTCCGAATTCAGCGTTTTCCGATTGTGCGGTGGGCTCCCTTTAGGGCCGGGTAAACGGGGCGGGGTTTAGAGTTCAGAGTTTAAAGTACCAAGGTGAAAAGTAACTGAATGTTTAATTAACCCGTTCCAGTTCAACCCAAAACGGAAAAATATATTTGTTGCCGATAGCGTAAAACGGAATCAGTTCGCAGTCCATTTCTTTTAGGCTGACGTTTTTCATTTCAATAATATCAGTATTGTTGAGTTTGTTTTTCATTTGATTAACAACTGCGCCGGTTTCCAAAACCATCTGTCCACCCTTTACGACTGGTTCGATAAATTTGTATCGCACATTGTAAATACCCTCTTTTACCGACACCTGCCATTTCCCGTAAACCTCTTCCTGTGCCCAAATTCCGCGGGCGCCATCGGCATCATTACGATTTAAATAAACGGGATTTTCGTGTTTGTCTCCAATTATTATTCTTGGTTTATTTACTATATTTTCTGAAGAAATCAGATCATTATAAATTTTGTCAAGCTCGGATTTTAACAATATTGCCATGTCTTTTTTGTCGGCAACAATATTTTTCTGTTCGTAAGGATCTTGCTTAATATCAAACAATTCAAAATCATCGATTGCTGAATTATAGTCAGTATGCCCAACTAGTTTGTAATTACTTTTTTGTAGCGCGATGTTGTTGTACAATTCGGGGTAGCGCCGTGTCCAGTAAAAAAACAGGGAACGGTCAGCCCAATCCACTGTTTTTCCGTCAAGCAGCGGAACAAGACTTTTCCCGTCAATGATCCGGTCGGTTGGCAATTTCGCTTTGCAGATTTCTGCCAGTGTTGGTAAAATATCAATATGTGCAGCAGTTGTTTCAATCTCTTTGTTACTGGCATATTTAGCAGGATAACGTAAATAAAACGGCACCCGCACACCACCCCTGAAAACGCTTCCTTTTAATCCACGCATGCCGGCAACATATCGTGTTTGTTGTGGTCCATTGTCGGTCATAAAAATTACAAGTGTGTTTTCAGCGATTTTTAATTCATCGAGTTTTTGAAATAGCCTTCCAATGTTATCATCAATACACGAAACCATGGCATATACCTTTCTGGCGTCTTCTTTATTCTTTTCGCTCATTTTTTGAAAAGGCCTTTTATCGTTTTCAAAGCCCAGTGCTGGATCGATATTTTTAAACTGCGTGTAATATTTGTCGGGAACCTGCAACGGTGTGTGTGGCGCATTAAATGCGAGATAACAGAAAAAAGGTTCTTGTCTGTTTTTTTCAATAAACCGGATGGCCTGTTCAGCAAAAATATCGGTGCAGTAACCATTGTATTTTTCCATTTTTCCGTTGTGCCAGAGTACAGGGTTGAAATAGCTGCTGTCGCCCTGAAACCAGGTAGTAAAATCACCAACTTGTCCCATCCCTCCTGAAAGATGTATCAAGGACTCATCAAAACCCTGGTCGTTTGGTCGCGATGGATAATTGTCGCCAAGATGCCATTTGCCGAAATTGCCTGTTTTATATCCCGCTGCTTTCAGCATTTCTGCAATTGTGATTTCGCTTGTTGCCATTATAGCTCCTCCGTTGTATGTGTCGCGAATTCCGGTTCGCAACGAATATCGCCCGGTCATTAAACTTGATCGGGTAGGAGCGCAAACCGGCGAAACATAAAAATCGTTGAACCTTATACTTTCCCGGGCAAATTTATCGATTACAGGAGTTTTCACATGCGGATTTCCTGTAATTCCGAGGTCGCCATAACCCTGATCATCGGTAATGATTAAGATTACATTTGGACGGGTTTCGTTTTGGGAAAAGGAGAATTTTGGAAAATAAACCTGAAATAAAATTGTTACCAGAATTAAATAGAATGGTTTCATGGCTGTTACTGTTATTTGCCTTAAAAGTATTCATTTTTAAATACTTTTGAAATATAGGTTGGGTTAAAACGAAAATATGATATGACTATTTAACTGCCAGTTTCTGTTTGTCCTTGAATTCAAAAAGGCGGTTTATAAATTCGGGCACGCTTCGGGCGGCAATGAGGCTGGGCGAATTGGAGAGATATACGATTCCAACATTCTCTTCTTTGCAAAGTGCGATTTCGGCACGGTAGCCTTGTACATATCCGCCGTGGTAGGCAATTTTCCGGCCTTTGTAATCAACAATTCTCCAGCCGATTCCATAAGCTTTTGAATCAACTTTTTCCCATTGTGAAAAATAGCCTCTGCTGAGGTTGGTTTCAATCTGAGGAGTGAATATCATATCTTCAACCCGGTTGCTGATTTTTAAAGTATCGCTTAACAATGTAAGCAGAAAGTTCTTCATATCGGAAACACTTGCATTGACACCAGCAGCCGGAGTGGTATTGTAGTAGCGGTCATTCAATTTAATCGGAGTAACACCGGAATGTGGCAGTGCTATATTTTTATGGTTTTTAAATTCTTCAAACCCTGTGGAAGCATCAGTCATACCAAACGGGATAAACAGTTTCTCTTTTAAAATATCGCTGTAATTTTTGCCGGTTTTGTAGGAAACAACTGAATCGTACAAGCTGAACATCACATTCTGATATGAGTATAATTCTCCTGGGTTTGATGTTGTATTAGCCATTGGTAGCTGGCTCATAATCTGACATAACGGGATTTTTTGTTCCACCAAATCATCGTATGCATGTGCAACAAGACCTGATGTGTGACTAAGCAGGTTTTTAATTCTAAGTTCGTTGGTTATCGACTGGCTTTTAAAATGGAGGCCCGGAATATAATCTGTAACTTTATCGTCAAAGCAAATAACATTTTCATCGGCAAGCATTCCCGCCAAAACGCCACAAATTGGTTTAGAAACCGATGCCAGCCTGAATATTGTGTTTTCATCAATTGAATCATGTGTACGCGCTTTTCGCAGGCCGTAACATTTTTGAAGCACAACCTGGTTGTTGTACACAATTGCATACGCAGCCCCCACTGTATGTGTTGATTTAATTTCAGCAGAAATCAAACTGTCATATTCAGTTAAAATGTTTGCAATATCAAGAGGTTCGGGGATTGCTGATATTAATAGGGAATCATGTTCAGGTAAAGATTCGGTTTCAGATTGAGCATGTTGTTGTCCTGAAACAAAAAGTACAAGTAAAATAATCCCTGCAATTCCAAAAAAAGAGGTTTTCTTCATAAGTCTGTTTTTTTTGCTGATCAAAAAGCAATATCAGCGATAATTTTAATTTTCCGCAAATTAAAAATCATAAAACGAAAAAAGGAATAATCTGGTATAGATTTTTCCTTTTTTATCAAGAATAAATTGTTAATTGTTTTATTTCAATTTCAGATAAGCCTCTTTTATTTCGTTGTAATACCGATTTAACAACCAAATGTCGCATTCTTTCACTTTGTTCAGAATGCTCCTTTGTTGTATTATCGGCATTAACCATTGTAAACTTTGAAATTGCCTGCGGCATTTCAAAGTACAAATGGTATAAGTTGCATCGCTCATTTTATACATTGGCGAGCGCAGTTCATTTTCAATTGTTCCCTGAAAGTGCATCAAAGCTTTACTTTACCTTAACACGAATTTTCAGATATATCAAGCCTGATATGTAAGCAAAAGGGCTGAACCAAAAGGCCAGCCCTTGTTTTTAATATAAATATTCAGCTTATTGTTTTAGGAGAATTATCTTTCTTGTTTCAACAAAATCATTTGTTTTAATTGTGCTATAATAAATGCCTGTAGCAAGATTCCTTCCATCAAATACATAATTATAATCACCCGAAGCCTGGTTAGCTGAAACTATACACTTGATTTCTTTTCCAAACATATCAGTAATCATTAATGTAACCTTCGACTCTGAGTGTAATGAATAACTAAATTTAATTTCAGTTGAGAATGGATTAGGATAACAATTAAAATTCAACTGATTGCCGTGTAAAGGAGCAATCTGACCATCAACAACCGAAAGAACAACCGGATTGTTAATCGTACCATTTATTTTGTCGATACCAAAACTGATATCAGGCGATGACAACTCATATTCACGTTGATTGTTAATATCCCATAATACCGTTTTCACTGCGTCACCAACATCCGGTCTGTCACCATAAATCATGGTAAAAGCCATATATTCATCAAGGCCGGTAATATAAGTTAACGGAATTTTGCCACGCAGCTTATCATTTATAATGGTTCGGAGTTCGTAGTTGTCAGAAACAGGAAGATCTCCAAAATTAATAACCGCTGTTAAAGTCATGTTAAATTCATGTTTTAAATACAAATCATCAGGTGAACCCGATTTCAGAATATTCAAATTATCCGGATTTGAAACAAAAAGTTTGTAACCTTTTCCCGGTTCGAAAAATTTCAGGTCGCCAATCCACGTATTTGTTTCGGAGTTGTATTCGGCAAATTCTGTTTGTCCTTTAATTATGTCTCCATTATCAGAAGTCAAAGAACTCAATACAACATCAACAGGCTGATTCTCCTGTTTGGGATATCCAATCCAGTTCCATTTGGTATTCAATGGAATTTGAATATCAGTCGTAGGAAAATCCCCAATTAAATCTAATGTATCGGCATGCGCACTTAAATAAATCAAATACCCAGAAGCTAAGTTTACATCAGTCAACGTACCTTTCCAACCTGTACTTTGTGCATATTGAGCATAATCGGTCTGCGACTTCAGTGTAAGTTCATTTAAAGAGGAAGGAGGTGTTAAACTTTCAAAGGTCTTGCTTACACTCATGTCATTACTTTGTTTATTTACCGAAATCCAGTTCCAGCCTTTCGATAAGATAAAATCCTGAATTCTACCTGAAGGATGCAATATAAACGGTTGTTCAGCGCTTCCAACCACACCGTCATTAAAGAAGGTGAGTTCTTCAACAGCTCCATATTCAATGCCATTCAACCCATCCCACATCCTGAATTTAATAACCTCATCGGAATGCGCATTTCGCACATGGTACTGCGGGAAATTGATCCAGTTCAAATAAAATTCTGAGTTGGTTGACAATATCCTCATTTTATGGGACCCTTCGTTTATTGTCAAAGTAGTCCTAATTGTGGTGTAGGTGTCCACATTACCTGTATTTGGGACGGCTATGGTTTGTGCAGCAATTCCATCGATAAGTACTGTTATTCCATTTCCGTTGTTAGCGCTGGCAACTCTAAATTCAACATTAAAAGTCCCCGATTTTGTTGCATATATATCATAATCGCCCCAATATCCACTCCTAAACCGCGAAGCCAT
>CAWKIX010000034.1:0-113970 GCA_963849775.1 uncultured Prolixibacteraceae bacterium | reverse complement strand
TTTTCAAGAAAAGCTGAATTTTGCGTATGAATTCTTTCTCCTTCAGCATTCAGAATAACAAAAACAGGAAATCCAAAACGCTGCGGATAACCTAAGCCAGCCAGAACCGTTTCGTTTTTATTTTTTTCATCGTAGTTTACCTTAAGAACCACATAATTTTCATTCACATAATTTTTTATTTCCTCATCGGCATTTGTAAAATTATGGTATTTAAGGCACCATGTGCACCAGTTTCCGCCAATCTGAATAAATACGTGTTTCCCTTCTTTTGATGCTTGCTTAATTGCAGCCGCAATATCGGATTTTGCATCTGCTTCGGGATTATAAATTTTAACCGACTGTGCAAAACAACTCTGACTTAAAACCAGAATTGGTATGATCAATATTATTAAGGCAATTTTTTTCATTCTAAAATATAATTTGTTTTAAAACATTACTTTTCTTCGTAAATCGAATTTAATTTATAAATATCAAGATTTAGAACTTCAAGCTCACCACCGCTGGTAAAAAGCACCAATTCATCAGCTCCTTCTTCAGGAGTAAAACAATTGGAAACAACCGATTGCCCATCGTTTGCAAAAATCTCAATTGAAGTACGGTCAATAAGAATTTCTAACGATATTTTATTGTCAACAGGAACAATCGGCATTGTTGAATTCAAAAAAGTTAAAGCTCCTCGTTTTACATCATACCTGATTTCTGTTCCTGGAGTTTTACGACTATTTCTAATCATAAACCCAAAACTATTTGAAGTTTTTAAATCAAATTCTCCTTTAATATGTAAACAATCATCTTTAACTCCTTTTACAATATTCTCATTTATTCCGGGAATCAGGTTCTTATCTTTCCAGTTGTAATGTTTATCGTGTAATTTTTCAATTTCGCGAACCGGATTACGAACCAATTTATAACCAAAACTAAACTTTGTTAAACTAATTTCACATGGAAATGACATTTGTCCGGTGAATGGCATTCCGGGATATTTTCCACCCTTCATCCAGGCGATTTGAATTGTTCTTTCATCCTGTTCCGGAATATTATTCCAGGTTTGGGCAGCATAATAATTCTGACCAAAATCACTCCTTATTTTTCCTGTTTCAGAGGTAAATGTTTCGCCATTAAAATTACCTATTACATAATTTCCATCACCTTCAAACAATACCCATTTGGTTTCTTCAGGGCGGTTGGTAACTTTCATTTTTACCAGGTCAGGACAATCAATAAATCCTGAAATATGGCTTTTCCATGTCCAGTTAATAAGGTCATCTGAGTTATAGACAGACATTCCCCTGGATTTTAAATCAGAAGAATTTCTCCGATACAAAACCATCACCCATTTTTGCGATTCATTGTGCCAAAATACCTTTGGATCTCGTGCATCATCATCATTAAAAGGAATTACCGGGTTTCCTTCATATTTTTTCCACGTTCTTCCTTTGTCAGTGCTATACGCAATTCGCTGGCCACAATTTTGACTTGTATAAAATATTACCAATGTTTTTTCATTACCTTCCTGTTTCCCTAAAAATTATTTTCATCCACTATTGCTGAACCTGAAAAACCGTGCAATGTTCTTTATCTGTAGAGTTTTCATCAGGATAAATTGCAACCGGAAGTTGCTCCCAATGCACTAAATCGGTACTTACAGCATGGCCCCAATGCATATAACCCCATTCATTCCCGTTTGGATTATATTGATAAAACAGGTGGTATTCACCAGCATAATAAACCAATCCATTGGGATCACTTTGCCAGTTTTCTTCCGGTGAAAAATGGAACTGTGGCCGGTATAGTTCATCAAAGTTCTTCTTGTCTCTAAAACTTGACAAATGTGTAAAGACAAGAATAACAGACAGTAAAGTTGTTGATAAAAATTTCATAAATAATTTTTTGTGGCTAATGTTTTTTTGCTGAAACTATAAAAAAAGCTTGTAATTATAAATAATATTATATATTTTTACCATTGCAAACCCATAAACAAAACTGTCATGAGGCAGACGCTTTTGATTCGTAAAGAAATTGTACCCTAACAATTGCATGACTCAAAAGTAATTTTTTATTGAAATAATGAAGCCGTTTTATCGGTTTATGTTGTTGTGAAATTTAAATAGGTTTTTACAAACCCACTGGATGAAGAAATTTACAAACCCATTTATTATCCAGGTTAAAGACTCTATCAGCACGCATTAACAATTAAATCGGTTTCGAAGACAAACCCGATTTCGCCTCATTGTACTTTTTGTTTTATGGTTTGGGAAGATAACATTAAATCGAATTGAAATGAGATGGACGCTTATTTCGCTCCTGTGCATTATTGCAATCAATAGTGTGTCGGGACAAAAAAATTTATCGGAAAATGTTATCCAGGGGAAAAGCCCTATCAACATTGGCCTTAATGAGGTGAACAAAATCTTTGTTCCACCAGTATCAGGAAATTTATCACTCAAATCGGTAATGGCAAAAGAATGTAACATTAATGTTACTTATGTCAATTTTCCTGATGAAGCAAAACATGCTTTTGAATATGCAGTTGCAATCTGGGAGCAAAATATTTCGTCACCGGTTCCGATTAATATTTTGGTTAAATGGGAAGAATTAAATGGCAATGAATTAGCAAGTTGCCAGGCATCTACATTCCAAAAGAATTTTCCGGCTGCACCTTTAAACAACGTTTATTATCCGATTGCTTTGGTTGAAAAGCTAATGGGCAAAGAAATGAATGGTTCAAAAGATGCAGACATTATTTGTAGTTTCAACAGTTCAGTAAGTTGGTATTTGGGAACCAATGGTAACACACCCGAATCAAAATACGACCTGGTGACAGTAGCATTGCACGAAATTACTCATGGACTTGGCTTTTCAGGATTTTTTATTGACGATGAAGGGGTTGGTAAACTAAGCAATCCGACAAATTCACCAAGCGCTTACGACTATTTTGTATTTAATCATCAAAACCAAAGAATCTCTGATAACAACATTTTCATAAGCCCTTCAAACGAACTTCACAATCAACTAACATCAAACAATTTAAGCTTCAATTACAATGATGAATATAATATTGAAGGAGTTGCTACTATTTTCGCGCCTGTAACCTGGAATCCGGGAGGAAGCATCTATCATTTAAAATCAAACAATACAAATGCAGAAAAAGCGCCCGAATTAATGTCGCCTTTCACTTTTAAAGGACAAGCAATTCATAATCCGGGGAAAAACACACTTCATGTTCTTTCAGAAATTGGCTGGAATGCTGTTATGTTCAAAATGGCAGAAATGGGTGATGTTGAAGAAACCAGTGCTGAAATACCAGTTGAAACTCAATTATCAACTACATTAAATATCAACCCATCTTCAGTAAACATAATTTATTCTTTTGATTATTTTAAATCTACAGATTCGGTAAGGCTTAGTTATAACAACGAAACCAATCGTTTCGAGGGAAATTTACCAATTGATTTTCGCAATGGAAATGTACAATATTATTATTCAGCAAAAACTGTTGATGATATTACCCGCACTTTCCCGAACCACGCACCATCAAACATGCTAAATTTTAAAATCGGGCCCGACTATTATCCTCCGACTTTAGAACATAATCCTGTTAAAATGATTTCTGCTTCCGAGGCTGGTATTGATTTTTCTGCCATTGCCAGAGATAATCTGGGAATCAGCGCTGTAAAAGTAGAATACCGGATTAATGGTGTAGATCAGGAACCGATAGCTCTTGCGGCAGAATCAAATGACATTTTTGATGGCAAGTTGAGTATTCCTGTACTAATCAATGAAAATGATTTGGTTGAATACAGGGTGGTTGCGGAAGATAATTCAAACCGAAAAAACAAATCTTATTTACCTTCTGGAGGATATTACAAAATAGATGTTGTTGGAATTTACCAACCAGTTACCAGTTATTCATCAGATTTTGAAAATTCTACCAATGATTTTGCCTTTAGCGATTTCGACATTTCAGTACCTGTTGGATTTTCAAATGGTGCGTTGCATTCATTAACTCCTTATACTGAATCGCAGGTTATTGCACAGAAACAGAATTCTATTGCCCAGTTAAAATATCCTGTAATTCTTTCGGATAATACCAAGATAACATTTGATGAAATAGTTCTTGTTGAACCGGGTGAAACTGGCGCAGTTTACACGGATGAAAATTTTTGGGATTTTGTAATTGTTGAAGCAAGTAATGATTTTGGTACAACCTGGAAACCTCTTGAAAATGGATACGATTCAGGTTTGAATGAAACATGGGCAAATAAATTTACAAGTAATTTAAAAAGCAAATTTTCATTCGCATCAGGCAGTGAGGACATGTTTGTAAATCACTCTATTAAACTAACAAACGAATATTTTGCAGAAGGAGACACCATCCTTATTCGTTTCAGATTATCAACCGATAA
Organism: uncultured Prolixibacteraceae bacterium; assembly: GCA_963849775.1. Taxonomy (GTDB): domain Bacteria; phylum Bacteroidota; class Bacteroidia; order Bacteroidales; family Prolixibacteraceae; genus Draconibacterium. The sequence goes on along the minus strand of CAWKIX010000034.1, from coordinate 109,564 downwards.
TTCAGTAAATGGATGGGGTTGGGCAATCGACAATCTGGAAATACAGAAAAGCGCAACCATTACCGATAACAGTCTTGTTGCATCTGAAAAGGTCAATATTTATCCAAATCCTTTCACAAATGATGTTTTTATTGACTGTAACAGTTTAGCAGCCGAACAATCATCTGTTGAAGTAATGATTATGGATATGACCGGAAAAACCGTTTATCGCGAATCAAATTTTGATATAAAATACAATCCTAAACTTCAACTTGATCTATCTTCAATTAGACCAGGTATTTACCTGGCTAGTATAACAGACGATAATTACAATACTATAACTAAAAGAATAATTAAAAATTAAGTAAAATGAAAACACTTTTATTAGTTGCTTTTATTGCAGCACTTGTTGGTTTGGTTACATCAATGGTAGTTTTGTACAATTTAATTTTTGCAAAAAAAACTCCGCTTTATAAATGATGATTAATGCAGGAATTTCGGTTTCTGCTGAACCAATTCGATTTAAAAAAGGTGCCGGATAAAATTCGGCATCTTTTTTTCATTACCTGTTAAGATGAATTCTTTGTATTAATTTATTTTATCAAATTTGTAAGTATCAAAAAAACAAAAAGTATTGTTCATTTGTATTCAGTTTGATGAGGATTTAAAGCCATGAAGAAGACATTAACAACCATTGCAGTATTTATGTTGTTTTTTGTGAATGCTGCAAACGCACAATATTTATCTGAAAAACTAAATGGAATTGTTCCTGTGACTGTTTGTTATGCTTCCGATTCAATAGAAAGAGTAAGCATTCCACCTCCAAAAGATTTCCTTTTAAAAGTTGGCAGTGAAAAAAAATCGGAAATTAATGTTACTTATAGTCAGTTTCCACAAGAGGCAAAAGCAGCTTTTGAATACGCAATTGGAATTTGGGAAACCTTGGTTGAATCAGAAATTCCTATTAATGTTCAGGCAAATTGGCGTTCACAGGGAGGAAATACTTTAGGCAGCGCCGCTCCTGCAGATTATGTTACCGGTTTTAAAAATATTCCTCAAGAAGGAAGGTATTACCCTTTAGCATTGGCTGAAAAACTTGCCAGGCAATCTATCAACCCTAATTCTTCTGCCGATATAGTTTGTACGTTTAATAAAGATGCCGACTGGTATTTTAAAACCGATCAGGATACACCGGCCGAGCTGTATGATTTTGTTACAGTAGTTTTGCACGAAATTGCTCATGGCCTTGGGTTTACCGGTTTTTTTGAAGTTAGAAACAATAAGGGATTATACGAATATGTTTACAATTCTGCTGACGGACAAGCGGCAGCTTTTGATCTTCTGGTTGTTAATAGTCAAAACCAGTACCTGGTTAATAAAAGTATATTTGAAGTTCCCTCGGGTAAACTTTACGATGCATTAACTTCCGGGGCACTTTATGCAAGAAGTCCATCAGCAGCTTATGTGAACAAAGGTTTTAATCCAAGACTTTTTGTGCCGGAAACCTGGGATCGCGGATCAAGTATATATCATTTAAATGATGCGACTTACCCTGCTATTTCGGGAAATTCATTGATGACTCATGCAATTGCCAAGGGTGAATCAGTACATAATCCAGGCCCCTTAACATTGGGAATTATGGATGATATTGGCTGGAAAACCATGGCAATAAATTTTGAGAAACCCAAAGATGTTGAACAGGTTGAGCCTATTGAATTTAACATGACAATTAATAGTGAAAACGAACTTGATTCATCTTCGCTTTTTGTTTTTTATTCGTTAGCGTCTCCTGATAATTTTTCAAATTCATTACCTTTTGTTTACAACTCAGGTAAAGGTTATTTTACCGCCACGCTTGTCCCTGAAAATAATGGCAATCAATATTATTACTACATTTCAGTAAAAGATATAAAAGATCGAATTTATAAGTTACCATCGAATGCGCCCGAAGCATATTATACAGTTAAAATTGGCGCCGATACAGAAAAACCTGAAATTGTACATACTCCAATCCCTTATTTTATAACTACCGAAAAAGAGATTTCTGTCAGAGCATACGTCGACGATAATTTAGGTGTTGATTCTGTTTATATTGAATACTCTATAAATGATGTTCAGCAACCATCTTTCGCTCTATCTTTAGATTCAATCACCCTTTACAAGGCATTATTTCCTGTTAATGTAAATGAACTTAATGATGGCGATATCATATCATACCGAATTTTGGCCACTGATTCTGCACAAGTAAAAAACACCGGATCACTACCTGATCAGGGATATTTCGCTTTCGAAGTATTCGATCCGGTAAATGAATATTTTAATAATTTTAATCAATCAACAACTGATTTTACATTTACAGATTTTGATGTTTATCAGGCACCCAATTTCAATAATGGAGCATTGAATAGCCCTCACCCGTATCCAAACTCCAATCAGTACAACATTAATTTTAATTTCAGCACCATGCTGATACACCCGGTTATTCTAAAAGAAAATGCTTTAATGAGTTATGATGAAGTGGTTCTGGTTGAGCCCGGCGATGACCCATTTTATGAAGATGCTGATTTTTGGGATTATGTAATTGTTGAAGGGAGTAAAGACAATGGTAAAACGTGGATGCCTCTTATTGATGGTTACGATTCAAGAGAAAATTCAACGTGGCTCACCAACTATAATCTGAATATTGTAAATGAGGTTTCCCAGGCTGTTGGAAAATCTGATTGGTATGTACGTCGTCAGTTCAGTATGTTGGAAAACGGAAATTTTGCTGCCGGCGATACCATATTAGTCCGTTTTCGTTTGTTTTCAGATCAACTGGCCAATGGCTGGGGATGGTGTATTGATAACCTGAGTATTCAGTCACCGTTATCAGCGCCGGTAATTTTATTATCTCCCGGTAATGTTCAAATTTACCCAAATCCTTTTAATGATGTTGTTAATGTGTCAATTAGTTCGCAAAAAGCAATTAATACAATTGAAATTGAAATGTACAATTTATACGGACAAAAAATCTACTCTCAACAGCATTTCAAAATCAGCGGTGATATTACGGAAAACATTAATATGAATGATCAACCAGCTGGCCTTTACCTGGTTAATATAAAAGAAAACGGATTAAAAGTTTTTTCAAAAAAAGTAGTTAAACAGTAACATTGGTTACGAATACCTGCATCAAAACGGATGAATTGGTATCAGTTTTAAAATATATCTCTATATTTGCAGGCAATATATGTTGATTATGAAATTTTACAGCAATACCTATTTCTACTTTTATTTTTATTATGGTTCAAAAATCGGGATCAGGAAGTAGGATATTGTTTTAACTGAAAATATTTTACCGAAAGGTCTCGAAAAAATCGAGGCCTTTTTTTTTACATTTTGATTATGAAGACAACAATTGTAGGACTTGGGTTAATCGGTGGATCAATTGCAAAAGATTTGCGAAAATCAAAATTTGCAACCGAATTAATCGGCGTGGATGCCAGCGAAGCAAATGCAAAACAAGCGCTTGAAATTGGGTTTGGTAGATCGTATTGAAACATTGGAAGAAGCGGTAAAAAACACCGACTTTGTTATTATTGCCATTCCGGTTGACAAGGAACTCGAAGTTCTTCCCAAAGTTCTCGACATCATCGATTCAGGAACCACCGTAATCGATATGGGATCGACAAAACGTGTAATTATTGAACAGGTAAAAGATCATCCCCGTCGAAAGAATTTTGTTCCTGTACACCCCATGTCGGGGACTGAAAATTCAGGTCCAACAGCTGCTCTGGAAGATTTATTCAGAGGCAAAATTGCCATTTTATGTGATACCGGAGATTCAGGCCCGCAACACATGGCGCTGGTAGAAAAAATGATTCAAAGTCTTGGGATGGATATGGCTTATATGTCGGCCGATGAGCAGGATCACAGTACTGCTTTTGTTTCTCATTTGCCACACGCGGCTGCATTTGCACTGGCCAATGCGGTTCAGTCGAAGGAAGACCGAAACATTATTTTTGATTTAGCCAGCGGAGGTTTTCGATCAACAGTTCGTTTGGCAAAAAGTTCGGTTACCATGTGGCATCCTATTTTTCAACAAAATCGAAATTACGTTGTTGAATCGCTTGATGTTTATATAAAACACCTTCAGGAATTTCGGGATACTTTAAGAGAAGAAGACGATAACAAATTGAAGGAACTTATTTTAAGTGCAAATAATATAAGGGGAATTCTGGAAGGAGAAAATCCGCATTTTTTCAAGAATGAAGAAAAAATAGTAAAACTTTATACGAAATAGTTATGACATTGAAACTTGACATTAATCCAATAAAGACGTGGCTACCAACTATTGATAATCCGCTGTTGATTGCTGGTCCGTGCAGTCTTGAAACAGAGCAGCAGGCATTGGATACAGCCCGGTTACTGGCAAAAGATAAACGTGTTTTTGTTTACCGTGGTGGAGTATGGAAACCACGTACCCGCCCGGGATCGTTTGAAGGAGTTGGTTCTATCGGACTAAAATGGCTCCAGATGGTAAAGGAAGAAACCGGATTACTTGTAGGAACTGAAATAGCAAATGCACAGCATACAGAAGAAGCTTTGAAAGCTGGACTTGATGTTATTTGGATTGGTGCTCGCTCAACAGCAAGCCCTTTTGTTGTACAGGAAATTGCCGATGTTTTGAAAGGAACCGATGCTGTTGTTATGGTCAAAAACCCGGTAAATCCTGATGTACAATTGTGGATGGGAGCCATTGAACGAATATACCAGGCAGGCATCAAAAATATCGTGGGAATTCATCGCGGGTTTACTCCATTTAGGGAAACTAAATACCGTAACTACCCAAACTGGCAGACTTTTATTGAACTGCGCCGAATTATGCCAAACCTGCCTATTATTTGCGACCCAAGTCATATTGCAGGCAAACGGGAGTACCTTTTTGAAGTTTCGCAGAAAGCTTTTGATATGGGAATGGACGGTTTGATGCTTGAATCGCACATTGATCCGTCGTGTGCATTGAGCGATGCAGCGCAACAGGTTACTCCGGCTGATCTGGCAAAATTGCTTGATAAACTGGTAATCCGCCATGAAAATGCCGACAATCCTGATTTTGAAAATCAGCTCGATGTTTTGCGTAACCGCATTGACTCCATTGATGCCGAACTGCTGGAAACACTGGCTGCCCGAATTGCCATTACCAAAGAAATTGGCCGGTATAAAAAAGACAATAACGTAACCGCCTTGCAAATGAGCCGCTGGACACAGCTAATGGAAAGCAGGGTTAGTTTAGGAAATAAACTGGATATTAATGAAACGTTTGTGAAAATTCTTTTCCAGTTGATCCACGAAGATTCAGTTCGTATGCAGACTGAAATAATGGATGAAGAGTAAAATAAATGCAACTTCGACTTCGCTGCTAATACAGCGTATTGTAATCATCTGAAAAACAAAGAATTTAATGAAAATATGAAACATAATAACTTGCACCTTTCTTACTGTCATTTTATTAAAAAATTAAATTCACTTAATCGATGTCTCAGCCTGACGTCACAGTGAGCGGAGTCGAACTGTGTATGTCAATGAATTCTGAAAATATTGCCTAATCATTCCTCCATCAACCTCTCGTTAATAATATAGTTGTAATTCTCCCAAAACCCGGGGATTTCAGCAACCTTGTTCCAATCAGCATTCTCCCTTTTTCGATAGCTTCTTCTTCTGAAATCAACTGATCTGGTTCTGTTACAATTTTATTGATAAAAAGCTCGCGGTACTGGTACAGGTGCTCTACTTTGGGCCGGTACATTCCAAATGTTTTGTAGGTAATTTCAAAATAGTTATCCATTGAGAGATAACTTTAGATAATATTTCTCCTGATACTTTTTGTATTCCAGCCTCACTTCCATCAGTTTCCCGGTAAATGCCTCAGAATTACGGGTTACCATATAATTGAATTTCAAAATGGCCAGATCATCTGAATTTATGTGCATTGTGCCTTCTCCAATATATTCCGAATCATCTTCCGATCCAAGCAACGTGTCTGTGTTAAAACTGATTTCATAAATTTTCAGACTGTCATCTTTTGCAATTGTTTTATAATGAAACTCATGGTTTTCAAGAAACAACTATCCAAAATATAAACAAAAGAAAAAGTATTGATTTTATGATTTCGGACCGGATTATGAAACATGAGCAACGCAAGGTCATTTGCCCCACTGATATCTGCATTTGGCACATACTTAACTGTTCCGTCATACCCAATGTTTAAACTGGTATCGGATGCAAGAAGTGGATTATACCTGATTTGTTCAATCTTTATTTTAGTCTTTTTATAATCGTTGGTATTGTACCCTTTGTCTTCAATAATCACAGCAGCTTCGGTGAGGTTATTATAATCGTTGCTGTTTAAATTCCGGATATAATCGCGATAATAGCCGTGCAACTGAAAACTTTCACCCGGATAATTCTTTTTAATATTACGAATAGCTTGTTTTACAATTTTCTCAGGAGAAATCAATTTTTTTGCAACAATATCAATTTCACCAATTTCTACTGTTTGAGGTTGAATTTGAAAATCATAAACAATATCCTGCTGAACAGTATCAGTATCTACAAAAATGGTTTCATAACCAATAAAAGAAATCCTTATCAATCCGTTCCCGCTATTTTCCGGAATATGATATATAAACTCACCATATTCATTTGAAATCACCCCGGTTCCCGTATGCGGAATTGAAATGGATGCATAAGGCAAAGGTTCTTTCGTTGAATTGTCATAAATCCGTCCGCTAAGTATCAGCAAATTCTGTGCTGATACAGTTTGCTGAAGTATGAATAAAAAAGCAATGATTAACTTTAATTTCATTATGGATATCTTTCAATAATAATTTATCATCTAATAAGAGACATTGTAGCTGGCCACTCCCCTGCACAATCTGCCATCATACGTTATACCTTCAACAACGACTTTTACCTCTCCAGTTTGGTCACTGTTGTAAAATGTAACTTTTGCATTTCCTCTATAATTAGTTTCAATTGCCGGGTCCCAATACAACGTACTTCGGTAATCCTCTTTCGTTTTTCCCTTGTCTTCCGACCCATCATAAACCGGGGAGTAAAAATTACGGATAACGGAATAGCCAACCAGTTTAATGGGAATTATTCCCGCAGTCATGCGTTTTTCATAATTTGGAGCGCCTCTTTTGGTATAATAATAAACTGCCGGGCCAGAATCCCCTCCCCGGGATTGACGCAAATCTTACAAATTCTATCTTGTCAATCCATTCTAGCGGCGGACCAAAACCTTCAGCTGGAAATCCATCCAGAAATATGGCAGGCATTTTACTCATTATCATTCTGGTAACTCCGGTACTATTCATAAGATCAGCAATATCTGAGAAGTACATATAATTTTTTACCATCTCGGTTACATCAATAACGTAATCTGCTTCAAGATAAGGCCTGAAATGGCCATCATCTTTTTTCCTTCTATAAGCTATAACATTTACATCCCCCAGCAATATTGTATCACTTAAATGCCATTTCTTATTTAGTAACTCCGGACTAAGTTCACTAAGGTAGGTTATCGTTTTTGATGGAGTTTCTTTACTATACTGAATACTTTAACGGCAAAATGCCTGCCTGTTGCGACGAAGACATTTTTTCATCTGCCTCTACAATTAAATTCCGGTTACCTTTGCGATTAAGAGCCTGGATAACAGTTGAAATTGTATCGTTAAAATACATATTGGAGAATGCAAAATATCCCAATGAATCAGTTATTTCTTCACGAACTACCAACCTGCTTTTTAAGGTTACCATTGTCACTTTTCCTTCTGAAACCGGGCGGTGAAACAACAGTGTGACTACCCTGCCATTTAATTCAATACTTGAATCGGGTTGAAAAGCAATTTCAGGTTGTTTATTTTCTGTAACTTTCTTCCCATGTAAAATAGCGGTAACCATGTGTCAGCATCACATTATCCAGTGCTATGATCGTTGAAAGACTGTCGTCTTTAAAATAGTAAGCTGGCTCTTCTATTCTTCCTCTTAACTCTGAGCTCAATAAAAAACTGTGTCATTATATTCTCCGGATAAGTTTTCAGCTCGTCAGTAGTTTCGATATGGTAAACCGAAAGCGAAAGATTTGACAGTGTCTGGAATGTTTCCTTTTCCCAGCGCTGTTAAATCAAGCGTGACTTTTTCTCTTGGTTTGAATAGTCTGTTTTGTTTGGGGTGATATTCACATTAATCTGATCGTGGTTATCAACAAATACCAGGCGTTCACATTTTGGGATCATAGTCATTGTCGAACAACGTAAAGCGCACTATTCCGTTGGATCTCTTCAACAAAATAACATAAAAAGAACCGTTCTCTGCTTCGATAATTCGGGAGAACGGTTCTTTCATTTTCCGGGAGATTGATTATTTACCTATTTCATAATTTGCGGGTAAATATGAACCAACTCTTTTTTGTGATATTGAACCTCCAAACATTATATTAGTATTGGGAATCGTTCCGTCGCTGTTTACGATACAGGTATCTTTCAGAAAGTATAACTTTGATTTTTCAAGATAATACGCTTCTTCTAAAACATCTTTTGAAGTTGTATATATATCGAACGGTTCGTACATAGAATGACCATAAAATGTGATAGAAAATTCTCTATCCTTTAACCCTGTAATTTGAAACTGGTCATTATCCGTATAATTCACATAATTTTCAAAATTTACATTTACCTCCTCAATTTTATTTGTCACAGAATCTTTCAACACTTCGGTTACTTTGTATCCGTTTCGGGCCAGATTGTTTTCATATAGCGATGTAAAAAAATGTTTACTGGAGTTAAAGTAAACCTGTCGTCTGTTTCTCTCCATCCTTTTTATCTTTGTCTTACTTTTTGTCTCATAAGGTTGAAAATAATAGTATCCAAGAAATTTAACCTGCGCATTTTGCTGCTCTATGGCGATATTAAAATTAAATAAATCAACCCTTAAATTATAACCTAATAAAGGCACGTCAATATTTAACGGGGCTTTTGCAATGACATCGAAATCAGTTAATACTTTAAGGATCACATAAGTACTGTCTTCATCCCATTCTTCTATGTTGGGGACATTACCAGCATCAATATTTTTCCTTATCGCATCGTTAAGCATTACTTTTTGATAATCATAATGACAATTAAATAGCAGTACACTGTCATTCAGTAATTCTGTGCTTCTCCCCCAGGAATCATGTCCGATAAACATGTTTTTAAAAATCTTCAGGTTTTTATCCCGCAGATTATTATCAGCAATATTTACTGCCGAAATTTCAATGTCTCTTTCGTGAAGCCATATCGTAATTACAGAAGAAGTATCTTTTTGTATAGCAATGATTTTAGGCTCATAACTTACATGACTAACCACAATTACTGAAGAATTTTGGACACCTGATAAAACAAACTGCCCGGTACTGTCTGTGATTGTGCCATTTGTTGTTCCGTCAACATAGACTGTTGCATAAGGTACCGGTACATTGGTTGAATCGTCATAAATCCGGCCTTTAAGTACAAATGAATCTTGTGCTGAAAGTATTTGCTGAACAGCAAGAAGCAAAACAATTGTAACCGTAATTTTCATTTTCAACAATAATTTTTTAGCAATTGGTATTTAATAACTCACATTGTAACCAGCTGTTCCCCTGCACAATTCCCCGTCAATTGTTACTCCTTCCACAACAATTTTTACTTCGCCTGTCTGGTCACTGTTATAAAACGAAACTTCTGCTTTCCCGTTCAGATTGGTCTCTATTACAGGTGTCCAATACAAAGTACTTCTGTAATCATCTTTTTTATTTTCCTGATTTTCAGATCCATCGTAAACCGGGGAGTAGAAATTTCGCGTTAATGTGTACCCCTTTAATTCAACAGGAAACATACCTGCAGGCTCAACATCGAGTCCAAGGTTAAGTTTACCTTTGATAGTCCAGTAAAATATGGCCGGACCAGGGAATCCATTGGGCCTCAGATAATCATCTATATATTCTATTTTATCTACAAATTCTAATTCAGGAGGAGGAAAGCCTACCATATCGGGAACTCCATTGATGTATAAAGTTGCACCTAGTGCTGGAATTATTTTTCCATCATCTCTCACGTCAAACATTTTTCTTGCAGCAGCTGAACTATTGTATAGTACTTCGATGTCTCTTCTTGGATCTTTCATTTCTTTTATATCAACCACAATATCAGCACTAACATATGGCCTGACATACCCATAATCATCTATTTTCTTTGCTACCACATTTAATTCCTGCAACAAAATGGTATCACTAAGTCGCCATTTCCGGTTTAACAGTTCAGGGCTTATTTCGCTGAAATAAGTTACCGTTTGAGATGGAGATTCTTTATGATATAAATATACAACAGGTAGTAATGACGTTTTTGGCGAAGTATAGACTTTATTATCCCAGATAATATCTGTATTCTTATTTCCGTTGCTATTTAGTGCCTGTACAGATACATGAAGTGAATCGTAAAAATAGAGGTTCGGGAAGGTAAAGTTCCCCTCCTCATCCGTAGTTTGTTCGTTTACGGAAAGTAAACTTTTCAAGGTCACCATCGTTACCTTGCCTTCCGCAACAGGGCGCTGAAACAAAAGCGAAACGACTTGTCCTTTTAGCTCTATGCTGGAATCGGGCTCGAATGTGATTTCAGGTTGTATGTAATTGCTGATTTCTTCCCACGAAAAATAGCGATAGCCGTGAGTTAACATCACGTTATCAAGTGCTGTAATTGTTGATATGCTGTCGTCTTTAAAATAGTAAGCCGGTTCTTCAATTTTTCCTTTTAATTCTGTACTGAGCAAAAAGCTTGTCATAATATTTTCAGGATAGGTTTTCAGTTCTCCGGTTGTTTCAATATGGTATGCCGATAGCGAAAGATTCGAAATCACAGGGATCTTTTCTTCAACTAATGCAGTTAAATCGAGTGTGATCTTTTCGCGGGGCTTGTATTCTGTTTTGTCTGGCGTAACAGTTACATTCACCTGGTCGTGGTTATTTACAAAAACCAGCCTTTCGCAGCGCGGAATCATTTCATTATCAAACAATGTGAAACTTACTATTCCGGTTGGAAATTCTTCTTTGTCAATTTCCAAAACCGCTTTTCCATTTGTTACCTCAACTTCTTCACTGTAACAGGTTTGGCCTTCTGACTGACCAACTAAAAAGTAAAATGAATTGCTGTTTCCTTTATTGTTTTGCTCACTAATTTCAATGTGAATCGAAGCTGTATTGTCCGGATTATATCTCATCACAACTCCTTCTTCTTCTCCCAATGGAAGTTCAATCGTTTTGGGAATGTTTCCTGCCACAGTAATTTCAGCTGTATATTTCTTTCCCGGTTCCGGTACAATCTCAAAACTTCCCATTCCTTTGAAACCGGTCTTGATTTCTGCTATATGGTTTCTGTCTGCATCAATTACAATTCCTTCGGCTTCCAGTCCTTTTCCTTTTCATCGGTTACTTTAAAAGCAACTTTGTTTTTAATTCCGGCCAAAAAAGTTCCGCTTTCGGGCATAAAATCGATGTTTACATTTCTGGTTCTTGAGCTTTTGAACCTCCGGCGCCCGCTGTTTATCGCGCAGGTTCCAGATCACCAAATCGCTTCGAAAAAACCACTGTTCATCAAAATTGCGCATCCAGCTGGTGTAGGCCCTGATTTGGTACATTCCACTGGAAATTGTATCTTCCAAATGAAAATCACCATAGGCAAAACCTTGCATTGCCCAGCAGATATCTTTGTAAATTACGTTCCCGGCAGAATCTAAAAGTTCTACATACAAATTGCAGTTTGGAATAGCTGTGTTTTTCAGGTAGGCTTTAAACCAGATATCGTCGCCTGCCCAATACGATGGGCGATCGAGGTGCAGGTAGATTTTTTCCTGCGGGTATTGAAGATTTAATGAATCTGATTTGGTTAAAAGTTCATATTTGTTTTCCAGAATAAATGAAGGAACTGAAAAACTCAACAAAATTATTGTTGCTGAAATAAGCAGAAATAAGCTGGTTTGTTTTTTCCGGTTTTTCATAGATTGATCAGTTTTTATTTTGGTTGACAATAATCGTGCTAAAAAATCAGTAGGTTACATTGTAACTTACTGTTCCCCTGCATAGTTTGCCTTCAGCATTTATTCCTTCAACAATAACATTCATTGTTCCGGTTTCGTCGCTGTTATAAAACGATACCTGTGCTTTTCCATCTGAAAACGTCCTTACCAACGGGTCCCAGTAAAGTGTTTTTCTGAAATCATCCAATTTCTCTGGTACTTCATTGGATTTATATTTTGGTGAATAAAATTTTCTAAACACCGAATAACCAACAACTCGGACTTTTGCTGTTCCAGATGTCATTTTCTGGAGGAGGTATTCTGTTTTTCATCCCTCTTTTGTGTAAAAAAATAGAATTCCTCCGGAATAATTTATACCTACAGGAATGCCTGATCTTACATATTCAACTTTATCAAACATTTCGTTCGGTAATCTATCTCACAAGGCATGATTCGCTGTCCTCCATACCATCCATATAAACTTTTACTCTTTCTCCACGGGCATAAAATTCAACATAACGTCTTCTCCGACCACCCTGACGCCTGGAATTCTTCCTTCAATGATATTCAAATATTTCCTGGTGGTATATCTTTCTTTTATACTTCAAGAACAAAATCCGCTTGCACATATGTTCTTGGATGACCATCATCCTCTTCCTGCTTTTTTGCTACCACATTTACATCTCCCAATAAAATGGTATCGCTTAAATGCCACTTCTTTTTTAACATCTCCGGGCTGAGTTCACTCAAATACGTGTAGGTTTGAACTTTATTCTTTTCGTAGCCCCTGTATATTGAGGGGAGATAGTTGGGCTCAGGCGGAGGGATTTCTTCATCCAGTTCAATCCACGTATTTTGCCTTTCTTTTTTTGATTTTGCCTGCATGGTAAACTGAACGGTATCTTTATAATAAAGGTCGGTAAACTTAAAATTGCCAAGCGAATCTGATTTTGTTTCATACATATCAAGCAGGCTTTTTACGCTGATCATCGATATTTTGCTATCGGCCAGTGGCTTTCCCATTAAAAGTGATGTTACATGGCCACTTATGCTCAAACTGGAATCGGGCTGAAATACAATCTCCGGTAGTTTTTCTTCCATAATTTCTTCCCATTTAAAATACCGGTAACCGTGGGTTAACATTAGATTATCAAGTGCAATTTGTGTAGATAATACTATCATCTTTAAAATAACAGGCCGGTTCTTCGATTGTGCCTTTCAACTCTGAATCGAGTAAAAAGCTGGTGAAAATATTCCCGGGATAATCTTCCATTTGATATTCTGCCGCCGGACTGTAAACCGACATCGACAGGTTTGTAAACGTCGGTGTCCCATCGCTGTTTAGAGCCGTAACATCAAGTTCAACTTCTTCGCGCGGTTTGTATTCCGTTTTATTGGGCGTAACTTTTATATTTAGTGTGTCCAGATGATTATTGAAAACCAACCTTTCGCAGTGAGGGATCATATTCCGGTCGAACAAGGTAAATTTTACAATTCCTCCCGGCAGCATGTTTTTGTCGATGGAAAAAATGCTTGTTTCACCATTCAATGCAACCTCACCAAGAAAACGAACAGAGCCGCCTGCCTGGCCAACTACCATATATTTTTTTCCCTCTTCGTTTGTCGTTTCCTGTAAATTTTCAGAAACCTGCAGGTATATTGCTGCAGAATCTGTGGCATCAACATTTAACATTACTCCGTACTTTTCAGGCCTGGGAAGATTTTCTTCAAATTCATACTGACCGGCTACTGTAACTTTTGCAGCGTACTTTTGCCCTTCTTCAGGCTCTAATAATAAAACTGCCCATTCCTTTAAAGCTGCTTTTAAAACCGTTAATTGTAACTCCGTTGTTATCCACAACAACGCCTTCAATATCAATGCCTTTCCCATTCTCATCGATGGCTTTAAAGGCTACCCTGTTTTTTTGGTTGACAAGGAAAGTCCCTCCTTCGGGGAAAAACTGCAGATCGATATTTCTTTTTCTTAGTTTTAAAGTATCAGTATTTACCTGGGTTCTCCCCGGATTAATTACAAGAATATTCTTGCGGAAAAACCAGGCATCATCAAAATTGCGCATCCAACTGGTGTAAGCCCTTATTTGGTACATCCCGCTTGAAAGTGTATCGGCCAAATGAAAATCGCCATACGATAATCCAAATTGTGCCAGCGAAAGGTTTTTATATACAACCTCCCCGGCAGGGTTGATCAGTTCAACATGGAGGTTAAAGTTACGCACTGGTGAATTTAAAATGTAAGCTTTAAACCAGATATCATCATTGGCAAGGTACGATTGCCTGTCGAGGTGGAGGTAAATTTTTTCCTGTGGGTATTTCAGGTTGAGTGAATCTGATCTTGTTAAAAGTTGTTGTGTTTTGTTTTGAAAAAATGGTGATTCTGTAAAACTGAAAAGGATTATTACCGGTAGAATAATAAAAAACAGTTGGGTTAGTTTTGGTAGTTTTCTCATGAAAAACAATTTTCCCGAAGATAAACTAAAATTATGCCAAATTAATACATAACAAACTGTTTGTAAGCATACTGCAAATAATGCAAATTCAAACTTTAAATTTTCACCAGCTTATTTACCAGGGCTGAATAGTTTCTGCCTGTAACAATTTTAGTATTCTTACTATCTTCAAGAAATATAGAGTACTTGCCCGGTGAGTAGTTTTTAATTTCCCTGATTAACTCAATATTAATAATATAACCACGTTGAACCCGTTTAAAATGGTCGGGTAATTTTGTTTCAAGTGAGTTCAAGCTTTGATCGAGGTTATATACTTTGCCGTTAAATGTATGTATCTCAACATATTTGTCTTTTGCAGTAAAAAATGAAATCTCCTTCATTTTTAAAAAGATGATTCTGTCTCCAATTTTTACAGGAAATGATGTAGGTGTTTTTGCGGTGTTCGATTTTATTACTGATTGTAAAAGTTCTTTAATTTTTACCTGCTCCTTTAAATGATTTAGGTTTCTTAGTTTTACAATTGTTTTATTTAAGCGCTCTGGTTTCACAGGCTTGACAAGGTAATCTATACTGTTCGTTTCGAATGCATTTAATGCATAATCATCAAATGCAGTGCAGAAAACAACCAATGGAATTTCGTTTAAACTTTCCAGCATTTCGAAGGCGTTTTTACCCGGCATTTCAATATCTAAAAAAATTAATTCCGGTTTTAAAGCATTGATTAATTGCACTGCTTCAATTCCATTTTTTGCTTCGCCTATTATTTCAATTTCATTTGAATATGCTTGTAAAAGTTCCTTCAGGAAAAGCCTGGCTGGCTCTTCGTCATCAATAATTAAGGTTTTAAGTTTGAAATCAGTCATAACTCATCTGTTGTTTTTGATTTAACAGGCAACCAAACAGTAATCATTTTATCAGGATGATTTTTCCAATTGATTTTAGCGTGTCCTTCATAAATCATCTCTAACTTATCAAAAATATATTGCAACCCATAACCATACACCGGAACTTCAGGAAAAGACGGACCATTATCAGAAACAGCAATCAAAACCCCACCATTTAGACTTTGAATATTTAATTCAATTTCACAAACATCAGTAATTTTTGAAGCACCGTGTTTAACTGCATTTTCAATTAATGGTTGAATAATAAACCTTGGGATTTTAATCCCTTTAATATCTTTCTCAACATGAATCGAGAATTTTAACCGATCGCCAAACCTGACTTTCTCAATTTCAAGATAAGAGTTTGCTACATTCACTTCATCATCAACAATGGCAAAATCTACGTTTGTTTTATTTATTGCATAACGGCAAAAATCGGATAACGACATGGCCATTTTTCTTGTTTTCTCAGGATTGTCGATTGCAAGAGCTGCTATTGAATTTAGCGAGTTATATAAGAAATGCGGATTTATTCTTGACTGTATTAATTGCAACTCTGCCTTTGTTTTTAACTCTTCCATTTTGGCCAGTTGTAATTCTTTTTCACTTATTTTTACCTGAGATCTATCCTCCAGAAAAATAAACCCAACTCGTGCAAATGAAACTATTAAACCATAAATAAGGGTCGAATTATAATAGTAAAACTGAAAAGTTTCACTAAGTAAAAAGATGGCCAGATAACAAGCAGAAGCAGTTATTAGAAATTGCAGAATGTATTTTATCAGATTAGGTTTTATATTTTGTAACAAATACTTTTCAAACAAGAATAAAATACTACCTAAAATAATACTTACCAGTATTATTGAGAAAAATGTCAACATGATAATTAATACCGGGAAGATGATTTTGTACGTATGATTGTTATAAATAATACCGGAAACTGCAACTATAAAAAGCGGGAAAATAAGTACAACTGCATTAAAGCAATACTTCAACCACTTTTCATTTCCTTTCCTGAATTTCCAAAACCTCAAAATGGCTATTCCATAAACAAATAATGCTAAAATTAGTAACCGAAGTGGGTTTTTACGAAGTGGGTTTATTAAACTAAATGAATTTTCACTGGCATATTTCAAATAAATAATAGGGTAGCGTTTATAAAATTGCTTATAAAAAGCATCGGAATAAAGGGTTTTTAAAATCTTACTATCAAAATCAGTAATGGAAGTTTGTTTGTAATCAGTCAGTGAAAAAATTCCTCCCTGATTAATTCCTGTTGCTTCATCGATATTCCCATTATTAACAAGAGTAAAGGGGACTAAATTTCTTACTAGCTTGTATCTTATCACATTGTTTCTGTTTTGTTGTGATACTATACTGTCGAAATACAATTTTGTTGAAGAAGAATGTACACTTCCATATTCTAACCATCCGGACCAACCTCCGCCAGTTTTTATCCCTACATCAAAATACCTGGTTCTAATTGTATCAGTATTGATTATCAATTTTAGATTTCCATTTTCTGAAGTTGTATAGACATTTACATCTTCAATAATTCTGTCTAATTCTTTTGCCAGATTCGATACCAAAACTGAATCTTCATCCGTATAGTTACCTAACAATTGAATTTTAACATCTTCATTAAATTTAGCTACCGTGAATTCTTTATTTACAAAACTATTTTTTATAAAATTCCAGAAAGCTTTATCATTAAGCACTTTAGATTGACCAAAACAAGTAGCGTTACTTACAATTAAAGCCGTAATTAAAATAGAAAACAGAAGTTTATTCATGACCTGATATTTTTGGTTTCGAAAGCCAAATTAACTGGCAAACTTCCTTCCAACAAGCAATTTCAGATAAGCTGCTATATTTTCCGGATAAGATTGCATGAATATAACAAAAGTAATTTTCGAGAAAATCAGAATTGGACATCAGTTAGTTAAAGCAACTAAACTAAAATTAAAAAATCATTCTAAAAAGCAGTTTGACAATTTTAATGAATTTCCTTCAACAACTTTTTTAGCCCCTTTTTCATGGCATCTTCAACCAGTTTGTATTCCGGAATTGTTTTACCAATAAAAATGATAAAAAGCGCAGTTTGATTTTCACCTGCATTCTCGATAAAAATTATGCTTATTCAACCGGTAGGTTTCCCGCATTTTTCGTTTTATCAGGTTTCGCTGAACTGCTTTTTTAAATGTTCTCTTCCCGACAGAGAAACCTGTTTGTACCGGAAATTTTGATGGAAGTGACGTTTTCAGAAAGACAAATTTTAATGGAAATACAAGAAATGATT
This sequence comes from uncultured Prolixibacteraceae bacterium, assembly GCA_963849775.1. Classification (GTDB taxonomy): domain Bacteria; phylum Bacteroidota; class Bacteroidia; order Bacteroidales; family Prolixibacteraceae; genus Draconibacterium. The sequence continues at coordinate 91,859 of CAWKIX010000034.1, read as the reverse complement.
CACCTTCAGAAAATAGTTTGTCAATTATTTTTTTACTGCAAAGGCGTTCCTCTTTTTTAAAAGAAAAACTTCTTTTGATTTCGTTTTTATTTTCAGATGAACTTTCCATTTGAATTAAAAAAGGCTATCCTTCGGTTGACGGACAGCCTTTCAAAATTAGAGCTATTTTCTTACTAAAGTTTATTATTCTTTTTTATAAATTGTTCCAGGGCCATTGTCATTGAGGGAGCCTGTGAAGTTGGCGCTTCAATATCAAGCCTTAATCCGGCATCGTGAACTGCTTGTGCTGTTGTTGGCCCAAAACATCCAATCCGGGTATCATTTTGCTCAAACTCCGGAAAATTCTGAAACAACGATTTTATTCCTGAAGGACTAAAAAATACGAGAACATCATATTTAATGTCGCTTAAATCCGACAAATCGGCGCTAACTGTCCGGTATAAAATAGCTTTGGTGTACTTGTATCCTTCCTGATCGAGCAAAGTTGGAATTTCCTGTTTGTGAATATCAGACAGCGGAACTAGAAAATTTTCATCCTTATGCTTTTTCATCACATTTACAAGGTCAGAGAAACGCCCGTCGGCATAAAATATTTTTCGTTTACGATACACGATGTATTTCTGAAGGTAAAATGCTGTTGCCTCTGAAATACAGAAATATTTCATCGAGTCAGGGATTGTTAACCTTAATTCCTGGCTTATTCTGAAATAATGATCAACGGCTGTTCGGCTGGTAAAAATAACTGCCGTATGCTCCAGAATATGAATTCGTGTCTGACGAAACTCTTTTGCAGGTACTCCTTCAACTTGTATGAATGGACGAAAATCAATTTTCAGCCCATTTTTTTCCGCCAATTCGTAATATGGTGATTTCCCATTCTCCGGTTCTGGCTGCGAAACTAAAATACTTTTGATTTTCAAATTATTCTGCTTTTAATGAAACTTAACCCCCTTCTTATTCTAACAACTATTTTATAAATTAAAAGCAAGGGTAAAAATTCAAGGGTACAAAGGTATAAAAAGAGATAAAATATAGAAAATTGTTTTCTTCAATAAAATTAATAGCTCCTCTGCGTAATGACATCAGGTAAAAAAAACCGGCAGCAATAACTCCCAAAATCACAATAATTCCGCGGACTTCCGAAATGGATAATACGCTATTAACGCTACCACAGGAAACAGAACAATACTTGTTGCCCTGTTGTAATTATCGAGATTAAAAAGAAATTCCGATGTTTCTGAACCACTGTTAAAAACAACTCCGAGAAACCAGTAAACAAACTTTTTCATTAAAAAATAAACTACAATTACGGCCATTGTTTTACCAAAAAAAAGAAGTCCGTTGTTCATTTCCGCAAAATGCTGTAAGGTAAGAACCTGGTAAATAAAAACAGAAAACACAATGTAGAACAACACTTCCAAACGAAATGCCCCGTGGAGAAAAGAAAAGTTTTTTTCGCGAAACATACGAAACGAGGTAGAATAATTTACAACCGATTGAAACAAAGAACTGATGTATTTTTGAAAACCTGCCCGTACCGAAACCAATAATACAAATGCAAGTAACAGGACTATCGTAAGCCAATCGCCATTTTGATTTTTTCTTAAACCAACCGGCAAATTATTTTCGTTGTGCTTTATTTCATTAAAAAAATCAGGGCTGGTATTATTAAAAATAGTGAGATTGTTTGAGTCTTTTAATTCTGAATTAAAAATGGTGTCGTACCCTGCGTATATTGTCAACCGGTTGTTCCAAATTAAAACTATCATTCTGAATCAAATATGATATTATTTACTCCGGTGGAAATGCCACCTAAAGTATCCTCCTGATTCTTGTATTTAATAAAATCACTCATTCTTTTTAAAACGAATACAAAGATATCAAATGTCAATTAGTCTATATCATCCTGTTTGAAGGAAAAGGATTTGTATTTTTACTTTTATGAATCGACCTAAAATATACCTTGCCCCATTGCAGGGATTTACAGATGCTGTTTACCGAAAGTCGTACAATGAAATTTTTTCGGGTGTTGATGCATTTTTTATTCCATATATATCAGCAAAAAATAACCAGGTATTAAACAAATACCGAAAGGAAATTCTCCTTGAAAATAATCATCAAGACCGGGTTGTACCACAGGTTCTGGCTAAAAACAGTGAAGAACTTATTTTTCTTACAAATCTGCTTGTTAATCACGGTTATTCTGAAATAAATCTGAATTTAGGCTGTCCATATCCCATGGTCACCAATCGCGGACAGGGAGCAGGGATTCTGCCTTATCCTAAAAAAATAAGGGAAATGCTGGATGCATTTTTTCGGAATTTTGATATTAAATTTTCCGTTAAAATGAGAGCCGGGCTCAATTCAGCAGAAGAAATAAAAAATGTTATTCCGGTTTTAAATGATTTTCCTTTAAGCGAAATAATCCTGCACCCGCGAGTTGCAAAACAACTTTATTCGGGAACGATTTCAACAAATGCATTTGAGTTTGCATATAAAAATACGCATCACAAACTTGTTTATAATGGCGATATTTTTTCTGTTTCTGATTTCGAACGTATTAAAAATTTTTTCCTGAAATTCGAGATTTTATGCTTGGAAGAGGTATTCTACAAAATCCGTTTCTCCCGGCAATGAAATAATAAACATTCATTTTTCGAATGTTGAAAAAAAAGAGAAACTTGCTGAATTTCATCATCTTGTTTTAACATATTACATCTCATGGATGGACAACGACGGAAATGCTTTGAATAAAATGAAACAGTTCTGGATTTATTTCAGCTACAATTTCAACGATGGAGAAAAAATAGTAAAACGAATTAAGAAAATAAAGTCGCTTTTGGATTACAAAGCAGAAATCAAAGCAATTTTAGCGAACGTTGATTAGTTGGAAGAACAGTTATTCTTTTCATATTTTTCCATTAAACTGATGAGCATAAAAAACTCCCTTTCCTCCTCTTCAGTTTTTGTTTTACAACAAATTTCCAGAAATCTTTTTAGTCCTTCCTGATAATCTTCTTCTGTTTCTATTTCGTAAATCATAAGTTAATGTGCATCAAGCCAGTTATCGGCAGCATTCATTTCAATGGTTAACGGAACGCCAATATTTACGGCATTTTCCATTTCATTTTTTACAATTTGCTTTTAATTCTTCCAACTCGCTTTTTAACGCATCAAAATTCAATTCATCATGCACCTGCAACACCATTTTCGATTTCAGATTATGAATTTTCAACTGCCTGAAAATATTAATCATCGCAATTTTTATAATGTCGGCAGCCGACCCCTGAATGGGTGCATTAATTGCGTTTCGTTCAGCCATTCCCCGAACAACGGCATTGGCAGAATTAATATCATTTAAATAACGTTTCCGCCCTTTTATTGTTTGAACAAACCCCTGATTTCTTGCAAGTTCGATTTGCTGATCCATAAAACTTTTAATCTTTGGGAAACTATTAAAATAGCCATCGATCAATTCTTTTGCTTCAGTGCGGGGAATGTTCAACCGTTGTGAAAGGCCAAATGCTGAAATTCCATAAATAATACCAAAGTTGGCTGTTTTTGCTTTTCGCCGCATTTCACTGTCAACTTCACTTTCCGGTATCTGGTAAATTTTTGCAGCAGTAATGGCATGAATATCTTTCCCTTCGCTAAATGCCCGGCGCATCTCTTCATCCTCGCTTAAAGCAGCCATAATTCGCAACTCAATTTGCGAATAGTCGGCTGATAAAAATGTATGTTATTCATCAGAAGCAATAAATGCTTTTCTGTATTTCGCGCCCGTTTACCGTTCTGATTGGAATATTCTGAAGATTTGGATTTACCGAACTCAACCTGCCTGTTGCCGCAATTGCCTGGTTATATGATGTATGGATTTTCCCTGTTTTTGAATTCACCAACTGCGGCAGTGCCTCCACATAAGTTGAAAGCAATTTTTTCAGTTCCCTGAAATCCAGTATTTTTTGAACAATTGGATGCTTATCGGTTAACCTGATCAAAATGTCTTCTCCTGTAGAATATTGCTTGGTTTTTGTTTTTTTGGCATTCGAATCAATTTTTAGCTTTTCGAAAAGGATGATACCCAACTGTTTCGGCGATCCAACATTAAATTCCTCGCCCGCCAACTCAAAAATTTCTTTTTCAAGCTGAATGATTTGCTCGCGCAAAACCTAACAGCATAATTATTTAATTCTTCGGAATTTATTTTTACCCCCGCATTTTCCATTTCGGCCAGAACAGGAACAAGCGGCATTTCCAGCTCTTCAAAAAGCTCGCGAACCCCTACTTTTGTCCAGATGCGGATCAAGCGCCTGTTTTAACTGGTAGGTCAAATCAGCATCTTCACAAGAATAATCACGTAACTTTTCCAATGAAACTGACCGCATGGTAATTTGATTTTTCCCTTTTTCCCAATCAAATCATCCGTCGGAATTTTTTGATAATTCAGGTAGACTTCGCACAAAAAATCGAGGTTGTGTTTTATTTCAGGCTGAATTAAATAATGCGCCAGCATGGTATCGTACAAGCCGACCTTTTACTTCAATTCCGTAATTGCTTAGCATCATACATATCGATACTTAATATTCTGCCCAATTTTGGTAATGTTTTCATCTGCAAAAATATCACGGAATTCATCCATTACTTTTTGAGCTTCTTCCCTGTTTGCCGGAATTGTTACGCAATAAGCTTCATGTTCCCTGAATGCAAATGACATGCAAACCAACTCGGCCGACTGCGTCATCCAAACCAGTAGTTTCAGTATCAAAACAAAACTCTTTCTGCACCGAAAGTTCTGCTCTCAGGCTTGCACGTTGCATTTCGGTTTCAACCAAATAATACTGGTGCGGAATGGTTTCAATAGTATTTATAGATTTTGCTTCTTCCCTGACCGGTTCGGCTGCGGTTCCCATATCAAACAAAGTTCCCTGAAACGCTGTTTCTGCAGGCGCTGCTTCGTTTAATTTTAATCTTTCGGCCAGCGTTCTAAATTCAAGTTCTCTAAAAAGGGCTGTTAATGCTTCCCGGTTATATTCTTCGCGGGTTAACTTTTTTGTATCGAATTCAATGGGAACATCCAAAATAATTGTAGCCAGTTCTCTTGACAACCGTACCTGTTTTTCAAATTCAATAAGGTTCTCCTTTTGCTTTCCTTTTAATTGGTCAATATTTCTGTAAATTCCGTCAATGCTTCCAAATTCTGATATCAATTTCTCAGCGGTTTTTGGCCCTATTCCGGGGCAACCGGGAATATTGTCAGATGCATCGCCCATTAACCCAAGTATATCAATCACCTGCTCAGCGGTTTTTATTCCAAAATTTTCCTGTACTTCTTTAAGCCCCCAAACTTCTGCATCTCCACCCGATTTTCCTGGTTTGTACATCAGAATCTTGTCGGTAACCAGCTGTGCATAATCCTTGTCAGGAGTCATCATAAAAGTGGTGTAACCTTTCTGTTCCGCTTTTTTTGCAAGAGTGCCAATAACATCATCAGCTTCATAACCTGCTTTTTCAATTATTGGAATGTTAAATGCTTCAACAATTTTACGGATGTATGGAATTGATTTCCTGAGATCCTCAGGCATTTCATCGCGATTTGCTTTGTATTCCGAAAACATTTCGTGCCTGAATGTTGGAGAAGCAACATCGAAAACCACACCTATTAAATGCGGGTCTTCTTTCTCGAGTAACTGAACAATTGTGTTGGTAACTCCAAACGTTGCCGAAGTATTTATTCCTTTTGAATTAAACCGTGGATTACGGATAAATGCAAAATAACTCCTGTAAATCAGCGCATAGGCATCAAGTAAAAAAAGTCTTTGTTCGTTATTTTCAGGCATGTATTTTTGTTTTATTGATTATCGGATGCAAACCATTCGGCAAATGAAGTTACCGTTTCAAAAAGCCGGATGCTAAATAATGTAACATCTACCGGCAATTGTTGTTGTAAAATTTCGGCAATATATGCGGCAATATTTTCTGAAGTTGGCTGGAAATTAACGATTATAATCCTATCTGTTGTTTGATGTAATAGAGCAAGCTGCGATTCGGGCACCAATTGGTTAACCATTAATGCATGGTCGAAACGATCAACAATTTCTTTTTTTACAATTCTTTTCAGTTCACTGAAATCCATAACCATTCCATCTTTCGGATGATTAGGCTCGTTGCGAGGTTCTCCAATCAATGTTACTTCCAGATTATATGAATGACCATGAATATTTCTACATAACCCATCGTACTCGTAAAGTGTGTGTGCCATTTCAAAATGGAACCGTTTTGTTACCCTTATTTTTGGCATGTTTTGATATAAATTTTAAGTCATGAAAGTACCTATTTTTTTGGGTGTTGTCAACTGGATATCGCGAATTCCGATCCGCGATTATAAAAATTCCGATCCGGAAATCGCCACACCCAAAACTAAAAACAGAATTGCGTTTGCAGAATGATTTGTCCTTTTAAATCGGTCTTCAAATTCTTTCCGTCTATTAAATTGTAAATGGGTCTTGATGAATATTGCAACGTCCATTTTATATTGTGGTTGTACATCAGCCAGTTTAAACCTGCATCAAACTGAAAAGACGTTTCATCCAAACCCTCAAAACTTTTCACTGTAAAAGCGCCATAAGGCTGAAAACGGTTTTTTGTGTTGCTGCCCGGGAATAAATAACCTGCCTCTCCATGAAGAATGTGACCCGTTCCGGTTTCCCACTGCGAATTACCCATGCCCTGCGGAAGCGACTGGTTTGATCCTAACCGCGAAACATTCATGGTTGACATTGAACGTAAATAATTTGGCCCGAAAAAATTATAGTAATATGCCAAATATGATGTGATTGCGCCATTTCCATTTACCGGTATATCAAGAAAAACATCGGCTGAAGCAATAAATATATCACTGATTTTTGATGGAAAATAATCCGCAAACTGCGGCAATAAATTTTCCTGTCCGGTAGCGATTAGCCAGCCTGCGAGAAACGGATCGACTGTTGACAAATCTTTATCTGCCTCAACTAACATTGCTTCAGGATGATAATAAAATCCAGCGCCAACATTCAATATCTTCCCCATTCCGAGATTATTCATGGACAGAAATGGCATCTGCGAATTTTCCTTGTCGAAAAACTGCCAGCTAAAATACCCTTTCACCGCAAAGTTCTCATTGATTCGTTCTGTTGTAAATGGTGTTGAAACGGAATCAATTCCCGCTTCGAATGGTTTAGTAATTGCAATTCGATACTGAAGCTTTCCCATTGTGCCTCGTGCATAAATTCCGAACTGACTTCCCGACCTTTCAAAAGTTTCATTAAAAGGAGTTGTAAATCCGGGCTGGTCGACCAACAAGAATTCAGAAAAATTACTGTTGTTATACCTTGAAATTCCGTTCCATGAATTCAAACCCAATCCAATATTTAATATGTTTTTTCTGACGATAAATTCTGCCTGTGCGTCAATCAGGCTAAGTGAAGTATTTTCAGAAGAACGATACGTAATGTTATCTGCCCCTATTTGAGAATAAACAAAAACCCGGTCATCCAAACTGGCATAAAAAAACATCCTGCTGCGCCGAATTCCCAAATCAGCATCACTGTATTGTTTTACGCCGTTTACGTCAGGATTATTCCAGATATAACGCGCCTGAATTTGATTCACCAATTTCAAACCGGCATACGAACTGCCATCTGTTGAAAGATTAAATTTTAGTTCCGGTTTATTTGAGTCGCTTTGTGCAAAAAGAGGAATGTAAATAATAACGAGGAACAACAAAAGGATTGATTTCAGTATAAAGTTCATCTTTACCGGGTATTTTCTTTGGAAAATTCAGACTAATAAAACTCGCGATAATTATTTCAATTCAAATGTAGTTTCGCCAATTTCGTTTCCATCGGCAAAAAGGTTAACCTGGTAGGTTCCGGTCATCAGTTCCGGTTCTCCCTCGTTATCCCAGAAAATAGCAACCGGTAAATCCAGCCCTTCATAAATAACCTCACGCATGGCGGAATAGGGAATTTTTAAATCTTCAAACTGAAAAACATTATTCGGCGATTTTGTTAAAAGAAGCTGGTCGGGACGCATGATCCTTGCATAAATATTTTTTGCTCCACGCTTTGCAGAAACATTGCTGTTCAAAATAAAATATATCCTGATTTTTGTCGCCCGCCTTGCGTATTTGGTTTCCTTACTTCTGTCGTTCCAAGCTTCGGCAACCAAATCCCGCACATCGAGCATGGCCGCTCTTTTTAAATTTTGCTGCAATTCCTGTTTTTCCTTTGTCAATTGCTCACTCTTCATTTCCGCTTGTTTGGCTTGTTCTTTAACCTCTGTGTTTTCAGCCATTAGTTGCATATTCCGCTGATTAAGCGAATCAACCTGGAAATAAAGATCACGTGTTATAGCCTGAAGTGTAGTTAGCTGTTTTTGATACCCTTCAATTTTATCGTTGCTAACTCTTTTTGTTTGCTGAACTTCAATCAGTAAATCTCTTACCTGCGTTTGAGCCATTGTCAGCTTTTCATTAATGGTGTCGTTTTCTGTTCTTATTGAATCATAATTTGCAACCATTAACGATAATTCAACCTGAATAGAATCCTTTTTTGCTTTCAGGTCGCCCACAACCGAACGATGTTCTTTTCGTTGAATGAAAAACAGAATAACAACAATAATAAGGATAACAGAGAGTACGCCAACAATAATGTTGTTTCTCAAATTTTTTCTGTTATTATCTTGCTGAGCAGGAAAATCATTCATGATGGAAAGATTTCTTTATTTTTGTTAAACGTCACAAAATTAATAATCTTTTATGCTGTGTCAAATAAAATGTTTGAATCCGTGAACTTCAATAAAAATTGCCGGTAAAATCTCATTTAAGTCTGATTCCTTTAATTCAATTTTACCAAAATTAAAGCATATTATTTTGCTGCCTTTTTAACTTCAGCTGAAAGTTTTTCGAGCGCCTCGTCTGCATATTCAAGCATTTCAGAAACAATGTTATCAAAATAGGTTTTTACAATTTTCGGATTATCTTTTCCATCAGGATGATTAACCCGCAACCGCAATTCGCGATGTTTTTGAATTACATCGCCGGCTATTTTCATAATTGCTTCATTATCAACTTTGTTGTTGTATTCCAGTACATAAAAGCAATCGTTTAATACCAGCGACATTAACATGTCAATGTCTTTCTTAAGATTTTTTATGCTTGCCATTTCTTTTCAATTTGATTTAAAGATAAATAAAAAACAGAGCAGGTAGTTACTATTGAAAAATATTGGTTCCGCCTCCCTGAATAACGTTCTGCAATGGTTGTGTTTTGTTCTCTTCTTCTTTTTCGCGGAGCTCTTTCTCCTCGGCTTCTTTTTGTTTTTTTGCCTCTTCTTCCAAATCCCTGATATTTTTTACAAAGGTCTCATCCGGCTTGATATTCCAGTTAAGTTCCTCATCAAAGTTCGACCTCACTTTATGAACCAGATTTATATAGGCGACTCTTTCCGGTTGAATTTTATTTTCATAGCTCCCGGTGTCCCACTTCCCGTTATTGTTTTTATCGTAGATAATTTTGATCTTCAATTTACCGGGCCTTAAATATTCAAAAAGAACAGAACCATTTTCATTTATCGATTTTTCATAAAGCACCTGTTCCTTGTTGTTATTCTCCAAAAGCTGAACAATTACCGGTATTTCAACCCCGGTAAGATTTAGCTTTACCGATCCGTAATAATCATCTTTTCTGGAGGTAAAATTTTTTGTAAGTTCCTTGCTGGTGACACCGTATATGTTTTCGCCAGCAGCCGAATCAATTTTTAACGTGTACTTTGTATCCGGCTCCCAATTATAGCTAATTTTATATGTACGCCATGTTGCCGTATCTTTTGTAATACTAATTTTTAAAGGGGTTTTTAAAGTATCTTCTGATTGATAAACCGCCAGCATTGTGCTATCGAAATATTTTAATGGCTCTGGTGAAGTAATGCTGATATCCTGGTTTAGTTCCAGTGTTGAAGAACTATTTGTCTGCCAGTCGAACTGAACAACCGGCTTTGGTTTATTTTCTTCTTCATCTGATTTTCTTCTTCTTTTTGAATCATCTTCTGCCTTATCGGTAAAAGTCATTTGAAGAGTATCTTTCTGAATATAAAACTGATTGGTTGAATCTAACTGGAAATAGGCAAGTTCCATCTCAATTGTATCCATTTTTGCTATTGTAGTATCAGCAATCCACATAACCAGAGAATCGACGTTTTCGTTGTATTCCAGCAAATACCAGTTTTTTGGCTCATTTTCAACGTTAACCAGATGAACAGCAAAAGAGTCTTTTACCGATTCATTAAAAACAAAAATGCATTTTTTGCGGGATTCCCTTTGATCGTTTTTCAGGTATTGCTCATAAATATCTTCCGTAAATTGCCTCAGATAAAAAGGATCAGGATAAAAATGGGTATGCCCGTAAACCAAAAAAGAATCAACACCACTAACCAGTGTATCCAGGCTTTCAACAAATTCCGCAGTTGGAACAACGAGTGTGTCAACAAAAGCCATTTTTTCTGCACCTCTGTCGTACCTTAAATTATTGTTGGCATCGTCAACAGCAAATAAATGGTATTTGCCTGGCGCAATATTATCAATCATAAAAATCCCGTTTTCATCTGTTTTTGCAATATAATCGGGTTGAAGTTTGTAAACAGCAGAATCTGCAAGATTACGATGCAACAAAACAAGTTCCTTTTCTTTTAATTCCATATTGAATGCATCCATCAATCTGCCGGCAACACGCAGTGAATCGTAAACAGGGCCGGTGCTAAACGAAAACCGCATATTTTTATACGGATTCTTCTCGTTGTTATCCGCAATTGAATTTTTAAAATCGAGTGAATAGGTTGTGCTGTCTTTCAAATCTTCATCAAAACCAACAACTAAAGTCTTTGATTTTGTTCTAACAATCGGACGTCTTTCAAGTGGTGGAGAAACAACCAGATTTTCGGAAACCGCTTCAATGTTTATGTATTCATTGAATGTAAAACGAACCTCATCTCCATTAAAGTTAGTTGCTGCAAATTCCGGATTCGTTTCCAGTAATACCGGAGGAATTGTATCTTTTGGCCCGCCAGTTGGCATACCAATATTGGCGCACGACGAGACGACAACAACCCATGCAAAAGCAGCTACTATTATTATTGGTATTTTTCCCTTGATTCTCATCGTTTTTTCGGATTACAAACATACAAATTCCTGCAAACTTTGAATGTTACGTGTTGTTAATTTAAAAGCGAAGTATTTAAATTATCTAAAATAATTTCGTTCTTCAAAAGTGCAGATCAAAATATTTTAGCCGAATAAAGTTTATGCTCACATTTTGAATTAATTATTGAATTTATCAAATTCACAGTTTATTTAATTCTAAAAAAACCGAAACAAATTAATCGCAAAATTCTCTATTCCTCCATCGAAAAAAAGTAACTTGTACGGCAATTATTTCAGACATAACATGGCAAAAAAGAAGAAAAAAAGAGGCTTTAAAAAAGTAAATGCAGGAACTTTTAATAAAAAGAAATTAAAAAATTCCATATTAACACTTTTATATGAAGACACAGGTAAAGCTGTGAATTATAAACAGATATCAGGTTGGTTGAAAATAAAAGACATGGAAACCCGCAAGCTGATAAATGTTGTTTTGCAGGAATTAAAAGATGACGATTACCTGGAACAAATTTCGCGCGGGAAATACAAACTGAAGGCAAAAACCGGCACCGCAGTTGGTATTGTTGAACTTCAGCCGCAAGGTTTTGCCTATGTTAACAGCGAAGAAATGGAACGGCCGGTACTTGTATCATCGCGTAACCTTAAACATGCAATGGAAGGCGATAAAGTCCGAATTCGTTCGTATGCAAGTCGTAAAAAGCATGATCTGGAAGGCGAAGTTATTGAAATTATTGAAAGGGCAAAATCAGTATTTGTAGGAACTGTTGAAACTTCGAGAAATTTTGCCTTTCTGATTCCTGCCGGAAAAGTTGGATTTGATATTTTTATTCCTCTCGATAAATTAAATGGTGCAAAAAACGGGCAAAAAGCAATTGCTGAAATTACAGAGTGGCCTCAAAGTGCACGCAGTCCGTTTGGAAAAATTATTGAAGTTCTTGGCGATGTAGGAAATAATGATGCTGAAATGCACGCTATTCTTGCCGAGTTTGAATTGCCACACAAATTTCCTGCAAACGTTGATAAAGCTGCTGAAAAAATTCCTTTGGAAATTTCAGATGAAGAAATTAAACAACGCCGCGATGTAAGAAACGTTACTACATTTACCATTGACCCGGTTGATGCCAAAGATTTTGATGATGCTCTCTCGTTGCAAAAACTTGAAAATGGAAATTGGGAAGTTGGCGTTCACATTGCCGATGTTACTCATTATGTAGTTCCCAATTCAATTATTGAAGATGAAGCCCGAAACAGGGCAACTTCAGTTTATTTGTTGACCGTGTTGTTCCCATGTTGCCGGAACGACTTTCTAATGGTGTTTGTTCGCTTCGCCCGAATGAAGACAAACTTTGCTTTTCGGCCATTTTTGAACTGAATGAAAATGCTGATGTACTAAAACAATGGTTTGGAAAAACGGTTATTCATTCCAACAGACGATTTACCTACGAAGAAGCCCAGAAAATTATCGAAACAAAAGAAGGAGATTATACATCTGAAATGTTAACTCTTGATTCGCTTGCAAAAAAACTACGCGATAAAAGATTCAACCTCGGTTCCATAGCTTTCGATCAGTGATTGAAATTCGCTTTGAAATTGACGAAACCGGAAAACCACTTTCAGTATACTTTAAAGAATCTAAAGATTCAAATCAACTGATCGAGGAATTTATGTTACTTGCCAATAAAAAAGTGGCCGAATTTGTCGGGAAAAGCGAAAAAGGAAAAACACCAAAAACTTTTGTTTACCGAATTCACGATAAACCTGATGCCGATAAATTGGTAACATTCAATTCATTTATTCATCGGTTTGGGTACGGAATCCAGTTAACAACTCCAAAAGCAATTGCAAATTCACTGAACCAATTACTGAATAATGTAAAAGGAAAAAAAGAACAGAATCTGTTTGAAACGCTGGCAATCAGGGCAATGGCAAAAGCAGCCTATTCTACACGAAATATTGGGCATTATGGTCTTTCGTTTGAATATTATACCCATTTCACTTCTCCAATCCGGCGTTATCCTGATATGATGGTGCACCGGTTACTCGAAAAATACCTTGAAGGTGGCACGATCGGCAAATGAACAGAAATACGAAGATCTTATGTAAGCATTCTTCTGATATGGAAACCCGGGCAGCAAATGCCGAACGGGCTTCAATAAAATATAAACAGGTTGAATTTATGCAAGACCACATTGGGCAAATTTATTCCGGGGTTATTTCAGGGGTAACCGACTGGGGTATTTATATTGAACTGGAAAATAAAATTGAAGGAATGGTTCCGATTCGCGAACTGGATGATGACTTCTATATTTTTGATGAGAAAAATTATGCTCTTGGTAGGAAAACATTCGAATAAAACTTACCAGTTGGGCGATGATGTTAAAGTAAAAATCTGGCGAACCAACCTTGAACGGAAACAACTGGATTTTTTACTTGATTTCCACTGAAAATTGAAAATTGTTCTGAATTGTAACTTCAAGATTGATACATTTTTAAGGTGATGTAGCAATGCGAATGCAGTTGTCGTCTGTAAAGTTTAAATGTTCAAAATGGTTTTGTGGGTAAAATAATTAGTTATATTTGCTTTGGTTTTTTATGCATCTAAAAGGAAATAGAAAATGCAAATCAATACAACTAACGGCAATAAAAAAGACTCCAACAGAGAAACCATTTTAAAAATTGCCCGCGAAATCTTTAGTAAATACGGCTATAAAAAAACAACTCTCGACGATATTGCCAATGCAGTTCGTAAAGGGAAAAGTTCTCTTTATTATTATTTCAAAAGCAAGGAAGATCTTATTTCATGCAGTAATAATGAAAGAAGTTGAAATTCTTGGTTACGAACTTGAAATTGTAATTAACCGTAATACCGACCCGGTTGACAAACTACGTGACTATATTCTTACCAAAATAAAAACGTTCCGAGGGCTTGCCAATTTTTATCATGCCATTGAAAATGATGTTACTGCGATTGGTTTTATTGAAGAAATAAAACAGCGTTATGAGCAGGATGAAATAAGAATGATCAAAAGAATTCTTATTGAAGGCGTTCGTAAAAATGAGTTCGAAATTTACGATTTCAACTTAGCAGCGATTGGTATTACAATGGCAATTAAAGGCCTTGAAATGCCACTCTCTGCCGGTTATTACGGTAATGTAAACCTTGAAAGCAGCGTTGATATTATTTTGAAGATTATTTGCTACGGAATAATGAAGCGCTAACTTTATTACAAAATCATTCTTTTTCCCCTTTTAAATGAATTAAATGCAAAAATTCTTACGTTCGAAATTCAGGAAGAAATCGAAAGAATGAACCAACTTTTAATAAAATTTTATTGAAAAACATTCCCAGATCAAATTTTGTTATCTGTTTGAATTTTAAAATTTAATGATATGATTTTTGGAAAAGTTGATAATCCCGAACTGGTTGATTTCTCTCTTCCACCTGATCATCCGAATACAATAAATGTTTTATTAAAATCAAAAGGCCTGACAAACCTGAACGTTTCAGTTGGTTGTGCAAAATGGAACCGAACCGATTTAAAAGGGTTTTACCCACGCGGTACAAAAGATGAACTGCCCTATTATTCAACCCAGTTTAACAGCATTGAACTTAATGCAACATTTTACAATATTCCATCAATAAATCAGGTTGAAACCTGGCGTGATAAAACGCCGGATGATTTCAGATTCTTTCCAAAAATTACCAATTCAATCAGTCATTACAAAAGGCTGAAAGATGTTGATAACCTGGTTGACGAATACTGTTCAAATATCAGCAATTTCAGCACAAAACTTGGTATGGTGTTTCTTCAGTTAAACAATAATTTTTCGTTTAAAGATTTTGACCGGTTAAAAGATTTTATTGAAAAATTTCCTCAGGGAATTCCGTTAGCGCTGGAGTTAAGAAACAGTTCGTGGTTCAATGATTTTGAAATAAGCGAACAAAATCTTTATCCGTTTCTTGAAGAAAACAAGGTCACCAATATTATTGTGGATACTGCCGGGCGACGCGATTTACTGCACATGCATTTAACAACGCCTACAGCTTTTATTCGTTATGTTGGGGCAAATCATACATCAGATTACACACGCATAGATGATTGGGTTGAAAGAATAAAAATCTGGATTGATAATGGACTTGAAAATCTTTGCTTCTTTATTCATCAAAACATTGAAAAAGAATCACCGCTTCTGACCACTCATTTTATAAAACAACTGAATGAAAAATGCGGATTGAATGTAAGAGGACCTGGAAATGAAGGTTAGTTTTTATTTTCAGAAAATTATCGGAAGCCTTTTTTATTCGATCAGACTTTAATCCTTCTTTCTTTTTCGTTTATGACTCCAATGTATTAAATGCGGCTAAAATTTACTTGATTTAGATCTCTTCAGTTATGTTCAGTAACCCTGGCGTTAGGTTGATGAATCCAGTCAACTTTTGCATCAAACTGTTTTAATTCGAGTTGAAATTGATTAAAAATGCTTTTACCTATTACCAATATATTTTCAGGTTGCTCTTCCAATAAAATAGGCTTTCAATAATTCAGATAAGAAGTAATTAAAATTTCGTTTATATCACCGACTGATGGCTTCTGCCCGTTTTGATATAATCCAACAATACTGCAATCAAGTAACCAAACACCATTGTTCTTTAAAAATTGTAACAGTTCGATTTTTTGCTCAAGCTTATCTTCTGGGTTTTGATTATTGACTACCCTAAAATTGTTGCCTGCGATTTCATTAAACAACTTCCAATGTAGATCTTGGCAAATTATTCTGAGTATATGACATAAACATGGTAGTTCATTGGCCACAAATAAAAAAGGGAAATTGAATATTCAACTTCCCTTCTAATGTAGCGGGGACCGGACTTGAACCGATGACCTTTGGGTTATGAGCCCAACGAGCTGCCAACTGCTCCACCCCGCAATGTATTTTTATTTCAATGAAATTTCTCTCGTAACGGGTTGCAAATATAATAGGTTTTCTGGAATCTGCAAAATATTTCCGATTATCGTAGATGAATTTTTCGAAGCTTTTTTTGCTCCACAAATTTAGTGCTAATTAAGATTGATGGGCTGTTTCAACCATTCTTCCAAAGTTCGTTTAACCCGTTCCTTCTGTTCGTCGCGCAGATTATTTATTCGAGTTGAATGACTGCCGCCGGGTTTTACAATCTTTACAAAATTTGGCTTGTCAGGTACTTCAAAACCCGATGCACTCCAGGGATCAAATTCACCGTATATAAATAATATTTTAGCATCCGTTTTCCTGATGAATTTCTTTACTTCTTTGCCGGTTTTCTTTTCAAATTTAACGGCAAATTCTTCAGGAAGGAAAATGTGTGGTAAATATCCTTTTGCATTTCTTATCGACAGGTATTTTTTAAAAGGTTTGGTATCATAACCATAATACCCCAGTTGATGGGCAGCCTGCACAAAAAAAGTTTTTATAGGTTCAATTTCTTCTATAGCAAAATACGATGGATCGGAAACATCAATTAAATGTTTAAAAAGAGAATCGGCGCTAACATTTGTTGTTGGAATTTCATCTGTGTTTTTTCCCCATTGCCAAAATGCAAACGAATATTCCAAAACGCTGTAATCCAAAACTTCATCCAACGGAATGCGGAAAGTGTAATTTTTTTCTTTCACATAATCTTTTAAAAGGGGCATTATTTTGTCTCTGTTTTTAAGCACCGCCAACTGAAAATCCTTCATTTTTTTACGTTGTTCAGGTGTTCCGGGAACTCGTCTGATAAATGGTTCATGCCGCCCGTCTTCAACTCCAAAATTCAGAGGTCCAACATAGGCAATTGTTACTTCCACATCGTTGGGAAAATATTTTCGATGATAAACAGCAGTTTGTCCGCCCTTGCTAATGCCGGTGTTTACCCATTTTCCTGAATAGTATTTTTTGAATAACTCAACAACAGCATGATGATCTTCAGCCACGTTCTCAACCGTCACATAACTCCAGTCAATTGAATCGGGCCATGATTCACCAAAGTAGCGGTGTTCCACAAATATCTGGTTTGAATTCAGCATCGGGCTAAGTTCATTTATAAATCCCGCTCTTGCAGCCCTGTCGCCTGCATAACCTTCATCAATTAACAGTACAGTATTATCTATTCCTTTATCAGCAACAAAAACCCGCTGGAGAAAAAATCCTTTGGTAGTGTCAGAATGATCCAGTGGCTGCCTGATCATAATTTTATATGTGCCGTTAAAAAACCGGTTTCCCCTGATAAACTCGACACTTTTAATGGCAGGTTGCGATTTCATAAAATCTTCAAGAGCCTTTACCTGCGCAAATGTTATAACAGTTACAAACAGAAAAATAAAAAAGAAAACAAAACGCTTCATACCACTTTAATTTTTGCTGATTTTAAAATTGGCGTGAAAATAAAAAAGTTTTCAGAATAGTTTATTGTCATTAATCAGGATTGAGACCAAGATATAAAAAGAAAGGGTACCCAAAGCAGGCACCCTTTCCTGTTACTACAATGAAATTTTAATGTTCATCTGCCACGAAACCGGTTTTTCGTGTACCAACTGCCTGGTAAACCACTCCGGGTTCATCGCTAAATGATATTTCAAATGAAATTTTATCGGTTACGTTACCGGTAGTTGAAAGACCGGCATCCGGCTCAATTTTACCGTTCATAACTTCAATGGTTACATCGGAATTTACATCATCCAGATTGCTGCCACTAAAAGTGAGTGATGAGACATCAACCGGACATTTAAACTTAATGTCTTTCCAGTTTCCCTTATCCGATATCCACATTTCATTGGCAACATCAGCAGCTGTATTAAAAGTAAGAACCTTTAACCAGCCGGTTTCATAATCTGTTTTTGAAAATTTAATCCACCATTCACCGGCAGCGTCAACCACCTTTGAATTAATTTGTTCGTAGTCTTCCTTTTTATCACATGACGTGATTACAACACTTACGAACGCTAGCATATATATCAAATATTTCTTCATAACTCTTTTATTGTAAGGTTAATTTCACATCAAAGCTAAACCCGTCTTCAAATATTGCGGTATAGGTTAAAACGTTATTTACTTCGTCAAAAGCAAAGCCTGTTCCCGAAACAGTTTCTCCAAAGCCCGGCGCATTACCAAGTTCACTTCTTACAGTGCCATCTTCATTAATAACAAGAATTGCCGGCGCTGCTGTAGTTGGTCCGTAACCTACATATTGATCGTAGTAGCCAGCCAGCAAATCACTTATTTGATAAACTCCGGGAGCTAGTTTCGATATTTGTACTACACCACCGGCATCTCTGTTTACGCGAATTCCGTTATAGGTGCCGGAAGGAATTTCAAATACATCGTATCCGGTAAAACTTACAATACTCACATTTCTGGAGATATAAAAATTGTATCCCTCTGAATTTGTTACTTTGTATTGTAATTTATATGTTCCTGTTACATCAACATTTACTTCGTTCAAAATTTCGTAATCAAGCTCTGTTGTGTCGCCGTTTGCGATTTCTGCTGCGTAAATTCCCGGATCTTCATAAGGAGTTCCTTTGAATAACACCATCGGGTTGCTCCCATATAATTCCATAACCGGAGCGGGAGTTTCCGAAATATAGCTTTCGTATTCTTTTTCGCATGAGACGAATGAGAAAACTACAGCTAACAAAATGATTGAATATTTTAATGATTTCATTTTAATACATTTTTAATTTTTCCACCAAACTTTTTGCAACATAACGTCGGCATCTGAAAGCGCTTTATATTCAGCAGCATTTGAGTTAAAGTTTAACTCGCTGTCAGGATATGGAAATCTTCGTGGAAGTATTCCGCTGGTTGTTCCTTTCTTGCTGTAAATAAGCGTACCAGGAATATAGTTATCCGGAAGCTCATAACCTTCACTAATTTGGTCGCTAATTGCTGATTCTTCAGGATAACCTGTTCTAACTCTCTCGATATGCGATTCTATTCCGCGTCCGCCATCGGCTGCATCAACCCATTTTTGCATAATGATTGCTTTTAGCTGATCATCGAATCCGGAAGTTGGGAATGAATATTCTCCGGTGAGTAATTCACTAATTCTTGCTTCCGTAAGTGAATCAGTCTCGGGTATCATTCGATTAAATGATGCGGTTATTCCACTTTCATAATAAGTTTCAGCCATTTCAGTATTACCCATTCTTAGATATGCTTCTGCAATTAACAATTCAGATTCTGCATACGTCATCCAGTAAACCGGCATCGTTGGTTTAAGAACCGGCGATGAGATAAGGTTTGGAGCTTCAAATTCAGTTGTGGGTACGTTGTAAGATCCGGGAACAAGTCCAAGAAATTTTCCATCAACCGGTGTGAATAATACTTCAAGACGTGGGTCGTCATTTGCTTTAAGATAGGAAGTAAAAGTTGCACACGCCTTTAAATTATTGGTTGTGTTCAACTGGCGCTGGTCGCTTTCGTACAATGGATTGGATTTACTGTCAGCATCTTCAAAATTATCGAATGTTACATCCTTGTCTAACAGGAAGATGTTTCCGGCTTCCATATCAGCTAACAGTTTTGTTATTTCGTCTCTTGCAAATGTTGTATTTGCATCATATTGGCGTAACAAAATTCTTAAACGTAATGAGTTGGCAAATGCTGCCCAATCATCATTACTCCCTGCAAAAAGGAGGTCATTGTTCTCATAAATTTCCGGAACATAAGATGAGTAATCTTTGCTTAGTGCATCTTGAAGTAATGCATAAATATCAGCATAAATGTCCTCACCTTTATCAATAACCGGATTTAACTTTTCAGCTCCAAGAAATGCTTCTGAATAAGGAACATTTCCATATAAATCAACCATGTACTGGAACCCGTAGGCTTTAATAACAGCGCCCATTAAATATGCACCCCAGTTTTCATCTTCCTGAACCTTTTTCATAAAGATTTCATTATCGCTGAGTCCGTCGATATACATGTGGCGGTAAGAACGTTCAATAACATTTGTGTTGCTACTGATAGCGTATGATTCGTAGATTTTATACTGCGACGAGGTATTGTTCTGTGCCCAGTGCTGCGACCAGAAAGAACCAATTAAGCCCCAGTCGGCGCAATAAATATTGGTAATTGCAGCCTCTGAAGAGGTAAGTAACAATTCAGCCGAAACATCGGTAGGATAGTTCGGATTTTCATTAATGTCCAGAAAGTTTTCACATGATGTTAAAAACAGGACAACGCTAAATATTATAATTAACTTTTTCATTTTACTCAATATTTAAAAGGTTAAGTCTAATTTCAATCCGTAAGTTCTCACTGATGGAGCTCCGTTAAACTCACCAAATAATCCTTCAATGTCGTTATCCCAGGTTGTAGTTTCCGGATCGACATAACTGTTTTCTTTTGGTGTCCATAAAAACAGGTTTCTTCCATAAACAGAGATATTTGCCGTCGACAGGAATGTTTTGTCGAGCAACGAATTGCTGAATCTGTACGAAAGAGAAAGTTCACGCAATTTGACAAAGGTTCTTGAAATCAATCTTGACCTTTCAAATGGTTTATTTGTATTCGATGAATAATAGTCATGCCAGTTATTTGTTATCGGAGTTGAGTTTTCAACATATCCGGTTACATTTCCTTCATTATCTTTTACTTCTTTCACTGTATTAGGAACAACCCATGGTCTTCTGTCGTTTGTTGTTGACTGCTCATTATTTCCTGACCAGTATGTTGCATTTGCTGTGTTTGAATACATCAAACCACCATGTTGAAAATCGAACAGGAATGAGAATCTGAATCCCTTATAGGAAAAGTTATTTGTGAAAGACATCATGTAATCAGGAACTGAAGAACCTACAAGAATTTTATCACCTTCAACCGGTAGTCCGTTATCACCTACAATAATTTTACCATCGGGCGAATATTTATAATCAGGAATTCGGTACATACCCAATTGTTGACCAGGAATGGCTACAAATTCAGTTTCATAGGCATCATTTATAAGGTATTCTGAAACTCCTAATTCTTCTGATAATTCGTCCAGAATCATGTTTGCTTTATTAAATAAGTAGGTAAAATCCCATGTAAAACTGTTTGTTCTTACCGGGGTAATATTTAATGCCAGCTCAATACCATCGTTGGTTATTTGCCCAAGGTTTGATGTAATTTCCCTGTAACCGGTTGATGCTGCAATATTGGCAAGCATAATCAAATCGGTTGTAGTCTTCCTGTAATAAGAAAAGTCAATGCCAATTCGGTTAGTGAAAAATCTTAAATCGGTACCAATTTCCAACTCCTTCGAAATTTCAGGTTTCAGGTTGGGATTACCCAAACGTTGATATTTTTCGTAGGCAGGAACTCCTCCAACAGGATAATTGGTAAAACCAAAACCGCCAGCGCGTAAAATAGAAGGTCTGTAAATTTCTGATGTCATAAATGGAGCGGCATCATTTCCGGCAAGTGCATAACTTAACCTTATTTTACCATATGGAAGGATGTCGTTTTCAGGTATTAATTCTGAAAAAACAAACCCCATTGTTGCACCTGGATAGAAGAATGAGTTGTTCCCGATTGGTAATGTTGAAGACCAGTCATTACGTGCCTGTAGGGTTATAAAGAGCATATCGTCAAACTCAAGCCCTAACTGACCAAAAACACCAACCAGCCTTCGTTTGTATTCACTTGTATAAACTTCTGGGGAACCACTTATATTACCCACATTGTAATAACCCGGAACAACAAGGCCTTTTGATACGATATTATCACGTTTAAATGAGCGCTGGTTTACATTATTTCCTAAAAGCAGGTTGTATCTCAGGCTACCGTCTAAAAAATCAATTTCATTCTCGTAAGTTAAAATCAAATCGCTATTCAATTGAGTCTGGTACCTTGCTTCTTCTTTAACAGCACCGGCAACATCATTTATTGTTCCATCGTTATTTGATCCGGGAGTAACTTTTGCAATAGCACCGTGAACTTTTGAGAACTGAGAGTATGTATCAACACCTCCGGTAAAGGCGATATTTAGACCTTCAAATAAATCCTGCCTTATATTCAGATTTGCAATAACCCTGTTTTGATCTGCAACAGCGCCCGTTTCGTTTAAAGTAAAGTATGGGTTCTGTGCATAACCATTATAATAATTATCAAGATTATTAAACTTGTATTTGTAATCTCTGTAATCAGGAAGATAGTGATTAACCGGTTGATAAAGAATATCTGAATAGATAACAGCGCCAGTTCCGGCATCATCTCCCTGTCCGGTAGGAATGGTTTTATTCACGCGATTGATGTAAGTCATCCCAAAATTTATCTTGGTTTTATCAGTTCCACCATTGCCTTTAAAAGTTATCGTATTTCTGTCTAAAACATCAACATTGCCCGGTAAAACGCCATCATTTTTTGAATTTGTAACCGAGGCATACCATCCAATCAAGTCATTTCCTCCTGAAAGAGAAATAGTATTATTTAAAGCGTAGCCATATTCATATACATCGCGAATGCCATTTTCCTTATAGGAAAAAGGAGCTACCTGCTGAACATGATCAACAACATAGCCGGTTAACCTGTCTTTTCCATCCATAACTGGTCCCCAGCTACCATTTTCTTTTGTGTCGAAAGTTCCGCTCCAGCCTTGTCCGAATTTTTTCTGGAAATAGGGTAATCTTCCAACTTCAGTAAAAGCAGATGCACTTGAAACAGTAACCTGTAAATCTTTGTTTTTTGCACCGTTTTTGGTGGTAATCATTATAACACCATTTGCAGCTCTTGATCCGTAGAGATTAGTTGCCGCTGCTCCTTTCAAAACCGAAATAGTTTCAATGTCAGCAGGGTTAATATCTGCTGCTGAGTTACCAAAATCTACTTTGGCATTTACATTCATTGAATTTTCAGTGGCATTTCCACTTGAATAAGTGTTGTTAATTGGCACGCCATCAACAACATAAAGTGGTTGGTTACTTCCGGTAATGGATGAAAGTCCACGAACAATAACTCTTGTTGAAGCACCAGGTGCACCTGATCCGGCAGAGATTGAAACACCGGCGACTTTTCCCTGAAGTGCTTTAGTTGCATCATCGTTACCTACATTTCCAAAATCATCTGCATTAAATTCGCTGACCGAATATCCGAGGGCCTTTTTGTCCCGCCGGATACCCATTGCAGTTACTACAACCTCATCTACTCCAATAGACTCAGTTTCGAGGGTCACATTATAAACGGTTGCACTGGTAATCGGAACTTCCTTTGTTGTCATTCCAACAAAAGAAAAAACCAGTACTTCGTTTTCCGGAACCCTTAGCGAAAAGGTTCCGTCAGGATTAGTAATTGTTCCAGTAGTGGTTCCTTTCACACTCACTGAAACTCCCGGGATTGGTAATCCATCATCCGCAGAAGTTACCTTTCCTGTGATTTGCTTTGTTTGGGCTAATAAACCATTTATTCCAACTAACAAAGCCATTAAAATGAACAGTAGTTTTTTCATAAATAAATAATTATAAATTGTACTTAAAAGGTTCCATATTTTATATTTCCCTTTCCAAATAAAAAACTCCCGCCGGGGAAACGGGAGTTTGAATATCTGCCAGCCGGTCAGATACTTGCACCTTTACATGTTTTTAATGCTGTTTAACTATTTCTATGTAAAAAGATGTGCATTATTTTTATTATTCAATCCCCTGGTTCCCCGTTATACCCATCGTCTTGAACATAAATTGAACAACACAATTTTTAAGGTTTTAAACTCAAACTTACTGAAAGGGGTACTTGAAAGTTAAGAATATCAATGAATGGCAATCAGAATGGGGTATATGTTATTTATTGATGTACAAAGCAAGTTGTCATGAAAGAAATGTAGTTTGTGGGTAGAAATCTGATGTTGGCAGAAATGTGAAAACAAAAAGGCGGATAAAATACCCGCCTTTTTATATTATGCTGCAACAGTTGCAAAAGCTTTTGAAAGCACTTCCGGATAAATCTCTCCGAAATTTTCATAACACCACAGATACAATTCCTGCAGTTCATCTTTTTCAACCCAATCAATACATTTGTTCAATTCTTTACTGAATAAATCTTTACTGAAACTTACTTTTGGTAAAATTGTTTTAGCGTATTCCAACATAGCATTGATCTTTTAGAATTCGTTATTAAAATAACTCGGATTTTTTAATTTTGATATGTTGTAAAATATGGTTTAACAAAAGTTAACTATAAAATACAAGATTGTCTTTAATTAAAATTCTGATTAAATGATAATTATAGCAAACCTGCTAAAAAGCTGTTTCATAACATATTTTTAAAATATCAATCATTCTTGCCATAAATAAACAACTGCAATATTACACGGCTAAAACAATTCTGTTAACAAACGATGAAATACTCTGACTCGATTGGTAAATTTTCGTCGAATGATTTCACAAAAGCACTACCAATAATTGCGCCGTTCGCATACTTGCAAGCGTTGGAAAATGTGGCGTTGTCTGAAATTCCAAAACCAATTAAGCGTGGGTTTTTCAGGTTCATTTGCTGAATGTTTTCAAAATAATCCGTATGAAAATCTTCTACTTTTTTGCCAGCACCGGTTGTTGCCGATGAGGAAACCATGTAAATAAACCCTTCGGAAGCTTCATCGATTTGACGAATTCTTTTTTCAGAAGTTTGTGGTGTAATCAGTAAAATATTATGCAGGTTATTTTGTGTGAAAACCGATTTGTAATTTTCCTCAAATTCATCCAATGGAAGGTCGGGTAAAATGGTTCCGTCAATACCAACTTCATTGCATTTTTTGCAGAACTCCTCAACGCCAAACTGCAAAACCGGATTAAAATAACCCATCAAAATCAAAGGTATATTTACCGATTTTCTGATTTCTTTGAGTTGCTCAAAAAGCAATTTTAAACTCATCCCGTTTTTGAGGGCCACTTCACTTGTGTGCTGAATGGTTGGCCCATCAGCCGCGGGGTCTGAAAATGGCATCCCGATCTCGATGAGGTCAACGCCATTCTTTTCCAGCTCCTGAATAATTTGAACAGTGTCATTCAAATTTGGAAATCCGGCAGTGAAATACACCGAAAGTATGTTTTCTTTTTTAGTCTCGAAAAGTTGATTTATTCTGTTTTTCATGTTGTTAAAGTTGAGCCCCGTAAATCCCCCAAGGGGGACATTAGAAGACAAAGTTCTTTGCTAATTTCAATACTCTATTTCTCATTCTTTTAGCCTCTCCCTCTCGGGGAGAGGTTGGAGAGGGGCTTCAATACCCAAAATAATTCAAATAAGTTTCCATGTCTTTATTGCCACTTCCGGATAAATTTACTACGTTCACATCATCCGGCATTCATTTTAATTTTTTCCAAAGCTGCCAATGCATGTGCTGATTCGAGTGCTGGAATGATTCCTTCTTTTTGTGTCAAAAGCAAGGCCGCTTGCAAAACTTCTTCATCCGTTGCAGAAAGAAATTTTGCTCTTCCGGTTTTAAACAGATGCGCATGTAGCGGTCCGATTCCCGGATAATCTAACCCCGCAGAAATGGAATAAGGTTCTGTAATTTGTCCGTCACTGTTTTGCATCAGGTAGGTTTTACTGGAGTGCAAAACTCCCGGAGTCCCAACAGTTAAAGTTGCAGCAGTTTCCGGCGTATCCACACCTTTTCCTGCAGCCTCAACTCCAATCAATTCAACTTGTTCATCATCCAAAAAATGATAAAATGCTCCTGCAGCGTTACTTCCACCACCAACACAGGCTAAAACACGAGTTGGAAATTCGCTGCCGGTTTGTTCTTTTAGCTGGCTTTTCATTTCCTTGCTGATAATGGATTGAAATCGGGCCACCATGTCAGGGTAGGGATGTGGTCCAACTACCGAACCAATAATATAATGCGTATCCACCGGATTGTTAATCCAGTCGCGCATGGCTTCGTTAGTGGCGTCTTTCAAAGTCTTATTTCCACTGTGTACCGGAATAACTTCTGCGCCCAGCATCTTCATTTTTTTCACGTTGGGCGCCTGGCGCGAAACATCCAGCGCTCCCATGTAAACAACACATTTTATGCCTTTAAGCGCACAAACAGTTGCTGTTGCTACTCCATGCTGACCAGCACCGGTTTCTGCAATTATTCTTGTCTTGCCCAACTTTTGAGCCAGCAGAATCTGGCCAATGGTATTGTTCAATTTATGCGAACCGGTGTGATTCAAATCTTCTCGTTTCAAATAGATTTTTGAACCATAATGTTCCGATATCCGGCTTGCATAATAAAGTGGCGATGGCCTACCTACGTAATTTTTCATTAAATCATCGAATTCATTTTTGAATTCTTCCGACCCAATAATTTCGAGGTATCTGGTTTTTAATTCTTCGATGTTGGTGTACATCATTTCGGGAATCCATGCTCCACCAAATTCACCGTAATATCCTTTTTCGTTAACCGAGTATTTCATTTATTTTAAATTAGAACCAAGACACAAGAATCAAGACACGAGACGAAGAATTTTAATCATTATCTGCTGTGCTTAATTCTTTAATCATGGTTGTTTCATATTTTTTCTTTTTTGTCATTCCCGTGCAAACGGGACTCTGTTACTTCCATTGGTGAGTTTCCTGCTTTCGCAGGAATGACAACAACGGTTGCAACTTTAGTCTTTTAATACTTCAATAAACTCGTTTAATTTTTTAATATTCTTTTTTCCGGGTTCATCTTCAAAACCACTGTTTAAATCTACACCGGCAAGTTGCGGGTGGTCGATTTTTTTTATCTCTTCTGCATCTTCAGGTTTAATTCCGCCACTCAACAGAAATGGGGTATTTCCTTCATATTTGTTTAAGATCTTCCAATCAAATTTTTTGCCCGAACCGCCAGGAAGATTTGATTTTGTATCAAAAAGAAAATAATCTACAATTCTTTCAAATGGCTTTGTTTTGTGAAATTGAAATGATTCGTCAACACTAAAAGCTTTTATGATTTTTAGTCCCTGGTTTTTCAATAACTGGCAGGTTTTTGGATTTTCTTTGCCGTGCAATTGAACCCATTCAAAACCCAGATTTTTAGCGAGTGCCAGAATCTCAAACGCATTTTCATCGACAAAAACACCTACTTTGGGCTTTGCTGAATTAAAGAGACCTTCCTGTGGATTTTCACCTACATATCTTTTCGACTGCGGATAAAAAATATAGCCCAGCAAATCAACCGGAAGTTTTTCTACTTCCTCGCGATTCTCTGTATATTTCATTCCGCAGACTTTTATTGTTAGTGTTTTCATTCTTTAATTAAGTTCTGTCTCACCCCCAACCCCCTCGAGGGGCTACTTAGCATTAATTTCCCCTTGAGGGGATAAAGGGGTGACGACTTTTCATTGTTTCATTTCTATTTCCTCAATAAACTTCTTACAAGCTTCTCCCGGATTTTTCGTTTTCATAAACGTTTCGCCAATCAGGAATCCTTTAAATCCATTTTCACGCAGATAATGAATTTCTTTGGCACCTGATAATCCGCTTTCTGAGATCTTCACAAATCGGTCGGGGATAAGTCTTGCAAGTTGAACCGAAGTTTCCACATTCACATCAAAGGTTTTCAGGTTGCGGTTGTTTACGCCAACGATGTCGACAAAATCATTTACTTTTTCCAACTCTTCTTCATTGTGAACTTCCATCAAAACTTCCATTCCAAGGTTTTTTGCCTGCCTTGCCAAAATTTCTGCCTGTTCGTTTTCAAGACAAGCCGCAATTAACAAAATCACGTCAGCACCATAGGCTTTAGCTTCAATCACCTGATAAAGGTCAATCATAAAATCTTTGCGAAGAATTGGTATTTCAGGATTAATCTCTCGTGCTTTTACCAAATTTGATTGATGACCGCCAAAAAATTTAGGTTCGGTTAAAACCGATAAACCTGCTGCACCTGCTTCAGCGTAAGCTTTTGTAACTTCTTCCACTTTTGCGGAAAGATTGATGTCACCTTTTGAAGGAGATCGTTGTTTAAATTCAGCAATAATTCCTGATGAGCCAGTTTTAATAAGCTGGCTTTTAGTGAATTACACTCCCTGATAAAATCAGGAATTTCTTTCAATACTTCAATATCAACCAACTTTTTTTGATGTGCCACTTCTTCTTTTTTGGCATCGATTATTTTTTCTAGAATTTTCATTTTCATTTTATTTTAATTGTCATTTCGACGATCGTGTATCGGGAGAGGAGAAATCTCCTTATTTGAACAGATTTCTCTTTTTCGTACCTCAAACTCGAAATGACAGTTAATTTATTACCGCTTTTAATTTCTTCAATGCATTTCCACTTTTCAAGCGATTCAACTGCTAAAGCAACACATTCTTTCAATTCTTTTTCAGGATAAACAACATTCAGTCCAAGTGCTGCATTTGCAACCACAACATTGGTTTGCTCAATCGTTCCTTTTCCTTCCAGAATATTCAAAAATATCTTTGCAGCTTCTTCTACTGAATTTCCGCCAAAAAGTTTTTCGGGAGTAATCTTTTCAAAACCAAATTCTGCCGGTGTGATATTTCCTTCGCTTTTATTGTTTGCAAAATTAGTATCTGCAGTAAGCGAAACTTCGTCGTATCCATCTTTACTGTTTACAATCACAAAGTTCACATCCAGCGTTTTATAAACATTTTTGTAATGTTCGAAATTTTCATTGTTATTCACTCCAAGCAACTGGTATTTTGGTGAAGAAGGATTTATCATTGGTCCTAAAATATTGAAAAAAGTAGGCACTTTTAAAGCACGACGAACAGGAGCAATGTGTTTCATTGCCGGGTGAAAAAGCGGTGCATGCATAAAACAGAAATTTCCTGAATCTAAATTTCGTTTCAGATCTTCAACATTATTACTGAACTTGTAACCCAGTAGTTCAAGCAGATTCGACGAACCGCTTGTGGACGAAACAGCATAATTTCCATGTTTGGTAACATTTACTCCTGCACCGGCAATGACAAAACAAGCCAGTGTTGAAATATTGAATGTGTTTTTACCGTCGCCGCCGGTACCCACAACATCAATGGCATTATAATCAGCTAAATCGGTAACTAAACTCAATTCGGCCATGGCATCTCTGAAACCAGCGAGCTCTTCTGATGCGACAGGACGCATTTTAAAGACGGTTAGGAATGATGCAAATTCAGATTCGCTGTGCATGCCCTTCCCAACTTCGAGCAAACTTAATTTTGCCTCTTCACGTGTAAGAATATTTCCTTCAAATAAGTATTCTAAAGTCATTTTCATGTTAATCAGCTTTTGTTTTGAGGTGCGTGCATCCCAGATAATTTAATCAACAGTTGTGAACGCACCTATTCAATTACTATTTTCATTCCCCGGGATAAATCCAGGGGTTAATTCTATTCTCCCACCTTGGGGGAGTTAGAGGGGGCTTTCAACCAGTTTTCCAATATTTTTTCACCAAGCGGAGTTAGTACCGATTCCGGGTGAAATTGTACCGCCTGAACATTATATTCTTTATGCTGCATACTCATTATGAAACCGTCGCTATCGTAGCTTGTTACCTCGAAACAATCGGGTAATCCTTCCTGCTGAACAATCCAGGAATGATATCTTCCTACTTCGAATGATTTCGGCAATCCTTCAAAAAGAACCGATTTTATCTCTGTAAGTTCAACCGGGGTGGCAATTCCGTGCAAAACTTTTTTCATGTTGAGTAACTTTCCGCCAAATGCTTCGCCAATGGCTTGATGCCCCAAGCAAACACCGAGTATGCTTTTTTTCGGCGCATATTCTTTAATAATTTCGAGAAGTAATCCTGATTCTTCCGGTAATCCGGGACCAGGAGAAAGTACAATTTTATCATATTTTTCCAAATCTTCCAGTTTAATTTCGTCGTTGCGGAAAACATCGACCGGCAAACCGGAAATCTTTTTGATTGCATGCACCAGGTTGTAGGTGAATGAATCGTAATTATCAATGACTACTATTGAAGCCCCTCCCGACCTCCCCGAAGGGGAGGAGGATTGAAAGCCTCCCCATCCCCTCCTAAGGAGGGGGGATTGGAAACCGAGTTATTTTCTTTTGAGTTTTTCATATTTCTTGTTTTTTACTTCTTTGTTTTTAACTCCCCTCTCTTTTCCCCCTCCTTCGGAGGGGATAGGGGAGGCTTCTTCTTAACTGATTTCCTTAGCCAATTCAATCGCTTTTTTCAGCGCTGCCAGTTTGTTATTTACTTCCTGTAATTCGCTTTCTTCCTGCGACCCTGCTACAATTCCTGCACCTGCCTGGTAAAACAATTTGCTGTTTTTACTCAAGAATGAACGAATCATAATTGCATGGTTCAACGTTCGGTCGAAACCAAGATAACCAATACATCCGCCATAATATCCGCGATTTTGGTTTTCATATTTATCAATCAATTCCATGGCCTTGTATTTTGGTGCTCCTGAAAGAGTCCCCGCCGGAAACGTTTCACCCAACACTTTTATCAGGTTAGTATCGTCGGTAATTTCCCCTGAAACCTGCGAAACCAAATGAATTACATGCGAATAAAACTGAATTTCGCGATAAGTTTCCACAACCACATGGTCGGCATTTCGGCTTAAATCGTTGCGTGCCAAATCAACCAGCATCACATGTTCCGAGTTTTCTTTTGGGTCTTTGCTCAATTTTTCAGCCAACTCGCGGTCTTGTTCATCATTCCCGGTGCGTTTAAATGTTCCGGCAATCGGATGAATGTAAGCTTTGTTGTCTTTTATTCTCAATTCGGCTTCAGGACTGGAGCCAAAAATACGATAATCGCCATAATCAAAATAAAAAAGATAGGGTGAAGGATTGATGGAACGAAGCGAGCGATACACGTTAAAATCGTCACCTTCAAATTCCTGAGCAAACTGGCGGCTCAACACAATCTGAAATACATCGCCACGATAACAATGTTCTTTTCCTTTTGTTACCATGTGTTTGTATTGCTCGTTGGTAATGTTCGAAGTTTCCTCGCCAACCGGTTTGAATTTGGCAGTTGAAAAATTCAGGTTCACCAACAAGTGATGAACATAATCCATTTGCGATTTCTCATCATCAAGCAAATTTTCAACGATATGAATTACATTTTTATGATGGTCGATGGCGACTACATATTTATAAAAACAGTATTTCACTTCAGGAATCTGGTACTCTTCTTTTTTGTCGGAGGTGAATTTGATGGTTTCAAAATGCTGGATAGCATCGAAATTCAAGTACCCAAACAAGCCATTTGCCGGCAGCTCAATTTCTGATGAATCGACAACAAAGGATTTAAAAAATCCATCCAATTCATCATCCAGTATTCTTTCGGATGAGAGTGAAAATTCTTCTTTTTTATCTCCCGGAAGTTCTTTGGTTACTTTTCCGTTATCAACGGTGAAACTGGCAACCGGACTAAAACAGATAAACGAGTAGGAATTTTCATTGCCATGATAGTCAGAGCTTTCCAAAAGAATAGCTTTTGGATAAAGCGTTCGCAGTCGCAGGTAAATACTTACCGGTGTAACGGTATCGGCGAGTATTTTCCGAACGACAGGTTTGTAATTTAATTTTTCCATTATCTATGTTTTTGACCCCCTAAATCCCCCGAGGGGGGATTCTGAAGTATCAGTTATTATTTTATTCTCATTCTTTCTCCTCTCCTTTGGAGAGGGTTGGGAGAGGCTCCAAAAAAAGCGGCTCACCGTGATTCGATGAGCCGCTTTCCTAATTTTTTGGCAATAGCGTTACTTCTCTTCACGGTTTGTAAAAAGTTGTCCGGGCCACCACCAAATATTTAAATTCATTTTTCTCATAATCTTTAAAATAAAAAAACCCACTCTTTAGGAGCAGGCCTCTGTATATCTTTTAAAATACCAATATGGCTCTTAACTCCTAACTTACGTAAGAAGACCCCACCACGGAAGCCATATTGTATTTAATTTTTTCATTTTTGTTTTAAATCTGATTCAAAAGAATAAAATTTTTATAAGAATTAAAAATGCTTTGCACTTTTTTTATGATTAATTAGAAAAATGTAACAGTTACTTTATGAAAGTTGTTCAATAATCAGGATATATTTTCGAGTATTTGTTGAAGTTGATTTCGATTGATTTTGTCGTTTTCAGTTCTTGGAAAGTGCTCAATAAAAATAATTTGCCGGGGTTGTTCGTATTTTGAAAGATGTTGCCGAAAGGTATTTTTAATTTCGATTACTATATTATCATTTTTATTTTCTTCCAAAACCAAAACCAGTTGTTCTCCCAGCGATTCATGTGGAAGCGAAGAAATCTGAAAAGGAATTTCAATGAAATGTTCCAATTTTTTCTCCAATTGTTCGGGCGAATATTTAATACCGCCCGAAATGATCACATTGTCTTTTCTGCCCAGAATTCGGAATGTTTTTTCATCTTTTAGTTCTGCCAGATCTGTGGTTTGAAGTGGTTGTTCAGGCAGTCCCGGCATCAAAATTTGCAAACAATTATCTTCTGAAAGCTGAACCTGAATGTCATCCAAACAGTGGTAGAAGTTATCAGAATCTTGTTCCATTTATTTTTCGTAAAGCGATGTGAGTTGCAGTTTCAGTCATTGCATAACTTGAATAACAAGCCGTTGAAACATTCTGTAACTTCTTTTCCATATTAAACGGAATTGCTGACCCGCCAATTAATAGTTGGTCGAGGTTTTGAAACCAGGATGGTTCTGCATTCAAGAATTTTACTTACCTGAGCAGGAACCATGGCAGCAAATTTGAATTTTTCTGTTTTAAGAAATGCGAAATCGGTTTCTGGTTCAACGATGTGCAAATCAAGTTCTCCAATTAGTGCACGCACAATCATTAATTTGCCGGCGATATATTTTATTGGCAGACAATGCAAAACACTATCTCCTTTTTTTAATTGAAAAAACCGGATGGTGCGAAGTGCGCTTGCTGCTACAAATTCTTTTTCAAGCTGAATTGTTTTTGGCGTTCCCGTACTTCCCGAAGTTCTGACTTCAATAAAACTTTCCGTTGAATACCATTCTTTTAGAAATTCAATTAATTCCGATTTTTCTGTTGAAGATTTAAGAAGTTCGCTTATCACAACATCTTTTCCGTTTAGTCTGATATGTTTTGGGAAAAGATTCATGCTTCAAAAAAGTTTTTTGGAAATTGAAATGTTTTTTCCGGATTTAACCCAAAGCTCTTCGCCTCTGATTTCCAATGGAGATTCAATATTATTGGTAAATAATCCTCCTGTTCCCAAGTCCCTGGTAACCTTGAGCATTTTTGTGGAAAGTCCATTGTGCAATGGCATTTAATCCAATATTTGATTCTAAATATGAAGTTATCCACCAGCCAATTTTTCGCTGTTCTGCCAGTTCAATCCATTCATTGCATCCGCTAAATCCGCCATGAAGACTTGGTTTAAGCACAAGAAATTGCGGATGTATTGTATCCAATAATTTTTCTTTTTCGGTTAATGAATTAATTCCAATTAGTTCTTCGTCGAGAGCAATTGGAATTGGCGACTTGGCACAAAGTTTTGCCATTTCCTGCCACTGTCCGGCAGCAATTGGTTGTTCAATGGAATGGATTTGCAGCTGGCAAGTCGTTGTAGTTTTTCTATTGCTTCTTTCGGCTGAAATGCACCATTGGCATCCACTCGAAGAATAATTTTTTCAGCACCGAAATTTTGTCGAATATTTTGCAGCAATTCAATTTCCTTTTCAAAATCAATTCCACCAATTTTAAGTTTGATACAACGAAATCCGGCATCTAGTTTTTCCTGAATTTGTTGTTGCATAAAATCTTCATCACCCATCCAGATTAATCCGTTGATTGGAATTCCTTTTTTCCCTTCAGAAAAAGCAGATGGGAAAAGTTGTTGTTTTCCGCCTGATTTTAAGTCAAGCCAGGCAGTTTCCAGCGCGAATTGAACAGAAGAAACGGTTTTAGTCAATT
Source organism: uncultured Prolixibacteraceae bacterium (assembly GCA_963849775.1). GTDB lineage: Bacteria > Bacteroidota > Bacteroidia > Bacteroidales > Prolixibacteraceae > Draconibacterium. The sequence continues at coordinate 57,808 of CAWKIX010000034.1, read as the reverse complement.
CATTATTTTCAATAAACGTTTTCAGGATTTTTGCAAATTTCATCCAACAGTTTTTCAACCTGTTCAGGAGTTTCAGTACTCAGTCCTGAAAGTGGGGCACACTCACCAATGCCGGTTTTTCCGTTTTCTGAAAGAAATAGAAACCACACCGGACGGGTTTTGTATTCACCACGAGACGTTTTTGCTGTGCGTTTAAATTGCAGTTCGTATTTTTTGTAACGCGCAATCATGCGGCAGAAATTATAAGTCCTGTACAAAAAAGCAGTGTAAAAGCTAACGTTGAAAGTGCGAGACGTTTTAAAAACGGGTCAAGTTCTTTATCATTTTTTGTTTTGGTAATTTTAATCAAATCGCATGATAAAAATTGGGAGTGTGATCAAAAACAACAATTGCCACAACGATTTGTATTGATTTACAATAAAGATAATTGCACAAATCCAACCACCTAAAATCATGACAATGTGATATATCCGGCTTTTTTGTTGCCCCATTCTTACAGGCAAAGTTATTTTCCCGGAATTTCTGTCGTTTTCAATATCGCGCATATTATTCAGGTTCAGTACTCCGGTACTAAATAATCCAATTGTAATGGCTGGCAGAAAAATGTAATTCGGGTAAATAGTTGGCGTTCAGATAAAAAACACCTGCAACGGGAAGTAATCCAAAAAACAGGAAAACAAATAAATCGCCAAGACCAATGTATCCGTAGGATTTTCTGTCCGGCGGTGTAAAAGTAGGCTGCCAGAAGCGATAGAATTCCAAACGCGATAAAAATGAAAAAAATGATTTTTGAATGATGCCAGGTCCCAAAATAAACCAATCCAATACCGAAGATAAGACTCAGTCCTCCAACAACCGACATTCCTTTAACCATTTCCTTTTTACTGATTTCTCCACTTTGCATGGTGCGGGTTGGACCCAACCGAAATTGATTGTCGGTTCCACGCTGACTGTCACCGTAATCGTTTGCGAAATTTGAGAATATTTGAATGAGTGTAGCAGTAATTATGGCTAATGACACTAACAAGTAATATGAATAGAACCAACTGACCAGGCCAGTCCGCAACCCATAATAATTCCTGAAAGTGCCAGTGGGAGTGTTCGTGGTCGTGCTGCGTTTATCCAGCTTTTTGCAGTTGCCATAAGTTAGATTTTCAAACAAACACAAAGATAACTCATCTTACTATTTTGTTACAAAAACAGCTAAACCCTCTACCTGCCATATTACAATTTGTTACCAAATGTGTTTTCACTTTTCAAACTCTAATATTTCAGAAATTAATAACTTATATTTTTGAATATCCTTTTCAGACTTCTTTTGTACATCAATCCAAATTGCAATTCCCACAGCTAATAAAAATCCTGCAATTATGAATATGAATGCACTGCTGCTTATTCCCAAGATTATTGCCAATAGACCAAAGATCAAATAAATGGATATATACAATATTCTTAAAAAGTGTTGAGAAAAAGAGATTTTTACATCGGTTTCATTTTCAATATCTGTTTTTGATATTTTCCCTTTTACAATAATTTGATTATCCTCTATGGCAGAATATCCATTCTGAACCCGTTTACGCAATTTAAAAGCTATTGAATCATTTTCATTATTATGCGTATTAAATACCATTCCGTCAACAGATACAAGAGCAGAGTCAAGTTTTTTAAGAATCTCTTGAGGATTTCTTTTTACTTTAAAATTCCATGTTTTCATATTATCCTTTTAAAGGTTTGGCAACAAAAATGAAAGTTATACAAAATTGTTATTTTAAGGAAACTTAGGATATTTTTTAAAATCAGGTTTTCGTTTTTCAAGGAATGCATGTTTTCCTTCCTGTGCCTCTTCGGTTAAATAATAAAGTAATGTTGCATTTCCGGCAAATTCCTGAATTCCAACTTGTCCGTCGAGTTCGGCATTCAAACCAAGTTTTAGCATTCGCAATGCCAACGGACTGTGTTCCTGCATTTTTTCTGCCCAGGCAACTACTTCATCTTCCAATTGGTCGAAGGGAACGACTTTGTTTACCAATCCCATTTCCAGCGCTTCGGCAGCCGAATACTGGCGGCACATAAACCAGATTTCGCGGGCTTTTTTTTGCCCGACAATACTTGCAAGATACGAAGAGCCAAGTCCGGCATCAAAACTTCCTACTTTTGGTCCGGTTTGCCCAAAGATTGCATTTTCACTGGCAATGCTGATATCGCAAACTACATGCAACACATGACCTCCGCCAATTGCAAAACCATTAACCATGGCAATTACAGGTTTTGGCATACTGCGAATCTGGCGTTGAACTTCCAAAATATTTAAACGTGGAATTCCGTCTTTGTCAATATATCCACCTTTGCCTTTAACCGTTTGGTCGCCACCGGCACAAAAAGCTTTATCGCCGGCGCCGGTTAAAACAATCACGTTAATCCGCTGGTCTTCGCGACAAATGCGTAAAGCTTCGCTGATTTCATTTACCGTAGTTGGCCGAAATGCATTTCGGTAGCGTTCGCGATTGATTGTGATTTTCCCGATTCCTTCGAAATAATCGAAAAAAATGTCTTCGTATGTTTTGATGGTTTCCCAGTTTCTTGAAGTTGCCATGATATATTTTGCTTTATTTTTTTACTGTTTTAAATAACTCGCGGAACACTTTTGTGTTCAATTCGGCATCAGTAAAAATTTCGAGAATAGCTGCCTTATTTTGTTCTGGTGAATAAAAATTATCAAATGCAATTTCGAGTTCAGATTTTGTAGCTGCATTAAAATATTCCAATCCAAAAGATTTTGCAATTCCTTCGGCGCTGAACTTATTTTCCGTGAAAAAGTGTTCTTTAAAAGCAGGTGATTCTGTCGGTCCTTTAATCAAGCTAAAAATATTTCCGCCGCCGTTGTGAATGACAATTATTCGCAAATTCTCGCCAGTATATTTATTCCACAGTGCATTTGAATCGTAGAAAAATGAAAGGTCGCCCAAGATGAGCGTGTTTATTTTGTTTGATTCGGATGCAAAACCAACAGCAGTTGACATGGAACCATCAATACCGCTAACCCCGCGATTGCTGAAATATTCAACATTTTTAAGTGTTTCGAAAAGCAATGCATAACGAACCGGAGAGCTATTTCCGAGGTGCAACACTGAATTTTCAGGAATGTGTTTTTGTATTTGATTGAATACAGACAAGTCACAAAAATCAGTTTGTGAAATAAATTCATCGCGCTGGTTATTTACCTGTTGTTCCTTTTCTTTCCAAAGATTTAAAAAGTTGGTATTTTTTGAATTTCCCAACGGTAAAAGCTGATTAATAAATGTTTCAACATCAATTCCAATCGTTTTTGTCAGTGACTGGTAAGTGTCGGTGTGTTCGATTCCGATATTAATGTGCCAGTGATTTTCCGGCCTGTTTTTTCGTAGAAATTGTTTTAGCGGTTTTGATACAAACTGCCCGCCAAAACTGATGAGCAAATCGGGTTGAAAATCTTCAATGTTATCTGAAAGTAATGAAGTAATCAGCAAATCAACACTTCCACAAAAATGTGAATTATCGAGATTTGCAAGTTGCTCTTTTAATACAACTGCACCGGTTTTTTTAACAAAATCAGCTAAAAGTTTTTCAAGTTCAGCGTTTGGAGTTTGTTGACCTGCCAGAATCAAAACTTTTTCTGCGCGGTTGAAATCTACAGCCAGTTTTTCTAATTCTTTTTCAGAAATAAAAGCTTTTGTTTTGGCGACTTCAATATTTTTTACTGAAGGCAAATCTTCATCAAGCAAATCGTGCAAAGGTTCTTCCAAAGGAATGTTAATGTGAACAGGGCCTTGAATACCTGAAATAGAAATATTCAAGCATTCATTTATTTCACGACCGGCAAACCATAATTCCTTTTCCGATTCGCCCATTGGTAGTGTGATTTCTTTTTTCGAGAAATCCTGATAAATCTTGCTTTGATTAATCGACTGATTTTCACCTTGATTAATCCAGTAAGTTGGTCGGTCGGCAGTGAGCACGATTAACGGAATATTTTGATAAAAGGCTTCGGCAACTGCGGGCGCATAATTTAGCGTTGATGTTCCCGAACTACAAACTAAAACCACTGGTTTTTTTATTGCTTGCGAAAGTCCGATTGCAAAATAACCTGCGCTGCGTTCATCAACAATATTTCGACAATTAAAGTAGCCGCTTCCTGTAAATGTATTTATTAATGGGCTGTTTCGAGATCCCGGAGAAATTACAATATCCTTAATTCCTTTTGCTCTAAGAATGGCAGCCAGTTGTTGTATGTGTTTTTTTGTAGAAATCATTTGTTTTGAACAGCTTCAATCGCTGATAGTAAGGTTGTTGCCTTTTTATTTGTTTCATCCCATTCGTCTTCAGGAACAGAACGCGATGTTATTCCACCGCCTGAATACAAAATATATTGTTGCGGTCAGTAATTTCCATACAACGCAAATTTACAAATAATCCAACACCGCCATTCAAACGCCACGGACCTAAATAACCTGTATAAAAACGGCGATCGTGTTTTTCAATTTTTGGGATGAATCTGGCTGCCCTTGATTTTGGATAACCGCAAACTGCAGGTGTTGGGTGAAGTTCAGCAATAAAATCTCCAAGATTTGAACTGAGTTTACGCTGTGAAAACCGAAAGCTTGTACTTAAGTGGGCAACTTTCCCACTTTCAAGTGTTTCAGGACCGCGGGTTGTGTAAGGATGAATATTGAATTTGTAGAATACATCCAGCAGGTAGCGGGAAACAAATGCCTGTTCTTCAATTTCTTTAGTGTACCAACTGTAATCATCAACATCTTTTCTTGTTTGTGTTCCGGCCAGCGAAACGGTTTCAAGTGTTTTACCTTCCGACTTTAGCAAGATTTCAGGTGTTGCCCCCATCCATAATCCGGCTTTTGGAAGGTTAACCAAATAAACAAAGGCATTTGGTGTTTGCTGAAACAGCTTCAAATATATTTCACTGATTGATTCGTTATTTCTATGATGAGGAATCAGCCTCGAAATAATCACTTTAGACAGCTTGGTTTTATTAATTTCGAAAATCGTATTTTCAATGTCATTCAGAAATTCTTCCTTGGATATGATAAACGGATTATTTTGCCGGACTTTTCGTTTTATTTCAGGTTGAATTATTTCACAGTTGATATTCTGAATATGATCAAAGCCTTTTTTATAAATACCTGGTTTTAAAATTACAAGCGGATTTCTGCTACTTATTTGATAAGGAGCAAAAACAAATCCTTCGTGCTCGTTTAAACGGTTGAATTCACCGGGGTAAATCAACTCTTCTTTCTTTGAAATAAGAATTTCCGGAGTATTACTTCCGGGCATTGACCAAATTGCAAAAGGGCAATTTTTTGCAATAAGTTTATCAATAAATAGTGTAAAATCTTTTGAATCAGTCATTCCTTAACACAATCATGTTTGTGGCTCTAACTGTTGAAATAAGCCTGCCTTCTTCATCGGTTATATCAACATTCCAGATATGAGTCTTGTTTCCCTTGTGAATTATTGTGGCTTTCGCAAATGCTTTTCCATCTTTTAACATGCCGGTGTGACTTCCACTGATTTGTGTTCCCAGAACATCAAATTTTGAATTATCAACAAGTAACATGCTGCCTAAACCAGCCAGTGTTTCAGCCATGGCAAGATTTGCACCTCCGTGAAGTGCCCCGTCGGGCCTGCAGTTTTTTTCTGAAAGAATAAAAAATCCTTTCACCAGGCCAATGTCAATTTTGGTGAATTCAATACCTAAATTCCCGATCAGGCTTTTTTGCACCCATTGGTTTATTATTTCCAATGGCGTATCAATACTTAATAAACCCAGATTCATAGCAATAATGAATTTATGATTTCCAAAAGTACGATTAAGTTTTTATTGTGCCAATGTAAATCTGAAACTTACACCAATATTGGTACTCGAAGTTTTGTAAGAAGTTTCAACAAAAGGATTAGTCATAATTTTATCGAAGAAGACCCGCATTTGGAATCGATCGCTTAACATGTATTCAGCATAAGTTTTTATGGTAAAATTACTTTGTCCTGCTGTAATCTGGTCAGGTTCATCTAATTTGCGAAGTGTGGTTTTATTCTTACGGTAAGAGACATCTGCCCTTACATTCAGGTCATTTGAATATGCTTTCTGCGAATTTTTTGTTTTTATTATCAGGTCCATCCGTGTAAATCGGTAACCAACGCCAAATGTGTATTCGTTGCTTAAATCTTCAATTAGCTGATTATTGGCAAGTGAAAGATTTAACCGGCGGGTGCGTTTTATGTCGGCAGTGGTTGATAAATCATTTAGCCACATTATATTTAAATTGATCAGTGGGCTAAAAGATTCTGCAATACTCACAGATGTAAAATCATATTTAGGTATAAAGTTTCCTGATTGGTCCGTTGCATAACTATAACCGTCAGATCTTTCAAAATAATTAAGGTTTGTAATGTATGAACCAATAGAGTATGTTGAACGATACCCATGCGTAATGTTCATGGTTTTCATTATGTTACTTAACGCCGGTACTCGTGAAACCATTCCTTCGTATCTGATCTGCCAGTTCGGACGAATAAATTTAAGCGATGGGAACATACTAAGCGATACTTTTTCAGGATCTCGGCCCTGATATGCTGCAAGGAAAGCAGGAACCAGTACTTCAACTGAGTTAGGCCCGTAACCGCTTCTGTAACTTCCATTTTCAGGATGCGGAGCATCAGGATTATAACCAAAACCATTATCAGGATTTCGCTGTTCGGCCAATCTCCGGGAAATGGTTTCACGATATGTTTTAAAATTTTCAAAAGCTTCTGATTGTGTCACTTTACCTTGCCCAATTCCAAAGAACGCAGTTCCCCACGTTAATGTAGACATACTAAAACTACCTGATTCCGTTAAGCTGTTGGCATTGAAAATGCCATTTTCATAATCGTACTGGTAAAACTGCGAAATGTTTTTAGACATCGAACGATCAGCTGAAATATCGATACGAAGGTCAGGAATAGGTTCAAAAGTTGACCTCATATTAATTCTTTCGTTCTTTGTAAATAGATATGGCATATTTAAAGTGGAGTCATTTGTAACCCATCCATTTTGAGCAGCTTTTTGGGCAAAATTAATGTCTTGCCAACCCAGCAAAAACGGCATTCCAGGCGCGAATGAGCTTCCGGGAGTATATCCGAATGATGGATCGGGCGTATAATTTCCGGCACCAAAAACAACTGGCTCGGGTAAATAACCGGGTAAAACTGTTCCACCGGATTTTGAATATGTTCCTGAAATGTTTTGAACTCCAATTAAAACACGGGTTGTAAAATCAAGAACATCTTTAATCAAACTTTGGTCACCAGGTTTGCCCGTTACCGTCAACATCGCCTGTGGTGAATCTTCAAGAGGAACAATTTCAATACTGTTTGCATCAAGTGTGTTCACTCTAACAGGTATTACTGCTCCATCTTCACCGGTAACAACTACTTTGAATTTTTTTGTATTTAACCGGTGCGTAATTTTTTGTGGTTGATCTTTAACAAGTTTTACATTATTTGTAAAAGTTTGTTCCTGATTTCCCTGTGGCACCTGCTGGTTTGTTTGATTTCCGTTACGACGGGCCAGACTTCCCTGAGCACGGCCGGTCCGACGGAATTTTTGATTAACCTGACGTAAATAAGGTACTTTATTATAAAGGCCGGTTAAATTCATGCTTCCGTTAAGTGAAATATCATTAGAATTTTGCACCCTGTTCCCCAACCGGATGGTATCAGCTGTAATTGGCCCGGCAACCCAATTATAAGTTCCGGTATAACGAAGTGTTGACGACATAAAATTCAACATTGGTATTTGGTTAATCGGAATTGTATAGGTAGCATTGATGTTATGATTGTAAAGTGTTGGACGGCCTAATTCCCATAAATTATTCAGAATAGAATCTTTTTTCCATTGATAATCATCGTCGTGCCTGTTAATTCTTCCTTCAGGTTCATCAATCCTCGATGTGCTGCTGGATGAAAAGTCAACTTTAAGTGTTCTTGATACATCGTAACGTAAGTCGAAATAGCGGTTCCAGAGGAAATCTTTTTCGAAATTTGGTGAAATAGCCAAATTTGGGTTGGTAATGTTGCGGGTTTGTGTTTCATGATACCTTCTAAACAAATCAGTTCTGAATGAAATTTGGGTTGGCAGCGGATAAAAATTGAATTTCCCGATTAATCTGAAAGGGAACTTCTGCATGAACTGAATTTTTTGGAATGGCTGAACCAGTTGAGCCCGGCTTGAGTAATTGTAAGAGAACATTACCCTGTGTGTTTTGTCGGAATTGTATTCAGTATTTATATTTTTCTTTTCAATTTCGTTATAAGAATAACTTATTGCAAAATTCTGTGCATCCCACAAATGCACTTTTTCACTTTGCTTTTGTGGCTCAATTTTAGCATTATTAATGCTAATACTTTTTCTTGTAACTAAATCCTGGGATATTGATTTAATTGAATCGCGCTCCTGTTTTGTATCTGCATGATCCAATGATTGTGAGAGTTCAATATCCGGATCAAGCGGATTGTATTTTGGATTAATTGCGCTGCGTGAAAAACCGTAGTATAAGGGTAATCTTACTCCAGCATTTTCAGGGAAAAAGCGGCCAAAATCCAAAGAAGCAGAAACATCAACTTCGTTAATATCATCCAACTGACGGCTGTTTATGTTTTCGCTAACACTGCCATATCCCCCTGTTCGTGTTCTTCCGGCCACGGTTACATTACCTAAATCTGCCAATCGTGTTGATACGCGGGCATTTGCTGCCCATCCACCGCTTTCATCGAATTCAGAAAGGCGAAGTTCGTTCAACCAAACAACTACTGATTTTGGCCCGGTATTTATTTGCTCCCTTCGGTTTCTGATACCCATCATCATTACCTCAACATTGCCCAAATTCGGATTACCTTTTATTTTTACCCTTCTCTGAGCCTTGTTTCTACTTCTTTCCGTGTCTATAATCTCAAAAACATCCTGTATCGTGATTGTTGAATTGGCAGGACGAATGGCATCATTTCGTTGTAATTTTAATTCGGTAAATAAATCCAACGGGATATCCAACCTGTTTTCATCAGGCCAAACAATGTACCGATCGCTTTCATTATCGCCATTGTATCTTACATTTTTAGGAAGTATTGGAGTAAGTTTCAGAGGAATTTCGTATTCATAATAGTTATTGTTGTAATCTGATCCAAGACGGATGAAAAAATACAATTCATTATCTTCCAGTTGAGAATCTTCAATTTCCTCGGCATGGATTTCCATTTTAAGCCTTTTATAACGTCTGAAATCAAGGCCAATTGATTTATATGCAGCTTTTGCATCACCCTGTTCCAGATCGGTTACTTTCATTAACATCGACTGTTCATTTAGCTGTCGAAGCTGGGGATCAGACGGTGAAATCACCCTGTCGATTCCCGGAGGAAGTATATAGTTTACCCGATCCTGACTACCGTTTTCTTCGATACTAACAGCTGAAATGTCAAAACCGGCATTTGGAGATGTTGCTTCATTGTCACCTAAATTACGGGTGTAACGTCGCCAGTCGGCTCTTACCAAATCGAGTTCAGCAAAACGTAAAATGGTTGAATCCTGAAATCCGCGAAGGAACATTCTTAAAAAACGAATGGATTTAAAATCACTGATATTACCAAACGTTTGTTCGGGCGTTTTAATAGGAATCTTAAACTGGTACCATTTCACAACGTCAACCTGCCCGTTTTTAAGTTCAACCTGGCTTTCTTTTACTGCGCTGATATAATTTTGTCCCTGTACCATGTCTTGTTTTCTGATACTTACATGGTACTGGTAATATCTTTCGTATTCGCTAAGGGTGTTGTCATTATTAATGTCTTCAATATCCGGAAGTGTAGAAGCTGCAGTAGGGTAACTTTCGGGCGACATTTCAGTGGTTGGTGAATTGTCCTTCCGGTCCGTTAAAATTTTTATAACGTTCAAGAATGCCAAGCTGTTGCTGGTCGTAATCGCCCCCCCGATAATAATGATAATCATCAGTGGAAGGGTCATCAAGAGCGTCCTGATAAGCATTGTTATTAACAACCTGTTGAAGATCGGATAGATATTGATCGAAATATTTTTGTTCGTCTGCGTCGTCTAATCCGTCCAATCCTATGTCCTGATATTTTCTTGAATTCGGATTATTATCAAAAGCATTTACAAGCGATTGTTGTGTTGAAACTCTGCCCCAGATTGTTGAATCAACCGAAGTTAAATCATCACTGGTTGGCAGTCCGTTTTCAAACGATTTTCGGGAGTCTTTCAGAATATCTTCGGAAATATCACCCAGGTTGAAATATAAATCACCACCACTGTGTTGATCCAGGGAATCGTATATAAAAGGATCCATTAACCAAAATTCGATAAACTCAAAATTAGAGGCTTCAAAATCGCTGGTTTCTATTGGTCGCATAATTCCACCCCAGCGGGTTTCCGGCGCATTCAAATAACCGGCAGAATTTACACCGGCAGAATAATTCGTTGGATTTGCATCATAGTTATACGGGCCTCTTTCATTAGGATAAAAAGCAAGGTCTAAAACTGAAATATTTGTTGGCTGACCAACTGGTTGTTCCCTGAACGGATATAATTCTTTTTCAAAAACTTCCCTAACAAAATGATTCGATTGAAGATTCAGGTTATTTTTTATGTGGTCTGGCGTTAAGGTATTATTTCGTAAAAAAAGCGGATCGATAATATAAAATGCAAGTTTTGCCCTGTTCAAACCGTAATCAAGCGAATTATTTATGTCGCCTTCAGGAAATAAATTTTGGTGCTGAGGCGTACTTGCAAGCACCCACGATTGTCGTGTTTTCAACATAATCGATGTTTTTGTTCCCTCAAAATCATCAATGTAAGCATTTCCGTCTTTCTTTATAGTATTTGAATGTCCGGGAAATAAACGTGCAACTTCAGCCTCAATATTAACAGATGATGGTGTTTTTGTTGAATAAAACGGAAGAGCATCAAGCGCTTTGGTAATAAGCATACTTTGTGTGTTATAACGGGCATCCATTCCCAGAACAAGGTTCGAAATAGGGTCTTCTCCATAATTAACTTTCGATGTAATTGGCCGCTCGTTCATGTAAAGCGCCGTTGCTCCTAAATTAAAATTATCCGAGAAGGCATAATTTGCGTAGGCCCCCATCAGAGTTTTTCGCTGCATGGCAAACATTTCCTGGCTTTCAGTGGTTACCTGAATCGGTGTTCCTGCATCCAGAAGCGCCTGGTTAATAATTTTAACTCTTCCAAGCGAATAATCAACAGTATAATCCACATTTTCAACAAGTTCGCGCCCACCAGCTGTTACTTTAACTCCACCTTGAACAACATTAAATGTATTTAAAGTAATTTCGGAACTGGATGAGCCTTTAAAACTTCCCACCAGTCTGTATTTATTATGTTCTGCGTCCTGTTCTGCATAAACTTTAGTCGAATCATACAAAGATTGAAAAGTGTATTTTTCAATTAAAGCGGGATCTTGTATTGAATCGGCAAGATGACTGCCAAAAGGTTCAACAACAGGAAAAACAATCCTTCCATTTTCAGCCTGCACGGTAATTCCATTGATAAAATCAAAAACACCATCTTTATTGGGATCGAGTTGTTTGTTGAGTTTATCGAGATTCATTACTTCCAACAAAATATGTCCGCTTATCCTGCTCTCAGGGAGGTAATTTATGTAGGTTCCGGTTGAATCGTTTTGGTAAACAATGTTCATTGTGAAATCATCTCTGGTAAGCTGAGACGCATTCAGGTTATAAATGTTTTTCATCATTAACTTCCATGTAGGAAGTTTTGGTGAAAGATTGGTGCCTTTTAGTAATTTTAATATTAATGTTTTTGGCGAACTTATACCATCTGTTGAAAACTCGCCCACCTGATATGTTTGTCCACCCGAGGTATAGTTAAATGCAACCGCCAAAACTTCGTCAGAATTAAGCGCTGCCCGTAAAGAAATGTATCCAAGTTGTTCGTTAACAGTATATTCTGAAGGATTCAATTTACGAGCCTGTTCAATTTTTTCAAAATCGCGGCCACCCTGGAAAGCGTCTCCGAATTGCGACATTACCTGTGTAATATTTTGAACATTACGGATGTCGCTGTAAGTATTCGCCATTTCATAGTATAATCCGTTTGCATCGTTCAACGGGAAAATATTTTGAGGATATGGTAATCCTGTAGTTTCCTGGAATTCAGGAACATCGTTGTAAATGTTTGGTTCATGTTCTCCCAAATCCTGAAATGCAAGAATATTTCGAAAATCCTCAAGATTATTGCGTTTATTGGTTACCCAAACTTCTATTTTATTAATATGTATGGGTGTTAACGGTACTGCTGTATTTCTTAACCATTCATCATAATGATCGCGGAAATACTGTGCCAGGAAAAAGTGACGGTTGGCATCGTATTCTTCAGCAGAAAAATCGAATGTTGTTATTTGAGCGCCACCTTCGGTTTCAACAGTTTGTGTTTCTCCTTTATGTTGTGAAAATATGGTAGTAAGTGAGAGCTTTCCAAATTGCATTTCGGCTTTAACCCCAAAAAGATTGGAGGCACCTGTAATTAGTGTACCGTTAAGTGGAAGCGAAACGTTACCTGCTTCTATCCGTTTCAGAATTTCATCTTCCTCGCCGGTATATTCAAGGTTCATTTTATTTTCATAATCGAACGTGGCTTCGGTATTGTAATTTACCCGCATATTCATTTTAGTACCGATTTGCCCGTTCACATTCATCTGAATTTTTTCGTCAAAATCAAATGTTGGAACCTTACGTAGTCGTTCAGGAATTGCAGGGTTTTCGGTAGCATTCATTTGGTATCCAAAGCTAACTTCAACGTAGCCTTGTGGTTGAATATTAATTGTATTACCTCCGAATATCCGGTTAAATGCTTCACCTCCAATAGTTAGTTGAGGAATAAGCGATCGCCTGTTATCTAAATCCTGAATCCGTGATCTTTCTCTCCAATAGTTTTGAATCGAACGGTTAAAATCATAATCGATGTAATCATCTATCGACATGGTTTGAGGCAAACGGTAATTGAGATTACCAATTTTTTCATAAAAAACATATTGACCGGTTACCGGATCGAATTCAATTTCGTATTTTATATTGTTAGGTTTATTTAAATAGATTTTGCTTGAATCCGGGAAGTTTGTCCAAATGCAGGTTGATCATTAAATGGAAATGGCAATGGTCCGGTAGTGTCAATTGGAACAGTATCCTGGTTGCTGGATAGTAATAATCAATTATTCCAACACCATTTACCGCCACGCTTGGTTTAGCAAGATGTCAGTAAAAATGTTAGTGTTAAGAAGAAGTATATTTTATAATAACTTCGGGTCAATTTTGTTGCTTTTATAACCTTTTTAACGCTTGTTTTATCACACTCTCCACGGTTGCATCAGGCTGATCTTTTAAAATAGTTGAAACAGTCTTTTTCAGCGTCGCGTTTTACAAATCCCAGCATGACTAATGCAGATAACGCTTCATTCCTGATAGTATTGTTTGGTGAAAGTAAAATTTGGTCGGTTTCGTGCAATTTTCCAAGTTTATCTTTTAAATCGATTATAATTCGTTGTGCAGTTTTTGCTCCAATGCCCTTTAACCCCTTTAAAATGGCCACATTTTCGGTAGTAATTGCGTTCAATAATTTCATCGGGATTTAATGAGGAAAGCATCATTATTGCAGTACTGGATCCAACACCGTTAACAGATATTAAATTTCTGAAAAGTGTCCGTTCTTCTTTTTCTGCGAACCCATACAAAACATGTGCATCTTCGCGAACTACCTGGTGCAGAAAAAGAATACCTTCTTTTTTAGTACCAATTTTGCTGTAGGTATTAAGCGAAATATTAATAAAGTAGCCTACACCTGAGGCTTCAATTACAATACTTGCGGGATTGCGTTCAATAATGTTTCCCCGTATAAACTCGTACATTTTTGTCTTGATTAGTTAGTCGTGATGTTCTTCTTCTGCTTCAATATCAACACTTTCATCAACCTGGTTCGGATTGATATGATATTTTTTCAGTGGATTTTTACTGATCTCACTGTAAATCTCGCGGTTTTTATGTACATCAATTGCAAGATAAAGCGCCTGGCGAAAAGATTCCGGGCTTGCTTTATCTTCACCGGCAATAGCATAAGCAGTTCCATGTGAAGGTGAAGTTCGGATAACAGAAAAACCGGCAGTATAATTTACCCCACGTTCAAAAGATGCCAGTTTAAACGGAATTAATCCCTGATCGTGATACATGGCCAGTATGGCATCAAATCTGCGGTAATCTTCCGATCCGAAAAATCCGTCGGCAGGATATGGGCCTAAAGCAATAATGCCTTCATTTTTAGCCTGTTCAATGGCTGGAATTATAATATCTTTTTCCTCGGTGCCTAACAAACCGTTATCTCCTGCATGTGGATTTAATCCAAACACAGCAATTTTTGGCTTATTTACTGAAAAGTCCTGTTGAAGCGTTTTATCCATTATTCGAAGCTTTGATAGAATAGCTTCTTTTGTAATTTCCGATGCAACTTGTGAAATCGGGAGGTGTGTTGTAACAACACCCATTTTCATGGTTTCGCTTACCATTAGCATGGCATAATCTGTTGCATTGAAACGCTCTGCCAGGAATTCAGTATGCCCGGGAAAATTGAAATGCTCACTTTGAATATTATCCTTATTTATAGGAGCAGTAACCAAAACATCAATCAATCCTTCTGCCAAATCTTTACATGCGTAATCAAGTGCGTTATATGATGATTCGCCGGCTTCCTGAGTCGATTTTCCAAGTTCAACTCTTACATTGTCGTCAACACAATTTATAATATTTATTTTTCTCGAATGACTCTCGTTTGCATGCCGAATATGATTAAAGCTCATGTTTTCGATGTTCAATGCTTTACGGTGATAGGCAGCCACTTTGGGCGAACCATAAATAATCGGTGTACACATTTCAAGAATACGCGGATCGAGTAATGTTTTCAAGATTACTTCGTACCCGATTCCATTTATATCTCCATGAGTTATGCCAACTCTTATATTTTCCTGATGTGTCATCTTTGTCTGTTTCAGATGTTATTTCCCTTTAAAAATCGGGTGTCAAAGTTACGTTTTTTAATTGAATTTTTTCAAAAAGTTGTAGAGTAACCGGGTTCCGTACCCAGTACCACCTGATGGCAAATATCCCTCTTTTTCAAACTGAAACGAAACTCCAGCCGCATCTAAATGAATCCAGTTATAATCAGTAAAATGTTCCAAAAATTTTCCTGCGATTGTTGATTGTGCTTCTCTAACGCCAAGATTATTCAAATCGGCAATTGTTGATTTTAGGGGTTTTGCATATTCTTCCCAAAGCGGTACCTCAATAATTCTTTCATAAGTTTCGTTGCCGCACTCTTTTAATTTAGTAAGATAACCGGCACTGTTTCCCATACCAACAATTGCCTGGTTGCCGGCAACAATTTCTGCTGCACCTGTTAAAGTTGCAATGTCAATAACCAATTCAGGGTTGTATTTTTTTGCATAGCTTAAAGCATCGGCAAGAATAAGCCGGCCCTCGGCATCGGTGTTTTTAATTTCAACAGTTGTGCCATCATACATAGTAATAATATCACCCGGAACGTAGGCATTTCCATCGGGTCGGTTATCAGTAGCAGGAATAAGCCCAATAACATGTACAGGTATTTTATTTTTAGCAATGGCATAAATTGTTGATGCAACAACTGCACCTCCTGCCATGTCGCTTTTCATATAATCCATCGATTTTGGTGTTGGTTTTAAACTTAATCCACCAGTATCGAAAACAATACCTTTACCTACTAAAACAATTGGTTTTTTATTGGTTGCATTTTCTGGGTTCCATTCCAGAATATTAAATGTTGGCGGATCTAAACTGCCTTTATTTACAGCCAGTAATCCACCCATTTTTAATGACTCAATTTTCTTTTTTTGAAATACCTCAACAGAAAAACCGGCTTCAGATCCCATTAATTCTATTTCTTTTGAAAACTGAATGGCGGTTAAATACGAAAGCGGTTCGTTAACCAGGTTGCGGGCATAAAAAACCGCTTGTATCAATGATACAGTTTCATCAAGTTCATTTTGAGATATATTTTTATCAACCACAAGTATATCATTCGGCAAGAAATCTTCTTTTTCCTTTTTATATTTTGAAAAACTGTATCCGGCTAAAATTAATCCTTCAAGAAATGGTTGCAAAAATTCAAATGGCCCCGAATTAATAATTTGAACCGAATTTATTTTTTCTGTGATTAATAATTCAGACAATTTTGCACCTGCCTTCCGAAATATTTCCTTTTGTTGAAAAACGCTTTGTTCATCTTTTATTTGGCAGAAAAAATGCACTTCAGGATGCTTGTAGAGTATTGCCTCGTTTTCTTTTTCCAGTTTTTTCTTTAGATAATCAATCTCGTTACTGTTTAATTTTGAGGATGGAAATTGTTTTATATCAAAAAGCAAAAATGCAGTTGACCAATTCTCTTTTGCTGATGTTATTTTTGAAATCTTTGGAATCATTGTTAAAATTTTTGACTAAAGTAATATTAATATGATTGTTGGGAAAAATTCAGTTTTTATTGGCTCAGATAAAGCGAATAATATTTAGGTGCGGCAAACTTACAGCCAATCAAAACTATTATTCTTTGTAACCGTATTTCGTTTTTAAGTAGTCGATAACTTTGTTTAGCTGCAATATTTTGAATCCGTTAGCAATATATGCCATTATAAACTGATGCACTTTTTCATTTTTATTAACCGCCGGAAAAATGACATCAACCGCTTTAATATAAGCATCTTCGCGCTGTTGTTTAGTAAAATCTGGTTTATTATAATGCGTCAGGTATTCAAAAACCAGGTCGCTGTAAACCGAAGTATTTACAAGCCGATCATCCGTAAAATTAAGGTTTTGAAAGAAATTCTTTTTGTAAAATTCTTCTCTTTCCATCTCCGATAAATAACCATCCAACAATGGTTTGCGTTGATTCTTGATATAAACGGAAGCCAGTAATCCCAGGTTTAGATCTACGGTTTCTTTTAAAAAAACATCGCGTTCCAGTTGCAACTGGTTGTATTTTCCGGCAGCATCAATCGCTTTTTCTTCATCTTTAATGGCCCAATAGCGATTTACAAGCTGTTCATAATTTTGAATTTCACTCACTAACAGGCGATCTTTGTATAAAAAATTGTACCAAAGCTGGTTTTCGTCTGACGCAATAACCTTTAAACTTTCAACCGGCGATTTAAAATCGGTTTTCATTTTTATGTTCTCGTTATTGAATATAAAATCAAGTTGCTGTGGTCCTTCATCCATAAACCGGGCGTATGCAGTTTTGCCAAAAATAAGGCGGTATGTTCCCGGATGAGCGTTTGCAGGAAAATTAAAAGTTACCTGATATGTTGAAGCATCAATTTTTGCACTGTCGATAAGATTAAAATCGTCACCTTGTATCCACCCAAATAAAATCGGATTATCAGGTTGGTTTTCAATGGTCAGTTCAACTTTAAATGGTTGTGCATTTGAAATAATATTTAAACCAAAAAATATTAAACCAATAACGATTGAAATATTTAGTTTTTGCTTCATAATGCCTATAAATATTGAAAATTCAGATTACTATAAAGGTAGCCATTTTATTTATGCTGATAAAAGAAATGAATACAGTTATAAAGCTGGTATGTTAACTGTAAATGTATTTGTTTTTACTGTTGGATAGCCAATTTAATATTTTTTCAAAAAAATTTTTTCTTTTCTAAAAACCTGCTATTTTTGCAACGCTTTAGAAAAAGCAGTCGTTCAATTTTAATAAATATTCCCTAGTAGCTCAGTTGGTTACCCGTCCGAACGGATTCATCCGGGCGGGGAGCGGCGGATGCAAAGGAAATAAATATTCCCTAGTAGCTCAGTTGGTTAGAGCGGCGGACTGTTAATCCGTAGGTCGTAGGTTCAAGTCCTACCTGGGGAGCACCAGTATAAAAGTATTAGCGTTATATGATTTTTCATGTAACGCTTTTTCTTTTTTTTATCACCACATAACCCAAATTACGTATCAATTAGATTCGTATATTTGTTACCGAAATGACAAATAAAGAATATATCTTATCCACTTTGA
Source organism: uncultured Prolixibacteraceae bacterium (assembly GCA_963849775.1). Lineage (GTDB taxonomy): Bacteria > Bacteroidota > Bacteroidia > Bacteroidales > Prolixibacteraceae > Draconibacterium. Next base: position 39,636 of record CAWKIX010000034.1, on the reverse strand, counting down.
AATCTAAAAGGGCTGACTTTTCCGCCATAGGAATTCGGGAAGTTGGTTTATTCGGTTCTTATGTTCGAAATGAGCAAACCGAGAAAAGTGATATTGATATTCTTATTGATTTTGACCCGGAAGAGGAAACCTTTGACAATTATATGGCCGTTTATGAGTTGTTAGAAAAGCTATTTAAAAACATTAGGGTTGAAGTTGTTACAAAAAATGGTTTAAGCCCGTACATTGGGCCTAAAATTCTAAATGAGGTTCAATATGTCTAAAGAACCGTTGGAATATTTTAAACATATTCGAGATGAAGTATCTTTTATTTTGTCTGTCATCCCTGATGATTTTTCAAAAGATGAGTTTTTATCCGATGAAACCTTAAAACGTGCGGTTGTCAGAAGTCTTGAAATAATTGGTGAAGCGACCAAAAAGATTCCGGCAGATTTTAAATATAAATGGAATTCCATAGAATGGAAAAATATGGCAGGGATGCGTGACAGATTAATTCATGATTATATGGGAATTAACTATTCCATTGTATGGGATGTGGTTAAGAATAAGATACCTGAATTATATCCGCAGATTCTAGAAATTATTGATAAAAATTAAAATTCAGGTTGCAACTTCCAACTGTTAGGGGAGCCAGAAAATTTAAAGAGGTCATTTTCGACCTCTTTTTTTGTGCCCGATTTTTTGAAACGAATCCGTCGGCTGACGAATGAGTTACATCGAACACCATTAAAATCAATTGAAATAGTGAGATGAAAACCTTGCTGACATTGAGAATTACCTCTTTCGATTTTGTGAATTCATAGCTTGCAACTTTCCCTTTCTCTAAAGCAGATTTTGAGATAAGATTTATGATAACTAAGCCGAAGGTTTTTAAAGTTAGTGCATAATTAACACATTATTTGAAGGGAAAACATGTAAACAATTTTGTAAATTGTCAAAAAAGAGTTGTTGTAAATCTTTACAGCATAATTTATTGTAGAATACATTATCATTTTTATCAGGTCGGAAACTAATCCTAAAATTAAATAAACAAATGAAACAAAATTTTTCAAGAAGAAACTGGCTTAATCGAATGACAGCCGGAATGATCGGATTATTGACTGCAGAACAGTTGGTTGGGAAACCAATTAAATATTCGAAAACAGGAAATAATTTCAACGTCAACAAAGCACTTATGGATCCGGGTGATCCAATAGAAATAACCAAATTGGAAATCATACCAGTAAATACTTTGCGAACCATTTTTATAAAAATGTATACAGATGTTGGGATTGTTGGTATTGGTGAGGGGACGGTAGAAGGACGCATTACTACAACTATGGCAGCTATAAAGGAACTGGAACAATATCTGATTGGTAAAGATCCAAGAAGACCGGCTCATCATTGGCAGGCAATGTACCGTCATGCTTTTTACAGAGGAGGAATTATCCTTACCAGTGCTCTTTCAGCGGTGGATATTGCCATGTGGGATATTAAGGGAAAAGCACTTGGCATTCCTGTATATGAATTATTAGGTGGCCCTACCAGAGACCGGGTAAGAGTATATGGGCAGGCTGGTTCTCCTGAAGGTGCTAAACAGGTAATAGATGAAGGATACAAATCGATGAAGGTGGGAGTTACTTCCAGTCGGGGTCGATTGTCTCGTTACGTTGAAAATCCTGATTTTATAAACGGTATTGTAGAAAATATAGCAGCTATAAGGGAAGTTATTGGTCCAACTGTTGACATGGGTATTGAACTGCACGGAGATCATTCACCTCAAACATCGATGCTAATCATTAAGGCATTGGAACCTTTTCAGCCATGGTTTTATGAAGAACCGATCCAATTTCAAAATCTTCCTCTTATGGCTGAAATGGCAAAAAAAACAACAATTCCCTTTGCCACTGGTGAACGAATGGTAACAAAATGGCAATTTCGTGATTTGCTGTCATTAGGAGCTGCATCCATTCTTCAACCTGATATTACACATTGCGGTGGAATTACTGAACTCAAGGCCATTTCAACTCTTGCTGAAGCATATTATGCAGCCATGCTTCCTCATGCCAAGGAAGGTATTGTTGGTGCAGTAGCATCGCTACATGTGGTATCGAGTATTCCAAATCTTCTTGCTCACGAATTACCCAATCTTCAGGCAGCACCGGACGATGGTGTTGAGCGCAGTTCTCTTGGGAAAAGTTATATTAAAAAGCCATTGGTAATGGGCAGTGATGGACATATTACTTTGGCAGGAAATATTGATGGTCCAGGCTTAGGACTTGAACTGGATGAGAATCTTGTGGAGAATGAACGGGGGGTTGAAGAGTGGGAATTTCCTGAAATGTGGGATAGTTTCGACGGTTCAGTGCTGGATCATTAAATTCAGGTCAAAACAATTTTTTACTCCTTTTCTTTATTTTTTCTGTTTTGTGAACAAGATTATATAAATGGCCAATCATAAATGAGATAAATTATTACGGTTAACCGGAAAATACAGGAAGCACGGTGTTTATCAAAATCCTTGGTAATTGATTGATTTTCTTTCATTTCACTATTTAATTAAATGTTATTCTAACTTATTTAAATCCTCTAACCCTAATTATATTTAACTATTAGTTAGCTTTTCAATGCAGAATTAAGTGTAAGTCCATTTTTTAATAAGCGCTCTTATGAGATCACGCCTCACACCAATACATCACAAATTAGGTTACAACTTCGGGCCAGACAGGACAAGAGGTCTTTTTCGACCTCTTTTTTATTTTTGAAACTTCCAAAATTGTTGATATCGTTGACATTTGTGAATGTAATATTTTTTTATTTTTAGGTTACAACTTTTTACTTCTTCTTCATTAGTTATCCAAATTCTTATATTTAATCATAAGTAAATGAATTACTTAAATGATTGCAAGTCTTGTTTGGTAAAATGACATATTCTATTCCATTATTTTTCAATAATGAATAATAATAAATTACTCACTGCTTTTAAAATGTTTTGAAATAATAACTTTTATTTTTTTTATTTTCAGAAAGTGTTTATATTCTGGCAATTATACTAATTTACTAAATATGGCTTCTGAAAATCCTTCGCAATCTAAAATTTTATTCTTATGCCTAATATTCATTGGAATGGCATTCATATCATCGTGTGATAATAATGAAGATAACTGGCCGCAATTCAGGGGACCAAACAGTAACCAAATTGCGATTTCAAAAGGCCTCCCTCTCAAATGGGATATGGAAGAAAATCTTACCTGGTTTTATGAAGTTTTGGGAAGAGGTTGGTCGAGCCCCATAATTTGGGAAAATAAAGTTTTTTTCACCAATGCAGTTCTTGAAGATCCTTCAGTTTTACCACAAGCAAGAGAAGGAGAACGGCCTGAAAATCCAATTGATGCTGTTTATAATTTTGAAGTTTTCTGCCTTGATATAAACTCAGGTGAAGAAATCTGGAAAAAAGTGGCTTATCACGGGCTTCCAAAATACAAAACCAACCAGGATAATAATTATGCTCCTGAAACTATGGTAACAGATGGTGAATATGTTTATGCCTATTTTGGAATGACCGGATTGTATTGTTACGACATGGATGGCAACCTGATTTGGGATAGGGATTTAGGAAATTACCCAATGCAGTCGAACTGGGGAACTGCTACATCGCCTATGTTATACAATGGTATTTTATATATGCAGATTGATAATGAAGAAAACTCGTTTTTAGCTGCACTTAATGCAAAAACAGGTGAAGAAATATGGCGTATCGACCGTGACGAAAAATCAAACTGGGGAACACCTATGATTTGGAAAAACAGTTTGCGTACAGAATTAGTCACACCGGGAGTAACAGTTCATTCATATAATCCTCAAAATGGTAAGTTATACTGGAAATTTAATACCGGTGGAGGCCGGAGTTCTGCTTCACCAACTGCAGATGGTGACATGATTTTTTTTGGAAATGAAATGCGCGGTAGCTCTGGTGGAATATTGTTTTGTTTGAAAGTGGGAGCATCAGGAGATATATCACTAAAAGAAAATGAAAGTTCAAATGACTATGTTGTCTGGTTGTTGGAAAATTCAGGGATTGCTATGCCTTCTCCGCTTGTTTATGAAGGATTGGTTTACATCGCTGAACGCAATCGTGGTCGGGTAACATGTGTTGAGGCAAAAACAGGCGAAATTATTTACAGAAATCAATTGACGGATGCGAGAACATTCTGGGCTTCTCCCTGGGCTTGCGACGGGAAAATATTTTTTCTTGAGGAAAAGGGGACAACTTATGTTATTCAAGCCGGGAGAGAATTTAAGGTTTTTGCGGAGAACAAACTGGATGATGGTTTCTTATCTACAACAGCCATTACAGATAATGCATATATTTTCAGGGGAGAAAAAGGGATTTATTGCATAAAATGAAATAGCTAAGATTACTTAAAATCTAAAAATTACTTTACTCTTATTTTTTAAAAGTTCAATTTCATTTGAAACACCGTTAACTGTTACCCTGTATTTTTCAAGATAAAAACCTCTTGGTTAATTTAAGATTTTATAGCCAGAGTAAAATCGAAATTTAGAATGCAACTTCCTACTGTCAGGGGGAGCAGACAGGACTAGGAGGTTAAATTTTAACCTCTTATTTTGTGCCCGGATTTTTGAAACGAATTCCCGCTGTTCGGGGTGAGTTCAATTAAACACCTTAAAAATCATTTAATTTTAGTGAGTTGTAAACCTTGTTGGCATTGAGATGCACTTGTATTGGTTTTTTGAATTCATAGGTTGCCGATTTATAATTTATTTATATAAGCTTCAACACTCTTGTACCTGTTGCTGTTATTATAATACACCAACACCAAAACATGTATGGGTTTTGTACAAAAAGTTGAACACATTAAGCGCTACAAAGATCTGGCCTGGCTGCTGATGAAGTATGGCAATACCGACATTGTAAAGCAACTGGATTTGGAAACACCCCAAATTGAAAACGATGATATTTCGGAATCAAAAGCAGAAAAGCTGCCGGATGATCTGGAAAAGTTAGGAACGACATACATAAAACTGGGGCAGTTCCTTTCGACCCGGCCCGATTTTCTTCCACCTGCATATATCGAATCGTTATCACGCCTGCAGGACAAAGTAGCACCAATTTCGGAAGATGAAATTGAAGATACGCTGACCAGTGAATTGGGTGTGCGCATTTCAAAAGCATTTGATTATTTTGATAAAGTACCTATGGCATCCGCTTCTATTGGGCAGGTACATTTTGCCAGGTTAAGGGGTGGTAGGCCAGTGGCGGTAAAAATTCAACGTCCAAATATTCGCAAAAAAATATTTAAAGATCTTGATGCATTTGACGAGATTGCCGAATTTCTTGAAAAAAACACTGATCTCGGAAAACAATTGATGTTGCAGGCTACATTAGAAGAATTTAGAAAAGTTATTTTGCATGAACTGGATTACATGCAAGAGGCACAAAATTTAATAACTCTTTCAAGAAACCTGGAAGAATTTGATGAAATTACGATACCTGTTCCTGTTGAAGATTACACTACTTCGAAAGTGCTTACCATGGATTACATTCGCGGGAAAAACGTAAACAAGCTTACTCCACTCGGTCAACTTGAGATTAACGGGAAAGAACTTGCTGAAGTACTGTTTAAAGCTTATCTGAAACAGATTTTGATTGACGGTTTTTATCATGCCGACCCACATCCTGGAAACATATTTATTACAGATGCCCACGGGCTCGCTTTGCTTGACCTTGGAATGGTTGCACGTATTTCTGAAAAAATGCAGGCTAAACTGATCAGAATGTTGCTTGCTATAAGTGAAGGCAATGGAGAAAAAGCGGCTGAATATGCATTGGCTATTGGTGAAAAAGAAGATCATGCCAACCAGACAATTTTCACTAAGCAGGTGAGCGAAATCATTTCACAAACTCACGATAACACACTCAAACAAATTGAGGTGGGACGTTTGGTGCTCGAGATTACAAAAATATCGCGGGAAAATGGTATAATACTACCCAATGAAGTGGTAATGCTTGGCAAAACATTGCTTAATCTGGATAAAGTTGGCCGTACGCTTGACCCTGATTTTGACCCCAATGAATCATTACGAAAGAATTCAGCAGAATTGATGCAGAAACGCATGTTGAAAAATTTTTCTCCCGGTAACTTTTACGAAATACTGCTTGATGCTAAAAATTTCATGGAACATTTGCCTGGCTGGACGAATAAAATTTTGGAAGCGATGGCTGATAATCGGTTTACCATTCAGGCCAAAATGGTGGATGAGAAGTTTTTTATTGCAGGACTGAAAGAAGCTGCCAACCGTTTAACCATAGGCCTGGTATTGGCAGCTTTGATTATAGGTGCGGCACTGCTTATGCGTGTTGAAACTTCATTTACCATACTAGGTTATCCGGCGTTGGCAATGATATTATTCCTGCTGGCAGCAATAGGAGGATTTGTACTTGTTTTCCGGGCTATTTTTAAAGATCGGGAATGATATGAAAACCGCAATATTATTTTTAATATATTATCCAACCATCGTCATATCCCGATGGCGCGCTTTTACAATAAGAAAAATCCCATACATGGCTAAACCAATTGCAACCAGAGCTAAAATAATTGTTCCAAATTTATTCTGAAGAAAACTAAAAGCTTCTTTTGTGCCGCCGGCATGTTCAGAGTTGGAAAAGAAAGCAGCTTTATATGTTAAAAATGCAATTATACCAACAACAATTCCACGAGCTGTATATCCTGCTTTCCCAAATGTTATTACTGCTTTCTGTGCTTTTTGAGATAGATTTTGTTCTTTAACTTTATCCTTAAATTTTCCGGTATAAGCTCTGAACATTTGGTACAGAGCTTTACCAAGAAAAACAGTTGCTATTATTGCCACCAATATTTGACCGAATGATTGTTTTAATGCTTTGGCAACTAATGATTCCTGACTGTCACCTGAGCCGCCGCCCGAATCACCTCCTGAACCGATAAGAATCTGAAATGCCGAGAAAGCAAGAAGTCCGTACAGCACACCACTTGAAAAATAACCAATTCGCCTGGCAATGCCCTTGGCATCATTACCTTTATCTTCGGGGTCTTTAAAAGCCTGATAAAAACGCCATAACACATAAGCAACCAACCCTATTGTTGTTGTGGCAAGCAGAATTGAACCAATGGTACTGCCTGACAAACTTTTCAACGCATCGCTTCCACTTGATTTTGAACCTCCCTGCCCAACAGCAGCCATGAATGTGAGCACGCCAATTAATATATATACAAAACCTTTTGACGCAATGCCAAAACGAGCAATATTTTCCTTTTTATTTTCCATAATTATATTTTAATATGCGGGCTGATTGGGAATAGAATCTACCTCAGTTAGTATGATAAGTAAACCATTGCAGCCGCAAAAAAGTTTAGAAGCAATTTACTAAGTTTTCAATTATTCAGGATCATAAATATATGCCTATAGCTTATTTCGGATTAATTTCGTTAGCGGAATTTTAGAAAGTGCTGTAATTGTCAGAATTTACAACGGATATAATTCTTGGTGAGTTTTAAAGACTGTTTTGAATTTAAACCTTACAAATATTATAGCACTATTAACAGGAAGCACTTTGTTTATATCACAATGGGATTTTTTTAGAAGCCGTTTCGGGATTGGTAAACGGTCCATTTTAATTGTTCCGGTGTTTCAATCCGATTTTTGAAATGGTATCCAGTGAAAAAACAAATCGAATCCGGTCTTTTACAGGGCCGGAATGCGATCTGATGTTGCCGGAAACCCATAATGGAATATAAAATTCAAGCACATTCCACATCCCGGTTTTTATTCCGGCTTCCGCAAAAAGAGTAGGCTCATTGGATTCAAAACCATGATCATTCAATAAAACAGTTGCAAAAGGTTTTACAGGAAAATCATAAGGTAGGAAAGGAAATTCACTTGTAATGTTGAGTGAAAGAAGTTTTTGGCTGTAACCGAGCTGTTTGTTGACAGGTGAAACCAGCCCTCCTTCGGTTTGTAGCATTTGCCTTGGCCAAATGGCTGAATTAGAATTGTTAAACCGGTCGGGAAATGCGCCCCTTAAAAGGTAATCCTCCGTTCCGCTTCTTCCTGCGGTTGCCAAAGAATAAAAAGGAGCCTGTGCATCCTCTTTCAACATGATGCCTGCAAACAAATGGAAATTTAAACCCCTGTTTTCGCCCCGGTAACTTAATTGGTAATTGAATTCGGAAAACACCTTCTGGAAATTCGTATTGTATTCAAGCATTACCATCAGGGAATAAGGATTAACATTGAATGCTCTTGTTATTTTATATCCGGCCTGAATGTAATTTTTTGTTGTAGCTTTTTCTCCTTGTTTAATATGAACAATATCGGAGGCAGCAATGAAACTGGAGAAAATCTCATGCTGAAGAAATCTCAGGTTATCTTTCTTTCCGATAAAAAGATCAATCCCGGTTTTCAACTTAAAATATTTTTGATTGCCGGGTGCACCAAAGCGTGTACCTTCAAAATTGAGCGTACCTTCTCTGATGAAACTTTTGTAGGGAATAAAACGATACAATACATTTCCAAATCCGACAAAACTGGAAGAACGAAACGAATAAAACGGGGCAATAATATATTCGACCTTTCGGGGAATAATATAACCATTATTGAAAATAACTCCCGGCATCAGCCGGTCTTCCTGTGTCCAGTTCAGGACAGGAATAAATATGATGGTTTGTTTTTCAGGATCATTGACGGTAAACAGAAGTTGAACCCTTACAGGATCTGCTTTTGGGAGAAAGCCGGATGTGCGGATATTGTTGTTTAAACGGTTGATTTCGGGCATTATATATTCCGGATCAATTTTGAGTTCGGAATATTTACCCTCAGGAAGATTAATCCATTGCTCATTTTCAAAACCATCGATCCATTTTTTAAAAGTTATGGAATCATCTTTAATCCCTGCCAGCAGAAAAGGTGAAGCCATTTGCCCTTTGTTTTTTACGAGTAATTGCTGATTGTCGATTCGTTTCATTTTGTAATCGATACGCTTGGTAGTACCGAGATAATCACCAAAAAACCAGTTTAAATTTTTAGTAGTATGCGCATTAAAAACCTCGCGCAAATCTTCCGGCTGAGGATGTTTTAATTTCCATTTCTGATAAAAAGCCTGCATTGTTACATTGTAAACAGAATCTCCAAGGTATTCACGGAGGTAATTAAAACCCCGTTCTCCTTTGTTGTATATCATTAAATCATAATTTGAAAAGCTGAGTTCTGTGGATGATAAATTAATTGGCTGTTCAAGGTTTTTACGCGCCTGAATCAACCATTCATATTCCTGTTCCCGCTGAATTGGCAACTGATCAATATGAAACAATTCAGCTTTTTTTATGTCAGTTAAATATGAATTCCATAATTTTTCCCCCGGATACTTCATCCGCATGTAGTGCTGTGTATACGAACTTGTAATCGATTCATCCAAAAATGGATACCGTCTTTCATTGAAACCCAGGGCAGCATAAAACCAGTTGTGCCCGATTTCATGCACCAATACTTCATCCAGCGAGTAGGCATCGTCAGCTTCTGCAATAACTGAAATACCGGGATATTCCATTCCCACTCCGGCGACAAGTGCAGATTGTACGGCAGTATAACTTTCGTACGGATAGTCACCTACAGTTTTAGAAAAATACGCAATGGCACTTTTACAATATTTCAAGGCATTTTTCCACAACAGGGCCTGTTCATCGGGAAAAAGCACCTGAACGGTAATGATTCTTGCCGAATGCGGTAGTTTCATTGTATCTTTCACAACATGAAATCGCTTGCTCGCAAACCATGCAAAATCATGGACATTTCTGGCCGTATAATTCAATGTTTTTGTCTCTGGTGATGAAGGAATTTCCGAAATAAAATTCCCTGCTTTATTGCCTATCCAGCTGGTATCGGAAGCCAACCTGTTCATTCTTTCCTCTTCTGTTTTGTTTTGAAGTTCTCCGGTAGCCCCAACAGTATAATTATCAGGTAAGGTAATATTTACATTAAAGTTGCCAAACTCAGAATAATATTCGCCCTGATCTAGATACGAAAACGCATGCCAACCGGTTTTATCGTAAACTGCTGGCTTTGGATACCATTGTGATATTTGGTAAAAATCTCCCGTGTGGCCGAAACGTGAAACAGTTGCTTCTGGAATTCTTACACGAAAAGGAGTGGTGATTTCAATACTGTCTCCCGGCAAAAGAGGATCATTTAACTGAATCATTGCAATATCCAAAGACCCCGGCAAATAGTTCCAGTTAACATTGTGGTTTTCAATTTTAAAATGGAGAGAATCAATATAGCCTCTTTGGTCTGGATCTTTGAATAACTTTTGTTTTCCATAGAACCGGGTAAGTTGCCTTGCCAAATGTGTATCATTATTTGAATAGGCATTTGGCCAAAGATGAAAATAGAGGAAATGAAGCGTATCCGGCGACTGGTTGATATATTCAAGATGTTCGAATGCATGGAGTTCATAACGATTATCATTGAGCAAAACATCAATTTTATAATTTACCTTTTGCTGAAAATAATCCTGCGCTGAAATCCATTGAATTGACGCTCCGTTAATCAGACAAAAGATGAGTAAATATCTCAGAATAATTACGGGATATAAATTTCCTTCCGGAACTGAAATCAAGTCTTTCTTTTGCATTATTCATCCTTCGAATGCTCGCTTAAATTATAGAGTGCCGTTATACATTTTCCGGTATTCCCCTAACGGAGAATACCGGATTTGTGAATTGATTATGAAATAAATTATACTGTTTTATGCCAACAGTAGGATAAGAATGATAATTAGAAGCGTACTTCCTCCAATATAAAGAATATAGCCTTTCTTTCTTACTTCCTTTTTCAATTCCTTTAATTCTTTACGGAGCTCACTTTTCTCTTCAGAACTTAAGTTCGATTTGTCCATCTTACGTATTTCTTCAACTCTGTTGACCATACGATCAATTTCTTCCTCCGACAAGTTCTTGTCTTTCACTTCTTCATTCGACAATTTTATGTCTTTCACTATGGCAACTTCCGGATCTTCTTTTACAGATTTTGTTTCGGTATTGCCTGCTACCACTGAAGTTGTACTTAGAGCAATAAAAAGTACAAAAATTAAATAAGCTTTTGTTTTCATTTGAATGTGTTTTAAATTAACATTTACAATAATATTAACAATAAATGATACTGTTTTGTTAACGGAGTTCCGAAATTTAGTTAAATATATATTCCGTAGAATTAATATTAATTTCATATAGAAAATACCTGATATGAGTGCAACAATTAAATTTAAAAACATGCATTTGAGCTAATAAGGCTGATAAAGAACCTAATTACTTTTTGAAACCAGAGGGATTGGCTATCGTTTTAAGTTATGTAAATGAAATAAATTAGAATACAAGTTATAGTGGTTTATTTTCACTTTTATCTATTACCATAATAATTGCATTTATTCGCTATTAGTTGACTCACATAGGAGAAGAAGTTATTTAAATATCACCTCTTCGGTTAATGAAGTTTTCATAAATTAAAAAACCGCTGTTTTATGAGCGGTTTTTTTGTCTATCTAAATTGGTTTTTATTCGCAAGTACATGCATGCAGACAATCTAAAATCTGCCCGATCATGTCATATTTCATGTAGTAAAAAGTGTTTTTTCCTTCCCTTTTGGAACATAAAACGCCTTTGTCTTTCAAAATTCCCAGATGATGTGAGGTGGTTGACTGCTCAATTCCTAATAATTCATGGATTTCAGTAACAGTTAATTTTTTCCCGCCTTCGAGATGACTTAATATAGCAATACGCATGGGGTGAGCCATTGCTTTTAACATACTTGAAGCCATATCTAAACGTTCGGCATCTAACTCTCTGACTTTTACCATTGATAGTAAATTTTACAAATGCAAATATATAAATATTTAGTTTCGCCGGTACAGACACATTCTTATTTGAAATAATTTTGAATAATATAGAAACTTAAATTATATTTAGATAAGCTAAATCTGATTAATTATTCAACTTTTATTTATTATGTTTTTTTTGGTTAAAATTTTCATTTTTTAGATGAATTTATTTTATGTTCGTTCAGTAAAAAATTCATGAGGAATTAATAAAATGTCAGAATTGAATAATATAAAATCGCCAATCGAAAAAGAACTTCAGGAATTTGAAGGTTATTTTAAAAAGTCATTACAAGGCGATGTTCCTCTTTTGTCAACCATCTTAAATTTTTTATACCGGACAAAGGGTAAACAGCTTCGTCCGATCTTCGTTTTTTTATCGGCAAAACTACATGGTGAAACCAATGAATTCTCAAAACTTGCCGCTTGTTCTGTTGAGTTGTTACACACTGCAACCCTTGTTCACGATGATGTAGTTGACGAATCCTACGAACGCCGGGGAGCTTTTTCGGTAAAAGCGCTTTGGAAAAATAAACTGGCTGTTTTGGTTGGCGATTATATTTTGGCAAAAGGCCTGATTCTTCAACTTGAAAATAAAAAATACAATTTTCTTCATCTGATTTCGAAAGCAGTTCAGGATATGAGTGAAGGCGAAATTCTGCAAATTAAAAAAAGCAGAAAACTTGATATAACCGATGAAGTGTATTTTGAAATCATTAGAAAGAAAACTGCTTCATTAATTGCAACAAGTATGGCAATTGGCGCTGCATCGGTAACAGATGATGAGGAGACTGTTGAAAAGATGTACCGAATAGGGCAGGATGTTGGAATTGCCTTTCAGATAAAAGATGATATTTTTGATTACCAGGCTAAGGGTATTATTGGCAAACCAACAGGTAATGACATTAAGGAAAAGAAAATTACTCTTCCTCTTTTGTATATTTTGAATAACTCGGTTTCTTCAGAGCGAAAGAGAATTTTGAGCCTGATAAAACATAAAAACAAAAATGCTACCGTAGTTAATGAATTAATTCACCTTGTAACCGAAAAAGGCGGGTTGATTTATGCTGAACAAAAAATGAATGAATTCAAAGAAAAAGCAATTAAAGGTTTAATGGAATTTGAGGATAACGAAGCACGAAGATCATTAATTGCATTGATGAATTACATTACTACGAGAAAAAAATAAGGATGCCGAAATAATCAACATCCTAAAACAGTATCATTAAGTTCAATTCTTTTTATTCAACCAGAATTTTAACAACAATTCTTTTAATTGGAATACTTTCATCAACTTTTATTGACGGACGGTGCAATTCGCCAGGGAAAAACATAAAAAAAGTTTCTGGTGTTGCTTTATAATAATCGCCACCTTCATAATGCATAAAATTCAATGTCATTTGCTTCCACTATAAGGTTCGGCAACTTCAACCTCCGGATTTTCAGCCGAAGTTTTTCCCATCATTTCTTCGCCGACAGCAATGTACTGAATGTCAACGTATCTTTTATGCGATTCATAACGGGTTGCACTTTTATCTTTCGAGTTATAATCAACTGCGATAACATACACATTTGTGCTGTCAATATTGTGTGTACCTCTAAGCGTGGTTAAATCGTTTTCTTTCAGAAACTGAAATGCCATATCCCAACGGTCTTTTAAATTTGGAATAACTCTCTGCAATTTTCTTTTATCGTTTGATTCATCAGGTTTTACCTGCCAGCCGTTTAGCCACTCTCCTTTATTCGAACCAGGAATTTATTTCAGCATCTGTCCAATTTTTTGGATCTGTTTGTTGCACATCTGCACTTTTTTCGTTTTTCGATTGTTTTGGTGCACATGCTGAAAAAGCAATAATCATAAGGAATAAAATTAAGAATCTGTTCATAATTAGGTTTAATAAAATTTATACTTGTAAACTTAAAAATTATTTTTCAGTTTTTTGTTTTGTACATGTCTTTCTTTATCTCGAGTGGTTTTCTTTTCCATATTTTTTAGAAAAGCATCATTTAAATCAACCCCGGTTTGGTTCGCCAGACAAATTAAAACCCAAAGAACATCAGCCATTTCATCTGCCAAATTATATTTTTCATCCGATTTTTTAAACGATTGATCGCCATATTTACGTGCCATTATTCGCGCCAATTCCCCCACTTCTTCGGTTAAAATTGTCATGTTAGTTAATTCACTAAAATAGCGGACACCAATTGTTTTTATCCACTGATCAACTTTTTGCTGAGCTTCGTTATGGTAAGATTTTGTTTATTCATTTTGAAAAGTTAGGATTATATTCCCAAATTATTATAAAAAATCGGGATTTGAGTAAAATCTCAGTTTAAAAATCCTTTTGTTTTGAATCGATTATAATCGTTACCGGGCCATCGTTTACAAGCGATACATCCATCATTGCACCAAAAATACCTGTTCCCACTTTTTTGCCTAAAATCTGCTTCCGTTCTCTGAATAAACTTTTCGTACATCGGAACCGCAAATTCAGGTTTCGAGTGCACGAATATACGATGGGCGATTTCCCTTTTTTGTATTGGCATGCAAAGTAAACTGACTAACAATAATAATATCTCCTTCAACATCCTGAACAGAAAGATTCATCACTCCATTTTCATCATCAAAAATTCGAAGTTGAAGCATTTTCTTTACCAACCAGTCAATGTCCTCATCAGTATCCGTATCTTCAATTCCAACCAGAACTAATAATCCCTTGTTGATTGAAGAAATAAGCTTATTTATCAACAGTAACCGATGCTTTTGAAACTTTCTGAATAACAATTCTCATGATCATAGTATTTTCTATTGCGAATATAAAAAAACGATAATGTTTCTCAACCTTTTTATTATTTAATTTGTTTAATCTTTTAAATAAATAATTTAAACAGTTGTATGCTACACTATATAAATTGAAAATCAAAAGTAACAACTATTTTCTAATTGTTACTGGTAAATCATTCCATTTCATTGTACCTGTTGGGCAAAATGCCTCCTTAAAAGGACATGTTGCTGATGCTGTTAGTAATGAACCACTTCCATTTGTAAATATTCTTGTTTCAGGAACAACAATTGGAACAACAACCGATGCTGATGGAAATTTCCTGTTAACTGGATTAACTCCAGGATTTATTCGTATTGAAGCATCGTTTGTTGGTTATAAAAATACCATTATCTTCCGAAATTGAGGTAAGTGTTGCCAATACAAATTATGTTGAAATTCAGATGGAGCAAAAAAAGGAACTAATTGAAGAAGTTAAGGTTACTGCATCACCATTCAGAAAAACAGAAGAAAGCCCGGTTTCGTTGCGGTCAATTGGAATTGGGGAAATTGAAAAAAGTCCGGGCGCAAATCGCGATATATCAAAAGTAATTCAATCGTTTCCCGGAGTTCAGTCAACTCCGGCGTATCGTAATGATGTAA
The DNA here is from genome assembly GCA_963849775.1 of uncultured Prolixibacteraceae bacterium. GTDB lineage: Bacteria > Bacteroidota > Bacteroidia > Bacteroidales > Prolixibacteraceae > Draconibacterium. The sequence continues at coordinate 24,303 of CAWKIX010000034.1, read as the reverse complement.
TTATTCGGGGTGGCGGTCCATCAGAAACCCGTTTTTATCTTGATGGTGTTGAAGTTCCATTTATCAACCATTTTGCAACGCAAGGCGCATCCGGCGGACCGGTTGGAATTATTAATGCCGATTTTATTCGTGAAGTAAATTATTATGCCGGGCTTTTCCTGCAAATCGCGGAAATGCATTAAGTGGCGTTTTAGAATTTAATCAAATTGATGGTAATAACGATAAAATGAAATACCAGACCACGCTTGGGGCGTCTGAAATTGCAGGCACTCTTGACGGGCCTTTGGGAGAAAAAACTACCATGGTTGTCTCTGTTCGCCGATCATACCTGAAGTTCCTGTTTCAGCTTAATTGAACTTCCATTTTTACCTACTTTTAATGATTTACAATTCAAACTAAAAACCCGAATAGACACCAAAAATGAAATTTCTTTCATTGGGTTAGGTGCCATTGATCTGTTTGATTTAAACCTGGATATTGAAAACCCGGATGATCAGCAAAAATATATTTTAAGTCAAATACCGGTAAATGAACAATGGAGTTATACAATTGGCGCTGTTTATAAACATTATTCTGAACAATAGTTATCAAACAATGGTTGCCAGCAGAAGTCACTTAAATAATGGTGCATATAAATACCTCGATAACGATGATAGTTCGGAAAACAACAAAATTCTTGATTATTCTTCGCAGGAAATTGAAAATAAATTGCGGTTTGAAAATACAACCCGAATTGAAGATTTTAAAATCAATTTTGGTGTAAACACCGATTTTGTTACCTACACAAACAATACTCAAACAAAGCGTTTTTTTGAAGATCAGGTAGTGAATATTGACTATAATACTGATCTGAATTTCATTAAATATGGCGTTTTTGCTCAGGCTAGCAAAAATGTTCTGAATGAAAGACTTGCTCTTTCGTTGGGGTGTGCGTGCTGATGCAAACAATTATTCAAAAAGCATGAATAATCTGTTTAAACAATTTTCACCAAGATTTTCGGCTTCGTATAGTTTAACAAGAAAGTGGAACATTAATTTTAATACCGGTCGATATTATCAGCTTCCTTCCTATACAACCCTAGGATTTAAGCAAAATGATGTTCTTGTAAATAAAGAGAATAACTTAAAATACATTTCTGTCAATCATTTCATTGCCGGATTGGAATACAAACCAAAGTCAACAGTTCAGTTTACACTGGAAGGATTTCTGAAAAATTATTCCAACTATCCGTTTTCGGTGAAAGACAATATTAGCCTTGGCAAATAAAGGAGCTGATTTTGGAGTTGTTGGCGATGAAGAAGTACTTTCTATTTCTGATGGAAGAGTTTATGGTGCTGAATTTCAGGCGCGGGTAAATTCAACTAAAGGATTTAACTTTAATCTTTCGTATACGCTGGTTCGCAGTGAATTTGGAGATGGATCGGGAACATTTATTCCTTCGAGTTGGGATTCAAAACATCTGCTAAATGTTACAACTACAAAAGATTTAAAGAAAAACTGGCGACTAGGCGGTCGCTGGAGATTTGTAGGCGGATTGCCTTACACTCCATGGGATCTGGATAAGAGTGCCATTATTGAAGTTTGGAATTTATCAGGCGCACCAAGTTATGATTATTCAAAGCTAAACAGCGAACGGTTCAAGTCGTTTCATCAGCTGGATGTTCGTGTTGATAAATCGTACTACCTGAATAAAATCACAATGAAATTTTATCTTGACATCCAAAATCTATACAATTTTCAGGCTGAACAACAGGATATTATAGTTCGTGCTGAAGATGCGAACGGTAACTTCCAGACAACTGATAACGGTACAAAATATGTTTTGAAGAGGGTACAAAACACCAGTGGAACTGTTTTGCCTACAATCGGAATAATTCTTGAATTTTAATAGAAAATCAGATTTTCAATTACTTATTTTTATTCAGGTATTCAACTCCTTTTTTTTCATAATATTTCTGAAGCACATAAAATGCTTTTTTCTTTTCACCTACCTCCGAAATTAAACCTTTCCGGTTCCATCCATCCTGAATATCGGTAACAATCGACGGGGAGAACGAAAATCAGCCAGAATCCACGGAGTTATTCCACGTAATTGAGGAATTTTTTCCAGCATCTTTAACGTTTCATCATACAGGTATTCCTGAAATTCTTCAGTCCAAAGTTCATCTTTACTACCATGAAATCCCTGTAATGCACCGGCACCAAATTCAGTAACTATCACAGGCTTATTAAACTGAATATCAAATTCAGCCGTTTTGCATTTATCAGGAAGTCCGTCGTACCAGCCAATATATTCGTTAAAAGCAATCACATCAACATATTGCTGCAATCGGATCTTCTACCACCTGGGTATTTGTGGTACCTTGTTTTGTATGTCTTTCCAGTGCGGCACTTATCAGACGAACCGGATCAAGATTATTTGCTGTTTCTATCTGGCGTTTCAGAAATTCGGTTCTGTCGGTTGATACCGGAGTTTCATTGGCCATTGACCAAATTATGATTGAAGCCCTGTTTTTATCGCGGGTAATCATATCGGTTAACTGCTGATTTGCATTTTTGAAAGTGGCTTCGTTTTGCCATTGGATGGTCCAGTAAACAGGTACTTCCGACCATACCATGATACCCATTTCGTCTGCAGTTCTAGTCATATTTTCGTTATGCGGATAATGTGCCAGACGAACAAAATTACAACCCAGTTCTTTTGCCCAACCCAGCAGCATTCTGGCATCTTCCTTTGAATAAGCACGTCCGCCACGTATTCCATTTTCCTCATGAATACAAATTCCACGAAGAAAAACAGGTTTGCCATTTACCAGAATATCAGCTCCATCTGTTTTTAACGTCCGAAATCCTATTTTATCGGTCAGTATTTCACTGTTCAAACTTAGATTTACATCATATAATTTGGGTGATTCAGGACTACCAAAGTTTCAGATTTTTTGCTTTGATTGTTGTTTTTGCAATTCCCTGTTCGTTTGTTGTGCAAGTGCCACTTATTTTTGCTTCAGGAATATCAATTGTAACTTCCTGATTTGCTTTGTTTGCTCCGTTTAAAGTTACAGAAACTTCTATTAATTCCTTATTATCAGGTGCCAATTGAATGTAATAATCCTGAATGAAAGTTTCTGCAACTTCAACAATTTTTACATCGCGGGTAAGTCCTCCATAATTCCACCAGTCGGTATTTATGGTAGGTACTTTTTCCAGTCCACGGGTATTGTCAACCTTTACAATAACAAAATTGCCTTCCGGTTTTAATTTCCCTGTTATTTCGTAATTGAAAGGAGTAAATCCACCAATATGTTTGCCCAGCTTTTTGCCATTCAGATATACATCTGCCTCATAATTGGCCGCTCCAAAATAGAGAAACTGACGGTTCGTTGGCAGTAAACTTCGTAATCAAATGCCTTGTAATACCATACAGAACCTTCATAATAGAAAAGTTTTTCCTTTTGCGAATTCCAGTCGCGGGGAACCAAAATATTATCTGACTTTATCAAAATCATATTCAACCCTTTCGGAAGGTGATTGCTGTTTATGTCCCAGAAATAAAGATTCTGCCGGACTTGGATTTGCTTTGTTCATCACGCACATCTCGCCGGTAATCGTAATATCCGGTTTGATAAGGATCAACAATATATTTCCAAACTCCGTTTAGTGTCAATGATTCCCGGTTTTCAATATTTGTAATTAGAGGAGTTTGTGCTTGTATTTTACCAAGAAACAGAAAAAGACCAAAGAAAAAAACCAGCTTTTTTAACGTATTCATTTTATTAGAGTTTATCAGTGTTTATTACTTTTATTGCGTTTGCCAAGTATATTAATCTATTTTTAATTTAAAAGTTTGTTTCTCATTTTCTTTAAGTACAGCAATCAAATAAATTCCTTTTGCCCAGCCGGATGTACTAATTTCAATATCATCAAAACGATTAAAAACTGAATTGAAAAATAATTGCCCCATTGTATTTACTATTGTAACCTGTGTTTCACTATTTTTATGTTTTGAAGATATATTTATACGTTCAGAATTCCTATTATAAAAAACTTTTAAGCTATTGAAACCCAAATTACTTTCAATAGAAGTAGTTAAGTCTTCTCCAAATTCTATCCAGTTCAAATTGAATTCTATTCCGGTAAATTGTAACGTAATTAAGATAGGATCAGGACTTTCGATTTCGATATCTTTTATATACAAGGTCTCCCAGTTTTGCCAACCACCGGTATTTTCAGGAATTACATAACCTACTTTTTCGTCGCCAAAATAAATATCAATTCTTTTTGTTCCCGAAGTGTTAGTGGCTGTTCTTAAGGCAATATCATAATTTCCGGGAGTAACATCTTCGGTTAAATATGAAAGCCATTCTCCATCTTCAACATAACCAACATTGAAGCCACCATCAATATCCGTACAAGCTTCAATATCTACTCCGGTTGTTCTGTATTCTCCACCATCATTTATTTCATCAGAATCGTAAAATCCAATGCCTGCTTCATTGTCGTTAAAGTCTTCAGCTTCAATTTTTCCGGGAATTGAATGTGGACCGTTAAAAGCTTTTGGCGCCGGCAATTCCAGTGTTACCCCTGAAATGGTTTCGGTGTAATCTGATTTTCCCAGCGAATTATATGCCTGTATTCTGTATCTGTATTCTGTATCGGGAGCAAGGCCTGTATCAGTAAACGAGGTTGAATCAGCCGATAAAACAGCAATGATTTGAAACCCATCAGTTCCTTCTTTCTCAATAACAAAACCTTGCTCGTTGTCAGAATTATCAGTCCAGGTTAATTCAATTTCATGATATGAAAGTGGATTGGTTTGCAAATTAGTTGGAATTTCAGGTATCGCTGTCGGCAGTTTAAAATATGAATATGTTGGGTGGTAAGTTCGTTATCAAAATCATCGCTTGTATAATTGATTTTTGTAATGGAATCACCTCTGAAAATAATTACCTGTGTTGAACGCGGAGTTATAATATCGCTGTAACGAATATCAAGTCCGGCATTTACTTTTAATTTATATTTTTCAGTAGTTGAAGCAGTATCGTTTAATAAAAGCGCATATTCTTTTGCTGGACCACTGCCTCGATGCATGATCATTACAGCCGTTTGTTCTTCGTTTTGAGCGCCGTAAACAATAAAATCGTTGTTTGAAGAAATACCATCAATATATTCACCTTTAAAATATTTGGCAACAAATTCCATGTGTCGGTATGATGATCTTGGAGTCATGTTCGCGCCATCAATCATACTAAAATCACTTCCTTGCCGATTGCCTCCATTTTCAAACATACTCCATGTGGTAGCATATTTAGCTTCATATTTCATACATAATCCCAAAATTCCGCCAAACATCTGCCCATTTTCCCAACTGTGTACCAATGATCCGTTTTTTGCATTAAACTCACCAATTCCCCAAATCAATGCGTCGTCACCTGTTCTGTTGTGTGAAGCATTTACCTGATCAACTTTCTGCTTGCACTTGATTATTGAACCTTTAAAATCGTCGATTCCGCCATAGGCCAGATTAATATTATCGCTTTGCGGATACTTATGCCATGAAATTCCATCGCAATAATAGTAGTCCTTTCCGGGTATTTTTCCGGCAATGTCATTTTTTCCGCCAAACAAATCGCTAATGGCAAAATCAACATAGTAACAAAAATCGGGGCCATAAATTTTGATGGTTGGATCTACCTCCTTCATGGCTTCAGCTCTGGGTTTAAAGTAGGTTTCTACCATTCCGCCAACGTCTATTCCTCCCGCCAGTGCGTAATTTTGAAGCCATGGTTCATTTCCAATATTCCAGTATTTAACTGGCGGAATCTCACCTGCCAAATCAATATTAAAATACTGAACTAAATCGGCTGCTGCTTCAGGCGACTGGTATTGCGAAACCTGAATAATGGGTTCTGCACCCATAGCCTGAATGTTTTTAATCCAGCCTAAAAGTGTTGCCTTCGACGGCATGTTATCATCATATTCATGTCCACCAATCCGAATCATTTGCACACCTGATTCTTCCGTTAAATTCCAAACTGTTTCATTGGGATTGTACCAAACATTAGTACCTACTAAATTGGGACTAATTTGCTGGGCACTTGCACTATAAATGAATATCACAAACAGGTAGAGGTAACTGTATTTGCTTAATATTTTCATTTTACTTCTTCAATTTCAGGTTTTTGATATTTTAAATTTTGCTTCAGCCCATACGTTATTTTCTTTTTCAATTTCCCATCTCTATCAAAAATAAACATTATTGAAGTCTGATTTTCTATCCTTCCGCTAATCCTTTTATTTATATCAGTATCAGCAAATATTGTAAGAGGTTTATCCGATTTTTCATTTCTATTAAGAACTATTTCAAAATCATAATTCATATTCTGATCTTCATTCAAAACCAAAATACAAATCTGTTCATCATTTATTGACCCGACCGTTTTAATGTATTTCTGATTGTTTGTTGTACTCAGAAATTGTCCTTTCATATTATTCGCCATCATTTGTGTGTGGTAATAACTTGAACGTGGATAAAATTCACGGGGTAATCCAAGATATCCAAAATCGGTGCTAATGGCATCAGTTTCACTTATGCACCAGGGATTTACCGAAAAAGCACCAAACTGCATTCCAATACCGTATACTTCTGCCATAAACTGTCCTCCTAAAAATGATGTATTCCCATAACCGGAAATTTCTCTGTCGGGATTTGCATAAGTAACATTTACTTCGGTAAGACCCCACAAAAGTTTTTCATCTCCTGTACGATTGTGCTTTTCGTTGGCCTCATCCATTATTTGAGTTAAAAGTTTTGATTGCCTAAATACATTTTCAGGGCCAGAAAATATTACATTGTCACGATCAAATTCCCTACCATTTGGATACCGGTGAAAAGTAAAGCCATCGATTAGCCAGGCTCCATTTTCTTTCAACCCGGTAATATCAAGTCGCCCGCCACATAAATCGCGATAGGCATTTTCGCGTAATTCACATTCATCAAAAACAAATACTTTACTTTCAGCATCTGCTTTTTTTATTGCAGTAGCAATTCTCAAAATATAATCATGTATCTGTTCTATCGTAAAATCATCATGCAATAAAGGCTCATTTCCAATCGACCAGAAATTAACTTTTCTATTATTTGATTGTGTATAGAATTCAACCAGTTCCCTTGTTTGATCACCTGTAAAATCATCAGGAACCTGTAATAACGGCTCTGCACCAATTTTGCGAATTGAATCAATCATTGCAGTTAATCGGTTGCGTTCCGGCAAATTATGATTGTAACCATTACCACCAATTCTGATGCAGGTTATGCCACTTTCTTCAACTTTTGGCCATAATTGATTAATATAACCAACCCGGTTTCTTTCATCACCGGTTGCAATCCAGTGATTTTGTCCAAACAGAAAAGGACTGATTTCCTGTGCAAATAATTTGTTATTCAGGCTTAAAAATATGAGTAAGAATAGAATTAGATATCTCATTTCTGCTTTAGTTACGAACCTTTTTATAAATTAATTCAATGCCTTCCCCGCTATTCAGATTCCTGCTGTATTTTTTATCGATCGAATTATTCCAGTGTTCAGTAACTCCCAAACTTTTTAAAACGGTACCATCTCTTTCGGGATCATAAACTGCTCCTGATGGTGGATTATTGGCCAATGCCATTTCTTCCATGGCATAATCGCTGTACATCATATCCGGAGCATCGGGCCATTCAGTTAATGCAAAGTCGAGTACTACTGATTCAATAGCTACAGGGTCCTGCGAAGCGAATAAACTTCCGGGCCACTGGTTATCGAAAGGTGATAAAGCCCATTTTGATGCAGGAGTACCATCAACAAATTTATTACTGTAAATTCCGTCAATAAGATAAAGGATCGTTTTTTCGCCTAAATCTTTATGTCCAATAAAATCGGGATAAACCGAATATTGTCGTTTGCCTTCCTGACTCTGGCTAAAACCTGTTCCATGTGCATTTTTTCGCCAATCGGTTTCAATATCCAAACATCCAAAAAAGTTTTTCGAAACCAGCGTTACTCCCTGCGTAACATGACCTTTCATTAAAGCCATGTTTATTATATAATCAGCATCAACAAAACAGGTAGCCAAGCCATTTGTCTGCCGATCAAACCCATGGGAATAAACAAAGCCATTTTCTTTAAAAGTTGCTTTTTCGCGACCATCGCCACCGTTATGATCTACAAAATGTACCTTCGGAAATACTGCATGACATTTATCAAAAATATTGTTGGTTATAAATCGGCTCGGATCAGCAACAGTTATATTTTCCTGTGGAACTCCACCATCGTTTATCAAACTTGTAAGAAGCGAAAATACAAGTTGTGGATTTGCATTAATCTGGTTATTACTTTCGTGTGAATCCACATTGTTCATATTAATTTTAATCGCAATCTTTTCACCGGTTTTATAGCCTTGTACTTTATTTCGTTTTGATTTATTGTAAAAATTGAACAAGAATTCCCATGATTTTTTATCTGTGTTTTCGTTGGTCAGCAACGATAGTGTTTGTGAAAACAGTTTGTCGGTTTCATTTTGGTTATTGAATTTATCATCCCACCAAAAACCGGTTTTACCATCCCACGATGCGATATTTGGATTATGACCCCAGGCTACTCTTCCAGGGAAAAACCCTCTTGCAACACCTTTCGGAACATTGGGTTTGTACCAAATATCAAGACTTGTACCTTTTGCTGCTTTTGATTCCTTAGCTGAATTAGCAACAAAAACAGTAGTGGCTGCAATCCCAAGAACCAAAAATAATCCTGTGGCTAAATACCTGGCCTGAATAAATTTATGTTTTGCTTTTTTAAACGCAAATGCCGACCCCAATAAAGTTGAAATCCAAATTACCAATCCGGTCATAAAAGGGTACGACGCTTGCATGCATGGATAAGTGGCTCTTGATGGTTTTGGGATTACCCTTACCAGAAACCAAACAGTTGCAAGTACTGAGATGATAATCAATACTACTTTCCCCGGAATTTTTATCTTTTTGAGGTAGTTCATTATTTTATGCATCCGTTCCGGGAGTTTCTGCATTTTTTCACTTTTTATCATATTCCTGGTTTTAATTGGTTATTCTATTAATTGAAAATTCAAATAATCGTAATTCATATTTCCGATTTCTACTGTATGTAGCGTCAAAACCTGCATCCCTTTTTTCAAGTCAACTTTAGCCAAATCATCAATGTAATTCCAGTGATGCCACTGCCGCCAATCCACTGTATCTGCAGCAACAAAAGTGGAGGGAATCAAAAGAGATCCGGTTAAGTCATTATCATTTACAGAAATTGAAATTTTGCCGTTCTGGTTGGAAGTATACATTATTCCTATTTGATAAGTACCCGATTGCGTTACATTAACAGTGTACTTAATCCATTCGCCCGGTTCAGTCCACCCAACATAAAGCTGGTTTTCGATAGGTTGTACTAAATTATATATTGTATTATCAATTGGCGGATCCTGAAATTTAGTATATGAAATATCAACTGCTTCATTCATTCTGAATTCGTGCAAATAAGAACCATCTGCAGGATTCAAACCTCCACTGCCAGAATTAATCGAATCCGAATCGTGAAAAGCAATTCCATCTCCGCCAAAATCAAAATATTCGCATTGGAGTTTCCCCGGAATGTTTTGAGCTCCTAACGTATACAGATCATCAGAGAAAGGTGTTCCTTTATATTCATTAAGTTGGTTTTTTGAGTTACATGATGCGAAAAGTATAAACACCAGCAGAATAATCGTAACTGACAATATTCTATGATCCAATTTTAAATTCATAATAATACTTTTAAGACTTTATTTCACGACTTTCCAAAAGTAATTATTTATTTATTATTTGTACAAAATAGCACGTAAATTGTAATTTAATTTATTTGAATATATTTCTAAAATAATGTAATTTAGCCATTCAATACACATTCTAATTCAGTTTTACAAAGCAAAGAAAATAAGATTATTATGTATATTTAATTTTAGATACCCAATTATTGTGAATAAAATAAAAGTCCTTCAACTCATCCGCAAGAATAAAGAAATCACTCGTTCAGAAATAATTCAACTATCCGGACTGAGTGCCCCTACAGTAACAAGGATTGTTGACAACCTGGTAAATATGAAGCTTATACAAACCGATGGAATTGGTTCATCCATTGGCGGCAGGCGGCCACAATTAATCCACTTTAATTCGAAAAACAATTATGTAATTGGAATTGATATTGGCGGGACTTTCATTCGGTCGGCACTTTCGAACCTCGATGGAGAATTTATCATTGAAATTCATGTGCCAACAAACCTCAAAAAAGGATTTGACGGCGTAATGGAACAAGTTAGCCAGCTAATTACAAAACTGTCTGAACGTGCCCAAAAGAAAGCTTTACCTGTTTGGGGAATCGGGATTGCAGTTTGCGGCATGGTTAATAAAAATACCGGCATTGTAGAGTATTCACCAATATTTGGGTGGAGAAATGTAAATATAAAAGATTCATTATCTAACTATACCAAACTTGATATTGCCCTTGGGAATGTAGTTCAATTATCTGCGTTAGGAGAGCTACTTTATGGAGTTGGTAAGGATTATTCTGATTTTATTTGCATGAATATTGGTTACGGAATTGGAGCAGGCATTATTATTGACGGTAAACTTTTTGGCGGTGCTGATGGCATTGCGGGAGAAATAGGACATATTGTTGTTGACAGTAAAAACAAAAGAAAAGGACTGGAGGGCATAACCGGGACACTCGAAGCTTTAGCGTCGGGCTATGGAGTTGCAGATATAGCCAAAGAACAATCCCGTTTAAAAACTGAAAGTATTTTACATGTTATAGACCCAACAGAAATTGAGGCCAAATGTGTTTTTGATGCTGCAAAAAACGGGGATCAATTGGCAAAAGAAATCATTGATTCCGTAGCAAATTACCTCTGTATCGGAATTGATACTTTAATCAAAATCTTTAATACCGAGTGCATCGTTCTATCTGGCGGATTGTTAGAAAACGGAGATTTCCTTCTCGATAAAATCCGTACCGATTTAAAGCAGTATTCAATGAATGCGATTTCCAGGGTGGTTCCGGTTGTTACATCAAGTTTTGGAGATAATGCAGCATTAATGGGATCATTCTCACTTATCCTTGAAAAAATATTAACGCTCGAAGGTGTTGAATAATATAAATTTATTTGCTTTGAATTCCGTATTAGAAATAAAAAGAGTAACTATTTTTATTTAGTAACGGGTAAACTAAATGAAAAACAGCTTCCTTTATCAATGCTACTTTCAACCCAAATTTTGCCCTGGTTTTTATTTGCAAATTCTTTGCATAAAATAAGTCCTAAGCCGGTACCTTTTTCGCCCGCTGTACCATTTCTCTGAACGGTTTGATCGATTTTAAATAAATTATTCACAGTTTCCGGATTCATGCCGATTCCATAATCCTGAACATGTACAATTAAGAAATCATTTTTGGGTTGAACAGCCAATTCAATTTTTCCTCCTTTATGAGAAAACTTAATGGCATTATTCAGGAGGTTACGAACAATAAAGTTTACCATATTTGCATCAGCATGTACCTTGTAATCTAACGAATCCTGAACAATTATTTTAATTTTCTTTTCTTTTAACGCTTCGTGAAAAAAATGAATATTTGTGTTCATTATCTCTGCCATTGAAACCGGTTGAGGATTATACTCAATATTTCCTGTTTGTGAACGCGACCATTCCAGCAAATTTTCCAATAAGTTATAACCAGATGTTGCGGTTTTGTGCATTCCCTCCATAAGTTCGTCAAACTGATCAGAATTTTTGATTTCCTTGTTATTTAATATTACTTCTGAAAGCCCTATAAGAACATTAAACGGATTTTTAAGATCGTGAGCCAAAATGGAGAAGAACTTATCTTTTGTGGCATTTAGTTCGCTTAATGCTTTTCTGCTTGCTTCCAGTTTCTGATATTGTTCTTCAAGCAGTAATTTCTGTTGATTTATGGTTTGTAAATTCGCTTCCAGCATTTTGTGGTTTTTCCTTTTAATTACATACATATAAATCGAAAGTGAACTGAGTACAACAAAGAATAAAATCAACAGGACCGCATATCGATACTTTGAACGGACGCGAACCAAATCTATTTGTTGTTTCTGTGCCAATAATTCCTGCTCTGCTTCATATTGTTTTAACTGTTCTTTTGAGGCTTCTTTCTGCTCAAACTCACCTAAAACTTTTGCAATTTCGTTTGGCTTTGTTTCTTCCATTATTTTGTTTGCCTTTTGCAACGCCAGATAAGCTTTATCGAATTGCCCCATATTTCCAAATGCTTCGGCTTTACTGGTGTAAATATCCCAAAGTCCGTCGGTGGTCTTTTGTTGTTCATAAATCTTTATCGCCTCATCGTAAAGTTTAATACTCCGTGTGTTTTGTTTTCTGGCCAGAAGTAAATCTGCTTCAACAGAAATAATATCTGCCTTAAGCCTTTCAAATTCATATTTTTGATAAATTTCTTCTGCCCTGTTTATATACACTTCAGCAGAATCGAGTTGTTCCTCTACCAAAAAATAATAGGCAAAACTTAAGTTTAACTGGATATAAATGTATTGATCTGTTATTTTCGAAAATGAACTTCTAGCTTTAACCAGATTATCATAAGCTTCATCAAGCCGGTTTAGCTTCATATTTATATTTCCCAGGTTTATATATGACCATGAAATATCTCCAGTATGGTTCTGAGATGTATCAATTTCCAGTGATTTTTGGTAATATTTTAGCGCCATCCCATACTCGTTAACATATTCATAAAAAGTGCCGATGTTATAATATGCTTCTGAAAGTGAGAATGTTTCGTTAAGGGTTTCCGCAAGATTTAGTGCTTTTATAAAATACTCCAGACTTTTCTTTTGATCAATTCCATAAGAATAATAAACCCCCAGGTTATTATAACAACCGGTTAAGTATGAGGAATCGCCAAATGCAATGTACAAATCACAGGCTTTCTCCATATGAAAAATGGCTTGCGAAACATTTCCTACTCTGTCATAATAGTAACTTAATTGAAAGTGGGAATCGGCTTCCCCTATTAAATATTTAATTTGTTCTGCCAGTTTTAAGCTTTTTCCAGCATAAAATAAAGCACTATCTGTTTGGTCTGTTGAATATAAATCGGCAATTGTATTGTAATTATCAACCTGTTGTTCTTTATTCGCCTTCAACAGAAATAACCGTTTTTAATGAGTCAATTCTAAATTGATTTTGCCCAAAAAGATTGTTTTTCAAAGGGGAATAAGAGAAAATGCACAAAAGTATAACCAATTTATATTTTATGAAGGAAGATGAGAATTGCGGTTCAGATTTGAGAAAATATTAAACGATCGTTTGATTTTACTCATTTTGAGAACTATTTATTAACAAAATCAGTTCAACGAATTTCTAAATTCTATTATTGAATCAACAATTCATCGAATAGAAAACAACTGAAGTACAATTCTCCTTTTTCTCCAATTTTTTTCTTTGTCCTAAATTTTTCAAAGGCAACAAAATTAATTACTTGTTTCATATAAACAAATGATATTAATTTCATTCTCATTTGAAAGATTAATTCCATGAAACCTATAATACTTTATTTGATTTGTTGTTAGGCGCTACCTGATCAAGTTATAGATCGAATTATGATAACCACCTGAAAAAATAAAAAAGCCGGACAACAGTCCGGCTATAATTTGTTTGGAGTATTATTTAAAAAAGCTTTTTAAAGCCGATTACTTCTTTGACTTCCTGTAGCGTCTGTGATGCCGACTCGCGTGCTTTTTCGGCGCCTAATTTAGCAACTTTTGCTAAATATTTATCATCTTCCAGAATGTCAATTATTCGTTCGCGAATAGGAGCAGTATATGCAATTATATCTTCCGCCAATTGCTTTTTCATGTCGCCATAACGAATTTCGCATTTGTTATATAATGCATCAAAATGTGCCACAGTGTCAGGAGTTGAAACAATTTTCATCAATGTAAACAAGTTTTCAATGGGTTCCGGTTTTTTCTGGTTCATTTCTGTTGGTCCAGAATCGGTAACTGCGCGCATCACCTTTTTGCGGATATCTTTCGGATCTTCATAAAGATTGATGGCATTTCCTTCGGATTTTCCCATTTTACCGCTTCCATCCAAGTCCAGGAACTTTTATCATATCGCCGCCATCGAAAGTAAATGGTTTTGGCGATGGAAACACTTTTTTACCGTACATGTGGTTAAAACGTTTGGCAAATTTGCGGGCCATCTCCAGGTTTTGCTCCTGATCTTTTCCAACAGGAACATATTTGGCTTTATGAATAATAATATCGGCAGCCATTAAAACCGGATAAGTTAAAAGTCCGGCATTTACATTATCAGGCTGTTGACGGGCTTTATCTTTAAACGAAGTTGTACGTTCAAGTTCGCCCAAATAGGCATTCATATTCAACAAAGCATATAATTCCGAAACTTCAGGAACATCGCTTTGAATAAAAATAGTTGCTTTCTCAGGATCAATTCCACAGGCCAAATATTCTGCTAAAACCTGTTTCACACCCGACTGTAAATTTTCAGGAGTTGGATGTGTGGTTAATGAGTGAATATCGGCAATAAAAAAATAGCAGTTAAAATCATCCTGCATGCGAATAAAATTTCTGACTGCCCCAAAATAATTTCCAAGATGTAAATATCCGGTTGGCCGAATTCCGCTAACAACTATTGGCTTGTTCATTTTAATGTTTCAATTTTTAAGTAGCTGCAAAAATAGACATTCAGCTGAAAATTAAAAAAATAAAAGATGCAGTACCTTAATTATTTAATGCTATTCATTTTATTTTCATTTTGCTTTCCCAAAGCCCTTCTTAATGAACTTACTGAACCAAAACCGCCAACACTAATTAACGTTGCATAAGAAGCCGACGGATTTTGTTTTTTATATTCCAAAACTTCGTTTACCCGGTACTGGTTTACAAAAGCATTAAAATTCATTTCAAACCGATTATTGATTAAATTTGAAAGATAAGTACGGTTTGTACCAATTTTTCTGCAAACTTCTGTTAAACTTAATTCGGGATTTAAATAGGGTTGTTCTGTTTCGAAATATTTCAGCAAAACCTTCACCATCGCTCCTTCGTTCTTGTTTAAACTGCTATCTAAAGCTGAACCCTGAACAGGAACCACTATTTGTTGTTTTGGTTTCTTTTGCTTAAACGACCAAACTCCTATAATCCAGATAAATGCGGATATGAAAAAAAGGAAAGAAACGAGAAACAATTCATTTTCTTCATGAAAAGGATTAAACACATAGAACAAAATGCTAAATATCCCTACCAAAACAAATCCCCCGATAAACCAGTAGATCCAGTCGATGGAAAAGTTCTCGATATTAGAATATTCCTGCTTCAGTTGAGTTTTATATTTTCGGGGCACACGTATAAAAACAACCGAGTAATAAATTACCTGGGCAATAATAAGATATAACATCAACCATTCTGAAAATGGTGAGTATTTTCAAATTCAATGCCTCAAATTCAGTTCCCGTTCGGTAGTTTGAAAGATAATATACCCGTTCGTCATAATTCAGAAAACCATAAAATATTGTGGCCGATATCAAGCCAAAAATTAAACCGGGCAATAAATGAAAAAGATCCTTTTTGAAATTACCGCCAACAATGCTTTTTACATAAAGAAAAACAGAAGGAAACAACCAAAGCACTGCCGCAATATGCAAACTGTGTATGTAACTGTATACGCCGAAAATTTTCTGGAAATAAAAATAATTAGCCAAAAAAACAAAAAAGGTATTAAGCAATGCCAAAGCCATTACCTTTTTTGGGAAATTGTTTTTAGAAGTCGCCAATATTGTAAAAGACAATATTAATGGGATAACAAAAGAAGATATAAGTAAACTAAGTTTTAAATGCTCCATTTTACTGGCATGAATTCATTGTTTTGAGATAAATTTATAATTTGAACACGACTCATTTATTATTTGGCCGAACGATTATTTTACCTCAAAATTAAAACTATTTAATTCTAAACAAATGACAAATTTATTAACCGGCTTTTATACACCATTGTTCTTATCGGATATTATTGTTCTCACTTTCATTATTTAATGTAGATCGGGTTAATGAAACTCCTCGCAGCGCTCCGTCGCTGAAGCTTTAGTGCAAGCAACAAGCTGACGAGGTATCTCGATGGAATCTATCATTTTTTCAAAGCGCATTAAGATGCGGGGAATATTACCCATGAGATCCCTCGACTTCGCTCGGGATCAGTTCGACTAAATAGTTTTGTTTCCCAAAACTAAAGTCTCACTGATTTAAAGGAGAATAATTTTAATGCTGACTTTAAAAAAGTAGTTTTTTCTGTGTGTAGAAATGTTTTTTACTTTCTGAACCAGTGTTTTTTACGATTTGAGCACATCCAAATAAATGCTAGCCGTACTTTTGATTCTCAAAATCCAAAAATCGATTCATTATGAAAATCAACTTCTTAACCGTTACAGTTTTGGTAGCAACTGTTCTTTTGGCAACATCATGCGATTTAATAAAAGATGAGGGAGTGGGCGGTAGTCAATCGCCGATTGGTGAAGTAGGAAATTCATTTAGCATTTCAAGTATTCCCGGATTAACAGGAGTTTCTGCCGAAGTTACTGACTTGACAGATGGAAAGTCAACAGTCACTTATACTGCAAATATATCCAATCAATCTTACCTGAATATGATAAAATCGATAGAGGGTATTTCAGTATCAGGAAGTTCTATTCAACGGGAAAGTACTTACCGGATAACTTCGGAAGGGATGGAAAGTGTTTATCCTGAAGGTACCTTAACATTGGTTAAATACGACGCAAAAGTGGGCGACGTTTATAACTTAAAACGTGGGGCAATAACCATGAAAAGAGAAGTTACAGCGGTATCTTCTGAAGATGATTTTTTCTGGGGCGGAATGATGATTAAAACAATTGATGTTAAAGAAACCGGAAGGAATATACCGGGAGTATCAAACATTCTGTTCCGGTTTAATCATAAATTCGGGTTGGTTAATATTATTGTATATTTTGAAGATGGCACTCACACAGGAGCAATTGCATACAGTGATAGTAACAATTAAATTTTAAAATGGACTTTAAAATATTTCTGTTCCCATACAGAACACGTATTCTGGCATTATTTTTTTTAATTGTTTCTGCTATTTGCGGTTATTTCTACTTTTTAGGAGGGAAACCTGAATTTTTTAACATCAAAGTCTTTGCAATAATTAGCGCTTATCTCGAAACCAGATATTTCGTATTTGCCCAAACAAACTTATTAGATGAATTGGCGGCAATCCTCTTTATTCTCGGGATTGTTGCCTTTTCATTTTCTGAAGTAAAAAATGAGAAAACGGAATACAATTCTTTCAGAATAAAAGCGATGTATTATTCCATTTTTATTACCCTTGGCTTTTGGGTTTTGTCGTTTCTTTTTATCTACGGAATGGCAATTTTCATTGTCTCTTCTTTCGTTTTTATCTTCTATTTTGTTAGTTATAATCTGGTGTTTTATTTTTACGTTTCAAAATTTAAAAGACAGAAAAAGACACAGACAAAATCCTGATTAGCAGACAATAGAACCGGAAACGAAATCTCAGGATTAAACTCAGAATCATTTACAGCATTGTTTTTTGAAAAAAGGAAATTATCATTAGCTTTACGTGCTGATAAAAAATTGATGTACAAATCGATCTTTATATAATAAAGAATGGAGCTGGCGTAACGTGAAAATGGAAGCGCGAGATCAATATATATTTTGCGACCTTAAGGCCGGAAAAAGGGATTTGTTGCGTTTAATGCAATAAGTCCCTTTTTTTTACAATTAACTTAAAAACTATAAAATCATGACCAGACAAAAGAAAATCTTTCTAGATGAGTCAGAATTGCCGAAACAATGGTATAACCTGGCCCCTGATCTTCCAACTCCTTTGAATCCACCACTGGGACCGGGTGGAATTCCGGTTGGACCGGAAATGCTGGCTCCGGTTTTCCCAATGAACCTGATTGAACAGGAAGTTAGCCAGGAACGCTGGATCGATATTCCTGAAGAAATCCGGCAGATACTGATGCAATGGCGTCCGAGTCCGCTGATTCGTGCTTACGAATTGGAAGAAGCGCTTGGAACTCCGGCAAAAATCTATTATAAAAATGAAGGTGTTTCGCCTGCCGGAAGTCATAAACCAAATACAGCTGTTGCACAGGCCTGGTACAACAAACAATTTGGAATTAAAAAACTAACTACCGAAACCGGCGCCGGACAATGGGGTTCTGCCCTTTCGTATGCATGCGCCCAAATTGGCGGAATTGAATGTAAAGTTTTTATGGTTCGCGTAAGTTTCGACCAGAAAGCCTTTCCGTAAAATGATGATGGAAACCTGGGGTGGAAAATGTATTGCCAGTCCAAGTACGGAAACCCAGGCAGGACGTGATATTTTGGCAAAATTTCCGGATACTCCCGGAAGTTTGGGAATTGCCATTTCTGAAGCAGTTGAAGCAGCTGTTACCGATCCAACCGGACAAACCCGTTATTCGCTGGGTTCGGTTTTGAATCATGTAATGTTGCATCAAACCATTATTGGGCAGGAAGCAAAAAAACAGTTGGCAAAAGTTGGAATTAAAAAGCCGGATATTGTTATTGGCTGCTGCGGTGGTGGAAGTAATTTTGCCGGAATTTCGTTCCCGTTTATGTACGACAAAATTCATGGGGCCGATATTCAGATTATTGGTGCTGAACCATTTCAGTTGCCCAACATTAACAAAAGCACCGTTTATATACGACCATGGCGATGTGGCACAAATGACTCCGCTTCTGGCGATGAACAGTTTGGGGCATAATTTTGTTCCTGCTCCAATTCATGCGGGTGGATTGCGTTACCACGGAATGGCGCCGCTTGTTAGCGCTGCTTTGCGCGATGAATTTGATGGAAGCACAGGCCATTCACCAAAGCGAATGTTTCGAAGCTGGTTTGTTTTTGCCAAAACCGAAGGAATTATTCCTGCTCCGGAAACAACGCATGCCATTGCAGCTACCATCCGCGAAGCAAAAAAGCCAAAGAAGAAGGCAAAGAAAAAGTGATACTTTTCAACTTCAGCGGACATGGTTTGATGGATTTGGTTGGATACGACAAATACATGGCAGGCGAACTTGCAAGATTACGAATATCCGGAATCGGAAATTGCTGCAAACCTGAAAAAACTGGAGGGTTATCCACTTCCTAAATAAGAAAGCTTCCTCCTAACCTTCTCCTGTAGCGGAGGAAAAAGAAAAGAAAACGTGCTGCCAAATGAGTTTTGGAGCTCGTTTTTTTTTCGTCTTTTTTCCACCTTTTCCTGTTTCAATACCGCCCAAAAGAGGCAGTCAATAGTGGATTGATACATTCTTAAAAATCGGTTTCCTGAGTTCCGCATTGAGACACCCAAAAATACTCAACCCGTCCATAAAAATTTGTCAATTCATTCAAAAACCTTAAAAAAATGTTTTAAGCTTCTGAGAATTGAATATTTGTAATCAAAACCAAAATTAAAATGATGATACAACCGACTGGGACACCCAATCATCATATAAAAACAAGCGATAACCAACATTAGAAGCTACTTAGTTGTTTTAACCCAAAAAAAGTGTGGAACTCAGGAAAAAGAGGCAGTCAATAGTGGATTGAGATATTCTTAAAAATCGGTTTGAATGATGACATTTTACACTTTCTCCCGATTACAATACAGAGATTAAACTCTTTTATTACAAAAATGATAGTACTATGGAAATCCGAAATTTACTTTCAACATTTATTGCATGGCTTTTATTTGCAACAATCTTAAATGCCCAAAACCCGACTTTGGTATGGGTCAAGCAAATGGGCGGGTCTTCATCTGATAATGGCACAGCTATGGCCATGGATGCTTCTGGAAATGTTTATACCACAGGTTTTTTTTCTCAAACAGTTGATTTTGACCCATCAGACGGAACTTTCAACTTAACTTCAAATGGGGAATATGATGTTTTTGTCACAAAACTTGATGCTCAAGGAAATTTCTTATGGGCTAAACAAATTGGTGGTACAAATTACGATTTTCCCGGGAATATTGCCATTGACCCCAATGGAAATGTGCTGATAGGGGGTTCCTTCCGAGGCACTGTGGATCTGAATCCGGGTGCCGGTGTTTTCACCGTTGCCACGCCCGCACAGGAAGCCTTTTTGATAAAATTGAATTCGGATGGCGAATTCATTTGGGCAAAAAATTGGGGCGGCAACGGCAGCACTGCGAAAAATACCGTCTATTCTATTGCTTTTGACAGTTCAGCCAATATTATTATAGGTGGTAGTTTTGAAGGAAGCAATGATTTGAACCCCGGAACAGGAACATTCAGTGTAACACCAAATGGCACAGGCGATGCCTACATTTTAAAATTGGAAAGTGGCGGTGAGTTTGAATGGGCATTGGCTTTTGGTGGTGAAACTAATTACTATACCGATGCAGTTAAAACAATGGTCGTTGACGGATCTGACAATATCGTGATTAGTGGCACTTTTTACGGAAATTACTCAACCTTCAACTTGAAGGACGGTGGCAGTTTTTATATCAAACTGGACGGCACCGGCAAATTAATTTGGTCAAAACAAACAACTGGTATTTCTGGCGAGGTAGATTCCCATTCGCTGAAACTGGATAAGGCAGGTAATGCATATATAATCGGTAAATTTGGGGGTACCCGTGATTTTGATCCAGGTGCCGGAGTTTTCAATATTACATGCAGCAGTGGCTATTATGATATTTTTATTTTGAAACTTGATGCTTCTGGAAATTTTGTTTGGGCAAAAGGTTTTGGCGGCAGTGCATCACTTGGTGGCGATAGCGGGAACTCCATAGTTTTGGACAACAAAGGTTACCTGTACGCTACTGGCAGTTATGTCGGTGCGGGTGATTTTGATCCTGGAACTGAAGAATTTATTCTTACCCCCATAGGTGTAATTGATATGTTTATTTCAAAGCTGGATACCGATGGGAATTTTGTGTATGCAAACACTTTTGGCGGCACGTCAGAAGGATTCACGGGTTTCACAGTTGGCAACTCTTTACTTGCGGATGCTTCCGGGAAACATTTTTTGTACCGGTTCCTTTCAGAATACAACAGATTTTGATCCCGGAAGCGGGATGTTCAATGTGGTCTCCAGCGGGGGAGAGGACATTTTTGTACTAAAACTAAATCCCATCGCTACAGTGGGGATAACCAAAAATATTTATTCAGAAAAGATTCAGGTTTATCCTAACCCAACGACAACGCAATTGACCATAAAAACCGATGGGAAATTGATCGGTGCCAACTTTTCTGTTATCAATATAACCGGGCAAACGGTGCTTTCAGGAAAAATAGCATACGACAATACTTTGCTTAAAGTGGAGGATTTGCCAAGTGGAATTTATTTGTTTCGGGTAAAATCAAAAAACGGCAATAGGGTTTCGCGGTTTGTAAAAGAATAAGCCTTTAAAAAATTCATCCCCAAATTACAGCCATATCAATAACATTTTAAAATAAACATTATGAAATTAAAACATTTACTTTTCACAACAGTTTTGTTTGTTTTTTATGCCTATTCAAACGCCCAAACCCCCGAATTTGTAATGGATAATGTATATAAGCTTGCAGTTTCAAACGGGAAATTATTTTTAGGAATAGATGATTCTAAAACTAAAACCTTTGGTGATTGGGTTTCGGACGGAACTGCAACAGGCTCAAAACCGTTAAAAGAACTCACTGCTCGCAGCGGCTATGTTGAATGTAATGGGTTAAGCTATTTCGTGATTATAGGTGCCGAATACTATGCTGAGTTATGGGCCACTGATGGTACAACAGTAGGTACAGCCTTGGTGAAGAATTTAAAACCTGCATGGCTACGTGATATAAATATGCTACTTGCTCTTAACAACAAACTCTATTTTATTGGCAAAGATGATGAGCATGGAAGAGAACTTTGGGTGAGCGATGGTACGGCAAGTGGGACAAAGCTATTTAAAGACATTAATCCTGGGGTTGAAAATTCTGTGCCTATGCTTGAGGGTGGCTTGAATTTCAGTACAATCGTGTATAAAAACAAATTGTATTTCAGCGCAAGTAACAACGCGCAAAACAATATAGAATTATGGGTAAGCGACGGAACTGAAACAGGTACAAAATTATTTAAGGAAATTAATTCCTCAGGGGCCAGCCATCCGGCCGGGTTCAAAATCGTTGGCGATAAAATGTACTTCAGTGCAATCACTGTAAATGAAGGTGCAGAACTTTGGGTAAGCGATGGCACTGAAGCGGGGACACATTTAGTTAAAGATATTGCCCCTCAAGAGGAGTTTTCTTCCCCAGGCGGGATAGTTGAATATAACGGGAAAGCATATTTTACAATGCTCGGAGATAAACAACCCCGTCAACTGTGGTCAACCGATGGTACAGAGGCAGGAACCACTTTGCTTGAAGATAATGTGGGAAATAGTACTGCTGTTTTTAACGGGGAGTTTTATTACAGCAAAATTGTAGGAGGTACGGAACATTTTTATGAATATGCTCTCTACAAAACAAAAGGAAAAGCCGGTGGCGGCAGTTTGGTAAAAGTGATATCCGGTGGCAACAGTACCGATAGTCCACGTAATTTTGTGCAGGCAAACGATAAATTGTATTTTTTGTGCAATTATGATAATAACAACGCTAATTATTTGAACAACGACCTTTGGGAAACCGATGGCACCATAGAAAACACAAAACTTATAACTTATAGCTCCGGCGATTTGGTTGACGTGAACAAGCTAACTGGTTTAACCAGCTACAACAATGCTTTGTATTTTACAAGCTTGAACCATGAACTCTACCGAATTGGCAACCCAAACACTGCCGTTGCCGAAATCACCCACAACAATTTTGAAATGGTACTTTTCCCCAACCCTACCAATAGCCAACTAACCCTAAAAACCGATGAAAAATTAATCAATTCCAATTACACAGTCCTCAATATAACGGGGCAAACCGTGCGTTCAGGAAAAATAAGCAGCAACAATACTTTGCTTGAAGTGGGGGGTTTGCCTATCGGGACTTATTTTGTTCGGGTACAGTCGAAAGATGGAAATAGTGTTTCGCGGTTTGTAAAGGAATAGAGGTTAATGATTGTTTCTCCTAATAAAATGAAAAAAATACCCACAATTGCTTTTTGCTGTTTTTTAATAGCAGCACAGGCACAAGTAACGTTTACCGAATTTCAAATCCCAGACAACACTGACGCTGAAAACTACCGTTTGGTGGTTGATTACTATTCCGGCCAACAAGTTTTTTTCCCGGTAAAGCAAGCCGGAAAAGTGTATGCGAAAAATACTGCAAACGGCAACTTTTCAGAAATAACCGAAGGTTTATATATCACTGCATTTTATGCCAACAATGGCGATTTATACATGGTTAAAAATACCAGCATAACTGGTTTTGAACCCCATTTGTACAAAACTACCGACAACGGGAAAATACTCGTAGAAATTACAGGAGTGGCAGGTAGACTTTTCCGGCGCGACCAATTTGGCAACTTGTATTATTCCGTGCCGGGTGGTTTTAATTATTCCATTGACGATGGGAAAACATTTACAAAAGTACCAACAGCTAAAGAAGTTTTCAGCGCGGCAAGAAGCTCGGAGGGCAAGTTGTTTTATATGACCGAAAAATTGGAATTGTTTAGCTCGGCAAACAACGGCAGCACGTGGGAGGACATTTCAAAAACGAATAACCTTAGTCCATTTTCGGAGCATCACCTGTGGTGGAAGAACGATACCTTGTATTTTCAATCGGGTTCAATTTTTGGCTACACAACGGAAAGTAACCCAAAATGGGAGTACCTCATGTTACCGTTTACTTCAATAATCACATACGTTGGTTTGAGCCCCGACAATGTTTTTTACTGTACCAGTGCTTATGGTTTCTTTTCATCATTGGCACCGGCTACAAGCAATTGGACTAGGCTGGGTGGTGGTTTTGGTTCTGAACAACAGACGAGAGGACAAGCAACAATTTACAATAACTTTATCTCCATAGCTGATAGCACACTGTATTTTAATTGTTATGGAACAAAGAGTTATAAAATTTTTTATGCACCACGCATCCCAAATTTAGTTAGTGCTGTTGAAACAGTCAGTGAACAACAATTCAGCCTATTTCCAAATCCCGCAACAAATGAAATACAAATAAGCAATGAAAACGCGAAAGGCGAATTCAGGTTTTACGAC
>CAWKIX010000033.1:0-6453 GCA_963849775.1 uncultured Prolixibacteraceae bacterium | reverse complement strand
GAAACTGGCTGAATTTGAATTAGGCGAAAAAGTAAAAACCTGCGAAGATTTTACCCGCGACATCGAATTGGGATTTTCGATTTTACAAATTGCAGAAGAACAACGCTGCAATGAGTTATGGGATTCTGAATAAAACAGAAAACTATAGAATCTAGTTAAATCATTATAAACTGATGGCATATCATTCCCCTGAAATACAACACCATCACTGTATAAAATTCTGAAAATAAGATTATGACAAATAGAATATTTGCTTGCTTTAATTTATTTTCGTAAATTAACTATACGAAAATTCTTTGTCATGATCAATATTTATAATTTTCAAATTGCTCATCCGGAAACGTTTAAACAACTTTCGGTGAGGGATCTCATGTTTTTGTATTACAAATGTCCACAGAAAGAGAAATTAGTACAATTATATAATCATTACAACCTGATACTATTTTCCATGCAAGGTGAAAGAATTTTACATCAGGGAGGAAAATCATGGGTTATCAGAAAAGAGGCTTCATTTTTTCAACGAAAAACTGCATATATTCAACAATTAGGCAAGTATCAGGATTGGGAAGTGTTAGCATTTTACATGCCGGATGAGTTCCTTAAACAATTTGCAAATGAATTTATGGATAGTTTGCCCAAATGGAAATTACCGGAAATATCTGAAGAGATGCTGATTGAAATCAATTTAAATGATGTTATAAAAACCTATTTCTACAGCATACTACCATATTTCATACAGAAACAAAATCCATCGGAAAAACTAATTGAATTAAAATTTAAGGAATTACTTTTCAATATCGTTTCAAATCCTTTAAACAAGGAACTTCTGGCTTATATTCTTAGTTTGAATAAAGACTACAAACCTCCGGTATGGCAGATAATGGAAAAAAATTACATGTACAATCTTACGTTAAGTGAACTGGCCCAAATTTCGAGCAGAAGTCTTGCTACATTTAAACGTGAGTTCCATGAATATTATCATACTACCCCTGGAAAATGGTTAACCCAAAAACGATTACAACATGCAAAAATGTTGTTGAATACGAGCAAGTTAAATGTTTCTGAGATTGCTTTTGATTCCGGATTTGAAAACGCTTCACACTTTAGCCGGATTTTTAAAAAGAAATATAATTTCTCTCCGCTTCAATACAGAAAGAGTCAGTCTGAGAGTGATTAAATCTGTAAAAAAAGACAACATTATCCTTAAAGTAAAAAATATGAACGTTTAAGAATAGTATAAAACATTGATTTAAAATAACTTTGAAATGACAATTTAAGTTTAACAAAAAAAGTTTAGTCATGAAAAAGTTATTATTTTTTATCATTTTAATTGCCGGGATGGCATTCATTTCAAATGGCCAGGAAAAAGGCGCAACAAAGGAAAATATTAATTTGCAGAATGGAACACTATCATCACGAAAAGCAGATGGTAACTTCACAATTGTAAATGCAAATGTAATTGATGTTTCTGCTTTTGAAAAAACGGGTTCAGCTTCTTTTCATTTTCCGGCAAATCAAATCCAGCCTGATCCTGCAACAGGATTCAGAGTTTCGCCCGGGCACGGTGGAATGACAATAGGTTACAATGAAATTAAGGGCCCGCTGAATTTTACACCTCTTTTAAAAGGTCTTCCCCATGATTTATGTAGTTCTCCTCACTGGGGCTATGTTATTGAAGGTTCAATGAAAATAATTTTTACAGATGGCAAAGAAGAAATCATAAATGCCGGAGAAGTTTATTACATGCCTGCTCCACATACAGGTGTTGTCGATAAATACGTAAAATTCGTGGAATTTAGTCCAGACAAAGAAATGTCGGTTCTTATGAAACAGATTGCAAAAAATCTGGCTGCGGCACAAAATTCAAATTGAAAATTGTATGAAATATAGATAGAGAAAAGATGAAAGTACTAAATAAGAGTCAGGTTGACGAATTTAAAAACAGTTTAACTGGAAGGGTAGTCCTTCCCGGTGACAATGAATACGACGAATTGAGAAAAATCTGGAATGCAATGATCGATCGGAAACCCGCAATAATTGTCCAATGTAAAAATGCCGATGATGTTGTGAAAACCATTCAGTTTGCACGCTCAAACCAGTTGGAAATTTCCATTCGGGGTGGTGGTCATAATATTGCCGGTTCCGCATTATGTAATAACGGGTTGGTTATGGATTTATCGACAATGACAAAAGTATTGATAGATGCTGAAGATCAACGTGCTTTTGCAGAGCCGGGAGCATTACTGTCTCAATTCGACGAAGAGGCACAGAAATATGGTTTGGCAACTCCATTGGGGGTAAATTCAACTACCGGAATAGCAGGTCTTACTCTGGGAGGCGGTGTTGGTTGGATTACAAGAAAATATGGACTTACCATAGATAATTTGGTATCGGTTGAGATAATAACTGCTGATGGCAGAAAACTGACTGCCAATGAAACGAAGAACCAGGATTTATTCTGGGCAATCCGCGGCGGCGGTGGAAATTTTGGTGTGGTTACTTTATTCGAATTTAAATTGCACAAAATTGGTCCCGAGATTTTAACTGGTCTATTTGTTTTTCCACAGGAACAGGTAAAACAGGTGTTACAAAGATTCTATCAGTTTTCTTCTTCGGCTCCCGAAGAACTAACCACATTAACAGTGCTGCGATATGCCCCTCCCCTTCCATTTCTTTCAGAGGAAGTACACGGACAGAAGGTTATTATAGTGGCAGCCAGCTATTTTGGTGACATGGACAAAGGCATGGAATTAATTCAACCGGTACAAAGCTTTGGAAATATTCTTGGCAAAATGGTAACTCCCATGCAATATATCGATTTACAAAAATTGTTCGACCCATTAATGACTTCTGGCGACCGAAACTACTGGAAAACGCACAATTTCATTCAGCTTAATGATGAGCTGCTTGATAAATTGGAAGCGTATTCTGATGAATTTCCGACGCCACAATGCGAAATATTTATAGCAGACTTTGGAGGGGCTTTAAACAGGGTTGAACGGGATGCAACGGCCTTTTACCATCGCGATTTGAAATATGTAATGAATGTACACTGTCGCTGGCAAGATGCATCTGAAGATAAACGATGTATTGCCTGGGCCCGGGAATTTTTTGAAGCTTCAAAACCTTATGCATCTGCTGGGGCTTATGTGAATTTTATGATGGAAGAGGGACAGGACAGGATTAAGGCATCTTACGGATCAAATTATAAGCGTCTGGCTAAAATTAAAGCTAAATACGATCCTGATAACTTTTTTCATATAAATCAGAATATTAAGCCCGGTAAAAAGTAATTCAAATTAATCGTTTAAAAAGAATCATGAATAAATTTTCTCAACTAATTCTCTCAGTTGTTTCTTTTCTGATTCGTAGCGCCACCAATAACCTATTTGATAGATGGTGTTCAGTATGTTACACTTGTTGTCGGATGGGGAGGTGGAATGGCTTTGTGGGCAAAATATACAGGGCAGATTAATCATAGTGGTGTTTATACATTTGCCATTGGGGGAGATAAAGATGCACCTCAGTTTCCTGTTCAAATCCACCGGAAATAATAAATCTTGAATTCACTGCAACAAACGAACAGATTAATCACGACGGCCAGCTTATGGAACGTTCTTGCTCGAAATGTCATTGGGGTGAGCCAGGTGGAGCAATTCCCGGTTTAATTTATTCTAAACCGGAAACTTTTGAAATTTTCTATCAAATTGTCGGAGAAGGTGCATTTTTGGGCAAAGGAATGAAAAAATAATTGTTCTTAACTCGAATCTAAAAGCAGAAAAAGCTTTCGTAAAAGTTCTTTTAAAGTTCTATCTGAATGAACAACCCGGCTAAAAATTAGCCGGATTGCTGATTTAAACTGATTGTATATCAGGGTAAAGAAGTAGCAGCTTCGATGCCCACAATCTTTGTAAAAATATGAAAAAATTCCAATTTTTTTATCAACAATTCGCTCGATACTTTCCTGAAGTTCCATTTTCTTCTGCCAGTCTTAGATGATATTTCTGTTGCATTTGGGCTAACAAAAGTGGAAAATAAGGGGTTCAACATTATTTAACAATGGTCTTGTTGTGTCAATTGGGATTTAACTGACAAACTTTAACATTCAGTATATCATGTAATTACTTCGATGGTGAGCATATATAAAATTAAATATTCATCTAAAAAGTAATGTAATGAAAACTAAATTATTTTTTGCGGTAAGCATGTTAATGGAGGTTTTTGCAATGGGGCAAAATCCGAGTGAAAAAGTAATCCAGGTAACAACAACAATAACAGAAAGTCCCCCTTCCATTTCATTTCAATGGAATCAGGTTCCCGGTCATTTTGATATTTTAATATACAAAAAGAGTGAAAATTCAATTAGCTGGGGAAACGCAATTGCCACACTTCCAAGCGGTACGGTAGAATATACCGACTTAAAAGTGGAAGTAGGTATTAGGTACGAATATGCAATTAAAGCAAAATGGAGGTCACCCATTGAAACCTATGTAAGTGCCGGAATAAAATGCAGGGAAACTGAATATCGGGGCAAGTTAATACTGCTTGTTGACAGCACATTTACGGATGAATTGAAAAGCGAATTAGCCCGGTATGAATCTGATTTGGTCGGTGATGGCTGGGAAGTGCTTCGCAAAGACATTGACAGGAATGCCCCGGTAAAATATGTTAAAAGTGTTATTCTCAACTTTTACAATTCCGATCCTGCAAATGTTAATACTGTTTTCCTTTTCGGACATATTCCCGTTCCCTATTCCGGAATGAAAGCTTACGACGGGCATGTGATTGAGCATGATGGAGCATGGCCTGCCGATATTTATTATGGTGATTGCAACGAAAAAATTTGGACTGATAGATACATTAACAGCACTACAGCAGCCAGGCCCGAAAACAGAAATGTTCCGGGGGATGGTAAATTTGATGTAAGCATTTTACCCGACAAAGAGGTTATTTCTTTGTCAATTGGAAGAGTCGATTTTCACGATCTTCCTGCTTTTCCGCAATCTGAGGCCGAACTCTTAAGAAATTACCTGAATAAAAACCACGCTTTCAGACATAAAATAATTGACCCTAAAATGCAGGCGCTGGTTGACGATAATTTTGGAATAAAAACTTACAGTGGAATTACTGAAGTGTTTGCAATCAGCGGGTGGCGTAATTTTGCCGCGCTTCTCAATTTCCAAAACATAAAAGAAGGTCGTTTTTTTTCTGAAACTGAAAACGATAGCTATATCTGGTCGTATGGTAGTGGTGGAGGTAAATTCGACAGTTGCAAATATATTGGGAGCACTACCACATTTGTTAATCAAAGCCCGAAAACTGTTTTTACTGCTTTTTACGGAAGCAGGTTTGGTGACTGGGATTCAAAGAATAACTTCATGCGGGCGGCATTGGCCTCCAGCGGATGGATCTTGACCAATTGCTGGGCAGGACGTCCGCATTATACGTTTCACCAAATGGGCATGGGCGAAACTATCGGACACTGTGTGCGCGCAACTCAGAATACTTTGAATAACACTTATTATTACTCGGGAAGGACCAACCGGGGAATACATACAAGTTTACTGGGTGATCCGGCACTGCGAATGCACATTGTTCGCCCCGTTAATTCCCTGAAATCTGTAATAATGCCAAATAACACAGTTTTACTTACCTGGAAACCCGCCGCCGACAGTATAATTGGATATTATGTTTATAAACTCGACAAATCAAAAAATAAATACTTCAGAATTTCAGATTCTCCGGTTGTCGAAAACTTTTTTTTGGATTATCTTCCAGACAATGGAACCAACTGTTATATGGTTCGCTCTCTCAAATTAAGCAAGGTAGCCAGTGGTTCGTATTATAATCTTAGTCAGGGTGCTTTCGACACAATTCGTTATAGGCAACCATTCACCTTCAGGTTTGCCCGGATTAAAAGTTTCTTTAAATCGGGAGAAATACAATCTGCTGAGACCACTAATAGTTTAGATACGGAACCCCTGGATAAATTTACAGATATATTCATTCCGGAAGTTTCAGATTATACAGCGGAAACTATAATTTACCCGAATCCTTCAACTGGTTTGTTTTATATTTCCTTTGGTTTTCCTCCTGTTGAACAAGCTTCTTTGAAAATATACAATCTACATGGTAAAGTTTTACAAGTTGAGACCTTTCAAAACACTAATACCGGAAGCTTCGATATCAGCACTTTACCAAAGGGAATTTATATAGCTAAAGGTAACTTCAACAATAAAAAAATGATTACAAAAATTTGTTTGCAGTAACCACATTTTAGTTTTAGTTTATTTAGTTTAGAAATGAAAAGGATGAAAGTTGTTTATCTTTCATCCTTTTATTTTGCAACAGTTCCTTCTTCATTTTGGACAAAAATTCCTGTTTTTTAGTTCTTAACTATTTATATGAAAAGATTAAATATATCGCTAAAAGTGCTGGATTTCCAGACGGCCC
>CAWKIX010000032.1:0-65776 GCA_963849775.1 uncultured Prolixibacteraceae bacterium | reverse complement strand
AAAAACATAAATTACAGATAGTTGCTGCTGCTGGTCGAGGTCACTCCAGTCGATTACATGGAACGAAAGATTAAAACTCCCTTTTACTTTTTCGTGGTTGATGAAGTACCAGATAACATCGGTTCGCAAATAATTTTCTGCGCGGTAAAACCGATCGCCGTATATAAAACGATGCGACGCTCCAAGGCTCATAACCGATTTGATACCATAGTTTTTGTATCTTCCGCTGGCTTGGCCAAAAAAACTGTTTGCTACTCTAAAACCATCTGTAACATAACGTTCCCGGTAATCTGAGTTTAAAATACCAGCTTTAATTTCTCCCTGAAAAACAGATTCCGGGTTGGTTCTAATTCCGGCTTGCACGGCAAAACCAAGATAATCTTTAATATGGTCACCCGGGATATCAATTGCAGGGCCAGCGTCATGAAAAAGAAGAATATAATTTTGCAGAAAAATTTTTCCTGTAAAAATTTCACCTGAAAAACCAGCCATAAAGTTTTCACGTTTTACATCCGTCTGTCGGCTTACCCAATCTACAAAGGTGTTTTGTTTTCCCCAATCCCAGCGGACTTCCGCAAAGAAACCTTCAATGTTCGGTCGGTAATATAACAGAGTGTCAGTTAACAGTGCCAGTGGGAAATCAATTCTTCCGCGTCTTGGAAATGCGCCAAAAAGAAAATCCTTCTTTTCGCCTGAATATTGATAATACAAAATAAGTTTTGGCTTTTGTGCATCAATGTCACTCCCGAATTCAAGAAGTTGACTTAGTCCACCTCTGATTTTATGATTATCAACATTTATCCCGATTTCAAAAGCGCCGCGACTTCCCAGAATAGTTTGGGGATAGGCAATTGGATTAAAATATTCACGGTTGTCGCCTATACCTTCAAATAAAACCTTGTATTCAAATTCCTGCGAAATAGCGGAAAACGATGTTAAAACAAAAATCAGGATAACTAATTTTTTCATTTGTTTTTTGATTTGAAGCACGAAAGTAATAAAATAGCTGTAAACTGCTAACTGCAACTGCCAACTGATGTTAGTCGCACAAAATGTAATTGTCTTGTCTGGGATTGACAATCAATACTGGCAAGTTTTCTGCTTGTTTAATTATTTTTTTTTCGGGTAGCCCAATAATCAAATCGATTGGTGTGATTATTGAACTTCCAAAAATAATTAATAAGTCGCAACCTGATGTGTTCGCTACTTCCAGTGCTTCAAAAGAATTTCCTAAACTTGATTTTTTGCCCTTGAAAATCTTATTTTAAATTTTGAATTTTTTATACAATTGCTTCAATACCAAGATTTTTCGAGCAACTTCATTTTGTGCCTCTTTTGAGCTGTCGTTTGCAGCAACAATTACAATTTCTGATTTATTAAATCTACCAAAATAAGAGCTCCAAAGCCCACTGTCTTTATTTTCGCTTCGTAAATCAGTAGCAACAATTATTTTCTTGAACATTGAAATCTCCGGTCTCTTTTCGTCAACAAAAAGAAATGGTATCGGACTTTCTTTCAAAGCATCAGAATATTTTGTTAACGATGTTGTAGAAGTAATAATCAGAATAGCTTCATGTTCATCTGCTAAATGGTCGGGAAGATTTTTGTTGGATTCCGATAGCTTTAAATGCGAAACTTTAATCCCAGGATCGTTATTCCTGATATCAGAAATATAGTTTTCAACCTGATTCAACCAGTTTCCGGGGATTTTATTTTGCTTTTTTCTGTTATGTATTAAAAGGCAAAGTTCCTTTTTAAAAATAGTTGCCAGTTGAATCCCATTATCAATTAAAATCGGGTCCGATTCGTTCAAGGATAAAATAACTACAATCTTTTGTTCTTTGTATTCGCCCATTCAAAAACTTTCTTTAAAACTAACCATTTTTCGAGAAATTGAATTAAATCAGTAATCGTTGGTGCAAATTTCCCTAATTTTAAACCACCAAAATACGGGTGAATGATCCATAATAAATTACTACATCCAAATAGTATTGCAATAATCGGGGCTTCAAATAATATTTCGAAGCCGGGAGGAAAAATCCTTAAAAACCTGATTGATCACAAGTTTAACGGTAATCTTTATCCTGTAAATCCAAAAGTAAATTATATACAAGGAGTTAAAGCTTTTAAAAATGCGCTTGATTTACCGGAAACCGATTTGGCTGTGTTGGCAATTCCTGCGCAACTTTGTCTTGCTGAAGTTAAAGTTTTGGCAGAACAAAAAAATACAAAAGCTTTTATTATTATATCTGCCGGTTTTGGTGAAATTGATGAAAATGGTAAACAACTGGAAAAGAAAATTGCAGACGTTGTAAATCATTGTGGTGGAACATTAATTGGTCCCAATTCGATTGGGGTTATGACGCCTTTTCATACAAGTGTTTTCACTACTCCAATTCCGGAATTAACATCAAAAGGTTGCGATTTTATTTCAGGTTCGGGTGCAACTACAGTTTTTATTATTGAATCAGGAATTCCCAAAGGATTACGTTTTGCCAACGTTTTTTCGGTAGGTAACAGCGCACAGGCTGGCGTTGAAGATATTCTTGAATACCTGGATGAAACGTATGAAGAAGGGGCGAGTTCAAAGGTGAAATTACTTTATCTTGAGGCTATTTCTGATCCAGATAAATTTTTATTTCATGCCATATCGCTGGTTGAAAAAGGGTGCAAAATTGCTGCAATTAAAGCCGGGAGTTCATCGGCAGGTAGCAGGGCGGCTTCATCGCATACGGGCGCTTTAACTTCATCGGATGCAGCGGTTGATGCGTTATTTCGAAAGGCAGGTATAGTTCGCTGTTTTGGTCGAGAAGAATTAACAACTGTTGCCAGCATTTTTATGTGCAACAAACTAAAAGGACGAAAACTGGCCATAATTACCCATGCCGGCGGCCCCGGAGTGATGCTTACGGATGCACTGGAAGCCGGTGGTTTGAAAATTCCGCGAATTGAGGATTCGCCAGAAAAATCGGCTTTGAAAGAAAAATTATTTCAAGGTTCTTCTGTTGAAAACCCGATCGATTTTTTAGCTACCGGAACAGCTGAACAACTGGGCGATATAATTGATGCCTGTGAACGGGATTTTGATGTGGACGGTATGGCGGTTATTTACGGAAGTCCGGGTTTGTTTCCCATCGGCGATGTTTATGATCTGCTTGACCAAAAGATGAAAATCTGCAAAAAACCAATTTACCCAATTCTTCCATCACTGATCAACGTGAAAGAAGCTGTTACTGGTTTCATATCTCACGGAAATGTAAATTTTCCCGACGAGGTTTTACTTGGGCGGGCTCTTACAAAGGTAATGAATACTCCTCGGCAGTCGAAAGGCGATGTGTATATAGAAGGCATTGACATTGAAGAGATTCGAAGAATAATTGATCATTCAAAGAGCGGTTATCAATCGCCTGAAACAATACATAAATTATTTAATGCCGCAGGAATTCCAAGAGTTAAAGAACTGATGGTAAAAACCGAATCGCAGGCTGTTTTGGCAGCAACAAAAATGGGTTTTCCTCTGGTAATGAAAGTAATTGGCCCAATCCATAAAACCGAAGTTGGCGGTGTTGTTTTAAATGTCCGGAATTTGGATGATGTTCGAAAAGAGTTCCATCATTTAAATGGAATTGATGGCGCAGAAGGGGTTTTGATAGCGCAAATGGCTTCTGGGACTGAACTTTTTCTTGGCGCCACTTACGAAGATAAATTTGGGCATGTTGTTCTATGCGGATTGGGCGGAATTTATGTGGAAGTAATGAAAGATGTTGCTTCAGGACTTGCACCTTTATCTCACGATGAGGCCATTTCGATGATTAAGAGCCTGAAATCATTTCCAATACTGAAAGGTTTCAGAAAGCAACCCGGAGTAAAAATTGAAAAGTTTGCTGATATTTTGGTCCGGCTTTCCAGCTTGCTTCGTTTTGCAACCGAAATTAAGGAAATCGATATTAACCCGTTACTCGGCAACGAAAAGGATGTTTTAGCAGTCGATGCCAGAGTGAGGATAGAAAAATAAATGGTGAAAACCCAGGATGGCATCCCTCCAAGGGATGCTATCCCTAAAAACAAATAGATGAATGCGATTGAAAATCACATCATCCGATTAGTAATGATAAATTGTAAAAATGATGCAAACAAACAATCAAAATAAATTCTATACTACAATTTCAAAATATTATGCTGAGATATTTCCATCCAATCCGGCGCAACTGAATTTTGTAAAGAATAAAACAGGTGATTTGCACGAAAAACAAATTCTTGATATTGGTTGTGCAACCGGAGAACTGGCCATTCAATTGGCTAATTCAGGAGCAAAAGTCACAGGAATAGATTTAAACGAAGATTTAATCACGCAGGCAAATAACGGGATCGGCGAATTCCGATTCGCCGGAAATAATAAACTTGAATCAGAATTGATATCTCCAAATCCAATATTTCAAAACGGAAATATGTTGGATTTGAAAATTGATTTTCAGCCAGAACAATTTGATATCGTTTTATGCTTTGGAAATACTTTGGTTCACCTTGAAGATGAAAAACAAGTTTTACAAATGTTTGAAGGTGTAAGTTCAGTATTAAAGTCGGGTGGTAAATTTTTATTGCAAATTTTGAATTATGATTATATAGTTGATGAAAAAGTTTCAGAACTTCCTTCAATTGAAACTGAAAACATAAAATTTATCCGCAAATATCTTTTTGAAAATGATTTAAAACATGTGCTTTTTCAAACTGATTTGGTGTTGAAAATGGAAAATGAAGTCATTTCAAACGAAACAAAATTATTGGCCTTGAAAAGCAAGGATATTGTTCAAATGTTAAATAAATCAGGATTTAAAAATATCGAATTGCATTCAAACTTTAAACAGGAACCTTTTGGCGGAAAACACTTGCCGTTGGTTTTATGTTGTAATAAATAGCGGAAGGCAACCTGTTTCCGGGATCGGCGCTTTCTAATCGCCGATATTAATTAAATGCGGTTGGAAACCCTGCCCGAATAATTTCACTCCGGCGGGGGCATGTCCCGGTTGCGGTGGATTCCCTGCCTACCGGCAGGCAGGCGATCCACCGGAAGTTAACGCGGTTTTGAAACCGCGTCACATAGGATCCGCGATTTCTAATCACCGCTTTAAGAATAGGATTGGAATCCACTTCACCCGGTTCGCTTCACCCTCTTTTTCCGGTGTAGTTTCCACCACAATAAAACCCCGCTAATTAAAACCAGTAAAACACAAATCCCAGCCAGCGGAACATATAAAATATAAAGCGGTCCCAAAATGTTTTCAAATATTCTTCCGGTGTGTATTTCCAGCGCAGCATTCCAAAGCGACATAGGAGAGGATTTCCTTATTTTTTCCGGCATTAATGGGAAGTTTAAGGATGGCATCCGTTGGCTGACGGATGCCATCCTTATAACACCCTGATTGTAGTCAAACCAAAATGAAGAATTATTTCCTTCAACCATACCGGCTACCATATTATCTGCAATTGGTTTTTGCATTCCTTCAGGTTTTTCATAAGGTTTTTGATCAAAAAAATCGACTACCGAACCGGTTTTAATATTCCATACAAACATACCGCTAAATGAGCCAACCAGATAATTTCCATTACCCAGCGGTTTTAAAACATTACATCCCATCACACTAACAGGTGGTTGCGTAAATGCCGGAATAAGTTCTGTTTTCAACTTTTCATCAGCAAAATAAAACCCATCCGAAGTTGAGAAAATATAATGGTCTAAATCTTCATCCCATTGCACACGTCGTAGTTTATCAAACCACGGATTTGGATTGTCGAGATGAGTACCGGGAATAATTCCAACCTGTTTTGTGGCAATGGCAATTAGTAGCGGCGGCCTTAAATGCATTCCTGAAAAAGTGTTGATAATCAGAAATAAAGCAAAAATATAACCAACCACGTTGTGCCAATGTAGATTCTTCTTTTTAACCGAAACCAGAGATGCGACTTCCTTACTTTTCGATTTTCTTTTCTTTATCATTTTTGGGAAAAAGAAATGCAGAAATCCGGTTACGGCCAGAAGAATTGTTACAATTCCCAATAAGTCTACAATCAGTTTCCCGGATAATCCCCATAATTCGCCACTATGCAGTTGCCAAAAAGTTTCGAAAAGTCCTGTTTTACGAACAAAGCCAACCGGTGCGGGAAGTTGAATGGTTTTAAAATCTATTCCATTGGTCGTTTTTAGCAGGAAGTTTCTAGTTAAAACCAAAAGTGTATCTTCTTTTAATGCCAGATCTGCAATTCGATCTTCGTTCACCGGAAGATTAATTTTTTGCCAATCAGAATTTTGATATTCACGTTTGTAAAGTCCAAGTTGTGTTCCGGCAAAAATTCGCGTTCCAAGTTTTTTTACCGAATAAATTTTTCGGTTGTCTGTTCCTTTTGGAAAGCCCTGGTTAAAATCTGAGAAGGTTTGGTAATCACCAGATGCTTCCCAAATCCCTATATTTCCATACATTAAATAACTTTGGTCGCTAATTTTTTCAGAACCTCTTACAGCAGCCTGATTCCAGTTTTTGTAGCTGTAATTCGCGGGTAATAATTTTCGTGATACATCAACAGAAGAGAATAATCCCCGGTGATTCATTATGATTCCTGATGTGGCAAAAAGAATTGCAAATAGTGCAATGATTATTGCCGGCCATTTGTGAATTTTTCTAAGTAGTTTTAAAAATCGCTTTTTCTTCATCAAAAAATCCTCCCGTATTTAAGGTTCAAAAATGAAAATTATTTGAAAAAGAAATTGTAACAGATGTTACAATCCGATTTTGTTAACACAATAAATAATTGGCATTATTTATAAACAGAATAAATAAGCATTCTATGTTTTTTAGCAATCTTATTGATATGTTGAATCAGCAGCATTGTGTTATTTTTGTAAAGTAAAGATTACAATATTTTCGTTTTGTGATACTGAAAATTCAAAAAACCATTTCAACTACAGGACTATGAGAACTATATTTTCATTTTTATTTCTTTTGTTATGGCTTGGTAGCTATGCACAAGGATTCGTTACAGCTAAGGATGTACAGATTGACTTCACCGGTTTTGTACGCAACGATTTTATTTATGACACTCACCGAAATGTAGATGCATGTGATCATTTGCTTGACTTTTTCCCAACAAAGCCAGTTTACGACAAAAACGGAGAAGATATTGATGCCATTGGAACTGCCCAGTTTCTGAACACTTTTTCACGCATAGGAACCCGCTTTTCAGGACTTGAAATGGGGAAATCAAAAGTGAGCGCTTACATTGAATATGATTTTACAGGTGGATCATACACCCCGACTATTCGATTGCGCCATGCTTATACCCAGTTTGAATGGGAGAAATCAAAACTTCTCTTTGGCCGTACCTGGCATCCAACGTTTATTGAAAAGGTGTATCCGTCAACCTTAAATGAAAATACCGGACTTCCGTTTCAGGTGTTTAACCGAAGTCCGCAGTTACGGTTTACCCATCAGATAACAACTCATTTCGATATGATTCTGGCTGCTGTTTATCAGTATGATTATAGTAACACTGGCCCTGATGGAAAAACATACCATTATCAGCGCGATGCAATTATACCAAACCTTCATGCACAATTCCAGTATTATAATGAATATTGGGTAGTTGGTGCCGCAATCGACTGGAAAACAATAATGCCCCGTACATCAACCACTGGTACTTTGGGAACTTTTAAAGCCAACGAAAAAATGAGTACAATTTCTGCATTGGCATACTTGAAATACACAAATGAAAAATTTGAGTTTAAAGCCAAATCAATGTTTGGACAAAATGTTTGTGAAAGCTTGTTGCCAAGTGGGTATGCAGTTGCATCAATAAATAATTCTACCGGTGCAGAAACTTATACGCCGTTTAATCATATTTATAATTGGGTGAATTTTACTTACGGAACAGACTGGAAGTTTGGTTTCTTTGCCGGATATCTGAAAAATCTCGGTACAAGTAAAAACGTTGTTGGTGAAATTTATGGGTTTACTACCAATGCAGATATGATGTATAAACTATCGCCACAATTGATTTACATCTATAAAAACTTCATGTTTGGTGCCGAACTTAGCTTAACTACAGTAGCTTACGGTACAAACGATAAAGCTGACAAGGCTAAAGTAAAAAACACTGAAAAGGTATCGAACATCAGAACGATGTTATCGGTAGCTTATAAATTTTAAAAGAATTTAAAGTTTTTCAGCAGGTTTTGGCGTGGTTTAAATTAAATTTGTTCAATCAACATTTAATCTGAACTAAAACTAACTTTCATGGCTTTTGAAATTTCAGTTTTTCTTGAAAACAAAATTGCCCACTTCGAGGAGATAACTCATCGTCTTCGTGAGGCGAAAATAAATATTCGTTCAATCATGCTTCATAATATTTATCATGGGTGGGGCGTTTTAAACCTGCTTGTTGATGAACCTGAAAAAGCATACAATATTCTTTCTGAGGCAGAAAATTCGGTTTCGATGCGGGAAGTGATAGCTCTGGAAATGATTGATCAGTCAGGTGGTCTTGATGAATTACTGTTAAAAATTTCACGCGCTGGAATACACATTGAAAGTGCTTATAGTCGCGTAATTGAAAGTGATAAAATGGCAATTCTGATTATTGAGGTTCAGGATGTTCTGAAAGCCAAACAGAAACTTGAAAAAAACAATATCCGTTTACTCGACGACAAAGTTGTACACGGGTAATAACACGAATTTTAAAATACAAAATCTAAAACGCTTTAAATTAATGATCTGGAATGAAAAAATTGAATGTGCATCAAGAGACGAAATGACGGCCATTCAATCGGAGAGACTTATAAAAACTGTTCAAAGAATTTATCACAATATTCCCAGTTACCGGGCCAAAATGCAGGAAAAGGGTCTTGTCCCCGGAGATATAAAAAGTATCAATGACATTTCGAAACTTCCGTTTACAAATAAAACTGATTTGCGCGATAACTACCCCTTTGGAATGTTTACGGTTCCGATGAGCGAAATTGTGCGGGTTCATGCAAGTTCCGGTACTACTGGCAAACCAACTGTTGTTGGCTACACCCGAAACGATTTGCAAATGTGGTCGGAATGCGTTACGCGTTCGCTTTGCATGGCAGGGCTTCATAAAAACGATATAGTACAAGTGGCATACGGTTACGGATTATTTACCGGGGGTTTGGGATTGCATTATGGTACCGAAAATCTTGGGGCAACAGTAATTCCTATTTCAGGTGGAAACACCCAAAAACAAATTCAATTGATGGTTGACTTTGGTAGTTCAGTTATAGCGTGTACTCCTTCGTATGCCCTGTTTCTGGCTGAGGAGATGAAAGAGATGGGAATATCGCCCGAATCATTAAAGTTACGTGTTGGCATTTTTGGGGCCGAACCCTGGAGTGAAAACATGCGAAAAGAAATTGAATCAAAACTGAAAATCAAAGCCATTGATATTTATGGATTAAGTGAGATTGTTGGTCCCGGCGTGTCATGCGAATGCGAACAACAGGCTGGAATGCATGTAAACGAAGATCATTTTTATCCTGAAATTATCCATCCCGAGACATTGGAACCTGTTGCACCGGGCGAAATTGGTGAGTTGGTTTTTACAACCATTACCAAGGAAGGTATTCCAATTATTCGATATCGTACCCGCGATTTGACCCGATTGATTTATGATAAGTGTGAGTGTGGTAGAACTCTTGTTCGAATGGAAAAATGTATGGGACGAAGTGACGATATGCTTATTATCAGGGGAGTGAATGTTTTTCCGTCGCAGATTGAAAGTGTATTGCTGGAAATGAGTGAAACTGAACCTCATTATTTATTGATTGTTGAAAGGGAAGGCACTCTCGATGTTTTGAAATTGATGGTTGAAGTACAGGAACAGTTTTTCTCTGATGAAATAAAAGAACTCGAATCATTAAAGAAAAAAATAAAGAATAATATTCAAAGTACACTTGGAATCTCCGTAGATGTTAAACTTGTTGAACCAAAAACCATTGAAAGAACAGCCGGTAAAGCAAAACGAGTGATTGATAATCGTAAAATATAAAAAAGATGATAACAAAACAAGTATCCGTATTTCTTGAAAATAAGTCGGGCAGGTTAAAAGAAGTAATTCGAATTTTAGGTAAGGCAGGCATTAAAATTACAGCTTTTACCATTGCAGATACTTCAGAATTTGGTATTCTCCGGTTGATTGTTTCTGATCCGGAAATGACATATCATGTATTGAAAGAAAACGATTTTTCCGTACAGATTACCAGTGTTGTTTTGGCAAAAAGCCCGAATGATCCGGGCAGCCTGTCGAATATGCTTGAAATATTGAACGAGGAACAAGTATTTATAGAATATATGTATGCTTTTTCAATGGATGAAGAATCAATTATTGTGGTAATCAGGCCAACAAATATTCAACGTTGTATCGACGTGCTTCTGCTCCATAAAGATGATTTCCTGTTAACAGATGAGGATATTCAATAGCCATGCAGATCATAAATCAGGTGAATTCAGGAATCTTATATCATTATTCTTATCTTTGGAGTCTTTAAAAATTAC
This sequence comes from uncultured Prolixibacteraceae bacterium, assembly GCA_963849775.1. GTDB lineage: Bacteria > Bacteroidota > Bacteroidia > Bacteroidales > Prolixibacteraceae > Draconibacterium. The sequence continues at coordinate 55,214 of CAWKIX010000032.1, read as the reverse complement.
AGAATGAAGCGTATTGCAATACAAGGAATCGCCGGATCATTTCATGAAGATGCAGCAAGAAAATATTTTGGTGATGAGGAAATAGAAATTGTTGAATGTCGCTCGTTTAAAAGTGTTTGCGATTTAATTGACACCGATGAGGTTGATATTGCCGTAATGGCAATCGAGAATTCTATCGCCGGTAGCCTGTTGCAGAATTATTCACTGATACGGGACTATCACCTTCGCATTATTGGTGAAATTTATATTCATATCCAAATGAACCTGATGGTTTTGCCGGGAGTTAAAAAGAAAGACATAAGGGAAATTTATTCGCATCCGGTTTCATTTTTGCAGTGCAATGAATACCTGGAAAAATATTTTCAAAATGCTGAGAGAAAAGAATTAGGAGACAATGCAAAAGTGGCAAAGTTAATTAGCACTGAAAAAATTGAATTTGCTGCAGCAATTAGTAATCTTCGTTCAGCAGAGCTTTATGGTTTGCAGGTACTTGATAAAGGAATTGAATCCAATAAAAAAAATTATACCCGTTTCTGGATTCTTTCAAAACATTCAAACCCCAGTGAAAAAAGTAATAAGGCATCCATTTGCTTTGAAGTTGGCCATTATTATGGAGCATTAGCCCGCGTTTTAAATATTTTTGCTGAAAACAAAATTAACCTGAATAAAATTCAATCGGTGCCAATTTTGGGAAAGCCAAACGAATACACCATTCATGTTGATATTGAATGGGAAGACCTGCATAATTATGATCATGCCATTCACATGGTATTAAAAAGTGCATCCAGTTTATCTATTTTAGGTGAGTATGTAAGGGGAGAATTAAATATATCATAATTAAAAATTAACATTAAAAACCGCAATAAAATGAGTAAAACAGCCATATTCTTTGGCCCATTAAAAGGCGCTGTAAACCGGGTGGCCGACAAAATAAAAGATGCCATCGGTGAAGATAAAGTTGTGATGGTTCCGGTAAAAGATGCAACAGTTGCTGATCTTAAAAAATACGATAAAATTATCTTCGGGATTTCTACTGTTGGAAAAGAAACCTGGCATTCAACCTATTCAAATGTCGATTGGGCAGAGTTTCTTCCTGAAATTTCAAAGACAACCTACGAGGGCAAAACCATTGCTATTTTTGGTTTGGGAGATCATGTAACTTATGCAGCAACATTTGTAAACCACATTGGATTACTCGCCACTGAATTGATGAACAATGGAGCAGAATTGGTTGGGAAAGTTCCAGCTGATGATTACGAATTTGAAGAGTCGGAAGCCTTGGAAGATGGTATGTTTCTTGGATTACCTGTTGACGAGGATTTTGAACCGGAACTTACCGATGAAAGGGTAAAAAACTGGGTAGCGCAAATTAAACCGGCTTTCGGCTTTTAAATTTTTATCTAACTATATACTGTCATTTCGACGACTTTGGAGGAGAAATCTGCTGCCAAATGAGAGATTTCTTTGGCATACTTCCCTACCTAACCAGCAGGCTGGCTTCGAATGACAATTTTTTTTTGAAAATACAGCAATGAATAATTCACCGATCCCAAAAGAAATTGTAGACGCAAAAGTAAAACAACTTCGAATCGCGGATGTAGGAAAAGCCTCTATTCGTGAGATTGTGGCATTGGTAAATCTGGTTGAAGAGGAAACCGGGTTGAAATACATTCGTATGGAAATGGGTGTTCCCGGATTACCACCGGCAAAAGTTGGCGTTGATGCTGAAATTGAGGCGCTTAAAAAGGGAGTGGCTTCAATATATCCAATGGTGGATGGAATTCAGCCGCTAAAAAAGGAAGCATCGCTATTCGTAAAAAACTTTATGAATGTGGATGTTAGTCCGAAAGCCTGTATTCCTACGGTTGGTTCAATGCAGGGTACTTTTGCAGCTTTTCTTGCTGCGTCAAACATCGATAGGAAAAAAGATACCACATTGTTTATCGATCCGGGTTTTCCGGTACAAAAGCAACAGATGATGGTGTCTTGGACTAAAATATGAAACGTTTGATGTTTTTAATTTCAGGGGAGAAATATTAAAGGAAAAGCTGGAAAGCTATCTTTCAAAGGGAAATATTAATTCCATTATTTACTCGAGTCCAAACAATCCGGCATGGATATGTTTTACTGAAGATGAACTGAAAATTATTGGTGAGTTGGCCAATAAATATGATGTAATTGTTATGGAAGACCTTGCCTATTTTGGAATGGATTTCCGAAGAAATATGTCGAAGCCGGGAGTTGCTCCCTTCCAGCCAACGGTTGCCAATTATACCAGTAACTTACATTCTGTTTATTTCAAGTTCAAAAATATTTTCGTACGCGGGTCAGCGCTGTGGATTAATGATTATTGCCGATGAATTATTTGATCGCGATTATCCTGATCTGCAAAAAAGGTTTGTAAGTTCAACCTTTGGAAGTACAATTACTTTGCGGTTGTTGTATTCAATTTCTTCGGGAACGAGTCATTCGGCGCAATGGGCAGTTGCAGCAATGTTAAAAGCTGCCAATAATGGCGAATTCGATTTTGTTGAAGGTGTGAAAGAATATGGCGAAAAAGCAAAAGTGATGAAGAAGTTGTTTCTCGAAAATGGATTCAACATTGTTTATAAAACCGATTTAGGCGTGCCAATTGCTGATGGGTTTTATTTTACTATTTCATACCCTCGAATGACAGGGAACGAGCTGGTAGCCAATTTACTTTATTACGGAATTAGCGCTATTGCGCTTGATAATACAGGAAGCGACGAGGAGGGAATTCGGGCTTGTGTTTCATTTGTCCAGCGCAATCAGTTCGAAGATCTTGAAAAAAGATTAAACGCATTTAACCAAAACTTTTCGGCTAAATAAAGTCAAAAAATCAGTGGATGGATAAAAATAAAGTCATATCCCGATATAACCTCACTCTTGAACTCATTTCAAAACTAAACCTGAAACATGAGCCTGAGATTTTAAAAAAAGGAGAGTTATTCCTTGATTACGGTGAGCAGACCAACAAAATTGGTATTTTAATTTCCGGGCTTTTGTTTGCAACATATATTTCAGAAAGTGGCACTGAATGGATTTCGCGTTTCTTTTTTCCTCCCAATAATTTCATCGTAAGCAATCACCGCGGATTTTATACAGGTAAAGATTCAACCGAATCAATAAAAGCTTACGAAGATTCTGAATTGATTTATTTTGATAAAGATGAATTTAAAACATTGCTGGATACCGATCAGATATTTGAGAGAACAGTGAGGGTACTGGCTGAAGAAAGTTACATCCAGGCGATGGATCGTATTCACTCTTTTCAATCATTAAATGCTGAACAGCGTATTCGAAAATTCTTTGCTGAAAACCCGGAATTAGGAACTAAACTTCAGCGGCAACACATTGCTTCATATCTGGGAATTCACCGTAACATTTTAACCCGATTTCTTTATAAAATCTGATTTTCCCGTTCATCAATTTTACCTGTTGGCCAGAAAAAATTCTATTATTCTTTCAGAATTTAGAATGAAAACAAACTAACTATTCAAAACAAAATCGCAACATATGTTGCATTCTTTGCTTCCCTGAAAAAATAATTTTGCATTGAGAAATCAAACATTAAAAAAATTTAAACAGAAAGCTATAATCTGAAAGTATATCAGGGATAAATTTTACAGATTTTATATTGCGTTTAAAATTGGTGCAAATACCTGATTTTTATAGTCTTTTTTTAAATTTTGACATCGTAGATTTATAGTAAAATTAACTGAAAATGGCAAAAGTTAGAGGAGCAGTTATTGTTGACAAAGAAGGTTGCAAAGGTTGCGAATTATGTGTCGTTGCATGTCCACAAGACGTACTTGCACTGAATATGGAAGTAAACAGCAGAGGATATCATTTCTCATACATGAAAAACCCTGAAGACTGCATTGGGTGCTCCAATTGTGGTGTTGTTTGTCCGGATACTTGCCTGACAATTTATAGAGTTAGTTTGTAAAAAGTTTCCTTATTCCTTATTTCTAATCCGAAATTTGAAATTTGACCGGAAAAAAACAAGGACTGAAAAGATTTATTTAATGATTGAAATACAGATTGAAATAGAAGAAATAACAAAATAAAAAATAAGGAATAACGAATAAGAAAGTCTATTTGAGTAGCAAAAACTTCGATATTTCTTATTCCTTATTGGGTGTTTTAAATTGAATAATTATGGGCGAATTAAGGTTAATGAAAGGAAATGAGGTGCTGGCAGAAGCTGCTATCCGTTGCGGATGCGACGGTTATTTTGGTTATCCTATAACACCTCAGTCTGAAGTTATGGAAACATTAATGGATCCGCGAACCCTGGAATAAAACCGGGATGGTGGTTTTACAGGCTGAAAGTGAAGTGGCGGCAATCAATATGATTTACGGGGCTGCAGGTTCAGGCAAAAAAGTTATGACTTCTTCTTCAAGTCCCGGAATTAGTTTAATGACCGAAGGAATCTCATACATTGCAGGAGCCGAGCTACCTTGCTTAATTGTAAATGTGCAACGTGGCGGCCCCGGACTGGGAACAATCCAGCCTTCGCAAGCCGATTATTTTCAGGCTGTAAAAGGAGGAGGCCACGGAGATTATAAACTGGTAGTTTTGGCTCCTTCGTCGGTTCAGGAAATGAACGACTTTGTTGATCTTGGTTTTGAACTGGCATTTAAATATCGTAATCCGGTTATGATACTTGCTGACGGAGCACTTGGCCAGATGATGGAAAAAGTTGAACTGGCAGATTTTAAACCTTGCTGGACTAAAGAAGAAGTCAATGAAAAATGGGGCCACTGGGCTACAACCGGAAAAACTGCCGACCGCAAAAAAAATGTTATTACGTCGCTTGTTCTTGATTCAGTAGATATGGAACAAATGAACCTGAGCTTTCAGGAGAAATACAAGAAAATGGAGGAAGAAGAGGCGCGTTACGAACTTTTTGCATGCGACGATGCAGAATTTATTTTAGTTGCTTTTGGAACTTCCTCAAGGGTCTGTCAGAAATCGGTGCAGCTGGCGCGCAGCAAAGGTTTGAAAGTTGGTTTGTTGCGACCGATTACATTGTTTCCGTTTCCAAAAGCTGCAATTAAGGAACTTGTAAAAAAGGCAAAAGGATTTATGTCGGTGGAAATGAACGCCGGACAAATGGTTGAAGATATAAAACTGGCTGTTTACGAAGCTGGTAGCAACGCCCGTGTTAACTATTTTGGCAGAATGGGCGGTATTATTCCAACCCCTGAAGAGGTGGTTGAGGCATTGGAAGAAAAATTTTCATGGGAGTTAAGTTATGGAGTTAAAAGATCTTATTAAGCCGGAAAATCTGGTTTACGCGAAATCGGAAATTCAGGAAGATGTAATAATGCATTATTGCCCCGGATGTTCTCATGGGGTTGTACACAAGTTGCTTGCTGAGGTAATTGAGGAAATGGGTTTACAGGAAAAAGCTATCGGTGTTGCGCCGGTTGGTTGTTCTGTATTTGCCTATAATTATATTAATATCGACTGGCAGGAAGCTTCGCATGGCCGTGCACCGGCAGTGGCAACAGGAATCTCACGGTTAAACCCCGATAATTTTGTTTTTACTTATCAGGGAGATGGTGACCTTGCATCTATCGGGACAGCAGAAATTATGCATGCCTGCAATCGTGGTGAAAATATATTGGTGATTTTCATTAATAACGGAATTTATGGAATGACCGGCGGTCAAATGGCGCCAACTACTCTTGAGGGTATGGTTACGGCAACTACTCCAAACGGTAGGAATGTTGATTTGAATGGTTACCCGATGAAAATCACAAATCTTATTGCGCAACTGCCCGGAACTTCTTATGTAACGCGTCAGGCAGTGCATACGGCGGCTGCGGTTCGAAAATGTAAACGTTCAATAAAAAAGGCAGTTCAGAATGTGTTGGATAAAAAAGGGACTTCATTTGTTGAAGTCGTTTCCACTTGTAACTCGGGTTGGAAAATGACTCCGGCAGCTGCCAATAAATGGATGGATGATAATATGATCCCATATTATCCATTGGGCGATTTAAAAGACAGTGTTAAAGGTGAATCTGTTTCAGAAAATTAATGGTTTGTTATGACAGAAGAAATAATTATTGCAGGTTTTGGCGGACAGGGAGTACTTTCGATGGGAAAAATTCTGGCGTACTCCGGAATTATGGAAGACAAAGAGGTAACATGGTTTCCATCTTATGGTCCTGAGATGCGTGGAGGAACAGCAAATGTTACCGTCATTCTGAGCGATACACGTATTAGCTCGCCAATTTTAAAACATTTTGATACGGCAATTATTCTGAACCAGCAGAGCATGGATAAATTTGAAGAGGCCGTGAAACCGGGAGGTACACTTGTTTATGATCCGAATGGTATTGTGCATCCGCCCAAAAGAAACGATATTAATATTTATAAAGTGGAAGCTACTAAAGCGGCTGTTGAAATGGGTAATCCAAAAGTTTTCAATATGATTGTTTTTGGAAGTTTTCTGAAAGTGAAACCAATTTTAACGCTTGACAATGTTGAAAAAGGGTTGGAAAAATCATTGCCTGAAAGGTACCACAAACTTATACCTCTGAATCTTGATGCCATCAAAAAAGGGCAGGAAATTGTTGAAGCGGTGAATGAAGAATAAATAATTCAAATAATATTCTAAAATCCCAAAACTTAAACTCTTCCAACCGGAAGAGTTTTCTGTTAACGGTGGTGTTATAAGGTGGTGGCGGTCAAACGAGAGTCTGAGATTCCGGCCGAATCGCACGTTAGAACAAGGTTCGACTATTTAGAATCGAGCTAAATACCCCATGTATTACTGGCGTTATTTTCTCTTAAATCTAAATACAATACCATCGTTATAAATACTGGAAGATGATTCCTGAATAATCAATGAATCCTTATCCAATTTTGTAATTTCATAATTCCATTTGAGAAACATTGCAGGACTAAAATTAATTTGTTTATGAGGCTCTAATTTATCAACCCAACTCCAATATCCAATCTTAGAATAAGTCTTATCTGTATAAGTCTCTAATATATTAAATTCACCAAGTTGTGATATGGTCATATCTAATTTATATGGTACAATATCTATTTCTTTGGCAGTATAACCAGGAAACCAATGACCTCCACTATAATATTGATATGATTGTCTTATTAAGGTATCATTTGAATAATTGGTAAAAACACTATCACTATTATAAAAGTGAAATTCTGTAAGATGCCATTCACCTAAAATAGTTAATGGCAGTACATCTTTCGTAAGTTCTCGTGATTCATCAAATAAATAAGTTTGAAATTGTTTTACTTTTCTGAATTTATAAAGTAAATAAAAACTATTGAATTTGGATTCAATTATTAAAGTTGTATCATTGAACGATTTAAGCTTTTGAGGAGAAAGTGTATGAGCAGGATTAAAACGTAATTTAAACTGTAAATGAGTAAATTTTCTATTAGTTGAAATCCATTCCCACCTGTCAGAGTATTCGATTAATGGATCTTGTAAAGGATCATCTGTGTATTCTTTATAGTTAAATACACCGTTATCTGTGAACGAGATTATTATTGAATCCGAATAAGACCATTCTTCTCTATTATTATTAATTGTAAAATCCCAAATTCTTTCATTTGTATTTAAATGCATCGTATCATTGTTATTCATTCTTATTCCTTCAACCAATTTCCATTCACCAACAATCCATTGAGATGACCAAATTTTATCAGAGTTTTCAAGTTCTTTCTTGCAATTTGTTAAGAAAAAGGTTATCACTACTAAATAATATACTATTTTATGTTTCATTTATTTACTATATATCTTAATAATGTCTTAACTTTTATTTGTTTTCTTCATGCGTTTTTCACCGATGTCCAAGACATAAAACCACCAAAAAATAGTATCAAAAAAGCAGTTTTCCATAAATTAATTTCTCCTTCATCAATGTAGTCCCATACAGACATTAATAAACCAAATGTAAGTCCATAAACCAGGAATAATTTCAAATAAATTGTCGTAATAGCTTTCATGTTTTAATATTTAAGTTCGCATGTGTTTTCCCTTGTCCATTAGTTACTTGCAACCCAACTTTGTACATTATTTTGATTTTTTTCATTCAGGAAGATAGTTGACCAATAAATGAATTTTTTGCTTTTGGATTTAAAAATAAACATAATTTCAATTCGATGGTAGTGTGGAGGAAGTAAATTGAGTTGTGTATAAATGAGTAGTATTCAGTATTCAGTGTTCAGCAGGCAATAAGCTGTAAATAAATAATGTATAAAGTTTAATTGCAGGTGAATGATTCCATGCGTGAAGACAGCAAGTTTCTGCTCCTGCTGGAGCTTACATGCGCGATTCAATATTTGCGTTCATTCTTTTTTCTCTTCTTTCTTCCGTTTTCATCTCCCGGTTTTCTTCTTTTTGTTCCAATTGATTCAAATCATTTTGAATGCGTTTAATCATTACAGGAAAATCTTTTTGTGAAATTACTCGGTTGGTAGAGTCATGAAAAATAGATTTTACAGGGAAATGATAATTCAGTTTGATTTGCAATGTGTAAAAATCAGAGTACGATTTGTCTGGTTTCAACACTACAAAAGGCTGGAAAACATCATCGTCTTCAGGAATTAACCATGGACTTAATTGAGTGCCACCATCCAGAAAACGTTTAATCGTTACATTTTTATTTGGAAAGCGTTTACTGCCATCATACCAAAGTTTGTTTACCGTTAAAAAAGCGTTAAAAGTATCATCCCAGGTAGGAACAACTTCCAGTTCTTTCAGCATTTTATCAAGGTAAAAAGTCATGGCATCATCATATTCCATGTCGCTTAAAATGGATTGAACTGCCAAATGTGTTCCCAAAAGGTTAGAATAAATGTCTTCAGGCGAAAAGCTTGAATATCTTTCAGGAAGCAATGGAACATAAGCAGCTCCGAACCATGTGGAAATCTCATGCCAAACCGAAATATCATAAGCAATTTTCGCTGCCAGGTTTGCCGCCTCATCATCGCAAATATCTTTGGGCACGTCAAGATGCAGTGTTTTTACCCCACCCTCAAAACCAAGCCGAATATTTGCAAACGTTGAATCTTCTTTACTTGCCTGAATCAGGTTATAAATATATGCAGTCCAGTCGGCACAATCGCGCAAATGGCCCAAATCCAGAAAACCCCCGCGATGGGTATATACAATGCCATTATTTTCATCGCGCCCTTCCATATATTTATGCGCCCCAATAACCTGAATAGATGTAATATCATTTCTTTTGGCAAACGGAACGCCAGCATAACCAATGTCAGCGCCAAAACCGCAACACACGCGAATGATTCTTGGTGGTGGATTTTTTATTTGTTCAGGTGATAAATATGGAGCTTTTGAAAAAGAAGCGAATGTAAAAGCTAAAAGTATTATCGTAACGAATGTTTTTTGTAACTGTCTTAATATCATGTGCTAAAACGTAGGTTCTTATATTTAAGCGGTAAATATAATATGTTTCACAATTGGTTGTAGTTCGGGTTAACACTTTTATTAATTGTTAACAGTAAATAAGTAATTCACAAATTTCCATTTTTCAATCACAATCAAAAGTAAACAGGATTGATTATCTTCGGTAAATTTTCTTATTAATGGAACGTTTTCTTGCCCAGAGTGCAACTTATATATATGAAAAACATGCCGGTGAATTAAAAGATTTTTGCCTTGTTTTTCCAAACCGGAGATCGGGAGTATTTTTTACTTCTTATTTGCAGGAACAAACTGACCATGCAGTAATTGGGCCCGAAATAACTACCATTGGGCAATTTATTTCAGGAAATGCAAAATGGAAGACAGGAGATAAATTGCAACTTATTTCAATTTTGTATGATGTGTTTGTAAAGCATACAAAAACTACCGAAACGTTTGATGAGTTTTATTTTTGGGGTGAAATATTGCTGGCCGATTTTAATGAAATCGACCGTTACCTGGTGAATGCAAAAGATCTTTTCAGGAATGTATTCGATATAAAAGAGATTGAAACCATTTTTGATTACCTGACGCCGGAACAAAAGGAAGCAATCAGCTTTTTTTGGGGAACAGTGAATGGTGATGGAAAGAAAGAATATCAACAGCGGTATTTGTTAATATGGGAAAAGCTTTATCCTGTTTACAGCGATTTTAAGGAGGAATTGAAAAAGAAAGAACTTGGTTACCCGGGAATGATTGATCGCCAAATTGTTGAGAGTCTCAATTCTGATCCACCGCCTGTTCCGTTTAAAAAAGTTTATTTTATTGGTTTGAATGCGCTGAATGCCTGCGAAGAAAAGTATTTTCAGTTTCTTCAAAAGCAACAAAAAGCGGAGTTCTTATGGGATTTTGATCAATTTTACCTGGATGATAAGTTCAATGAAGCCGGAAGATTTATGCATCGAAACCTGCAGTATTTTCCACATCCGGAAGATTTTATTTTTAATGAGCGGACATTTGAAGCACCGAAAAATATTCAACTGGTTGCGGTTTCATCCAATTACGGACAGTCGCAACAAGTTTCGAAGTTTTTAAATGAAACTGATAATTCAGAAAATAATTTCGATAATACGGCAGTTGTTCTGGCAGATGAATCGCTGTTGTTATCTACATTAAGTGCAATTTCACCTGAATGGGGAACCATAAATGTAACCATGGGTTACCCGGTAAAAAATTCTGTGATCTATGGTTTTCTTATGTTACTTGTTGCATTAATTAAAAATGTAAAACGTGATGAAAGACGGGGAAATCATGCCTATTATCGGTACGTTACCGATATTTTGAGCCATCAGTTAATGGCAGGATGGGAGGACGAAAAAAACAAAATATTTTTGCAGGACGTTAAGGTAAAAAACCGAATAACTATCTCTTTCACCGACATTGATTTTTCACCGTTGCATAAATTAATTTTTGGCATTCCGGGCGAGGTAGCAGAATATGGCAGTTATTTTTTACAGATTCTTGGTGAAATCTACCGGAAATTAAATGTTAAAGAAACCGGTAACGAAATGTTACTGGAGATTTTGTACGGAATTTACCAAGCTGTGGAAAAACTGGATTCGGTTGTAAAAGAACTGCAATCGGAACAGGCAAGAAAAATAAGCGATACAATTTATTTTAGGCTGTTTTCGCAGTATTTAGCTGGCGTTTCTGTTTCGTTTGAAGGAGAACCGTTAAGTGGAATTCAGGTTATGGGAATACTTGAAACCCGCTGCCTTGATTTTAAAAACCTGGTTATTCTGGGGTTGAACGAAAACCGCTGGCCTCGCACTTTTACAGCCCCCTCTTTTATTCCAGTAAATATTCGCCGCGGATTTGGATTACCCGGAATTGATGAGCAGGATGCCATGTACGCGTATTACTTTTACCGGTTAATTCAACGGGCCGAAAATGTAACAGCAACTTATAGTGTAATTAAGGAAGGAATTAGCACGGGAGAATTGAGTCGTTACGGTTACCAATTATTGTATGATTCGGCGCAGAAACCTCAAAAAATAAATCTCGATTTTCGGTTTGCCAATGATCCGGTATCTCCAATTTCTATTGACAGCTCGGAATTGATCGTAAAAAAACTTCTGGAAAGAAATTCAAAAGAGCGTCCGTTATCGCCCAGTGCAATAAATACATACCTCACTTGTAGTTTGCGTTTTTATTTTCGTTATGTGGCCGGTTTGCCGGAACCGGATGAAATCAGCGAGGAGATTGACGGAAAGATATTCGGATCGATATTTCATGATGTGGTTGACGCTATTTATCATCCGTTTATTGGGAAGATGATAAACAAACCGGATATTGAAAATTTGAAAAAAGATAAAATTAGGATTGAAAATGAGGTCAGAAAAAAGATAGCCAAACACTATTTCAGGCAAAAAGAGGATGAAGTGAAACAGGTTGTTCTGGAAGGAAAAACACTTTTGATTCATGAAAACCTGAAAACATACCTTAACCGGCTTTTTGATATCGATCTGGAAATTGTCCCATTCAAACTGGAAAGCATTGAAAAAAAGTATATTACTGAGTTGGAAATTGGTGCGAACGGAGTTGGCAAAACTATTTATATTGGCGGAATTGTTGACCGGATGGATTCAGTGAACGAAAATCTCCGCATTATTGATTATAAAACAGGAAATGTAAAATACAGCTCATTTTCTGCAGTTGCAGAACTTTTTGAACGTCAGCCAAAAGAGGTGAAAAAAGAGATTTTGCAGGCGTTGATTTATTCATGGATATTTAATCGGTTAACTGGTGAAACATATATTGTCCCCGGAATTTATGGCCTTCGTAATTTCTTCAGAGATAATTTTGATCCATATATCAAATTTAACCGGGGCGAGCTAAAGTTTCAGGAAATAAAAGAGGAATTTGAGGAGAAACTTGCCGAACTGGTTACCGAAATTTACAGTGAAGAAAACAATTTTACACAAACACCTCATATTGAAAATTGCAGCTATTGTCCTTACCGGGAAATATGTCAGCGTTTTTAGTTTTCACAAGAAATATTCATTTATTTTAGTTGAAATATAACATGATTTTTTATTCAGTTTTACTTATTTCTGGCACTGCCTCACGCAGGCAGTTATAATTTCATCTTTAACGGGATAGAGGGGGAAATAAGGAAAATTCAGTTTTCTGCTTCAGAATTAAATAAAGTTGCTGCAAAATACAATTTAAATTTGCCTTGGTAATAATCAACTTTAAGAATTTTCGTTATTCCTTTTACATGAAAATCTTTTGTTACTTTTGTCGCGTTAACAGGTGGAAACATGGAAACCAGAGAAATTGTATATTCTAAAAATGTAGTTGAATTTGTAACCGTTGCCAATGAATATTGTGCTTTGGTTGAGAAGGTTGCAAAATATTCTGCTCCGGAAAATTTACAAAAACTTCAGAAAATGTTGCCACTTTTATACCTGAAAGCAACATTGCTTCCAAAAACAGAACTGGTGTTGGACGATGAATTGGGAAAATATATTACCGAGCTTGATTATAATGTCATCCACCAGAAATGGTTACAACTATTGGGTGAAAACGATGATTTTTACGAAGTTTTTGATCCGGGAATACAGTTTGGCCAGGAAACGGTAACGGCGAGTGTTTCGGAAAACCTGATGGACATTTACCAGGATCTGAAAAATTTTCTGATCTCCTACAGTATCGGAAACGAAGAAGTGATGAACGATGCACTTTACGAGTGTGAATTGCATTTTGAAGAATTTTGGGGACAACAACTGGTGAATGTGTTAAGAGCTGTTCACATGCTGGTTTATAGCGGCATTGATTTTAGCGAAAACAAAAAAAATAACGATATTCAACCCGGAAAAGGAAATCCAAAATGGCTGGATCAATTTTGGGGTTCTGATGAAGATTTAGATGATGTTTAAGGAAAGTATTACCAAAGAAGAACTTACTGATTTGCCTTTGCGATGGTTTGAAGGAGAAATTGTCGTGGTTGATTCAATGTCGAAATTACAGAAGGCTGTAAAAATACTTCAGAAGGAAAAGGTTGTTGGTTTCGACACAGAAACAAAACCATCCTTTAAAAAAGGTGTTAATAACCAGGTTGCCTTGCTGCAGTTGTCAACCAGGAATCATGCCTTTCTTTTTCGCTTGAATAAAATTGGCCTGCCTAATGAAATCAGGAAATTGCTGGCCGATCCGAATATTATTAAACCAGGAGTGGCCATTCACGATGATATTAAAATATTAAGGAACCTCGGCGAATTTAAACCTGCCGGTTTTGTAGAGTTGCAGGATCATGCCAAAGAAAGGGGCATTCTTAATTTCAGCTTAAAAAAATTGTCAGCTATTACCTGTGGATTCCGTATCTCTAAAGGGCAGCAGCTTTCCAACTGGGAAGCAGATAATTTAACCGATGCGCAGCAAATTTATGCAGCCACCGATGCCTGGGCAGCGCTTGAAATCTATTTAAATTTTTCTGAGAATTAAATGGCAAGAAGCTATACAAAAATAGTATTGAAATCAGGGAAAGATCAGTCGGTAAAACGATTTCATCCCTGGGTTTTTTCAGGCGCTATAAAAAAAACTTACGGCGCTTTGGAAGAAGGCGCTTTGGTTGAAGTATTTTCAAATCACGATGAATTTCTTGGAATCGGGCATTACCAGGTTGGCACCATCGCCATTCGGATTGTTTCGTTTGAGAAAGTTGATCCGGATTACGATTTCTGGAAGAGTAAAATCGAAAAAGCGTGGAACTTCAGAAAAAATCTGGGCTTCAACAATCATCCGGAAACCAATGTTTTCCGCCTAATTCATGCAGAAGGTGACGGAATGCCCGGATTAATTATTGATTTTTATAACGGAACAGCCGTAATGCAAATGCACTCGGTTGGCATGTTTCTAATCAGGGAAGAACTAGTAAAAGCACTGAGAGAAGTTTTGGGTGATAAACTGAAAGCGGTTTATGACAAAAGCGCCAAAACATTGCCTTTTAAAGCGGATATTAATCCTGAAGATGGATTTTTATTTGGTGAACAAAGTGCATCAGACGAAGTGCTTGAATACGATTTGAAATTTAAAGTTGACTGGCAGGAAGGACAAAAAACAGGATTTTTTATTGATCAGCGGGAAAACCGGCGACTGGTGCAGGAATATGCTGCCGGGCGTGATGTGCTGAACATGTTTTGTTATACAGGCGGCTTTTCATTTTATGCCATGAAAGGCGGGGCAAAATCGGTTCATTCGGTTGATGCTTCAGCAAAAGCAATTGATTTAACCAACGAAAATGTGGCGCTTAATTTTAGTGACGATAAAAGACATGAATCTTTTGTAGCCGATGGTTTTGAGTATTTAAAAGACATTAAAGATAAGTACGATTTTATCATTCTCGATCCGCCGGCATTTGCCAAACACCGCGACACATTGCCGCAGGCATTAAAAGGTTACAAGCGAATAAATACGCGCGCCTTTGAACAAATCAGAAGTGGGGGAGTTTTGTTTACATTCTCCTGTTCGCAGGTGGTTTCGAAAGATAAATTCAGGGAAGCCGTTTTTTCGGCAGCTGCAATTTCAGGAAGAAACGTTCGTATTTTGCACCAGTTATCGCAGCCAACTGACCATCCGGTAAATATTTATCACCCGGAAAGCGAATACCTGAAAGGACTGGTTTTATATGTAGAATAAAGAGAAGGAAAAGTGATGAATCAAAAGGAATTAATTGATCGGTTAAACAACGAATTTGAAGAAAAATCAATTGTAGAAACGTTAAAATATTTAGCGGAAAATCATCCAGGGAAAGTGATTTTTACTACCAGTTTTGGTTACGAAGACCAGGTAATTACAGATATGATTTTCAAAAATAATATTGAAATTGAAGTGATTACTTTGGATACCGGCCGTCTGTTTCCTGAAACTTATAAAGTTTACCGCAGTACCCTTGAAAAATATAAAAAGCCAATAAAAGCTTTCTTTCCACCTGCAGATAAAGTGGAAGAAATGCTACTAAATAAAGGGCCATTTAGCTTTTATGAATCGCTTGAAAATCGTAAAGAGTGTTGTTTTATTCGAAAAGTAATTCCGTTAAAAAGAGCATTGAAAGGAAATGAAATCTGGATTACCGGTTTACGGGCATCGCAATCGGAAAACCGTAGCGACCTTCAATTTTTTGAGTGGGACGGAGGAAATGAAATTATTAAATACAATCCGCTGCTTAATTGGAGCCTGGATGACACGAAAAAATACGTAAAAGAGAACTACGTACCGTATAATGTACTTCACGACAAAGGTTTTATAAGTATTGGCTGCGAACCATGTACACGCGCCATTCAACCCGGAGAAGATTTCCGTGCCGGCCGCTGGTGGTGGGAACAAAACTCTGGAAAAGAGTGTGGGTTGCATTCAGCGGAATAGGTATTTTAAATTTTATAGAATCGTAATTGTATTCAATTAATCCAACTATTTCATCTCCTTTAAA
The DNA here is from genome assembly GCA_963849775.1 of uncultured Prolixibacteraceae bacterium. Classification (GTDB taxonomy): domain Bacteria; phylum Bacteroidota; class Bacteroidia; order Bacteroidales; family Prolixibacteraceae; genus Draconibacterium. The sequence continues at coordinate 39,287 of CAWKIX010000032.1, read as the reverse complement.
AACACTAAAAGGCAGCTATTATTTCATCCTTATTCGTCAATTGCTCCATGCATTTTAACCGCTAAATAATACCGATCATCTGCAAAACCTCCTTTTTTACAGTCAACGGCACAATCTGTAGGGTTAACTCCTGTAAAAGAGATTTGCAGGTCATTTATTCCATTTTGTCAATAAAACAAAGCTGGTAACTGAAATAAAAAGAATTGTCTTTCATGCTTTCATATATTTGATTCAGAAACATTAAACAGTTAAATTACATGAAAGCAAAAATCTTGATTCTTACAATCTGTACCACATTATTCGGGCTTAGTGCATCAGCTAAAATTAAAGACGGGACGGCGTTAACAGGAAATTCCCTTACCGAATTTGGAAAATATACCATTGTTAATTCAGAGGTTCCAATGGTGATTAATGACAAGGCAGTTACAACTTACGATTTAACGTATGAAAACTCTTCAGAAACCTTTAGGATTGGGTTGGTAAAAGAGAAAAAATGCACCAATTATATAGTGCGTACCGACGAGTTTGAAATGCAATATACTTGCAACAGGGGAATGTTTGGCGCTAAAAAAATGGAAAAACGTTTCCAGGAAATTCCTAAAGAGGATGTGAATGCTAAACTTGATAAGGTAAATTATTACTCGCAACGGGTGATTTGCCAGAATGAAAAGTCGGAAGATGTGCTTCTTGGTTTGATAGCATGTTATTTCCCAACGTTGATAAATGAAGAGTATCAGGCAAATTTTTAAAAAGAAATAATTTTATATTAAACAGCGCAATTTTTTTCATGGAAACATGAGAATGAGCCTCCGCCAGAGGGTGGGGGCTCTTATTTTGTATGTTATGTAAAATTTTATCAAAGATTTAAAAGTTTTATTTCATCATTAAACAACATTGAATTTTGCCGCAAATACGGTAATATTATACAGAACAATTCTCATTTCATTAAAATGAAGGTTATTGTTGACGAGAAAAAATTCGATTTTTATGCAGAAAATAGTAAACTTGCAAACAAGGTTAAGTCGGGCAGTGAACAGGAAGGGATAGGGCTTAATAATGTAAGGAAGCGACTTGAGCTAATTTATCCGAATAAATATAATCTTAACATAACCAATTTGGATAGTGAATTTACAGTCCGTTTATCAATTGATTATTAATGAACCGGATTTTATTTGATAATGCGCTGAAATACCGTGTTACCAGACATTTTATTTTTTTCCTGGTAACCGTTATTGCCTTTTCCGTTATTTTGTTTTTACGAAGTGAAGGCGAATCTTTCTTGCATTCGTTTACAAATATTCTTATCAATTCATTTTTCTTTTTTGCATATGCATATCTTACCATTTTTCTTTTGATTCCTGAATTTTTGCTCAAGAAGAAAATAGCGTGGTTTATAATCATTTTTCTATTAATTGGTATTGCGCTGTCAGCTTTAAAACTTGCTGTGTCCGACCAAATTTTTTCAGCGGTACTTTCTCCTGAGAATATTCCGCGAAAAGGATTTTTGAATTTGAAGTTTATGGTTGTAAATACAAAAGACATGACCTTTATTGTAGCACTTTTTTGTGTTGCCAAATACGCCAAAGATTTTATTTACAATGAACGTATGAGGGACGAGCTTGAAATTCAGACAAAGGATGCTCAGCGGAAGTTATTTCAGTCGCAGTTTGATCCGCATTTTTTGTTCAACACCATCAATAATATGTATGCTTTGTCAATATTTAATCCGCAAAAAACAAAAGATGTAATTCAACGGATTAAAATTGTGCTGAATTACATTATTCAGGAAATACAAAAAGAGTTTGTTAATCTGCCCGATGAAATATCATTGGTTGAAAATTATATTCAGCTTGAAAAATTAAGGTACGGACAAAGACTACAGGTGGAATTTAATACTTCAGGAAATTTAACATCGTGTAAAATTCCACCAATGATTTTATTCTATTTAGTTGAAAATGCATTTAAACACGGCAGTAGTTTAGATGCTGGTTCGCCCTGGATTAATATTAATGTTATAGCTGATTTTAATGGAATTAACATTGTTATTAAAAACAGCAAAGCTGCAACTCTAATTAAGGATGCTGAGAAAAAAAACAGTGATGTTTTGCTGCCTGATTTAAACAAACGACTAAACATTATTTATGCACCTGGCGGCTATAATTTAAAAATCACAAATAAAAAAGAATCATTTAAGGTTGAACTTAAACTAAACGAAAATATTGAAATTCAACGAAATAAATATAGATAACAAAAAGCTGGCTTCGCATGTTCTTTTCTGGCTTTCATGGATTGTTTCATTTACAATCATTAAAAGTCTGGGAAGCAATATTGAACAGTATTTTGTGTGGTTAATGTATTATTTAATTACACTTCCGGTTTTTGCACTTCATACTTATTTGCTTGCATACTGGCTTATCCCGAAAACATTTTTCAAGAGAAAATACCTTCTTACATTTCTCGGAATAGTTGCATTACTGCTTTTTTTCTCAGTTCTTGAGCTGGTGGTAAGTAACGAAATCGTTTTTCGTTTGTTTAATAAACAAATGATGTTTGAACAAGGATACTTAAATATTAAAAACATTACAATAAGCGGGATTGGAAACCACTATATTATCCTGGTTTTTCTTGCGATTAAAGCAGGAGAAACCTGGTATTCAACTCAAAATGAAAAAAATGAATTGTTGCAGTTAAAAACGGATACCGAAATGGATATTTATCGTTATCAGTTGCAGCCGCGCCTTGTTTTAACTTTAATTGAGGAATTGGAAATCATTTCGGAAGCCGATCATGGAAAAATGCCGGGGATGATCATAAAACTGTCCAACTTTTTGAATCGTTTCCTTTTTGAGGGGAAAGAAGAATTTATTCCTTTAAAGCAAGACGTTGACCTTTTGGAAGAGTTTCTGAACATTCATAAGTATGCACTTGGAAATCGTTTTATTAACAATTTTGTTGTAAATGGAAAGCTTCAATCATTTGTGGTTCAGCCACTTTTGCTGCTTCCGTTTATCAGTAGTGCAATAAAAGTTGCTTATCAGTGTAACAATTTCTTCGAAAATACAGTCATTATTAAAGCGGAAAAGAAATATTTGCTGATTACGTTTACATTTTGGAGCGAGCATCCGTTTCGTTTTCCTGATAATGAAGATGCAACAATAACGCGAAAAAGACTTAAACACGGTTTTCAGGGAAAGTATAGATTATCAGAAAATACAGATGAAAATTTTGTAGAAGTAAGTCTTGAAATTTTTAAATAATTTTGTAATTGACCCCAGGAAAATTTTACAAATACACGGGATCAGACCTGAGCAGAATGAAGACATAGAAAACAAAGATTTTAATTAAACAGTAACGAAAGCACCATGAAAACAAATTGCCTTATCATTGATGATGAGCCTTTGGCTCGTGATTTAATACGAAATCACTTAAATAAATTGGATAATTTTGAAGTTGCAGCTGAATGCGGAGACGCAATGAGAGCACTGCAGGAACTGCGCAACCATGAAATTGATTTGATGTTTATGGATATTCAAATGCCACAAATTACAGGGATTGAATTTCTTAAAACGTTAAAAAGCCCTCCCAAAGTTATCATAACAACAGCTTATCGTGAGTATGCCCTCGAAGGATTTGAACTTGATGTGGTAGATTATCTTATTAAACCAATAACTTTCGAACGATTTCTTAAATCGATAAATAAATATTATCAGATAGCCCAGGATGAAGTTTTACCCGTTGCACATACTGCAGATTTAAACAGTAAAACAGAGCCCTTTATTTATGTAAAAGAAAATAAACGGGTAATAAAAGTAAATTTAAACGATATTCTTTATGTGGAAGGATTAAGTGAATATGTGCAGATTTACACCGGCAAACGTAAAATTATTACCAAAACCAGCATGACAAACATGGAGGAGAAACTTCCTTCGGATAGCTTCTTTAGAATTCATAAATCATTTATTGTATCGTTATCAAAAATTGAAGCATTTACAGCAAGTAGCATTGAGGTTCCCGGAAAGGAGCTTCCAATTGGCAGAAGCTACAAAAATTTGGTTATTGATGCTTTGCAATATGGAAGCGCTGCCGGTTAATCGAACTTAACAGTTTAGAAACATTCTAATCGGGAATAATGGTTTTAAATAATCTTTGAATATTTTTACAGGAAAGATTAATGTATGGCAATATTTCCGATACAAAATTATTATGTGTTTAATGGTGAAATAAAACCAGTAAATGAATTTGAAGCTGAGGAAAACAGCGGCAGTGTTTATGAGGTTTTAAGGGTAATTCGGGGAGTTCCGCTATTTCTTGGAGATCATTTAAAACGATTAACAAATTCGGTTGAACTTGCAGGATTTGATAACAGGTATTCGGAAAATGAGGTGGAAGAATTTCTTATTCATTTGATTCATGCAAATCAGGTTTCAGAAGGAAATATACTTATATCAATAAAAGAAAGTTTAGCTGCCTATTTTATTCCTCATAAATATCCCGGACAAGCTTTATTTGAGAAAGGAATTATGCTTGGAATATTGCATGCAGAAAGACAAAATCCACATGCAAAAGTCTTTCAGACCTCAGTGCGGGAACAAGCTGATAAAATGAAACTTGCCAATGATTTTTATGAGGTTTTATTGGTCGATCATTTTAAAAAAATTACAGAGGGAAGTAGCAGCAATGTTTTCTTTATTTTGAATAACAAATTAATTACTGCCCCGATAGGCGAAGTTCTACCTGGAATAACCCGCGAAAAAACCATTCGCCTGGCAGATGCATTGGATATTGAGATGGAAGAAAGAAGTGTTTTTCTTGATGAATTATCCGGTTTTGAGGCGGCCTTTATTACCGGAACTTCACCAAAAATATTACCTGTAAAACAAATTGATGATAAAAAATTTGATCCTCAAAACCGAATCATAAAAGATTTAATAAATGCTTATGATAATTTGATTGAAGATTATGTTTCAGCAAGGTGAAAATAACACTTTCATATATGTGAAACGACCATTATACTACCGTTGATTTTTACAATCTGCTTATCAGTATTTGTTCAGCCACCTTGTAGTCAATGTCTCTTTTTTCTCCCAGTTTTGTTGAATTTGATCTGAACCTCTCTTTTATAGTTTCAATTGATTCGCGAGGAACATGGTAGTCGGTTAATCTTGTATGAATGCCAACTGATTCAAAAAACGCGATAGTTTTCTCAATGGTGGCATCAATTCGTTGGTCATCTGTTCCATCAGTAATACCCCAAACGCGTTCACCATATTGTAATATTTTATCCTTTTTGTCCTCTCTTTTACTATTCATAATGCCAGGCAAAACAATTGCCAGGGTTCTCGCATGATCGATACCATGAAAAGCGGTAAGTTCGTGTCCAATCCTGTGTGTTGCCCAATCTTGTGGAACCCCGGTTCCAATAAGTCCGTTCAGCGCCATTGTGGCGCTCCACATTAAATTGGCCGCCGAATCATAATCTTTTCTGTTCAATAAAACTTTTGGTCCTTCCTCGATTAGTGTGATAAGAATACTCTCTGCAAAACGATCCTGAACAGGCGAATTGACGGGGAAAGTGAGGTATTGTTCCATCACATGAACAAATGCGTCAACAATACCATTTGCAACCTGCCTATCAGGAAGTGTAAATACACATTCAGGATCAAGCACTGAAAACACTGGCATTAATAAGGGTGAACCGAGCGCAAGTTTTTCGCTGGTTGACTTTCTTGATATAACAGCATTTCCATTCATTTCTGAGCCGGTTGCCGGCAACGTGAGTACATCGCCAAGTGGTAAAGCCTCTTCAACATTTTTGCCCTTTGAAAGTAAATCCCAGGGATCGCCGTTAGTATAGCATGCTGCGGCTGCAATAAATTTTGTGGCATCTAAAACCGATCCGCCACCCACCGACAATAGAAAATCAATTTCCTTATTTTTTACAATTTCAACCGCTTCCATGCAGGTTTCGTAAAGCGGGTTTGGTTCAATTCCGCCAAATTCAGTTACATTAAATCCTGTTAACGCTTCTTTAACCTGGTTGTAAACGCCGGTTTTTTTAATGCTTCCACCTCCATAGGTTAATAGTATTTTGCCATTTGCAGGTACTTCTTTTGAGATTTTTGAAATGGTATTTTTGCCAAAAATTATTTTCGTCGGATTTTTATATTCAAAATTATACATGATTCTATTTTTTGGTTTTTATTTGTAATTAGCTACTAAGTATAATTAGGTAAACAAAGGTATTTTAAAATGGTGGGAAAATCAAAAACAGATGTTTCAGAAATTGATTTTAATAAGTTGTATGAAAACCTTTCAGACAATGAAATCGCCGAAATATTAAAGAAAAGAAAACAATACCAGGAGAAAGCAGCAGAAGCAGCAATTAATGAGGCAATAAAACGTGGATTAATTCATTCTGAACAGGATCTTTTTGCTGAGAAATACCGGCATGAACAGCTGAAATTTTCCCTGTTTCCTTCTATAGATAATATTGAGAGTCGTAAAAAAATGAGAAAAAGCCTCACTCGTTCTTTACTTTTTTTGGGAGCTATAATGGTTATTTGGGGTGGATATGAGATATTCCAACGAAATATAATTGATGGGGGTGGTTTTGTTATTGCAGGTGTAATCTGGAACATCATTTCATTTTCATTCTTTAAAAAAGTAAACCCACTTAAAATCAATTTACTTTTTGCAATTCAGGGCATTGCCACTATTTATGCAGCCATTAAATTAGCAGCCTATAAAAATCTGTTGTTTATTGATGTTTTTATTGTATTTGTATTATTCGGATTCGTACTTTATGGCTTGATCTACCTGAAAAAGTTAAATGACTGATTTTGAATTTTCTTCATTATTCATGTATTCAAAACAATCTCTTAATTAAAGCAGATATTCGTCTATAAAATAAGGTGTTTTGTCGAATATAGAAGGTTGCCAATAATAACATTATTTACTTTTAGGTTTTAAAATTTAAGAAAACAGCGATGAAAAAATCAGCAATATTATTTTCATTTTTTGCAATGTTTATTTCAATAGTAGCAGTAGCTCAAAATGATGATGACTGGGAATCAAAAGAATTCAATCCGGGTAATTACGGTAAAATTTATATTGAAGGGGGTTTTAGAATTTACCTTATCCAGGGAGAGGATTATGGTTTAACGGCTAAATCTTCTGACGATGATGTTTTTGACGATTTGATTGTTCGCAATGAAAATGGCAGGCTTCACGTGAAAATGGAGCGCGATTTTTTTCACTTTGAACGAGTGACACTTTATTTTACATTTAAAGAACTTGAGCAAATTCAGATTGAAGGTGGAGCAAATCTGAAAACAAGAGGTTATATTGATCTGGAAGATTTTTCGATGAGCGTGTCAGGCGGTGCCAAAATTGAAATGGATATAAAGGCAAGAAATTTAGAGATTGTTGGAGAGGGCGGCTTTTTATTTGAGCTGAATGGAGTTGCCGAAAATTTCAAGGTAAAGATTTCGGGTGCAGGAAATGTTGATGCAGATGATTTAAAAGCTCAAAATGTTGATTTTAAGGTTGAAGGTTTTGGAACCGGAAGTGTTTATGCTGTGAGTAAATTAAATGCCCGGATTGAAGGAGTTGGAAAAGTTAGATACAGAGGAAATCCAAAAGTTACTCAATATATTGATGGATTAGGCTCGATAAAAAAAGATTAATAAAATGTTTTATGAATTAGTGAATGACTTGTAAATATCTTGCCGGTCTTTTTTGTAAGCATATATTGCAAATCACCTGTCAATTAGTAATTCTCTTTTATTGCGGTCAAATTTCGAAAATCCACGATCAAATAGATGCAATGGAACAGTAGCACTTTTTTTAGCTACCATTGAAGTTCCTGTAATATCTTCAACTGCTGCACCAAGCACTGGGTCTTCTATATCGCCAATCGGAACGCCCGCTGCAATATCATCATGCACAACAATGGTTGGATAGAGGCCATTAACAAAATCGGTGAAGTTTTCTGTATTTTTATATCTCGCAACAATGGGTTGAATTCCCCAGTTTTCAAAATCTTTGTAATAAGTTTCGTTTTCATAGATATCTTCCGGGGTGAAAGTCTGAGATGCCGTATATTTTCCGAAAGTTGTGTCGCCAACAGTTACAACATCCATATAGGGCATTAAACCGGTTATTGTTAGTTCTGAGGCCGAAGCTGTTCCTGACCCTGTTAAAAAATAAACTTTATCGAGTCCCATTTTAAATGGTACATTATTTATCAATCTTTTTTCCAGGTTATTCATAATTGCATTTTGTTCATATTTCATCTGCCGTTCATTGTTCCACTGAAGCTTAATTAAAACATCACCGTTGTTAACATAATTTAAAGGGGCAATTAAACTGCATAAATATTGTGCTGAATAAATCCTGCCACCCGGATTGTATCGTAAGTCAACAATAACATCAGTTACACCATTATAAATGAAGTTTTGAAACAGCGTATCAAGACTTGTAGTGTATTCGTCAATAAATTGAGCATACAAAAAATACCCGATTTTATGTCCGCCCTCTTCAATTATTTTTGAAAACAGAACCGGGTTGAGATCCAGCTCTTCCGCGATGATTTGAGTAGAAATTACATTTTCAACACTCTCAGTTTCGGTATTGTATTTTCCATAACTACAGGTTAAATTATCGGCGTATAATAAATCGGTGTAATTATTAACCGTAATGTCGGCATTGTTCATTTTAAAAATCATGTCACCCCGTTTAAAACCGGCGTTTTCTGCTGGTGTTCCCGGATAAACAAATTCAACAAGTGCAAATACCTTTTCAGTATTTTTAAACTTCCCAAAGGCCAACGACCATCCAAAAGATTTTTCTTTACCCGCAAAACTATTTACAAGCGCCTGCACATCATCGGTTATAAACGACCATCGATCTTCTTTATACAAAAGCTTCTTAAAATAATCTTTTGAATCGATCTCAAACCGGTTGTCAATATTTGGCTGTTGTTTGTTCCACAAATAATAAGTGTCCATTACATCTTTAATAAACTGATTTGTTTCTCGGGTAAGCAGCGGAGCTTGTCCGGTTGTATCTTCTTTTTTACATGCTGAAAAGATAACTATTGCTGACAAAATCAGAATCAGAAGTTTATAATGCGTCTTCATTTTATTAAGAGTTTGTATAGGCAAATTTATAAAATATTGTTCTATAACTAATTATTATTCTTTAGGGTATTCAATCCTGATGTGGTAGATGTTAATTAATTTTTGCAACAGAATTTCCTTAATTATATTGATATCATTGAACGTAAGCGCCGAATTGTCCAACTGTTTTAATTTAATTTTACTGTCAATCATATTATCAATCACCTCCTTGAGTTTACTGTAAGTTTTTTGAGGTAAACTGCGCGAAGCAGCCTCAATTCCATCAACCAGCATAACTACTGCTGCTTCTTTTGACCGCGGCAGTGGCCCCGGATACTTAAACGAATCTTCATTGATTTTGGTATCAGGATGATCTTGTGAATGTTTGATATAAAAATAATTGGCTTTGGTAGTTCCGTGGTGGGTTGCAATAAATTCAATAAGTGGTTCAGGGAGTTTATGTTTCTGTGCCATTTTAACCCCGTTTTGTACATGGTCAATAATTATCTCAGCGCTTTTTATATAACTGATTTCATCGTGTGGATTTAGCCCCGCCACCTGGTTTTCAATAAAAAAATTGGGCTTTGAAATTTTGCCGATATCATGATATAACGCTCCGGCACGCACCAAAAACGGATTTCCTCCAATTTTTAAAATCACTTCCTCAGCAAGGTTAGCAATTTGCATTGAATGCTGGAATGTTCCCGGCGCCTCTTCGGCTAATTTTCTCAACAATGGCTGATTACTGTCTGATATTTCAATAAGAGTAACATCTGAAATAAAACCAAATATCTTTTCAAAAATATAGATCAACGGATAAACAGACAACAAGAGTGCACTGCTAATTACAAACCACTTATACATTTCAAAACTGAATGTAAATGTTGAGCCTTCATGTATTAAATTAAGCGCAGTATAAACAATTATATAAGTTATAAAAACCCACATGGTAGCCAGTATTAAATGAATGCGGCGGTGCATTTTATTCAGGCTGAAAACAGCTACAATTCCTGCTGAAACTTCCAAAAGAATGAATTCATAGTTGTTTGGGGCGTAGAATCCAATCAAAATAGTGGTAATAATCAGCATGAATATGGATGTTCTGGAGTCGAAAAAAGTGCGGACAATAATAGGGAAAATGGCCAACGGTACAAGGTAAATGTGCAGGTTTGGAAATGAATTGATGAAACTGGCAAGAAAAACTGTTCCACACATAAAAAGCATCAGGAAAGTTAGTTTTCGTAATTGCCGCAATACATCGTGCCTGTAAATATATAAGAATGTAAATATCAGCGTCAATAGCGAAATGATTAACAATGCTTTTCCAAGAGAAACTGTATATTGCCTGATTCCTTTTCCGCGTTCCATGGAGTAGCTTGCCTTTAACGATTCAAGCAACTGGAACTTTTCGGCATCAACAATTTCGCCTTGCAGAATAATTCGTTCACCCTGTTGCACCATTCCGCGGCTGGGTAAAATACCGGATGTCACTTCCTGGTTTTCTTTTTCCGTAATTTCTTTATCGTAGGAAAGATTGGCAACAATATATTTTTCAGGTAATAGGGGTTGAAGCCAGCTTTTTACTGCCGGGCTAATATTTTCAGCTTCCCGGAAAACCTGGCTCAATTCATTATAAGCAGTTTTTTCAGAATGAATTTTACTGATTTCAATTTTTGTAACATTTGGGCCAACGCGTTTTTTTATTTCGTTTTTGCCTTCCAGTTCTTCGTATGAATCAATGGATTGTTGTAAAATTCCACTTTGATAAATTTCAGTTAATTTATCTTTTATATTATTATAGGCTTTTGCCATATTTTTATTTATTGAATCAGATTCAATATTTAAATCGGCATTTAGCAGCGAGCAGGTGAGTTTCTAAAACAGTTGTATCGTAAGTAAAATAGGGAACAACAGTTTTTAGCTGTTCAGCTTTTTCAGCATCCAGTTCAGCCGGCGATTTTAAAATGGCGAAATCAAACGGAGCAACCAGATTATCATGACGCCATGGCATCCCTTTCTGATATTCATATTTAAATTTTGGCTCACCCGGAAGTATTAGAAATAATAACACAGCTGATACCAAAAAAATAAAAACCCAGTAAAAAATTTGGGTGTATTTTTTTAAATTTTTCCTGATAATTCTCAACCATCGGTCTATCAGTTTTAAAGGATTATTCGAACTTCGATCATTGTCATGCAATTTATTCTGGCAAATCAATAAAAATTAGATGAACTCTGCGTTTTTCTAACTCCATTTTTTTCATAGTTTTGCAATAACGGGCATGTAATGCACAAAATTTCTTTTCCGATAAAATTAAGAATTTATTTTGATGAACTACGGAATTTCGAATCTCAGTATTATTCCTGTCAGAAAAGATCCTTCTGAAAAAAGTGAAATGGTTACCCAGATTTTATTTGGAGAACATTTTGAATTACGCGAACAAATGGTTGGCTGGACCAATGTAAAACTCGAATACGATGGATACGAAGGCTGGGTAGATTCAAAAATGATAACACCGATTCCATTGCGTTCTTTGGGTAAAATTCAAAATAGTGCTACTGCTGTAACTTCAGATATTATTACAATTGTTCCGGTTAATGATGAACAAAATCTGATGTTGGTTGCCGGTAGCACATTGCCCGTTTGGCGTCCGTACCTGAAGCAATTTTCAATACCAAAAGAAACTTATTTGGCTACGGGTGAAGTATGTTACGGGCCACCCGATGACCCGCGTGATCTGGCTATTAAACAAGCTTTAAAATATTTCAATGCCCCATATTTGTGGGGTGGAAGAACGCCTTTTGGAATTGATTGCAGTGGTTTTAGCCAGATTATTTATAAAATGATTGGGATTAAATTGCCACGCGATGCCAGCGAACAAGTAAAAATAGGAACTGCAATGAGTTTTGTTGATGAGGCTGAACCCGGTGATCTTGCCTTTTTTGATGACGAAGAAGGAAATATTGTACATGTGGGAATTATCTGGAAAAGAAATAAAATCATTCATGCCTCAGGGAAAGTAAGAATAGATAATGTGGATCAGTTTGGAATTTTCAATGTCGACACACAACGTTACACACATACAATGCGTGTAATGAAAAAAATTATCAGCGCCAATGGAACGAGTTAAACTTTTAATATATATAGCCATTTTGTTGTGGTTGCATTGCTGGTTTTGAGGTATTGGAAAACCGGGAGGAAATAGTGAGGAGATTTCAGTGATCAGTCGCAGTATTCAGTCTCCCGCCTGAATGACTTAGTCGGGCAGGTAGTAATCAGTCGCAGTAATCAGTCGCAGTATTCAGTCGCAGTATTCAGTCGCAGTTTTTGGTTTTCAATTAATCAGTTATTAAACTCAACATTAATGATTTTAGTTTTAATTTTTAATTTTCCATTTATCATTTTTCATTAATCCTTAATCCTTTATAAATGTACACATACAAATATCCGAGACCTGCTTTAACTGTTGATGCTATTGTTTTTGTAAGCGAGAAAACATTAGCAAGTAGTGCCACTGAAAATCATGAAACTTTTGTTTTACTTATAAAACGTGGCAAAGAACCTTTTAAGAATAAATGGGCATTGCCGGGTGGTTTTGTTGAAATGGATGAATTGCTTGAAAATGCCTGTAAACGTGAATTGGAGGAGGAAACAGGTGTTAAAGTGGAAAAAATGAACCAGTTCAAAGCTTATGATGCAATTGACAGAGATCCGCGCCACAGAACCATTTCGGTTGTTTTTACTGCTGAAATGAATAATAGGGTTGAAGCAAAAGGTGGTGATGATGCTGCTCAGGCTGATTGGTTCCCATTATCCCGATTGCCTGAATTTGCATTTGACCACGCAAAAATTCTTGATGATTTTAAAATTTGGCTCAAAAAATTTTGATTTAAAAATGCTTTGTTACAGCAAATACTTTGTAGCAACGATTATTGCCGCAACAAGAATTAAAAATAGGTAAGTATAAGGACTGGCAAAATTGAATGTCCAACCTAATCCCATTGAACGTATTCTATAAATTTTAGGAACGATCAATCTTGGATCTTTTCGGTTGAAGTAAAAAGGCCCAATCCAGTTGCCTGGGTCTTTATGCATCCGGTCAAGAAATTCTTTTTCAGTTTTCCTTTTCATTGTGTCTATTTAATTTCAATTACAAATTATTTTTCCATTGCCTTAGCTTTTAAATCCATTGGCATTTTTTCAATAGCGTACCTCAAAGCAGTCCGGGGCATTGCAGTTTTGTTTACCATTACAAAATCAAATATTTCTTTTTGATGTGCTTCACTTGCCGCTTTTAACATCCAGCCATAACCTTTTTGTACAAGGTCATCTTTATCAGTTAACAGTAAACTGGCAATTTCCATGATGTCAATAAGAAACCTTCCCCGGCGTGCAGGAATAATTAATATTACTGCTGCTGCCCGGCGCATCCAGCGATTCTCTGATACTGTAAATGCTTTTAAATTCGTAAGAAATTCAGGATACATTTCAATAAACGCTCCAACTGTATGATTGCAAAATGTGTCGCATGTTGCCCAGTTGCTCACATAATTGCTGATCCATCTTTCAAAAATTTCAAAATCTTTGGGTTCAAATTGTTTGTGCACATAATACGACCAGTTGCATGCAACAATCGATTCTTCGATGTAACCCGATTGCCAAAATATTTCGCAATATTCAAATATCTCCTGCCTGGTTTTCGATTTTATTAACTGAAACAACTCTTTGCTGATTTTGTGGACTACAGGAACTTTTACGCCATACAGTTCAATTTCCTCTTTAAAGAAGTTATTTCTGTCGGCCAGCCTTTTTTCGTCGATATTGTTTTTTAGCTCAGTTCTTACTTTTTCAATGATGTTTTTCATAAGTATTGTTCATTAATAATCTCTCGGATCATCTTCCACAATTGCGTAATGGTAATTATCTTTCCATTCTCCTCTTATTGGTAATATTTTTCTTCTTAAACCTTCCCGGGCCATGCCTGTTTTTTCCAAAACTTTTATTGATCTCAGGTTTTCAGTTGCCACGCCGGCTTCTACTTTATGAAGTTTAAAATGTTCAAATCCGTTTTTTATTAGATTTTGAGCCACTTCGGTAGCAAAACCATTTCCCCAATGCGAAGGAAGCAATCCATAATGAATTTCACCCAAATTAAAACGATTGGCCGACAAATTCAATCCCGCAACACCAATAAATTCTTTAGTGTCTTTTCGAATAATTTTCCAGGTGAACGATTTTCTGTCCTCTTTTACTTGATCCTGGATAATCTGGTTGATCCTTTCCATTGTTTCCTCCCTGTCTTTTGGGATTCCAAGTGTATTGTATTTGTCCACTTCCGGGTTTGAATTAAACCGATGAATATCATCGATATCAACAATAGTAATTTCAGTTAACAGAAGTCTTTGGCTTTCAATTTCCATATTTTTTTTGTTGAATTTATTCTATCTTTTCTTTTAAAGCCTTCACAGAATAAACCATCGGGATTTTATCCTCCCATCCGTCTATTTTGAATTTACCTTCGCTTACTTTAACCGTATTGTTAAAACAGTTATATGGGGAATAATTGTATTCCTGAAAATCTGAAATAATCAATCCAGATTTAATAATAGAATTAATAACGTTACTCAACCCATGATTCCAGCAAACCGATTTTTCCTTTATTGAAGCTTCTCTGTCGGTATAAGTTCCTTCCAGTTCTTCAACAATTGGATTTGCATCCATGTAGTTAAATTCAATCTTCTGAAAATCATAACTAAACATCCAAACTACCGGATGAAATTCAACCAAAACAAACTCGCCGCCAGGTTTTAAAAAATGATCAATCACCTGTGCCCATTTCTGCATATCAGGCAGCCAGCCAACAACTCCGTAGGATGTAAAAACGAGGTCGAATTTCTCCTCCAAAACATTGGGAAGCCCATAAATATCGCTTTGAATAAAATTCGCTTTTGTCCCAACAATTTCATTAAGTTGCTTTGCTTTTTCAATTGCCTTTTCAGAAAAATCAACGCCGGTGGTAATTGCTCCTTTTCTTGCCAATGAAATGGTATCCTGCCCAAAATGACATTGCAGGTGCAATATCTTTTTTCCTTTAATATCTCCCAGAAGATCGGTTTCAATGGAGTTTAAAGAATCTCTTCCTTTAAGAAACGTGTCATTGTTGTAAAATTCAGAATTATAATGAATTTCGGTTTTCTTATTCCAAAGTTTCTTATTGATGTCGATGTAATTCATGATTTATACCACTTTACCTGCATTTACGTATTTCTCGTATTCTATTTCCAGAAGTTGGCGACTAATTGCTTTTCCATGACCAGGAAGAAATAAACTGCAATTGGTATCCAATAATTTTCTCCAGCTAATAATCATTGTTTTAGTCTATCTTTCCACCATCGAATTTATAATATTCATTGCAGAATTGGTTCCCAGCGCATTGTATAATTCAATTTTAAGTAATGAGTCTTTTTTTATAATATGTCGTAGCTCTGCAGATTCCAATAAAAGTTTGAGTTGATTTTTGGTTAATGTATCGTTAATCCCAGGATTTTTATCTGAAACCAATAAATAATTTGAATTGTAAGCCAGAGGTACAGCATTACCAATAACACTGTACCAGAATTGCAACCATCCGCTGTTTTTTACAATTTTCCAGTTGTCTGATTTTGTATTAATTGGATCAATCTCAATCGTTGTATATTTTGTCATTAATATTCCTTTATCGAAAAAAACTACTCCGGTGTGCTTATTTGATATTTGCCTGATCTGGTGAATGTGGATATGTTTACCTGCCATTGAAAAATGCAAATCGAATTCAAGAATCTGGCCGTTTACTTCACCTTCAATTTTTCCATTGTGTTCTTCGGCAAGCTTCTCCCATTCCTTTGCCAGTCCATTATTATGAATGAAATATTTATTGGTTTCTTCTCCGGTTACAATGTTTCGTTCCAGCATTGGTTTTTACTTTTTTAAGCATTTTCTATTTTCTCAATCAACAGGAATAAGCAACAATGAAAGAATGGTGATTTGTTTATTTTTGGTTTTCATTGAAATAAAAATAAACATAATTTCTTAAAATAAGGCAAGTTAGGTGAGCAAATATTTCCTTGCGGATTACAAATGATTTCCTGTTGTTGTATTGTTTAAACTCCACGATGAACCTTCTGTATTCTTCTCAATTTTTGATTATTAGAATTAATTTCATTTAGCTGAAGCGTTTAAAAACAGCTAATTCAATACTGAACAAAATAAAAGATTTGTTTGTCTTTAAACTACTGTTGGTTGCAGTGAAAAATTCATTCGCCAAAAACAACAAAATTAAAGACAAATTCAGAGTTCCGAAAGAAATCATATTCTATTGAAAAGAGATTATCGCGATGTGTAAATAATCAGTCGGGGTTAATCACAAATTGTAATCTTAAAACATAAGCCAAAATCGATTGTTTTAAGGAATATCAGATAGAATAAGAATGCCGTAACTATAATCGTAATACCATGAATGGCTAAATCAGAATTTTAAATAAAGTTTAAATGAATAACTACTTGTACATTTTGCCTTGTTACAGAGGTAGTTATTAAGTTAAAAAAGAGAAATTTTTCAACCTGAGTAAAAACATATAACATTTAATAATGAAACGGAATTGGTTAAATATCCTCATTGCATTTATTGTATTAGCAACAACTGCATCGGGACAACAACTGGCAGAACCGGTTTTGCTATGGCAGAATGGTGCACCCGGCGCCACAGGTAACTCAGATGAAGACAAACCTGCAATAATACCTTTTGTTCCAGAATCTTCCTTAAGAAATGGTGCAGCAATTTTGGTTGTTCCGGGAGGAGGGTTTACCATACGGGCTGTTGATCATGAAGGTGTATTGGTAGCTCAGTGGTTAAAAAACCATGGTATAACGGCATTTTTACTTCGGTACAGGTTGCGCCCGCTTTATGGCAGAAACGACTGGGTTGCAGACGGGCAAAGGGCAATGCAGTATATCAGGGCACATGCAATTGAATATAATATATCTGCCAATAGGGTTGGTGCAGTTGGTTTCTCTGCCGGAGCAAATTTAATCCCCGACATGACACTGAATTCCATACCTGCAAAACCTGATGTAGCCGATCCACTCGATCGCTTTTCATCAAAACCTGATTTTATGATCCTTGGTTACGGCTCCATGCGTATACCTACCAATGCCGACTCAACTGATGTTGCAGGTTTACCGCCTACATTTATGTATGGCACTGCCGAAGATGTTGGCAGTAATTCAGGTATGGTGGAAATGTATGGTCGTTTACTGCGTGAAGGGGTACCTGTTGAAGCACATTTCTTTCGCAACGGAATACACGGAACCGGATTTGCATTGGGTGATCCGGTAAGGGGACTGTGGCCTGATCTTTTGTTGAACTGGTTGCAAGAAGGTGGTTTCCTGACCGACAAACCCCGAATAGAATTAACCGGTATTGTGAAACTGGATGGATCGCCACTTGTAAAAGGCATGGTGATTTTCACACCTGTGGATGACAAAAACGCTTCTTCTGTTACTGTGTATATTAACAATACAGGTACCGGCGAACTCGGACGTTTTCAGGTGCCGCTAAATCAGGGGCCTGTGGAAGGCCTTTACAGGGTAGAAGTACGACAAGACGCTACCCGGTGGACGAGTAATTCTCGCGAACCATTTATGATAAAAATGATGGACAAACAGCGGCAAAGAACACTTACCGATGCTGACCGGAAGGAATGGGGAGAATACCTTCGAAATCGTAATTTGTCTCCCAGTATATACGATCAAAAGGTATATGCTCACCAGCATCCGGATGAAAAAAAGGATTATATTATTGATATTAAAAAGGATAAAGATTTACTGGTTGAAGTTTTTAGTAAGTAGTCAACAGATCATTTAAGTTGACATTAATTTGTCAATAGAGTTGGAGATTTTGTTTAAAATCAAGATTCAAGTCATAAAAAGCAGGAACACTGAATTTCGGGTTCCGGGGTGCGAATTGCGGGACAGGAGTTTTGCAGGTTCATTTGAAAGACTGGTTTTTGCGATCCCGTACCTAAAGTTTGAACACTTAACCCCTTGTTTTGTTGTTTCTGCCTGGAGGTCTGTCAAATGTCAGCCAGTTAAAGGCGCTATTTCCGCATCCCGAAAAAAGTAGTACCTTTGAGGCCTCTTGATTAGAATCAGATTATAATTATTTCCACAGGAATAATAACAATGTTTTTTCTAATTAATAATAAAATAGGTAGCTTCTAGGCTAGAATAGAAAAAACAATAAAGTTACTTTCAATTTCTTATCTCACTGCTACAAGTTAATAATCGGGCAAATTTAAAAAGCATAACGGCTGTTTTTTTGCCTACAAAATTTTGAATATGAATATTTATGTTGGCAACCTTGATTTCAGGGTTGATGAAAATGACCTGAAGGGAATTTTTGAAGATTATGGTACTGTTACCGACGCAAAAGTTATTACCGATAAATATACCGGTAAAAGTAAAGGTTTTGGCTTTGTTGTTATCGAAGACAATGCAACAGCAAATAAAGCCATTAGCGAATTAAACGGCACAACACTTGAAAGCAGAGCAGTTGGTTGTAAACGAGGCACGTCCAAAAAAACAATATTAAAATGGCAAAAGGTAAAGTAAAATGGTATAACGAAACCAAGGGGTTTGGTTTTATCGAAACAGTTGACGGACAGGATGTATTTGTTCATCGTACAGGTTTATCAAGTCCGTTTGGCGGTCTTACCGACGGACAGGAAGTTGAGTTCGACATTAAAGATGGCGATAAAGGCAAAGTTGCGATTAACGTAAAATAGCCTGAAAACAGAGCGTTAACTTAATTTATCAATACCTGTAAGTAATTTTTGTAAACCAGGTATTGGTAAATTCATCAAAAAGGCACACACAATTGCACAAATAACAATACCGGTGAATGTTGATCCGGCAGGTTTGTTGAAGAATTCTGCATAAGAATACTGATTTTAAACTGCTGAATCTATCGTTTCACCTTTTCAGGATATAAGCTAAAAAGCTCAACCAATTCGGATCATATGCGTCAACTTAAAATAACGAAACAAATAACAAACCGAAACGAAAATTCGGTTGTGATTTATCTTCAGGAGGTTAGCAAATATCCATTGGTTTCCCCGGAGGAAGAAGCCGAACTGGCATTAAAAATCAGTAATGGCGACGATATGGCGATGCATAAACTGGTTGAAGCAAACCTCAGGTTTGTAATTTCGGTAGCAAAACAGTACCAAAACCAGGGATTGTCGTTTGTTGATCTTATTAATGAAGGGAATGTTGGGTTGGTTAAAGCAGCCACCAAATTTGATGCAACACGCGGATTTAAATTTATATCTTATGCCGTTTGGTGGATACGTCAGGCAATAATGCAGGCCATATCGGAACAAACCCGAATTGTTCGGTTGCCTTTGAACCGGCTGGCATCAATAAACAAAGTATCGAAAGCCATTCCGCATCTCGAACAAAAATTTGAAAGGGAACCAACAAGCAGCGAATTGGCCGACTATCTTGAAATAGATGTAGAACAAGTTGAAAAAAGCAACGAGATTAAACATCGTCATCTTTCATTCGACAAACCAATGTCATATAATGGAGAAAGCGATTTTACGCTCTACGATCTGGTTCAGTCTGAAAATGACCCGGCTCCTGATTATAGCTTACTGGATGAATCGACGAAATATGATTTATTGAGGGCAGTAAATAAACTAAACAGGCGGGAAAATGATATTTTAACATTAACTTACGGACTGAATAATAATAAGGCCTGCAGCCTAAACGAAATTGCAGAAATTATGCAGTTAACCAATGAAAGAATTAGGCAAATACGAAGCAAAGCCTTACAAAAACTAAAAAAAATTATGCTCGGAAATACGCTTTTCCAGAGCAACATGTAACTAAAAAAAATATTGAATGGGGAGATCGAAGGAAACATTCGGGAAAAAGGAAGTACGGAACAAAAAAATGAAAAAGCGCAAAGACAAAGAGAAGCGCAAAATAGAGAAAAAGGAACAAGGCAAACAAAGTCTGGATGATATGATTGCCTATGTTGATGATAACGGGATGATTATTGATACTCCGCCCGATTTATCGCAAAAAGAAGAGATTGATGTTAATAGCATCGAGATTGGAATTCCCAAGAAAGAGTTACGAGAGGATAATACTCCTCGTGTAGGAATTGTAACTAAATTCGACGAATCAAAAGGCTTTGGTTTTATCTACGATTCCACCACCAAAGAATCTATTTTTTTCCACATCAATGATTGTGAGGGCGAAGTGAAAAACGGCAACAAAGTAGAATTCGACACGGAACGGGGCCTTAAAGGTATTAAGGCAAAGGATGTGAAGCAGAAAAAGTAAAATTAGCTGAAACCCAAAGGCTACCACTCCTGAGTAGCTGTTCTCAGTTTTAATAGAAAAATACACGTTGACCCCGAAACTCTGATCTTTGAGCCCTGCCTGTTGAACCTTAATCATTGAACCTTGAACCTTGAACTTTGAGCATTGAACCTTGAACCTTGATCTTTGAACCTTGAACTTTGATCTCCAAACATCAAATTTGTGAACGCACAATTTCTATCTTTGTTCCCTGTTTAAAATTTAATTATGCATACAATTTTGTTTTGGGTTATTATAGCGATCATCGTTATCGATTTTTTGTTTGAAAAATACCTTGACTACCTGAATACTACCACCATGAGTGATGTTATTCCCGGGGAAGTAAAAGGCATTTATGATGAGGAAAAATATAAAAAGCAGCAGTCGTATCAGCGCGAGAACAACCGGTTTGGAATGATCTCGGGAACTTTCAGCTTTCTTGTCACACTTTGCATGTTCCTGTTTTTTGGTTTCGCCATTGTAAACAGTTGGACTTGGGATATTACAAGCAGTGCAATTCTGGCGGCGCTTATTTTTTTTGGCATCCTCATGTTTGCATCCGATATCATCCAAACGCCGTTTTCAATCTACGATATTTTTGTAATTGAAGAAAAATACGGATTTAACAAAACAACACCCAAAACTTTTGTACTCGACAAGTTAAAAGGCTGGTTGATTGGTGCAATTATAGGCGGCGGATTGCTGGCGCTCATTATTTTTATTTACCAGAAAACCCAAAACATGTTCTGGATTTATGCCTGGATTCTCGTAACCGTTTTTACCATATTTATGTCGATGTTTTATTCGAGCATTATCGTTCCGCTCTTCAACAAACAAACTCCTCTTGAAGAAGGTGAACTGCGCGATGCCATTGAAGAATTTGCTACAAAGGTAGGGTTCAAACTCAAAAATATTTTTGTGATTAACGGCTCCAAGCGCTCGACAAAAGCAAATGCCTATTTTACCGGACTTGGTGCAAAAAAGCGAATTGTTTTATATGATACTTTAATTGAAGACATGACAACTGAAGAGCTGGTAGCTGTTCTGGCACATGAAATCGGGCATTATAAAAAGAAACATGTTATCCAGGGGCTTGTAATTTCGATTGTTCAAACTGGAATTGTGTTGTTTATTTTTTCGTTACTGATTGGAAATCCGAAGTTCAGTCAGGCTTTGGGTGTTGAGGAACCCAATTTTCATATCGGGTTGATTGCATTTGGAATTTTATATTCGCCTGTTTCATTTCTATTGGGCATTTTCATGAATGTTCTTTCGCGTAAAAACGAATACCAGGCCGATGCGTTTGCTGCAATTCATTACAAGCCTGAAGCGCTTGCGTCGGCGCTCAAAAAACTCTCGGTAAAAAACCTGAGCAACCTCACACCACATAAAACCTACGTGTTTTTTCACTATTCGCACCCTCCGTTGCTGCAACGATTGGCTCATTTAAAACAATTTGAAAAGTAAACTTCATACTTTTGCCGATTTACTTTTAACTTTTGCCTTTTTACTTTTAACTTGATTTAACATGAAAGCAGAAATAATAACCATTGGCGACGAAATACTTATCGGGCAGATAGTTGATACAAATTCAGCCTGGATAGGGGAGCAGCTAAACCTGAACGGCATTGAAGTTTACCAGATAACTTCGGTTCACGATGAGCAAACCCAAATTATTGAAGCGATAGATAAAGCCGCTGAAAAGGTTGACCTGGTACTGATAACCGGTGGGTTGGGCCCCACAAAAGACGACATCACAAAAAAAACGTTGTGCCACTATTTTCTAACTGAACTTATATTTCATGAACCTACGCTGGAACATATAAAGAACCGGTTTAAATTGCGTGATATCGACATTAATAAACTCAATCATGATCAGGCAATGGTTCCCAAAAACTGCACGGTTTTGTTTAATAAAACGGGAACCGCGCCCGGAATGTGGTTCGAAAAGAATGATACCATTTTTGTTTCAGTTCCGGGTGTGCCGTTCGAAATGCAATACCTTGTTGAATATGAAATAATTCCACGACTAATAAAAACCGGAAGAACAAAGGCAATTATCCATAAAACCATTTTAACGCAGGGCGTTCCTGAGTCAATGCTGGCGATGAAACTGGAAGAGTGGGAGGATGCATTGCCTGAAAATGTGAAGTTGGCGTATCTGCCAAATCCAATGTCGGTAAGATTACGGCTTTCTGCAATTGGAGATGATAAAGCGGCTTTGGAACAAATTGTTGAAGAGGAAATTCGGAAGCTGCAAAAGCTCATACCACAAGACATTTACGGGTATGATAACGACACTATGGCGGAAGTGATCGGACGTTTATTAAAAGAACAAAACAATAAGCTGGCCGTCGCAGAGAGTTGTACCGGCGGTTATATTTCGCATCAAATTACATCGGTTTCCGGAAGTTCTGAATATTACCAGGGTTCGTTAACCACGTATTCAAACGAGGCAAAACAAAACCTGCTTGGCGTAAAACCTGAAACGCTCGAAAAGTTTGGGGCAGTGAGTGAAGAGGTTGCCCGTGAAATGGCTGAAGGAGCAAAGAAAGCATTAAATGCCGGTTATTCTGTTGCAACTACCGGGATTGCCGGCCCTACCGGCGGCACCGCAGAAAAACCTGTGGGAACAGTCTGGATTGCTGTTTCCGGGCCACAAAAAACCATCGCTAAAAAATTTGTTTTTGGCAATAACCGCGAAAGAAATATCATTCGCTCAGGGCAAACCGCATTGCAAATGCTCCGCCATGTAATATTGATGGAAGAGTAGCGTTAGAAAAAATGGCCGGATAACACAATTTAAGCAAATTCAACATCCTTTAATATCCGGTTTGTTTATATTTACGAAAACAGAAAAATGAAGAAACTTCTCATCATAATCGTTGTAATTTTAGCGCTTATCATTGGCGCATTAATTGCAATTCCTGTATTTTTTAAACCTACACTGCTTGAGATAACCCGTAATACCATCAACAGAAAAATTAATGCCGAGGTATATTTTGATGATCTGAATGTTTCTTTTTTCAGGCACTTTCCAAAAATCAGTCTTGAAATGAAGGAATTAACTGTTATCGGGAAAGATGAATTTGCGAACGACACATTACTTGATATTTCCTCGGTTCAGGCAAGAATGAATATCTCTTCGTTATTTAAAAAGAAGGGAAAAGGAATCAGTGAACTGATCTTTATAAATCCACGGATGAATTTTATTGTTGGCGAGTCGGGTGAGGAAAACTGGAAAGTTGAGAAAGTCTCGTTCTCGCCGCCGCAACAGCAAACCCCTGTTAAGGAACAATCGGGAAATGATGCTGTTTTTGATTTGCGGCTTGATAAAATAAAAATAGAAAACGGACGAATTATTTATGAAGATAAATCAATGCCAGTAAAGCTAACTTTCGCTGGTGTAAACTTCGATATTAATGGTAAATTATTTGGTACTTCTGCAAGCCTTGAAATTGATGGAAAAGTAAATGATTTTCTCTTTAATTCCGGTAGCGCAGAACTTATTTCGCACTCTACACTTGAGACTCATTCGCAGCTTGAAATGGATTATGAAAAGATGATTTTCACCATTAACAAAAATGAGTTTTTTATTAACCGTTTGCCCCTTGAGTTTACGGGTAAAATTGAAATGCCTGAAGACTCCGTTTATTTTGATTTGGAGTATAAAACCAAAGCGTCTGACTTTGCAAGTTTTCTTGCATTGATTCCTCCTGCGTACGAAGATTTTCTAAAAAATGTAACTACTAATGGAAAGGCTTCTGTGAACGGAAGCCTGAAAGGATTTTATTCGGAAGACAATTATCCCGGTTTCGAAATGAATGCCAGTGTTCAAAATGGTTCCTTTCAAATGAAGGATTTACCGGAAAAGATTTCGAATATAAAAGCACAGATAGAGGTAAGTAAGCCACAGGGCGATCTTTCTTTGTCAACAATAAATATAAAAGAGGCTCATGCGGAGGTTAGAAACAACCCCGTGGATTTAACATTAAAATTGACCAATCTTTTTTCTGATGCCGCTTTTGATGGGTTGTTTGTCGGGAAGATCAATTTCAGCGATCTCAAAAATGCATTTCCAATGGATAGTGTAAATCTTTCGGGAACGGTGGATGCAAACCTGGTTTTAAAGGGAAATTTTTCATCGGTTGCAACAGAAGCTTATGATCAGATAAAAGCCGATGGCGTAATTTTACTTGACCAGTTTGCTTTTCAGTCGCCGGAATTAACACAACCAGTTTTTATTCCATCGGGCAGACTTGATTTTACTCCACGCAATATTTCAGTAAAAGATTTTGCATTGAATATTGGGAAAAGCGATTTTAACCTATCAGGACAAGTTGGAGATTACCTGAACTATTTTCTGAAGGACGGAACACTGAAAGGAGAGATCAAACTCAATTCAAAATTCGTTGATTTCGACGAAATTATGCTTTTATATAAATCGAAACCGGAAACAAAACCCAGGCCGGCACAAGTAAACTCAGCTTCATTTTTTCCTGTGTCATTTGGTTTTGCTGATGAGGAGGAAGAAATTGAGGAAAAAGAGTTACCAGCGTTTAGCATCCCTGAAAACCTTGATCTTGTTTTTCGTTCTTCCATTCAAAAGGCTGTATTCAATAAAGTTTCACTTTCGAATATGAATGGCGTGATAGCATTGCGGAGCGGAAAATTAAACCTGGATGGATTGACAATGAATACGCTTGGAGGAACGGTGAAAATGACCGGCTCTTATCAAAACACAGAGCAAAACAAGCCGTACTTCAATTTTGGTTTTGATATCAATAAGATAAACATTTCAACTGCTTACCAAACGTTAACTTCATTACAGAAAATTGCTCCGGTATTGGGAAACAGTACCGGGGAGATCAGCAGTAAATTTACTATGTCGGGGCAATTGTTACCCAACTATAAAATTGCCGGAAAATCTTTGAATGGTAACGGTACTTTTGGAAGTTCCAATTTGCAAATTAACAATTCACCCATATTTAATGAATTAAAGGGAATCCTGAAATCAGAAAAACTTCAAAATGTAAAAATTGATGATTTCACTGCTTCGTTTGATGTTCACAATGGCGATATGGATTTAAGGCCGTTTAAAACAAAAGTCGCTGATCAGGAAACCATTGTTTATGGAACACTGAGCGCTGAAAATCTTTTAAATATGCGGTTGGATTTTAAAGTGAAACGCGAAGCTTTTGGTGATGATATTCAAAACATATTAAGTATTTTGCCCGGTAATGAAAAAATTACAATTGTACCGGCAGGTGTAATTATTGAAGGACCGGTTAATGAGCCGGGTGTAAAACTGGACTTAACAGAAACGCGTAAAACAATTACTGACGCTACCAAAGGAAACATCCAGAATTCGTTGGACAATATATTGAAAAATATCTTCAGGTAGCACTAAATGCTTGTTATATAATAGGTTCACTTTTGATCTTTTTTTTGACTTGTCAACTTGTATCTTTTCCCTAAATTTGGCTTTTCATTAAATTACTGGCACAGGCAAAACTATATGCACAATAAGGTTGTAATTATTACCGGAGCCTCTTCAGGAATAGGTAAGGCGCTTGCTGAAAAATATGCATCTGAAGGTTGGAATGTCGTTATTGCGGCCCGAAGAACAGATCGGTTGGAGGAGCTGGAAGCAAGATTCGGTAAAGATTCAATACGATCAATAAAAACGGATGTAACTCAGGAATCCGAATGTAGAAATCTGATTGAAAAAACAATTGAGCGTTTCGGAAAAATTGATGTTCTGATCAATAATGCCGGTATTTCAATGCGGGCATCAATTGAAGATGTTGAGATGGAGGTTTTGCGTCAGTTAATGGATGTAAATTACTGGGGAACTGTTTATTGTACAAAATATGCATTGCCATATCTGTTAAAAAGTAAAGGGTCGCTGGTAGGTGTAATTTCAACAGGTGGTTATATTGGATTACCGGGAAGAACCGGTTACTCTGCATCAAAATTCGCAGTTCGCGGATTTTTGGATACAATTCGTGTTGAATACTTAAAAGCCGGATTACATGTTTTGGTAACAGCACCGGGTTTTACGGCTACAGAAATAAGAAAAACAGCGCTTACCGCAAACGGCGCCAGGCAGGGAGAAACACCACGCAATGAAACCAAAATGATGTCGGCAGAAAGATGTGCCTCAATTATTTACGGGGCAATTAAAAGAAGAAAACGAAAAATGATTATTTCGTTTTGGGACGGGAAAGTGGTGGTTTTAGTGGCTAAATTATGGGCATGGTTAGTCGATCAGGTTTTATATCGTGTATTTGCCAACGAGCCCGATTCACCATTGAAAAGATAAATGGATGGAAAAATTGAATGCATAATTTATTTTGAATAGTTTTAAACAAATTAATGAATATGGAAGAGCTAACAGTTGGAACAAGGGTTGACCATCCTCGTTATGGCGAAGGAATTGTAAGTAAAAACAATTTAACAGCTTACGAAATATTTTTTGAACGTGGCGGAAAAATTGAAATAACAAAAAGAAATACTGATTTAACAGTTTTGCAGAAGAATGAGGCAGCGCCAAAATCAGGAATTTCGGTTAAAGAATTGGAAAAGGTAATGACTTATGTTTTAGATCAATATGGCGCTTTATCAGAAATAGTACCGATGGGGGAAAAATGGATGGGAGGAACAATTCTCATCCAACCGGCAAACAAGGAGTTGCAGCCAAAGGAAATTCCTATTGAAACATTTTTTCATAAGATTGTAATGCTGCGTGACCGATTGCGGGTTCTGGAACAAAACATAAACAGCCACTCCGTACTTACCGATGAGGAGAAAGTTGACCTGCAACAGTACATCACCCGTATTTACGGTTCTTTAACAACATTCAATGTCCTTTTTTCAGAAAAGGATCATTATTTTGTAGGTGTTAAATCAAAATAAAAAGAGTTCAGAAAGCACTTGTCGGGATAAATCTTATACCATAAAAAATGAAATATCAAATCTTCCTGATTCTGTTTTTATCGGCAACAATTTTGTCAGCGCAGGATAAAACCGTAAAAGTATGGCCAAACGGGGCTCCCGATGATAACGGGATGACACAGCCCGAAGAAAAATTTAACGGCGTTTGGGTTCGTAATGTTTCTGAAGCGGAAATGTATGTTTACTTGCCGGAGAAAAATAACAGTGGCACTGCAGTAATTATTTGTCCGGGTGGCGGTTACGGAATGGAAGCGATGGATCATGAGGGATACAATATTGCAAGTTGGCTAAAGGAAAAAGGAGTTGCAGGAATAGTACTAAAATACCGGCTTCCGTATGGTCACAAAGATATTCCGTCCGGTGATCTGAAACGTGCCATTCGTATTGTTCGCAACAATGCATCGGAGTGGGGGATTGATCCGAATAAAGTAGGAATTGCAGGTTCTTCAGCAGGCGGCCATTTGGCTTCAACTGTTGGAACTCATTTTGATTATGGCGATAAAAACAGTGCCGATCCTATTGAAAGAATAAGCAGCCGCCCCGATTTTATGCTATTACTTTACCCTGTAATTACTTTCAGGGAGTTTTTTACTCACACCGGGTCAAGAGTAAATTTAATTGGACAAACCAATGATTGGAAGTTGGTGGAAGAGTTTAGTAATGAATTGCATGTTACTCCTGAAACTCCGCCAACCTTTTTAATACTGGCTGATGATGACAATACAGTTCCGCCAAAAAATTCAATTGAGTTTTATATGGCATTGAAAGAAAACAATGTTCCGGCAGAAATGCATATTTATAAAGATGGCGGGCATGGATTTGGATTGAGAGAGAATAATCTGCCGGTGGATGAATGGCCGGATTTGTTTTATACCTGGCTAAAAGAACAAAAAATAGTTGAATAAATGCAGGATACACACCCTCTGAAAGTAATAAAATTTTGTCCGAAATGTGGTTCCTCCTCTTTTGAAGTCGACGGTGAACGATCTTTTAAATGCAAATCATGTGGTTTTCATCTCTTTTTTAATTCGTCGGCAGCAGTGGCTGCTTTGGTTTCCAATGACACAAAACAGTTAATGCTGGTAACCCGTGGAATTGAACCGGATTATGGAAAACTTGATCTTCCGGGCGGTTTTATTGATCCGGGCGAAAGTGCAGAAGATGCAATTAAAAGAGAGCTTTTTGAAGAGTTGGGAATGAAAATAAAAACGATGAAATACATTTGTTCAGCGCCTAACGAATATGTGTATTCCGGCTTCAGTGTTTTTACACTTGATATTGTGTTTGAAGTTGTTGCTGAAAGTTTAACTGAATTAAATCCGATGGATGATATTTTGGGTTATAAATTTTATTCACGTGATGAAATCAATTATGATGACATTTCGGGGTTATCCATAAGAAAATTTGTACAAGATTATTTTGAAAAATGAGTGAAATACAACAACGAATAGCAGCCCTGCGCAATGAGATGGAAAAGTTCCGTCTTGATGCTTACTATATCTCAGGAAGCGATCCGCATTCAAGTGAATATTTGCCTGATCGCTGGCAAACACGCGCATTTATATCAGGTTTTAGCGGCTCTTATGGAGTAATTGTGATTACCCGAAATCAGGCTTTGTTATGGACAGACTCGCGTTATTTTTTACAGGCAGAACAACAGTTAAAAGGAACAGGAATTCAGATGCAGAAGCTAAGAGTTCAGGGAGCAATATCACCTGAAAACTGGTTGGCACAAAATCTAAAACCAGAAAGCAAAGTTGGTGTTGACGCACAAACGGTGTCAATTGCTACTTTTCGATCATTTGAGAATACCTTGATTGTGAGAAATATCACACTAATTAAAGTTCCTGATTTACTTGACGAAATCTGGAGAGACCGGCCGCAGCTCTCACCGAATCCTGTATTTGAATTACCTGTTGAAATTACGGGTCTTTCAAGAAAGGAAAAGCATGGTTTGGTAATGTCTCAATTGGAAAATAAAAGCGCTGATGTTCATGTAATTTCCATGTTGGATGAATTAGCCTGGTTATTAAATCTTCGGGGAAATGATATTCAATATAACCCTGTGTTTACAGGTTATGGATGGGTTGAAAAAGAGAAATCGATTCTTTTTATTGATAAAGCAAAATTATCAGCCGAACTGACAGTTAATCTTCAAAAGGATAATATAGAACTCAGAAGTTACAATGAATTTTATTCGTTCTTGAATTCAGTTAAAGGGAAAAAAATATGTGTGGATTTTGAGACTGCTAGTTATTCAATTTATAATGCATTGAACGAAAACAATAAGCTCATTGAAGGAACTTCTGTTGCTTCTCATTTAAAGGCAAGAAAGAACAAAGTTGAAATTGATGGTTTTCAAAATGCAATGATAAAAGATGGTATTGCTTTAATCGAGTTTCTTGCATGGCTAAAAGCGAATCTGCAAAAAGAAAAAATTACTGAATATTCAGCGGGAATTAAATTAAAAGAATATCGTTCGAAACAACCGGAGTTTAAAGGTGAAAGCTTTCACCCTATATTTGGCTATAAACATCATGGAGCCATTGTTCATTTAAGTGTTGATGAAAATGATGCCTTAACATTACAAGCGGAAGGAATTCTTTTATTTGATTCAGGCGGACAATATTTGGAGGGAACAACTGATATTACCCGAACGATTGTTTTGGGCGAAATATCTGAACAACAGAAAACCGATTATACTTTAGTATTAAAAGGAATGATTGCGTTAACAAATGCAATTTTTCCTGCCGGAACAAAGGGAGCTCATCTTGATATTCTTGCAAGAAAAGCATTGTGGGAGAAGGGATTAAATTATGGTCACGGCACAGGGCATGGAGTTGGGCATTTTCTTAACGTTCATGAAGGGCCAATGGCTATTCGTCAGGATTTTAATGAAAATTCCATTGAACCGGGAATGATTTTATCAAATGAACCAGGGCTCTACAGAGAAGGTGAATACGGAATACGGATTGAAAATATGATTGTTTGCATTGAGAAACAAAAAACTCAATTCGGTACATTTTATGGTTTTGAGTCATTAACACTTTGTCCGATTGATATGTCTTTAATCAATATTGAAATGCTTACTTCGGATGAGATAACCTGGATTAATACGTATCATAAAAAAGTGAAACGAATTTTAAAACCTTTACTAAAAAAAGAGTTACATCAATTTTTGGATGATCTGACTTCGGCAATTTGACTTTGGTTCGCCAATAAAATTTGAATGTCTGAAATTATTAGTTTCACGGTACAAGGTGTGATCTGATTGACTTTTTTAATTAATTCAATATTATCAGGGGATCCATCGGTAATTTCCATCACAATTAATTCAGGAGAATTTTTAAGACAATTAAAGATGCATAAAAATGAATTCGGTGTGTTGGCAATGTTAATGTCGATACTTTTATGTTAATGTCTTTTAAGAGATTTCGTTAAGCGATCAACATTTTTATTTAATTGTGTGTAATAAAGAAGCTGTTTGTCGTCCATGGGTACATTTAAAGGTTTCAGACAAAATTACTATATGTTTTGATACTTAACCACTACTTTGGATAGCTATTTTCTTTGGATTTTATTGAAAATGAAGCAAAAAGCAATAATGACGAAATAACATATGTTCCTATTAATAGAGCATTTCCAATATGTTCGTGGTAATAATCGTGTATAATTTTGCCCGATAATGAAACTAAACCTCCAACGATTATTGCAGGAACAACCCTTTCTTTTATTACATTTAATTGCAATAAACCGGCAAATACGGGAACAATAAAAGCTCCTGAAAAAACTGTGAGTGCAAAAAGCAATGCCTGAACGATAGAAGTAACAAATATTGAAATAAGAATGCTGATTAATCCGCCTGCAATAATATAAAACCGGGTTCTTTTAAGTGCATTTTTATCATCTATATTACCGCCTGAGAGTTCACTTAATATAATGGACGAGGTAAGCAAAGTAGTATCTGCCGAAGACATTAATGCAGATAAAAGCGCTGCAATAAATAGTCCGTAGGCCCATTCGGGTAATAAATGGGAAGCAAATCCGGTAATTCCGGTTGCACCGCTAATTTGTGAAAATATACCTAACCATGTTAGTGCAAACGAAACAGGAATAAGAATTACTGCAACAAAAATGATACTTTGTTTTACGGTTTTTTCATTTTTAGCACAGAAAATTCTTGAATAAATATCGGGTCCAACAACAAAGGTTACGGAGTAGGTGAGGATAAGAATTATTAAATCAGTAATTGTAAATGAATCATTAAACACCTGGTTTAAACGAAATGAAAGATTATGTGTTTGTTCACCCTTATTAACTGCAAAAATAACCAATGTGAATAATCCTGCAATTATAAGAACTGCCTGGATACGATCGGTTTTTAAAATGCTTAACTGCCCGCCAATGAGCGTATAAATAATAAATACAGAACCACCAATTAATACCCCCAGATTATAGCTTAAAAAGCCTAATTCATTCAGTATTTTTGCAGCTGCAATAATTTGTGCTGCAACTATTCCCGTCCATGCAACCGGAATAATCAATGAAGAAATTATTTCGGCTTTTTTACCGTAAAATTTTCCGAGCATTTCAGGCAATGTATAGTTTCCAAAACGTTTTACATATTTTGACAATGGAACCAATGCAAGCAGCCCCAAGGCTGCACTAAACAAAAACCAAACTGCAGGCCAGCCCTTACTCCAGCTTAATTCAATAGTTCCCAATATTGCCGACCCTCCAAGAATTGTTGCAAGCAGACTTCCGGCCACGGATGAAAAACCAGCGTTTTTTCCCGCAACATAATAATCGGCGGTTGTTTTAATTTTGAAATAAGACATTGCACCAACCGCTAATATCCCAAGAAAGTAAACTGATATAATTGTTTCAAGTACCATACGAAACGACAAATATCGGAAAATCTATTTCAAAATAATATTTTCGATATAAGTTAAAAAGTTAACTTTGATTGAATTGATATCAGAACATAAAGTCAGCAGAAAACAAAACAGCATTCAAATATTATCCAAACTTGAAAAGAGCAGTTTTTTTTATATGGTTTTACTCTTTATTTTCAGTTTCGTTATTCGCTCAAAGTAATACCGATCCGGATTTTACATGGGGTAATGTTGCATACTTTAACTTGAATGCTGGCGAAAGTATTCGTTACCTGGATAAACAAATCAAATTGTTATCAATACAAAATCAGTGTAATATTATCGTCGTAGACGGTGATACTATAATTCTTAATATTAGTCAACGTTCGCTCCCGGAAAATATAAAGGGACTTAAAATATTTGCAGCAGAATAACCGAAATCTTGTTATGTTAGATGAAAACAAAGAACATCATGCGTTATTAACAAAAGATGCACTGATTGCAGTGAGTAAGATATCAGGTTTTTTGCTGGATGAGAACAGGTATGTTTTTCCTGTAAATTTTAATGAAGGTTTTGCATGGAATCTGGAGTCTGACAATTATTTATTTTCAGTGGTTCAGGCTCCCAACAATTCTGAGAAATATAAATTTAACAATAAGATTGATTTTGACTTGCTGGATGAAAATGGTAATGTAAAACATTGGATGGTTGCAATCGAAAACAGTAAGGTGGTTTGGATTGAAAATTTGGAAGACGACAAGAATTCAGGTAAGGTTGCTGTATTGCTTGAAAGTAGCTCTGATAAAGGTGTTTATTACTTGTACGGAAATCTGAGTAAAAGAACTTTGGAAATTAAAGAAGGTCAAAAACTTTTCTGTGGTGAATTAATCGGGACAGTATCGAACGAGAAGAATTGGGGAGAAGCGGGGTTTTTAGTTCTTAAAAGTAAAACCACACCCGGGAAAAACAATTTTGAAAATTATGTAATCAATTTTTTTCCCCAGCTATTTGAAATCTACTTCAACAAATCTTTCAGCTTTTCAAATTTATTCTCAAAAGGCAATATTGTCTTGGGAAGTTCAAATTCTAAAAATGATAAAAATAACCTGTGTTTTGAAGAATACACCGGAAAAGGTTGGGTTTTGGGGTGCTGGAACATGGCAGGAAAATTACCCGCGTTCGAAAAAGGAAATGAATCAAATGTGAGACTTCAGAAAATTGTATTTAAAGGTACAAATCTGGAGAGCGAAAATCCGATGTATTATTACGATTATGAAATAAATGTAAATAACGGAACCTACCGCATTCGGGTAAAAGTGGGAGATGCAGAATTGGCAACCTGGCAAAAAATTGAATTTGAAAACAGAAGTGCAGGCGAATTTTTATTGGGTGAAGGCCGCATGGAGTGGACTCCTGAGCGCATGATACGGGTTAATGACGGAAAGATTACAATAAGAATTTATATTGATAACAAAAACAAACCCGCGGGACTTAGCGAGATTGTTTTTCAAAGAGAATTATAGAATTTAAAAGTTGAATACCATACCGGTTTTAACCGGGTTTATTTTAAATTCACGATAAAATTCTGATAAAGCGGGTAATTCTGTGCAATGTGATGGCAGTAATCTTTCAACCATATTTTCGTTGAAATAATCAATTGTCATTCGAGTTTGGTAATTTATTCCCTTTAAATGAAAACCACCAATTACAGCTTTTATAATGGTTTTTCCTGTAACTTTTTTTGCATATTCGCAAATATTACAAATGCCTGAATGTGAGCATCCTGTGATTACTACTATCTTTTCATCTTCTATTATTGCTACAAGCGCTGAATCATCGGGAATAAAATCATCATTTCCATGTTCATCAATAAAATCAGTACTCATTGCTTCAAAATCATTTAGCCGGGGGATTTTGGATAAATAAAAAAGATTTGGCGCAACCTTAAATGGTTTTGCAGGTGTTATTAACTTGAAATGTGATTTAATTTCATCGACTGTTTGGTTTAATCCAACTGAAGAATTGTCGTTTTTTCTGTAGCGTTTGATAAATGAAGATGGATGCGTAATCAGTTTTTTATTTTTCAGATGAATCAATCCATTTCCATGATCCCAGTGCCCATGACTAAGAACAACTTTTTCTACTTCATTTTGAAGTGAAAATCCAAGCTTTTCAGCATTTTTAATAAATACATTAGAATGTCCGGTATCAAAAAGTATTTTTTCGTTGTCTGTTTCAATGAGATATGAAAGGCCATGTTCTGCTTGAAAATGACCACCTGCAATGTTTTCGGTTAAAACAGTTAACTTCATTATTAATTTCTATACCATTCGAATATGATCGGGAATGAATATTACCGCGAGCTTGTAATTAAATTTTCGTTTAATCGTGTTTATGATTATGATGGTGCTCATGATGATGTTCGTGATCGTGATGATGGTCACAGAGGTGCGGATCGAACTCAAGCTTTCCGGCAATAAATTTTTCAATTAATTCGTCAGCTAACATTGCCGGCGCTCCCAGATAAACTTCAACGTTAAAATAGTCAAGTATCTTTTTGGCGCGTTCGCCCATTGTTGAAGCTAAAAGTATTTCAACACCATTTTGATTAATCCATTTTGGTAAAACACCTGGAGCATGTGGTGGGGGAGTGAGCACAACTTTAGATGTTACTTTTTCATTTTCAATGCTGTAAATAGCAAAAGCTTTTGTTTGTCCAAAATGACTTTCGAGCATTTGGTTTTCATTTATTGGAATTGCAATTTTTTTGTTCATGGTTTATCAAAATTATTTTTTTACGATTTAATAAATCAAACAAATGTACGAAAATACGATTAATAATATAATAATAAAACGAT
Organism: uncultured Prolixibacteraceae bacterium; assembly: GCA_963849775.1. GTDB lineage: Bacteria > Bacteroidota > Bacteroidia > Bacteroidales > Prolixibacteraceae > Draconibacterium. The sequence continues at coordinate 4,071 of CAWKIX010000032.1, read as the reverse complement.
CAAATGTTTGTTATTGTAAAAAGGATAGATTACTGTCGGAAACGTTTAAATTTATATTTATGAAGTTGGTTCTAAATTAAGTAGAATCTTTTTCAAAGGATATGAACCTCCAATTAATCAAGATTATAGAATAAATAAATTTGGATGTTAACCTAAATAAAGTGAGTAAATAAATAATTATTATGTTTTGTATTTCTCGGAAATACAGATTGTTATGATGCGAATGAATATCATTATTAATCTTAGCAACTTTGTTTTTCTTTTTAGAATTGGTATAAATTATTAATTAACAGTTTGAAAAATTAATTTTTTATTTATTTTTAACACCGCAAACCAATACATAAAACCATTAAGACAGACGTTTCTGTTTCTTTTTAATGTAAGTTTTAAAATTTTTAATTGATCCGGCGGGATTAAAATATTAATGTTAGTAATGTTTGAAATAAGTTTTTTACAAACCCACTGATTGATCTATAATTACAAACCCAATCAATCAGGTCATTAACTTATTGAATTTACAACAAGCTTACGTACAAGAGATATTATGTTGTTTTATTCGTTTTATTACGGTTAGCATAAGATTAATAAATCAATTTGTTGGACGCTTAAAGATTTTTATTATGCTAGTTATTGGACAAGATTCCTTAAAAAGGTTAAGGAACTTTGGTGCACCTTTAAATGATAATTTTTATCATAGTGATTTAAGGTTGCCCGATCTGTATTTTTATTCTGCAAGTTCATATGTAAAGGTACCTAAAAGTGCTTATGATTTATTCAGCATTATGCCTAGGTTCAAATCAGTTTTTAAATTAATAAAAAAAAAATCTCCAAATGTAAGTTTGTCAACTGATTTACAAACCTAGTCTTATCAAAGTTTCAAACCCACTTTGATAAAAGACCATTAAATCAATTTTTATGGACGCTTTAAATTGTATTAAGAGGGAATGCCCTGCTCTTAAGAAGGATGAGGGTATAGAGAAGAAAAACGGATTTTTCCTGGTTAAAGTTTTTTTTCGCATAGTTTTTACTTTTTCATTTTTTCTGGTTTCTTATTTAGGAAATGCTACCAATTATTATGTAAGCAATTCGGGAAGTGATGGTAATCCAGGAACGAGTGAGAGTTCACCATGGAAGACTTTGACAAAGGTAAATGGCTTTACTTTTAAACCGGGAGACCAGATATTGTTTGAGCGGGGCGGCGTTTGGAAAGGAACAATAGTAGTAAAATCATCCGGAACATCAGGAAGTCCGATTCTTTATGGTGCGTATGGTGCAGGAGCTAACCCAGTAATATCTGGATTTACGACAATAACATCAGGATGGATAAATGAAGGGGGCGGAATTTATTCTAAAGCACTTACTGTTGATTCTGCTCCGGAAATTGTAACAATTAACAATGTACAATATGCAAAGGGAAGAACTCCCAATTCAAACAGGTACAATCCAAAAGTTAGCGACTATTATCATATTGATGCCATTCAAGGTGATAATATTATTGTTGATTCTGAATGCGATGCAGCAGTAACAAATTGGAAAGGGGCTGAAATTGTAATTCGTTCCAGTAATTATTGGGATTGGACGATAGAAACAATTGAAAGTCACTCTGGAACTACATTGAAATTTAGGAGCTCGGGAGATCCAAATGCAGTAGGGTTTGGTTATTTCGTTCAAAACGATTTAAGGACCCTGGATCAACTTGGAGAGTGGTATTATGGTGCTGGTAAGTTTTATATGTACTTTGGTACAGCCAACCCTAATAATTACACAGTAAAAGTTTCGACAGTCGATAATGTTATTGATGTAAATACAAAAGATTATGTTACTGTCAAAAATATAAAAATTGAAGGTGGAAATTTACATGGAATATCAACTACTGAAGATTATTTAACAGTTGATAATTGCAATTTAGATTTTAATCATACGGCAATTTACGCCTATACAGCACACGATCTAACTGTTACGAATTGTAATATTACACGTAGTTTAGATCGTGGAATTTATGATCATTGGAACAGCGACGGTGCTTATATTGCTAATAATACCATTGATAGCACTGGACTTGTAATTGGTGCATTTAACGGAGATATTGCAGCATGTTCAATGATGGGAATAACCGTAGATTATGCACACCAGATATATTCTGATAAAAAAGTAATAATTGAATATAATAAAGTTCTTAACTCGGGTTCGAATGGAATAAACATAGGTGGAGACAATGCAATAGCAAGATACAACTATATTAATGGCTTTTGTATGTCAAGAGCTGACGGAGGGGGCATTCACCGCACAGGTACAAATGATTTCTTTAATATGGTATATGACAGAAATATTATTTTTAATGGAATTGTAAGTGATGATAGACTAGGATTACCTGCTGGAAAAACGAACAGCAGGCAATTTGGAATCTATTTAGATGTATATTCATATTACGTTACTATATCAAATAATACAATATCAAATGTAGCAGGGGGTATCCATTTGCTGGGAGCGCAAAACGTTAATATAATTGACAATACAGTTTATTCTTGCCCGACTGGAGTGATTCTTCACCAGAGAGATGCAGGCACTGATCCTATAAGAGGTGTAAAAATGAATGGAAATGTTATTGTTAATTATGATCCAAAATACAATATATTGTCAGCAAGAAGCGAGACAGATGATCTAGTGCAATTTGGCAACATTGATAAAAATTATTATAATTCGAATACAGCGAATGAAACACCAATTGCAACTATGGTTAACACATGGAGAGCAACATATATGAGTCTGCCTGAGTGGCAAACAAACACTTCATATGACATTAATTCATGCAAATCACCACAATGTATAACCGGTTCTAATGATTTAAAGTTTTTATATAATACAACCAAGTCATCAAAAACTGTTTCACTCAGTGAACCAATGATTGATGCTAAAGGAACAAAATATTCATCGATCATTACTTTACAACCTTATACATCATTAGTATTAATAAAAGATCAAAATCCTCAACAATCGGATTTGATAAAACCAATAATATCGGAATTTACCATACCAACAACAAGTTCTACTTTTGTTGTACCAATTAATAATTTTAGAGCCTCTGATAATAATACGGTTACAGGATTCAAGTTAACAGAATCTTCAACTATACCAAAAGCAACTGATGCAGGTTGGTTAAGTAGTGCCCCAACTTCATATACTTTCTCTTCTGAAGGTACAAAAACACTTTATGCATGGGTTAAAGATGATGCTGGGAATATTTCCTCCAGCATTAGTGCCCAAATCGTTATTTCTTTATATTCATCACAGATCATGGGAAATGCGGAAGTTTACGGTACACTTTCAACATCATCAAAACTGAGAGCTATACCAATTACCTTTAGTGAGTCAGGAGAAATTAAAAGTATAACGATCTACCATGAAGGGGGAACAGGTAATATGCTAATGGGAGTTTATTCAGATGAGGACGGAACAGTTTTTTCCCTTTTGGGAGTAACCGCTTCTACGGCAGTTTATTCAATGTCTGGTTGGCAGACTGTATTACTAACAAGTCCAGTATCAGTTGTTGCAGGTCAAACGATATGGATAGCCTGGGTATTTGAAAATAGTATTGGTATTCGATTCACATCAGGAGTTCCGGCTAGAGCTGTTTCAACATTGTCATGGACAGGAGCAATGCCGCTATATTTTGGAAATGCCAGCTATAATGATTTTAAATATTCAATTTATTGCAATTACATTCCGAACAATGAATCACCTGATGAAACAATTCCTTTAATAACTAATTTTTCTATTCCAGAAAGTAGTTCTTCCCTAATTGTTCCAATAAATAGTCTGACAGCAACTGACAATACGGATGTTACTGGTTACAAATTTACTGAAACAAATAATATTCCGACTGCCGAAGAATCCGGTTGGATGACAACTGCTCCTGAATCTTATACTTTTTCATCAGCAGGATCCAAAACACTTTATGCCTGGGCGAAAGATGCTGCAGGAAATATTTCAAATCCGGCGAGTAGTAATGTCATCATTTCTTTGCCAGCGATATATAATACGGAGGATATTAATATTTGTGAAGGCGATTCG
>CAWKIX010000031.1:0-15164 GCA_963849775.1 uncultured Prolixibacteraceae bacterium | reverse complement strand
ACCAAAAATGGATAAAAATAATTTAACTTTTTTTATTGGTGGTCGAGACCTCGAAATGGTTGAGATTATTAAAATTCTTGACGAAAGCGGGTTAAACTATAACCAAAAAACTTTTTGTTAAAACTAATTTAAAAATAATATAATATGTATTTGTACGGCTTTACAATACAAGGAATCCAAAACTACATCTTCAACACCAATAAACTAAAAGAGATTATTGGTGCAAGCGAGATTATTGAGAAAATTTGTACTGAACTTTTTCAAGTAAATTGTCCAAATTTTAATGAAAAGTATTTATTACTAAATGCAGCGGGGAATATCAGATATATTTTCTCTAATAAGGACGATGTGAAAATTTTTTCAGAGACTTCCCTTTAATCATTAATAAAAAAGCGCCAGGAATTCCATTTAGTCAGGCTGTTATTGAAATAGAAAACAATCTGGAAATAAAAGATACTAACCTAAAAGAATTGGATAAAAAATTACGCGGACAGCGAAATTCGCCAATTATATTACCGGAAACAGGAATCATGGGAACTGAAAAATCCCGAAGAACTGGTAATGTTGCAGTAAAAGAAATTGCTGGACGATGGTAAAAAAGAGTTCATAGATAGTATCACAAAATTAAAAGATGAAAATAAGGATGGAAATTCTTTATTCATTAAATTAAAATTTGAGCAAGATCAATGGGCTTCAACAAATGAACTTGAAAAAATATCAACCAAGGAGGGTAAAAGTTGGCTTGCTGTAGTCCACGCAGATGGAAATGGAATAGGAAACGTGATTAGAAATAATATTCTTAATTCCGGAGATAATATCGCGGGTAAACTTAAAAAATTCTCAGAGCTAATAAATATATCCACAATTGATGCATTCAAAGGAGCATTTGAAAAGACTTTTACTCCCGAGATTGTTAAAACATTTGTATACGAAGGAGATATTCCAATTCCACCTTTACGTCCGGTTATTCTTGGAGGAGATGATGTGACCTTTATCATCAGGGCTGATTTAGCCATTGATTTTACATCGCACTATCTGGCAGCTTTTGAAATAAATACCAAAAATAGTCTGAAAGAATTGGGGATAAATAACGGATTAACGGCATGTGCGGGAATAGCATTCACTAAAGAAAAATTTCCATTTCACTACAGCATTCATCTGGCCGAAGAGCTTTGTAAATACGCAAAAAATAAATCAGAAAGAAATGTATCATCCTTACAGTTTCATAAAATTCAGGACTCATTTATAGAAACCTATAATGAGATAATTAACCGGGAACTTAAAGCTATAGGTGTCTCATTTTTAAATGGACCATATGCTATTAGAGATAATCATCTTGGATTAAGTAAAATAAAAAATCTTGTAAAAAAGGTGAAAATACTTGCAGAAGAAAAGGCACCTTCTAATGGATTAAGAAGTTGGCTTGAAGAAACATTTAAAAATAAAGATCAGGCCAACAGAATCATTTCACGAATCAAAGAACTCAAAGTTAGGTATTATGATGCTCTCGAAATCGAAAATAATCCGGAAGCTATTTTTGATATTATGTCACTTCATACAATCATAAACAAGCATTAATATGACAACATTAAAATTTAAAATCGAATTCTACTCCTACTGGCAAATTGGTTCGGGGAAAGGTGGTGGAGCAAAAAATGACAGCATTGTTTTGAAAGATGAAAATGGATTTCCTTTTATTCCTGGAAGAACATTAAAGGGACTTATAAAAGATGCATCTAAGGAGGCTGGTAGTTTTGATCAAATCAAACTTTTTGAAGATGACAAATCTCTTTCTTCTTCAGAACAAGTTCATTTTAAAACCGCATCATTAGATGAGAACTTAAAATTATTACTGGAGGAAAATGTAAAAGATGGCTTATTCGAAACCAAAGCCTCAACCGCATTAGATGACGATAAACAAGCCCGTAACTATTCATTACGAAAAAATGAGGTTGTCATTCCACTGGAATTATTTAGTGAAATTGAAAACTTGCATGAAGATGATATCGACCCAATAGAAAAGAGTTTTAAATATTTGAGGAGAATGGGGCTAAAAAGGAACAAGGGCTTTGGAAGATGTATTGTAACTAAAATTTAAAAATAAGATTTCGATTATGACAAAGTATATATACAAATATACAATAAACGAACCTTTGGTTTTATTTGAAAAATCCAAAACCGAAGCTAACCTGAATGCTCTTGATTATATTCCTGGCAGTATTTTTAGAGGTATTGTTGCAGGAGATAGTTTTGCAAATCAAGAAGAAGATAATATTATTATCGACATGATTTTTAACGGTTCTGTCAAATTTGGTGATGCTCATTTACAGATAAACAACCATAGATTCAATGAAGATTCCAGCCTCCTTTTATATTGAGAAAGGAAAAGACATGAAGGATGGGATTTTTCATTTTCATAATGCAACAGAAACTGATTGGGAGAAAAATCTTGAACAGGTAAGAAATGGTTATTTTGTTGAAAATGATGGAAAAATTGAATTTTCATCTATTAGATTTGAGGAGAGTATAAAATCGGCAAGGGAAGAATTAACAAGAAGTTCGAAGGATGGCGAAATGTATATGTATCGCTATTTAAAACCCGGACAAACATTTGTTTTTGATATTCAGTCGGAAAACAAAGCCTATCTTGAAAAAATAAAAAATATTTTACACGAAAAAACCAAATATATTGGCAAATCGAAAAATGCTGAGTTTGGTGGAGCAGTTAAAATATCTCACATTGGAGAAGAAACAAATAATAACAATTACCAAAATGCAGAAGTTAAAAACACATTGGTTTATGCCGAAAGTAATTTGTGTTTTATAAATAAGTATGGAGATTGCACCTTGGAACCAACTGCATACGATTTAGGAATAACCGGAACGATAGACTGGGAAAAATCACAAGTCTGGCATCATCGTTATATGCCTTTCAATCGTCATCGAAACACATGGGATCCAGAACGAATGATTATTAAAAAAGGTTCTGTTTTTTTTGTTACTGAAACAACTGCTATAGACTATGAAATGATAAAAAATGGATTGGGAGTTTTTCTAACTGAAGGATTTGGCAATGTATTAATCAATCCTCCTTTTTTACTTTCAACACCTCTGTTAAAAACTCCGGGTGAAGAGCAAATTTTAGAGGAGCCAACTTTTCTTAATTTAGACATCGATGCCAACGGCAAAAGGTTGCTTAAATATCTTAAAGAAAAAGCAAGTCGCAAACAACAGGAAATTGATATTCTTAAGAAAGTCAATGAATTTAAATCACAAACCTTTAGTAATATTTCAAAAAGTCAATGGAGTAAATTAGCAAATGGGACTAAAGAAATATGCTATGATGATGAGTTGGAACTAAAATTATTTGATCAGGAAAATGGTATTCTAATTAAAGGTGCTAAAAATCCATGGAATAATGACAGTCGTAATAAACTAAACGATTTTATTTTGAGCAACTCTGTTGGTACTCGAATAAGAGCGGTTCAATTGCTTTGCAAGGAAATGAGAAACATTAAACAACGCATATCATGAAATTCCCAATTAGATATTTTGCACAAATTGTGGTTGAGGCGGAAACACCAATTTGCATTGGAGGAGATGATACCGATATAGAATTGGATAGTCCGGTAGAAAAAGACTTTAATGGATTGCCGTATATCCCAGGAACTGCCATAACTGGGTTTTTAAGCAAAAAACTCATACATAATATTTCTGATGTCGAGTATTTTCAAATGTTTGGTGGACAAAAATCAAATATATCATATGGCTCAGAATTTATATCCAGTGACGCTTATTTGCTCGATCAGGAAGAAAAAGTAATTCAAAAACCAGTATCAATAAATGATGAATTTCTTAGACAATTTCTGTCTTTACCTTTGAGACAACACGTTAAAATAAATCAACGTGGCTCAGGCACAAAAACGGGTAAATACGATCGGGAAGTGGTGTATAAAGGTGCAAGGTTCAAATTTGAAATAGAAGTTCAAACAAAAGAGAGTAATGACGCATTGTGGGAATCTGTCTTAAACAGTTTTTATGACGATGATTTTTACATTGGGGCGGGTACAACAAATAATTTTGGAAAATTAGGTGTCCTTTCAATTCATCAAAACAAGTTTAATGTTTCAGATGAGGTATATAGAAATATTACAGTTGATTTAAACAGCGAGATTCCAAGTCTAATCAAACATATTAAACCGATTTCCACAAATAATACTTATGTAACTGAAACATTGAATTTATCAGGAGTTGATTGTTTTTTCCTTTTCGGTGCCGGATTTGGTGATGAAATGGTTGATGAAATAAATTATACCGAAAGATGCATTGAAACTGACAGTTCGGGAAAAAGAGATTTTACTGAAGCTAAATATGTTATTCCAGGAAGTTCAATTAAAGGGGCAATTTCTCATAGGCTTGCTTTTGAATGGAACAGGAAAAAAGAAAATTTTGTTGAAAATTTAATTCACAATTATGCAGAAAACATTCAATCAAAGATTCTTGAAAAACTAAAAGATTTTGAGGGCATAATTTTAACAGCAAATGATTTACAATCTATACATGAAACAATTAACAAAATTAAAGAATACAGAAAATATATTGAAGAAAATGAATTAACCGATTTATTAGATGACCTTTTTAATGAATATGTTGGAGAAAATAATTCCTCAGTTGCTGAAGCTTTTGGAACTGCAAAAGATGAAAATAAAGAAGGCAAAATAGGTAACCTAATAATTGAAGATGTTTATCTTCCGGGTGACCTGATCAACTATATTTTCGATCACAATAAAAATGATCGATATTCCGGAGGCACAATCGACACGGCACTATTTAACGAAAAAGTAATAAGCCACTCTGAAATACCTCTAAAAATAAAAACGAATTTGAATGTAAACCCTGAAATAAGAGCAATTCTGGATTCTGTATTTGATCAAATTAAAACCGGACAATTACAATTGGGAGGTAAAACAACCAAAGGATTTGGAATTTTCAATAAACTTAAAGCTAAAACAGAATGAATTATTTTAATAAAATAGAAATAAATAAATTACAAGAATACTCAAGATATAATTTTGAAGGTTATTTGTGGTATTCTGATAAAGCATCGCCTGAGGTAATAAACGGTGTAGTTAATGATTTGCATACCAAATGTACTGACTTACCATTTATTGTTGAAGGCTTCCTTTACAGCGAAGCTAATAAAATAAGCATCCACATTAGAAACTATGATGGAAAATACCATATAGGAGTTTTTACAATAGACAACATAGATATTAGTTTGGTCAAGTTGGCTCCCCTGAAGTATTTAGCCAGCAACAAATTGGCAGACAATACCATTTTACCTGGTATTAAATTTATAAATTTCACTCACGTTTTTGAATTAAGGGATGACATATTAAGCAATAATTTTAAAACATGGAAACAGGAATGTAAAATTTTCACTGGATTCGAAAAACAATAAAAGCCATGGTAAAAATTAAATCGTTATACAATTTTGTTCCACTAAACGAAAATGTTTTTTTTCCTAAATGGGGAAATTTTGTGAACCACGATGTACCTTTTAAAGATGCTAAAAGTGGAAAACTGAATTTAACAATTACAACTGAAACTCCCATTTTTATTAGGGGTGGTGGGCAGAAGGACAGAGATGAACACGATAATGCTGTTACACTTTTATTTCCCAAAAAAGATGATCGATACTTTATTCCAGGTTCTTCCATAAAAGGTATGCTTCGATCTGTTCTTGAAATAATGAGTTTTGGAAAACTTAACCAGTTTAATAAGGATGAAAAACGCTCATCAGTTCGTGACATGAATAATAAAGACCTCTATGATCTATTGTATAATGTCAACGATTTAAAAATGGGCTGGTTAGTCAAAAACGGAACTGGAAACCCCTCTCCTTTTAAAATTTTAGATGTTGGGTATTTGGGTAATTTACGATTTCCGGGCAACCCAATTTCTGTAACTCACAGAACACTTGGATTAGGTAATCAACTTGATGAATTTATAAATACAAAAGACCTGGGGAGAAAATATGCAATTTATAACTCAATACATCACGATTCAGCAACAAACTTTCTATCACATACTAATCCTGTAATTGTAATTACAAGTAACATTAATGGAAAAAGAAACGAATTCAAATTTGATAATCCAAACCTGTTTATAAATTCATATCACATAAGTCAAGGCCAGTTTGATGATTTTGATTTAAAATATCATACGAAAGATGAAATTAATGGAAACTGGGAATTCTGGAAAGGTAAACTAAAGAATGGAAAACATGTGCCTGTATTTTTCAGGGTTGATGAAGACGATCAGTTAATTGATTTTGGCTTAACCGTTTTGTATAAAATGCTTTACAGATATACGGCCAAAGATCTCATCAAAAAGTTTCAACCTGATTGTGACAGTCACACTTTTGATTTAACAGAATGTATTTTTGGAAGTATCGAAAATGAAAAGGCCTTAAAAGGCAGGGTTTCAATTGCGCCTGCATTTATTACTTCTAATATTAATGAGGCAGAATTGCCCATAAAAGAAAAAATTTTAGGTTCTCCAAAGAAATCATTTTATCCATTTTATATTAAACAGGATGTGTATAACGATGGTGAATTATTAAGAGATCATACCAATGCCAACGCAACTGTTCCATATAAAACATTAATGGACTTTGATATTGATAAAAATAATAATGATGAATACCCTGCTTCTGAAATTAGCGGAAGAAAAAGATATCCGGTTCATACCGTAATTCAGGAAGAATTGGGAGACGTTAATTCAACAAACGAAGAAAATGAAAAGATTAAAATAAAATTTAAACCCTTGCCTGAATCAACGGTGTTCAATACTGATTTACATTACCATAACCTTCGCCCGGTTGAATTAGGAGCTATTCTTAGTGCCATTTCTTTTCATAACACACCTGATTGCAAACACAATATTGGAATGGCAAAACCATTGGGGTATGGCCGAATTAATATAGAGATTAAAGGAATGGACATTACGGAACAAAAAGGTTATATGTGGCTTTTTGAACAACAAATGGATAATTTTCTGGAAAATAAACCTAATTGGCTGCAAACAGAACAAATAAAAGAATTGTGCACAATAGCTTATCCATCACCAAATCAGGATAAATCAAAATTGGGTTATCTTGAATTAGAGGAATTTGCTGAAATTAAAAAATGGGACAATCCTCCAATGGGATTACCTTTATTCAGTGATTTTATGGGTTATAGTAAAGTGCCTGAATCTTTAAATAATTCAGTTATTTATAAAAAAGATGATTTTGACCAGTTTTTTGAAATTATTGAAACAGCCAATAATAAAATAAAAGATGAATTAGATAATCTAATCGAAAAACTGAACATAAAAAAGCAGATTATTGAAGCTAAGAATATAACAAGCCCACAAACTACTGTTGAAATTGGCATGAAGTTGATAGCTTTAATAATAAGTAATAAAAAAGTTCGAATAATTATTAACGGCGAACCTGCCGAAGTTCAACTGGTGCTTAAAATGGAGCAAAAAACATTACAATTAATAAAGGATGATCAAATTACTGTATATGTAAAACAGCTAAAAAAGGATGGAACAATTGCCCAGGTGGAAATAATTTAATAGCAAATATTATGAAAAAAATACAAATTTTTATTGCATGTCTATTTGCAATTTCGGTAAATGCGCAAACCTCAGCACTATCGTTAGCTAAATCAGATTCAATTGCCCGAATAAATGCTGAAATAATAGTTTTAAGCAATGAAATCAACAAATTAAAAGAAGATTTAGTATTGATGGATAAGAAATACACCAACAATGAAGTTGAAATAAAAAAATATGTAAATGAAAATTATACAGATTGGATTACAAGTCATGCAAGTTTTATACTTTGGATTGCTGGTATTCTAGGCTTAATAGGAGCTGGTGTTTTTATAAGGAACCTGGTTATTGGTGAGGTAAAGAGAAGAGTAAAGATTTATTTAGATAATGACGAATGGTTTGATGCTCTAAATAAAAAGATCGATAAACAATTAGATCAAAACAAATTTAAACAGAATATGAAAATTGGAGTATTTTCCAAAAATGCAGAAGGCGGCAAAGAAATGTTAAACTTTTTTACAGAGAATGAGTTTCCCAATATTTTAAATTACATGTTTACAGGAGATAATACTATCGATTTTGAAATATTAAAAAAAGATATTGACGTTCTTGTATTAAATAATCAAAATAATCAATTAGGATTTAAACAAATAAAACTAAAAAACGGTGCGATTGTAACTGACGAAAATACTCCCATAAATGATTTAATTGAGAAGATAAGGCAAGAGAATTCAAAATTATCAGTTTTTTATTTCAACGACAACAGTATTCAATTACCTCGAAAATTAAATGAAGGATTAATAAGCAGTTTTGCAAATTCTTACGCTTCAATATATCATAACATATTGGATTTGATGCGTTATAAATATAAAGTAATTGATCAAAAAGATTAATTATAAATATTTTTCATAATCTATAAAATATTTAAAAACCAACCTGTTTAAATAAGACACTAAATTCTATGTCCACACTAACAATCAAAAATCCCCCGCCTTCCCGGGGCGGGTATAAATAACAATTAACAAAAGTTTCTAAACTAAATTTCACAAATTATGCAAAACAGAATTGATGTTTCTCTCGAAGTTGAAAGTCAACTTATAATCCTTCAGAAGCTGGCCGAAATAAAAAGCCTCTTACCTTTTCTGATTAAACTGAGTGACAAAGAACGGAAATCGCTCCAAATGATGGACGACGGGCGCAAGCCTTTTACCCAAAAAGCGCTTGAATACGGCGGGCGCAATGAGGATGTTAATCCCGGGGGCATCCTGCTTGAAGCCGCCGCTGTGGATATGAGTCTTAACTCGTCGTTAAGTACAGTTGAAAGTGAGCTGGCACAATTGTATGAAGGCGTACGCGACACCCGCATGCTGGCCGGTGCCGAAGTGTACGAAATTGCCCGCTTTGTGTATATGAAAGCCAAAATGGCCGAAAAAATGGGCGTGCCCGGTATGAAAACTGTTGTCGAAGACCTTGCCGCGCTTTTCAAACAAACAGCGAGCACACCGGTAACCGAATAGCTCTCAAAAAAAAACAGGCCCGCACCGGGAGCGGGCTGTTTTTTTGAAACAATTGAATTTTACAAATTGCCGATGGCGGACAAAAATTACAACATCGGGTTAAAACCCAGTAGAAACCTACATTCATATATTTATTATTTTTGACAAAATGTCGCAAAAAGGAGCTAAAAAATGGACAAATCGCATCAAATCATTGAAAATTTCATCGCGGCAATCAAAATTTCACCTTTTGGGTGCGATTTTGCATCTCCGCAATCCGTTAACGCACCCGCGCACTGCAATAACGCATGTTTTTACTGCGATAACGCACCTTTTTACTGTAACATCGCATCCGCTCACTGCGATAACGCATCTTTTTACTGCGATAACGCATCCGCGCACTGCGACAACGTAACCGCCGGATGCACGCACGCATCCATCGGGTGAAAAGCACAGCCATAAAACTCAAACAAACATTTAAATAAGGTATTCAATGTTTTGGTTCAGGTATTCCAACATTAAAACTAAAATCATTCATGGTTAAAACCACTGTTTATCAAATCACCCCATTTCTGTCTGAAGGATATCAACTGCCCGGAAAGGGCACAAACAATGGAACTGAATGGCTGCGCGAAGCCGTTAATCTGTTGTACAACCGCAATAAAGAGCGCTTGCACAAGGCCGGTGTGCAAACCACCCTGTTTCACAATCACGACGAGAAAAACGGAAATACAATTGCCCGTTACCCCCTGATACAATATCAAAAAAGGGAACAGGGCTATTTTATTGCCGGGTTTAACGGGGAAGCGACGCCATTGATGCACTGTTTGAAGGCATAAACAGTGTTGCCGGGATAAACAACAGCATGCTGGCAGAAATTAAAATGTTTTTTTCGGGCCATCAGGAAACAGTTGCCACCAACCGGAAATTAATTTACACGTTAACCAACTGGCTTCCGTTTAACCGGGTAAATTATACACGTTATAAACAAACAGGCGCATTATCCGAAAAAACTGCTTTGCTTGAACACATCCTGAAAAGCCATATCGTTAACGACTTCTCCCGCTTTTTAGACTTGGGTTTTACCCACGAAAACACAGTCGTTAAAATAATTTCGGTTGAAAGTTTTACACGCGCCTGTGTGCAGTTGCAGTTAAATAAACACACACACGATTTTCAGCCTTTTACTGTAGTTTTCGAGTCGAACCTGCTTTTGCCGCAATACATTTGCCTGGGCAACGGTAAAGTGTATGGTTTTGGGTTAACAAAGGCTGTTTCAATGGCAGCGCTTTAATTTTTTGGTTTGTTCTGAATTATCTCCCGTGGATGATGTGCTTACAGAATAGGGTTCAAATGTGAAGTTCCGCGACCCTTCAGCCGGGGTCGAATGTCTTTCAAATCATGAATATGTATAAATACAATGACCACACAGAGGTCAATACACCTTATTAAGTATTTCTGACAATCAATTAATTCTTTATAAAATGCTCAACAGAATAAAAACCATTACCGACCTGGCTTTATATTCAGGTTTCGATGTTAAAAAAATCATGAAGATTGACCCGGAGAATTCATACGCTTCATTTTATATCGACAAGCCGGGGAAGACAGAAAAGAGACTTATTGAATATCCGAAGGGTGACTTAGCCCGTATTCTTGATCGCCTTTGCGATGGGTTTCAATGGCTCTATCTCGACCATATCACACCGGCTGCCTATGGGTTTATCCGAAAAATTAAACCCTGTGCCGACCCGCGCGATATTTATACAAATGCAAAACGGCATTTAGGAAAAAAATACCTGCTGAATATTGATCTCGACGATTTCTTTCACCAGGTTGACAAACCGAAACTCAAAAACCTTTTCAGCGATTCAGGCTTATTTGCTTTCGACCCCATGTGCGAGCAATTCATTACGCGGCTTGTAACCTACAGGGGTCGGCTGCCCATGGGAAGCCCAACATCGCCGCCGCTTTCAAATTTTGCCACCATTGCGCTCGATTACGACCTACTGGCCTGGGCAAAACGGAGCCGCTTTGTTTATACAAGGTTTGTCGATGATATGTCGTTTTCATCGAACCTGAAAATATCGGAAACCCACTTGTCGCAGATTGGTGAAATATTGCAAGCCCACCAGTTTAGACCCGATCCCGCAAAAATCAGATTTTTTTCGCCGGGCGATATAAAGGAAGTTACAGGGCTTGTGTTAGGCGATACCATAACAGTACCCGATGATTATATTGTCCAATTTGAAAAAGACATTTCAAGATTCAGGGATATACGGCAACTGGCGTTTCAACACCCCGACAGCAAAGTGTTTGAGTGGCTCGAAAAACTCAGGCAGGTTTTACAGGGGCGGCTGGCTTTTTTAAAAATGGCGAACGGTGCAAACCATCCGGTGTATCATCATTTTAAAAAAGAACTCAGCAACCTTAATCAGTCTGAAACTATTGAAACAAGTGTAAGCTGGCGGTATGCCGGTTATGAATATTGTTAAAAACAGTAAATTATGCAAATAATATTAGACACGCGCGGCCTGCAAATGAGTGTACGCAATGGATGTTTTCTTTTTGAAACCGAAGCTGATTCGCGCATTATCCACCCCGGCAGGGTAAGCAGCATACTTGTTGCTTCGCCATGCCGAATCAGCAGTCCGGCGCTCCTGTTAGCGGCAACAAACCAGATTCCGGTTATTTTTAACGACCCCTGTGGAAGGCCCGTGGCGCGTACCTGGTCACCTTTGTTTATCAACACCTCAGGGTTACGCCGTGCACAGCACCGTTTTGCAGGGTCAGAAACTTCATTGGAGTGGGCATCAGGCATCATCGGCCTGAAAATAACCGGGCAAACCGACAACCTCCGTTTCCTGGCCAACCGAAAGCCATCGATGGAAGAAAAAATTAACAAGGCAATTATGGCCATCGAAAGGCAAATTGAAAACTACCATGCAAAATCAGGCAGCGATTTTGCCGTGCTAAAAAAACAGTTGCTTTTTACCGAAGCTTTTGCCGCTTCGCAGTACTGGCAACTGCTTGGTGTAATGTTACCCGGGCCGTTCAGATTCGAAAACCGGGTAAAACGGCAACCTGCCGACGGGTTTAACGCCTGCATTAATTATCTGTATGGAATGTTGCGCAACCAGGTTGAAACCGCCACGCTGAGTATTGGCCTCGATCCGGCGCTGGGCATCATGCACCGCGACGGTTATAAAATGCCATCGCTTGTGTTCGACCTCATGGAACCTTTTCGCCCGGTTATCGATCGTATGCTGCTCACTGCCATTTTGCAGGGCGCTTTTGATACAGGTGCTTTTGAAAAAAAAGATGAAAAAACACTGATTACAAAACCGGGACGAAAGCAACTGATAGAGCTTTTTGTTAAAAAACTGCATGCCCGCTTGCTTTACCGTGGCATGGCCACCACAATGGCCAACCATATACTTACCGATGCAAAACACCTGGCCGACACTATTAAAAAAACTGAACGATGAAAAAATCTTTTACTGTTTACCTGCTGATGTACGACATTACCCACGAACGCACCCTGCAAAAAGTGGCAAAAAGGCTGCAGAAATATGGCTTCGAACGGGTAAACTATTCGGTGTATTTAGGCTGGGCAAACCCACTTGAAAGCGGAGAACTAAAAAAAGAGCTTCAAACCCTATTGCGGGCCGAAGAAGCCAAAGGCTCTCATTTATACATTATACCGTTAAAGTTGTCGGCATTGGCAAAAATGCGGAGCATTACAGGGCATAAACCAGCTTCGCTCGATTATTGGGCCGGAAAAACAGAAACCCTGTTTATTTGATGTAGTGCATAATATGGTGTTGCGGGCAACAGCAAATACAGGCCGAAAGCCTTGAATAACAATAAAAGTAATTTATATTTGTGTTGTAGTGGCCATTTAGGAATTCGTTCACTGAAACCACTTTGCCCACTATAATCTGTAACCTTTTTAATGTTGTAGTGGCCATTTAGGAATTCGTTCACTGAAACACCAGAACCTACCAAACCAGCAAACACAACAATGTTGTAGTGGCCATTTAGGAATTCGTTCACTGAAACTTACATTAAAAATGAAATTAAGATGTATCCTAAAGTTGTAGTGGCCATTTAGGAATTCGTTCACTGAAACAGTAAATCATCTTAGCTAAAGCCAAAGCATCAGGTTGTAGTGGCCATTTAGGAATTCGTTCACTGAAACTCTATAAGTTCATTGCGCTTTATGTTCAGGCTGTGTTGTAGTGGCCATTTAGGAATTCGTTCACTGAAACGTTTTTTTTGGGTCGGAACTAACAGATGTAAACGTTGTAGTGGCCATTTAGGAATTCGTTCACTGAAACTTTAGCTCATAAGCAACCGCTTTTTCAGTTGCTGTTGTAGTGGCCATTTAGGAATTCGTTCACTGAAACTGAAGAGGCGCTTTAGTTCGGATTTGGATCGAAGGTTGTAGTGGCCATTTAGGAATTCGTTCACTGAAACGATAAAAGCTAAGAAGGATTAGAAACTACTACTGTTGTAGTGGCCATTTAGGAATTCGTTCACTGAAACTTCAACTATTTCCCAGGCCCTACCTAATTGACCAGTTGTAGTGGCCATTTAGGAATTCGTTCACTGAAACTCTTTGAAGAATTAATTGTTTGCTGGCATCCGTGGTTGTAGTGGCCATTTAGGAATTCGTTCACTGAAACTGAATATTGTCTGCCGACATGAAGCCGTCAGTGGTTGTAGTGGCCATTTAGGAATTCGTTCACTGAAACTCTTCAACGTATTCATTTCCACTATCAATGTTATGTTGTAGTGGCCATTTAGGAATTCGTTCACTGAAACGAATCTTCTTAAAATCATAAGTTGTAGTGGCCATTTAGGAATGCGTTCAATGAATCTTTAAATTCAGCAGAAGCTACTGTTGTAGTGGCCATTTAGGAATTCGTTCACTGAATTATTCCTGCACCACAAATTTTGTTATTAAGCACAATCATTATTGCAGGAATAATCGCGAACAGGCTTGTGGAAGGCCTTGCGGGAGTGAGCAAACGGATTGAAGCACATAGAATATAATGGAAAAAGAAGTTGTAGTGGCCATTTAGGAATTCGTTCACTGAAACGTTGTTTCGCTTGTAACACGTGTCGAGGAATAGCGGGTTGTAGTGGCCATTTAGGAATTCGTTCACTGAAACACATTACAAATATCACAAGAAAAATGATGATAAAGTTGTAGTGGCCATTTAGGAATTCGTTCACTGAATTATTCCTGCACCACAAATTTTGTTATTAAGCACAATTCATTATGCAGGAATAATCGCGAACAGGCTTGTGGAAGGCCTTGCGGGAGTGAGCAAACGGATTGAAGCACATAGAATGTAATGGAAAAAGAAGTTGTAGTGGCCATTTAGGAATTCGTTCACTGAATTATTCCTGCACAACAAATTTTGTTATTAAGCACAATCATTTTTGCAGGAATAATCGCGAACAGGCTTGTGGAAGGCCTTGCGGGAGTGAGCAAACGGATTGAAGCACATAGAATGTAATGGAAAAAGAAGTTGTAGTGGCCATTTAGGAATTCGTTCACTAAGGCCTCCCCCTTCCCCCTCCAAAAGAGGGGGTAAAGAAGCCGAACAAATTAATCTGTCGCGGTTTAAGTAGGGTCTGCTGAAAAACTCAAGTAGATTTATTTTGACCTCAGAGAGGTCACATATTTATAGAAAATGATGATTTGAAAGTATTCGACCCCGGCCAGGGTGCAAATTAGCACGTTTGAACCATTTTCTATAAACATTTTATCCCTCTGGGATAACTTTTTAGAACAGACTAAAATTTAAAGTGCAAGCTTTTTTTGGTACTCTTTTTAAAATGCTTGCACTTCATTCTTTCAAATTGTCTGTTATACTATTTATTATCAATACTAAAGATATTTTTCAGCAAGCCCTAAGTACAAGGCCTCCCCCTTCCCCCTCCAAAAGAGGGGGTAAAGAAGTTGAACACATCAATCTGGCGCGGTTTAACTTCAATCATTAATGTCGGAACTTTTTTAAGCCCCTCCCTGGGAGGGGTTGGGGAGGCTTT
>CAWKIX010000030.1:0-9866 GCA_963849775.1 uncultured Prolixibacteraceae bacterium | reverse complement strand
CGAACCACATCCAACACAATAAGGATTGAAACTTACTGGCTGAATAATTCGATACAGTAGTATGCATTCTATCGACTTCCCGAACCACATCCAACACAATAAGGATTGAAACTCACTATATATCGTGACATCAGCATAGACCATCAGCTGTTACTTCCCGAACCACATCCAACACAATAAGGATTGAAACTACGATCTGTTTGTGACTATGAACTGAGGCCAAATTGCTTCCCGAACCACATCCAACACAATAAGGATTGAAACTCATCACAGGTTGAAAGTAACCATGCGTCAATCCTGTCTTCCCGAACCACATCCAACACAATAAGGATTGAAACTTGAGAAAACAATTGCCCGAAAAGCAAATCGAATGCTTCCCGAACCACATCCAAAACAATAAGGATTGAAACCATCCAGACACATTACGGCGGATGTTTTGCAGAAGAACTTCCCGGACCACATCCAGCACAATAAGGATTGAAACAAATGAGCGGATAGGAATCCGCTCGTCCCGATTAACTTCCCGAACCACATTTACCACAATAAGGATTGAAACTAGTTCACTTCATCAGCATTGAAATATTTTATTTAATTTCAGAAGCTGTAAATGTAGTTTCCTGTAAAAGTTTCTTTGCTTTTTGTAAGCGAAACCGACGAATATACTGGCCGGCTGAAATATTCATTAAAGAATTTACTTTCCTGTGAAGATTTGACCGGCTCATTCCCATTTCTCCCGCCATTTCGGAAACACCGAATTGTTCGTTATCGAGGTTGGCTTCCATGAGTTCTGTAAGCCGGTTTAAAAACTCTTGCTGCGCTTTGGAGCTATCAGGCATCTTTTAAATTATTCCTTAATTTACTAAAAGATACAAAATCATGATTTGATAATCAATGGATTGAATGTAAAAAATCGTTGATGTCGTTGCTTGCTTATAACAGGTAGCAAATCTGCTGCTGGAGAAAAAGGAAGTTAATTAATTGATTCGGGTAAACGATAATGTAAATTAACAGTTGATAAATAAATTCAGGGCATATAAAAAGCCAACCGGCATTTGCCGGATGGCTTTTCTGAATAGATAATTTTAACATTAAACTAAAATACTGAATATTTTATTCTAAATCTGAGCTTACTATTTCCGCCTTCACAACGTCGAAACCAGGAGTATCCTGTTGTTTTTCGGCAAATTTTTCCAATTCCGGAACATCATTATTTCTTTTGGCTAAAACTTTAAGCCTGTTCCAGTCGCGATTGGCACCTTTTTTATCACCCAACCGGTATTTGCATAAACCTCGGGCAGCCAGCAGGGTTTCGTTGTTTGGAAGAAGGGTGATTCCTTTGTCATAGTAATACATTGCTTTTCGTGGTTTTTGTTTCGAATACATCAGTTTGTTTCCTTTTTGCAGGTAATCATTTGCATCTGCCACAATAAACTGCTTCGGGTAAAGAAAGAAATTAACCGAAATTTCGTATTTCATTTCAACTGCTTTACTATCCTGCATACCGGGAGACCATTTTCCGTTTGTAAGCCTTAATACCCGAAACAACTCTTTATCAATTTCAGGGCTTACACTGTTTATTACTTTATATTTTATCAACCGACCTTCAGGTGTAACCGTAAACTGGATAATTTCAGTGCCTTGAATTTTTCGTTCAACTGAAATTTCAGGATAACTGACATTTTTTCTGAGAAAATCATCGATATTTTGTTCAGGATAACCGGAGCTAACCATGTTTAAACAGGGCATTTGAAATTGATCGTCCTTCATTTCCTGAACTTGTCCAAAAGAATTTATCGCTAATAAAATACCGGCTAAATACATTAAATTTTTCATGACATTTGTTTTTAAATTTGACCTTAAATTCATAATGTCAAGTTCCGGTAAAACATGTTGCAGCACTAATGAAGCTGGTTGCGAATGATGTTAAGTTTGTGTATGGGAATAATATTCTTGTAGACAGAATGTAATTATTGTTGTGACTTGTGTTGCAGAGTGGAAAATTCGGGAGTCAATGAATAATTAATATTTTCCTATTCTATCACCTCCAACTCCCGTAATAATTTTCCCACCTTTTCATGTTCTTTTTGGTATTTGGTTTCAACATCTTTTAAAACTTCGGCAAACTCGGGTTCGTTGCGGATGTTGTCAAGCATCGGACTGTATTTTAAACGGGTTACCAACCACACATCAATATAATTCCGTTTTTTTAGTTGAACAAGGTATTCAATTGCCTTGTCTTTTTGATTCAATGTGGAATAGATACAGGCTAAACTGAAATGGGTTTCATAAATCTGTGCAACCCTCCGGTTAAGTTCAATTTCTTTCTGATTTTTCAGAATCGACTTGTTAAAAATACTCTTTGCTTTTTCATTTTCACCCTGAACTAAATAAATGTAACCGGCTTCATAAAAGAATTGGTATGGAAATTCACTTTCATCAAAGAATTGTAAAATCTCATTGAAATAGTTGATGGCTTTATTATAATCTTTTGAATAAAAATGAAATTGAATAAGGACATACAACAAATAAGCATTTTTGTTACTGGAAAATGAATTGAATTTTATAACATACCTACGACTGGCATCGAAATTCCCCGAATGCAATTCCGACCTCCACAATCTCCTGAAAAAATAGGCTGAATCGTTATCAAAATTTAAAATTTCAAGCGCGACTTTTTGTGAGACTTCAGGAAATCCTATAGCATCTAAATTTAATATAAGTGCTTGTAATGTGTTTGGAACTATTTTTATTTCCTGGGGTTTGGTTTTTTTATACCTGTAAAAATTCTCAATTGCGTGATGATGATGATCATGCATTGCACGTGCGTTCCAAAAATTTAACCTGTATTTTTCCCACTCTGGAATATTCTCTTTGCTCAATTTTTCAGATTTATCGGCGTATTCATTGGCCTTTGTAAAATCGCCCCTATGTATGTAGTAATTTTTAAGCAGGTCGTATGCCCAGCCATTTTTTTCATCGTAATGGATTGCCTTTTGCGCCATTACCAGGCCCGAGTCCATGTATTGTTCTGATAAACTAATAGTAGGCACAAACGATTTAGTCATATAAATATGTCCCAAACGTACATAGGCTTCGGCAAAAGTTGAGTCCAGTTGAATTGCTTCTTCAAAATTCAATTTTGCCTTTTGCTCTAATGCCATTTGTTCACTGTTTCCAATACTTGCATTTAATCCCTTCAGATTCAGGTATTCTTCTCCCAACAAAAATTTGTTGTATGCCGCCATGTTATTGGTGGGTATTTTTTCAATTTCTTCAATTTCTTCTAACGAGAGATTTGCCTTTAACTCGTTAACCAAAGCATAGGCAACATCTTTTCGTAATTCAAAATAATTTGAAAGTGAAAGATTTTTGTTTTTGCGCCAACGTTGTTTGCCCGATTTAGTTTCAAGAAGTTCGAACCACACCGTTGTATTTTCGTTGCTTGTTTCCCCTTTTGCAGTGAGAATAAAATCGGCTTTTGTTTTTTTTGCAATTTCCAGTGCGCTTAAACCGGAATTCTTATACTGATCCATAATTGCGTCCGGAACCACTTCAATATCTTTTACCGAAAAAAGGTTATCCAGAATATCTTCCCGTAATCCGTTGATGATATAGCTTTTTTCTGCTGAAGGACTTAAATCTTCGAAATACAAAATTGCAATGGTTTTGCCCTGCTTTTTGGGAGAATTGATTTTAGGCCAGAAGATAATAAAGAAAACATTGGTAAGTAAGATGAAAACTATTGACCAGACAATAAAATCACTTTTGTCAAATTTCACTGGCTTTAACCAGGCTTTGTGTTTTAAGGGAAGAGCGTTTACTTTTTCGTGGTTTTCAGATTCTCCCGGGGTATAACCAAATTGTTCTCTGAAGCATTTGATAAAATAGGAGGTACTTCCAAAACCTACCTTGTATGAAATTTCGGAAACTGTAAATGAAGTTTCCTGAAGAAGTTCTTTTGCTTTTTTTAAACGAACCTGACGAATATACTGGCTGGCTGAAATATTTAAGGCTTCCCCTATTTTCCGGTGAAGATTGGAGCGGCTCATTCCCATTTCTCCCGCCATTTCGGAAACACCGAATTGTTCGTTTTCGAGGTTGGCTTCCATTATTTCTGAAAGCCGGTTTAAAAACTCTTGCTGCGCTTTGGAACTATCAGACATCTAATCGTTTTTACTTAAAATTCCTGAATAAGTTAAGAAAAAAAAACGGTTTACATTTAAATTGAACAATCCGTTTCATCTGATTTTTAAACAAAAAGCCACCCGATATACGGATGGCCTTTTCCACTTTAGATAATTTTAACATTAAGGGGATTAACGCACTATGAAACTCTAATAACTATTGTTTTACAATTTTTTGGGTTTGGAAATACCCTCCTGAATTCACTTTTAACAAATAAATTCCGGGTACAAATGAGGATAAGTCAATCCGGTGCAACGTCTCATTTGTATCGGCACTGTATACCATCCGGCCACCCATATCCGAAAGTGTAACTTTATATCCGGTTGCACTGTCGGTTTGGATGTGTAATGTTTTACTTACGGGATTTGGATATATTTTCAATTCCGCCTTCAGGTTATTTTGAATACCTGTTATTAAACCCAGCTTCACCTGGGAATCAGATTCGGAAGCTGATAATTTTTGTTTTAATACAACAACAATTATGGTATCAGCTTGCAGATAAAATGGAATTTCTGCCGTTTCGAGATTTGAATAGGAAATGCGGGCTTTATATTCAACTCGTGTTTCAATCCCGGTTAACCGCGCTGTTCCGGATTGATCCGACCGCAGGGTTTTCCCGGCAACACTGATTGCCGCATCGGGTATTCCTTTTCCTGATTCATTTATCAGTACAAAACGCAGGTCTGCCCATTTTGGTGTTAGCTGCACTGTTGCAGTTTGTCCCGGCTGAAGCGGGATATGCACAACTTCGGTAAAATATCCCTGTTTGAAAATCCGGCAATCAAGCATTCCCTCCGCCAGATTTTGCACCGAAGTATAACCATTGCTACCTGTTAAGGTGGCTCTTCCGTTCTGAGAAACCACTGCTTCATGTACAGGACTATTATAACCTCTTTCCACTACCTGCAGGTAGGAATCTTTTACTAAAAGGAAGTTGAATACGGTGTCCGTATAAATGGTTAAACTGGTTTCCAGCGGGAAATATTTCTCCTTGCCAATATACAAGTTATGAATACCTGACCCAATCCGGTAATAATTTCCGTCAGCATCCTGCGTGCAGCTCTCATCATTTATCCTGACATCACAAAAATCAATGGGTTTTCCTGTCGTAAAATCAGAGATACTGATTTTTATCTGAGGAATACCTTCATTCACGCCAAAAATATAAGGTTTACCTAAAAATCCCGAACTGGAAATTCCAACTGCCTTGTACACTCCTTTGCTGAGATTGGCTAAGGGAATCAGTTCCAGGTTATCCGCCGCCGCATTCACCTCAAACAATTTGTTTGTTTCAATAGCTTCTGTACTGTCTGGTGTTTCTGCGGGTACAATAAAGATTTTACCATTCGTATTCAGCCAGGCCTTTAAATGATCAGTGGATGAATAACTAAAATGTGAATTGACCTGAAGCAATGAAGGCGATAAATATTCAGAAAACAGAGGCAGCATAAAATCCTGAACCCTTTGAAGAATATCCTCTTCACTGTTTTCTTTGTATTGAAGGAATTTATGATCAATATTACTGGCAGTTAAAGCCCTGGAATAATTGTTGTTTAGTATGATGTTTTTATTGATAATGTTACAATCCAGTACAAGTGATTTTAACTGCTTCAGATTTTCAGTATTGGAAGAAATCATTTGCATCGGGTCTTGATTTAGCCATTGGGAAGCGGCATCATTTGTTTTTCCGGGAGCCAGAAAGGGCAACTTTCCGTAACAGGGAGGAGTGTTAATATCCGGGGTAAATGCTGCGGACATGGCCAGTAACCGGTTTGCAAATTCATCGGTTGTTGGAAATTTATCAGCATCCATTGCGGTTTGAACATTCGCTTTCCAGATAATTGTATCATTGAACACCGTTTTGAAATCGATGAAGGCATTCATTGCATAAACTGCACTAAAAATATCGGGGTGTTTGGTTGCAAGTTTTAAAGCTCCGTATCCGCCCATGCTGTTGCCGGCAATTCCGCGTCCGGCTGCAAATGGCAGCGACCGGAAATTTTGGTCAACGAATGCCACAACATCATTTACAACAAAATCTTCCCAGTTTCCGGTTACCTGCGAATTTGTATACCAGCAACCCTGCAGCTTGTTTCTGCCATCTACAGCCACAACAATTACCGGGTTGATTGTCCCCGAATTAATTTTTTTGTCCAGTATTTCAACCAGGTTTTTGTCTCCCCGGGTTCTGAACCATTCGCTGTTGGTTTCCTTTTCACCGGACAACAGGTAGATGACAGGATAGTATCTTTCAGAATTATCATCATAGCCTGGCGGCAGGTAAACCGAAATGTTTCGTGTTGCTGCATCGTTAAACATATTCACTTTCAACCCTTCGCTGTTTACCTGAACAATTTTTGGTTTAACGGAGTATTGTTGGGAAAATCCCTGGAATGCAATTAAAACGGTAATCATCAGAATGCTGAAAAACAGCTTTGTTTTCATGTTTTTCACTTTTAAAAAACATACAGCACTGCGCATCTTTGCCAAAAAAGTAATTTGTGTTTTCATGATATTAATTTTTAAAATTCCGACATCATTTTATTGATGCCAAGTTCCGGCAAAGCGTGTTGCAGTGCTAATTAATATTGTTGAAAAGAATAGAAATTTTTAATGGAGGTGAATAACTCATGTAGAATGAATGTAATTTATGTTGCAGATTTAGTTCAGGCAGATAAATTTGCAGATTTACATCGGATATTCCTTGTAATTGTACCTGTCAATGTTTCGGTGCGATGCACCTTTGTGATTTAAATTAATAGGATAGCTATCAAAGATATTGGTGCGCTGCACCTTTTCACTGTGTCACAGTATCGGTTTTTTAGAAAACAAATTTATCCTGTAATACGGATGCAGAGCAGTGAATCAATATTGTTATTTCAGCAAGCTCTGTTCATTCGATACATTATCCACTTCTGGTTATTATTGCTCGTATTTTTTTACTATTAAAGCAATCTCATTATGAACTTTCTTGTATTGTTTTTCTGTGGAAGCAAGTATTTTTTGAAAGTCAGTTTCATTACGAATATTGTCAAACATTGGATTAAATTTTAACTCGGTCACAGCCAGTAGATGTGTGCTTTTATTTTTACGCAGCGTTTCCATGGCTTTTTCTTTTTCTCCCATGGCGGAATAAACAGAAGCTAAGAGAATATGAGGAATGGCCATTTCCTGCCAGTGATAAATTTTAATCTGGTGGTTTAATTTTTTTATTGATGCGGCAAATGCTGAATCCGCTTTTTCAGTCTGACCTGATTGTAAAAAGAGAAATGCAAGACCGTCATTGTTATACGATATATTTTCAACCGGGGCAAGTTTATACATGTATTTTTGAAACCAGTTATACGATTCTTCATAATCCCTTGAAAATAAGAATGCCCACGGAACAGTCCACCTTAAATTATCGTACCAGTTTAGTTTTAATGTATCTTCAGTCATCCAATGATCAGCAACAATTTTAACGGAATCAAAATTGCCAAAAATAAGATGAGTGTACATTAAATTATTTAACCATGCTGTTGAATCTTTGTTTTGGTCAAGAATTAAATCGGTATACTTTTTACTTTCATTGTAAAATCCCAATAGTTCCAATCTCTGTTTTAATGTATATAATATCCAGTAGCCCGGGTTGATTTCACGTTTCCCTTTGAAATTTAAGATGTTTATACAACAAATCAATTGATTTCTTGTATTTGCCCATTTCAAAATATAAGAGAGCCAGGTTTTGCGCAGGTTCGTTCTCGTTATATTTTTGGGCAATTTTATAGGTTTCCAGAGCTTTTTCATAATTGCCGGTGATGTGATATAATCTTCCTAAAAGATGATAGGCACCTGCTGATTCGTTATCAAATTTAATTGCACGGCGGGCATAATAAAATGCAGAATCCTGGTAAAGAGCCCGGTCGGCAAAATTTCTCATGCCACGGCCTACGCAAATCCACCCCAGTTGAACCATTGGTGGAACAAAACCAGAGTCGACTTTAAGGGCGAGTTCAAATTTTTCTTTTGCCTGCAGACCTAATTTCGCATCGTTGTATAAAAATGCAGATCTGCCTAATTCCTGACCTTTCCAAAATAAGTATAATGCCTGTATGTTATCAGCTGATAAGTTATTGTAAAAGTTAATGTGTTGAATCTCAGCATTTAGTTCAGAAGTAATAGCGGTAACAATTTCTTCCAGCAAATCGTCAATATCGGCGACTTTGTTCACTTTTTTTCGAAAAGGCCACGATTTGATATTTTCATCGGAGCGGGCATCAGTAAGCTGAACGTTTATTATTATCATACTGTCGAAAGATTGTACATTGGCTCCAATAGTATGCTTTACTTTCAGTTCCCTGGCAATTTCAGGCGTTGATAAAGTACTTCCCCTGTATTTTTCAGTTGTGGTTCGCGAACGTACAATCAGGTTTGGGTTGTTCGAAAGATTATCAATAATGCCACCCATCAATCCATTGATTTTATGTGTGATGGTAGAATCCATGCTGTCGTTTAATAAAGGCAGTACGGCAATTGTAATTTTACTTTTTTCTTCTTGTTCTGACATGGGGAATAGCAGAAGAAATAAAATTACTGACAATGCAATTGCCGGTAATCCAATCACGAGAATCCAGGTATTCTTTTTTTTGGTGTTTTTACTTTCCCTGTTGAGCAATATAATATGTTCATTATCCCGGGTTCCAACTTCTCCGGGTGGAAAGCCATAATATTCGCGAAAACATTTAATGAAATAGGAGATGCTTCCAAATCCTGTTTTCCAGGAAACCTCAGAAACAGTAAAAGATGTTTGGCGCAGCATATTCATTGCATGTTTCAAACGCACCTGTCTGATGAACTGGCTTACTGATAATTTGGCAACAACATGCACTTTTCTGTGCAGGTTAGAACGGCTCATTCCCATTTCTCCCGCCAGCTCGGAAACTCCGAATTGTTCGTTCTCAAGATTGGCTTCTATAATTTCAGTAAGCCGGTTTAAAAATTCAGTATGTGATTTGGAAATATCAGGCATCTAGATTAATAATGGATTACTGAAAGTAAGTTAAGTAAATTAAATGAAGTTAGCTAATCAGTAACTTTCTGCGGATTTATTCAATCTTACCAAACTCTTGTTATTGTCCTACCCATGAGTAAGTCGGCCAATGGTTAACCGATAATTGCTCCACCCATGAGTAAGTCGGCCAATGGTTAACTGATCATTCTATAATCATGAATAGAGACATTACGACAACTAATTATCATCACATTTGCCGGAGGTAAAAATGCTGCATGTACAGATCAGGCTTTAACATATTTTCTCTCCATCTGTAGTTGATGGTATTCCTTCACCTGGTGCATAAATGCCTCGAAACGCGTGTCTAAACCAATGTTATCGTGCCCGTCGTATGCAAAATTTTCCCAGGGTAAACCGTTATGATTTTTTCTGAGATTTTGTGAAACCGTACAGTTGATGGTTCCCGGCATACAGGTAAACGGAAGAATATTTACCACTCCTGAAATGTGCTGGTCGGCTAATAAAACTGCTGACCCAACTGCCAGTGCAGGATCTCCATCATAATCTTTATGAATATAATCGCCACAATTTTCAAGCATTTCTTCCACTTCAACTTCTGAAGACAGTTTGTAAATACTTTCAAGGCTTCCGATGATTTTTTTCTCTACTGCCTTTTGAAAGAACAACTGGA
>CAWKIX010000029.1:0-26780 GCA_963849775.1 uncultured Prolixibacteraceae bacterium | reverse complement strand
AGCGATTGTAATGTGTTTGGAACTATTTTTATTTCCTGGGGTTTGGTTTTTTTATAGCTGTAAAAATTCTCAATTGCGTAATAATGATCATTCATACGACTTGCTCTCCAAAAATTTAGCCTGTATTTTTCCCAGTCTGGAATATTCTCTTTGCTCAATTTTTCAGATTTATCGTCGTATTCATTGGCCTTTGTAAAATCACCCTTATGTATGTAGTAATTTTTAAGCAGGTTGTATGCCCAGCCAATTTTTTCATCGTAATGAATTGCCTTTTGCGCCATTACCAGGCCCGAGTCCATGTATTGTTCTGATAAACTAATAATATGCACAGACGATAAAGTATTCATATAAATATGTCCCAAACGTACATAGGCTTCGGCAAAAGTTGAGTCCAGTTGAATAGCATCTTCAAAATTCAATTTTGCCTTTTGAATTAATACCATTTGTTCACTGTTTCCAAAACTGACATTTAATGCGGACAGATTCAGATACTCTACTCCCAATAAAAATTTGTTGTATGCCGCCAGGTTATTGGTGGGTATTTTCTCAATTTCTTCAATTTCTTCTACCGACAGATTTGCCTTTAACTTGTTTACCACAGCATAGGCAACTTCTTTTCGTAATTCAAAATAATTTGAAAGTGAAAGATTTTTGTTTAAGCGCAAAGGTACTTTGCCCGATTTAGTTTCAAGAAGTTCGAACCACACCGTTGTATTTTCGTTGCTTGTTTCCCCTTTTGCACTGAGAATAAAATCGGCTTTTGTTTTTTTTGCAATTTCCAGTGCGCTTAAACCGGAATTCTTATACTGATCCATAAGTGCTTCCGGAACCACTTCTATATCTTTTATTGAAAAAAGGACGTCCAGAATATCTTCACGCAGACCATTGATAATATAACTTTTTTCTGCTGAAGGACTTAAATCTTCGAAATACAAAATTGCAATGGTTTTGCCCTGCTTTTTGGGAGAATTGATTTTAGGCCAGAAGATAATAAAGAAAACATTGGTAAGTAAGATGAAAACAATTGACCAGACAATAAAATCACTTTTGTCAAACTTTACTGGTTTTATCCAGGATTTGTGTTTTAAGGGAAGAGCTTTTATTTCTTCGTGGTTTTCAGATTCTCCCGGCGTATATCCAAAATGTTCCCTGAAACATTTAATAAAATAAGAGGTACTTCCAAAACCTACCTTGTATGAAATTTCGGAAACTGTAAATGAAGTTTCCAGAAGAAGTTCTTTTGCGCGTTGCAGGCGGAATTCCCGTATGTACTGGCTGGCCGAAATTTTCATTAAAGAATTTACTTTCCTGTGAAGATTTGACCGGCTCATTCCCATTTCTCCCGCCATTTCGGAAACACCGAATTGTTCGTTATCGAGGTTGGCTTCCATAATTTCGGTAAGCCGGTTTAAAAATTCCTGATGTGATGTGGAATGATTGGCCATCTTAATTCTTTCTCGTCTTAATAATTGTTATTAGAAGATACGAATTTTGGTTTGATAATCAATTGAATGTTAAAAATTCGTTGATAGAACAATCATTATATGATGAAGTTACTTCATAAATTTTGAGCGCACAGAGAGGTTAAAGTTGCACTACTTTCTTTTTGCATTGATAGAGCTGTTCATTTAAGTTTTTTTTTAGATATTGGAACTTAGGTTCGTTGCGGGCAAATATTCAATCTATCTTTTGTAACAGGATGCCCAATTTTATTTCCAATCCCGGAGGCCTGTCCGACTGTCCCGACGGTAATTAAATGGTCATTGAAAATTTTGCATATGAAATTCGTTCGACTCCGGCCGAAGTCGTATTTTTTATTCTATCACCTCCAACTCTCGTAATAATTTCCCAACCCGTTCGTGTTCCTTTTGGTATTTGGTTTCAACATCTTTTAAAACTTCATCAAATTCGGGTTCGTTGCGGATATTATCGAGCATGGGGCTGTATTTTAAACGGGTTACCAACCACACATCAATATAATTCCGTTTTTTTAGTTGAACAAGGTATTCAATTGCCTTGTCTTTTTGATTCAATGTGGAATAGATACAGGCTAAACTGAAATGGGTTTCATAAATCTGTGCAACCCTCCGGTTAAGTTCAATTTCTTTCTGATTTTTCAGAATCGACTTGTTAAAAATACTCTTTGCTTTTTCATTTTCACCCTGAACAAAATAAATGTACCCGGCTTCATAAAAGAATTGGTATGGAAATTCACTTTCATCAAAGAATTGTAAAATCTCATTGAAATAGTTGATGGCTTTATTGTAATCTATTGAATAAAAATGAAATTGAATAAGGACATACAACAAATAAGCATTTTTGTTACTGGAAAATGAATTGAATTTTATAACATACCTACGACTGGCATCGAAATTCCCCGAATGCAATTCCGACCTCCACAATCTCCTGAAAAAATAGGCAGAATCGTTATCAAAATTCAGAATTTCAAGTGCAACTTTTTGCGAGACTTCAGGAAATCCTATAGCATCTAAAGTTAAAATAAGCGCTTGTAATGTGTTTGGAACTATTTTTATTTCCTGTGGTTTGGTTTTTTTATACCTGTAAAAATTCTCAATTGCTTGATGATGATCATGCATTGCACGTGCGTTCCAAAAATTTAACCTGTATTTTTCCCAGTCTGGAATATTCTCTTTGCTCAATTTTTCAGATTTATCGGCGTATTCATTGGCCTTTGTAAAATCGCCCTTATGTATGTAGTAATCTCTAAGAAGGCCGTATGCCCAGCTATTTTTTTCATCGTAATGGAGTGCCTTTTGCGCCATTACCAGGCTCGAGTTCATGTATTGTTCTGATAAACTAATAGTAGGCACAAACGATTTAGTCATATAAATATGTCCCAAACGTACATAGGCTTCGGCAAAAGTTGAGTCCAGTTGAATTGCTTCTTCAAAATTCAATTTTGCCTTTTGCTCTAATACCATTTGTTCATTGTTTCCAATACTTGCATTTAATCCCTTCAGATTCAGGTATTCTTCTCCCAACAAAAATTTGTTGTATGCCGCCATGTTATTGGTGGGTATTTTTTCAATTTCTTCAATTTCTTCTAACGAGAGATTTGCCTTTAACTCGTTTACCAAAGCATAGGCAACATCTTTTCGTAATTCAAAATAATTTGAAAGTGAAAGATTTTTGTTTAAGCGCAAAGGTACTTTGCCCGATTTAGTTTCAAGAAGTTCGAACCACACCGTTGTATTTTCGTTGCTTGTTTCTCCTTTTGCAGTGAGAATAAAATCGGCTTTTGTTTTTTTTGCAATTTCCAGTGCGCTTAAACCGGAATTCTTATACTGATCCATAAGTGCGTCCGGAACCACTTCAATATCTTTTACCGAAAAAAGGGCGTCCAGAATATCTTCCCGTAATCCGTTGATGATATAGCTTTTTTCTGCTGAAGGACTTAAATCTTCGAAGTACAAAATTGCAATGGTTTTACCCTGCTTTTTGGGAGAATTGATTTTAGGCCAGAAGATAATAAAGAAAACATTGGTAAGTAAGATGAAAACAATTGACCAGACAATAAAATCACTTTTGTCGAACTTTACTGGCTTTATCCAGGATTTGTGTTTTAAGGGAAGAGCTTTTATTTCTTCGTGGTTTTCAGATTCTCCCGGCGTATATCCAAAATGTTCTCTGAAACATTTAATAAAATAAGAGGTACTTCCAAAACCTACCTTGTATGAAATTTCGGAAACTGTAAATGAAGTTTCCTGAAGAAGTTCTTTTGCGCGTTGCAGGCGGAATTCCCGTATGTACTGACTGGCCGAAATTTTCATTAAAGAATTTACTTTCCTGTGAAGATTTGACCGGCTCATTCCCATTTCTCCCGCCATTTCGGAAACACCGAATTGTTCGTTCTCCAGGTTGACCTCCAGTAATTCGGTAAGCCGGTTTAAAAACTCTTGCTGCGCTTTGGAACTATCAGGCATTTAGTTATTTCCTCCTTTAAATTCTTTAATAAGTTAAGGAAAAATAATGATTTACACTGGAATAATTTCCAAGCTTCATCTGTTTTTAACACAAAAAGCCATCCCATAAACGGATGGCCTTTTCCACTTTAGATAATTTTAACATTATAGAGGATTAACGTACTATGAATTATTGTTTTACAATTTTTTGGGTTTTGGAATATCCGTCTGAACTGACTGTTATCAAATAAATTCCGGGGATGAATGAAGACAAGTTAATCCGGTGCAATATCTCATTTGTATTTGCACTGTAAACAATCCGGCCTCCCATATCTGAGAGTGCAACTTTATATTCGGATTGCCTTTCGGTTTTTATAAACAGTGTTTCACTAACCGGATTTGGATATATTTTCAATTCCGTATTTAGGTTATTTTGAATACCTGTAATTAAACCCAGCTTCATCTGGGTATCCGATTCGGAAGCAGATAATTTTTGTTTTAATACAACAACAATTATGGTATCAGCTTGCAGATAAAATGGAATTTCTGCCGTTTCGTAATATGAAGATGAAATGCGGGCATTGTATTCAATTCTTGATTCGATCCCTGCTAACTGAGCTGTTCCGGATTGATCCGACCGCAGGGTTTTCCCGGCAACACTGACTGCCGCATCGGGAATTCCTTTTCCTGATTCATTTATCAGTATAAAACGCAGGTCTGCCCATTTTGGTGTTAGCTGCACTGTTGCAGTCTGTCCCGGCTGAAGCGGGATATGCACAACTTCGGTAAAATATCCCTGTTTGAAAATCCGGCAATCGAGCATTCCCTCCGCCAGGTTTTGCACGGAAGTAATGCCGTTGCTACCGGTTAAAGTTGCTTTCCCATTTTGAGTAACCATAGCTTCATGCACAGGTATATTATACCCTTTTTCAACTACCTGCAGGTAGGAGTCTTTCACTAACAGGAAGTTAAATATGGTGTCAGTGTAAACTGTGACACTGGTTTCCAGCGGGAAATATTTCTCCTTGCCAATATACAAGTTATGAATACCTGACCCAATCCGGTAATAATTTCCGTCAGCATCCTGCGTGCAGCTCTCATCATTTATCCTAACGTCACAAAAATCAATTGGCTTTCCTGTCGTAAAATCAGAGATACTGATTTTTACCTGTGGAGTGCCGTCATTGATACCAAAAACATAAGGTTTACCAATAAATCCCGAACTGGAAATTCCAACTGCCTTGTACACCCCTTTGCTGAGATTGGCTAAGGGAATCAGTTCCAGGTTATCCGCCGCCGCATTCACCTCAAACACTTTGTTTGTTTCAATGGCTTCTGTACTGTCTGGTGTTTCTGCGGGTACAATAAAGATTTTGCCATTCGTATTCAGCCAGGCCTTTAAATGATCAGTGGATGAATAACTAAAATGTGAATTGACCTGAAGCAATGAAGGCGATAAATATTCAGAAAACAGAGGCAGCATAAAATCCTGAACCCTTTGAAGTATATCCTCTTCACTGTTTTCTTTGTATTGAAGGAATTTATGATCAATATTACTGGCAGTTAAAGCCCTGGAATAATTGTTGTTTAGTATGATGTTTTTATTGATAATGTTACAATCCAGTACAAGTGATTTTAACTGCTTCAGGTTTTCAGTATTGGAAGAAATCATTTGCATCGGGTCTTGATTTAGCCATTGGGAAGCGGCATCATTTGTTTTTCCGGGAGCCAGAAAGGGCAATTGTCCGTAACAGGGAGGAGTGTTAATATCCGGGGTAAATGCTGCGGACATGGCCAGTAA
Organism: uncultured Prolixibacteraceae bacterium; assembly: GCA_963849775.1. Classification (GTDB taxonomy): domain Bacteria; phylum Bacteroidota; class Bacteroidia; order Bacteroidales; family Prolixibacteraceae; genus Draconibacterium. Next base: position 21,056 of record CAWKIX010000029.1, on the reverse strand, counting down.
CCGGTTTGCAAATTCATCGGTTGTTGGAAATTTATCAGCATCCATTGCGGTTTGAACATTCGCTTTCCAGATAATTGTATCATTGAACACCGTTTTGAAATCGATGAAGGCATTCATTGCATAAACTGCACTAAACATATCCGGGTGTTTGGTTGCAAGTTTTAAAGCTCCGTATCCGCCCATGCTGTTGCCGGCAATTCCGCGTCCGGCTGCAAATGGCAGCGACCGGAAATTTTGGTCAACGAATGCCACAACATCATTTACAACAAAATCTTCCCAGTTTCCGGTTACCTGCGAATTGGTGTACCAGCAACCCTGCAGCTTGTTTCTGCCATCGACTGCCACAACAATTACCGGGTTGATTGTCCCCGAATTAATTTTTTTATCCAGTATTTCAACCAGGTTTTTGTCTCCCCGGGTTCTGAACCATTCGCTGTTGGTTTCCTTTTCACCGGACAACAGGTAAATGACAGGATAGTATCTTTCAGAATTATCATCATAGCCTGGCGGCAGGTAAACCGATATGTTTCGTGTTGCTGCATCGTTAAACATATTCACTTTCAACCCTTCGCTGTTTACCTGAACAATTTTTGGTTTAACGGAGTATTGTTGGGAAAATCCCTGGAATGCAATTAAAACGGTAATCATCAGAATGCTGAAAAACAGCTTTGTTTTCATGTTTTTCACTTTTAAAAAACATACTAGCACTGCGCATCTTTGCCAAAAAAGTAATTTGTGTTTTCATGATATTAATTTTTAAAATTCCGACATCATTTTGTTGATGCCAAGTTCCGGCAAAGCGTGTTGCAGTGCTAATTAATATTGTTGAAAAGAATAGAAATTTTTTATAGAGGTGTATAACTTATGTAGAATGAATGTAATTTATGTTGCAGATTTAGTTCAGGCAGATAAATTTGCAGATTTACATCGGATATTCCTTGTAAATTGTACCTGTCAATGTTTCGGTGCGATGCACCTTTGTGATTTAAATTAATAGGATAGCTACAAAGATATTGGTGCGCTGCACCTTTTCACTGTGTCACAGTATCGGTTTTTTTTAGAAAACAAATTTATCCTGTAATACGGATGCAGAGCATTGAATTAATAATGTTATTTCAGCAAGCTCTGTTCATTCGATACATTATCCACTTCTGGTTATTATTGCTCGTATTTTTTTACTATTAAAGCAATCTCATTATGAACTTTCTTGTATTGTTTTTCTGTGGAAGCAAGTATTTTTTGAAAGTCAGTTTCATTACGAATATTGTCAAACATTGGATTAAATTTTAACTCGGTCACAGCCAGTAGATGTGTGCTTTTATTTTTACGCAGCGTTTCCATTGCTTTTTCTTTATCTCCCATGGCCGAATAAACGGAAGCTAAGAGAATATGAGGAATTGCCATTTCCTGCCAGTGATAAATTTTAATCTGGTGGTTTAATTTTTTTATTGATTCGGCAAATGCTGAATCCGCTTTTTCAGTCTGACCGGATTGTAAATAGAGAAATGCAAGTCCGTCATTGTTGTATGATATATTTTCTTTTGGGGCAAGTTTATACATGTATTTTTGAAACCAGTGATGCGATTCTTTATAATCCCTTGAAAATAAGAATGCCCACGGAACAGTCCACCTTAAATTATCGTACCAGTTTAGTTTTAATGTATCTTCAGTCATCCAGCGATCCGCAACAATTTTAACGGAATCAAAATTGCCAAAAATAAGATGAGTGTACATTAAATTATTTAACCATGCTGTTGAATCTTTGTTTTGGTCAAGAATTAAATCGGTATACTTTTTACTTTCATTGTAAAATCCCAATAGTTCCAATCGCTGTTTTAACGTGTACAATGTCCAGTAGGTTGGTATTAATTCACTTTCCCTTTGAAATTTAAGATGTTTATACAACAAATCAATTGATTTCTCGTATTTGCCCATTTCAAAATATAAAAGAGCCAAGTTTTGCGCAGGTTCGTTCTCGTCATATTTTTCGGCAATTTTATAGGTTTCCAGAGCTTTTTCATAATTGCCGGTGACGTGATATAATCTGCCTAAAAGATGATAGGCACCTGCTGATTCGTTATCAAACTTAATTGCACGGCGGGCATAATAAAATGCAGAATCCTGGTAAAGAGCCCGGTCGGCAAAATTTCTCATACCACGGCCTACGCAAATCCACCCCAGTTGAACCATTGGTGGAACAAAACCAGAGTCGAGTTTAAGGGCGAGTTCAAATTTTTCTTTTGCCTGCAGGCCTAATTTCGCGTCGTTGTATAAAGATGCAGATCTGCCCAATTCCTGACCTTTCCAAAATAAGTATAATGCCTGTATGTTATCAGCTGATAAGTTATTGTAAAAGTTAACTTCGCCGTGTTGAATCTCAGCATTTAGTTCAGAAGTAATAGCGGTAACAATTTCTTCCAGCAAATCGTCAATATCGGCGACTACGTTCACTTTTTTTCGAAAAGGCCACGATTTGATATTTTCATCGGAGCGGGCATCTGTAAGCTGAATGTTTATTATTATCATGCTGTCGAAAGATTGTACATTGGCTCCAATAGTATGCTTTACTTTCAGTTCCCTTGCAATTTCAGGCGTTGATAAATTGCTTCCCCTGTATTTTTCAGTTGTGGTTCGCGAACGTACAATCAGGTTTGGGTTGTTCGACAGATTATCAATAATGCCACCCATCAATCCATTGATTTTATGTGTAATGGTAGAATCCATGCTGTCGTTTATCAAAGGCAGAACGGCAATTGTAATTTTACTTTTTTCTTCTTGTTCTGACATGGGGAATAGCAGAAGAAATAAAATTACTGACAATGCAATTGCCGGTAATCCAATCACGAGAATCCAGGTATTCTTTTTTCTGGTGTTTTTACTTTCCCTGTTGAGCAATATAGTATGTTCATTATCCCGGGTTCCAACTTCTCCGGGTGGAAAGCCATAATATTCGCGAAAACACTTAATGAAATAGGAGGTGCTTCCAAATCCTGTTTTCCAGGAAACCTCAGAAACAGTAAAAGATGTTTGGCGTAGCATATCCATTGCATGTTTCAGACGCACCTGTCTGATGAACTGGCTTACAGATAATTTGGCAACAGCATGCACTTTCCGGTGAAGGTTTGAACGACTCATTCCCATTTCACGCGCAAGTTCGGAAACACCGAATTGTTCGTTTTCGATATTGGCTGCTGTAATTTCAGTAAGCCGTTTTAAAAATTTCGTATGTGATTTGGAACTTTCAGGCATTTTTTAAAATTATCATATAGAATACTAAAAGGTACGTATTTTAGTTTGATAATCAATTGATTGTTGAAAAGTCGTTGTTGGGGATAATTATTATATAATGAAATTAATTCTTTTATTTTGAATCCGCAGAGCGATTAAATTTTCAAAATCTACTTCTTTCGCTTAAAGCATTTGAGCAATTCGTTTAGGATTCTTTTTGGGGTTTCGTTTCAAATTCTTTTTCGGATTTGGGAATTTGGATTTGGAGAGGATGTCTGACTACAACTATTCTGTTCGGCTGAAATAAGTAGTGGAGGGAAGGGGTTTATTCAGGTAGTAGAACGGGTATCCCCCGGTTAGTTGTTATCTTTTAGATTAGTCCGGGGAATAAAGAACTGTGAAAAGGTATTATTTGTTATCCGGCAACTCTGTCAAATCTTCAAAACCTGTCGGTAATTTTGCTTTTCCGATAATTTCTTCCAGGTTGGGTGTTCTGTTATCTCTTTCTGCCAAAGCTATTATTCGTTCCCAGTCATTTTTGGCATCCGTCATATTTCCCAGCCTGAAATTGCATAAGCTTCTGGATGCCAGTAAACTTTCTTCGTTGGGCAAAAGAACAATGCCCATGTTGTAATATTTTAATGCCTTTTTAGGATTGTTCCTGTCAAACAACAACTTGTTTCCCTTTTGAGCGAATTTATTTGCTTTGTTTATAAAATCGCTGTTTGAGCAAAGCTGAAATACAACCGCTACTTCCTGTTTTATATCTGCAGGTTCTTTGTTTATGGTTCCCGGTATCCATTTAACACGTGTGGATTTAACCGCCCGGATAACTTCTTCATCAATTTTCGGGCATATACTGTTTAAAACTTTGAAACTTGTTAGTTCACCGGTTTTTGTGACAACAAATTCAATCACTTCGGTACCCTGCAGACAGCAATTAACCGATTCCTGCGGATATTGTACCATTTTGTTCAGGTAATCGTTTAGAGATTTCACCTGTTCCCCCTGAATAATTATCTTATCGGCTAAAAATTCCGGAGAAGTGGTTTTGCCTGTGTTAAAAGAATCGCTGTTTTTATTTTGTCCTGCACCTGTTGCTGCAATAAGTGCAATGATCAGAAAAACTACATACCGTTTCATATTATTAATTTTTAAAGTTCGACATCATTTTCGATAGAGTAAAGTTCCGGTAAATGGTGTTGCAGTGTGAATAAGATATGTCCGGAAAGATTTAAATTTCGGTGAAAACGATTTAAACTTTGATGAACGGGTTTAAATTATGTTGCAGGGATGTTATATGGGGCTTATGTGGGAAATCAAAAAGTGCTTTAAACAGCTGGAATTTCTCCTTTCTCGCGCAGCAGTTTAGCCACCCTAACGTGTTCTTTTTGGTATTTTTTTGTCAATTCGATTTGAATTTTCCGGAATTCCGGTTCGCTTCGGATGTTGTCGAACAGGGGCCATTCTTTCATCATTATAATCATCCAGTGCGGAATGGTAGCACGATTGGTTACTTCTTCCAGGTATTTAAGCGCTTCATTCTTTTCTCCCATGGCTGAGTATGTCCAGGCTAAATAGAAGTGAGACATGTATTTTGCTGCTTCCAATGTATGGGAATTTATCTGATCGAGATACTTCTCTACGGCATTTGCAAAATATTCTAACCCTTTTTGTTCATTTGCCATTTTTTGAAAAATAAATCCGAAAACTTCAGTCATTTCATTTTGACCGGCTTTTTCCAAAGCAGATGCATATATAGATGCCTGTTCATACTGGTTTAGTAAAATATAGCTGTGCATGAGCCAGTAGAGAACATAAACCGAAGATGAATCCTGCTCAAGAAACTTTTTGGCATAGTTAATACAGCCGGTATAATTACCTGTGCAAAGATTTCCGTAACTTAATCTAATATAATAGTTCAAAGTATCATTTGTACAAGCAAGGCATTTTCTTTCATATTTTTTTGCTATTTCGGGGAAGCCTGTATAATACAGACTATTGCAAAATATATTATTCATTTGAGGTTTTATAATTTCATATTCAGGAATGTATTGGGAGAAATTGTAAAAGTTTTCAATGCATTCAGAGTATTGGTCGTAAGAGTAGCACCACCAGGTTGTACCTTCATAATAACCTGGATTCGTTAGAGCAGGAATTTTTTGTGACTGCTCAAGAAATTCTTTTGATTTTACAAGATCCCCTTTAAAATAATGATAACTGCTTATTAAACTCAATGCCCAGCCGAAATTATTGTCTTTTGGTGAATTTTTGTAGAACAAAAGGGCCTTTTCAGCAATAAATAACCCGGAATCCAGATAAGCTTTTTTAAGATTCTGATTCAATGTGTTTTGATGCAAATTAGCCATATAAATATGTCCAAGACGGACATATGCAGCAGTAAAGCTTGAATCAAGCTTAATAGCCTTCTGTAATTTTTCTTTTGCTTTTAATGTTTCATTGAAAGATTCATCCCTGTTTTTGAAAGTTTCCATTTGTTCGTGCAGGGCCATATGGTTTAAACCCTGCAAATAATAATTCAGTGCGGCAGGATTATCCGACAACCGCTCTTCCAGTATTTTTTTTTCACGGGGTGAAATGTCGGTTTGGGTGTTTTTTATGATTTCGGAAGCAATCCGGTTGTGAAGATCAAGAAAGCTTTTTTCATTTATTTCAACCGGATAGGAATCTCTCCAGAGGTATTTATCTTTTACTGCATCGGCAAGATTTATCTGCAGCCGGGTATTGTTTTCTATTTGGCTACAATTCATTTCGATTACGTATTCCACTTTCAGTTCCTTCGCAATTTCCTTTAATGTTTTAGTACTTTCGCGATATCGTTCGACGGAGGTTTCGGATCGGATGCTCAGGTTTTCAACATCCATCAGGCTGTTCAGAAGCGATTCCCGTAACCCGCCGGCAATCAATTTCATTGAATCGGAGCCTTCGAACTGCAAGGGGAGTACAGCAACATATTTGAGGGTTTTTTCCTTAATTGAATTTTGAAAAGGAAGGAGATTGGAAGTTTTAGCTATCAGTACTAACAGCAAAATAAAAAGTACAGCTGCCGTTGCTGATACCAGGCGTTTCCTCTTTTTTGAATTATTTCCTGCTTTTGTTTCAGCATCAGCATTAATCTGTTCGTTTCTTCCACTCACCTGCCCGGGTGGATAACCATAATAATCATGAAAACTTTTAATGAAATAGGTGACGCTGCCAAATCCCACTTTCCATGATATTTCTGAAACTGTAAAGGAAGTGTGGCGCAGCAATTCCAATCCTTTTTCCAGCCGTTTTTGCCGGATAAACTGGCTAACCGAAATTTTAAGTTGTGATTGTACTTTCCGGTGCAGGTTAGAGCGGCTCATTCCCATTTCATGCGCAAGTTCGGAAACGCCGAATTGTTCGTTTTCGAGATTGGCTTCCGTTACTTCCGTAAGCTTTTTCAGGAATTCCTGTTCTCTTGCGGCATTATTGGGCATGATTTTAAGTGGTTTTTATACAATGCGTTTACTGGTGTTTTACCAAAATAGTTACAGTAGGTTTATACAATTTCCCTGACAGCCGTTCTTGCAGTATTATTCGATGAAATATTGGTTTGAGTGTTTTTTACGATTTCCGGGCAATCCGGTTGTGAAGGTCGATAGTACTTTCAACATTGATATCAACCGGATAGGAATTTCTCAAAAGATATTTGTCTTGTATTGCATCAGCAAGGTTTACCTGCAACCGGGTGTTGTTTCCCCTTTGTGCACAATTTTTCTGCCGAAGTTAATTACTTATTCCTGGTCTTCAGAATAAAGCTTTATCCTGAGGCATTTCAGTAAACTCCAGAGCATTATTATGGTTCTGATCATACTGGTTAAGCATGAAATTATTTTCATCATAAAAGGGATATTCTTCTTCCAAAAAAATGGGTCTGGCACAAGCCTTCACTTTATTTTTTTAATTGATGATAATGAGGTAAATCACTATATGTCCATGCTCCATTTAAAATGGCAGCAATCATTTCCCTGCATCAGGGTTTTGTTTCTGTCGAGCTTAAGTTTTGGATTGAAGGCTTTCGTCATGGCATAATCGCCGTAACAAATTCCCGCATATCCAATGTCGGCGGCATTGGCTTCCCTGAATGTTTTTGCCCAAAGGCATTCTGTAAACTTTATTTCGAACAGGTTTTCATCCTTCTTTAGTACTTCAGAGGTGAGCCGGTCTTTCCAGTTTATACAGGCTTTTTCTGTTCGCTCAGCAAAGAATGATAAGGTATTTTGAGAATAATCTTTCTTCTCATTGGTCTCAGGGTTGTAAATTTGATCTGTTGATTTTTTGAGCATTTCAATAAAACGAGCTTGTCCAATCTGATCCATCAGGTTTTGCATAGCAGGAATGTACCATTGTTTATAGGCAAAGTTGTACACTTCCAGCAATGACATTCCGGAATCGGCCATAAATTTATGCTCTTCATTTTTTCTTGATGGATTAACCATGTCGTTCGCATCAACTTTTAATGTGGGAAGGCAGCAGATTGCACAGGAAGAAAATGCTTTTATCAGGAATTCCCTTCTTCCGGATTGAATGTTGTTAATTTTTGTTTTAGTTCTGTTCATTATAACCTCCTTTTGATGTTCTTATATATCTGTTCATTATAGCCTAATACTTCTCATCGTTGGGCCTGTTCGAGAATCTCTCCTGGTACCAACCTGTTTTGGTTTCGACTTTCCGTGCATGCTGAAACAGATTATTTCTTAGTTCTCTTAACTTTTCGCCATGTTCCTGCCAGAATTGGCTGTTTTTATTATAAAATAAAGCATCGTTCTTGTCTCTGACCATTACAATCATCAGCGGGTTATCTTCGCCAAGCATTACATGGAAGGTTTCCCATGATAAATCCAGGTCATTTTCCTCATAAAATTCCCGATTTTTTTTTAGGACATCGGCAGCTTCTTTTTCGTGCCCCGACAAAAGATGAATAAAATTCCATATTGTAAAACGGTTCTCCATTGAATTAATCATAACACCATTGGGATGATACGACAACTCCGGATCCCATACCATCACACTTGATGAGTAGGACGACAGATCTCTGAATTTTTTAGCGTTGTTGTATCCCTGTTCCTCCATTTTTACACCAATCAGATCCAATTTGTGGAATAAGGTATCGATGGAAGCAAAGCTGCGGATTGGTATCACCCAATAATAGCTGCTTTCGTCAGTCAGGTAACCAAGAACCGGCACATCAAATTTGTTCTTTTTCCAAAGATCAAAAGCTTCCTTCTGTACTTTATCAAACTGGGGCATGTCGGCAGGGGCTATATGTTCTTCGAAAACAAGAAACCCAGAAAAAGGCTGCTGTGCAATCATATTAGCCGGTGTCCATACAGCATACACCAGGCAAAGAATAAATAATACATTTAACTGTTTCATGATGATTAATTTTTATACATTTTGATAACCACTCCTTGCATTACAGAGAACCAATGCTTTGATGTGAATGAATAATGCGCCAGGTACCTTTCTTTTTTTGCCACAATGTGGAATTGGACATTTGAAAAGGTCCACGATCCTGTCCATCTTTCCTTTTTACGCTGAAAGTTCCCTTGTTTATTTCCAAAACCAGGTTTTCAGATAACACGAAGAAATACTCTTCCGTAATCTCATTGGGTGTTTTATCCCGCGATTCAACCAGGTTTCCCAGTTCTGTTTTAAGTTCATTTGTATTTTTAGTAAATGAAAAATTTGAAACCCAGATTACAGGAATAGCATTCTTTTGTTGATCATCAAAAAAATTCATGTAACTGTTTAAACTTTCGCTGTCATATTGCACACGGCCTAAAGCCATGAGGCTATGACTTTGTTCTTTTACTTCCTGCACCATCTTATCTTTTTGCAGGGCTGAGATATTGGACTGTGAATTACCTGTTAGCCCAATTAGTACAAATCCGGTTAAGAAGAAAATTTTGTTTTTCATGATTTGAAATTTTAATGTTGTTACTCTTGCAATGTTTTTAATGATAAGTAGTCTACACTCATCCTCTTCTGTTATACATTATTCCAGCTTAATTGGCTTGAGCAGTTAATTGTTGCATCATTCCTGTGGCATCAAATTCTTCTCTGGCTTGAATGATTTTACCATCTTTTAACTCTAAAATAATTATCCCTCCGACAGAAAATTTTTTGCCCGTGCCATTCATTCCCATCCAATCATTCTGGTGGGTTCCCGAGGCCAGGTATCTAACAACAACAAGATCGTCTTTGGCAAATATATCTTCAATGTTCCAGGAAATATCGGGGGCTCCATGCCAGTGTCCTTCTACCATTTCCCATTCGTTTTCTCTTGTTAACGGACCTGAAGTGCAGGATGGATAATAAAATTCATAATCGCCGGAATAAAATATTTCATAAATCTGCCCATCCTTATTGTTTAATCCGTCAAAAACTTTTTTAACAATCAAAATGTTTTGTTCTTCCATTTCTGTTTGTTTTTTTACTTTTTCAAGTTCACTGTTGTGACAGGAAGTAGAAAGCAATGCAATCAAACAAATGAGTATTATTGCGCTAAGCTTTTTCATTTTGTAAAATTTTAATTAGAATAATTAAGATACTTTTCACTTATAATTCACCAGAAATTAAATGGCAGCAGCCATTCTTCTGTTTCCGGATTCTACTTCTGTTGTTCATCAATTCCACATCACCCTGTGCAGCTTCCATTCATTTTCAACTTTTCGTAAAACCGTCAGCGATTTTCCATTCCAATCCAAAGTGTCTGCACTGCCAGGAGGAATGAATTTCAGTTTAAAATCCACCCACACATTTGCAACTTCGCCACTTCCCTCAACTTCCATTAAATTATGTTCGAAAAGCACTACTGTTCCGGTTTCAATCAGTCCCGCCAGAATAACTTCTTTACTTGTAATAATATCTCCGCCAGGCGGGAAACGGATAGCCGCATCGGAATACTGATTCACAATTGCATTGGTGTTGCCGGTTAGTGCATAATCAACATGTTGTTTAAAAAGTTCCTGAATGTTGGCAATATCTTCCTTGGATAAATCATTGTTTTTATTGTCATTATTGCATCCGGTAACAGCTATAAACAGCGGCATGATTAAAAACAGAATCAGGTAATAATTTGAATTTTTCATAAAATAAAGTTTAATTTATGGTTCACTTCCTTCTCTGTAGTAATGTTCTACCTTAAACAGGCTATTATCTTTAAAGAATTTCATTGTACAGTAAACCGGGGAAATAAATTGCAATTCCATACGATTTTGTTGATTAAGATTTTTGGATCCCTCTTCCATTTTTAAAAACAGGCATAGATTATCTTGAATAAAAAATGCTTCATAAAGAGCTGCATCAGTACCCCTGAACATTTCTGTTTGTATGAATTTATTTGTTTTGCTGTCGTACCCAATCAGGCTGCGGCCTTCCAGATAAACCGCCCCATTTGTTTCAAAACGCACAAAGCAATCGAAACCTGTACCAAAAGGCAAGGCCACAAAAGTGAAAAAAGTGTCTTTGGCAACTTCGCTTTTCCATGTGCCGGTGAGCCATTTGGAAAATAGGGCAGGCTGGTTAAGATGGACATCATGCTCTGTATTTTTAGCTTGCTTCAGGTTGCCATCATCCAGTCTGACATACTTTTCAACAGAATAATTTTTACTATCGATTTTTCCGCCGGTATCCACCGGCCATGTTTGAATTAAAGTGTCGCCTTTCAGCACAAGCAACATTTGTGGTTTGGCTCCAACTGCTGTTTCATTGGCATGGTATTCTATATTCTCCTGGTATCGGTTTCCGTTTAATGTATAGGTTCCACCTACGTAATTGTTTAATAGTTCACCGTTCATTGTAAACCGTCCAATACAGGCAAAATGGTTTCCGGACCAAATTTTCATATCTGTACCAACCAAATTTCCCGGATAACTGTATGCTACCGAACCATTGGAAACTGTTTTCATATAAGTTAGGTTCCAGGCACCTTTAATATCCGGGGTTGTTGCGTTTATCTGAATATTTATTTCCTGTGCCATTGAAATGAATCCGGTCAGCAAAAGCACAGGAATAATTGATAATGTTTTTTTCATGATGTTTTGTGTAAGAATCATTGAATAATAAAGTTTACCAGGAAGGACTATTTTACCAGCCAGTCAGTAAATAAATCATCCGACGTTGCCAGGGTATTCATCTCATCGGTTACAGGTTTCATTTTTGCTAGCAGCGTCTGTGCCGTATCATTAAAAGTACCGTCTTCATTCCAGTATATAGAACGATCTTTTTCTGATTTCAGGATGATTATCATTCCCAGTTTGTTCCCATGTTCTCCGCGAATTCCCTTCATCGGAATTACTTTAATTTTTTTAAACTCTTTCTGGAAAGCAGGGATAAAGGTGTTAAAGAAGAAGTTTTCCAGCTGTTCGTTAGTAACGCCTGGATTCAAAGTAATTTGATCCAGTACATGAATTCCAAGAAGATTGCCGTTTTTCGGTTGACTCCATACTATTCCTGCAAAAAGAATGGTAAATACGGTAGTAAAGATAAATTTTTTCATTTTGCTGATTTTAGTTTTACCGATAAGTTCCGATAATAATGAGAACCATGCATAGCATTTATGTTGCAATTCATTTAACTTATGTATATAAAACAGAGTATCATAAACATAATGTTTAAGATAATGCAGTTTATTTGCTAAATCTAAATTTAAGTTGAACTAAAAATCTATCAGGTATTTGAAAAAATTTCAAGATTCCGATATCGTCAGTAATATCCAGGAATTTTTTGATTATTTTAGTTATATAATAAGACAAATACTAAAGCTTCAAATTGCTTGTTTTGCAAATTTGCCTCAATTATTTTTTATTTTAATTAAAATGCATTTTATTGGTGTTTTACTTAAAATATTACATCAGAAATTAAATAATTTCTCCTTTCTCGCGCAGCAGTTTAGCCACCCTATCGTGTTCTTTTTGGTATTTTTTTGTCAATTCAATTTGAATTTTCCGGAATTCCGGTTCACTTCGGATGTTGTCGAACAGGGGCCATTCTTTCATCCATAGAATCATCCAGTATGGAATGGTAGCACGATTATTTACTTCTGCAAGGTATTTAAGCGCCTCATCCTTTTCTCCCATGGCTGAGTATGTCGAAGCTAAATAGAAATGAGATATGTGTTTTGCTGCTTCCAATGTATGGGAATTAATCTGATCAAGATACTTCTCTACGGCATTTGCAAAATATTCTAACCCTTTTTGTTCATTTGCCATTTTCTGAAAAATAAATCCGAACACTTCAGGAAATTCATTTTGACCGGCTTCTCTCAATAATGCAGCGTAAATAGATGCTTGTTCATACTGGTTTAAAAGAATATAGCTGTTCATCAGACAGTAGACAAGAAAAACAGCAGAGGAATCCTGTTCAAGAACTTTGTTGGCATAGTTAATACAGCCGGTATAATTACCTGTAAAAAAATACCCTAAACTTAATCTAAAGTAATAGTTTAATGTATCATCTGTACAAGCAAGGCATTTTCTTTCATATTTTTTTGCTATTTCGGGGAAGCCTGTAACATATAGACTATTGCAAAATATATTATTCAGTTGTGGTGGTATAATTTCAAATTCAGGAATTTTTTCAGAGAAATTGTAGAAATTTTTAATGCATTCAGAGTATTGGTCGTAAGACCAGTTTTTCCAGGTTATACCTTCATAATAACCTTGATTCGTTAGAGCAGGAATTTTTTGTGCCTGCTCAAAAAATTCTTTTGATTTTACAAGATCCCCTTTAAAATAATGATAACTGCTAATTAAACTCAATGCCCAGCCGGAATTATTGTCTTTTGGTGAATTTTTGTAGAACAAAAGGGCCTTTTCAGCAATAAATAACCCGGAATCCAGATACGCTTGTATAAGATTCTGATTCGATGTATTTTGTTGCAATATTTCAATATAAATATGACTAAGCCTCACATATGCAGCAGTAAAGCCTGAATCAAGCTTAATAGCCTTCTGTAATTTATTTTTTGCTTTTAATATTTCATTCAAAGTTTCATCCTGGTTTTTGAAAGTTGCCAATTGTCTTCGTATTGTTATGTGGTTTAAAGCCTGCAAATAATAATTCAGTGCAGCAGGATTATCCGACAGCCGTTCTTCCAGTATTTCTTTTTCACGGGGTGAAATGTCGGTTTGGGTGTTTTTTATGATTTCGGAAGCAATCCGGTTGTGAAGATCAAGAAAGCTTTTTTCATTTATTTCAACCGGATAGGAATCTCTCCAGAGGTATTTATCTTTTACTGCATCGGCAAGGTTTATCTGCAGCCGGGTGTTGTTTTCTATTTGGTTGCAATTCATTTCGATGACATATTCCACTTTCAGTTCCTTCGCAATTTCCTTTAATGTTTTAGTACTTTCGCGATATTGTTCGACGGAGGTTTCGGATCGGATGCTCAGGTTTTCAACATCCATCAGGCTGTTCAGAAGCGATTCCCTTAATCCGCCGGTAATCAATTTCATTGAATCGGTTCCTTCAAATTTTAGGGGTAAAATGGCAATTGATTTCTTCGTGCGATTTTCATTAAAATTTAAAGGATGAAAATATACAAGTTCGGCTGTAAAAAGTAAAGCAGCAATAAAAAGCAGGAATACAATTGCTGAAATTAACCGCTTTTTTGTTTTTGTTTTTTTTGTTGAAGTTGTTTCGGGTGGATTATTATCCGATTCATCGCGGTTGGCCACCTTTCCTGGCGAATACCCGTAATAATCGTGAAAACACTTGCTGAAATAGCTCACACTGCCAAAGCCTACTTTATAAGCAACCTCGGAAGCGGTAAGGGAAGTCTTCCTTAATAGTTCGAAAGCATGTTTCAGACGCATTTGGCAGATAAACTGGCTGGCCGAGATTTTGGCTACCGAGGCTATTTTCTTGTGCAGATTACCACGGCTCATGCCCATCTCGCGTGCCAGTTCAGATACTCCAAAATTTTCATTCTGAAGGTTGGCTTCCGTTATTTCGGTAAGCTTTTTCATGAATTCCTGTTCTGAATTAGCATTCTTTTGCATGAATTCTGGTTTTTTGATGCATTAATTTACTGGTTATTGCATAAAAAGTTATAATCATTATACCTTTTCGCCTTTCTCCCGCAGTAGTTTAGTCACCAGTTCATGTTCCTTAAGGTACTTTTGTTCCAGTTTCCGGGTAATTTTCTGAAACTCAGGTTCGCTGCGCACATTGTCGAACATGGGATCATTTTTAAGGTCGCAAATAAAAAGTTTTGGAGTGCTGGTTGCTTTTTGCATTAATCCCAGGTAGTGCATCGATTGCTGCTTGTTGTTCAGCGCTGCGTAAATTTTGGCCAGACAAAGGTGCGAATAATACAACTTTGCTTCCCAACTTGAATATTTTATTTGTTCCTCAAAATTTTTTATAGCCCCTTCAAACAGAGGTAAGGCTTTTTCAGTCATTCCGTTTTTTAAATAAGTATAACCATGAATGTAGCTTGTAGCATAAGGTGAAATACCTTTCTTCTTTGTTTCTTTTTCAAATCGGATCATCACTTTTAGTGCTTTGTCGTAATCACGCAAATAATTATGAATTACAATTTCATGATTCATAAACACAACTGAATTGGGATTTTTTTTCAAGCTGATTTCAGTAAGTTCAAGCGCTCTTTGATAATTTCCATCCCTTATTTCAATAAGTACATTAAAATTATCATACAACGCAGTATCATTCATATTTGCAAACCATTCTGTATTTTTCTTTCTCGAAAGTTCCGGGAATCCTGATGCATTATAACACACAAGTTCTATGTTAAATAAAAATGGCGGTATTATTTCGGAAGCTGGTTTTAATTTATAGTATATTGATATATTTTCCAAAACGTGATAATAATCCTGAAGCTCATAGTATTCCATTGCTGTGGACATATAATACCCTGCATTTTTGACCTGCTTATCGACGATGGGTGAAAGTTTCTCAGCTTCTTGAAACAATCCTTTTGAAATTAAATAACGTTTTTTACGTGCATTTGCTTCAAGATGATTTTTATTGAAATGCAATGCCTTTTCAACAAACATAAATCCTGAATCCTGGTATAAGTATCTAAGGGGTACTTCGGAAGTATGAGGATAAAGAAAATCGAAATAAATCCGGGCAAGTTTAACATAGGCATCGCTGTAAGTTGAATCAAGATTAATACATTTTTCAAAGGTCTTTATTGCTTCGTTGATGTATATGTAACGATTTGGGTTGGTATATGATTTATTTGGCGCGTTTGTTAACATTAAAAACAACTGATTTCCCTGCAGAAAATATTGAAGTGCTTCCGGATTTTGAGTGGATTTTAGAGCTACCTGTTTTTTCTCTTCGGCAGTTAAGTTTGTTTGAAGCGCTTCCGAAATTTGAATAACCACATCGCCGCAAATCTCAAAAATGCGGTTTAAGTCGGCTTCTTCGGTTTCATCCAAATTGCGTTCATACATTTCGGTAAAAATGGATTGACCGGTTTTTACTTTAAGTAGCTCAACATTTAAATGAATTTTATTGCTGGTTTTAATAGTCCGCCCGCGCAGGATATGGTCAACCATCAGTTCGCGTGCAATATCCCGGTTGCTTTTTTTGCTATCGCGGTAGGTTTCTGTAGTCGATTGCGGAACTATCAGCATATTGTCAATTTTACCAAGTTTGTTGCCGATTTCAATACCCATCCAGGCGGTAAACGGGGCAAACTCCTCTCCGCTGTCATTTACAAAAGGCATAATGGCTATGGTGTTTTCATTATTGTTCCTTTCTTTTTCAAAAGACCGGAAGAAGAAAACTTCGCTTGAAATAACAACCGCAATCAAAAAAAACGCAGCAGTAATTGCAATCTGCACCCTGTTTCTTTTCCTCGCAAGCTTTGGTTCATGAGTTATTGAATCAAGTTCTTTTGTTACTTCCGGTGGTACATGATTTTTTGCTTCCCCGGGAGGGTATCCGTAATAATCGTGAAAACATTTGCTGAAATAACTCACACTGCCAAAGCCTACTTTGTAAGCAACCTCGGAAGCGGTAAGGGAATTCTTCCTTAATAGTTCGAAAGCATATTTCAGACGCATTTGGCAGATAAACTGGCTGGCCGAGATTTTGGCTGCCGAGGTGATTTTCTTGTGCAGATTACCACGGCTCATGCCCATCTCACGCGCCAGTTCAGAAACTCCGAAATTTTCATTCTGAAGGTTGGCTTCCGTTATTTCGGTAAGTTTTTTCAGGAATTCCTGTTCCGCTGCGGCATTGATGGGCATGATTTTAAGTGGTTTTGATACAATGCGTTTACTGGTGTTTTACCAAAATAGTTACAGTAGGTTTATACAATTTCCCTGACAGCCGTTCTCCGGTATTGTATTTTCCCCCGACGAAATATTGGGTTGAGTGTTTTTTACGATTTCCCGGGCAATCCGGTTGTGAAGGTCGGGGGAATTTTCATCATTGATATCAACCGGATAGGAATCTCTACAAAGATATTTGTCTTGTACTGCTTCAGCAAGGTTTACCTGCAACCGGTGTTGTTTCCTTCTTGTGAATAGAGTCTTCAATTTTAAGGGGTAAAATGGCAATTGAATTCTTGGTGCAATTTTCATTGGAATTTAAAGGATGAAAATATGCCAGTTCGGCTGTAAAAATCAAAGCAACAATAAAGCTGGACTACAACTGCTGAAATTTCCTGAACTTTTTATTCCTTTAAGGTTTGGATAACCCGCTGCAGATTGCAGGAGACTTTCAAAGCGTTTTGAAACCTTGCCGCAGATTGCAGCGCATCATCAAATGATTTTGAAAATCAGCCGCAGACTGCAGGGGAGTTTCAAATTGTTTTGAAACCTTCCTGCACTGTGCAGGGGACTATCAAAATGTTTTGAAACCTTCCTGCAGGTTGCAGCAAACAAATGTTAACAGACAATCCTTTCATTTTTTTTGTTGAAGTTGTTTTGGGTGGATTATTACTCGATTCATCGTGGTTGGCCACCTTTCCTGGCGAATACCTTATACTGCCAAAACCTACTTTAAATGCAATTTCGGATGAGGTGAGGAATGTTGTTTTTAAAAGTTTGAGGAAAACCCCGGGATGCGTGCATCCCGGGGACCTGAACTTCCCGCTTATTTAACATTTACAGGAGTACTACTTTTACTTCACCTACTACAGCTTGATTATTTTTTTAACGGTTGTTAAATCTTTGGATTTTACCCTTATAAAATAAATTCCGCTGTTGAAAACTGACAGATTTATTAGATGGGAAGTTCCGGTATCTTCATACTGATATAATTTTTTTCCCTGGAGGCTGGTCATTTCAATCTGATATTTTTGTACTCCGTTGAACTGAATTGTGATTTGATCCCTGCATGGATTGGGATAAATCATTACGTCATTGATTGGTACAATTCTGGAGTCGGTTACCATGTGTGCACGTTTCAGGACAGCACCACCGCATTCTTCCGGTGCAAAATAGATCCAGTATTGCATTCCGGAAGGAAAATAGTTGAAATTTGTTGTTACCGAATCCCCGGCCAAAACAAATTGTTGCCAAACTGAATAATTTTTAACATCAGCGAGACTGGCAACTGTACCTTCGGGCACAATATAAAAAGTGCCGTTGATTTGTGGTTTTAAAAAAAGTAGATTTCCATACGGTATCACTCTCATTCCCTTATCTGATAAGCCGGGATGCAGCGTTAAACGGATTGTTGTATCTGTTTCAAGGAAGAAAGTCCCGTTTGTTTTTTCATGGCAAATGCTGTTGATTTCAAATTTATATTCATTTCGGGATTCCAAATTAGTAAAATCAGCCTGACCGTTTTCGTTGGTTATTGCCTCAACAGTATTTAAAAGAATGTTTACGCCTGAAACAGGATTGTCGCTGTTGGTCAGTACAAAATTTACTTTTGCCCGGAGAGGAGTCATTTTAACGGAAGCTGTTTCGCCGGGAATGAGCGGGACAGAAATTGTTTCGGTAAAATAACCGTCTTTGGAAATGCAACAGGTTAGTGAATCATCCTGAAGATTTTGAATGCGTGAAATGCCATTGTCATCGGTAAACAATGATTTACTGTTGTGCAGAACTGTAGCTCCGGGCACCGGTTCATTACTTCCGTTTTGAATTACTTTCAGATAAGAATCCTTTGTCATGGTGAAACGGAAAATGGTATCTGTGTAAACAGTAACTTTTTTCTCCACGGAGCAATAGCCGTTATAAGACATACAAAGCGAAATATCGCCCATTGCCGATAATGTAAAACCACCTGCAGGAATTCCCGGGCAGGTAATTCCGTTAATGGTTAAGCAACAGCAGACTTCTTCTCCTGTATACGAATCTTCAGCACAAATCCGTACGGATGGAATTCCGTCACTTACTCCAAATTCAATGGGTTGGCTTATATAACCGTCCGGACTTACACCTATGGCCTGATATACACCTTTGTTGAAATTTTTCAGGGATATTTCACAAGTTTGTTCTGAAGGTACAACAAGACTGATTATTTTACCGGCTTCCATTTCATTAAGGTTGAAATCAATGCCTTTGGGAACGATGTAAACTGGTTCCTTTGCCAAACAGTTTGACTTTTAATTTATCGGATGGAGTAAAGGAGTGGCGGTAATTGGTAATTTGAATGAAGGATTGAACAAGTTTTTCAGAAAATTCAGGCAGTAAAAATTCCTGTACCCTTTGAATGACCTGGCTGGTATCTTTGCCCATATAAAAACGGAAGGTATTGGTTATCCCTATTTCATTCAGGGCTTTTGAATAATTTTCTGAAAGTTTGATGAGGGCATCGGAGTAACTGCAGTCGATGGTAATTGATCGCAATGATTTTAAGTTATCCTGATTGCAGTTAATCATTTGCATTGGATCTTGCGCCAGCCATTTTTCCCTGATTTCGTTGTTCTTCTGGCCTTCTTTATTTTCAAACAGGCAGCCGTAAAACGGAGGATTTGTTTCATCGGGAGCAAATGCTGCCGACATTCCAATCAAAGCATCAGCAACGCAGTTTCCTGTTGAAACTTCATCCGCTTCGAGCGCAGTTTTGACGCAGCTGCTCCAGATGTAGCTGTTATCAATAAGATAGGCAAAATCCACATACGGGTTTAGTGCATAAACAGCTCCAAAAACATCTGCATGTTTTGTAGCCAGTTTAAGTGCACCGTAGCCTCCCATGCTGTGACCCGCAATTCCGCGGGCTGCTGCAACCGGTATAGTCCTGAAATTTTCATCCACATAATTTACCACATCCTTAGCGATGAAATCTTCCCAGTTTCCGGCAACCGGAGAATTGGTGTACCAGCATCCGTTTAAACTGTTGTTTCCGTCTGCCGATACAACAATCATTGGTTTTGTCTTACCGCTTCGTATTGAATAGTTAAGCGTTTTCTCCAGACATTTGTCTCCCCATTTACAGAACCAGTCTTTATCTGTTCCTTTTTCCCACGATAATAAATAGACCACCGGATAGTCCTTATTTGCGCTTTCATCGTAACCCGGCGGCAGATAAATGGATACATTTCGTGTATCAGCATCACCGAATAAGTTGTTTTCCAGTCCCTGACCATGAACCTGAACCCTTACGAGTTTTCCATTAACTGTAGAATTTTCCGATTCCTTTAATTGATTCATCTCTGGAGCGTTAAAGGTGTACCCCGTAAATGAAACAAACAGGAGAATTGCAGCAATAAAAATGCACATGTTTGTTTTCATGATTTTTAATTTTTTTGTTAATAAATCGTCAGTAGGCAAGTTCGGAATAAGCCATGTGCAATACTTAGTAATTATGTATTGCCGGTTTGAAGAATGGTTTCAAAGTTTTGTGATTATGTTGCGGGACTTTGCAATTTTGTTTCAGGTTTGTAAAAAAAAGAATTTTAGTGAAACTTTCGGAGTTGGTGTTCATTCGTTCCAGCATTGAAGAGGTAGAATCTTCCGTTTCAGAAATCAGCATTGAAATGAATATAGATGTTATCGAATTTACAGTTGCACCCCAGGTAAATCCACCGAAAGGTGAATTACCTTTTCATGAATGGTTTATTGAATTTAATGTAAAACCTATAGACATGAATTTCTTTACGCAAAAGCTTGATGAAAAAATCCAGACCAGAAATTCATATTAAAAAGATCTGATTCGGGGGAAAGTGCTTCAAAATTTAAAAATTCGTCCGGTTATTCATGATGGATTTCAATTATTCATGAAAAAAGAAGGTAAACCTGGAGGACAAAACAAGATGGTCCGCTTGTCGAATGACAGAAAAATAGCTAATGAACTATTCGTATTTAGAAAATTAAATCAAAAATAAAATTGATCTTACGATTTCGGTGGTATCTTATCCTGCAGGTTAATCATTTTGATATGATGAGAATAATATCCTTTTCCTTTTATTTCCATTTCGCTGAATTTTAAAATCAATAATCAATTTTTAACATATTTTCTCTCCATCTGTAGTTGATGGTATTCCTTCACCTGGTGCATAAATGCCTCGAAACGCGTGTCTAAACCAATGTTATCGTGCCCGTCGTATGCAAAATTTTCCCAGGGTAAACCGTTATGATTTTTTCTGAGATTTTGTGAAACCGTACAGTTGATGGTTCCCGGCATACAGGTAAACGGAAGAATATTTACCACTCCTGAAATGTGCTGGTCGGCTAATAAAACTGCTGACCCAACTGCCAGTGCAGGATCTCCATCATAATCTTTATGAATATAATCGCCACAATTTTCAAGCATTTCTTCCACTTCAACTTCTGAAGACAGTTTGTAAATACTTTCAAGGCTTCCGATGATTTTTTTCTCTACTGCCTTTTGAAAGAACAACTGGA
>CAWKIX010000028.1:0-199080 GCA_963849775.1 uncultured Prolixibacteraceae bacterium | reverse complement strand
GTTGGTTGATATCCATTTTTGTGAAAAAATGGAGGATGAGATTTATGTAAGAAGATTGTGACATATTTTAAGATCTGAGAAATAATTTGCTAACTAAATACGCCTTGACACTTGCCCAAATCCCAGAATCTAAATATGCATCTATGGGATTTTCATATATCGTAAAACGCTTCTTCCCTTTTTTAACTTCTTTGTAAGAGACTGTGATCCTGCTGATATCTGTGGAATCAATTGGAAGTTCAGACGATATTTCTGTTATTTGTTTAGGATTGAAATTATAATGGTATTTTTTTAATGGTGATGACCAATCATTTATTTCTTCCTTTCCATGTCTTAAAATGTGAATCTTAATATCACTGATTGATTTAATATTATCTGCAGAATTATAAAACCACAAATGAATATCTTGATCAATTATGGTTTTAATAATTTTTAGTTTTCCTTTTTAGTAATTGTTGTTAAAAGCCAACCTAGTACAACTCCAAACACAGTAAATACTGAAATAATAATTTCGGAGTAATGTAGTTCAATTATTTTTTGCAAACACATAGTTAATTATCCTGAATCTTTTTAAATTATTTACCTTACCACTATTATCCTTAAGAGATGACGAATTAATTTATTTTACCACATTTCCTGAACTGAAATTTTTCGATTATATCCAGAACAAACGGGACAACTTGAACCACAAAAATTACATTTTAATCCTGTATGATTCGGATCCTCAGGGTTACAGCTTTTACAATCTCTACTATCCAAAGGTTCTCTATTTATATGCGATTCACATTTCGAATTTAAACAATGGGTGAGACGAATTATTTGTTTTTCCGAGCAGGATGGATTTACACAATGAAACAATGGTACAGCATAATAACCTAAAGTACGTGGTTTAATAGAAATAGTAGAAGGATACTTTTGCATTTGCGGCAAAATAAGTGTTCAATTATTTGATTCATCCTATTAGCCCACCCAGCTATGTGTGCTAAAGTTATTTTTTCAATTGTAATATTTAGAACTTTTAAAATTTCTAAAATATTCCAATAATAAAAAGGTTGTTCTAAATTTACAGAGTCATTTCTTGAAGCACAAGAACTTGTCCTACACCAATAAAATTCAATTTGTTCATTTAAAGGTTGATTTTTTTTGAATCCCAAACAAATTCCTTTTTCCAAGGTCTTCCTTCACAAAAGCAGTCTTCCTTTGCTCTTTTATTTGTTACTAACGATATTTTTCCATCAACATACCACCGGCTTGCTCCTTTACTTTTCAATGAGTTCATTATAATGTTTGCGACCATCACAGAGATTAAGAATGCTTTTAATTTTAAAATTATCTAAGAACGCTTTTTTATCAAAATTTTGAATTCCAAGAACATTAAAATGAGTATTAAAGATTGTATTTAATTTTTCTAAAATTACTTTACCTGTAAAATCAGATTCTTCAATAAATCCTTTAATTAATAGAGCACTTATTTCTGTCCATTGAAAAGAATTAAGGATTTCAATTAATTCATTATTTGATATCTTTTTTTGGTAGTGTTGATAAATCAAAAATTTTACAACTAAGCTTTGAACAATTCCAGAATTTTCTTTTAGAAATGACTTACAATCATTTGTTAGTTCAATTTTTGAATTGGATTTGAAAAATTTAATAAAGCTTGCTAATGGTTTATTAGCAGATTCAATTTCCTTGTGAATTATCACATTAGGGAACTTTTCAATAAAGTCGATTAATTCATATTCATAATTAAATTTTATATATTGAAAGGATAGTTTTTGCGCAGCTTTATGATTTGAGAAAATTGAAACATTAAATATAAAAAGTGGTTTATTTTTGGCTAGTGTCTTGTGTGAAATATCTAAAAAATGGTTTAGTAAAATTATTTTCTTTTTTTCAATCAAATCGTTTATCAGACCCTCAAAATCTGATGATAAATCATCTGCCTCTTTTTTATAATATTCTTCTATGATTAACTTGCCAGACTTGTTTTCTTGCTGCAAATATCTAACAATTCATTTAGTTCCCATGAATAAATATTATCAATACTATTTGATATTGTTTTTCTAAATAAAACAGGGGTAATACCTGAACTCAATAATGAGATTAAATCCTTAATCTCATCGTGGTCCAACTTTCTAACAGATAATAATTCAAGAAGATGATTGCCATTTTTTAAAATGCTATATTCTTTAAGTGCAGTAAATATTTGAAATATTGTTTGAATTGATATTTCAGAGCTCTCAACAATTAATCTGGATGTCAAATTGTTTGCGATTTGAATTGTTAATTCATTTATTGGTACAATTTTTTTTAAAAATTCAATAGAATTATATCTCTTGAAAGAGAAATTACTTAATACTTTTTCTTTAATAATTCCAATTTTAAATACTGAAAATAAATTCAATAATTCTTCATATGTCCAATCATTTATAATAAAACAATTAATGAAGCCATTTGAAACCATTTCTTCATCTATTGTATTATTCCCAATTGTTTCGGTAAGTAATAAAACTAATATTTTATCTGATGATTTCCAGTTCGTTAGGATATTTTCCAACAATTTATCATTGTATTTAGCTCTTAGAAAAGCAATTTTTTCTCCATCACTTAAAGGGGCTATATTTTCCTGTATGAAATTTTCGATTAGAGATTCATTTGTTTCAACCTTATTAAAAAGCACCCAAGATTCATAATCCTTTTTTTTAGTTAGGGTATTAATTATTTTGTTTTTTATTTCAGGATCTATAAGGTGAAAATTGGAGCCAACTGAATTACTAATTATTTTTTCAATTTGTTTAATATCAATGAAGTCAATATTGTTTGGTAAATTTTCTAAAGTGAGTTCATTAATTGGCTTAACTTCAGTTGCATAAAATCCTCTTTTATGTTTATTTAATATGAAACTAACAATTTCTCCTTCAAAAATTCTATTCGATGTTGCTAAATCTATTTCCAAAACATGAACTTGAGCAGCTTGAATATTTTTCTCATTTTTGACATCTTTGATGATTCCAAATTTATTTACGTTATAATCAAAAAACTTTAGTTCTCCAATAGCCGGTATCGGTTCAAATCTCTGGTAATCAATAAATGTATTGGTACGCCCTGAATCAAAATTTTCCAAATTGGGCATCCTCTTTTTCTCATCAATTCGTTTTGAAAACTTCTTAT
Source organism: uncultured Prolixibacteraceae bacterium (assembly GCA_963849775.1). GTDB lineage: Bacteria > Bacteroidota > Bacteroidia > Bacteroidales > Prolixibacteraceae > Draconibacterium. The sequence goes on along the minus strand of CAWKIX010000028.1, from coordinate 195,909 downwards.
TTAACTCATGTAAGTCAATCTTCCCCACTATTTTTGGACCTTCCAGCTTATACTTTTCATTTCTATTTTCCGATTCCTCATAATATATTTTTCCAAAACGATTAGAAGAAATTCGTTTTCTAGGTTGCTTTGAAGAGTTATTCTTTTCATCCAATTTGGAAAGATTTTTTTTGAGTTTTTCTAGACGTTCTTTGTCTTCGCTACGTATATCCATGAATAAGTTATTTAGTTAACACAAAACTGCTTGGCTTATGTCGAATTCGGACAACTTGGGGTCTTAAAGCTAAGGGATACTTTTCTAATAATTGGACTACAGGCATATCCATGTACAAACAAGGTTTCATGAATTAATACTAACTATTGTTATTTTCTTCAATCGCCTCATTGAAATCACATTCGGATTCAAGAATCCAAATTGGTAATACCTTTGAAGCAATCTTTCACTGACCGTTTTCATCCCTATACATCCTAAATTCTTCTTGTCTATTAATTCGATCAGTATTAAATAGAACATGGTACCTTAATTCGGAGCCATAAAAAACTTTCATGAATTGGAATTCCCTTTTCATTCCCCTGGAATAAATAGTTTTCGTAAAATTTTCACTCATAAGAAAAATCTGCTTTTTTCAGGTACAAATTTTACTCAAAAGTAAATTTTAAACGCATGCTTTGCAAGGCAATAACTAAATTCATAAAAAGTTTTTTACATAATATAACAATAAGTAAAAGTTTACTTATCAAACCCTCCAAAAACAATGTTTTATCTACAGAAATTTTCAAATTGCAAATCATAATTTCCGAACTGAGATCAGAAGAAATCACATAACTAATTACAACTCCTCAACACCCCACAATTTATTTATTGAATTCCACGGGAACATTTCCGGCCTTTTGAATTTTCGCTGTACACTGGCAATTGTTTCGCCTCTTACTTCAATGTCATCCAGCGTAGAAGGTTTCATTCCAACTTTCACTGCCCAGTTAAATGTGGGAATTTCGTGAGTTTCAAATCCCATAATAGCTGTTGCAACCAAATCGGTTGCCAGTGGATTTGTTCCTGCAATTATCAAATCCATGTTTACCAATTCTCCTTCTGACGGGCCGTTCCCTTCCATTGCCACAGAAGCATCAATAACAGTAAGTCCCAACTTGCTTGCCCGTGCCATATCTACAATTTCATAGGCAATTCCGGGTGAGTCTTTTTCTGCTGCCCTATCATGAAGAAACGAACGTACTGAATAATAAACACTGCCAGGATAAACGCCGATCAGGTTTTTCATTCCTAAAGTTACAGTTGCCAGAACATGCGTTTTCATCATCGGAACAGAGCATAACAAATCCGTTTCAGCAACCGATTTATGAACCGTTATTTTTTCGAACAACAATCCATTTGCAACAGGCAAATCAACCATTTCCCCAGAGTGAAGATTAATCAGAGGAATATCCAGTTCTTTGGCCATTGAAGAATAACCAAGCTTATCAAAAACATGTTGCTGCATCGGATTCAGAATCTCCGGCTTTTTTGTTCGGTACTGAATATTGTTTTTAAAATTAAAACCATCCGCCGCCGCCGATCCTTCAGCAATACAAACTTCTTTCCCGGCGCTTTTGAAAAGTTCTGCCAACGCTTTTATAACTTCCGGTTTGGTTGTGTAGGCAGGATTGTCGCCCACAAGGTTAGGTTTAAGCATAATTCGCTGCTTGCCCGTTAAAACCTTGTCAACGCCACCAATTAAGCGGATTGCCTCATCAACAGCATTTTTAATATTCCCGTTTCTGATTTTTACAATGCTGACGATTGGCGGATTTGTAAATGGATAAACCCCGGTCGCTAATGCAATTGCGCCAGCCAGCGAAGTTTTAACAAAATCCCTGCGGTTAAATGTTGAATGATTCATCGGTTTATTTTGAAATTTCTGTATAAGTTATGAAAATCAGCTAAGAATTACTAAAGCAAATCCAATAAAGCTTTGGAAAGCAAAATACTTCAAAAACACTATTTAACATACTATTACATTCGTTAATTCGTTTTCTAAATTGTTAACAGATTTAAATGCTCTTTAACTAAAATCATGTTTTAGTTTTGAAGAAAAAAATAAAACCTTTTATAAACCAAAAATCAATGAAATACATCCTCATTAGCTTCCTGTCTCTTGCATTATCTTCACTGCTAAGGCTCAGAACTTTCAAATAAGTGGATACATAAGAGATAATGCAACCGGAGAAAACCTGATTAATGCAAATGTTTACGAAACAAATTCGCTATCCGGAACCATAAGTAATGAATACGGGTTTTACAGTTTTTCACTACCAAAAGGAAAACATACGATTGCATTTTCATATATCGGTTTTCAAAAACAAATTATTGAATTAAATATTACCGGTGATACAACTATAAATGCTGATTTGAATTTAATGCAGGAAATTGAGGAGGTTAAAGTTTATGGGAGTGAAGTTTCGAAAGTAGATCGTACCCAAATGAGCATGGCCGAAATACCAACTTCTGCTTTAACTAAAATCCCTGTTTTATTAGGAGAACCCGATGTATTAAAAGTTATCCAGTTACTCCCCGGAGTTCAATCAGGCACAGAAGGTACAAGCGGTATTTATGTTCGTGGTGGTGGCCCCGATCAAAATTTGTTTTTGCTCGACGGGGTTCCGGTTTATAACGCAAGCCACTTATTTGGTTTCTTCTCTGTCTTCAACCCATCAGCAATTAACACAGTAAAATTGTATAAAGGTGGATTTCCTGCCCGTTTTGGCGGAAGGTTATCATCGGTTGTCGATATCAGAATGAAAGAAGGAAACATGAAAGAATTTAAAGGCGACTTTTCCATTGGGTTAATTTCTTCACGTTTTTCAATTGAAGGGCCGATAATAAAAGATAAAACATCATTTATTCTTTCGGGCAGAAGAACCTACCTTGATTTATTGGCTCAACCGCTTATAAAAATTGCAAACAACAGTAACGGCGGAAGTGAATACACTGGTGGTTATTATTTTTATGATTTAAATGCAAAAATAAATCACATTTTTTCTGAAAAAAGCAGGCTGTACTTCTCGTCTTATGTTGGTCTTGACAAAGCGTATGCAATAGAAAAAGACTATTATGTAGATGAGCACATCCGGTATAATGAAAAGTATGAAAGCGGATTGAAATGGGGAAACATTACCAATGCTCTTCGATGGAATTATGTTTTTTCGCCAAAATTATTTAGCAATGTAACACTCACGTACAGCAAATACAATTTTAATGTTGGCGAAAATTCTTTACAGGAAAACACCCTTGATAAATCGAAAATAGAAGAGCTATTTGATTATGATTCAGGTATTGAAGATTTTGCAGCAAAAATAGATTTCGATTACTTCCCCTTAAAAAGCCATTCAATAAAATTTGGTATGGAAAACATCTTTCACACTTTCAGTCCAGGGGTAAACCACATTAAATTTGTTGATGATGAACACACCGAAGAATCCGCAGATACAACTTACGGCAACAACAATATAAGCGCCAACGAATTAAGATTATACGCCGAAGATATTATAGAACTTTCATCAAAATTTAAAGTCAACATCGGAGGCCATTTTTCACTTTTCAATGTTCAGGGGAAAGCATACCCATCGTTTGAACCACGTGCATCAATTCGTTTCCTCGGCTCAGAAAAATGGTCGTTAAAAGCATCTTATGCAAAGATGAGCCAGTATATTCATTTACTTTCTACATCAACCATAAGTTTACCAACAGATTTATGGCTGCCGGCAACAAAAAAGGTAGAACCGCAAATTTCGCATCAATGGGCTTTTGGTGGTTTCTATAAATTGCCAAAAGGATTCGACCTATCTGTTGAACTCTTTTACAAAACCATGAACAACCTGATAGAATATAAGGAAGGTGCATCATTTACAGGAATAAGCGACGGTTGGGAATCGAAGATAGAATCAGGCAAAGGATGGGCTTATGGCATGGAAGTTCTAATAGAAAAAACCGTTGGGAAAACCACCGGCTGGATTGGATATACCTTATCAAAATCGGACAGAAAATTTGAGAACCTTAATTTTGGAGAAACATTTCCCGCCAAATATGACCGCAGGCACGACATAAGTTTCGTAATGACCCACAAATTTAATGACAGAATTGATATTGGCGCAACCTGGGTTTTTGGAACAGGAAATAATACAACACTTGCCCTTCAGAAATATTCGTCAGGTTATTATACGAATAGTTATAATGCCTCAGGAATTGAGTATTATGGAGGAAGGAATAATTACAGAATGCCCAATTATCACAGGATGGATATTGCAGTTAACTTTCACCGGCAAAAGAAACACGGAACACGAACCTGGTCACTGGGAGTTTACAATGCCTACAACCGCCAAAATCCTTTCTATCTTTACTGGGGGCATAATACCACCAGTGGATATAGCGATGGCTGGTACTACGAAGATTCCAAACGAGCTTTAAAACAGGTGAGTTTATTTCCATTAATACCTTCAATTACTTATTCATTTAAATTCTAAAAAAATGAAACCACTCAAAATATTAGTTTATATTATTTTCTCTTCGATACTTTTAAATTCATGTGAAAAAGATATTGATTTTAAATCAGCTGAAATTGAACCTAAAATTGTTGTGAATGCAGTATTTACAGCCGGAAGCACATATAAATATGTACGCATTGAAAAAAGCAGGAGCATTTTAGACGACAATCAATATTTCGAGGCTCTGCCTGATGCAAATGTAAAACTTTATGAAGACGGGGTATTTATATCTGATTTAGCCTACACAAGTGTTATCGATACTTTTTATGAATATTTAAATTATGGCGTAATGAAAAAATATCCTTATGAACATGGTTATTATCTCGACACATTATTGAAAATTAAATCGGGTTCAACCTACCGGCTTGAAATATTGGCAGATGGGTTTAACAGGGTGTTTTGCGAAACAACTGTTCCTTATCCGGCAAAACTTAACCAACTTAACCTCGAAATTCTTAAATCTCCGGGAGATTATTACTATATGCCCTACACTTTGAAAAATAAACTTTCCATTTCCGACTCAAAAACAGAAAGTAACTATTACCGGCTATATACGGTGCAAAACCAGGGAATTGAACAATCAAAATATTACAGTTCCGGTTACTACGGCTATGGCTATGAAAATCAACAAAACACCGAACCAACCGATACAATCATTCAACTTTCACGGTATAACACCTATTTCGAATCGCAGGATCCGGTATTGACAAGTTCTACGAATACAGATATATTGGGCATGAATGATGATAACACAGCCTTTTTTACTGATGAACTTATGGGTTCAGGAGATTACACACTTTCATACAACCTTTATATGGAACGAAATATTGATTTAGAATTAGGAGAATTTATTGAAGTAACTGCGATAGTTCAAAACATTTCAAGAGAATTGTATTATTACGTAAAATCGGAAGCACGGCAAGCTAATGTTCAAGATAATCCATTTGCAGAACCGGTTCCTGTATATTCAAATATTGGGGGTGGAATAGGAATATTTGGCTCAGTGGCCACAAATGGAATTCAATCAATAATTGGGGAGTTTCCATTGGAAGGAAAGGTTTACATTGAGAAACAAGGATACCAGAACTTCTATTATTAAGGCATTTAAAAGTAACTTTTTCATACATAAAGAACCTCTTTCTCCAATTTCTCCATTTTAAAGCCGGGGAAAAGAAATATTTGAAATACCGGAACTCAAAGCATAGTAATATAAAAATTACCATCTGCCCCAAAGCAAATCTGTGAATTATTTGTTCAAATAAAAAAGTGTTCGTATAAGGTGACATAAATAATTTTATATTGATGAATTGGAATGAACAGAAAAATGAAACGAGTATTACATATATTCATGACACTGACAACAGCATTTAAAAACATTATAAATTAACTGTCTGCTTTCGGACAGGCATCTTATTCAATTAAAAACATAAGGTTAAATACATGTAAATTACGGTATTATGACAAAGCGACAACAGAAAGATCTTAAAGAAGCATTAAACAAACCAAAGCAGATAAATGAAATACTTAATGAACAAATTGAAACGGCAATGCACGAACATAACCGTTCGCACCAGGATTTGTTTCTGTCAGCAATTTCGGCAGGTTTGGAAATTGGCTTTAGCGTATTTTTAATGGTTGCAATTTACACGCTCTTCCACGAAATTGTTCATCCCTCTGTAATGCATGTTTTAATTGCTTTTGCTTATCCGCTCGGATTTATTTTTGTTATTATCGGCAAATCGGAGCTTTTTACCGAACACACTACACTGGCAGTTATACCGGTATTAAACCGAAATGCAACTATAAAAAGCCTGCTTATATTATGGGGGATAATCTATTTTGGTAATTTAGTTGGAGGATACGTATTTGGTTATATTCTGTCGATATTACCGCAAGAATTAGAGGTAATTGAATATAATACATTTGAGGTTCTTGCCCGGTCTCTGATAAATCATCCCTGGTATATGATATTATTAAGCGGCACACTTGCGGGTTGGCTCATGGGATTGCTATCCTGGCTTGTTACTTCATCGCAGGAAACCATAAGCCGGATAATTATTATTGCTCTTGTTACAACCGTTATAGGAATTGGCGGATTACACCATGCAATTGTTGGATCAATAGAAATATTTACGGCAATGATTACAAGCAAATCAGTTACATTAGGTAACTATTTGCATGTTCAAATATGGTCCACAGTCGGTAATATTATCGGGGGAGTTGTTTTTGTTGCTTTTATAAAATTTAGTCATGTAAACCCACGGCATAAATATATAACCAATCAAAAGGACTAAAAATAGATATTTATACATCTTAAAGGATTCCATCTCTTCAAGAGATAACATCCTTGCCTTTTAAAAACAGCAACAACTAAAATCAACCGTAAACAATAATATTTAAATATCTTTGGCGTTTTAGTCAAAATGCAAATTTCGAATGAAGCTGAAACACTACCTGATTATTCTTTTTTGCTGTGGTATCTTAAGCTCCCGTGCACAAATTGGCGGAGAAAGTACTTATCAGTTTTTGGAGTTGCCAAATTCTGCCCGTATTGCGGCTTTAGGTGGTAGCCAGGTTGCTTTGCTCGACACTACCGATTTAACTCTTTCATACAACAATCCCGCGCTTCTGCACAAAGCAATGGAGAAAAAGTTGCTGGTAAGCTATGTAAATTACCTTGCTGATATTAATTACGGTTATGCATCGTACGCCAAATCATTTGATGGAATTGGGAACTTTGCACTTGGAATGCACTACATTAATTATGGCGATTTTCAGGAGGCCACCGAATTTGGAGAACTTACCGGAAACCAGTTTAAGGCTGCCGAATATGCGCTTAACATTATTTATTCAAATCAATACAAACGTTTGAAATATGGCGCTATATTAAAACCAATTCTTGTATCATTCGAAACCTATCAATCGTTTGGGTTAGCCGCTGATTTAGGTGTAAGTTTTGCTTCAAAAGATAATTATACAAATGTAGCTTTAGCAGCACAAAATATTGGAGGGCAAATTACTACCTATTACGACGGCGGAGAAAGAGAACGGATTCCTTTCAATTTACAAGCCGGAATCAGTCGTAAATTAATGCACGCTCCAATCGCTTTTTCAATAAATATGCATCATATAAATCACTGGGATTTAGCCAATACTGAATCTGAATCTGATAACCTGATTGACGATATTTATCAGCGCGGCGAAGGGTTTGGAAAGCAACTGATGCGCCACCTGATTTGGGGAGTTGAAATTTTTCCGTCGCCCAATTTTATTTTGAGGGCGGGGTATAATTACCAGCGCCGTCAGGAGTTAAAGTATGACGAGAAACTGGGAGCCGTTGGTTTTTCATTCGGGTTTGGAATTAAAATCAAACGTTTTACGCTTGATTACGGGATTGCTCAATATCATCTTGCAGGTTCATCAAGTTTATTCACTCTTGCCATCAATTTAAATCAGTGAGATTTCGATTTTAAATAACAAAATCTTTCATTCAAACTGTTGCCGGAAAAGTTTACAAACCTTTTAAATTCTGTTTCCCAAATTAGAATGTGTCTTAAAAACCAAAAAAGACTTTCCTGTCTGATATAAAAAATCAATTATCTTTGTTGTAAAATTTATAAAATGTCGGGTAAAAAAATAATTATTGCAATCGACGGTCATTCTTCATGTGGTAAAAGCACTGTAGCTAAATCGCTGGCACGCCTGCTGGGTTACATTTATATCGACAGCGGTGCTATGTATCGTGCAGTTACGCTTTATGCCCTGCGAAAAGGACTGATCAAAAATAGCACTCCCGATGTTCCAAAAATCATTGACGAACTAAAAAACATTAAAATCACATTTCAGTGGGATGAAGGCACCGGGAAAAATACCACATTTCTGAACGGTGAAAATATTGAAGATGAGATCAGGCAACTGGAAGTTTCGAATAATGTAAGTCCTATTAGTACCATTGCTGAAGTACGCCACGAAATGGTTAAACAGCAACGTGAAAACAGTAAAAACAAAGGAATAGTTATGGATGGCCGCGACATTGGCACCGTGGTTTTTCCTGACTGCTGAATTAAAAATCTTCATGACAGCTTCTCCCGAAATCCGTGCACAACGGCGTTTTCTTGAATTAAAAGAAAAAGGACAGGAAGTTGATTTTAATGAAATTCTTCAGAATGTTTTAAACCGCGACAAAATTGATTCAACAAGAGAGGTAAGTCCGTTAAAAAAAGCTGACGATGCATTGGTGCTGGATAACAGCCATCTCACGCGCGACGAGCAGTTAAAATGGGCTTTAGAAAAAGTGAATGAAATTACGGAGGAAAAATGAGAATTGAGATTGACAAACGGTCGGGATTTTGTTTTGGAGTGATAAACGCCATTCGTTCGGCAGAAAACGAATTGGAAACAACCAGCAAATTATATTGTTTGGGCGATATTGTTCACAATGGAATGGAAGTGGAACGGCTTGAAAAAATGGGACTGGAATCCATTTCGAAAGAAAAATATTTCACGCTGAAAGATTGCAAAGTACTGATAAGGGCGCATGGTGAACCACCTGAAACTTATGAATATGCATCTAAAAACAACATTGATCTGATTGATGCAACTTGCCCTGTTGTACTTACATTGCAGGAAAAGGTGAAAATTTCATACGAGGCAAAAAAGGAAGAAAAAGGTCAGGTTGTTATTTATGGGAAAAAGGGCCATGCCGAAATTGAAGGCTTAAACGGGCAAACCATGCATAATGCGTTAATTATTGAAAGTATTGATGAAATAAACAAAATTGATTTTGATCGCCCGGTTTCATTGTATTCTCAAACCACAAAACGTGTTGAAGACTTTCATAACATTGCAAATACAGTAAAATCAAAAATGAAAATGGGTGTTCCTGTTGAAATTAAAGACACCATCTGTCGCCAGGTTTCGAACCGGGTGCCCAACCTGAAAAAGTTTGCTGCAAGTTTTGATATGGTTCTTTTTGTTGCCGGAACAAAAAGCTCAAACGGACAATATCTTTTTACCATTTGCAAAGAGGAAAATCCAAAATCCCATTTTATTTCAAATCTGGAGCAAATTGACAAACAATGGTTTGAAAATGTAAATTCGGTTGGTATTTGTGGAGCAACTTCAACACCAAACTGGTTAATGGAAGATGTAGCCAGTTGGATCGATCAAAACTTTAACTGATCAATGCAAGGTTCAGCTTTATAGTGTTGTTTTTTTCAATTACTTTTAATTTTCGTTTTTCAAATGGCTGAACTTTTTGCACAAATCATATTACCATTATCGTTGCATGATTCTTACACCTATAGGGTGCCGAATCAATGCAAAAAAACATCGCTCCCGGGCAACGCGCTATTGTTCAGTTTGGCCCCAAACGATTGTATGCAGGACTTGTTTTATCCCTTTCAGATAGATATTGAAAGCGCTATTGAAATCAAAGGAAATTATCCAGCTTTTAGATGAAAAACCGGTTGTTTTGCCAGATAATTTCAGACTTTGGAAATGGATTGCCGATTATTATTGCTGCACTTTAGGCGATGTTTTCAGAGCAGCATTACCAACAGGATTAAAACTTGAAAGTAAATCAAAAATTATTTCCACCGGATCAGATCAGGAAATTTCGCTGAATGATAAAGAAATGCTTTTAATGAGCGAAGTTGAAAACGGGCCGGTTTTCCTTTCGGAATTTCAAAAAAAACTCGGAAATAATTTTTCTTATTCCGTATTAAAATCGCTGCAGGATAAAAATTTGGTTGCTGTGGAAGAAAAGGTAACTGAAAAATATTTGCCTAAAACAGAAACCTTTGTGAAGTTTCACTCAACAATTAATTCTGAATCTGTTTTAAACGAACACATTCATAAACTCGGAAGGGCAAAAAAACAACTGGCATTATTATATCATTTTTGCGAATTAACAAATGCTTTTGAAAAAGAGCGGAAATCAACGATTTCAAAAAAAGATTTGTTTAAGGAGACTTTTTTCAACACGGCAATTTTAAAGGAATTGTGCCGGAAAAAAATTCTTGTTCAATACCAGGAAGTAGTTTCGAGGCTGGAAGATGCAGGAAGCAACCAGGTGGAAATAAACATGCTCAATAATTACCAACAAGAAGCATTAAATCAAATCAATCAGGCATTTCAACAACAGCAGGTAACACTAATTCATGGAGTTACGGCAAGTGGCAAAACAGAGATTTACATCCATTTAATCGATGAAATTTTAAAATTGGGCAAACAAGCTCTTTATCTTGTTCCGGAAATTGCACTGACAACACAAATAATCCGAAGACTAAAAAATGTTTTTGGCAACAAAGTAGGAATATATCATTCCAAACTTAACAGTCGCGAACGTGTTGAAATCTGGGAAAAAGTTCTCTTAGTTTAATGAAAATCCTGATGAAGGATATCAGGTTGTTTTAGGAGCAAGGTCAGCGTTGTTTTTGCCTTTTTCAAATTTAGGATTGATTGTAGTTGATGAAGAACACGAAAATTCTTACAAACAATACGATCCCGCCCCTCGATATCAAGCTCGCGATACTGCGGTAGTTTTGGGTCATCAGCACGATGCAAAAGTGCTTTTAGGTTCTGCTACTCCATCGGTAGAAAGTTATTACAACACGCTTACCGGCAAGTACGCGCTGGTAAATTTATTGGAGAAACACTCAAAACTTGAATCACCGAAAATGATTGTTGCAGATACAAAAAGAGCCTACAAACGAAAACAAATGCATTCCTTATTATCTCCTGAACTTTACGAAAGTGTTGAAAAAGCGCTTGAAGATCAGGAACAGGTTATCCTGTTTCAAAACCGGCGCGGATATTCTCCGTTTGTTGAATGTTTCACCTGCGGTTGGATTCCCAAATGTCAGAATTGCGATGTTAGTCTCACCTATCATAAATTTAAAAAAAAGCTCACTTGTCATTACTGCGGATATCATATTCCTCTGCCAAACTCTTGTGATAATTGCGGGTCTCCGGAGATAAAAACCCGTGGTTTCGGAACTGAAAAAATTGAAGATGATTTAAAATCGTTATTTAGAAATGCAAGAATTGCCAGAATGGACATGGATACAACTCATTCAAAGAATGCTTTTGAGAAGATCGTTAGGAATATTGAAGACAAAAAAACAGACATTCTTATTGGCACACAAATGGTTACAAAAGGCCTGGATTTTGAGCATGTAAGTATTGTTGGGATTTTAAATGCAGATAACCTGATCAATTTCCCCGACTTTAGGGCACATGAAAGAGCCTACCAGTTGATTTCGCAGGTTAGCGGAAGAGCAGGGAGAAAACATAAACAGGGAAAAGTTATTATTCAAACCACGCAACCTGAGCATCAATTATTGAATCTGATTCAAAATCAGGATTACCAATCGATGATGAATAATCAACTTAATGAACGAAAGCTTTTTAATTACCCGCCATTTTACCGGTTAATTAAAATTATTGTCAAACACAAAAAACAAGAAACCGTTGACAGGGTAGCTTTACAGCTGGCAAGCGAACTGAAAAAAGCATCGGAAATAATTGTTTTGGGGCCTGAATATCCCCTTATCGGGAGAATAAAACAGTGGCATAATAAGGAAATATGGCTAAAATTAGATCGGAAACTGCATTTGGAGAAAGTCAAATCATTTATTTTATCGGGTATTGGGGAAATAAAAAATCGTCCATACAATAGCAACTGCATTATAAATGTGGATGTTGACCCGTTGTAATTTTGTTTATAGCTGAAATTCAAATGCATTTATTAAAAATCTCTTTTTTAAGACATCGAAATTTTCTTAGATTTGTAAACTTTTAAGTTAATTGGGTGGAGCAAGCTGAAGTAAATCATATATTCAACCGTTTTAAAGAAATGCGTGCCATAGTTATTGGCGATGCAATGGTAGATTCGTATTTATGGGGAAAAGTTGAACGGGTTTCACCTGAAGCGCCAATTCCTATAGTATCTGTAACCAAGCGGGAAAACCGACTTGGCGGAGCCGCAAACGTATCATTAAATCTACAGGCATTGGGAGCAACACCCTATTTATTTGCTGTAATTGGAAATGATGATAAAGGCCGCAGATTCAGAAAGCTTCTGGAAAAAAATAAACTTTCGTGTGAAGGCGTATTTATCGACCCAAAAAGAAATACAACCCTAAAAACCAGGATAATTAGTAAGGGACAGCACATTGCCCGGGTTGATGAAGAAAGCACAGATTTTATTGAACCCGAGACAGAGATTTCAATGGTTGCTGCCATCGACAAACTCATTCAGAAAGAAAAAATCGATGTGATTGTTTTTGTTGATTATGATAAAGGTGTTATTACATCAACTTTATTTGATAAAGTAAGTAAACTTGCGAAAGAAAAAGATATTCAAATAGCTGTCGATCCGAAAAAAAGAAACTTTCACCATTACACAAATGTTTCACTTTTCAAACCCAATTTTAAGGAATTTGTTGATGGTATTGGAACTCCAATTAAGAAAGGAGATTTGGATACCCTGAAGAAGTTGGCCGAAGAATTCAAACAAAAACAAAATTTCAAGCTTATTTTCATTACGCTTTCAGAATTGGGCGTGTTTATAAGTAATGGGGTGAAAGAGCAGTACTATCCTGCTGAAATCAGATATATTGCCGATGTTTCGGGAGCTGGTGACACTGTAATAAGTGTTGCAAGTTTAGCAGTTGCAGCAGGCCTTCATCCGAAAATTACAGCAATGATGTCGAACCTTGCTGGCGGACAGGTTTGCGAGAAGCTTGGGGTTGTTCCAGTTAGTAAAGATCAGTTGATATCGGAAATGCTATCACAAAAAATTTAATTTTCTTATCAGTTCAATTCCAGCAGTTTATCTTCTGTCAACTAATCGCTTCAAAAAAAAGAAACAAAGATTTCTTGTAATTTATTAAATTTGAAAACTATCAATTCAAATAGTTATCGTATAGATGGGAAAAATTATTTCGTTAGCAAACCAGAAAGGTGGAGTAGGAAAAACAACAACAACGATTAATCTGGCTGCAAGTCTGGCCGTTTTGGAACAAAAGGTACTTGTTATAGATGCTGATCCGCAAGCCAATGCCACATCTGGTCTGGGCTTTGACCTTAAAAACATTCAATCAAGCATTTATGAATGTATTGTTGATGAAATTGAAGCCGACAAAGTAATCATGAAAACAGCGGTGGAGAACCTCGATATCATACCATCGCATATTGATTTGGTTGGGGCCGAAATTGAGATGCTTAATCTACCGAACAGGGAAATGGTGCTAAAACATGCAATTTTGCATTTAAAGGATAAGTATGATTTTATATTTATCGATTGCTCGCCATCTTTAGGCCTGATTACCGTGAATGCATTATCTGCTTCCGACTCTGTAATTATTCCCGTTCAGTGCGAATACTTTGCACTTGAGGGATTAGGCAAACTGCTTAACACGATCAAGATCATCCAGAACAGGTTAAATAAAGATCTGGAAATTGAAGGATTCCTGTTAACCATGTTTGACGGGCGATTAAACCTCTCGAATCAGGTTTATGAGGAAGTTAAGCATCATTTTCAGGATATGGTTTTTGAAACCGTTATTCAGCGAAATGTAAAACTGGGTGAAGCTCCAAGTTACGGGAAACCTGTTATTTTATACGATGCAAGTTCAAAAGGCGCTATAAATCACATGAATTTGGCTCGGGAAATTTTGCAGAGAAACCAAATGACCCAGTTGAGAAAAGAAAAAAATGTTGTAATTAATTAACGATTATCATGGTGAAAAGGAATGTTTTAGGCCGTGGACTTGGTGCATTGATTGATGATGCTGAAAAAATGCAGTTAAGTGCCGGTATTAATGAAGTTGATATTAGTAATATTGAGGCTAATCCTTTTCAGCCCCGAACAAAGTTTGATGAAGAAGCCCTCAAAGAACTGGCAACATCAATTGCAGAAATCGGCTTGATACAGCCAATTACATTACGTAAAATTGCTGACAACAAATACCAGATCATTGCAGGAGAGCGGAGGTTCAGGGCAGCACAAATTTCCGGATTAACTTCCATTCCGGCATACATTCGCAAGGCAAAAGACGAAGGCATGCTTGAAATGGCGCTCGTTGAAAACATTCAGCGGGAAGATCTGGATTCCATTGAGATTGCATTGAGCTACCAGCGGTTGATGGATGAACTGGAATTTACCCAGGAAGAACTTAGTACAAGGGTTGGTAAAAAACGTTCCACAATTGCAAATTACCTTCGTTTGCTAAAATTACCGGCAATCATACAAAAGGGAATTATCGAAAAACAAATTTCGATGGGACATGCGCGTGCCATTATTAACATTGAAAATGAAGATACCCAAATCGCGCTATTCAATCAAACCATAAAAAATGGTTACTCGGTTCGCAAAGTAGAAGAGCTGGTTCGTAACTTAACCGAAGAAAAAGAACCCAATGAAAAATCAGGTACTTTAAATGTTCCGAAAGAATTCCAGACGGTAAAAAAACAACTCGACAAAATTTTTCCTTCCAAAATAAAATTTTCAGTAAATAATAAAGGAAAAGGGAAAATTGTAATTCCTTTTAAATCAGCCGCCGAGCTCGATAAAATTGTTAAAATAATTGAAAACCAGAAATAATAATTCTTATTCCCCCGAATAATTAGCCTATTCTTCTATTTTTGCTCAAAATATTCAGGTGTGAAGAAGAATCGGAACTTTATTATAAATATAACCGTTGTTTTGCTCATGTTGGGTTCAATGAACGTACACGGGCAAATACTTCAGACCGATTCTACAGTTACAGTGGTGGTTACAAAAAAAAACGCCGAAACTCATTCTCCCAAAAAAGCTTCCATTTATTCCGCAATATTACCGGGGCTTGGTCAGGCATACAATAAAAAGTACTGGAAAATACCTATCATTTATGCTGGTTTTGGTGCGTTTGGCTATTTTATTGGCTGGAATAATAAACTTTATCAAACCTACAAAAATGCCTATGTTGACCTGACTGACGGTGATGAAAGCACCAATTCATATCTTGATTTAGAGGCATCAAAATATTACGATTTGAATAATCCGACAGAATATAATAATTTTAAGACCGGATTGTCGAAACAACAGGAGTATTACCGGAGAAACCGCGACTTGCTAATTATCAGCACCGTTGGTTTTTACGGACTTAATATTATTGATGCAAGTGTTGACGCACACTTTTTCGATTTCGACATTAGCGACGATTTATCATTTAACTGGCAGCCTGCTGCTAATTTATTCGATAACCAGCTACTATACGGTATTAACTGTACTTTTAATTTTTAAAATGAAGAAACAATTTTTATTGATTGCCATATTCACAATATCTCTTTCAATTAGCTATGTATTTGCACAGGAGACAGATTCAATATATATTGATATTTCTGACACACTGGCTTTTAACGACACAATTAATGTTGATTCTGTTCCGGATAATGTCGAAATTGATGAAGATTTAAATGATATATTTTCCGAAAAAATTGATAGCGCTTCAAATGTGTGGCAATTAAACAATCAAATGAATGCCGATTCAATGGAGTTACAAAATGTTATGGATTTTCCAAAAAATATTCCTGATTCAGTTTACATCAAACGACTAATGGAATCGGAGCAGGTAATTGATCTTTCCTACAATAAAGTGGTTCGGAATTTTATTCAGATGTACACTGAAAAGAAACGCAGTCAGGTAGAAATGATGCTGGGTGTATCAGAATATTATTTTCCCATTTTTGAAGAAGTGCTCGACAAATATGATCTTCCGCTTGAATTAAAATACCTTCCTATTATTGAATCTGCACTTAATCCGCTTGCAATGTCAAGAGCCGGAGCAAATGGGTTGTGGCAATTTATGTATGGAACGGCAAAAAACATGCAACTTGAAATCACCAGTTTTGTTGATGAACGCCGTGATCCGTTAAAATCATCAGAAGCCGCTGCCCGCTACCTAAAACAATTGTACGAAACTTACGGCGACTGGCAATTGGCAATAGCAGCATACAATTGCGGACCGGGTAATGTTAACCGCGCAATTCGCCGGTCGGGTGGTAAAACTGATTATTGGGAAATATACTACCGCTTACCCCGTGAAACCCGCGGATATGTTCCGGCATTTATTGCAGCAACGTATGTAATGAATTATTACAAAGAACATCTGCTGATTCCTCTGGTTCCTGATATACCTGTAAATGTTGATACAATAATAGTTAACAATTATCTCCATTTCGAACAGGTTGCTGAAATACTTGACATGGATAAAAATGAAATTTATTCATTAAATCCTATGTACAGAAGAAATGTAATTCCGGCGAAAGTAACAAAACCATATCCACTGGTTTTACCTGAAGCAAAAATCATGGAATTCATTGATAAAGACACTTCCGTTTTTGCCTGGAATCGCGAGAAATATTTCCCTGATAATACGCTGGTTAATCCTACCGAAACATCATCGACCTATTTTACCCCTGCTGATGTTGCCGGAAAAGCCAAAATTATTTATACCGTTCAAACAGGCGACAATGTTGGTTTTATTTCTTCATGGTTTCATATTCGCCAAAATGATTTAAGTTACTGGAATAACATTAGCAGAAACCTCATAAGAGTTGGTCAAAAGCTGGCGATTTATGTTCCTGAAAAAGACAAGGATAAGTTTGAAAAAGTAGCAAAAATGTCATTTGCTGATAAACAGGCATCAATTGGAAAATCTGTTTCAACAGCATCGGCTTCAAAAAAAACTGTAACACTTGATCCGGGGTTTGAGTATTACACAGTTAAAAAAGGCGATAGTATTTGGGACATTGCTCAAAAATATGCCGGCATTTCAAGCGATGAAATCATGCGTTTGAATAATATTTCGAATGAACGGGGGTTGTATGTTGGTCAGAAATTAAAAATTAAAAAGAAAACTTAATTGATCAGAATAGATTTTCACAAATCATCTTTCATTAAAACTTATATCGAATTGATTATAAACGCCTGGTTAATCTAATTTTATATTATCGTGATAATTTTGTGATACTTCATCCGTAACTTTATTCAAAAAAGTTATGGTTATGAAATTTTTACTTCGTTTTTTTCTTCACAAGAATATTCTTATTGCGGTCTCTGTCTTTTCGTTACTTTCCACAAATGCATTTGCATCTACAAACGTTCCGGCTGGAAATGTCTCCGGAACCTGGGATTTAGCATCCTCTCCTTATCTGATTAATGGTAATATTACCGTTTCGGCAGGTGAAACATTAATCATCGAGCCGGGTGTGGTTGTTGAGTTTCAAAACTGGTATAAATTATCGGTAAACGGTGTTTTGCAAGCCATTGGAACTTCTTCGCAACAAATTGTATTTACTTCAACTCCCGCAGGACCGGGCGAACCGGCCTGGCCGGGAATCGACTTTATCGATGCTACAGGAACAAGTCAGCTTGAATACTGTGTTATTGAAAATGGTCAGTCAAGAGCCGCTGCTCCTAACGACCGGGGAGGCGCCATTTACATTTCAAATTCAAGTCCGCAGATTAAATACTGCACGCTTCGCAATAATACTGCAAGTAAATATGGTGGTGCTATTTATTGCGACAATGGTAATCCGCTGATTGAAGGATGTACCATTACAAATAATTCTGCTGGGTTTGCCAGTTCAGCAGCAGGTGGAGCTATTTACTGTACCAATAACTCTCAGCCAAATATTAAGGGCAACATCATCAGTCACAATCAGGTTTCTGCTTCCGGCGGTTTCAGTGCTGCAAATGCACTGGGTGGAGGAATATATTTGCATCAGTCAGATGCAGTTATCGAAAAAAATATTATTAGTTTTAATTCGGCTGATGCACAAGGAAATGTACCCACGCATGCAAGGGGCGGTGCAATTTACACTTATTATTCTAACCCGAAATTAACCGGGAATACAGTTTACGGAAATACTACCCTCGTTTATAGTACGCCTGGCGAAGGTGGCGGATTATACATTTATGGAGGAAATGTTTCGATGGTAAACAATATCTTTTGGAACGATTCAGCACAGGAAATTTTCTTTAACACTTCCGGATTGAGTTCTGTCCTGATAGCCTATTCTGATATTGCTGGAGGTGAACAGGGAATTGTTACCAGTGATTATTCCACTGTAAACTGGCAGGAAGGTAATATAAGCAATGATCCAAAATTTACTGACCCATCAACAGATGATCTTTCGCTGCAAAGTAATTCAAAAGCCATCGATGCCGGAACAGCATATTACGAATGGCAGGGTGATGTTATCGTTGATTTGGAACCTACTGAATATTCAGGCACCGCACCTGATATGGGAGCGCTGGAGTATGGAAGCACCGGCGGAATTAACCAGGCTCCCGTTGCAATGGCAACTGCCACACCTGATCACGGGAGTTCACCGTTGACCGTTGAATTCAGTTCCTCTGGATCATCTGACCATGATGGAACAATTATATCTTACTCATGGAATTTTGGAGATGGATCAACTTCAACAGAACAAAATCCGACACATACATATACAGGATTAAACCAATACAGTGCAACATTAACGGTTACCGATGATGATAATGCAACAAACACAAAAGCAATAATTATTAATGTTCAGGATGGTACAACCATAACGGGAGGCAATGTTTCAGGAACATGGACGTTTGCCGGTTCACCTTATCGTATTGAAGGGGACATTGTGGTTCCAACAGGTGAAACTCTTACCATCGAACCGGGGGTTACCGTTGAATTTATCAACTGGTATAAAATTCTGGTAAACGGAAAACTGGAAGCAGTCGGAACAGAAACTGATTCCATTCTTTTTACTTCTGAACCACCAGGACCAGGAGCACCGGGGTGGATTGGAATTGATTTTGTCGATGCTGATAATACAAGTACACTTGATTACTGTATACTAGAAAATGGAAAAGCAACGGCAGCAGAACCTAACGATCGCGGGGGCGCACTTTACTTTGTCAATTCAAGTCCAACAGTAAAATACAGTACCTTAAGAAACAATCAGGTCTCACGATATGGAGGAGCCATTTATTGTGATAATGCCAGCCCATTGATTGAAAATTGTGACATCTCAAATAATATGGCAGGATTCGGCACTGCGGCTTCCGGGGGCGCTATTTACAGTACAAATAATTCCCGGCCAGTTATCAGGAATAATCGGATTAATAATAATAGTGTTGGCGCTTCAGGAGGATATAGTGCGGCAAATGCAAACGGAGGCGCTATTTGCTTGTTTCAATCGGATGCCGTCATCGACGGAAATATCATAAGTTTAAATACCTCATCGGCATCAGGTAACGTACCTACTTATTCACGTGGGGGAGCAATTTCTGTATGGAACTCAAGTCCTGTGATAACCGGTAATACAATTTTTGGCAACAGTGCCAGCGGAATGAATCCACAGGGAGGTGGTATTTTCATATATAATTCACATCCGGTGGCTGTAAATAATATTTTATGGAACGATTCTCCTGAAGAAATATTTATTGCGTCATCCTACAATCCCGGAACCATTACAGTTACATACAATGATATTGAAGGTGGCGAAAGCGAAATTGGAATTGAAGATAATGGAATTGTTTCTTGGCAGGAAGGAAATATCAGCATTGATCCAAAATTCACAAATACAGCCAATAGTGATTTTTCGTTATTATCGTCTTCGCCTTGTATTGACGCCGGAACAGCTTTTTATGAATACCAGGGAGCAACTATTGTTAATTTAAATGCATCTCAGTACAATGGAAACGCGCCGGATATTGGTGCACTGGAATCCGGTTTTACAACACCAATCAACATGTCACCGGTGGCAGTCGCATCTGCCAGTCCTGTTTCGGGAGAATCACCACTGACAGTTCAGTTTAACTCCGATGGTTCGTATGACCCGGACGGAACGATAGTTGGATATTTTTGGCAATCAGGAAGCCTATCAACTACAAATCCAAATCCTTCATATACTTTTTCAAATCCAGGATCTTATACAATCACATTAACTATTACAGACGATGATGGTGCTACCGGAACTGACATGGTTTCCATTGACGTTACAGCTCCATCAACGAATGAACTTCATATAGAATCACAGGATGTAACAAGACAATATTCAGGACGAAAATGGATTGGCATCGACCAGGTTCAGGTACTGGACCAGAATAATCAGCCGGTTGCCTATGCAATGGTTACCGCAAATTACGATGGTCCGACAAGTGGCACAACCAGTGGATTTACCGACAATAATGGTCTTGTAGTGTTAACATCCGGCTCTTCAAAAAAACCACGTGGTTCCTGGTGTTTTGAAATTACTGATGTTTCCAAAAACAATTATTTATATCATGTGGATGCAAATATTGTTACCATTCAATGTGAAACAGCTACAGCCTCAAAATCTGGACTTATTGTCGATTCGGAAGAGATTAATTTTGATGCAACAACATTAGAAACAAAAGTCTACCCAAATCCTTTCAAAAATGAAACGACCATTCAATTTGGCTTGGAAAAAGATCAGCCGGTCAGTATTAGAATATATGATATTACAGGAAGATTGGTACGCTCGCTTGCAAACAATTCAAAACTATCTAAAGGAATTCAGACATTTTCATGGTATGGCGAAGATGCCCGGGGTAAAAAGCTGAAAGAAGGAGTTTATTTTTTACATTTAAACAGAATTGATAATCTGGAAACATTTAAATTAATTCTGATGAATTAAAAAATTTAAAAGAGAAATACAGACATTTTTAAGAACAAATTCCTGCTTATTTGTTTCTATTAATGGTTAGTGACACAATAAATATTAAAATTTGAAAAACCATGAAAAAAGTAGGAATTATAGGCTCAGGAAATGTTGGTAAAGCATTGGCACAGGGTTTCATTGATTTAGGTTATGAAACTACAATAGCCTCCCGCAGTGAGGAAACAAGAAAAAATATAAAAAAGGAGTTTAATGGAAAGCTAAAAACCGACACTCCTGAAAACTCAGCAAAGAACAATGATATAATAGTATTTGCGGTAAAAGGGGCGCAGGCTAAAGAAGCATTACAATTATTGGGAATAGAAAATCTAACAGGAAAAACCGTTATAGACACAACAAACCCGATTGCAGATGCGCCGCCTGTAAACGGTGTTTTACAATTTTCGTCGAACATTAATAAAAGTTTGATGGAAGAACTTCAGGAAGCAGCATCCAAAGCAAATTTTGTAAAATCTTTTAGTTGTGTTGGCAGCGCCCACATGGTAAATCCTTCTTTTGAAAGTAAACCGACGATGTTCATTTGTGGGAATAATGCAAATGCGAAACAAGAAGTTACCGAAATATTAGATAAATTAGGTTGGGAATCTGAAGATATGGGAACGGCTGAAGCTGCCCGCGCTATTGAACCTCTGGCTATATTATGGTGCATTCCCGGATTTCAAAAAAATAGCTGGGGTCATGCTTTTAAATTACTAAAAACGTAAAAGTATTACGTCATGAAATTCATTGCCGGTTTTATATTGTTCTTCATTATATTCTCCTGCATAAAGAACAATGGCAATTTGCTAAAAAGGCAAAAAGAGTATTCATACAACGATGTGACAGTTAATTATATACAAAATTCAACTGCCACTACATTTATTATAAACGGAGCACCGGTTTCAGGAACAGTAGTGCAATTGTTCAGAAATGGCAGAAAAAATATCTGGGATGTTGAAAACGGCCTTGCTGTTAAACAAACCATGTATTATGAAAACGGACAAATGAGAAGAATGCTCGAAATGAAAAATGGTGAAGAGCATGGTATGTTTGTTATGTACTATTCAGATGGAAAAAAACGTGTAGAGCAATTTTATAACCAGGGAGAACCGGTTGGAATATGGCACCAATGGAACAGGAATGGGGATCTTGTTGAAACCATTGAACATTAATTTTAAACAGACTTATATTTTCTAATCAGTTGAATAATATCTTTTTTTAAGAACGGCTTCGAAATGTAGTCATTACACCCTGATGAAATTGCTTTTTGCCGATCGCCTTCCAAAGCAAAAGCTGTTTGAGCTATTATCAGAACTGTCTTATTAAATTCCCTTATACATCTTGTTGCTTCAAATCCATCCATTTCAGGCATTCTTACATCCATCAGAACAAGATCAAAATCGCCATGTTTTTTAACCGCCTCAACAGCTTTTATACCTGAAGTTACTAATACAATTTCAGGAGCAATATCTTTCAGGATAATACTTAAGTGCATTCTGCTTACTTCATCATCTTCTGCAACAAGAATTTTTAAGCCTTTTTTCTCCGATTTTATATTTTCTGCAGCTTCAACGCGTAACTTTTGCAATTTATATTGCTTGCTCTCCATTGGAATAGTAACATAAAATGTAGAGCCTTTATTCGATTCCGATTCAACCCAGATTTTTCCACCGAGCATATCAACGTACGATTTGGTTATTGAAAGCCCAAGCCCCGAGCCTTCAAATGCTCTTGATTCTCCAATATCTGCCTGTTCAAAACGGTTAAAAATTGCTTCCCTTCTGTTTTCCGGAATGCCAATTCCTTCGTCGCTAACATAAAATCGGAGCATATCATCTTCACGTTCACAACCTAATTTAATAATTCCGCGATCGGTAAATTTTATCGCATTTTTGAGAAGGTTTGTTATAATGGAACTCAGTTTGAGTTTATCAGTTTTTATTACGGATTCATCTTCTGTTAGCCTGTTTTCTATTTGAAGTTCAAGCCCTTTGTTTTGCAACTCAATGCTAAAAAAATCTTTTAATGTAAGCAGGTGATTGCTAACATCGGTTTTCGAAAAATTGATCTTTACCTGGCCGGTTTCAATCTTCGAGATTTCAATAATATCATTTACAGTGTTCAGTAGCCTTTCGCCACTTTTTTGAATAATTTGAATGTATTTCAGGGTATCAGAACCTGTTAACCCGGGCTCTTTTAATAAGTTGGTAAATCCTAAAATACCGTTCATCGGTGTGCGAATTTCGTGGCTCATATTTGCAAGAAATGCCGACTTCAGACGGTCTGCTTCTTCTGCTTTTTCTTTTGCTTTTATTAATTCATTTTCTGTATTTTTCTGTATTGTGATATCCTGTAACACTCCGGATATTTTTACCGGATTATTATTCTTATCTCTCAGCACTTCAGCAATTGACCGGATTATTTTTCTATCATTTGTATTTTTGGGTATTATTGTGAAAACAATATCGTATTGTTTGTTATCAGTCAATAGATCCAAAAGAGCCTTGTTTACCCTGTCTCTATCCGTTTCAATAACACAGTTCATTACTTCATCAGCAGGAAAATATTTTTCATTCAAATCAAGGTTATAAATTCTTTTTGCCTCATTTGATCCCCAAAAAGCATGCTCTTTAATCGTGTATTCCCAGCTACCGATATGTCCAACTTCCTGTGCCTTTCTGTATCTTAATTCGCTTTCTTCTGCTCTTTCTTTTGCCTCATTAAGTTGTTTATTCAAGCGCAAAATTCTTTCATTCTCACGCATGGTTTCCTGACTTACCCTAATATCATCAATCATCATGTTAATGCCCATCGCCAATGCATCAAGGTCGTCATTTTTACCTGATAATCCGAGTTGCACCGAGTAATCTCCCTGAGCAATTTTCATAACCGTTTCAATCAGTTTCTCTATCCGGCTTTTATCACTCATTTTGAAAAATTTAGTACTAGTAATATGAACAATGTTTTCATTCTTTCAGCCATTCCAATGCCTTTTCTTTAGTTTTAAAAAACCGATCTTTAGGCTCATATGAAAAGCCGAGAACAAATGATGCCAACACTCTTGCAACTGGATGCAGGCCAAAAACCGCAACCTTTTGGGTATTCTCATCATCGCTTAGCTTTTTCCAAATAACTCTGGCTTCGGGTGAATTTTTACCGCAATTATTAAGGTCGATAAGATATTTTATTTCCCCCTTTACCAAAGCGGCTAACTTACTATTTATTTCTTCCTGCAAACGAGCCAGTTCCGGTGTTTGCTCTCCTTCCGCAGTTACATAAATAATATTACCCTCTAAAAGAGCCGTTCGGTTGGAGCCAACCCAATATTCGTTCTCACTTAGTTGAATTAGTTTTAATTTTTTCTCCTCACATTCATTGTTAGCGTCCTTCATTTTCATTCAATTATAAAATGGTTAGTTGTTTTGTAAATTTCTGTTACATTCACTCCTTTTTTATTTCACACAAAATGCAAGACCTCAAAATGACGTTTCATTTTTTTACTTGTTAACAGAGGAAAGAAATCCTGAAACTTTTCAGTACCGGGGAATTCTGAAAGAGGCAAATAAAACTCATTTTCAGTGCTTTTGACAAAATGTGTCAGACGAAAACTTCTTTTTTTGTAATCAGGGAATTCGAAAAATGTACCCTCTCCCATTTTGATAATTTCATCTTCAAAGTCTGGTTTCATATTGTTTAGATTAGGTTTTCCCAAATATATAAAAATTAAAACATCTTTCTTAATTGTTGATTGACAACAAAAAAAAATGGTAACTTTTTGACAAACAGTACTTACTATTTATTTATCATCCGCCCTGTGTTGCTTTTGCGTTAATTGTAGAATACTTATAACTGAGACAATTGGAAACATCGTGAAATCCTTGAAAAATAATTTACCTCCATAGTCGCAACAACTCATGGAGGAAGGAATACATAGCAACTGCATAAAAAAAACCAGCCACGCTTCAGTAACCGGTTTTTAACTATCTTTTTCTGTCTATTTCCTTTGAGGAGATAAAAGAGCGGCCTCCTATAATCCTAATTTTCCTTTCATTAAACGTGGTATTTCCGATGGTTCTTTAGCTACCGGAACACCTGCATCATTAAAAGCTTTTATTTTTTCCTCGGCAGTACCCGAACCACTTGAAATAATTGCACCTGCATGTCCCATACGTTTTCCGGGAGGAGCCGATTGACCTGCAATAAATGCAACAACAGGTTTAGTCATTTTTTCTTTTATAAATGCTGCTGCTTTTTCTTCTGCGTCGCCACCAATTTCTCCAATAAGCACAACACCATCAGTTTGCGGATCGTTTTCATACATTTCGAGTAAATCCATAAAATATAATCCTGAAACAGAATCGCCGCCAATTCCAACACAAGTTGACTGTCCCAACCCGCTTTCGGTAAGCATATTAACCACTTCGTAGGTCAATGTTCCTGAACGTGAAATCAAACCAATATTTCCTTTTTTGAAGATCATTGAAGGTAAAATTCCTATCAAGGCATTCACCAGGGGTGATTAATCCAGGGCAATTAGCGCCTATTAATTTGGTATTATTCTGTTTTAAAATGGGTGTAACCTTAATCATATCCTGAACAGGCACGCCTTCAGTAATGCAAATTACCAATTCAACCCCTGCAAAACTGGCTTCAAGTATTGCATCGGCAGCAAAAGGCGCGGGCACAAAAATCACCGATGCATTGGCGCCGGTTGCTTTTACCGCTTCTTCTACTGTATTATATACAGGCACATGGCCTACTTCACTTCCTCCTTTACCCGGAGAAATTCCTCCAACTATGTTTGTTCCGTAATCCAACATTTTGGAGGTATGAAAAGCGCCGTCGCGACCTGTAATTCCCTGTACTAAAACTCTGGTATTTTTATTTATAAGTATGCTCATTTCGTTAAATCTTTAAATCTTATCATTAACTATTTCTTACTTAACTCAATTGCTTTTTTTGCAGCTTCGCTCATTGTTGAAACCGTTGGAAGCCCAAATTCTTTAATAATTTTCAGACCCTCTTTGGCGTTAGTTCCTGATAAACGAATAACAATTGGCATTTTAGTTTTTATTTCGGTAAGAGCTGTTACCAAACCACGGGCAACATCATCACAACGGGTAATACCACCAAAAATATTAATCATTACTGCGGTAACATTTTTGTCGCTAAGTAGAATATTCATGGCATCAACCACTTTTTGCGGATTTGATGATCCACCAATATCAAGAAAGTTGGCAGGCTCACCGCCATATAACTTGATCATATCCATGGTTGCCATAGCCAAACCAGCGCCATTTACCATGCAACCGATATTCCCGTCGAGTTTAACATACGAAAGTCCTTTTTCGTTGGCTTCAATTTCTTTTTGTTCATCTTCTGAAACTTCACGCATTCTTAGAATATCAGACTGACGGAACAAGGCATTATCATCAAAATTCATTTTACCATCAATGGCCAAAACCTGCTTATCAGGCGTTAAAACCAGCGGATTGATTTCTGCAAGTGAAGCATCAGAATCAACATATAAACGGTAAAGCTTTACAAGAATAGCTGCCGCCTGACGAATTTCCCTCGGGTCGTTAAACAGGTTTAAAGCAATTTTTCTGGCTTGCCAATCCATCAATCCCATTGTTGGATCGATAGCCAGTTTAATAATTTTCTCGGGCGAAACACGCGCAACTTCTTCTATTTCAACACCGCCTTCAGCACTTGCCATTAACGTTACCGATTTGCTGTTGCGGTCGTTAATAAATCCGATGTAGAATTCCTTCTCAATGTCAACAGCATCGGCAACCATTATTTTTTCTACAGTCAACCCTTTTATGTCCATGCCAAGAATTTCAGTAGCCCTTTGAACTACTTCTTCTTTTGTTCTTGCCAATTTAACACCACCGGCTTTCCCTCTTCCGCCAACATGTACCTGTGCTTTAACAACGCGAAGTTTTTCACTGTTGGGAACCATTTCCTTAACTTCTTCTACCGAATGGCAAACAACCGCATCCGGAACAGGAATCCCGTACTTCCTGAATAAATTTCGGGCTTGATATTCATGAATCTTCATTGTATTAATTTGTTTAATTTAAACTCGAAACCAGCAATAAGCCAGCTTTGAATTTATATTTAATCATTGTTTTTCGAATTCTTAGTTGGCGGTTTTCTATTCTTCAAATATTAGAATAAAAAGTTCTAAAAATAATGGGCAAAAGTAAGAATTATTTAAACATCGATAACTATAAATATGTTGGTTTTTTTGATGATATTTATCTCCCAATTGCATCATTAAAGTTATTCCCTTCTAGTCGGGCACCGAAAACATAAGTCCATTCGTGAACAGGTAAATTTTTTCAATTAGATTTGCACTATAATTTTTATACGATGACAGACATTTTTCGCAGGGTAATTGAACAGGAGGCGCAAGCCATTAAAAATATTCCTGTTAATGAAAACTTCCAGAAGGCGATTGATTTAATTTACCAATGTGTGCACGAAAAAAATGGTAAGCTGGTTGCCAGTGGCATGGGAAAAGCAGGACAAATTGCTGCAAACATTGCCACTACTTTTAGCTCCACCGGAACACCTGCAGTCTTTTTGCATCCAAGCGATTCACAGCATGGCGATTTAGGTGTAATTCAGAAAAACGATATTTTATTGCTGATTTCAAATTCAGGAAAAACCCGTGAAATTATTGAGCTTGTTGACCTGGCAAACAGGCTGCATAAAAACCTGCCTCTTATCCTCATCTCAGGAAATCCGAATGGGATACTTGCAAAAACTGCTGATGTTTTTATTCCGACAGGAAATCCGCCGGAAGTTTGTTCATTAGGACTAACGCCAACAACCTCAACCACCGTGATGACAGTTATTGGCGATGCACTGGTGGTTTCGATGATGGAAAAAATTGGGTTTACTAATGACGATTACGCGAAACGGCATCATGGCGGATATCTGGGAGATAAATCACGTGAAAAAGCCAGAAACCAACAAAAGGATGAATTTTAAGGATAAAGGATTAATTGGAATACAAAGAAAGTTGAAGGATGAGGATAGTAAAAGAAAATACAATTGGATTAATTATTGATATTCAGGAAAGACTATTTCCGGTAATGCATGAAAAAGATGAATTATTAAAAAATACAAAAATACTTGTTGAAGGTTTGCAGCAACTTGAGATTCCGCTTTTTCTTACACAACAATATACAAAAGGATTAGGAGAAACCGTTTCTGAAATCAAGTCGATAATTTCGGTATTTGAACCCATTGAAAAGCGAGCATTCAGTTGTTGCGACGAATCAACCCTCATGCAAAAACTTTCAGAAGCCAAAGCAAAAAATATTATTATCTGCGGAATTGAATCGCATGTTTGCGTATTGCAAACCGCCGTTGATTTAAAAGACTCCGGATATAATCCTGTTGTTGTAATGGATTGTGTTTCATCGCGCAAGCCGGAAAGTATTGAAATGGCAAAAGAACGCTTTCGTTTTGAAGGAATTATGATGACATCATTGGAATCTGTACTTTTTGAACTTACACGTTCTTCAGAAACAAAGGAATTCAGAAACATTTCAAAATTGGTTAAATAATAAAAGATGCTGGAAATTTGCGCTATTGCTTCAGGAAGTAACGGAAACTGTTATTATATTGGAAATGAAACCGATGCAGTTTTAATTGATGCCGGAATATCAAATAAAATGATTCTGTCGCGGATGCTGGAAAGAGGACTCGCACCGGATAAAATCAAGGCAGTTTTTATTTCACATGAGCACACCGACCATATGCGCGGTGCAAGAGTTTTGGGTAAGAGATTAAATATTCCTGTTTATCTTACCGCTAAAACTTATTATGGAGCTTATAAAAATGTTCGCCCTGATCAACCCTCCTTTTTCATGCCCGGAGACAAAATCGCTGTAGGTGCATTTAGCGTAATTTCGTTTTTAAAAAATCATGATGCATCAGAACCTTGTTCCTTTCGTATTGAATATAATGGAAAAAATATTGGCGTTTTTACTGATATTGGAGAACCATGCAACGGGGTAAAAGAAAATCTTGCACTATGTGACGTACTTTTTTTGGAAACCAATTACGACGAAAAAATGCTCTCGGAAGGAAGATATCCGTGGTTTCTGAAACAGAGAATTACATCTGATTATGGGCATTTATCAAATCGTCAGGCTTATGAATTGCTTGATAAACATGCCGGCAGTAACCTTAAGTGTGTATTTCTCAGTCATCTTTCCAAAGAAAACAATACACCTGAAATTGCTTATAATGAAATCCGTCCTCTTGAAACCCGATTTCTGGTGAAGCTTACTTCACGTTATGAAGTGAGTGAAGTTTTTCAGTTATGATATTGACTAAGGATGGCATCCCTTCGAGCGAAACCTTATTAATTATTCAGCAAATTATCACTAATCGCCTGCAAAGTTCTTTTCTTTTGCGATGTTGGAACCAATACAGAAATATTGTACCGGCTCCCACCATAGGAAATCATCCGGATAGGAATTCCATCAAGGGCATTAAACACCTTTGAAGCAAAACCTTTTTCCTCCTGAATAATATCGCCAACAATACAAATTATCGACAAATTCTCATCCACCTCAACAGTTCCGTAATGATCCAGTTCAGCTTTAATCTGGTTCATATTTTTTGTATTGTCAACTGAAAGCGAAACTGCAACTTCAGATGTTGAAATCATATCGATTGGCGTTTTATACCGCTCAAATATTTCAAAAACGTTCTTTAAAAAACCATAGGCCATTAACATTCGCCCCGAGCGAATTTTCACTGCTGTTATTCCATCTTTGGCAGCAACTGCTTTAATTCCCGATCCATCAGATTCTGAAGTAATCAAAGTTCCGCTATCAGATGGATTCATCGTATTTTTTAACCGAACCGGAATGTTATGAACACGAGCAGGCAATACGGTTTGCGGATGTAAAATTTTTGCTCCAAAATATGCCAGCTCAGCAGCTTCGTAAAATGAAAGCTGTTCAATTTTTCTTGTGTTTTCAACAAAACGGGGATCGTTGTTATGGAATCCATCAATGTCTGTCCAGATTTGAATTTCTTCGGAATCAATGGCAGCGCCAATCAGTGAAGCTGTATAATCACTTCCACCGCGTTGCAGGTTATCAATATCACCATCAATATTCCTGCAAATAAAACCCTGGGTGATATAATATTGTGCATCTCCAACTTCATCCATCACTTTCCTGATGTTTTTGCGTATGGCCTGCGAATCCGCAGCTTTATCTTCATCAATTCGCATGAAATCGAGAGCCGGTAGCAACGTAACATCAAAACCATTCTCTTCCATTAACAGGGTAAAAAGTTGAGTAGAAATTAACTCACCCTGGGCTAAAATGGTATTTTCACCTAACCAAATCAAATTTGCCTGATGTGAATGATCTTATCGTATCAAAACTCTCCTTAACAATTTTTCGTCCGCGCTTCTTATTTTCATCGGATATATAAAGTTCGTCAACAACTTTTTTATATTTTGCCTCCAGCTTACCCGTTGCAAGTAGTGCTGTATCCTTATTCTTTTTATAGAGGTAATTTGAAATTTCAACCAAAGAATTGGTTGTTCCCGACATGGCTGATAGCACCACAATTTTCTGCTCTCCGTCTGTAACTAATTTCATTACCGCCCTCATATTTTCAGGCGATCCAACTGATGTTCCTCCAAATTTTAAAACCTTCATAATAGTGATTAATCTTCTACATTTTTAACAAGTGCAAAGATGTATATTTTTGTTTGATCATAAAATACGCCTTTACTAAATTTTGGATATCCATTCATCTCTAATGAATAAATATTTTGCTTATGCCATCCTGAATTTTTCGAGAATAAATTGAACAAGGTCTTTTCCCGAAGGGTCAACAATACCAATCTCTGGTGCATAAATTACTGTCTCCAGGCCAACCTCTTCTGCCCTTATTTTTAAAGCTTTTGCATGATTTGGATGATGATTAAGTTCATCCTGATTTGTTGGCACACCTCCTTTTTGTTTATTAAAAACAAAGAATGGTGCAGAATTTTTTTCCATTTTTGATTTAAAATCAAGTTTTTCCCGAATAACCTCTGCCTCAGGTTTAGTTAAACTCTCAGCAGTTTTAAAACCAAATGCACGAGCTATTGTAAGCAATTTTTCAGGCGTATTATTTTTCGGCAATCCGATAATATTATCCCACTGGTAAACATCATAAGTAGATTGTGTTGCAAAAGCACCTGCACAAGTTATCCGTGTCGATTCCCGTAAAACAGGATCATCATTTTCAGGGTCAGCCATATCATCAGAAAATGCCAGCCACAATGCAGTTCCGGCACCGGCAGATCCACCGGAACAGGCAATTCTGTTTTTATCAATATTATATTTAGCAGCGTTATGCCTGATGTACTGAAGGCAACGTTTTGAAGTCGGTCATACTGCCCAGAATTCCATAAGGTGGTTCATTCAAAAACCGGTAATTGATAACAGCAACCGAAATACCGGAATCAAGAAACCGAACCAAATCTTCCGAAGCATAATATTTTGATTTATCGCCACCGATAAAACCACCGCCATGAATATAAATTACAAGTGGCGTGGGTTGGTCTGATTCTGCCAGCCAGATATCAAAATTATTCCTTGGGTGTGAACCGTATTTCTCATCAACAAAAGTTGCCCGTTCTCCAATAATATTTACCGGTGGCGGTAAAACTTCCAAAAAACTCATTCGTATTCTTTTTCAATCCGGCAACAAAAGTAGAATTATTCAGAATGGCACAAAAATTTCAGTGAGTTGATTTTTGAGCGCTGTAGATAAAATTATGACTAATAGGTATTTAACACTTGCCCAATTTGAAGCACTGCTGTTCCGGTGAGATTATTTAACTGACAAAGAGCTTCAACCGTTGTTTTAACCTTGCGGGAAATAATCCATAATGAATCGCCCGACCTGACAATGTATTTCTGAGTTGCAGGTTCATCAACAATGTATTGGTTTGCTAAAGGTTTTTTATCAAATTCGGCCAATGATGCCAACATTCTAACTTCAGGTTTTATTGTTTTGTTCTCATAATCAAAAATAAGTTCTGTATTGTAAGGCTTATCATTTTCTCTTATTTCAAAGTGAAGGTGGTTTGTTGTGGCCCTTCCTGTTGCTCCTGCCAAACCAATTGGTTCTCCTTTAGTAATTTTTGCTCCCACTTTCACTAAAAACCCGGAAAGATGACCGTAGTAGGATTCCATGTTATTTTCATGCTGTATTACAATAAGGTTACCATAACCATAATAGTAATTCGAACGGGTAACAACACCGTTATATGCCGCATAAATGGTATCTCCTTTAGGCATTTTAATATCAGTGCCAGTGTGTATTTTTCCTGACCGGTATCCAAAATGGCTGATCACTTTTCCTTCGCAGGGAAAATTAAAACGTGAAAGTAAATCACCAACCGAAGTATTTCTATCAGTTGATTCTGAATCGTACATTTTTGCAAGAATAAGAGGTTTTATAAAGCCTGCGTTTACAGCTAAAGTATCCAAATCAAATACCTGCGCATTATTTGATATTGTACAAAAAAGCAAACCCAAAAGCAGTAGTAAATTTACTTTTAACCGTCTCATTTAAAATTATTGAAAATATTGTGGTTTAATTTTTACTGCAATAGTAATAATTTTTTCATTCCGCAAATTGGCTACCTATGTGTTTTAACAAACACTAACAAATTATTTACTACCCGTTAACAACCAGTACAATAAGAAAATAAGTAAAGGATTGAAACAAAGGTTTATTTGAAGTATTTTAACACTCCTATGAAAAGTAAAACCCAACCGGCAATAAAACTCAGGCCTCCAATTGGAGTTATTGCACCAAGTCCTTTTATGCCTGTTGTTGCGAGTGCATACAAACTTCCGGAAAACAAAATAATGCCAGCTGAAAGAAATATTGCCGACCATTTGATATAACCCGATGGCATCGACATTGACAAAATGCCAACCATTAACAATCCTAAAGCATGATAAAAATGGTATTCAACACCGGTTTTAAAGATCATCAACATTTCGTCAGAAAGGTGGCTTTTTAACCCGTGTGCGCCAAACGCACCAATTGCAACCGCAAGAATTAAAAATATGGAGGCGGTCATTAATATGGTTTTGCTCATTTTTATTGTTTTGAATTTATTGCAGTAAACAAATTATCGGAACAGAAGTTTGGAACAACACCAAAAACCAGCTTGCATTTTAAATCGCTTTGCTTAATTTGCATTTTATTCGGCTTTATAAATGAAATTCAACAATGGCATATTTTCAACTTTCCCTGAACCTGGTGAAATTTTAAGTTGGCATAAAACTCAACAAAAAAAATCAATCCCTGATATTAACGCACACATTCATACGCCTTATTCCTTTAGCGGCTTTTCGGATATTGAACAGGCATTTTTGATGGCAAAAAAAGAAGGTGTTTCGGTTTTGGGAATTAATGATTTCTATACTTCCGATGGGTACGATGAATTTGCTGAACAGGCACAAAAGCACAAAATATTCCCGTTGTTTAATATTGAATTTATGGCATTGCAAACCGATTTGCAAAAAGCCGGAATTCGTGTTAACGACCCAAATAATCCCGGGCGTACTTATATCTGTGGCAAAGGATTGCGGCAACCGGTAAAAATGAGTGATGCTTCATTAACAAAGCTGTTGAATTTGCAGAAGGAAAGCAACAAGCAAACTTTTCTGATGATTGAAAAGCTGAATTCATTTTTTGCAGAAAGGAAAATTAACATCCAGTTAGATGCGGTTGAAGTTCAAAAGAAACTGGCGAAAAATCTCCTCCGTGAAAGACATATTGCACAGGCTGTTCGACTTGCTGTTTTTAAAAAGGAAATAACAGATTTGAGGAGAGCCCAACTCTTTAATTCAATCTTTCAGGGGAAAAAGATAAACGCAGCTATTGATGATATTGCCGGACTTGAAAATGAAATTCGAACAAAGCTTTTAAAAGCAGGTAGTGTTGCTTATGTAACAGAACAACCAAAAGCCTTTCTTTCAATTGATGAAGTCAAAACAATTATTATCGATGCAGGCGGAATTCCATGTTACCCTTTATTGCTCGATTTTAATAACGGGAGCTTAACTGAATTTGAAGCCAACAAAGAAAAATTGCTTCAGGAATTAATAAAAAATGAGATTTATTGTATTGAAATTATTTCTACTCGGAACAGTTTTGAGCTGATAAAAGAATATGTAACATTCTTCAACAAAAACAATTTTATTATCACTTTTGGCAGCGAACACAATTCTCCGAAACTCACACCATTAAAACTTAATTCCGCTGACAGAAATGAACTTGACAACAAACTGAAAACCATAAATTATGAGGGAGCGGCAATTATTGCAGCGCACCAATATTTAATTGCAAAAGGAAAAGACGGCTATTTAAACGAAGGAAAAGCAAAGCTTGAAGAAAAAGAATATTTTGTTGAACTTGGGAAAGCTGTAATCGAAAGATTTTTGTCTTAAAAATTTATTAAACCTCAGCTTCTTTAAACTCCAAATAACTCAATCCCATTCGCAAATCGCCATAACTAAATTCTTCGCCTAAATTTTCTCTTGCCGGGGAAAGATTTCTGTTTTCAGCATTTTTGAAGTACTCCAGAATTTTATCCAATTTTTCTTTCGAAATGAATTGAAGAACATCAACTTCTCCTTCTTTTATGTAATGCGCCAAATGGCTTGCAATGGTAGTTTCCACAAATCCGCGTTCTTTGGCAATTTGTGCCACGGTTTTGCCCGACTGAAACATTTCAAAACTTACCTTTTTAGTATCCGGTTTTGGCTCTTTTTTCTGCGATACTTCTTTCAGTGGGATTTCACCTTTATCTATTTCATTTTCATCGCAATAGTTCTGAATCAGTTGAACAATATCAACACCAAACTGCTCTATTTTACGTTTTCCCAAACCGTTTATTAGTTGAAGTGAAAAAGAATCCACGGGTAAATAATTCACCATCTCAATCAACGATTTCTGCGAAAAAATCATGTACGGCGGAATTCCCAACTCGCTTGATTTTTCGTACCTGAATGAACGAAGCAGCTTGTACAATTCGGGATGTGGAATTTTTTCAGGATCGAGAATTTCTTTAGCCTTTTGTTTTTTAGGTTTCGGAATGTGGTCGTCAATCATTGCTTTCGCACGGGCATCCATAATTTTTCTTACCGAAAAACCGTCGAGGCATTCGTTGTAACCTGCCAGTTTAATTTTTGCTTCCTCTTCCAAATCGTTACTCCATTTTACAATTTGCTTTTTTAGTGTCCGGTTGTCAATTTCCAAATCGCTATTTTCAATTGTTTCAATAAAAACCGTTTTTACTTTTCCCGAGAAATAACCTGCGGCCTTTTTCACGCGTTCCTGAAGCTCATTGTTTTTTTCTACATCAGGATCAACCTGTAAATATTTTTCAATTTGTTGCTGAAACTTCTCACCCACTTCCATAATTTCAGATTGAAAACCGGTTTTCATTTTCTGAAAATGCTCCGTAAGCAATTCCGTGAAACTGCCTTTGTTTTCAATAATTGTTTTAGCAATTGAATTTACCAGGTAACTCATCCGGTAAAACCGGAACAGCTCTAGCTAGTTGCTCTCGCTGAAAAGCCAGCTTTGCACTGTTTAGTTCGGTTTCTCCCGGCTGGTTTTCTTCCACCTGCTGAATAAACCCGCCAACTGTTTCGTCGGAAATAATGCTGTGTTCGCGTATTGGCGTTTTCAGCACAAGTCCTTCTAAAGTTTTACACCGGCTGAGCGCTACGTAAACTTGTCCGTGAGCAAACGACGCTTCGGCATCAATAATTGCACGTTCAAACGTCAATCCCTGACTTTTATGAATGGTAATTGCCCACGCCAGTTTTAAAGGAATCTGGCTAAACGAACCTTCCATCTCCTCTTTAATTTCCGATGTCTCCTTATCAATGGAGTATTTTACATTTTCCCACAAAAGCGAGGTCACTTCAATTTCATCCTCCTCCCCGGGGCATTGCACAAAAACAGAATGATCTTCAATACTTGTAACCTGCCCAATTTTCCCGTTAAAAAATCGTTTTTCAGGATCGGGGTCGTTCTTTACAAACATTACCTGCGCACCAATTTTAAGTCGTAATTCATATTCAGTTGGATAAGAATATTCAGGGAAATTCCCTTCCAGATGTGCAGTAAAAATTTTCTCTTTCGATGGAAGTTCTTTTAACTTCGATTCATTCATCCGGTGAGCCTGAATATTGTGTGTACACAAGGTAATATAACCGTCTTCATCACCCGGGGCAAAACCCGGATCGAATCTTTGATTTAATTCATCCTGCGCTTTTTTATCCAGAACATTGTCGCGCACTTTATTCAGAATCGAAATAAATTTATCGTCCTGCTGTCTGAAAACATGGGTAAGTTCGATGCTTACATACGGGATTTCCTTTAATGCCCGGCTGCTAAAAAAGTACGCCGTTTCATAATGCGCTTTTAACAAATCCCATTCATCCTTTTTCACCACCGGAGAAAGTTGCTGCAAATCGCCAATCATTAGTAACTGCGCTCCGCCAAAGGGTTTTCTTCCATTTTTAAAACGTCGCATCACTTTATCAATGGCATCCAAAATATCGGCACGTACCATACTTATTTCGTCGATAACGAGTAAGTCAAGACTTCGAATGATATTGATTTTTTCTTTATTGAAACGCATTTGCCGGTTTTGCTCATTTTCAATTCCGATTTGTGGTGCAAACGACAATTGAAAAAATGAATGGATGGTTACTCCACCCGCATTAATGGCTGCAACACCGGTTGGTGCAACAACAATCATCCGTTTGGGTGAGCGTTCTTTTAAACTTTTCAGGAAAGTAGTTTTACCAGTTCCCGCTTTCCCGGTAAGAAAAATATTCTGCCCAGTGTATTGAACAAAATTAAAAGCAAGTTCGAGTTGTCTGTTGGTTTGCATTGCAGCCTTTTTATAATAAGAAAAATAAAAATAATCTTTTTACAGAAATTACAGAAACTTACATTTGAATTATTAATGACAAACAAGGTTATATTTGTCTCCACGGAACATAATTATTCATTCAAAATATATCAGCAAAAAGAGTAAATAAATACCAAAAAGTTGGTTCAAAACAAATTGTTAACCTGAATGATCCAACGGTTTATATTCCAAATCCTTCGAATCCCGGAAAGTTCACAGAATTAAAATCTTCATCCTATTAAACCTGTTGGCGGAATTATTTTATAAATAATTAATAATCAGGCTTCGACTTCGCTCAGTCTGACTGTCACAGTGAGACCTCGATTAAATGAATTTAATTTTTTAATATAATGACAGTAAGAAAGGTGCAATTAATTATGTTTTATAAATCTATTAAATTTATTGTATTTCAAATGATTACGATACTCTGTCATTAGCAGCGGAGTCGAACTGGGAACCAAAAAGTTATGAATTAATTCCACCAACGCGTTCCTATTAAACAAAATTTTAATCTCCTTTTAATCTGATCCTCATTTTCACTTAATTCCATGGGGCTATTTTTGCTTCGTAAAATTATTTTTTGAATTACAAATGATGTTAAATTACGTTTAAAAAAGCCATGAGAAAAAATCAATTCGTAAAAAATTCCTCCATCCGAAAAGTAAACCGAAAATCACGTACTTCCTTTAAAAAGGACATTTTACAAATCTGGAACTCCGAGACGGATAATATTGAATATTATCGGGGAAATCAATTGGTTCGCATATCGCTGATGTTAGCACTTTTGTTAACATTTACTTCTTGTGTAAGTAAAAAAGTTTTGGTTGAAGAACAGTCCAAATCAAAGCGATACCTGAAAGATATAAAAGATTGCGAAGATGAAAATAAATCGCTTTCTGATGCTAACCGTAATTTATCAGGAAAGATAATTCTGCTCGAAAATCAGGTGGCTAACGAACAAAGCAAATCAAACATTCTCGATCAGCAAATGAGTTACTATCAAAGTTCAAATACCAATCTTCTGGACCGGCTAACTGACCTTTCTGTTGTAAGCAAAACCGGCGCAGAAAGTATTCGGAAATCATTGGATGCAATTAACGATCAAAACAAATACATTAAGGATCTAACCTCGGCAATGCGAGCAAAAGATTCAATGAACCTGGCGCTTGTAATGAAACTGAAACGATCGTTGGTTGAAATTAACGACGAAGATGTTACTGTGGAAGTAAAGAAAGGCGTAGTCTATATTTCATTGTCAGATAGAATGTTGTTTCAATCCGGAAAATATGAAATCAACAAACAAGCCGAAGTTGTACTTGAAAAAATAGCACGGGTTTTAAATGACCATAAACAACTTGATATTTTGGTTGAAGGGCATACTGACGATGTGCCAATTTCAACACCGGTTCTTGCCGATAATTGGGACTTAAGCGTTAAAAGGGCAACAAGTGTTGTTCGGTTGTTACAGGTTAAGTATAATATTTCACCTGAAAGAATGACTGCTGGCGGCAGATCGGAGTTTGTGCCAAAAACATCAAATTCAACTGTTGAAGGAAAAGCTGTCAACAGAAGAACAGAAATTATAATTCTTCCGAAGCTGGATGAGTTTTTCGAACTCCTTGAACCTGTGGCTAATAATTAACCAACAGGTTCTGACCCCGGAATTTTATCCGGGGTTTTTGTTTTAACCGCAATTCATTTACTTTAGATAAAAAATAACATTATCGGATTATGAAAATTCTCGTGGTTGAAGACGAATCAAAAGTGGCCGATTTTCTTAAAAAAGGACTCGAAGAAAATGGGTACCTGGTTGACCATGCATACGATGGTTTTATTGGAGAAAAGCTTGCTATCAGAAATGATTATGATTTGATGATCCTTGATGTTATTTTACCGTCAATCAATGGTTTTGAATTATGCGGCCGCATTCGCGAGAAAAAGCCGTCAGTGCCCATTTTAATGCTCACCGCACTTGGAACAACCGAAGATAAAGTAACCGGCTTTGATGCCGGCGCCGACGATTATCTTGTAAAACCATTCGAATTTCAGGAATTGCTTGCCCGAATAAGGGCGCTTGTTAAACGATCTACCGGTGTAATGCAAACATCTACAGTGTTGAAAGTTGCTGACCTGGAGCTAAATCTTGATAAGAAAATTGCACGTCGCGGAAATAACAATATTGATTTAACTGCAAAAGAATTCTCATTGCTTGAATTCCTGATGAGAAACAAAGGCAGAGTTGTTTCGAGAACTGATATTGCTGAAAAAGTTTGGGAAATTACTTTCGATACCGGAACCAATGTGGTAGATGTTTACATTAACATTCTGCGAAAAAAACTGGATAAGGATTTCGACACAAAATTAATTCATACCCGAATCGGACTCGGCTATACTTTAGATGAACTGTAATGGAGATCAGAAAAAAACTTGCTTACCAGTTTATTGGAATCGTAGCCTTTATATTATGGTTTACTCTTATACTTGTGTATTTCTCTTTTTCGCAAACCCGGAAAGAGGAGTTTTATGACCGGCTGAGCAGTAAAGCAAAACTCGTGGCTCAAATGCTGATCGACATTGATGAAATTGATTCGGAACTTTTGAAAAAAATTGAAAAAAACAATCCGCTGAGTTTATCCAACGAAAAAATAATAATTTACGATTACCAGAACAACGAAATTTATTCCACTGATGAGGAAAATATACTTGAATTTTCGAAAGAGAGAATCCAACAGGTAAGACTTGAAAAAGACATTCGGTTTAAACAAAACGGTTATGAAATTTACGGTCAATTTTATACAGGACAATTTGATCGGATTGTAATTTTTGCAGCTGCCACAGATATTTTTGGCATCAATAAACTAAAGCGACTACGCATTATTATGCTTATTGTTTTTGTGTTCAGTCTTGTTTTTGTGTTTTTTGCGGGACGATTATTTGCTGTAAGGGCGCTTGTCGCCAATTTCGAAAATTGTTAACCAGGTAAATAAAATAGAGGCATCGAACCTGAATGAACGACTGGAAGAAGGCAATGAAAAAGATGAAATTGTGCACCTGGCAAAAACGTTTAACAATATGCTTTCCAGACTCGAAAAAGCGTTTCGGGTTCAAAAAAATTTCATCGCCAATGCTTCTCATGAACTCAGAACCCCTTTAACAGTTATTACCGGCCAATTGGAAGTTGTTCTTATGAAAGCCCGAAGCAATGAAGAGTACAAAAACACGCTTCTTAGTGCCTTGGATGAAATTAAAGATTTGAATCTGCTCTCAAATAAATTACTGTTACTTGCTCAAACCAGTGCCGAACAAAATGATTTAAATTTTTCGCCAATAAGAATCGACGATATATTGTGGAAAGCCCGGCGCGAAATATTAAAGCGAAATGAAAAAAATTCTATTGATATTAATTTTGGCGAAGGAATTGACGACGACAGCAAATTTACAGTTTCAGGAAATGAATTTCTTCTTAAAACGCGCTCTTAAATTTAATGGACAATGCCTGTAAATATTCTGAAAATCATCATGCTGAAATAAATCTTGACGCTAGATAATAGATCATTACATATTCAATTTAAAGATCAGGGATTTGGAATTCGGCAGGATGAAATAAAATTAATATTTCAACCATTTTACCGTTCTAAAAATGCTAAGTAGTAATAGTGGCCATGGAATTGGTTTATCGCTGGTTGAAAACATTATATCACCTGCACAAAGGAAAAATAAATGTAGAATCTGAGTATGGCAAGGGTTCAGTCTTTTCTTTTATACATTCCACATATACGCTCTGAATTATAACTCATATTCACATTCTTAATCCTCTTTTAATGTAGATTTTAATTCAGCGCTAATTTCATAGTTGGATAATTTTGTATTTCAATTAATAATTAAATCATTAATTCTTACTTTTACATGAAAACAAAAATTTCATTAAAGATGGCGGCACTTGCCAGCTGTTATCGTCTTAATCTTAATCCTTGTTGCATGGATTCTCTTGGTTATATTAAAACACCGCGTTATTGAATCACAAATTGGCCGATCAAAAACTAAAATCTGAGATGCTTTCTTTCTGCAGAAACTCAATTATAGATAAATCAATTGCCAAATTGGATAAGAATTAGTTGCTGCTTTTCAGATAAAAGTGTTTATCCTGAAGAAAAAAATTGAAGAAATAAATGCATCTATTGCTGCAAAATAACAATGTGAGATTGACATATCTGAAAATCGCAGAATGCTTCAATTAAAACAGCTGCAGAATAAAAAATGAAGAACTTCAGAATTCTGAACCAAAAAATTAAATTACAGAATATTCAATGGGTTAAACAATTCTGCTTGCCAATGCAAACGCAGAAAACAGGTAAACTTGCAAACCAGTTAACAGCATATTCAAAATCCAATTCCGGGTTATCTGCCGACAATTCAATATTGAAAGCAATGATTTCAGACAACTACCGCACTGAAGCGCTGCACGGAAAAAAGGAAAGACTAACTGTTAATGCGCGGAGAACAAATAAATTATCGGTGAGCTTTGATCTTCCCGGAAATTTAAACAGCAACATTTATTTTAAGGTAATAACTCCGCAGGGACAAGAAATTTCGAGCACTGATGATGTTGCATCTACCACCATTAAAATTGAAGAACGCAATGGCGGACTGTTAGCCAGTTCAGATGCAAATGTTATTGGAAGTTCAGGTACCAAAAGAATAGAAATGACCTATAAACCGAAAGAAAAACTTAAAAATGGAATCTATCAGTTCAATATTTATAACGATGACAGGTTTATTGGAAGTACACAAATGAGATTAAAATAGCTTTTTTCATGGGTTTGTTATAATCTATACACTTTTACTTAGCCGGGGTTTTACCCGGCTTCTTTCGTTATTTTACAATCCGAATCTCTCTTTTTTAGATGAAGAACTGATAAAATAAAAATTATTAAAGAAATTAACATAAAAAAGCAACTAATATTTACCGATCGCTGTTTAAATGC
Organism: uncultured Prolixibacteraceae bacterium; assembly: GCA_963849775.1. Lineage (GTDB taxonomy): Bacteria > Bacteroidota > Bacteroidia > Bacteroidales > Prolixibacteraceae > Draconibacterium. The sequence goes on along the minus strand of CAWKIX010000028.1, from coordinate 153,681 downwards.
CATGGTTAAAGAAAGAGAATCAATGCTTGAAAAAGTAAATGTTTTATTTCAGGTGTTATTAACTTTGGGGTGTTTTTTGAGTGCGATGTAAATTACTCATACTTTCTTAAAACCTGTTTCATGGGATTTTGCGCAGTATAAGATACTTTTGTTTATCCTTGTTCCTTTGTGGATATTGCTGCTTGAGCAGGCAAATCTGGGAAGGGTTGGGCGAATAAAAATGTATTCCATTACTTTTGCAGAATATTTTACGGTAATATTTATTGGTAATATTTTATTATATGCTTCCATTGAAATTTTAGATCTCGATACAATTTCAAGATTGGTATTGGGAGTGTTTGCAATATTGAATTTTACTGTATTATATTCCTTTAAATTCATTCTGTCTGCAACGATGAAATATATAAGAAGAAAGGGAATGAATACGAGACAGATTTTAATCATTGCGGATTCAGATTCATATTATTTTATTGACCGCCTGATTGAAACGAAAGACTGGGGATATCGAATTTGGGCCATCATGTCAGATGACAAATTAATAACAAGTAAATACAAAAACGGATATAATATTGTACCTTATGAACCGAATCTTTCAAAGATAATTGATGAAAGTACCATTGACGAGGTATTCTACTGTAAAAGTTCTTTGGATCAAAATGAAATTCAAAAATTTATTTATGCCTGCGCTGAAGTTGGTGTAGTTTTCAGGATGCAATCGATGTTGCTAAATTATGTAAAAATGCAATCCTCTCTCTCATTTTTAAATCAAATGCCCTTTTTCACTTTCAGGAATACCCCTGATAATTATCTTGCGTTGAAATTTAAGGTAATTCTTGATTTTATATTATCTATATTCATACTTTCAGTTCTATCTCCTTTCATGTTACTCATTGCTGTTATTATTAAGCTTAGGATGGAGGACCGGTTTTTTTCCTTCAAAAAAGAACAGGTCTGAATGGGAGGCAATTTTATTGTTATAAATTCAGGACAATGGTGGTAAATGCTGAAAGTTTACAAAAAGCATTATTGGATAAAAACGAACAGGAAGGGCCTATATTCAAGATTAAAAATGATCCGAGGATTACAAAAATTGGAAAATTCCTTCGAAAAACTTCGCTAGATGAGTTACCGCAATTCTTTAAATGTTATCAGAGGTGAAATGTCAGTTGTTGGCCCTCGTCCTCCAATCCCTTCAGAAGTTAAACAATATGAAAGATGGCAACAACGAAGGTTAAGTATGAAACCGGGAATCACCTGTATCTGGCAAGTTTCAGGCAGAAATAATATACCTTTTGAACAATGGATGAAAATGGATATGCAGTATATTGATACATGGTCGCTTAAACTTGATATCATTATTATGCTAAAAACAATTAAGGTAGTTTTAATGGGTGATGGGCAATAAAAAAAGGCTCTTCAACAAGAACCTTTTCAAAGTAATTATCACCCTAATCTAATTAGCATATATTATTCTTATTTATGTATTACAAACAACCCAACCCATGCATCTTATAATAACTGAAATCTTCCTTGCGGCTTCTTTGTCAGGTTCACCGAGATTCGCCCAAAAACTTGACCAAAACATTAATAAGAAGGATAAAGAATCGCTATATTCCATATTTTACATTGTTATTATTAAATAAATGGTTATGAATTTACTTACTATTTTTGATTCAACATTACCATTAACAAATCCAGTATTAAAATTCCGGATAATTTTGATTATAATTTTATCCTACGCCAATTCTTTTAAATAAACTTAAAATTCCACATATTCTTGGACTTATTATTTCAGGGGCAATAATAGGACCTAACGGGTTTAATTTGCTTATGCGCGACAGCGGCATAATTCTATCAGGTACAGCAGGATTACTGTACATTATGTTTCTTGCTGGATTAGAAATTAATATTGCTGAATTCAAAAAAAATAGTTCAAAAAGTTTGTTGTTTGGTCTGTATACCTTTTTAATTCCCATGACATTAGGCACTTTGTCGAGTATTTATATTTTAAATCTACCGGTTCTCTCATCTATATTGGTTGCCAGTATGTATGCATCACACACGTTAATCGCATATCCAATATTAAGTCAGCTGGGTGTTACTAAAAACCGTAGCGGTAAATATTACCGTTTGCGGCACCATTATTACTGACACGCTCGCTCTTTTAGTTCTTGCAGTAATTGTTGGTATTTCAAAAGGTGATGTAAATGGTGCATTTTATACGAGACTGTCACTTTCAATCCTGATATTTGGTTTAATTGTTACCTTGGTTTTTCCCTTAATCGGAAGGTGGTTTCTTAAACGTTTTGAGGACAAGGTTTCGCAATATATTTTTATTCTTGTTATGGTTTTTCTTGGCGCAGTGCTTGCTGAAGCTGCTGGTATTGAAGCAATTGTTGGAGCTTTTTTAACGGGTTTGGCTTTGAATCGGTTAATTCCCTCCACTTCACCTTTAATGAACAGAATAGAGTTTGTTGGAAACGCTGTTTTTATTCCTTTTTTCCTGATTGGGGTGGGTATGCTTGTGGATTATCGTGCATTTTTTAAAGATTTTGACACCATAAAAGTTGCTGCAGTTATGACAATCATTGCAACGACTTCAAAATATATTGCTGCATGGATTACACAAAAGACATTCAGGTTTTCGGTCAACGAACGCAAATTAATATTTGGGCTAAGCAATGCGCAGGCGGCCGCCACACTTGCAGCTGTACTTATTGGTTATAATGTTATTTTAGGTGAGTCAGGAACCGGGGAACCTGTTCGATTACTAAACGATAACATTTTGAACGGGACTATAATAATGATTTTGATCACCTGCACTATTGCAACATTTTCGGCTCAAAAAGGAGCAAAGAACATCTCTCTTAAGGAATTATCAATCAAGGGAGGTGATGACAGCGAGAATGCCGAAAGAATTTTAATACCGGTAAGTAATCCTGACACAGTGGAAGAATTAATTAATTTAAGTACAATCATAAAATCAAAAAAAAATATACATGAACTATATGCCCTTCATGTCGTAAATAACGAAACCGTTGATTCTGATTCAGAAATAAACGCAAAAAAATTGCTTGAAAGAGCCATTATTACTGCAGCATCCACAGATATTCAGTTAAACAAATTACTACGATATGATATTAATCCGACCAATGGGATTATTGGTGTAATAAAGGAACATAACATTTCAGATTTGGTATTGGGGCTTCATGTAAATAAAGGATTTTCTGAATCATTTATTGGTACGTTAACAGAAAGCATATTATCAAAATGTAATACCACAGTTTTTGTATATAAATCGGTACAACCAATCTCAACAATTAATAAACATATTGTTATTGTTCCTGCTCGCGCAGAAGAGGTAATTGGTTTTCCGTTTTGGCTTTCAAAAATTTTGAATATTTCTGTCAATACAGGCTCGAAAATAATTTTTTATGCTTGCGAGTCAACTATCAGATTAATAAGTACAAAACTGTCAAAACATTCCATTGAGGTAGAATATAAAATCTTTGAAGACTGGAATGATTTTTTAATTATATCGCGAGATATTAAAACTGATGACAATCTAATCATCGTATTAAGTAGAGTCAATAAGCCATCGTACAATGACAATATGGCAAAAATACCACAATACCTGGACAAATATTTCAAATCAAATAGTTTTATTCTTATATATCCAATGCAAATTGGCGTTAAAAATAAAGAGTACTATTAACCTACATAATCCCTCGTTAGCAGAACCAATTGAAAAACTTGATGAAATTGGAAGAAATATAGCAAAATTCTTTAAACGAAGATAAAACACATGACACATAAGGAATTACTCTTATTACGTCGAATAATTTATTTGAACCGAATTCATAAACTCATTTCATAATTTCTACTCTCCTTTAAATCAGCTCTAATTTTATGATTTACAAAAAATAGTATTCTTACCTCCGATAAATTTTAATTGTGTTTTAATCTTCTTTTAATTCAGCCTTAAACAGTGCAATCTACATTTGGTTAATTAAATTTTAACAATAAAACATTAATGCTATGAAACTACCATGCAGAAATGTTTCACAAATAGGCAATATTAACCCCCACTTTTCGGGGCTTGGGAGTTAAATCGAATACTTTTAATAACTAATAATTTTAAATAGATGAAAACAAATTTTTTAAAACTGCAAAACCTTGTTCCCCTGATGTTAACAGTTGCCGTAATTTTTTCGGCGTATCTTCTTTTAAATAAGCATTCTCTTCAAACAAAACTTTCCGATGAAAAAGTAAAATCGGAAAATTTACTTTCTGAAAAATTAAAACTTGATAAATCGATCGCACCATTTCAAAAGGAACTTTCGGAGTTGAAAGGTAAAAACAAACAACTCGATGACATGATTGCTGATTCGAACAAGAAAATTTTGAATAAGAATAAAGAGATTGATCGGCTGGTGAGTTCAAAATGCTTCAATTCCGGAACTTAAAAAGAAACTTGCCGAACTCGAACAACTTAAAAATCAACTTGCCGGTAATTTGAGTGATGCAAATTCAAATGTAGCCCAATTAAAAAGCGAAAACCAGCGTTTGTCACAACAACTGGAAACTGCCATGAATTCAAATCGTGAAATAAACAATGATATTGCTATTTTAAAAGCCATTAATTCAGACAATTACCGAACTGAAGCAGTTAAAGGCAAAAAGGATAAATTAACATTAATGCAAGAAAAACCGATAAAATTATCGGTCAGTTTTGATATTCCTTCATCGGTTGGCAAAGATGTATTATTTTAAGATGGTAATGCCGAATGGTAATGAATTATCGAGTTTGAAAGATTTTGCTGCTAAAGTTGTATTTGAAGAAAATGGAGATGCATTGGTCGCAAGTACAACATAGTTTTATGGGAGGTGAAGGTACACAACGGGTTCAAATGTCGTACAATGCCAACGATAAACTTACTAAAGGTGTTTATGTTTTTCAGGTATATAATAAAGACAAATTTTTAGGAAGTACGCAATTGAGATTAAAATAATCAGCTTTTTCATGGGTTTGTAATTATTAAAGTAACTTCAACTGAGCCGGGTTTACACCCGGCTTTCTTTTTTAAAAAATACTACTGAATATCAGGAAATCATTTTCATTAACTCATCCAGATCAACGTCAGGTTCAGTTATTTGGTAATGTGCCTGCGAATAAAACTCGTGTCGTTTTTTTAAGGTTTCATCGATAAATTCTATGAGTTCCTTTTTTGATTTTCCTTTGATGAGTGGCCTTTCTGTTTTTGAACTGATTAATCTGTCTGCAAGAATTTCAGGATCAATATTCAGATAAATGGTTTTTCCGGATTGGTTCATCACCTCCATATTATCAAAAAAACAGGGAGCGCCGCCTCCTGTGGCAATTACAATATCGGTAAATTCTGAAAGTTCCTTTAACGCTTTTTGTTCTTTTCGCCTGAATTCGGGTTCGCCTTCTTCTGCAAAAATCTGAGGAATGGTTTTACAATTTCGTTCTTCGATGTAATGATCCATATCAACAAACTGGAGTTTCAAATGCTCCGCTAGCCTTTTGCCCAAAGTGGATTTACCACTTCCCATATAACCGATTAAAAAAATTCTCATAAAGATTAAGTTTGCAACACAATCATAGTTTTATTTTCATCCCCTCGCTCCTCCAGAGCTATTCCCCCTTCAAAGGGGGATTAAGGGGGATGTGCTTAATTATGTAGCCAATATCAATCACTCTGAACTTTGAACTCTATACTCTGAACTAAAACAGTGACATCTGATTCGGATCGTCTTCCTTTTTAGGACGTTTTATTTCAAACGGAATATCATCATTATTGTTTGTTTCGCCGTTTGGTTCTTCAGGTATTTCTTCCTGTTCCGGTTTATCATCTTCATCCTTAATAACCGGTTCGAGCTCTTTAATATTTCCCACCTCGTAATTTGAAAGGCGTTTACCTTTTGCCTTCCAAGATTTTATTGCGATGAATTCGGCAATTTCAATAATCTCGTTATCACGTTCTGCATTCTTACCACCAAATTCAATTTCAAGTCGGGGGTAGCGAACCCAGGTTACGCTCACCAATTTATTTTCAAGGCTATCGCCAATAAAACGGAACGACTTACCTTCTGCTTCCTCCAATTCAAACCGCTTCACATAATAAAATTCCTGCTCGGCATCAAAATAAACAACCGACATTATTTTGCCCGGATCATATTTTTCAATCGATAAAATATCTTGTTCAAAATGGTTGCTTAAATCATAGTTATACAGCTGATATTCACCTTTTTTATAGATTACAAGAATCATATCATCATCGGCAAATTCACCCAGAAATTTTCCACGGCCATCGGCATTTAAACGAAGTACATCCTCATCGAACCAGATTTTACGGCCACCTAAAGTTGAATATCCTTTTTCTTTAAGGCTGATTTTATGAACCTCGTTTTTGGTAAGAATATTTCCCATCGACTGACGGCCTTTTATTGCCAATTCACCAAGGTCAACTTCGAAATTTAATTTCTTAATACGGGGCTTTGGTTTTAAAATTACTTTCAGCACTTCAGATTCTCCATTCGGATTTGCAGAGAAATAAACCACACGCGAACCCTTGGTTTCCATCGTAACATTATATTCCTTGTCGCGGGTAACGCCGGTAACATAAAACCGTTTCATATAATGATTTCCGGTTTTCCCGTCGCGGTAAACCACATTGTAAATGGTTCGCTTGTCGTTCTTTTTGAAAACGGCAATGTGCAACGGATTTTTATCGATAAATGCCTTGTCGGGAACTTTGGTTATAAAATACGATCCATCGCGGCGAAAAACGATAATATCGTCAATATCTGAGCAATCGCAAACGTATTCGGCTTTTTTCAGGCTGGTACCCATAAAACCTTCTTTGCGGTCGACATACAATTTTTCGTTGCGAACAACTACTTTCGACGCCTCGATATTTTCAAAGCTTCTAATTTCAGTTTTGCGCTCGTGGCCAGGCCCGAATTTATTTTTGAGATGTGTAAACCATTTTATGGTAAATGGAACAATATGTTTAATGTTGTTTTCAACTTCGGCAATTTCATCTTCAATGGCTTTTATCTGGTCGTTTGCCTTGTCCTTGTTGAATTTCAGAATACGGGCCATTCGGATTTCCATCAATTTCAGAATATCATCGCGTGAAATCTCACGTTTCAGTTTTGGCTTCCAGGGATCAAGTCTTTTATCAATATGATCAATTGCCTGATCCATATTTTCTGAATCCTCAAACTTTTTATCCTTGTAAATTCTTTCTTCGATAAATATTTTTTCAAGCGATGAAAAATGCCACTGTTCTTCCAATTCACCTTTCCTTATTTCAAGTTCCAGTTTTAGAAGTGCAAGCGTGCTGTCTGCTGATCTTCTGAGAATCTCTTTGACCCCTATAAATATTGGCTTGTCATCTTCGATAATTACTGAATTTGGAGATAACGAAACTTCACAATCGGTAAAAGCATAAAGTGCATCAATGGTTTTATCAGACGAAACTCCCGCTGCCAGATGAACAATAATCTCCACTTCCGCGGCTGTATTATCATCAATTTTTTTGATTTTGATCTTTCCTTTATCATTGGCGCGAATGATTGTTTCGATCAATGTTGTGGTTGTTTTACCATAAGGCAACTCATTAATTACAAGCGTTTTATTATCGCGCTTTTCAATTTTTGCCCTAACCTTTACAGTACCTCCGCGCAGCCCGTCGTTGTAACGGCTAAAATCCGCCATTCCACCTGTCGGAAAATCAGGAAGCAACTCAAAATCCTGACCTTTCAGGTAAGCAATCGAACTTTCGCAAAGCTCAATAAAATTATGCGGGAAAAGTTTGGATGCCAGCCCAACTGCAATTCCATCAACACCTTGTGCTAAAAGCAAAGGAAATTTAACGGGAAGCGTAACAGGTTCTTTTTTACGCCCGTCGTAAGAAAGTTTCCATTGCGTGGTTTTTGGGTTGAATAAAACTTCCAGGGCAAACTTTGAAAGTCGTGCTTCAATATATCGCGGCGCCGCCGAACCATCGCCGGTTAAAATGTTTCCCCAGTTTCCCTGGGTGTCAATCAAAAGTTCTTTTTGCCCGAGTTGTACCATGGCATCGCCAATGGAGGCATCGCCATGCGGATGATATTGCATGGTTTGCCCGATAACATTTGCCACTTTGTTGTAGCGCCCGTCGTCCATTTCGCGCATGGCGTGCAAAATCCTGCGCTGAACAGGTTTCAATCCATCATTAATGTAAGGCACAGCGCGCTCAAGAATAACATACGAGGCATAATCGAGAAACCAGTTCCGGTACATTCCCGAAATGTAAATCACCTCATCTTTGATTTCTTCTTCCTGAGGTTCGCCCTGTAATCCTTCCTGTTCGTTATATTCTTCTGACATTCCGTTTATTTTCAACCAAATTACAATGTAGTTCCTGTTTTATTTTTTGAGATTGAGTTTAAGCTACATCGTCTTTTTCAACATATAAGTTTTCGATAATAAATTCCTGACGATCGGGCGTATTTTTTCCCATGTAAAATTCAAGCATTTGTGCTACCGATTCATGTTTTTTCAGCATCACCGGATCAAGCCGAATGTCGTTCCCGATAAAATGTTTGAACTCATCGGGTGATATTTCACCCAACCCTTTAAAACGAGTTATTTCAGGTTTTCCTTTTAACTTTTTAATTGCATTTTGGCGTTCCTGATCACTATAACAGTAAAATGTTTTTTGCTTGTTGCGAACGCGGAAAAGTGGCGTTTGCAGAATGTAAACATGGCCTTTTCGAATCAATTCAGGAAAGAATTGTAAAAAAAAAGTAATTAACAATAGTCTGATATGCATGCCGTCAACATCTGCATCGGTGGCAATAATCACCTTGTTGTAACGCAAATCATCAATACTGTCTTCAATATTTAATGCCGCCTGTAAAAGATTGAATTCTTCGTTTTCGTAAACTACTTTTTTTGTCAGTCCATAAGTATTTAACGGCTTCCCCCGCAAACTAAAAACGGCCTGCGTGTTTACATCACGTGATTTTGTAATCGACCCGCTGGCTGAATCACCCTCGGTAATAAAAATACTCGAATCGGCTTTTCGTTCATTATTCTCATCAAAATGAATGCGGCAGTCGCGTAATTTTTTGTTATGCAAACTGGCTTTTTTAGCCCTTTGTTTGGCGAGTTTTTTAATGCCGGAAATTGCTTTTCTTTCGCGCTCAGATTCAACAATGCGACGCAATAAAACTTCAGCGGTATCCTGGTTTTTGTGCAGGTAATTGTCCAATTCCTTTTGCAGAAAATTGCCAACATGGGCACGCACCGATGGCCCGTCGGGGCCAATGTCTCTTGAACCTAATTTTGTTTTTGTCTGCGACTCAAATACAGGTTCTTCCACTTTAATGCTGACAGCAGCCACAATAGAAGCCCGAATATCAGACGGATCAAAATCTTTTTTATAATAATCGCGGATTGTTTTCACCAGCACTTCACGAAATGCCTGAAGATGTGTTCCTCCCTGTGTTGTATGTTGTCCGTTTACAAACGAATAATAATCTTCACCATACTGGTTTCCGTGTGTTATTGCAACTTCAATATCTTCGCCGCGTAAATGAATAATCGGGTAAACCGGCTCATGATCCATATTTTCTTCCAGTAGATCGCGCAGCCCGTTTTTTGAATAGAATTTCTCCCCGTTATATTCGATAATCAGCCCGGCATTCAGGAACGTATAGTTCTTGATCATGTTTTCCACATAATCACTAATGTACCTGTACTTTTTGAAGACGTTCAGATCAGGTTCAAAAGAAACCATTGTTCCGTTTGGTTCTTCAAGCCCGGTTAAATCTTTTTCCTCAGTTATCACTCCCTGGCTAAAATGTACCTCTTTCCCAACACCTTCACGAACCGCTTTAATAATAAATTCTGAAGACAAAGCATTTACTGCTTTAATACCTACTCCGTTTAACCCAACCGACTTTTTAAACACCTTGGAATCGTATTTGGCGCCTGTATTCATTTTGCTCACAACGTCAACGAGTTTTCCCAGCGGAATTCCGCGGCCATAATCGCGTACGGTAACTTTTTCCTGATCGATGGCTACCGTAATTTTTTTCCCGAAACCCATCATAAATTCATCAACAGAATTGTCAAGCACCTCTTTTAAAAGCACATAAATTCCGTCATCGGCAGTTGAACCATCACCCAGTTTACCAATGTACATCCCCGGCCGTTTCCGGATATGCTCCTGCCAGTCGAGCGTTCTAATTGTTCCTTCGTCGTAGTTCGAAGTCATATCTTAATTCGTTTTATCTGCTAAATCATCATTGCTGAAAATAATTGATCTTACCATGCCTGCAAATTTGTTCGTCACTCAATTTTGAAAAGGCAATTTGTCAATTTTTGCAATTTCGCACAAATATAACGAAAACGAAGGTGGATTTCGAATAAATAAGGGGTACAATAACTAACATTGAATAGTTGAAAAGTCGGAGCCAATAACCCCTGTATTACAGCTACTTCAGATTTTTTTCACATTTGAATTAACAATTTGCAAATAGTATTTGAATTCCATTTTTGATAACAGCTAATATTAAAACCTAATTGATATTAGTGCAAAAAATGACACACGCTTTTTAAATTGAGTAAATTTGTCGTTTCGAAAAAAGAGAATCATAAATTGGTCAAAACCCGCAACGAGTATGTTTCAACACAAAAAAATATTCAGTAGTTTTAAAAATATATTCCGCTCCTTGCAATACCCGAATTTTCGGTTGTTTTTCGGAGGGCAGAGTATTTCATTGGTTGGCACCTGGATTCAACGAATTGCAATGCCATGGCTGGTTTACGACATTTCTCATTCAGTAGTTTTACTTGGAATTGTTGGTTTTGCCGGACAAATACCAACCTTTTTGATGGCTCCGTTTGCAGGTGTAGTTGCCGATCGCAGAAACCGCTATCACATTCTTATAATTACTCAGGTACTGGCGATGTTGCAAGCTCTCACCCTGGCCACATTGATTTTTTTTGCTGCAATTCAGGTGTGGCACATTTTATTGCTTAGCATTGTTCTGGGGTTAATAAACGCATTTGATATGCCCACCCGGCAATCATTTATGATTGAGATGGTGGAAAAGAAAGAGGATCTTGGCAATGCCATTGCGCTTAATTCAACTATGGTAAATGGTGCGCGGTTACTTGGTCCTTCCATTGCCGGAGTTTTAATTTCTATTGCCGGTGAAGGAACCTGTTTTCTGATTAACGGAATTAGTTACCTGCTTGTAATTTATTCATTGTTAAAAATGAAAGTTATCCCCAAGGAGCGAATCGGAAGGAACACAAAGGTTTTTGATGAGTTAAAAGAAGGTTTTAAATACACCTTTGGTTTTATGCCCATAAAATTTATCATTTTGCTCCTGGCATTGATTAGTTTAATGGGAATGCCATATTCTGTTTTGATGCCCGTTTTTGCAAAAGAAGTCCTCCAGGGAAATTCCGGTACTTTTGGCTTTTTAATGGGGGCATCCGGACTTGGAGCTTTATCAGGAGCACTTTACCTGGCTTCACGAAAAAACGCGATTGGCCTTGAAAAACTAATCCCGGTTGCGGCTTCTGTTTTTGGTGCTGGGTTAATACTGCTTTCATTTACCCGGAATTTTTGGCTTTCAGCTTTAATGATGATTATTACCGGCGCTGGAATGATGCTTGGAATGGCATCCAGCAACACGGTAATTCAAACCATTGTTGACGATAATAAGCGTGGCCGTGTAATGAGTTTATACGCCATGGCTTTTATGGGAACTGCGCCTTTTGGAAGTTTGATTGCAGGAGGATTGGCTAAAATTATTGGAACACCAACAACTTTGGCTATTGGCGGAATTTGCTGTATTCTTGGCGCTGCTTATTATTTCAGTAAACTGCCCAAATTACAAACGGCAATACGCCCGGTTTATGAAAAAGTTGGCATCTCAAGTGGGTTAATTAAATAATCCCCATCTTTTTCATCAGGAATGTAGCATTCATGGTTTTAGTTATACCATCAGAAAGTTTGTAGTCGAAAACCATTTCATTATTCTCAATCCGAATTTCAAAACAACGATTTTTTATTTGTTCAGGAAATTCCTTTTCCATTTCGCTGAGTTTTAAATCGTGTGTCGCGATTAATGAAACTGAATTATAACTTAATAATCTGCGGGTCAGCTCTTTTGATCCGTTGAGTTTATCAACTGAGTTGGTTCCTTTCAGCATCTCATCGAGAATTACGAATATCTTCTCTCCGTTTTGAAGGCGATCAAGAACACCTTTTATCCTTTTTAGTTCGGCAAAGAAATATGACTCGTCATGAAGCAGCGAATCGGTAGTTCGCATGTTGGTATAAATGGCTACCGGTGTAAATTTCATTTTCGAAGCACACACAGGCGCACCGGTTCTTCCCAAAACAAAGTTCACACCAACGGTACGAAGAAAAGTACTCTTACCCGCCATATTTGCTCCGGTAATAATCAGTACTTTCGACCAGCCATTAATTTCCAGATCGTTTGTTATTCTTTTTGTAGGGTTCAGTAATGGATGCCCCAATTCTTCTGCATGAAAAAAGAAATCATTGGTTTCAATTTCAGGATAAACATTTCCAGGGTTATTTTGTGCAAAATTAGCCAAACTGATCAGCGCGTCAGTTTCGGCAATAACATCTAACCATTCTGAAAACTTTTTATGATGTTTGTTTTGCCAGTGCCAAAGCCGGTAAACGCACCGAATATCCCAAAGAAACAATGAATTAAGAAAGATGCCAACCAATATATTCCCGCGGTAATCAAACTCTTTAACCAGTTTTTGCAACTGGCTAAAAACCAGGCTCGCCGAAACAGGTTGTACCACTTTAGCATGCAATTCATTCAGGTAATCTGCGCTAAATTCATGCATTTCAATCAATCGTAACAATTGCATGTATTTGAATAGCAGTTCCGATTTCTGACCAAAAAATTCATAATACTGTTTGATTTTTTTTCTAAAAGAATACATTATACCCGATTGAATAAAAACCATCAGTAACGTATATAAATAATTCCCGGTTATTGCATAAGGTACAAATGTAAGCAGTGTTATTGCTGGAATGATATACAGAATTGGCTTTAGCCAATTGGCTTGTTTAAATTCCAGGTTTAAATCAGACCACGAAATCATTTCCCTAGTCATGTCTGGAGTTTCCTCGAATAACCTTCCTCCCGCCAAAAATTGAATTCGCCATTCGGGCATTTCAGATAATTCGTTTATTGCGACTTGCTTACTTTCAATTTCTGATTTTTCCAATGATGGCTTCATTAGCCAGTTAGCTAATTTTTCTTTCCCGCCTATTGTTGATGTCCGGTTTAAATACTGAAACAACGACCCCTCGCCAAAAAGATCAAGATCGTAAGAAAAAAAATGCTCTGTGTTCAGAAATTGGCTGCCATCTTTAAAGTGTGAAAATTTATGATTGAGAGCAAGCAATTCATCTTCTGAAATTTGCTTTAATACCGAAAGTCTTTTCTTTTTAAGTTCAAGTTGAATATTTTTTTTAACCAGAAAAAAGAAAAACATAGCAAAAGACACAGCAATTATTCCCGCGTACCATTGCCATCCAAAAACAAAAAACGGGACAAATATCAGAATGAAATGCTGCAAAACGATACCATGCAAATCGTTTTAGTTTTCGGGCAACCGAAGTAAGTTCGTTAGCGAAAATCTCTTTTTTCTCCTGGTAGAATTGGGTTGTTGAACTTCTCATTTTACAGGTATCCGTAGTAATGAAGTATTCCGGAAGTTATGCAAACCGTTGACATCAGAACAACAAAAACAACCAGAATCACACCCAGTTGTTCTGTTGATAATCCGGTCTTTTCAATTTTTGGATTTCGGGTCAAAAAGAAATGGGTTTCAATAAATATCAATGCTTTAAAAAATGCATATCCAATTCCCCAGCCCACAAGCGCTCCACCAATAATATCGAATGGATAATGCACACCTGAATAAATTCGTGAATAAGAAATTAATACCGCCCAAAAAAACATCAGGAAGTAGAATCCCCGATTCTTAAACAAACGCGTAGAAAATACAAAGATAGCAAATGAATTTGCCGCATGGGACGAAACAAAGCCGTGCAACCCTCCTTTTCGAAGTACATTGTGAACCAGGTTCTGAATATCAGGCTCATGAACCGGCCTTAATCTTTGAACGGTTTCTTTGATAAGCACTGAAATTTGGTCGGAGGCCAAAATTGACAGTGCAAGAAATAATAAAACCATCCATGACTTACTTCGATAGTTTCGTATAATAAAAAACACGATTATCAGATAAAACGGATACCAGGTTTCCTTACGGGTTACCATTAACATTACCGTATCCCAGTAATCGTTATAAAACCCGTTTAAATACAGGAATAAATCTTTGTCAAGTTCAAGTATGTGCTGAAACCACTCCATTTAACTGTTTAATATTTCCCAGATTTTATCTTTTAATTGCAGCAGGTTTTTACCCGTAACCGACGAAAAAAACAGGTGGGGAATTCCCTTCAATTCCTTACTGATTTCTGCCATTAATTCATCATCTAACATGTCGGCTTTACTAATGGCAAGAAAACGTTGCTTATCCAACAGCTCAGGATTGTATTTTTCCAGTTCATTCAGCAAAATCCTGTATTCCTTTACATGATTTTTACTGTCGGCAGGAACCATAAACAACAACATCGAATTTCGTTCAATATGCCTCAGAAAACGAAGTCCAAGTCCTTTTCCTTCATGTGCTCCTTCAATAATTCCAGGGATGTCGGCCATAATAAATGAACGCTGTTCGCGGTGCCCTACAATTCCTAAATTAGGCACCAGCGTTGTAAAATGATATTCTGCAATTTTTGGCTTTGCAGCCGAAACAACAGAAAGTAAAGTAGACTTACCGCAACTGGGAAAACCTACCAAACCAACATCGGCGAGCACTTTCAATTCAAGAATACGCCAGCCTTCAACACCCTCTTCACCCGGCTGTGCATATCGTGGCGTTTGGTTTGTAGCCGACTTAAAATGATCGTTACCAAGCCCGCCGCGTCCACCTTCCATTAACGTTTTTGTTTCACCGTGGTGCGTAATTTCAAAAATAAATTCACCGGTTTCCCCATCGCGGGCAATAGTCCCCAGTGGAACTTCAAGAATAATATCTTCTCCATCAGCGCCAGAACTGCGTTGTTTACCACCCGACTCGCCATTTCCTGCCGAAATGTGTTTTTTATATTTCAGGTGGAGTAATGTCCACATGTGTTCGTTTCCACGAAGAATGATATGGCCGCCTCGTCCACCATCGCCACCATCAGGACCTCCTTTTGGAACAAATTTCTCTCTGCGCAAATGTGCCGAACCAGCTCCCCCATTCCCCGATTTACAGTGAATTTTTACATAATCAACAAAATTCGATTCAGCCATTCTTACTCTTTTATTTAATCATTGCCTCTGTTACCACTCTAAAAAACTTTTCCGGTGTCAAGGAACAGGTTCCCACTTTTTTGGGAATGACATTTCCAATTACAATTTTTCAATCACTTCCTTCAACCTCTTTGCAATTTCATCAATTGTACCCATTCCATTGATACCGAAGTATTTACCTTGAGGCTTGTAATATTCAATTAACGGAAGTGTTTTTTGGTTATAAACGTTTATTCGATTTTCAATTACCAATTTATCCTGATCATCAGCACGGCCGGAACTTATTCCACGATTCAGCAACCGGCCAATGAGTTCTTCTTTTTCAACTTCCAACCCAACCATTGCATTTATAGGTGTCCCGTTTTTGTTTAATAACTCATCAAGCGCTTTTGCCTGATCAACTGTTCTCGGGAATCCATCGAAAATGAACCCGTTCGATTCTTTGTTACTTTTAAGCTTACTTTCAATCATCCCTATTACCACGGCATCAGGAACAAGTTCGCCTTTTTCCATATAGATTTTTGCTTCCAGTCCCAACAAAGTGCCAGCAGCCATTTCGCTTCTCAACAAATCGCCGGTTGATAAATGATCAAGTTGATATGATTCCATCAGAAACGCTGCCTGTGTACCTTTCCCTGCTCCGGGAGGGCCAAATAATACTAAATTCAACATAGTGATTTCGGTTTTAATTGTTAATTACAGAATATATATCCAATAAATTACGGCCAAAACCATCATAGTCGAGGCCATATCCAACAATAAAATCATTAGGAATTTCAAGCCCTACATAGTCAAGCTGAACTTTTTTCTTAAGTGCATCAGGTTTTAAAAGCAAGGTGGCAATTTTCACCACTTTCGGGTTTAACCCTTCCAACTGTTTTGTAATATTATCAATTGTAATACCTGTATCAACAATATCTTCCAGTACCACTACCGTGCGTCCTTCAATATTTTCATTCAACCCAATCAGTTGTTTAACTTCTCCGGTTGATTTATCTCTATTGTAAGAAGCTAATTTCACAAAAGAAATCTCGGTTTCAATCAGATTAATCCGTTTAAAAAGTTCGGCTGCAAACATGAAAGATCCATTTAAAATGCACAAAAACAATGGCTTTTCATCTTTCAAATCAGTATTCATTTTATCTGCTATACTTTCAACCACACTCCTGATTTTTTCATAAGGAAGATAAAGTTCAAATGTTTTATCGTGAATTTTTACTTGTTTCATGCAAGGAATTGGATTTTCAAAAGTTGATAATTTGCTGTATTTTCACACCATGAAAAATAATGGCACAAATTAACAAAACAATTCGTTGATCTGAAAATATTTATTTAAAACATGAAGGCAAAAGTTAGCATTATTATGGGAAGTACATCCGATTTGGGTGTAATGGAAAAGGCGGCGAAATTATTTGATGAATTTGAAATTCCGTTTGAGATAAACGCACTTTCAGCGCATCGTACGCCTGAGGAAGTTGAAGTTTTTGCGAAAGGGGCAAAAGATCGTGGAATAAAAGTGATAATAGCAGGCGCCGGTATGGCAGCGCATTTGCCGGGAGTAATTGCGGCTATGACTCCTATTCCGGTTATTGGAGTTCCAATTAATGCAAGTCTCTCAGGCTTCGATTCAATTCTGGCAATACTTCAAATGCCTCCCGGAATACCAGTAGCAACAGTTGCAGTTAACGGCGCTTTAAACGCAGCAATTCTTGCCGTTCAAATGATGGCCACCGGAGATGAAGAAATGATGAAAAAACTGGTGAACTACAAGGAAGGCTTAAAAAAGAAAATTGTGCAGGCAAATAAAGATCTTTCTGAAGTTAAATTTAAATTCAAAACAAATTAAACATAAGATCATATTTTTATCCTGAATCTGATTCGGGTTTGATTAAATTTTACGAGCAAAAATCTTGATCGGGTTTAAATTATGTGTTTAAAAATGTATTTTTTACACTTAATTTATTTGTAAATTTAGTGGTTTGAATTATTAAAGATAGTTAACAAGTCATTATTAAATTAACCAAACAATTATGAAAAATTTATTTATTGCTTTGATCACTGTTTTTGCAATGGCAATAATGGTTGTCAATTCAAATGAAACTCAGGCTCAGGAAACAAAGAAAAAAGTTGTTCCCGGAGAACAAGCGCCTCCTGCCAATCCCGGTCAGCGGAATTTTGGCGGACCACCTCCCGGAACCGGAGGACAAAGGCCACCTATGCCACGTCCCCGCCCCGAACCTGAAGTTCGCACTGTTTCGTTTGATGAAATTTCGATGAGCGATCCGTTTATTTATCCTCACCAGGAAACCAAAACTTATTATTTAACCGGAACTGGCGGGCGGCTTTATAAAAGTAAAGATTTGAAAATGTGGACTGGCCCTTATTCAATTATTGATCTTTCAGGAACATGGATGGAAGGAAATTTTGTTGCGGCGGCTGAAATTCATAAAATAGGGAATAAATATTATTATGCCGGTACTTGGAGCGATCACAGCAACTTAATAGAAAATGTTCCGCGCCGTTATAATGTTCCTACCAATCAAACGCAACTTTTGGTTTCTGATTCTCCAGACGGACCTTATTTACCGTTGGTTAAAGATCATGATTTTTGTCTTGGCCCGGAAGACTGGGACATTATTGACGGAACTCTTTACCAGGAAAATGATACAACTTATATGATTTTTGTTCATGAGTGGACACAGCTGATTGATGGAACAATGGATTATATGCCACTTTCAAAAGACCTAACTCACCGCACTGCGGAACCAACTACAATTTTCCGTGCAAGTGAAGCTCCATGGTCAAAAGAAATGAATAGCATTGGCGAAGCAACTTTTGGGTTAAAAATGCCTGGTTGGGTAACCGACGGGCCCCAAATGTTCAGAACTCAAACAGGAAAACTGGGAATGTTATGGTCAAGTTGGGGTGAAAATCGATATGCCCAGGGAATTGCTTATTCTGAATCAGGATCGTTAAAAGGTCCATGGGTTCAGGAAGAAAAAGCATTTAAAGGTGATAATTCAGGACACGGAATGATATTCACCACTTTTGATGGGAAACGTTTATATATTGTTCATCATGATGCTGGCAACGGCCGTAAACCACAGCTTTATGAAGTTGACGATTCAGACGATAAACTAATCCTGGGAAAAAGATATAATCCTTAATTAAACATTTCTAAATACTTAAACTATGAAGAAGCTTATTTTTACATTATCTGCATTAATTATATGCGGAATTGCATCGGCTCAATTTGCCGGAATTCAGCGCGGGCAACAGCCTGCTCCACTGCCTGAAGGATTTAAACCTTCAGCAACCAACACTTTCTTAAACCAATACCCGGCTGTTAATGCCAAAACGCACGAAGCAATGTTTCGTGTAGTTGCGCCCACAGCCAACAATGTTAAGGTTGATATTGCCGGAAAACAATATGATATGACAAAGGATGAAAATGGCGTATGGACGGTGACCACCGATCCTCTGGTTGTAGGTTTTCATTATTATGCCATACTTATCGACGGAGTATCAGTTATGGACAGAAATACAAACGCTTATTTCGGGAGTAACTGGGAATCGTCAGGTATTGAAATCCCTGAAGGTCCGGAAGGCGATTATTATCGCTTTAATAAAAGCATCCCTCACGGACAAATGCATTCCATTTATTACTGGTCGGAATTAAATGGCATGGAACGCCATATAAATGTTTATGTTCCTGCTGAATATGATAAGAATCCGAATAAAAAATATCCGGTTCTTTACCTTGTTCATGGCTGGGGAGAAGATGAAAACGGATGGGAAAATCAGGGACATATGGCAAATATTATGGATGGACTTATTGCAGCAGGCAAAGCAGTGCCAATGATTGTTGTTATGCCAAGCGGCGATATTCAAACAAACCCGGATGTTCGTCAGGGAAAAACCAACGATGTTACCCAGATATTTGCAAACGACCTGATACCTTATATTGATAAAACTTTCCGCACGAAAACCGACAGGCAAAACCGCGCAATGGCAGGTTTATCAAGAGGTGGAATGCAAACTACATCTACCGTTTTTAACAACATGGATAAATTTGCATGGATGGCTACTTTCAGTGGTTTCTTTGCCCGTGGCGATGATTTTATAAATAATTCGTTCAATGGAGTATTTAAAGATGCTGCTGAATTCAACAAACAAATGAACCTTTTGTTTATCAGTACAGGTACGGAAGAAAACAGTCCAAAAGCACAAGTTGATGCGCTTAAAGATCACGGAATAAAAAATGTTGTTTTTCACGAATCGGAGGGAACAGCTCATGAATGGCTTACCTGGCGCAGAGCACTTAACAATTTTGCTCCAAGAATATTCAAATAAAATACAATAAAATATTTTTTGTAAATTAGGGGAATTGGTTTATCCAACTCTCCTTTTTTATTGATGAAAAAATTTATTGTAATAGTTAGCTTCCTGTTTTCCGGGTTGCATTCATTTTCAATTGAGAATCAATACGCAGGTGCACGATCGCGTGCACTTTCAAATGCTTTTGTTTCAGTTTCAGATGTGTGGAGCACTTTTCATAACCAGGCAGGAATTGCCGGATGGAATAAAATTACTGCCGGATTTTACTACGAATCACGATTTATGATTGACGAATTATCGTTGACAGCAGGTTCTGTTTTAATTCCGGTTGATCAAAGTTGTTTTGGGGTGAGCTTTTACCAGTTTGGCAAAGGTTCATTTAAGGAAAATAAGTTTGCATTGGCATATTCATTATCTCTTTCAACAAAATTAAAAGCAGCAGTTCAACTTGATTATTTTACACGGCGTTTACCTGAAAACAAACGTTCAAAGGGATTCATAACTTTTGAGACGGGTATTATTTATCAGGCAACCAAAGATCTTTTTCTCGGCGCACATGTTTCGAACCCGATAAAGGCCGGAATTGAAACTTTACAGGGAATGGAAAAAATGCCCATTGTTTTTCGCCTGGGTGGACATTATAATTTTGATGAATTTGTGCTGTTAATTTTTGAGGCTCAAAAGGTATTCGGTTTAAATACCATTTACAAAAGTGGAATCGAGTTTTCTCCCGCAAAAAACCTTGCACTTCGTTTTGGGGTTTCCGGCAAACCCCTTAATTACACAGCAGGAATTGGATACACAGTTGGAAAACTAACTACTGACATCAGTTTTGGCTACCATGGAAATCTCGGGCTTACACCGGCAATTTCACTTCAATTTGCTTTATAGTTTATGAAATTCCGAAATTACATATTACTATTCCTGATTTTAATTTCACTTTACAGCAGAGCGCAGGAGGCTGATAAAACTAAAATGCTGGAAGCGATCATCGAGTCGCAACTTGAAAATCTGGAGGAAGAAACCGATGCAACGGTAATGATTGAAGATCTGGAGTTTTATGCTGAAAACCCAATTAACATTAACTCAGCAAATGCAAACGAATTATCAAAACTCTACCTGCTTAATGATATTCAAATTTCAAATTTGATGGATTACATCAATGAATTTGGACCCGTTTATTCTATTTATGAATTAAATACCATTGATGGATTTACCCCGGATTTACTCACAAAATTAGGCATGTTTATCTGGTTTGGACCTAAAGAAGAACCTCCGGTAAAATTTTCACAATCGTTAAAATATGCAAGGCAACAACTTTTGCTTCGCACCCTTGGAACAGTTCAAAAACCCAAAGGATACGAACGTGATGAAGATAATATAACGCCATACGAAGGAAATCGATTCCGATATTATTCCCGTTATCGTTTTGAAGTAAGAGATCGTTTATCGGCAGGAATTACCGGCGAGAAAGATCCGGGAGAAGCTTTCTTTAAAGATTCAAACAAAGCAGGTTTTGATTTTTATTCGGGCCACTTAAGTATCAATTTTAAGGGCGTACTCCAAAATGTTACCATCGGTGATTACATCGTTCGGTCGGGACAGGGATTAGTTCTGTGGCAGGGATTTACCACAGGCAAATCAGTTTATACACTCGATATCTCAAAAACAGCACAGGGAATTCGGCCCTACACTTCTGTGGATGAAAATTTATTTTTCAGAGGTATTTCAACCAATTTAAAATTGGGCAAAGTAAAAATAGATTTGTTCTATTCATCAAAAAATACGGATGCCAATATCATTGAAAATGAGAATGGAAGCAACGAATTCACAAGCCTTCAAACATCAGGTTATCATCGAACAGAAAGCGAAATTGAAGACGAAAAATCTGTGCTTCGGACAACTGCCGGTGGTGTGGCAAATTACTCATTTCGCTACCTGAAATTGGGCGCCACTATTGTTTACGAACACTTTAATCTTCCTTATGCCGACGGAACACAACTCTATCAGAAGTATCGTTTTTCGGGAAATGAAAATTATACGCTTGGGATGAACTATCTTTTAAGCAGAGGTAAATACCAGCTTTTTGGCGAAGCCGCTCAATCAAAATCAACAGGAAAAGCTTTTATTCAGGGAGCCATTGCAAACCTTACCGACCAACTGGGTTTTTCAATATTGTTTCGTCATTTTGATAAGAATTACCAGGCACTGTGGGCAAATACTTTTGCCGAAGGAAGCAACATCAGCAACGAAACCGGTATTTATTTCGGCACAAAAATACTACCTGTAAAATATGTTACACTAAATGCTTATTCCGATTTTTATCGTTCTGAATGGATCGATTTTTCAACTGCAGGTCCGGCCCGTGGCTGGGATGTGTTCGCGCAGGCTGATGTCAGGTTTTCAGAAAAAATTCAATTTTATCTTCGGTATAAAAATGAGGAAAAAGATCAGAAATTCAGTCCTGATGAACAATACGTTAACCTGCCGGAAAAAACCGAACGATTCAGGTTTCACGTTCAAATTAAACCTTTAAATTCCATTCTTTTAAAAACCCGAATTGAAATTTCTGATTATAACGGAATTGAAAAAGAAAATGGAATTACTGTTGTTTCAGGATATAAGATTTGAACCTGCAAAAGTTCCTTTAAAAGCTACAGCACGCTTTGCCTGGTTTTCCACCGATGGATATAATTCAAGAATTTATGCTTACGAAGACGATCTTTTGTACACATTTTCAGTTCCTGCCTATTTTGGCAAGGGTGTCCGCGGATATCTGAATTTAAATTATACGTTATCAGATAAAGTTACTTTTTATTTTAAAGTAGGGCACACAGTTTATAACGATCGTGAATCGGTAAGTTCAGGTTATAACGAGATTTTAGGAAACAGGAAAACGGAGTTAAAATTTCAATTTAGGTTGAAAATATAAAACGGATTGCCTTACTTTGCCCCGTTTACAGCTAAGATTATGACTGAACTCAATTTTGACGACATTCGGCCTTATACCGACAAAGAAGCCCGGTCAAAGATTCGATTAATGGTAAAGGACCCTGTTTTTGATGAAGTTCTGGCGCATGTTTTTAAGTTTCGCCCAAAAGTTGAGATGGTAAAATTGCAGCTTCGTATGATAAAAACCATCAAACAATTGCAGGGCACTTTTATTTATGATCTGCTTCGAATGATCATCAATAAAACTTCAAACGGATTGTCTTATTCGGGTATTGAAAAGCTGGATAAAAAGAAACCCTATTTATTTATTTCAAATCATCGCGATATTATTCTTGACGCCGCTTTGCTTAACTACCTTATTTTTGAAAAGGGTATGAATACAACGCTTATTGCAATTGGCAATAATTTGTTGTTATACAAATGGATTGAACATGCTGTAAAACTGAACGGATCATTTGTAATAAAAAGAAATTTACCCCCGCGTGAATTGATGGAAGCATCTCAAAAGGTTTCGCATTATATGCGTAAATCGATACAGGAAGATAAACTTTCGGTTTGGATTGCACAGCGCGAAGGACGCACTAAAGACGGATTTGATAAAACTCAGCTTAGTTTGCTCAAAATGCTGAACATGAGCAATTCAAAAAGTATTCGCGAAGGATTTAAGGAACTTAACATTGTCCCGGTTTCCATATCTTATGAAATAGAACCCTGTGGTTTAGCCAAACTTAAAGAGCTGATAAAAAAAGAACATTACGGGGAAAAGAAAACCAACAAAGATGATTTGAAAAGCATGTCGATGGGAATGTTTAACCCAAAAGGCAGGATGCGTTTTTCTTTCGGTACTCCGCTAAATTTAGATGATTTGCCACACGAAGCAAAATCAAAGGAAGAGCAAAATAAAGTCATTGAAGAGATCGCGAATAAAATTGATAACCAGATTTATTCCAACTATAAACTCTGGCCAAATAACTATATCGCATACGATATGCTAATGCAGGAACACCGGTTTAAAAACAAATATACTCACGCGGAAGAGAAACGTTTTGAAATGATGGTAGAACAGGCAATGATTCATATTGATTTTCCGATTACGGATATCCAGGAACGCTTTTTAAAACTTTATGCTAATCCGGTAATCAACAAATTAAAAGTGACCAAATTAAAATGAATTCAATAATTTGGGATTGGAACGGAACGTTGCTGAACGACCTGGATATTTGTATTTCATGTATCAATAATTTATTGAAGAACAGAAATTTACCATTACTAAACCGCAATGGTTACAAAGAGGTTTTCTCGTTTCCGGTGAAAGATTATTACGCCGCCATTGGGTTTGATTTCGGCAAAGAAGATTTTTCAATTCCTGCGTTTGAATTCATTGGGCTTTATGAAAAAGAGATAAAAAACTGCGATCTGCACCCTGAAACAAAAAATGTACTTCAATTTTTCCAAAAAAAAGGCGCCCGTCAATTTGTGCTCTCTGCAATGCACCAGGATATGTTAGTTGAGACACTTCAACACAATGGAATTCTTAATTATTTTGAAGGAGTGGCAGGACTTGGTGATATTTTCGCTGTCTCGAAAATTGAACGTGGACAACAACTTATTGACGAATTCAGGATTGAAAAAAATAAGGCATTAATTATCGGAGATACCATTCATGATTTTGAAGTTGCACGGGAACTTGGCGTTCATTGTATTCTGGTTGCCGACGGACATCAATCTGAAGAACGATTAAAATCAACAGGAACGGTTGTAATTCCCACTCTTGAACTGTTGGTTGATAATCCACTGTTTCAGTAATTTTCAGCATTAAAAAATATTCCTGATTTTAATGTCTTTAATATACAGTTGCAAACTTGTTTTACCGCGGTATTCATTTTCAACTATTGTATAACAAACATCGAAAGGGGTGCCCGAAGTTATAGCCTCAAACGCCTGCGACTGGCTAAAAGCTATGCCCGGAAAAATACCTGAATTTACATCGGGCTCAACAAGGTCAAGTTTAATGTGTTCCTGGTTTTTGCCAACTAACCGGCTTGTTCCGGCATCAAATACATCTTCAGTAATAAATAAAGGCGTCATATTGTGTGGGCCAAATGGTGCAAACTGTTTTAGAATGTGATAAAACTTTGGCGTGATTTCACTAAGCGCAATTTTTGCGTCAATATCTATCGATTGTATTTGCTGAACACTTGTTATCTGTTTGGTAACAATTTCTTCAAACCTTTCCCTGAACGACGGAATGTTTTCAATTCTCATTGTTAATCCGGCAGCATACATGTGTCCCCCGTAAGATTCAAGTAAATCGCTGCACTGACCAATAGCTTCATACAAATCGAAATCGCGAACTGAACGCGCTGAGCCTGTTGCCAAACCATTCGACTCGGTTAAAATAATTGTTGGCCGATAATACTGTTCTGTCACCCGCGAGGCTACAATACCAACTACACCTTTATGCCAATCACGATTATAAAGAACGGTACTATTTTTATCCTTTAGATCAACGCTGCGTTCAATCATTTCAATTGCATCCTGCGTAATATCCCTATCGAGCGTTTTCCTGATTTCATTAAAAGAATCTATCTCTTCTCCAATTAAGTCCGATTTTTCCTCATCATCAGAAACCAGAATTTGAACCGATTTTTTCCCGTGTTCTATCCTACCCGAAGCATTTAATCGTGGCCCTATTTTAAAAACGATGTCACTGATCGTAATTTCTGTATCTGCAATTCCGGCAAGATTTATAATGGTTTGCAATCCAATGCCCGGGTTAAAGTTCAATTTTTTCAAGCCGTAATAAGCAAGAACCCTGTTTTCGCCGGTAATGGGAACAATATCTGAAGCAATGCTAACAACCAACAAATCAAGCAAATCATAAATTTCTTCCTGCTCAATGTTGTTCTTCTGGCAGAATGCCTGGAGCAATTTAAATCCAACGCCACAACCCGAGAGTTCTTTGTACGGATAACTGCAATCCACTCTTTTTGGATCGAGAACCGCAACTGCCGGGGGAATTTCATTATCCGGATTATGATGATCGCAAATAATAAAATCGAGTCCTCTGCTTTTTGCATCGGCAATTTTTTCCACTGCTTTTATTCCACAGTCAAGCGCTACAATAAGTGTAAAACCGTTATCAATTGCGTATGAAATACTTTTGGGTGAAATTCCGTATCCTTCGCTGTAGCGGTCAGGAATATAATATTCAATTTCATCAATGCGTGATTTCAGGAAGGAATACATCAATGGCAACCGATGTGGTTCCGTCAACATCGTAATCGCCATAAACAATTACTTTTTCCTTTTTGGCAATGGCAGTTTCCAGTCGGGCAACCGCCTTGTCCATATCTTTCATTAAAAATGGGTCGTGAAGGTCGCTGAGTCGGGGACGAAAAAAGGCTTTGGCTTCATTAAATGTTTTTATTCCACGCTGAACAAGCAACCTCGCAAGAACCATGTTTACGTTTAAGGCAGCCGACAGGTGTTTTACATCATTCAAATCACCTTGCTTTTTCAAATTCCAGACTTTATCCATAGGGTATTATTAGGTCGTTTTATTCAACTCGTCGAAGATACAAAATGCCCAACGATTAATAAAACAAATACACCTTAGGGAATAAAATCTTATGTTATTCTGAAAAATTAACCCTTGTTTATTAGAAAAACATCATGCTACCACCTCTTCTGTTTTTACTAAACCTTGGATTTACAACATTATTATAGATTGAACCAAAAGTGTATGTAATTCCAAAATTGGTGTAATAAGAATAATTGGTTTCAAGCTCTTTTTGCTTGGTAAGAATCTCTTCCTCTGTAGCGCCCGATAAAGCAAGATTAATCTGGTCATGAATTAGCGAAGCCCCTCCGCCTATAGTAAGGCTTAATCCTCTGGTAATTCTGAATTCCATATTGCCTGAAAGTGAAAGATTATTTAAAGCCCAATCGTGAAAGTAATTGCTCCATTCCAAACCAATATTTATTGAACCCCATTTTTGAACTACACTATAGGTTGAGATTAATTTTTGTGCCCAGAGGCTTTCGTTCACCTTTAAATAAACTGTTGTGTCCGCATAATCATTATAAACAAATCCTGCTGAATACATAAATCTTAAAAGCCTGCGTGTTGATTCTGTATATGGGAATATATCGTATTCAATCGATGGCATGATCTCAAAGTTAATATCGTAGTTTTTAAATGTTGAGCTGGTAAATTCAGTAGTTCCACCAAATGACCAGTGATCTGACAGACTTCGTGCAACCGTACTTTCGAATGATTTTACACTGTTAATACTTTTAATTTCAGCATCACCAATTTTAAAAACATCTTTGCTTTCGTTATAGCTCAAATCAAAAATAAGTTTCCAGTTATTCGTAATTCTCGAAGCCGAAAAACTACCATTATAATCAGCAGAACTACTGGTTGCCTGCTCATTTAAACGTCCGGTTAAGCGGGTTTTAAAAACCCAGTTGTTCCATTTGTCAATGGTAACCTCTTCAGAAATTGGCTTTGTAAAATTTATATCGATATAGGCAGAAAGCGGTGTTCGTGCCACATAGCGCATTAAAGCCATTTTTAAAATTGAAGCCTGTTTTTTTCTGCTTTGATCCTGTGTATCATCAGGGCTTGTAACAATGGAAACCGTATCATTCATGCCTGCAAAATTATTCTGTCCCACCAGAAAATAGGTATATTTCCAGCCTCCCGAGCCGGCCTGTTCAAATGCATCAAGAATATAAACCTGTGCATCTTTTATATCACGTACATAATTAATAAATGGGATTTCGCGCTTCAGATAATCATTGGCATCCATATAAACGCGTATCGCATCTTTTCTTAATGTATCAGAACTTACAGTTGTAACTTGCGCAAAAGTAGTAACAGCAAACAGTATAAAAAATAAAGTATAGAATAACCTTCTCATATTAATTTAGTTGATTTATACAGATTAAGACTGATCTTAATATTAATAGTTTAAAAACGGCGCGAAGATAAGTTTTCTTTTATAAAACTAATGGCATCAGAAAAGAAAATGCCAACCATTTAACCTTACTTTTTTATATCTTTGCCGCTCTTAATAATGAGTATAAATAATGAGTACAGGGCTAAGCGAACAAGAACAAATCAGGAGAAACTCACTTCAAAAATTACGAGAGTTAGGAATTGACCCCTATCCGGCAGCACAATACCATGTGAATGTATCAACATCAGAAATTCTGGAGAATTTTAGTGAAGAAAAAAATAATTTTCAGGAGGTAATTATTGCCGGCAGGTTAATGAGCCGCCGAATAATGGGTAAAGCTTCTTTTGCAGAAATTCAGGATCATAAAGGAAGAATTCAGATTTATGTGAACCGCGATGAACTTTGCCCCGGCGAAGATAAAACGATGTACAACGAAGTATTCAAAAAGCTTTTGGATATTGGTGATATCATCGGTGTAAAAGGATTTGTTTTTAAAACCCAGATGGGCGAAATTTCGATTCATGTAAAAGAGATTACTGTGTTGAATAAATCGCTTCGTCCGTTGCCTGTTGTAAAGGAAAAAGAAGGAAAAACATATGATGCTTTTTCTGATATGGAACAAAGATACCGTCAGCGTTATGTTGATTTAATTGTAAATCCGCAGGTGAAAGATATTTTCATTAAGCGTACAAAAATTTTCAACACCATGCGCCAAATGTTCAACGAATATGGCTACCACGAAGTGGAAACACCCATTTTGCAGCCTATTCCAGGAGGAGCTGCGGCACGTCCGTTTATTACGCACCATAACGCATTAAATATTCCATTGTATATGCGCATTGCCAACGAACTATATCTGAAACGTTTGATTGTTGGTGGTTTTGAAGGGGTTTACGAATTTTCTAAAGATTTCAGAAACGAAGGAATGGACCGCACCCATAATCCTGAATTTACGGTAATGGAAATTTACGTAGCCTATAAAGATTATAAGTGGATGATGAGTTTTACAGAGGAAATTTGTGAACGTGTTGCATTGGCTTTGCACGGAACCACAAAAGTACAGCTTGGCGAATATATTATCGATTACAAAGCACCGTACCCACGGGTTACCATGGCCGGAGCCATTAAAGAACATACAGGTTACGATATTACCGGAAAAACAGAACAGGAGTTACGCGAAATTTGCGATAAACTGGGCATTGAAACCGACCCCACCATGGGAAAAGGAAAACTGATTGATGAGATTTTTGGAGAGAAATGTGAGCACAATTATATTCAACCAACTTTTATTATTGATTACCCGATTGAAATGTCGCCGCTTACCAAAAAGCACCGCGACAACCCGGAACTCACAGAGCGTTTTGAACTGATGGTTGCCGGCAAGGAGTTGGCAAATGCTTACTCTGAATTAAACGACCCGATTGACCAACGTGAACGTTTTGAAGATCAGTTCGACTTATCGGAAAAAGGAGATGATGAGGCGATGTTTATCGACCAGGATTTTCTGCGTGCACTGGAATACGGAATGCCGCCAACCTCAGGAATGGGAATTGGCATGGACCGCCTAACCATGTTTATGACCAACAGCACTTCAATTCAGGATGTTCTTTTTTTTCCGCAAATGAAACCTGAAAAGAAAGCCGTGGAACTTTCGGAAGATGAAAAACTGGTGGTTGAATTGTTAAAGGCAAAATCGCCCATCGATTTAAATACTTTAAAAGAACAGAGCGAACTCAGCAATAAAAAATGGGATAAAGCCATTAAAGGGCTCACCGGTAAAAAACTTGCCAAAGTGGGAAAAACGGGTGATGATTTGATTGTAACACTTTCATAGATTCAAGATCAAAGAATAAAGATTTTAGACTAACGAATATTAGCCTTTCGTGAAAGCAGGAGGCTTTTTTTGTGGGTGAAAGTTGGGTTTTGAGGTTCGTAGTGTCATTTGAAAATCAAATCTTCCACTTTTTATTAACAGAAGAATATTGAGGATTAGTATTTTGTAAATTTGAGGAAATATTATTCTACAAATTTAAAATGAATCTATTATGTAAGCAATCGGTAAACCGCGTCTTGTTATCAAATACAAACATCATACTGCTCTGAGAGTTTCTCCCAAACATTCGGAGAACTTTGATAGGTTTAGGAGACAGTAATGTTATTATTTTGGTTTTGTGGTTTAAAATTATGGGGTAGCAACTCGGCCAGGTCTTTTGTGTAATCTTCATCGTAATTGTGGATGTTGTTAAAAAAATAGACCAGCCAGTCACGGAAGTTTACTTCGTGTGCTTTGCAACAGCCCAGCATGGAATACATAATGGCAGCATTTTCGGCCGACTCGTGGTTGCCGCAGAATAACCAGTTTTTCCGGCCGAGTGCGATGGGCCTGATCGCATTTTCGCCAAGGTTGTTGTCTATCTTCAGCCTACCATCCATGTGATAGCGCGTGAGTTTGTGGTAAATGTTATAAGTGTACCGGAGGGCTTTCCCGATTCGTCCTTTTGGCAGGACTTTGGGATATTCACGGAGCATCCATTTTTCAAAAGCGACCATGATGGGGTAGGACAACCGGGAGCGCAGTTCTGACCGCTCTCCGTCCGACAGCTTCTCCTTATCGGCACGCCTTTCCACATCATAAAGCAGGCCGATTTGTTCAAGTGCATACGATGCCCTGGCTTTGTCTTCTTTTAAAGCTTCTTCAAATTTACGGCGGGCATGTGCCCAGCACCCAATAGGTAGGACACCCTTTTTATTTTCGTAAATGTCGTAAACGGCATAACCATCGGTTTGGATCACCCCCTGATAATCCTTGAATAATTGCAATGCCACTTTTTGTGCCCGTGAACCATGATCGTAATGAAAGAAAACCAGGCCTTCGGTTACTGCCCTAATCATCCAGATGTACCCGTTTATCGTTTTGTGTTTTTCATTGTTTATAATCGGAATGGTGGTTTCATCGCTCTGGATATAACCGGAAGCCAAAACCAGTTCCTTTAACCTGTAATAAGCAGGCCTCATCAGGTCGGCCACATCACCGAACCAGCCATTGATGGTTGCCGGGGCAATGAATATGCCCTGCTGTTTGAACATCTGTATCTGACGATAAAAAGGAAGATGGTTCACATATTTGTCAATAACGATATCGGCCAATAAGGTTGCCCCGGCATAGCTCTTTGCAATGGGAAGCACAGGCATGGGGGCTGTGATGATTTGCTTTTCAGTATCCTGAACCAGGCTTTTATCCTTCAATACATATTTGTGGCGAATAATCCGGCGCACATACCAACGGGAAGGGTCGCGTTCCAACACTTCTGTAATCTCCGGTTCAAGTTCGGTCCAGTTTTCAGGATTGATATTTTCAGGATAAATATGAGTTTCTTCCCTGGGAAGGCTTTGGGGCAGCGGTTTGCGTACCGGGTGGTTTTTGTCTTCTACTTTTACACGGATGGTTTTGTACTTTTCTATTTCCTCTTTGGCGCTGGTGGCCAGTTCTTTTTCCTCGGGGAGCAAGTCAAGACCGTCAAAATCGAGCCTGCGTTGCTGCGGGTCTTCGGGAATGTATTTCTCGCTCGATTTGCCCCAAATCTTTCGCTGGAGCATCTCTACCTGTTGTTTGAGCTTAATGATGATCTGCTTATTTTCCTCAAGTTGCTGTTGATAAGAGGCCCTTTCTGATTCGAAGTTTTGATAACCGGAGAGCTGGCTTTTCAGTCTGGAAGTTTCCCGGTAAAGTTCGTCCCGGTTCTCCAGTATCTGTTGTAAAAAAAGCTCTTCTTCGACTGTCATTTTCTCTTGTTTTGAATGGCTCGAAGATACTAAATATCAACCGAATAGCCAAACAAAAAGCGAGATAACATGCATTATTTTGAAGGTTTTTTCCACCTTTTTTTGTTCACTTTTCCATCAGAGGAAACACCTTGTACCATCATCATCAAATCATGCCAATTGGTTTGAAACGTATTCGTGTTTTCATCAAAAACCGGTAGTTTGAAAGCGCCCGATTCCAGTTTCATGTGATAGATCACAAGACCGCCACATTCCATGTGCAGGATTTTCATACTGGTACAAGGGCGGTTTATAAATATGTAAACATCCCCGTCCTGCACGTTGCGCCCCATCAGGTTGGTCACCATTCCACTCAGGGTGTAAAAACTCCGGCGCATATCTGTTGGATACGAATACAGATAATATCGCATCGACGATGTGAGGCTGAACATCCTAACGGCAGGTTAACAGCAACAACGATTGCAACACCTGTATATCCGGGAAACCGTTCAGCTTTACTGAAACTCCGTTGGGGTAGTTTATCTCGCACGAAATGGTTTTGTCAACGGTGGCCGGGTTTAAAAAGGATTCTTTCCTGTCCTGCACTGGAGCCGGAACCTGTGATGGCCGCGTGTTTTGTCCATCTCCAAAAACCACCGGCACAAATCCTCTTTTTGGCGGAAGCTGTCCTTTCAACTTGTTCTGCCAATAATAAAACTTCGCCTCGTTCATTTGCTGGTTGGCACAGTAATCACGGATGGTCAATCCGGATTCCAAGAACTCACTATAAATTACCTGGAATTTTTTCTCGTTTAGCATGTCGCTTGTCTTTAAAATCACAACCAACAAATCTAAAGGCCAATAAAAAGATTTAAAACACGGGGTTCAGCGAATGCTTACTCTATTATGATATTAGTTGAAGTCAATGAAAATTTACTCTTTGGTGGTATATCTATAACAGATTGGATACAAGCGTTCGGTGCTCTAATCGCTGTAATCGCTGCAATTTTAGGATTTGTCCATTTGTCTCGTAGAAATGATGAATCTGAGAGGCAAATAAATAGTCTAACAACTCTAGCTAAACAATCTGAAGTTCAATCAGAGATATTTACTGCTCAAGTTGATCAAATGATAGAGGGGAATAAACTCCAAACGGAATATTTAGAGATACTGCAGAAATCTTTATTGATTAACCAAAAAGATTCTAAAATAAATGAAGAACAAAGATTACTTGATGAAAAACGTAGAAAATTTGAAATCCGTCCAAAAATAGTTTATACCGGAGCAGGGGGAGGCCCTCATGCAATGAATTACAATTTCAAAAATATGGGTGGTATAGCAAAGATTATTAAAATTGAGAAAATGGAAGGGAATAATTGTATCATTAAGTATGATAAATTAATTGGAAGAGAATTACAAAAGAATGCACGATTTGATATAGCCTTCGAGTCCCCTGCAGGCATGCATTTATCAAATTGTAAGGTTAATTTTAAATTAACCATTAGTGATATTGAAAATAATAAATATGATCAGACAATTGAAGGTAATCCAAGGGGGAAAATAAAGGTAATAGAGCCAATTGAAATTAAAAATTAATCTAGTTTTCTGAATATTTTATCCAGCGTATAACTTCACATGTTTATGGCTTAAACCATCTTCGTTTCTTTTTATATAAGTCTTACTTAAATTTTATTACTTTTTTGCCTATTACAGGTTTCACAAAGCAACTGAATATTTCTCACCGTATTTGAACCTCCTTTAGAAACAGGGATAATATGATCGAATTCTAATTTTTCCTTACTTCCACATTTGACACA
This sequence comes from uncultured Prolixibacteraceae bacterium, assembly GCA_963849775.1. GTDB lineage: Bacteria > Bacteroidota > Bacteroidia > Bacteroidales > Prolixibacteraceae > Draconibacterium. The sequence continues at coordinate 120,395 of CAWKIX010000028.1, read as the reverse complement.
TCTTCCTAGATCCCTTCTCCATACCTCGTGCCTTACGGATTCAGAAATTGGCTTCCTTAATGCACCCTTACTTGAGTGATACTCTTGTTGCTTTGCTACAAATGAAATATCTATGTCATAGTTTTTTAATTTGCCATCAACAGAATAATCTAACTTATTTAAGTAGAACCTAATATCCTCAAATAAGTCAACTGCTTCATATCCATCTTGATTTGGTAATAGCTTACCAATAATCTTCTTATTACAAAAATTACATTTATACTTAATTGATTTACCTTTTGATGAAACTTCTAATAAGCTCATATTTGTTTCAGAACACTTTGGACAACTCCTTACATCAAATAAATCTAAAATGAGTTCGGTTAATTCGTAATAAAGGTTTTGAATTTTTCTTAGTAATTAGATAATTTCTCAATCTTTTAATTGGGTTAAAAAGAAGAAAAATTACAAGGATAGATATAACAATTATAATAAATGAATTCTCCATTAATCGATTTTTGACTTAAAATTAGCCAATTATGTTTATATGTCCTAAACCATATTCATATACATCAATTTATGGATTTAATTTGCATCTCAAAACCGCGATTAGAAATCGCAGCTCCAATAAAACAAAATCTTCAATACCCAATACACAATTTTGAAAATTGCGTATTTGATATTTTCACCTTTGCTGATTTATAAAATCTTCGTAAATTGACACAAATCATACAATTAATAACTAACTAAAAATTTTACCCATGAAGTATTTAATCATTTTTATTGCAGCAGCTGTTCTTTTTTCATGCGGATCATCGCAAAAGAAAAATCAAACAGAGGAAAACACGGAAGAAAAAAGTGCCAACGTAAAGCTTGATTTGGTTTGGCAAACAGATACTGTTTTATTAACGCCTGAATCGGTACTTGCCGATGAAAATGAAAATGTACTTTATGTTTCGAACATGAACTCAAATATGCCGGCAAACAGCGGTAACGGGTTTATTTCAAAATTAGATTCAGAAGGAAATATCATCGACTTAAAATGGGCAGAAGGATTGAACGGGCCAAAAGGAATGGGAATTTTTGAAGGTAATCTTTTTGTAGCTGATAATGATGAGTTGGTTAAAATCGACCTCAATTCGGGCGAGATTCTGGATAAAGTAAAAATTGAAGGAAATCCGGGATTGAATGATGTTACTGTTGGAGATGACGGCTCTGTTTATACATCGGGATACCAGTCAAATGTAATTTATAAAGTTAAAGATGGAAATGTGGAATCAGTTTTTGAAGGCGAGGATGGCGAAAACTTTAATGGCCTTTTATGGGAACCTGAACGGATGTTGCTGATTACGAGTACCGGCAGTACTTTAAAATCTATTGACTGGGCAACCGGTGAAGCAACTGTAATTGCAACCGATCTTGGCCATGGCGATGGAATTGTTCCGGTTGGAGATGGCGATTATATAACTTCCGACTGGCGTGGACGGGTTTTTTATATTCCGGCAGATGGTGATCCAATAACTTTGCTTGATACACGTGAAGATGAGATTAATGCTGCTGACATTGATTATATTGCCGATGAAAATATGTTGTTGGTTCCAACCTTTTATGATAACCGGTTAAAAGCTTATAAAGTAGTAATTGAATAACTTTACTAATGTATATCTTTTCAGATCGTAGTCATACTGGGCGAAGTCGAAGAATGCATTTTTCAGTCTTCTATTCCGCTTTGACTGACTACAAAAATCAGAAAATTATTTAATAATTATATCCACAAAATAATACAAAAACCCGGCATAAAAAAGATCAAAAAAGATAACGTTGAGGCTGTTGGCTATCCAAATTAAAACCGAAAACGGATAACCAATTATTGCAAGGAAATTTCTTGTGATGTGCCGGTTTGTATCTTTCCACAAACTTTCGGCATCCTGGTTGCTTGGAAATGAATTGATTGCCACAGAGGCGCCAAGCCAGATGAATAGAAATTTCTGCCATTCCTGCCACGAGAATGATCTTGATATAAAATAAAAAAGAAATGCAAAAAGTACGCCCGATAAAAGCGGCCCAACTGCAACAAAAAATGACTGGAAGAATTTCTTTGGTCGTTCATGGATTACATAACCTGACGGATTTCCAAACCGGAAGTAACAGACTTTTACAACTTTAACACTTGTTAAATTGCAAAACAACTTGTGACCAAATTCATGGAATACTACGCCAATAAATGTGATTGCCGAAATAAATTTTCTAAGATCTGCCACATTAAAATTCTTTGAAAACAAATATAATGAATCAGGAATTTATTTGATCCCGTAATGTCCCTGGAGAATTTTTCGAAACCATATACCCGGAAGCAGTTTTTTGATCAGTACTGCCAGCTTTTGTTCAAATGATGCAATAATGTATCGCTGTTTTGGATTGGGATTTTCAACAATTTTCACCAGTATCTTTGCCAGTTGCTCCGGTTTCCAGCCTTTATTTTCATCACTTTCAATAATAGAAAGTGTTTTTTCAAACTGATTCTGATACGGATCGTTTTCAATTGTTGGAGCCAAAAATCCACGACGATTTTTAGAATTACTTGTATGAAAATCTCCGGGATTGACAACCACAACTTTAATATTGTATGCTGAAACTTCCATTCGTAAAGCTTCGCTGAAACCTTCAATGGCAAACTTCGCGGCTGAATAAAATGCCTGAAACGGTAGTCCCATTAATCCGCCAATTGACCCAAAATTTATAATTGTTCCTTCTCCCTGTTTTCGCATAACGGGCAAAACCTTGCGGGTAAGTAAAACCTGTCCCATAAAATTGGTTTCCATTTGCAAACGTATGGTTTCTTCAGGAATGGTTTCAATCGGTCCGCCTGAATGCATCCCGGCATTGTTGATCAATACATCAATTCTTCCCTCTTTTTCAAGTACAGTTTTTACTGCATCATCAATTGATTCCTGGTCGGTAATATCCAGATTAAGCATCTGAACTAACGGATCAGTTTCTGCCGGTTTTCGAATGGTACCATAAACTTTGTGGCCATTTTTTGCCAGAAGCGATGCAGTTTCTTTACCAAACCCTGATGAGATTCCTGTGATAAGAACAATCTTTTTCACATTATAGGTTTTCAGTTTTTAGTTCATTATTAATGACTTACCATCTCTGAAACGAGATCCAGTTTTCTTGCAACTTTAGTAATTTTCTCCACCGATGTTTCAATCTGTTCTTTTGTATGTGTGGCCATCAATGAATAACGAATCAAACAATCTTCTTTAGGCACTGCCGGCGAAACCACAGGATTAACAAATACTCCTTCATCGAGCAACATCCGGGTCATTTTCAGCGCCTTCATTGTATCGCGAACAAAAAGCGGAATTATTGGGGATTCTGTTTTTCCGGTATCGAACCCCATCGCTTTAAATCCCTCCAGCGCATATCGGGTATTTTCCCAAAGCATTTCCCTGCGTTCCGGCTCGTTCTCCATTATATCGAGTGCAGCAAGAACAGTTGCTACAGAAGGCGGTGTCATACTAGCACTAAAAATCAATGAGCGTGAAAAATGTTTGATATAATTGATATAATTTTTATCAGCGGCAATAAAACCTCCCTGTGAAGCCAACGATTTGGAGAATGTTCCCATGGTGAGGTCAACCTGTTTTGTTAATCCAAAATGAGAAGCAGTGCCGGCACCATTTTCGCCAATAACCCCAATTGAATGAGCATCATCGACCATTACAATGGCGTTATATTTTTTTGCGATCTTAACAATCTCAGGTAATTTAACAATATCGCCCTCCATTGAAAAAATGCCATCCACAACAATCATTATAACTCTGCCCGGTTCACAAAGTTTTAATTTCTTTTCCAGCGAAGCCATATCATTGTGCGCATATTTCAAAACTTTTGAATATGCCAGCCTGCTGCCTTCAATAATTGAAGAGTGATCCAATTCGTCAAGAAGTACAAAATCGTCTTTTCCTGTAAGTACTGAAACAACTCCCAGATTTACCTGAAAGCCGGTACTGTAACATAACGCAGCTTCCTTGCCAACTAATTTTGCCAAACGTTCCTCTAATTCAATATGAATATCGAGTGTGCCGTTCAGAAAACGTGAACCTGCACAACCGGTTCCATACTTATCGATCGCTTTTTTGGCTGCTTCTTTAACTAAAGGATGATTTGTCAATCCTAAATAACTGTTGGAGCCAAACATCAAAATGGTTTTTCCGTTTAGCTTTACTTCCGTTCCCTGATCGGAAGCAAGTGGCCTGAAGTAAGGATAAATGCCCTCTTTCATCAATTGCTGCGGGGCATTGAACCTGGCCAGTTTCTCAGAAAGTGATTCCAAATTTTCTCGGTTTTATAATAGATTTTCCGGGCTAAAGATAGTAAAATATGCATCCGATTTCACCACTTTTGATGAGGAGAGCAAATCATAAATAATTTTATCTAAAATTAAAGGGAAACTACTTTATAACATTGACAAACAGTTCACTAATACGCCAAAAAGTTATTTATATTGAAACTAAACAAATAACATTAATTACATAATATTAATATAGTTTCAAGTCTGAGGTCATATATTTATCTTAATCAGCCACTAATGAAACTTCATGAATATATCTTATTATTACCTGCTCAATGATGTAGATTCAAACTTCACAGATTAAGTAAAACCAAAATCCTGGTCCCATTCATTTTTATAATTTGCAGGTTACCTTTTATAGTTTTTCGGAATATTAATATAGAAGGACGCAAATTATTTTCGAATTTTTATTGTTGAATTAACAGCATTGGATGGATTGGATATCTTTCCGGATCACTACTTTAAAATTCAACAAATTTTATGTTGCTACATCCTTAACCAAAGATTTTTAGCAATTTATGATTGATGAATCTATAACTTTACTTGAACTTAATTCACAAAATTATGAAGAAATCTTACCTCGCTTTATTTAGAAGATCGCTATTGATGATGCTGTTTACCCAGGTAATTTTAGCATCAGGACAGAATTACCCTGGTTTAAAGATTATCAGTGATTTGGATACCATCATTTTAGATCCCGGCCAATTATTACTGGTACAGGCTGAGTATTATGGAGAGGATAGTACCTTGCAGGATGTATCAATAAAATGGCATACCGATCCGGGTTACCTTGGAAAAGTGGACAGAGATGGAAATCTTAATGCCTATCATCCCGGAGAAGGATTCCTTTATGCCATGTACCATGGATTAATTGACTCAATCCCTCTTTTAGTTACCGGCCAGCAAAAGAATGACAATGATGATGATAATGAAGTTAATTACCCAAAAGTGAAAATAATTCCGGGAAGTGTTAAAATAGAATCTACCGACTCGGTTGAACTCAGAGCATTCTATATCAATGAAATAGGAGAAAAGCAAGACACCTTTTTCCATTGGTCTGTTTCAGATACAGATATTGGAATGTTTCTGTATGACACAATTAGTATGTTTTATGCTGATCAACCGGGGCAAGGATACATCATCGCCGCGCTTGGTGAACTTGCAGATACAATCAAACTAAAAGTTGTTGAGCCAAAAACACGTTCTGCATCAGCTAACAGAAAACGATTAACGATAATTCCTGACGACACCGCTATTTACATTCAACCAGGAGGAACAATGCAATACGATGTTGTTGCAAAAAATATTGACTTGGTTGACTCACTTGTTAAATGGTCGGTTTCAAACGAATCCATTGCAACAATTGATGAGGCAACAGGACTACTTACTCTTGGGAATGAAACCGGGATCAGCCTGGTAAAAGTAACCTACGAAAAGATTTCGGCTTTTGTTGAACTCCTGGTTGTTGACTCAACAATGGACCTCGAAGTAAATACAATTACCGTTCACCGCGTGTTGCCTGACGGACACGAGCTTCCGCCAAAAAGATTCCTTGAAGGTGAATCATATAAAATTGGTGGTTTACCTTTTCCTTTAAATATTTTGAATGCCGGAATGCTACACTTCCCTTTTGGTTGTATTCATGAAGATATTACACTTTATATGTTTATTCCTGAAGAATATGCTGAAACAGATGATGATAGCCTTGAAGTAAATTTTTCGGAAAATATAATTACCGGAGTAAAATTCAGTGTAATGCCAAATGATAGTGGTAAAATAATTGAACCATACCAATTTGACGTTCCTGTAATTCTAAGCCTGGTTTTTAAACATGAATTGCTTGATTCGCTGCAAATAAATCCTGAAGATTTGGATGTTTTCTTTGCCGACAATACAGGCTTTACAGAAGCTGACGATAAAGTAGCAATCGATACAATAAGAAACAGGATTTATGCAAACATTGAACACTTTAGTACGATTGTAGTAAGACAAAAAAGCGGTTCAACCAATGTAAATATTCTGGAAGACCAATCTGGGAAAATACTTGAAATATATCCAAATCCATTCCAAACTTCAGCGCAGATTACCTATAAACTTTCTGAGGAATCGGATGTAAACATCACCATTTATAATATTTTGGGGAAACAGGTAAAAACGCTTGTTAACGGAACAAAACAAAAAGGAAACCATACCACCATATGGAATGGAATTTCGAATGAAGGAAATCTGGTAAATACAGGATTTTATATCTGTCGGATAATGATTGATGGCAGGGAAACTGAAAGTGCAAAAATAATATTGAATCGTTAAAAACTTTGTTTTTAGGTTTTAGATCTTCTTGCTAGTTTTAGTATTCATACCCTGACTTGAAGTCAGGGTATGAATATTTACTACTCATCCGGATATATCGTTTTTATTGTACCATCTTCGTTGTATTCCAGTTCAATCACTTTCATACTGCGAAGCCATGTTCTGCCACCTGAAGAAACACTGTCGTGGTGAAACAAATACCATTTGCCTTTAAATTCAACAATGGAATGGTGTGTTGTCCAGCCAACCACCGGCATTAAAATAACGCCCTGGTAGCTAAACGGACCATAAGGAGAATCTCCTATGGCATAACACAATTTGTGTGTATTCCCTGTTGAATACGAAAAGTAATACTTTCCATTGTATTTATGCATCCACGATGCTTCAAAGAAACGACGGTCATGATCACCAGCAGTCAATGAATTTCCGTTTTCATCCAGAATAACCAGATCTTTTGGCTCTTCAGTAAAACCCAGCATGTCGTCAGCCATTTTCACTACACGCGCAGTCAAAGCAGGTTCATTATCGTCAGGCTCTGCGCCACATTCCTGCGCTTTATTATTGCGGTAACGTTGCAACTGTCCGCCCCACAAACCGCCAAAATACATGTAATGTTGCCCATCTGCATCTTCAAAAACACAGGGATCAATACTGTAACTTCCGATAATCGGATGTGGCTCCGGAGTAAACGGACCTTCCGGGGTTTCGCTAATTGCAACACCAATCCGAAAAATATCAGTTTTATCCTTCACAGGAAAATACATGTAATACCTGCCATTTTTGTAGGCGGCATCAGTATCCCACATTTGGCGGCCCGCCCATGGAACATCTTTAATATCCAATGCCACACCATGATCGGTAACTTCGCCATCGATCGATTCCATTGAAAATACATGGTAATCTTTCATATCAAAATGATCACCCAAATCGTTTTCAGGAATTCCTGATTCAATATCGTGTGATGGATAAATGTAAATTTTGCCGTTAAATACATGAGCCGCAGGATCGGCTGTAAAAAGATTGTCAACTAAATATCTTGCTTTCTTCATTTTATCAATTTTTATTTGTTCATGTTTCAACTCCGATCAACATGACTATAACTTTGCCAATTAGAACAAATCGAAATCAAAATTTTATATTCCTTCATTTTTTCTTCTTCTCTGAACCAAATCCTGCTCAATCTGAACTTCTTTTGATTTATTTATTTCATAAAAGAATAAAAGCACAATTACCAGGAAAAACGGTATCGAAGCGTAAACACTTACCAACATTTTTGCACCAATTGAAACAGATTCAGGTTGAATAACTTCTGTTACTGCCACATCATCAACATTTATGTAACCATAAAGTCCTAATATCCAAGCCACAAGTGCACTTCCTATTGATAATCCACTTTTTAATCCAACCATCATCGCAGAGAAGATTATTGCAGTTGCACGTCGGTTTGTTTTCCATTCTGAAAAGTCGGCAACATCGGCGATCATGGCCCAAAGTAACGGAATAGTAATCCCATAAAAGAACCCGTGAAGGATTTGAGATACAAACATTAACATTACATTTTCCGGTTTGTAAAAAATGAAAAACAGAATGAAAAGTGTTGAAACAAAAAGCGCTGAAGAAAATACGTCTCTTTTACCATATTTATCTGCAAGCCTTTTTGAAAATGAAATACCGACTACCATAAATATTATGCCGCCTGCATTAAACAATCCGAATCCTGCCGAAGCCGGATCAGATCCAAAAAAGTTTATTCCAACGGAAGTAAGTCCTTCAGTTATCGGGCTAATAAAGCTTGCCAAAGCTGCCGGGTCGACGTAGTTTTCAAAATAGTAAACATACGAACCTCCCTTTAATGCCAGTGTAACAAATACCAAAATTGTTGAAACCAACATGATGATCCAAGGTTTATTTTTAACTAAATCCGATAAATCTTCTTTCAATGTTGATTTTTGTTCCGGAGTTGGTACAACCCTTTCGCGTGTGGTAATAAAAGTAATAATCAACATCAGTGTTCCAATTATCGCCAACCATGTCATAACAATTTCAATACCTGCTGCTTTGTTACCATCTCCTGCATACAAAATTATAGGTAACATAAATACCTGAACAAAAAATTGCGCAACCATTACGGCTACAAACCGAATGGAAGAGATACTGTTTCGTTCAGCCATATCACCGGTAAGAACCCCGCTCAGTGCAGCATAAGGTAAATTATTACTAGCATAAAGCAGTAAAAGCAGCGTGTATGTTACAGCGGCATAAATTACTTTGCCTTTGTATGAAAAATCGGGCGTGGTAAATGCAAGCAATGCAATTACTCCTAACGGAATTGAGGTGTACAAAATCCATGGCCTGAATTTTCCCCATCTTGATCTTGTTCTGTCGGCAAGCGCCCCAATAATTGGATTGAATAAAAATGCTGCAGTTAAACCAACGATCAAAATTATCAGCGATGCATCATTGTTCTTTAATCCGAAAATATCGGTATAAAAGTAGGCAAGGTAGGTTACAAGTGTTTGAAATACGAGGTTAGCGGACAGATCACCTAAACTGTAGCCGATCTTTTCTCCAAGAGATAGTTTAACGTTAGAGTTTGACATAGTTGTATTTATAATTTTATACTTTCCCGCGGGCCCATGTAAGATGGTTTGAGCCCACCATTATTAATGATTATTCTTTGATATACTATTCCATTATCAATTAACCAAAGTTTCAGCGTGTGTTGCCCGGCATTTGAAACCTGGTGCGTTGAACTTTTTACAATTGTTTTATTGCTCACTGCATCGTTAAACCAGCGGGGATATCTCCAGTCCGGAACTTCTGTTCCTTCGTGCATATTTATGATTTGTGGTTCTTCATCATCAATGGAAATGGCAAATTTCAATCCTTCTTTACCTTTAAAATTTAATGTTGGAGCAAGTTGGATTTCGGTTTCAATTTTACCCTCGTCGGGCGCTTCGGTTAAATAAAACTGGTACTCAAGAACTGGTGTATCATTCCCTGGTTTTTCCACCGATTTTGTGACCGGTGAAGAAGTAACTCCAGAATCTGTTCTTCCCAATCCCGGAATTACCATCCAGCTTATTCCATTAGCATCTTTTGATCCAGTATAATCAGCAGCTTCAATACATACATAACCATTTCTTTCAACAAAACCTTTTGCATTTTTATCATCAAATTTCTCAGCATTTATTTTTACTGAAACCGTTTCATTGTTGTTTGATTTTACAGTTATTTCAGATGAATTCGACCCAATTTTAAGTTTATCCCAATCGATACTAACTTCAATTCGTTCCTGTTTTGTAATTGTGCCTATACTATTTGACAATTTAATCCAGTCAGCTTCCGGAACAATTTCATAATTAAACGATTTACTTCCGGCATTAAATATTTCAATAAAACAGGGTTGATCGTAATATGAACTGTAAGTTGGAAGAACGGCTTCCTCAGAACTGTTTGGCCAGTAATCCGATTCTCCTTCAACAGCAATCCTCATTTCTGCTTTATCAGGAACATCGATTTCCTGTACCCTTGGCATTGAATTTTCATTTGGCTCCTGCCAACTGCGATAGCCGATGTGCGTTTGTGCCATCATGTGATCCCATTTTCCACCAGCCAATTCGTTATGAAAATAGTTGGTTATTGTTGAATCTTTCCCGAAAAGCTCTTTTACTTTGTCAGCCATATCGTTTGTTGCTGCCCTACCTTGTTGTGCATACCGCTGATTCAATGCATTTGCATAGTACAACTCATACAAATTTGAACTAGCCTGAACCGGATGATAAACCAATTGATAGAAAGCATCTTTTTGTTTTTCATCTACCTTATCGTAAAGCGCTTTCGTCCGTTTTTCAAGAGCACTGTAATTGTTTACAACAGTTTCAAATTCCCTGTAATTATCGAGGTTATAAGTTCTGGCATCCAGCATTTCAGGGGTGCGGCGCCAGTTGTACTTTGTATATAAATCCAAAATATCTGCGATTTCTTCCGCATGTTCATTGCCAAATTGCTGTTTTGCCCACTGCAACGTAAATTCATCCAGGTTATCGGTTGTCCATGAGTCAGGATCCCAGGCATAATCAAGGAAAAATGAAATCGGCAATTCCATTGGTTTCAGATCGCCAACATTTACTATCCAAATCCGGTCAACACCGTGCTCATAAGTTAAATGCATCTGTTCCCAGATTCTTGGAATAAGGTTCGTATTTATCCACTTATAATTTCGTGGTCCGCCAACAAAATCGAAATGATAATACATGCCATAACCACCCGATCTTTTTTGATCCGGTTCGGGGAGTTTGCGTACATTTCCCCAATTGTCGTCGCATAATAAAAGTGTTACATCATCGGGAACGCGCATTCCTTTATCGTAATAATCCTGAACTTCTTTGTACAATGCCCAAAGTTGCGGCGTTTGATTTGCAGGTTTACCTGTAACTTCTTCAATAATTTTGCGCTGGTCTTCCACAATCTTCTGAAGAAGAGCCACATTGGTTTCTTCACTCATTCCAACATCGCCGTCGCCGCGCATTGCAATGGTAACAATGTTTTCACGGCTATCCATTCGTTCAATACCTTCTGTCCAGAATTTTCTTAGTTGTTCCTCATTTGTCTCGTAATTCCATTCGCCACCTCCCCAGGGTTTCCACTCTTGCTGGTTTCTTGTCATCGGTTCATGATGTGAAGTTCCCATAACAATCCCCATTTCATTGGCAAGAACCGGATTAAGCGGGTCGTCGGTACTAAACGCTGCCCACCACATTGCAGGCCACATATAATTTCCTTTTAGCCGAAGAATCAGCTCAAATACTTTCTCGTAAAATTCATGAGTAAAACCACCATAATTTTTAATTGCCCACTGGCCAAGCGCAGGTTCTTCATCATTCAAAAATATTCCGCGGTATTTTACTTTTGGTTCACCTAAAACATAGCGACCTTTTTTCACATATACATTTTGACTCTTTTTTGCAGGAACATCAGCCCAGAAATACCATGGTGAAACACCCATTTGTTCTGATAATTCGAATATTCCGTAAATGGTTCCACGCTTATCGCTGCCGGCAATAACCAATGCTTTTTTTATTCCAGGATATGGATTATCAATCACTTCAGATACGGAAGATTCCCACCTTCCGGTTACGTCATCAACATTGATTTTTCCCTTCGCAATCAAATCGTCAATAAGTTGACTATGCCCGATTGTGCCGGCAATAATTATCTCAGTTGCTTCAGGTAATCTATCAAAAAGAATTGCAGGTTCAACGTCGGTAACGTTTTTTACATCTGTCTGAAAATACCGTGCAACACGACGCACACCTTCAAAATCGTTATTACTTACAATTATTGGTGCAACATTGCCTTTCTCGCTCAAAGTAAAGCTACCTCCAGATTTACCGGTAGTTATATATTTATTCTCTTTACCCTGCTCAGAAGCCTTTATTTGTAAAGATTGGAAAACAATTAAAGTTAAAATGACAATAGCACAGTAGATTCGGTTGATTTGAAATTTCATTATATCGCTCTAATATCGTTTAAAAATAAATTATGAATAAAAAATTTAATTCTAATTTGTGCCCACGAAGTTAAAATTATGCCCAAAATAATCTCATGATTTTTGGTTTAGAAAAATCTTCGTAAAATTGGAAAATAAATCCGAAGGAAACAACAACAAATTTAGCGTTCAATTATGTTCTGTTTGCGTATATTAACTTATAACTGTTCCCAACCCGACCGATAAGTATGCCGAATCCACTCTTCAGCCATTTGACGCGCAGGAAGTGTTTTGTATTCTTTTCCAAATTTTACAATGCCGTTATCAATCTCAAAATTATCTTTGATGAAAATCTGCAATTCATCAGAATCAGTAATGTTAGTGATTTTCATATTTGATCCGTCCCAAAATAATTTTCTTCGCAAGCTTTGTAAACGAACTGCCAATACACCCAGTACCACCATTTCGTTAAGCGGACCTGAATAACTAAAATTGGAAGAAGCTTCCAAACGTGTACTTTTCTCTTCTTTGCAAGCGCGAATCCAATCCTGTTCATGGCCGCCATCCATTGCATTCGAAATACGACGGATTGATTTTTCAGGAGGTATAAAGCTTTGCATATTTATGGTGGGCAACAATGTTGGGTTTTGCGCGTAAGTACCACACATTATTTTCCCTTTAGTACCGTAGAAAATACAACCGCCGCCATCATCTCCCATCATTTCCTCATTTTTTAATTCTTCCGGGCGCGGTGGCATCAATCCGCCATCGTACCAATGAACGGTAACCTCTGGCATGGCAACTTTTGGTAAATTATCCCTTGCCGGAAATTCATATCTCACGATCTCATCATTGGGCAGCGAATCGGGATAAAATGGTGAAGATGTTGCTTCCACCGATTTTGGGTATTCCAGTTTTAGCGCTTTAAAAACCGGGTCGATAATATGGCATCCCATGTCGCCTAAAGCCCCGGTGCCGAAATCCCACCAGCCACGCCAACTCCATGGGTGATATACTGTATTATATTCGCGCCATTTTGCCGGCCCGATAAACAAATCCCAATCCAGATTCCTGGGAACCCTCATGCTTTTGGCAGGAGTTTTCAGACCTTGCGGCCACAATGGGCGGTTTGTCCATGTATCAACATGTGTTACTTCACCAATTGTTCCTGCCCAAATCCATTCACAAATCTGCCGGATTCCTTCATCGGAATTTCCCTGGTTTCCCATTTGGGTAGCGATGCCATACCGATCAGCAGTTTCTTTTAAAACTCTTGATTCATAAACTGAATGCGTTAAGGGTTTCTGAACATAAACATGCTTGCCTTCACGCATGGCCAAAACGGCCGGTAATGCATGACTATGATCTGGCGTTGCAATCATCACCGCATCAATATCTTTTTGCTGATCAAACATTTGTCGGTAATCTTTGTACTTCTTTGCCTGCGACCATCTTTTGAAAGCAGTTTTTTCGGCATAATCCCAATCCACATCACACAAGGCAACAATATTTTCTGTTTCCATATTGCGTAAATTGGTAAAACCCATTCCTCCAACACCTATTCCGGCAATATTTAATTTATCGCTTGGCGGTTTATGTCCCAATCCGGCAATTACATTTGATGGCAAAATGGTTATTCCCGCAGCAAAAGTTGCTGCAGAACCTATAAACGACCGACGTGAAAAACCGTTTTCCTTATTCATATATATTTTGTTGTTTTGAATAAAACTGGAGGCTGCAAATTAGAAAAAATATAAGGTTTTACCTACTCTTTAATTCTTTTCAAGAATTCTTAACCAATATTCACAAACGCTGTTAAAAGCACATCGCATTCTGTTATTCAATTTTATTCATTCTGGCAGAACTTATTTCTATACCAAAACAAATCGGGATTATCTATTCGGCTTAAAAAAAATCGATTTGATTGAATCTTATGATCATTATATATTTGCACAAAAAATCAATTAATTAATCTTATTAACGATAAAAAACAATATCATGTTAACAGTAGGAAATAAATTCCCGGGATTCAAAAAACCGGCAGTATTGGCAAATAAAACCTTTGGTGAGATAACTTCGGAAGACCACAAAAAAGAAAACAAATGGATGGTAATTTTCTGGTATCCAAAAGATTTCACTTTTGTTTGTCCAACAGAAATCATTGAGTTCAACAATAACCACAGTAAGTTTGTTTCATTAAATGCAGTTGTTTATGGTGCATCAACAGACACGGAAGTTGTTCATCTTGCGTGGCGTGAAAACGACCAAAGATTATCGGGCTTGAAATTCCCGCTAATTGCCGACACTTCAAAATCGTTAAGTGAAGAGTTGGGAATTCTGCAACCGGAAAAAGTGGCATACAGAGCTACATTTATTGTTGATCCTGAAGGAACTATACAATGGGTGAATTGCAACAACGATGCTACAGGCCGCAATGTTACAGAAGTTTTGAGAGCCCTGGAAGCGACTCAAAATCCGGGATTAACAGCTTGTGAATGGCAACCAGGACAACCCACAATAAACTTTAATTAAAACAGAAAAGTATGAAAGTCAGAAAAGTAAAATCGGTTTGGAACGGCACCCTGAAAGAAGGGAAAGGAAATATGAGTTTTACCGGGTATAGCGGCCCGTTTACATTTGCCACCCGCTTTGAGGATGCAAAAGGAACAAATCCGGAAGAGTTGGTTGGCGCTGCCCAATCAGGATGTTACTCGATGTTTTTATCGGCATTGATTAGTGAAGAAAAACTTAATCCTGAAAGTATTGAAACAGAAGCCTCGGTTACTTTGGGCGAAGTTGATGGCGGACCGGCTATTACGAACATTTTGCTTAACTGTGTTGTTAAATGTGACGGGCTGAGCAAGGAAAAATTTGATGAACTTGCACAAACCGCAAAGGAAAAATGCCCGATCTCGAGATTATACACGGGTGGAACGGCAAAAATTGAATTGAACGCAAAATTGGTATAGATATGCTTTAACAGATTGGTACCAATCGATTTGTTGAAGATAAAAAAAGGGAAAATGAAAGGAGTTGAAAAGCTCCTTTTTTTATTTCTCCTGTATTTCAATGCATCTCCTCCGCCTGAATGATGCAGTCGGGCAGGTTCGTGTTCTTTTTGGTAAAATCTTAGCAAATCTTTTTAACCACAAAGATCACTGAGATTTCCACAGAGGACGCAAAGGTTATTATTCTCCGAAACAATTGCTTTAGATACTACACACTGCTGAGCCAAACCCCGATATAAATTTTGCTTTTTTATAAATCGTTCTTTTCGTTCTCGATCAATTGAATCAATTTTATGTTTCTCTTTTCCAATCCAGTCAGGAAACTAGAAACATTTTTGTGTTGCCCGCGATACCATGACTGTGCCCTGAAATAGTTATCCATTTCTCCGGTTGACTTGAAAATATAGCCATAACGAGCATAAATTTCGTTTCGCATAATTTTCAACTCTGATGCAGTCATTTCTCTCAGCTCATTTTTATTGAGTAATTTAAAAGATGCATATGGAAATTTTCCGACATAATGAATGTCCAGAGAATAACCCAAAAAACCAATTTCATATTCTCCGTTTTTAGCAACACTTCGCCACGGATTGTACATCATTAATCCTTTTTTATTCTCAAATATTACAAACTCTCCGTTTGTTTTGTCAGAATAAAATTTATTTCCTACAATTCGAACATTATTTAGATTTTCATAATTCCATATAAAGTCCGTAGCATCCTCATTGAACTCTCCATATTTAATCTGTGCATAACACGAATCTTTCGTTACAATCAATACAAAATAAGATTCAAGCTCTGAAAAACCAAAACCATACAGCGATTGAAAATCAGTGATTTCCTCTGGTATCCATGGCTTCACTTTTGAACTATCTATTATTTCACCTGCCCATCCGATAATTTGTGCTGAGATAAAATACGGGAGTAAAGTTATTGTTAAAACTAAAAGTTTGTTTTGCATTTTGTTAATCGGTTAAAAGGTTTTTTGCATAAAACTAACAAAATAAAAAACCCAAACGATATGCCACAAACAAAAAAACCATATAAAAATATGGTTTCCAATTTATTACGAATTCGAAAAAAATTAATC
The DNA here is from genome assembly GCA_963849775.1 of uncultured Prolixibacteraceae bacterium. Classification (GTDB taxonomy): domain Bacteria; phylum Bacteroidota; class Bacteroidia; order Bacteroidales; family Prolixibacteraceae; genus Draconibacterium. The sequence continues at coordinate 104,157 of CAWKIX010000028.1, read as the reverse complement.
TTATGTTCATTTTGATATTTAATTATCATAATGATTATTTAATAATGTTCTCCATAATTCTTTGTATTTTCTTTGTGATATTTTGTGTTAAATAAATGAGTTGATTTTTAACCACAGAGAACGCTGAAATTTAGCGCGAAAATATAAAGGTTTTTTTAATCTTGTATTGCAAATTTGATATTGAATTTAACGTACTTTCCCTCCAACTCAGGGAAATTAACCGGTAATTCTTGCAACACGCGATTGATTTCTTTCATAAAAATTTTGCGGTATTCACTTACGGATTCTTTCTCCATGTTTTCATCTGGCAACGAGGTTATTACAACCTCTTCAGCATGTAATACTTCTTCACCATTTTCGGGTTGCCCTGTCATTTCAAAAACTCCTTTTGTTTTATTTATTTTGGCATAAAAGTCAAAACTGGTTGAGCCGGGAGACATCCCACGCGCGAATTCCGGAAAAATAATTTCTCTTGCAATTATATTTCGAAGTAGTTCCAATGATTTTTTTACCTTATTTCTCTTATTAGTAGTAATCACAAAAGCTTCATTTTTAGCTTTTTCACTGTACCTTTTCGCCAAATCACCATATTTTGCAATCTCCTCTGCACCTTTTAACACTTCAATTGATTCAATATTTTCGGGAGCAATGTTTAGTAGCTTCCCAAAGTCTTCAATTTTAGCGGTTTTAAAATCAAAATCAATTTTGGGAGATACAATAGTAATCATACCATCGACTATTATAAGCGGATTTCTTACATCGTTTGATGATTCAGAGTCGCCGGAATTTTTCTGTCCACTTTTATTAGAATTATTGTCAGCATCTTTTTGGGTGGTAATTATTATTGCCCCGCCTTTACCCATGTCACCATATAACGCACTTGCAGTTGCGCTTTTGAGTACAGTCATACTGGCAATATCTTCACTTTGAATCAAGCTTAAATCTTTTACGACTTTCCCATCAACAATTATTAACGCATCAGGATTTATAGGGCTACCTTCATTTAGCAGACTATCAGTTTCAGATGAATTCTCCGGATTTGCCTCCATTTTTACATTTACTTCTTTGTTTCCGGTAACTTCCACCTCTTTTGATGTAAAATCCTTCATGTGGAAGGAAAGTGTTTCGCTTTCTTCTTCAATTCCAATGGAGAAAATACCTTGTTGATTGGTAACTGTCCCTGCCAATTTGTCTTTTACCAAAACCGTTGCTCCTGATAAAGGATTACCTTTCATATCGGTAACTTTTCCTTTTACAATAAAATTGTACTTCTTTTCTGAAGTATTCTTTTGATCTCCAAAAAGGACTTCTCCAGCAGTGGTATATTCCAATGAAACATCGATTTCTTTTTTATCTCCAACCTTAATTTCCTGTCGATTATAACCGGTAGATTTAAAAATTAAAGCATCATCCGCATCTTGTACATAAATTTTATAATTTCCAGATCGATCCGTATTTACTGAAATATTTTCACTCTTAATTGTCACCAAAACTCCAAAAACGGGCCTTCCGTTTTTATCTGTAACTTTTCCGGTAACTGTTGTGCCCGATTTTCCCAATTTTGATCCGTAATTAGATCGAAAATCTTCATACGAGGTGGCTTTTGTACTAAAAATCAGAACGCCATTTTTACCCTTTTCACCAAATTCTTTAATTGCTTCCTTCGGTGGAATTACCTCTGTATATTTTAGGTCGGCCTGTTTTATAACTTCTTTATGGGTAACCTCTTCATTATTTAAAATAATATAAGGAAAATCTTCCCGGGATGGATCAAGTGTTGCAATTCCATCTTTCATGATTGATTGCATATTTTCATTGAATCTTTCCATTTCAGGAGCAGGAATATTTTCATCATAATATTTCAAACTTAGATTTTCTCCTTCCCAATTTTCAGTTCCATCTTTAATTACAAAATTGGGAGCACCAGATTTAGCATCAGCAACTATGGTATATTTTTCACCATACTTTTCTGTTGCATCTTTTCCATTAAGAAATACAACATTATCAAATCCAGCTTCACCTTGCTTTATGAAAGCTTTTCTTTCAACCAGCTGATTATCTATTGCATACCCGTACTCCTCGGTCAATCGGTTTTTATCAAGAACAATATTTGAAGTTGTGTTTTTTTCAAATTCAGGATTTGTTCCGAAAACATAATCGGTAGTCCGGATATATAAAATTGGGACTTCACCATCTGATTTCAATGCATTTACAACAACATTTTTAATGTCAAGCGCTTTAATGATATCATAACTATCTATTCTTTCTGACAAATCAATTTTACTAATATTTTTGTTGTCTGACGGAACTACTTTTCCATCAACAATAATTTCAACTTTCCCTTTTGTCTGGTTAAATTCAGTTTTTACTTCCTTGTTTGAAAGCCCCATTATCAAAACGGCAAGAAGCGGAAGTACGATAAGTTGTTTTACAACTGAAAATTTGTTTTCTGTTTTCTTTTTCATCATAATGATGCGGTTTTTTAGTTGAGAGCCGTTTAGTGCAGTTAAAAATGGAGCCACTTCTTTTTTATCGGCCAGTGCAACCATGGCAAGCTGATATTTTTGAGGGTTGTATTTTCTGGCAATGATATCATCGGTTTTATACTCCAGGTTGTCTCTTATTGCACTTTTAATTAACCAGGCAAACGGGTTAAACCACTGGAATAAAAACATAATCTCGGTGAATAAAATATCCATCGTATGTTTTTCCTGAACATGAATCTTCTCATGGCTGACAATCATCTCCAGGTCGGGACTGGCAAGTGTTTTTTCGGAAAGAACGATCTTGTTAAAAAACGAAAACGGGTGAATATCTTTTTTTGTAATGTTTATTATATGATCAAATAACTGACGAATTTTACTGGTTCGGATAATGTGAATGGCTTTGAGGTGCCCAAATAAAAGATGGATTAGAAAACCGATTGCGCCGAGCATATATAAACCAAAAAGATAATGATACCATTCGAATTGAAAAGCAGGAGCAACATATTCAACCGGCATTGATGACAAAGATGAAAAAGCTGCAGAGGAACGCTCATAAACAGGCAATTCCACGTATTTAACGGTTGTGAATGTAATTAACGGTATTACAAAACTAAAAAACATCGAAACAGGTAAAAAAATCCGGTTGAACCTGAAATGTTTCTGATTTTGAAAAAGAACCAAATACGCCAGATAAAAAGCACCAGCAGCTATTGACACTTTGCCGATATAAATCAAAAAAGCTTCCATTACTTTTCTTCTTTTATTATTCGAATCAGCTCTTCCAATTCTTCAGGCGACAGTCCTTTTTCTTTTACAAAAAAGGCTACGGCACTTTTATATGAATTATCAAAATAATCGGTAACAACCTGTTTCATAAACGATTTACGATAATCTTCTTTTGAAAGCAACGGGAAGTACTGGTAAGTATTTCCGTACTGTTTGTAGCCAACAATCCCTTTGTCCTGCAACAGGCGCACCAACGAAGAAATGGTATTGTAATGTGGTTTCGGATCGTCGTATTCTACAATAATATCTTTTACGAACGCTTTCTTTAGTTTCCAGAGGATTTTCATAACCTCTTCTTCTTTACGGGTGAGTTTTTTCATCTTATTTTAGAATTTAGAATCTATATTATTAATGTCATTTCGACGAAATATGAGGAGAAATCTCACGCTAAAAACAGATTTCTCTCCCTCCTTTGTCGGTTTCGAAATGACAGTATTTAAATGTTGAAACAAACATACAACTGTTTTTTCAGTTTTGCAACTATTTCTACAGTTTTTAAACTGTTATTTCAGTTTAAGCCGCTAACTATATAAAAAATGCCGCCTTTTGAGCAGCATTTTATTTGTCGTGGTGTATTACCTGAAATCTAGTTCGCTGTACTTTCTAAATATTGTTTCCTTGTTTTGACATATAAGACTTTTTTGTCTTTTAAAGGTTTAATCAAGAGAGTGTTAACGACTTGTTAATAAATACCAAACAATCTTTAATTGTAATTTCATTTGAACGCTGTTTTTAAAACTTTGCCACGCATTAATTTTGAAATATAAAATCATCGTTTAATTTTGTTTATCAGGAGATGCCGAAAACCTTCGTAATTGACAGGAATTTGTTTTTGAGATTTATTGTGATTTATTTTTTGTTTAGACAAGGCTAAATTGACGCGAATAGCTCATAATAAAATGAAAGGATAAACTCCTATAAAATTACTCACAGAGTAGGCCAATTAAAACTACACCAAAATGAACGACCAACAACCAGTACAATCGCCGCCAACTAATTATCTTGTATTTGCCATACTAACCACCATCTTTTGTTGTCAGGTATTTGGTATTGTTTCTATTGTTTATGCCGCACAAGTGAATTCGAAATGGTATGCAGGTGATTACAAGGGCGCAATCAATTCAAGCAGAAATGCAAAAACCTGGGCATGGGTCGCATTTGGAATTGGAATTATTAGTTGGGCTGTTGGTCTTTTATTTGGACTGTTTGGCATTTTAACAGGAATAGGGGCTGGAGTTGGGCATGTTTAATGCGTAAATAGAAATGAAAAAAATATTGAACTGGGGATTGCTGATTGTAATAACAGGATTGGCAGTCCTCTTTTTCTTTTTAGATCCTTCAAAAAATTCAATATTCCCAAGGTGTACGTTTAATGCTCTAACTGGTTATTACTGTCCGGGATGCGGTTCGCAGCGGGCAATTCACAGTTTACTTCATCTTGATTTTACTGGTGTTGTGCATTACAATTTTCTATTTCTGCCCGCCATGCTTCTTATTATTTATCATTACCTGCATCCTCTGATTAATAAGATTTTGAAATGGAAACTCCCTAATATCTTCTATTTCAAAAATACACCATGGATTATTTTAGGAGTTGTTGTGGTTTTTTGGATCGCAAGAAACATTCCTGTATTTCCTTTTAACGAATTGGCCCCGGGTTAAATTTTCAGTCGGTAATTATATTTCTTCTATTTTTCGCACAAAATAAAACTAATAATTTGGAATTGAATTCCAAATTTTACGCTTTAGTAATGTTTTTCTAAACTCGTCCCTCTAAAATATTGGCTTAATATTTCTTTATATGAATATCCCTTTTCACCCATCACCGCAGCCCCAATCTGGCAAAGCCCAACACCGTGTCCCCAGCCTGCTCCGGATAATACGAATTTTTGTGGAATTCCTTCCTTGATATTTAAATGATCAACAACAAAAGCTGAACTATACAAATGGGATTTAGACAGCCATTTTCTGATTTCCAGTTCTTTGCCAATTGTAAGTGTCTTTTTTGTTCCTGTAATTTTTAGCTTAATAATTCTTGATGAATGCCCTCGTTTTAAAGCTTCGAGTTTAATGACCGAACCAAAATCAATTCCCGATTTCCTGTTTATTAATTCAGATATTTCCTGTTGAGTGTATTCAACTTTCCAACGATAAAAATCGGTGGTTTTTTGATCGAAACCGGGCAAAACCTGCGACAATATTTTTTCATCGGTTGTATTACAAAATGCTGATTGACTTCTTCGAATCCATTTTTCAGCTTCATCTTCCAACCTTAAATCAACACAGGTAGTATCTTCAATTTCAGCATCAACAATCTTCGTTAAATATGGATGACGAACTTCTTCCCAAACATTTTCAAAATTTTCGGTAATTCCTCCGCAACACTTTGAGAAGCGGGCATCGCAGATTTTTTCATGGTACAATAAAACCTCTCCTTTGGTTTCTTCAACTGCCTGCAACACTTTTTCAGAATGAATTTTTGTTATCCCCTGGTAACGCTGACAATGATCATCGGCACAAACGTCAAAATTTTGATGGTCTTCACGATCGTACCAGCGAATGATTTCATCTTCCTGTTCAAAGGAAGTTTGGTAAACTCCACCGCCGGTTTGCAACGACTTTGTTTTTTCAATCTGCGCCAGCAACCAACTCCGTGAAATTACGGCATGAGCTTTTAAAAATTCATTTGAACTTTGAGCGCTCATTTCCGAAGAAATAACACTTTTTAGGTACTCTTCAACCTCAATAATATTAATGGCCCGAACTTTCTTATTTTCAGGTATCAGTTTCAGACTTCCTTTAAAACGCTGATTCTCCTGCTGTTCCCAATGAAATTCAACACCAATTGTCACACGTTGTAATTCAAAAATTGAATTGTAAGAATTTGGTGTAAACACAAAACATTCTGACTTTATTTCAGCTCCTGAATCATCTTCAACAACTACTTCACCATCAATAATTTTTGCAATATATTCTCCCGTATTAATTATAGTTTCATTGAACTTAAAAGAACCGGTTAATGAAAAATGCAATTCTTCGGTGGCAACAATACCAATTTTAATTTGGGGCTGTGTTTCCCTGTGTTTATTTTCAACTTCAGGAATTTCGGATTGCTGCTTTGAGCTCTTCGAATTTTTCCGGTTCAATAGAAACTTCATCATAAATTTCAGCAATTTCCTTTTTGGTTATCTTATTAAAATCTTGTTTTCTCGGTAATATCAAAATTCCACCTAACTCAACTGCCGCAGGCCCAACAACAATCCTTTCTCCCTCTGGCTTAAAAAAATGAGATGGATGCTGCACGTTTCTTGGAAAGATAATAACCCGCCACTTGCCGTGTATATAATTACAAAGAATGTTCAACTTTGGTTCTTCACCCCGATCTGTTTCAAGCTGATGATAAATGAATTCAAACTTTTCCTGCAGCAGTTTTTTGTTGGTAGAAATGATTGCAAAGAACCGCCGAAGGTAATTTTCAACAGCAATTATTTTAAGATTTTCATTCTGAAAGACGATTTCTGAATGGTTATTTTCCAGCATTTCAAATTCGTTGGTTACAGGAAGAAAACCATTATTTCCGGCCTGAAAATGAAAATGATCGGGAGCTGAAGCGCCACATTTTGGGCCATTATAAAATACTGTAAAATCAGGCAGGTTATTACTTAACTCAAGCATGTCTTCAAAATGCAGAAAAATTTGCTGTGGAACATGCTCAAGAATTGGGATTGTTAAATGCAGAGGAAAAATCGGGTATGGATTGATGAGCACCAAATATTTATTGAGGAACAATATTCCTTTTTCCTCAGCTGGCATATTATTAATGCATAAAAAACAAGGTCGGGCAGCAATACTTTCAGCATCGGTTTTTGCTGCTGACGAGCGAATTCTTTCAGGATTGCACTGTGCCTGTATTTTGAAATGCCCAAAATCAAAAATCCGGGTTTCAATATTTGCAAGTGTGCGAAAATTTTTTGTTGCAATCGTCCAACTCGATTTTTGCTGCTCAATTAATGTCTTTGCCTGTTCGTTCAGATTTATAGTTGAACCAAATTTTGAGAGTTCTTTCTGCGATATGATTTTTTTCTGTATCACTTCTTATTAATAGCTGAAGCCAATTTTCATTTCATAATTTCGATCACCAGACTAAAGCATGGAGTTATTTTTGAGACTACCAACTGAAAACTGTTCACTACGACTGTTTATTGCGACTGCCCACTTTCTTCATCCTCGCTTTCAGTTCAACTGTTCTGATTTTGTCTTTGTAAAAATTGTTGGCATTTTCTTTTAAAATATCCAGCGATGCATCTGTATTGTCTTCCCAGCGTCGACAAAGATACACTGGTTCATAAATTCGCCCAATCTTATATTTGCGTGAAACTGCCAGTCCAACAGCATAGTCTTCGCCGTAACTTACATTTGGCACTCGTATTTTCCGCAACACCGGCGTATAAAATGCCCTGGGCGCACCGAGTCCATTAATACGAAGTGCATTGTTCGGACCATTATCCGGTGTCCATTCTTTATGATCGATAATACCCGGCGGAATTTCTTCAAGTTCAAAATTGGTCATTTGGTAACTTCCAATCACCATGGCACATTTTTCTTCATAAAATTTATCCACTATTTTTTGCAGGGTATTTTCAGAAGAATAAATATCATCGCTATCAAGCTGAACTGCAAATTTTCCACAGCGTTCACTAAAAATGGCTTCGTTCCAGCAACCGCCAATTCCAAGATCTTTTTGCTCAGGAATAATATGAATGAGTTCATCCGATTCTGCATACTTTTTAAGCATTTTAGTTGTCCCGTCAGTTGAGTGGTTATCAATAACAATCAGGTTAAAAGTGAAATTTGTTTTTTGTTTTATAACAGACTGCACAGCATCGTTTATAGTTTTTATTCGATTTAGAACAGGAATAATTACCGATGCTTCCACCGGAAAGTCTTGTTCCGCAAAATCTATTTCTTCATTCGGCGGTGTTAAAAATGCACCAATTTTTTTTAGGTGACTGGTGCAGGCTTTTTCCATTTCAATCTGTTTTGTTCGTGCATTTTCGCGTACATAATCAAATTGCCTTTCACCCGATTTTCGCGTATCGTTCTCAATTGTTGTAAATAGGAATTCAGGAATCCGCACCAACTCCCCTTTTCTTGAAGCATGTAACCGAAGGGCATAATAACCCGCAAACTGAAAATCATCCTCATCGAAACTTTTCAAAATATCAGTGCGAAATAACTGCACCGGGCCAAAATTAAAATCATCAAGCAAACTCCCCAGCTGGTAATCGATAACCGGATGATTGGATTTCTGATTATTTTTAACTTCAAGGTAATCAGCATAAACCATTGCGGCGTCAGTATTTTCTGCAACCTGAATTAATCTTTCCAACGCAAATTGACCAATCTCAAATGGATTATTCTGTAACCCCAGCAATACAAATTTCGCTTCACTTTTCTCAACAATTCGTTTTATCAAATTAGTTGAATTGGTTTCGGGTGCAACCAAAATTTCAGCATCTGTAATTTCAATTAATGCAGGGGCAATTACAAACACATGATTTACATTTTTATTTTTATTTAATTTGGAAACCACGCTTTGTGTTTCCCCGATTCCGAAATAGGAAATAAAACAGTCTGTTCCCTTGTGCATTTTTGCTTTGCGTTTACTGATTTTGGGCCTGAAATTAAGACTTTTCGCTGAGAAATTTATAAATCGCAGAAAAATCGGTTCTGCCAAGTCCGCTCTTATTTGCCTCAGTAAAAACGTCTCGGGTTAGCTTAGCCACCGGAACATCCTGATCATTTTCTTCCGCTGTTTTTAAAACCAGATTCAAATCCTTCATCATCCATTCAAGTGGAAATTGAGGATCGAAATTTTGTTCGCGTATCAATTCAGCTTTAGCTTTTATAAATGGAGCAATTACAGGCAGTCCTGGTAATTTATCCAAAAGAAAATCTTTTGAAAAACCCATCTTTTCACCTAATAAAAGTGTTTCTGAAAAAACAAGCATTGATTCAGCAAGCATTGCATTCACCAGCATTTTTAACGAGGTTCCCTTTCCGGTGTCTCCCAAATGAATGGTATTTGACCCCATGAATGACAATAACAACCTGATTTCTTCAAAATCGGAATTATTGCCACCTACCAAAAAGGTTAATGTTCCATCTTCAGCAGGACCTTTTGTTCCGGCAACCGGAGCATCAACAAATCTGATATTGTGGCTTTTGGCAATTCTTTCCGATTTTTTTGAAAATGCCGGATCAACAGTTGTACAATCTACCCAAAGAGCATTTTTTTTCATTGATGCCAGGCCACCGTTTTCTCCAAACATAATTTCTTCCACAACTTGTGGAGTGGAAAACATGGTAAAAACAATTTCTGTATCTCTCACAGCTGAACGAAAACTATCTGCTATTTTTGCCCCTTTTGCAGCTAATTCTTTTAATGGCTCTTCCGAACGATTAAAAACCGTTAGTTCAACTTTATTTTTCAATAGGTTGGCAGCCATCCGACTCCCCATAATTCCTAATCCAAGAAAACTTACTTTCATTTGATAACTATTTTTTTGATTTTTGTGATCATTTAATTCTGTTCTGAAATTTAGACTGTTTTGAACTTATCCATTTAATTTATCTCTAATTTTATTCCATTGTTGCATGATCTCATTTAAAATTGAAAAACAAAAGTGAAACAAAATCGATCATTTGTTGTATTTCTTTTTAGCATGCATTATTAAAACAAAATGAATTAAAACAGGATTTTATGGAATATCGAAAAATAGGAAATTCTGATCTTGAATTGTCTGCAGTAACTTTTGGCGCCTGGGCAACAGGAGGTTGGATGTGGGGCGGAACCGATTATGCCGGCTCAGTAAAAGCAATTCTTGCATCGTATGATTTAGGTGTTACATCAATCGACACTGCACCGGTTTACGGACAGGGAACCAGTGAGGAAATTGTTGGCGAAGCAATTAAAAATATTCCACGTGACAAAGTTCAAATTCTCACTAAGTATGGGTTACGATGGGATACACAAAAGGGAACATATTATTTCAGCAGCAAAAATAACCAGAACAAGGATATTGATTTGTATAAATATTCAGGTAAAAAAAGTGTAATTGAAGAGTGTGAAAACAGCTTAAAACGACTGGGAACAGATTATATTGATCTTTACCAGATTCACTGGCCTGATGTTACCACTCCCATCGAAGAAACCATGGAAGCTGTTGAGAAACTGATTAAAGATGGAAAAGTAAGGCATGCCGGGGTTTGTAATTTTGATGCTACGCAATTGGCAGAAGCGTCAAACTTTATCAATATTATTTCTGACCAGGTTCCGTATAGTATGTTACGACGAGACATTGAAGAGGAATTGGTTCCGCATGTAATTGCCAGCAAACAATCGGTATTAGCTTACAGCCCTTTACAGCGAGGCATTTTAACGGGAAAAATGAAGCCCGGACACAAATTCAATGAAGGTGATAATAGAGGTTCGCAATCGTATTATAATGATACAAATATTCTGCGCATAAATAAATTTCTTGATAAAATTAAACCACTGGCGGAAGAGAAAAACGCCACACTTGCACAGTTGGTTATCCGCTGGACAGTTGAACAACCCGGCATTACCATTGCTTTGGTTGGAGCCCGTAATGCTGACCAGGCCACTCAAAATGCAAACGCAATAAACATTCAGTTAAATGAAGAAGAGATCAATTTCATTAACAACGAACTTTTACATCTGAGTTTGGTTGAATAAGGCCAGACATCTTTCAGGGAATTGTAAAATTTATTTATTAATAGAATAATTTTTGATTCATCGCTTTTTAAAAACTGTTGAATAGTTTCACAGCGTGAGTAGAAATACCTACAATATGAAACAATTCCTGTAGCGTTACTTTGTAGTTGCACATTTTATTTAACCCCGCCTAATATGTTGTATATCTTTAAATTACGACATATTCTGTAATTTAAAAAAATTCTGGCACTATTATGAAATAGTATTAGGTAATTACAGTTTAAAACATTTAATAAGAATTATCATGAAAACAAAATTAAAAATACTAATTGCAGCTGTTGCTTTGGTTTTTACAAGTTCGTTTTACGCATGTACACAAACAAATAAAAACCAGAGTGCCGCAGAGAATGCTCAGGACAAAGTAGAGGAATTAAGTGAAAAGCTTGATAATTTGTCGGAAGACGATCCGAATTTTGAGGCTAAGCTTGAAAACATATTGGAAGATTTTAATGAATCGATGGAAGATCTTGGAGAAAATGCTGAAGAAGCAGGAGAAGATGTTAGTGATAAAACAGAAGACTATTATGCTGAACTAACCAACGACAGTAAAGATCTTCATGAAAAAATTAGCGACTGGACAGAAAGAACCGGCGACGACATGGAAGATTTAGGTGATGAAATTAAAGACGAATTTAATGACCTTAAAGAGACTTTAAAAGATGAAAATAAGTAGGTCAGAACAATAATAGTTAAACCGGAAAAAGACTTGAATAATTGATATTGAATAACTTTAAGAAATTAATAAAAGTGGTAATAATCTTACACTTATCGAACTTCACTAATTGCCACTTTTATAATTTTTTTTAGTGCAAACAATAACTTTCAAATACATAATTCAAACCACAAGCCTTTTCCGGTTTTTTTAAATGAATTATCAATAAAAATTACCCTTTCAATCAATTGATTTGGTATAGTTCCAGCACACATTTTAATACTGGAATTTTAGAATCCGGCTAATGCCGGATTCTTTCTTTTATACCCATTTCAAGTTTTACCATTATACACTTTACAATTTATTCAAAGATTAGCTGAACAGCACAATAAATCCGGGTAACAATCAAACAGGCAGATCTCTTCTATCGTACTAATGACAGATTTTTATAAAGCACTCTATATGAAGCAAATACACATTCCATATAATGATGTCATTTCGACGAAGCATAAGGAGAAATCTCTCCTAGTTGAAACAGATTTCTCATTCGTACCTCTTTCGAAATGACAGCTCCGATTATCAGTCATCGCCTCATTATGCCCAAAGAATTTTGGGTAAACCCTGCCAATGACAGATTTTCAAACCAGACCCTGAAACCCCGCCTGGCCTTTCGGGCAGGGAGTTCAGGGTGACGTTCTTAATATACTCACGAATGCCTATTAAACGTCATGCAGTCCTGATTATTCGGGATGTTTCAGCATCTCTGTCATTTACTAATTATGCCTAATAAAATTAGGTGAACACTCGAAATGACAGGAAAAATTAAAAATCTGTCATTGAAATGAAATGAAGTAAAAGAATCTCAACTTAATTAATTATTTAACCGGACAGTAGTGAAAATATAGATATAGTGAACGATTACAATTTGATATTGCTTCACCCGGATTGGGATTTGAGGAGCATTTCAAGGGTATTTTTCCGCTGCCAGCTAAAGTAAATGGATTTTAATAAGTAACCATGAATCCTGGCTATTCCCGTAATAACACCTTCGGGAAAGTCCCATTTATCAACCTTGTACAAAACGAATAACTAAAAAAAATAAAATCCTGCCCGAAAAAATAATCCAGACAGGATTTAAAGCTATTTATTTGTTTGGGGTAATTTCACAGTCTTCTGTATCCACCCATAATGAGCGATAACAGAAACAAAATAATGAATATTACGAATACAATTTTTGCAATTGCCGCAGCCCCGGCAGCAATTCCGGTAAAGCCAAATACTGCTGCAACTATAGCTATTATAAAAAATACCAATGCTAATCGTAACATAACTTTGTTATTTAAGTGTTTAAAATTTTATTCCTACAAATAGCTGCAAAACCGAGTTTTTGGCATTGTCAAGAATTACTTCTGAAGCTTTGTCATTTTTTGCAACCTGATTAAGCCCCAGGCTATAATTTGCACCAAATACAACAGGATCAAAGTCAAAACCAATACCAGCTACCAAACCGTAATCTACCGTATTGAAATTCTTTCTGTCTAACTCGTCTTCTGAATCAATATCAAAAAAATTCAATATTTCGGTATTGGTATCAACCGTTGCAGCAACCAGATAACTTACGTAAGGTCCCACCTGTAATTCAAAATCTTCTGAAAGATTAAATACAAGTTTTATCGGAAGGTCAATATACTTCAAGCTAAATTTCGATTCTCCGTCTGCTATTATACTTTCGTCATAATTTATTCGCATTCCCTTTGCGGAATAAAGCAATTCCGGCTGAACAGCAAATGACTCATTTACAGCAATTTTATCGAAAACACCTGCATGAACACCTAAATTCAGGTTTTTATCATCATTCCCATCAGTGGTTAAACTTGCAAGGTTTAATCCTCCTTTTATTCCAACAACTGAACTTTGTGCCCAGGATATTGAGGTAATTATAAGCCACATTAAACCTGTTATTACAAAACTTTTTTTCATATTATAAAAATTTAAGAATTAACATTTTAAGAATTAACATACTATCCAATCTGGCCATTTTCAGCGGCCCTTTTAAGTTTTTTATTCGCGTATATCGCAATTTCCACCCTTCTGTTTAAGGCACGTCCCTCATCGGTTGAATTATCGGCCACCGGCATCATTTCACCATGGCCATGTTCAGAAATTCGTTTTGAAGCAACGCCCATTTGTTTTAAAAGTGAAGAAACTGATTCTGCCCTTTCTTTTGACAGATTTAGATTATATTTCTCGGTTCCTTTATCATCAGTGTAACCTTCAATTAGAATCTCGGTATCCTCGTACTTCTTAAGGGTGTTTGCCATTTGAGCAATATTTTCTCTGGAAGTTGGGGTTAAAGCGGAAGAATCAAAATTGAAAAGAATACCGGAATCAAATGTAATTTTTATTCCCTCTCCTACCCGTTCTACTTTTGCACCTTCAAGGTCCTGTTCAAGCTCTCTTGCCTGCTTGTCCATATAATTGCCAATAAGCGCACCGGCAGTTCCGCCTAACATTGCACCTAAAATGGCACCTTTTGCTACATTATCAGATTTAGATCCTATAATACCGCCAACTGCAGCACCGGCGCCGGCTCCAATTGCTCCACCCTTTGCCGTTCGGGTAGTATTGCATGAACTAAAAATTAATGATATAACAAGTAAGGTTAAAATTATATACTTCTCCAAGAATCTTTGTTTTACATGCATAACTTATGGTTTTAACTTTTATGTATAATCAACTGTTACATAATTATGCCAGTTCGCGAAAAATAAATTTTTCTATTTTATTATCTTACTGATTCAGTGACGTTTTAACCTTGTTTCCGAATCTCTATACTTAATTACAAAAAATAATTTAGGTGGAAAATTTATTCTACATTCTGAGGTTATTCATCTACAATAAAGCATCATTTACTTATAACCTGGTGCTGTGTATTTTTTGGTTCAGTATGAATGATTTTTATGCGCTTATTAGTAGTAAATGAACGAATTTGTTGTTCGTTTACAGGTATAGAATATTGAAATGCTGAACAATTAAAAAGGAATTATTCAGCAGTGGATGAATAGTAAATTCGTAAAACATACTATCACCATATTTAGAAAACCTGTTTTTATTTTATTATTTATTGGAGCATTATTTAATTATTGCGAAGCGCGTGAATTAATTCTTTTTTACTCATTGAACTTCGGCCTTTAATACCCACTTTTTTTGCCTGCTGGTAAAGATCTTCTTTGGTTCGCTCCTCATATTTTTCGCTTTCACCACCCCGTTTGCCTGAATTGGAAGTATTGGCTATTCGTGCTGCTTTTTGCTTGCTGTACCCTTTATCTTTTAAAGCTTCATATTGCTTTTCATTTTTTATTTTTGATGATGAATTCTTTTTCATAACATTTATTTTTAGAATTTTTCAACTATTAATTAAAGTTATTTCCACCCCTGACTACACTGCTGCCTTACCTGATTGTTCGCGAGCTATGTTTCTTAATTTTGCAATTGCCACCTGCACCTGGTTTTGCTGTTCCTTCAGCTTGGGGATAAGGAATTCCGGCACATTCCATTTAATAAATACCCTGCTGTAAACCTTAATAACACCGTTTTCATTTACAACACTCTTCTCAATAATCTCTTTATTCGTATTGTTACTAAATGCTGTTTTAAGAGTTAGCCAGTACCGGTGTAAAAAACTGCTTGTCGTACCATTTTCATTAATTTTAATCCCAATTAAAATTGCATCGTTTTTAATCTCCTCAATAAAATCTTTCCTTTGTTGCATTAAACTCAGAAAAAGGGATTTTAACTTCTCATTACTTGTTTGCTCTGAAGCTAATTTAAACCACATCAGGCTATCCTTACAAGTATCTACAATTGTTTGTAAATCATCTGCAGCTTGCGAATTATTCATGATATTTACTATTAAATAATTTATATATTACCCCAAAACAGTAATGCAGTAATAATAGAATCACTATTTTTATTCCTTCGCGAATTGCTTCTACTTTGGATAGATACTGATTGTATTTCTTATCACATTTTTTCTTTACCATTAATGAAGTTGGGAAAGAATCCTGCCAAATTTTATTTTCATCCACAAACCCTGTAAATATTTTTATTACAGCTAATTGTATAAATGTTATATTGCCGGATAAAATTATATCTTGTAGAATAGTTTATATTCATTGTGGATATTTGTACCCATAAAATTTTGGCTTCAGGAAACAAAATCTTATCTGCTGAATTAAATGTAGATATATATTTACCCTGTTAATTGAGTTACTATACTATGTTTAATAGGGTTCATGTTATTGTTTAACAGAATGCTTCCGCTAATTCAAACGAGTTAATAAAAACCCTGCAAGCCCTTCCTTATAAAACTGATATAATTCAAAATAAACATGGCATAATTATTTCTAACTAAATTTCATAACATTATATAAAGCTATGAAGTTAAGACTCATTAATACTGCTTTAACATTGTTTATTGCAGCTTTATTACTTACGGGAATTATACTTGCAAAAAATGTTTTGATTCCATTTGTTGTAAGTATTTTTTTGATGTACTTACTCTATCCTGTTGCATGGCAACTCGAAAAAAGGGGATTTAATCGTGCCCTTGCCATTTTAACAGTTATTATCATTTTTGTCATCATAATTGGAGGTATTGGAATTTTTGCAACCATTCACTTTTCAAATAAAACCATAGATATTACCGAATTGCAAGATATGGTTTCATCCAAATTAGATACTGTTAAAGACTTTCTTGACTCCCGGTTAGGAATTGATGTGAGCTCAACCGACAAATACCTAAAACAGGCTTCCGACAAAATATTTACCTCTTGGGAATCGGCCATTGCCAGCCTGTTTTCGGCCACTACAACCATTATATTTCAATTAGCTATTTTACCTGTTTTTACCTTCTTCTTGTTGTATTACCGTACAAAAGCAGCCTATTTTATTTTAAGGCTCACCAACCGTAAATACCGGTTTCGGGCTTTGCTTATTATGAGCGAAATTTCAAGTATTGCTGTTCGATATGTAGCTGGCGTTTTTACGGTGGTGTTTATCCTTGCTATTTTGAATTCAATTGGGTTGACAATTATAGGCATTCCACATGCAATTTTGTTAGGTGTGCTGGCAGCAATTTTAAATCTTATTCCTTACATTGGAACATTCCTGGGCGGGCTTATTCCTGTATTATTTGTGATGTTTACCTACGATAATCCCATTAAAACAGTATTCCAAATTGTTATTATGTTTATCATAGTGCAATTTATTGAAAACAATTTGCTTACTCCGAACATTGTTGGTAATAATGTAAAGATTAATCCATTGGCAATTATACTCAGTCTTCTTATTGCCAATATTATATGGGGAGTGGCTGGAATGTTGATTGTTGTTCCGTGCCTTGCAATTGCAAAAGTAATTATGAGAAATATTGACGAACTGAAACCTTTTGCTTATCTCATATCAGATCGCGGAATGGAAAAATATAAAATTAAATTCAACTTTTTGAAGAAGATAATAAACAAGATAAAAATGAAACTAAACATTTCATGAAATTTGATTTCGGTAAGCCAAACTGTTTCCAATATGATTTAAACTTTCAGAAGATAGCCGGAACAACAATAATATCAGCATCTTCCAATCAATAAAAAATGGTGAATTTTGATTGAACAAAACATGTGAAAAACCAACTAAATAAAATGGAATTAGTACATCGGATTACTTAAATGCAACATCTTTTAAACCACTTAAAAGCGACTTCCACCAAAAATTAAAAACCGACTTTTTCCTGTTTCTTTCAACACCAATTTTTCCTTTTTCATATGATTTTTCCGTTGGCAGGTTGCTGCTTTTTAGTAGCAAACTGGTTTAATATAAATGACTTCACTGGCTTTTTATTACTTTTATCCTCATCAAGAACCTCGATCTTCAAATTATTGTATTCCATTTCGAGAACGCCCTGCGAATCGAAATCATTATACGTAAAATTAAAATCCATCCGGTTAATTCTTCCCTCTTTAATACTGGCTGAAGCCTTATTAACAATCATCGGATTAAATATTTCAATATTGGTTGGTTCCAAACTTCCTGAAACTGAATATTCACCGCCGCTCTTCGATGGAAACGTAAATTCAGCCTTTAAAAGCGGTTTCTCCATAATATTTGTCTTTGCAACTAATTTTGTTTGGTTAAGCCTCAAAGAATCTATATTTCCAGGATAATACAACCGGGCCTCCAGATTATTAAATGACAATTTTCCCGCGTTATCTGCCCCTTCAGGATGTTCCTGATAAACAATATCAGCATTTTTAATTAGCACCGAATCACCATAAAATCCAAAATTCAGGTTTTCAATCATTTCAACAGGCAGGTGTGTATCAGGCTTTTGAGGAAAAGGAAGTCGTTTATCGCGAAATACCCAACCATCCAGAGAATCAATTTCTATGGAAGAAAAAATAAAATTTTTGCTCTGAAAAATATCTTTAACATTCAGGTAGTTAACAGTAAAATTCCGAAGTGAAAAATCCAGCCAATCGGTTTCAACATTTGTAATATGTGCTACTTCATATTTTTTATAACGGGTACTGAAATCAATTTCATTTATCTGCAATGTTTTGTTTTCAGAATTCAACCCGCCTTTATTTATTGTAAGCGTGTATAACCCGTTTGGAGTGTTCCACTTACCTTTTCTGACAGTTATATCGAGCGATTTAAAATTGGTGTTTTTGAAATTAAAGTTTTTGGTTTCCTGAATGGATATGCCTTTTACCAATAAATCAAAACCGGTATTAAAAACCGTATCAGTGTTTTTATTTGACGTGTAAATCAGGAACCCGGCATTTTCAATATTGAAATTTTCTATTTCAACTCGCGGAATATTCTTTTTTTCAGAATTCTTATTAAATGTAGAATCAATACTCTGTGCAATATCAATTTTTGGATCGGTGATTTTTATATCATCAATAATAATCTCTTTTTCCAATAAATAAGAGAGAATACTGATTCCGGAAATAGTGACTCTGTCTATTGTTCCCGAAGCTGTTTTTTCGTTGTTACTAAATTTAACTTGCACAAATTTAACCTGTCGTGAGAGAAGATTTGTTTTAATCTCTCCAATTTGAAATTCAAATTGTGCAATGTCTTCTTTTAGCCTTTTCTTTATTTGTACTGAAAGAATTCTCTCTGCCACTATAAATAAGAAAACGACAACCGTAATTATGATAACGGCTGCCGTTAATCTTTTCAATCCTTTTTTCATGATTGTGTTGTCATGGTGTGACGATATGATGTATAGAATGCTTTTCTTTTTAAACCAAATTGTATGTTGAATGGTCTCACTAAACCGGCATTAATTATTAATATAACTATTTTGGCAGGGGTTCCCAAAACTACTTCTGGAATTCTTCTATTGAACAAAAAGTAACTTATTATTATTACTTGTAATACTATTGCTGAAATAACCGCGATTATTAATATCAAATTCAATGTATTCATCATAATTTATTATCTAATTTTAATTAATACAGAGAATAAAGTACCAAACTTCCATTGCAGTGTTGAAGATGTACATTTGTCTGTCAATCAATTACTTTCGTAAAACTTTACAACCGTACAATTTAGGAATTTGATTACTAAAATACCCACGTTGAGGTTTTAATTCCTCAGGTTTCAATTTATTCTACTTTAATCAAATAATTAAATCAATTAAAATTCATTGACTGTAAATGCATCATTGAATGAGATTTTTCCTTAAATTGTAGCAAAGCTTTAAAAATCGTTATTAAAGAGTTAATTCTAAACATTAAACAAAGGATAACGTATGGAGGAGGAGGGATTTAACCTAAAAACTGAGCTAGCCAAATTCACAAAAATTATTGACAGGGTTATAGAAAACGAAAAAGATCAATCAGATGAGTTTGATTTATTGGAGAATTGGCTTAGAATTCATATTGAAAAAATACGTTTTTCAAAACTCAAAAAAAGTGATTTGGTCCGGGTATGGAATGATAATAAATCGCAGCAAAAAGATGCCATTATTGTTTTTGACGGTCAACTCAATATTCACTATTACTCTGGCTACATCACCAATTTATTAGATGACACACTTCTTCTTTCAGATAAAATTTCATTTGATACTATTACTGACAACCTGGATGTTCAAAAATTTTTGTTGTTTATAGAATGTGAAAATGAAGAACACGAAAGTCAATTTGAATTACACCTGAAATCGGCAGCCAGACCAACAGTTAAATGCTTTTTGCAGATTGATAAACGTTTAAGCAATTTTAAGCAGAAATTATTTGTTGCAAATTTGACGATCAAAGAGAGTGTTATGAGGAATTTAAGCGATTATCAGTCGATGATGCTTGACAATCTTCCCGGAATGGACATTTATCTTTTTGATAAAGACTACCGTTTTATTGTTTCCGGCGGCAAAGAAAAAGAAAGATACAACAAAGACAATATAGATTATTTAGGTAAAACGCTTTTTGATATCGCAGACAAAAAAACGCAACGAAATCTTTATCCGTTTTTCAACAGAGCTTTGCATGGAGAAGCAACTGAAGGTGAAATCAGGTATAAAAATGATATTTACTACATTTCTGCTTCGCCGGTAAAAGACCATGACGGAACTACATTAGCCGGAATAATTCTCCTGCAAAATATTACGTTCGATAAAATTTTATCGCAACAATTAAAAGATGCTAAAGAAGAAGCTCAAAAAGCCAACAAAGCCAAATCAATTTTTATTGCCAATATTAGTCACGAAATAAGAACCCCGTTGAATACGATTATTGGATTCGCCGAACAGTTGTATAAAACAAGGCTCACCGAAACACAATCAAAATATGTGTCGCTAATAAATAGCGCTTCCGACCATCTGTTAAGTTTAGTTACCGAAGTAGTATTTCTTTTTAAACTTGGATTGGGTAAAGTTTTTATCGATAAATCTCCTTTTTCCTTGAAAAGATTACTTGAGGAGTTAAAGGAATTGTTCGAAAATCAGGCAAAAGAGAAAAACCTTACTTTCAAGGTAATATATGATAATAATATTCCTGATGCTTTAATTGGCGATTCGTTTCGGTTGAAACAAATACTTATAAACTTATTGACAAATGCAATTAAATACACCGACACAGGAGAGGTAATACTTACATGTAAAGTTAAAAAACAAACAAAGCAAAAAGCAGAATGCATGTTTGTGGTTAAAGATACAGGCATTGGGATTAGTAAAGAAGACCTTCCACATATTTACAACGTTTTCGAGCAAGGCAACATAAAAGCCGGGAATGAAAGGGGTGGCGCCGGTTTGGGATTAGGCATTTGTCATAAACTTGTGGAATTACTTGATGGCAGTATATCTGCAAAAAGCAAACTCAATGCAGGTTCAACCTTTACGGTTTGTATTCCATTTGTTAAAACAATCAACAAAAAGCTAAAAAAACAAGAAATAAAGTTTAATTTAAACGATAAAAACCTTATGGGAAAGCGTATTCTTATTGCTGAAGATGATGTGTCGACCCAAATGCTCGCCGAATTGATTATGAGTAATTTTAAAACAAACTATGTGCTTGTAAAAGATGGCATTGAGGCACTAAAGGAATTAAAAGTAAATAAATTCGATATTATTTTACTTGATGTGCAAATGCCGAAAATGAGTGGCACTGAGGTTATTCGGGAAATTCGTTCAAACAATACCAATCTGAATTTCAAAACACCGGCACTTTCAATAACAGCCAATGCCCTAAAAAGTGATATTCATGGTTATCTGAGATCGGGCTTTGATGATTACCTGGTAAAACCATTTAAAGAACAGGAACTTTATAACAAACTGTGTAACCTGCTTTCTGTTGAACCGAAAGTTTTAATTGACCGGGAAATGAAAGATGAGGAATATATGGGAAAAAAGGATATCTTTAATATCAATGAGTTGGTAAAAACATCGGATGGCGACAAAGCATTTTTTAATTCGATGATTGATAATTTTATTGCAAATGCCGAAGACCTTTTAGCTGATTTTGAGACGATGGTTAATAACAAATCATGGGATAATATTGGAGAGCGGGCTCATAAAGCAATTCCATCATTCAAATACTTTGGGTTAAATAATATTTCGTATGGCTTAAAACAAATTGAAAAATATTCATTACGTGAAAAAAAATATGAATCAGTGCTGAATTGGGTTGAGCAAGTCACATCAAGAATAAAGCAGGCAATTGATACTGCGAAAAAGGAAAAACAAAATTAATATGCTCATTAAAAAACTTTGAATAGCTTTAAATTGTCTATTATATCTATATTAATCAAATGGGGACCACTTACATGAAAAAAATCCTGATTGTTGACGATGATACATTTATTTGCAAAATATTAGAAAAACACCTCCAAAACCACAACTTCAATGTCGATGTCGCTTTTTCAGGTAAAAACGCTTTCGAAATTTTTAAAAAAACAAATTTCGACCTTGTTCTTTGTGATTTCAGACTTCCGGACATGACAGGTTTGGAGTTACTACAAAAAATGAGAGCGATTAAGCAAGATGTACCAATTATAATTATAACTGCTTATGCCGATGTAAGAGTTGCTGTAAACCTGATGAAAATGGGAGCAGCCGATTACATTACTAAACCAATTCAACAGGAAGAGTTACTATCGTTGATAAAAAAAACCATTCATACAAAAAATACTGATGAACCTGTAAAACAAAAACAGGAATCAGACATGTTTGTCAATGGAGAATTTATCACCGGGAACAGCAATCAGATAAGGTATATAATTGACCTGGCCGAAAAGGTTGCTCCTACAAATATGTCAGTTATAATTGAAGGAGAAACGGGTACCGGGAAAGAGTATATTGCCCGGTATATACACGAAAAAAGTTTGCGGAAAAATAAACCTTTTATGGCTGTTGATTGCGGCGCCATACCAAAAGACGTGGCAAACAGTGAGTTATTCGGCCATGTAAAAGGCGCCTTTACAGGTGCAATAAACGACAAGGAAGGCGTATTTCAGAAAGCGGATGGAGGAACACTATTTTTGGATGAAATTGGAAATCTTTCGTATGATGTTCAACTTAAATTATTGCGCTCCATTCAGGAACGGGTTGTTTCAAGAATGGGCGATAATAAACAAAAGAAAATAGACATAAGAATTATAGCGGCCACCAACGAAGACTTACTAAATGAAGTTAGAAATAACACTTTCAGAGAAGATCTTTACCATCGTTTAAATGAATTTAGAATCTTCCTGCCACCGCTTCGCAAAAGAGTTCGGGATATTCCTGTTTTTGTCAAATATTTCATAGAACAATCGAACCATGAATTACACCGGAATATTGAAGGCCTGACATCTGAAGTTGAGAATATTATATTAAAATATCCATGGTATGGCAATCTCCGTGAATTAAAAAATGTTATCAAACGATCGGTTCTTATGTCCAACCAGGAACTTATTGATAAAAACTGCCTTCCCCCCGAAATTATTAATCCGGAGAATATTGGATTAGAGGTTGAAAACGAATTTGTACAGAATCCTGAATCGATGCTAAAAAATGCTTCGTATGAAATAGAAAGACAATTAATAATTAAAACCATGCAGGAAGCCGGGTATAACAAATCAAAAGCGGCCCGAATATTGAATATTGACAGAAAGACATTGTATAACAAAATTAAACTATATAATATAAATATCTGAAGTTACAGTATTCACTTTTAAATATTCAAGGCAATTAGGAAGATAATAGAGGGGGTTTATTATGGCAGAATATTCAGGTTACAATAAAATATTATTCATTGATGATGACAAAAATCTTGCAGATACTTACAACTCAATTCTTGAACGAAAACATTTGTCGGATTACTTAATTTATTTTGACAATGCTATCGATGGTATTAATTATCTGAACAACAAAAAAAAGAATAATAATACAGGGCCCACCATCTATATAATGCTTGATTTATACATGCCCGAGATGTCGGGGTTTGAATTTTTAAGCCAACTTGATCATCTTGAAAATATAAAAGATGCAGTTGAAGTTTATGTTTGTACCTCTTCAAAAGATAAAGAAGACCGGAAAAAAGTTATGAATTATTCTTTTGTAAATGCCTACCTGGAAAAACCTCTTCCCGGAGATTTTCTTGAATTGTTAATCAGAAACCATATTTAAGCTGATGAATTGTTGCTCACTCTGGGTATTTAAATCCACAACTATGAAAGAACATTCTAAAGCGCTGATCATGCCTGCCAAAATATTTTTCAAATTCAATTCTATTTATTTTCAAGCACTTAATCTTTAATTTCAAATCAAAAGAAATTCTGGCATAATTTTACGAGATCATAGGATTATAGCGTGACAAAAAAGTGTTAAACTTTAAACAAAATAGCATGAAAACAAAGTTAACGTTACTGATTGCAACTTTTGCTTTGATTTTTACAAGTTCTTTTTATTCGTGTAATTCTACATCAAACAATAAAAATCAGAGCACAATTGAAAATGCTCAGGAGAATGTAGACGAGTTAGGTGAAAAACTTGAAAATCTATCGGAAAATGATCCAGATTTTGAGGCTAAACTTGAAAATATATTAGAAGATTTTAATGAATCGATGGAAGATTTTGGAGAAAACATGGAAGAAGCTGGAGAGGATGTTAGCGATAAAACAGAAGAGTTTTATGCCAGATTAACCAATAACAGCAAAAGTTTGAAAGAAAAAATTGACAACTGGACAGAAAGAACAGGAGATGACATGGAAGATTTAGGTGATGAAATTAAAGATGAATTTAATGACCTGAAAGAGACGATTAAAAATAATAATAACAACAATTAAATGGACTTTTTCAAAGATGAACAGAAACTATTTAATGAAAAACAATTTAATTAAGAATTACTAGTGAATTATAGAAGTTACAAATTTTATTGCAAGTTTATCACTCCGTATTAATTAAAACAAATGTTAACCCCCGAATAAATGTTAACCCCCAAAACATTTATTGTTTTTTGAATTTTCTCGTAATTGAGTTTTTTAGGTTAAAATATACCCTCAGATTCAAACAAACTTAATTACAATTTTAATACAATTACTATCACTAAAAACTAGAAAATCCGGTAAAAAGTTACCGGATTTTCTATTTTACGATTCCATGGAAGTCGGTCTGCAGGGATTCGAACCCTGGACCCGCTGATTAAGAGTCAGCTGCTCTGCCAACTGAGCTACAGACCGTGGAAGACAAAATTACAACAATATTTTAAGTGGCTGAATATTTATTTGCCTCTTTCTTTTAAAGTTTCATGATAACCGGTTTACTTACTTCGCTTTCGTTATTTAACCGGTCGAGTACAGAAACCCTTATTTCGTACTTTTTCTTTTTTGGGTTTATTTTTTTAAGCTTTATTTCTTCATCTTTAACTATCCTGTAAATTTGTGCAGCATCTTTCGATTCAAAAGATTTGCTTTTTTCAGTCTTGTAGATTATAAATTTATTCGGAGAATCCATTTCGTTTGTTGTTTTAACGGTTTTCCATTTAATTTTTCTGCATCGCTTTTTAATTTTCACAACCGGTTCAGGAGGTATGGAATCGATCCAGCTCATAGGCGGAACAACTGCCTGTTTCAAATAAAAATCATTTCTTAGCGAATCCTGCATCCCCAGCAAATAACGCAAAAAGTGAACGCTGCTGTAAAATCCGGAACCACCAATTTCAGGAATTGTACGTAATAACTTAATTTGTTTTGGCATTTCATCCGGCAAAGTCCATTCTTTTACAGTTGAATTCTGATCAATTTTATAGGCTGCCTGCCCAATATACATTGCCCTTCCATAAGAATGATCTTTCCACCAATTAGCCAAATGTCCAAAATCTACTGTTGGGTGGCCAATTTGCCAGTACAACTGCGGAAGCAAATAATCAATCCACCCTTTTTCCTGCCATTTAATCACATCAGCATACAACTGATCATAATTTGTTGTACCCGCTTTTGTTTCTGAACCACGTGGATCGTCTGCAAGATTTCGCCACACACCAAACGGGCTAATTCCAAATTTCACCCAGGGTTTAACTGCTTTAATTGTGTCGTTTAACATTTCAATTAAAATATCCACATTTTCACGCCGCCAATCATCTTTATTCTCAGGAAAAAAACCACGATTATATAATTTAAATGAAGCCGAATCGGGAAATTCATCAGCAGTTGGATACGGATAAAAATAATCATCAAAATGAATGGCATCCACATCATAACGTGAAACAATGTCCTTCACCACTTTTGTTATAAACTCCCGGGTCTGCGGCATGCCCGGATCGAAATACAATTTGCCGCCATACTCCAAAACCCATTCAGGATGCTGAAAAACAATATGGTTTCCGGCAAGCGGTTCATTTGCATTTAGCGCAACCCGGAATGGATTTAACCATGCATGCAATTCCATTCCGCGCTTGTGGCATTCTTCAATCCAGAATTGTAACGGATCATAAAACGGTTCGGGAGCCTTCCCAGGCGTACCAGTTAAATAACGCGACCAGGGCTCAAGTTGAGAAGGATAAAATGCATCGGATGTTGGGCGCACCTGAAGGATAATCGTGTTCATATTCAACAACTGATGCATATTTAAAATATCAATTATTTCTCTTTTTTGTGCTTCAACGGATAGTTCAGGTTTTGATGGCCAGTCAATATTATTCACTGTGGCAACCCAAACCGCTCTGAACTCATATTTTGGCTGGCATAATAATGCTGCTGAAAAAAAAAGAAATATAACACTTAAAAATCCTTTGCTCATAATTGGTTGTATAATTGAATCAGCAAAAATAATTATTCCGGTATCAGTAAAAAGAATGAAATTGGAATTAACTTCAAATTAACGGGTAACAATTTTACTACTTTTACGAAATGATACTAATTGCTGACAGCGGATCGACCAAAACAACGTGGTGCCTATTAAGTAAAAAAGGAAATCAGGCATTATTTACCACAACCGGAATAAATCCATTTTTTCGCAATGTTGAAGATATTGAAGCCGAATTAAAATCGGGGCTAGTTCCAAAATTAAATTCGGCAGTAGAAAAAGTTTATTTTTATGGCGCAGGAATTATTAATGAGAATAAAAAAAATATCATTCGAACGGCGCTAAAAAGATTATTTCCCGGAACTCATATTCAAATAAACAGTGATTTACTGGCTGCTGCTCACGCAACTCTTGGCAAAAATCAAGGCATTGCATGCATTTTAGGTACAGGCTCAAACTCCGGCCTGTACAATGGCGACTCAATTATTAAACATGTCCCGCCACTTGGCTTTATCCTGGGAGATGAAGGAAGTGGTGCAGTACTCGGCAAAAAGCTTTTGGCAGATTACCTTAAAGGAGTTTTACCTGGGCATCTTTCAAAATATTTTAAAATCCAGTTTACATCAGATTATGGCGAAATTATGGAGCAAGTTTATAAAAAGGAAAAACCAAACCGGTTTCTGGCTCAATTTGTTCCGTTTATAAAACAGCATATTAACGAAACTTACTGTAAAGAACTGGTGGAAAATTCTTTTGCAGAATTTGTGGAAAGGAATATTTTTCAATACAACGATTATAGTAACCACGAGATTTGTTTTGTAGGTTCAGTTGCCTACCATTTCAATGATCAGCTAAATAATGTATTCAAAAAGCAGCATCTGAAATTGGGCGAAATTGAAAAAAACCCAATAAATGGCTTAGTCAGGTATTATCAAAACAAAGATTGAGAATGAACATTACCGAACAAAATTCACATTACAACAATCTTGAAAATTTGAGTACCCGCGAACTTCTTGAGGGAATTCATAACGAAGACAAAAATATTCTTCCCGCGGTTGAAAAAGCCATTCCGCAGATTGAAAAACTGGTTGATCTTCTTGTTCCACGAATAAAAAAAGGAGGGCGGTTATTTTACGTTGGCGCCGGAACCAGCGGACGACTTGGTATTTTAGATGCCTCGGAAATTCCTCCTACTTTCGGCGTTGATTATGGATTAGTAATTGGATTAATTGCCGGTGGGGATCAGGCTATTCGAAAAGCTGTAGAATCTGCCGAAGACGACGAGAATCTTTCCTGGGAAGTTCTGAAACAGTACAATATTAGTGTACTTGACACAGTTGTCGGAATTGCCGCTTCAGGAAGAACACCTTTTGTTATTGGAGCGGTTAAAAACGCGAGGATAAAAGGAATTTTAACCGCCTGCGTCACAAATAATCCTGATTCTGATATCGGAAAAATTGTTGATGTACCCATTGTTGCCATGGTAGGGCCGGAATTTATTACCGGGAGCACCCGAATGAAATCGGGCACGGCTCAAAAAATTATCCTGAATATGATCACTACCACATTAATGATAAAGCTTGGCCGAGTTAAAGGGAACAAAATGGTAAACATGCAGCTAACTAACCAGAAACTTATCAACAGAGGTACCAAAATGATTATTGATGAACTGGGATTTACTGAGGCAAAAGCGCGAAGACTATTATTACTGCACGGATCGGTTCAAAAGGTGATTGAGGAATTTAAACAGTGATAAAGTTTATTTAATGTTAGCACTTTTTCCCGGCATAAACCTAAAAAATTAATATCTTTACCAGCAAAACAATACTACTATCCGTTCTTTACGAAATTTAAGTTTAAAAATAATATTTAAGAATAATCTCAGGCTTGCCGTTCTGGTAAGTTTGTGGTTTATTAGGTTTAGTTGGTTTAGGTTAAAAAAGGCTGTCAGTAGGACAGCCTTTTGTTTTTTGTATTGCTACCAATAACTATATCGGCAGAGCAACAAAGTATAATAAGATTAGAATTCTACCTGACAACTTTTACCAAATTTCCTCTTTTTAATTGATCGGTAAGATTTACTTCATTTAAAAGTGCAACTTCATTTAACTGGCTTGCGGGCACTCCCATCGATGCCAAAATTTCTCTTGCGGTACCATCTCTTTGTATTGTCTGGATTTGAATCCGTTTTGGTTGAATATTTAGCTTACTTGCATCGGTTAACCGGCTAAATCCGTTCATTGTCGATTCAAAGGTGGCAGTGTAATTACTAAAGTTACTTTCTTCTGCAACACCCAGAAAATTAAAAATCATATTGTTATAACTAATCAGATATGTCATCACCATAACGGTTTGTTCCTGCCCCGTTTGCTGATCCTGTGAAACTTGTTTTGAAACGGCAGTAATTGCAGGGAAACCGTTAACTGAAGTTTTTTTACTTTCGATCAGTGTCAGATTTAAAGCTTCCAGACTTTTTTTTAACGCTTCATCCAACGTTTTTTGATCTGATAAGGAAAAAACAATTAATGCCTTTCCATCGGCAGGTGCCATTTGAACCTGTATTGGCGAATTTTGAAGATTCCACCCTCCTGGTACAGGATATCTGAATTTCATTTGCGGGTGGTAAAAAACATTGTTTTCAACAAATCCCTGCCGCGGGTCTTCGCCGTAAACCAGCCCGTCAATCATTCTTAAATAGTCATTTTCTTCCACTTTCCAACGGGTTTGTTTCAGGCTGTCCTGCCAAATGTTAGCTAACCCGTTTACAGCATAGTATCTGTCTGCCGGATCAGGGTGAGTAGATAAAAAGGTAGGCACACCTCCCTGTTCGCTACTCATTTGCATTTCATTAAGAACGTGAAAAAAGTTAGCCATTTTATGGGCATCGTAACCAATTTTTGAAGAGTATTCAACACCCAACTCATCCGACTGACTTTCATTATCACGGCTGAACTTGAGAAATAGCAGCTGCATGCCCTGCATGGCATATTCACCAAATTCACGAAACTTTTCCGATGCCAACATTCCGCCAACCAAAAGCAATTGTCCCAATTGTTGTTTGCTTTGCTGACTTGCTGTATGCCGGGCTGCAATATGCCCCATTTCGTGGCCAAGCACACCAACCAATTCGGCTTCGTTATTAAATTGTGCAAGAATGCCCCTGGTAAAATAAATATATCCTCCCGGCACTGCAAATGCATTTACAACTGGCGAATCAAGAATCTTTACCTGGTATTTTACCTTTGGACGGTGCGAAATTTTACGCATTTCAGCAGCTTTATCATTTAACAATTTTGTTAATGGTGCATTTTCGTATAAACCAAAGGTAGCAACAACCTGGGGGTCATATTCTGCTCCCATCGCGGCTTCCTGAGATTCGGAAATCAACATCAGTTGTTTTTTACCTGTTACCGGGTTAATAGCACATGAAGGAATAATGATCAAAATGACAAGTAACAATAACGATTGATGAATGAGAATTTTATTTTTCATGACTGTGCGTTTAAAGTTTAAATCTCAAAAAATTATACTCTGTTGAATAAGGTATTTGCACATTTACATCTAAATGCTAATTTTATCAAAACTCTTATTAATTCAACTTATTAATATAATATGATTTTAAGTAAAATTGTTTTTTCAATCATCACTTTTTTTCTATATTATTCAACTAATGCTCAGAATCCTGTTTTAAATGAAATTAATATCAGCGATCTGAAAAAGCATTTGACAATTATTGCTTCCGACAGCTTGATGGGAAGACAAATTGGAGCAGACAACAACGGCCTTGACTTGGCTGCTGATTATATTAAAAATTCCATTGAGCAAATTGGCCTATTGCCTTTAAATGGGAATTATTACCAGGAATTTTCCCTCTATTCTTCACAACCTGATTCTGAAAATTCATTTCTGCAGGCTTTCAGTAAAAACAATAAACTGCTTTTTAAAACCGATTCTGTTGTTCGTTTATCGGCCAATACTGATATTAATATTGAAAACACTGAAGTAGTTTTTGTTGGTTATGGAATTGACAGTAAAAAAAATAATAAACCGGATGGCGTTTTTTTATCAGGTAAAGTTGTAATGATGATGGTTGGCGATGAAAAATCGGCAAAAAATAACCGGGTAGACTGGAACGAGCGTTCGGAAAATGAGAAGATTAAAGTTGCAAGGGAAAATGGAGCTAAAGGTGTAATTCTGGTTAATTCTCCTTTTGACGGGAAGAAAGATATTTATTCGCACGTTAAACAACGAATGGAAAGGACAACCTATAGATTGGAAAAACCTCATTTAAAAGAAGTTGGAAATAATTCAATTTTGATAACAGCTTCTGTAGCTGATAAACTTTTAGGTGGCGATGGGAAACTTAATGCATTGTTGAGCGAGATGGATAAAAATGCTAAAAATAGTTTTCAAACAGACATAAAAATCAATATTCAATGTAATAGATTGAATAAGAAAATAGACACAAAAAATATATTGGGTGTTGTTCAGGGAAGTGATCCGGCTTTAAAAAATGAATGTGTGGTATTGATGGCTCATTACGACCACTTGGGAATTGACGTGAAGGGTGATGTTTATAACGGTGCAGATGATAATGGCTCGGGTGTGGTTACTCTGCTTGAAGTTGCCGAGGCAATGGTAAAAACACCTCAAAAACCAAAGCGATCAGTTTTATTTCTTTGGGTTGCCGGCGAGGAAATTGGTTTGTATGGATCTCAGTTTTATACGTCAAACCCACTATTTCCACTCGAAAAAACGGTTACATGCATTAATGTTGATATGGATGGCCGGGTTTATGAACCACGCGATTCCGTCTGGAAAGATTCTCCAAAACGAGTAAAAGATTTTAATGGATTATATTCGCTGACCGGCAATATTTGGCCCGGACTAAAAGAGATAAATACTGAAAAATGCAGGGAACTTGGATTGGTGCCAGACTATTCACTACCATCCAATTTTTTGCGGAGCAGTGATCATTTTAATTTTCATGATAAAGGTGTTCCTATTTTGAATCTTGCAACAGG
This sequence comes from uncultured Prolixibacteraceae bacterium, assembly GCA_963849775.1. GTDB lineage: Bacteria > Bacteroidota > Bacteroidia > Bacteroidales > Prolixibacteraceae > Draconibacterium. Next base: position 72,629 of record CAWKIX010000028.1, on the reverse strand, counting down.
TTACCATTTTGATTACCATAAATCAACCGATGAAGTATCGCGAATAAACTTTGAAAAGATTAAGCGTGTTGCTGATTTGTGTTACCTGGTAAGTTATGAAGTTGCAAACCTGGATGTAATTGAATTCTAAATAATAATACCTATTCTTCAATTACCTAAAAACTAAAACAATGAAACTAAAAATCATCACCGGCACTCTTGCACTGTTTTTTGTCATTACGGTAGCTGCGCAGAAAAATGCAATTGAATCGATTTCTGAATCAGACTTAAAAGCACATCTTGAATTTATTGCCAGCGACTACATGCAGGGCAGAGATTTTGGAACAACAATTCCCGGCCTGGAAATTACTGCTGATTATTTGCGATCGCAATGCATTCGCCTGGGATTAAAAGATGGTGGTGATAATTTTTTTCAGAAAGTAGATATGATTTCCATTGGGCCTGATTGGGAAAATACTTCTTTTAAAGTGATGGATGCAAATGGGAATTTACAATATCAAACCAAGGATATTTTTGCATACCCCGGTTCCACAAAATCGGATACGGTAAATGGTAATATTGTTTTTGCAGGTTATGGTTGGTACAATGACGAATCGGGTTATAATGAATACCAGAATGTGGATATTAAAGATAAAATTGTAATTATTATGACCCGCAACCGGGAAGCGGTAATGAATGATAACCAACCAATTCAGTCGTTAAATATTGAAAATCGCAAATTTAGCCGAGCTTTATTGTTAGGAGCAAAAGCTGTGGTTTTGGTGCCTGATCCTATGAGTTCGGATAATAGTTTGTTTAATTCTTTAAAAGATTATTTGAGCAGAAGTTCTTTTCAACAAAAAGACAGGATGCGCCCCGGAACATCCAGAAATTTCTTTTTTGCGGAAACCGCCTTTGTCGATGAACTTTTAAAACCTACGGGTAAATCATTGCTCAATTATCAGAAACAAATAAATGAAACCGGAAAACCAGTATCTTTTGAATTGGAAAATGAAAAGGCTGAGATAATAGTTGGAAAGAAGATTGAAGATGCCAATGGTAAAAATGTGGTCGCAATATTGGAAGGCAGCGATCCGAATTTGAAAAATGAATGCCTGGTAATGACAGCTCATTACGATCATATTGGAATTACAGCAAATGGTGATATTAATAACGGCGCTGATGATAATGGCTCGGGAACAGTGGCATTGTTGGAAGTTGCCGAAGCATTTACTAAACTAAAAAAAGCACCTAAACGAAGCATTGTTTTTGCCTGGGTTACAGCAGAAGAGAAGGGACTTTTTGGGTCTGACTATTATTCAAAAAATCCGGCATTTCCGTTAGAGCAAACACTGGTGAACATTAACATGGATATGATTGGAAGGTCGGCAGAAAAAGATCCGCCGGAAGATGCAGATGAATACCACAGTTTGGCCGGTCCAGATTTGATTTATCTGATCTCGGGAAAACAAAGCTCGGAACTGATGGAAATTAGTGATGAGGTATGCAAAGAGCTGAATTTGCATACAAGTTACAAACTCACCGAACCATTTCTACACCGAAGCGACTATTATAATTTCTACAAATTTGGTATTCCGGTAATTGGCGTTTCAACAGGCTTGCACGAAGATTATCATAAACCTTCGGACGAACTGGACAAAATTGATTATCACAAAATGAAGCGGGTAGCTACATACAGCTTTTTATTGTCAGAAGAAGTTGCTAATCGCTCAAAAAGAATTGTGGTAGATAATCCGGCACAACAATAATTTAGAAAGACGGCATCCATCGCTGACTGAAGGGAGGCTGGATGCTATCCATGAAATATTCCCCAAGGATAGCATCGCTAAAAGCGATACCATCCTATAATTATTGGTTTCTTGCTGCTTTCAACCCTTCAGTTGTTGTGTAGTATTTTACAATCATATTTGGTACTTCCCACTCCGGCATATTCCCATCTTTTAAGAAGTTGAGGTATTTCTCAGCTACCTGAGAAAAATGCGCTTCGTGACCAACTTTGTATTCATCAGGAATATCTACAGTCCAAAGTTTTTCATCCAGTTTTTGTAAGGTAACGCCCGGGTATTTTGAATTGATATTGTTAATCGCATTTCCCAGTTCTTCTGCAAAACCGCCAACTTCAGCATTGGTTAATTCAACATATAACGTTGGTTTATAACCCTCTTCTTCGCCTTGTTTTATAATCAAATTGCATTTACTACCCCTCATAATGGAATAGTGTGTATCGCCAGCGCCTTCAGGAGCCTGGAAATTCCAGATCACTGAAGCCTTGGCATGGACACCTTTTAGCGTATAATTTATTTCGCCATTACAATAAACTTTCAAAATATCACCTTCAACGTCTTTTTGCAGATAGTCAGGATATTCATCCAGTCCGGTAGATTTATTAAACATTTCAGGAGTAAGGTCAGTAGTCCAGTGTTTAGCAGAAACAATATTTACATCCTCTTTTTTTAGCGTAACTTCCGGAAATGCTTCCCACTGAATCAGGTCAACCAAGTGCGTGTTTACATCCACAATTCCCTCGCCTTGCTGATTTACATCAAAATACCACGGTGGCCTTCTTAATGGGTTTCCCGAAACATATTTAAAGAAATGATGTACACTTTCTTTTGTAATTGCCGGATCTTCGGCAGTTCCTTTCAGCAGTTCACCAAAAACTGATGGTGTTTGTGAAAGTTCGCGTTGAAGAATTGTAGTAATTTCGTAACGCTCAGTCATGATGTCATAAAGAAGAACCCCGTTTTCTTTTGCAATAGTAAAAGCTTTTTCAAGTTTCGGAAATTCTTCCGGCGAAATTACCATCGGTTTATCTGACAAAACATTTATTCCGGCTTCAACAGTTTTGTATATGTATTCTGTTTTTTTGGCGTTATTACCTGCAATCACCATTACGTTTCCCGGTTTTTCTGAAATCATTTTATCCAGAAAATCAGCGCCTTTATAGGTAACTTCTTCCCACGATGTAGGATTTTCTTCCCTTGTGTTATAACCTTCAATTCTCGCCAAATGATCTTCAACATCCTGTGCGTCTGGTGCAAAAACATAAACGGTTGGATCAACCTGGTTGTACATTGATTTTTGAACCAATGCAGCATGAAAATGCCCCGGATCAAGTGTCATTATTTTTACTTCACCTTTTGCTCCTGTAAACATATTTTGTGCTTGTTGTTCGTCATTTGGTTTTTTGCCACCACTACATGATGATAAAACAACTGTAAGTAAAAAAGCTGGAATAAATAATTTGTTCATTTTTAGTTGGTTGAAGTTTATGTGTCAATAATTACTATGTCAATTGATAAAAGTGCGACAACGATGCGACTGTCAGACTGAGCGTAGTCGAAGTCTGATAATTAAAAATCAATATCTCGTAGCCTCTTTGTCAATAATTTCTTTAAATGCATTAATATTCTCAGTTGATACATCCGGCGGCATTCCTCCTCCACACGACCAAATTACACGATTATTATCACCAAAACCCTTAATCATTTTAAGGGTTTCTTCACGTACTACTTCAGGAGTTGCCGCTGCCAAAACATCCCTCGGTGGCAGGTTTCCTAACAATGCTATTTCAGGTCCGGCAAGTTCCCTTATTTCGGTCATAGTATGCTCAAAACTAAAGTTGAAAAGATTAACACCCATCTCTTTTAAATAGGGTGTTGAAACAAGACCCTGAGCATCGTTATGGAACAAATTCAACTTCGAATCGATGGAATTAAAAATGCGTTTAATATATGGAACGGCAAATTCTTTACATTCGTCATCGCCAATAAACCCTACAATGTCGTCCAAAACAAGAATTCCTTCAATCGATGGGAACATTTTTTTCTGATATTCAATCCAGTCAACCGTAAATTTCGTAATCGTTTCAAGCAATTTATGACTGTTCTCCGGATCCATCATAAAGCCCATCATCAATTCGGTTGTGCCCATTAAAAATGAAGCAATATTAAGTGGGCCGCGGGCAATGGCGAATTTTATCTCATGTCCCATTTCCTGGATTCGGCTCTGGTTATTCACCAAACGTTGAATGATAAATGGTAACAATCCATCGGTTTTGGGATTAGGAATTTTCAATTTGCTGACATCTGAAACACTTTCAATAATTTTATCGGCGTGTGGCAGGTTTGTTTCACTCCAAACCAATTTTGCGCCAAAAGCTGATGGTTCGGTGCACATACCAAACTCAGACCAGAAACCCGGTAAAAAAATGATTTCCGGAAAAGTTTCAATCGCTTTTTTGTTGGCCTGAAACCAGATTTCCTCTGAAGAATAAAATTGCAGGTTTGATACACCTGCCCATCCCGGAATCCAGGGACTGTCGATAATAAATCCGGTAACTGGCTTTTTGGGTCTTACACCTTGAACTGTATTTAGTAATAATTCCCACTGTTCGTTTGTCATGGTTTTTGGTTTTAGTTTGAGCAACAAATTTAAGTTTATCATTTACATTTAAAACGAAATGTGCATGAAATTTTATTAATACAATCGATAGAAATTAATTCCTATTATTATTGGGAAATGCAAGTTCCCTGTCTGATGACGAATCTGAAATTATACTCAAAACGCCATAATATTAATAAGATAAAATTTGCAGTTATTTGTACTCAGTTAACATTTTTTTTATAATATTGAATCAATATAATTTTACGACAAATCGAGTACCATATGAAACTAATGCATGAAAAAATCGATTTTCCCGGACTTTCGCCTGTGAAGGTAAAAGTGCGCGAAATGCCTTATTTTACTTATCCCTGGCACTTTCATGATGAGTATGAAATTCTTTATGTTATCGATGGATTTGGAACTCGTTTTATAGCAGATAATATTGAACAGTTTCATTCAGGAGACCTTGTATTGATAGGAAACAATGTTCCACATTTCTGGAGAAGTGATGAGATTTATATGAATGGCGATGGAAAATTGAAAGTAAAATATATTGTCATTCAATTTCCGAGCGATTTTTTAAATGAAGAAATTAAAAATTATCCTGAATACCATCTCATTGGTGAATTACTGAACAAATCAACAAGGGGAATAAAATTTTCAAAACTATTTAGTGACAAGGCCGCAGGTAAAATCAAAAAAATAACAAAAAAAACCGGGTTTGAACGTATTGTTTTGTTACAGGAATTGTTGCAGAGCCTGGCTAAATCAACCGATTATAAATTGCTTGCCGGCGAACTCTACAAAGCTGAATTGCATGATTTTACCAGTGATAGATTAGCCAAAGTGATGTTGTTTTTAAATACCAACTACCAGAATAAAATTGAACTCGATAAAGTGGCCGAAATTGCCAATCTTCACCCTTCAGCATTTTGCAGGTATTTTAAAGGTAAAACCGGAAAATCGTTATCGGAATATGTAAATGACATGAGAATTGGTTATGCCTGCCGATTAATTATTGATGGGAATATGTCGATCTCCCAAATTGGCTTCGAAAGCGGATTTAACAACATTTCCAACTTTAACCGGATATTTAAAAAAAATACTGGTTTCACGCCATCCGATTATTTTAAGGAATTCCATAAAGTGGAATATATCTCGAAGCTTCAGTTCATCGAATAAACCCTCTTTCGGGAATTAAGGTTCATTATAGAATAATTTCTTTTCTGAAGTAATTCCCCAGAAATGGATTAATTCAGCTTTATTCTCAGAATGCAAATAATCCTGTTCATTGTTCCAGCTAAGTACATAACAGTTGTTTGGTAGAGGAACAATTTTTTCTTCTGATTCAACCATTTTTTCAAGAGCTTCCTTTTCACATTTGTTTTTTCCAATTCCTTTAAAATCAGCAACAGTCAGCAACAGTAAATAAACTATTATCCCTGTTAAATAAAGTTTTCTTTGCTTCTCTTTTATTTTGTGGATGATTGTATAGGTGGTTTCACCAAAAAAATAGAAAAGTGCAATATTTACCGGGATAAATGTATCGTAGCGGATAATTAGTGGCCTGTATGGCCGATAACCACCAATCGGCAGCAATAAAATATAGATTATTGCAAATATCCCAATCCAATTTAATGTTCTTGTAAATTTCTCTTTGCCGGGATAATTTTTTCTTTTGATAATAGACATGTTAATCCCGATAATCAGAAGCATCAGTGGAAAACCGGGCGAATGAAACAGTTGCGACCAAATACCTTTTGGAAGTTGCATGTACCTTTGGATTACCGGAATTGACTCTGCTGCAAAACTGGAGTCGAAAAGGCCAAGAAATAAGGAATACAAACTCAAAATACTAATTGGAATCAATAAGATATGGATTGAAACCGGAATATTTTTTATAACATGCAGTATGTTTTTATTTTCTGACCTAATCCAATAATTGATGTAAACAAAAACAGAAACCAAAATAATTACCGGCGGATTCAAAGGTCCTGTAAACGGCAATACAATTATTAATGGTATCAGCAGAAAATAATAAGGAGCTTTTATTTTAGTGTTATTTCTGATTTGATTAAAAACGGGCATAAAAAAGATAGCCAACAAAATTATTGGTAAAGCATAAAAGAAAGTGTATGCGATTGATTTGTCAATTATTCCCATCCGGCTCCAAAATCCATAAGCCTGAAATAATGGTAAAACGAAGATTGCTGCAATTAGAAATTTTTTACTGAATAATTTTTTGCCTGTAATAAAAGAGGCCAAAATGTAAATCAAAAGGATTTGAATAAGAATTTTTGCAAGAGCGCTGGAAAAGTAAATCGAGTTAATCGGACTCGTAAATTTTTGCATAATAAATGGTACATTCCTGAAATATTTATTCAGAAATAAATGAGAAAAGTAACGGTTTGGATTAAATTGTTTTTCTACGGTTTTTACAATTTCAAAACCAAACGGATCGTCAAAAATCTTTTGAACGTGCTCTTCAGGCAAAATGCTAACTGTCAGATCGCCAAATAACGGAGTGTTGTAATACTGAATGAATGAAAACGTCAGGTCTCCAACAAGAAAGATAATTAATAGGATTGTTATAAGTCTGTATTGGTTCATTGACTTTAAGTGAAATTTTACATGCAAAATTAATAATAAGGGTGAATTTGGGGAATTTGCAGCAAACTTACATTTGATTATTTTATTTTAGTTTTGTAGTGATTAAACCCGACAAAATGAAAAAAATCCTTTCGGTTATTTTAGGGCTCTTTATATTTCTTAAGTTATTTTCGCAGGAAGTTGAATTCCTTCCAACAGATTGGGAGAACCCGGCAGTTTTTGAAAAAGGCCAAACAATCCCTCATGCTTTTCATATTCCTTATTCATCAACCTATGATGCATTAAAAAACAGAGCAGACAAAAATGGAAATTATCAGTTACTGAACGGGATTTGGAAATTTAAGTGGGTGGAAACACCCGGCCAAGTGCCGGAAGATTTTTGGGAACCAAAATATGAAACGGAAGAATGGGATGAAATTAAAGTTCCGTCGAACTGGCAAATGGAAGGTTTTGGTCATCCAAAATTCAGAAATGTTGCGTTGACATTTGAAAGTGATCCGCCGAATATTCCTGATTATTATAATCCGGTAGGCTGTTACAAACGAAAATTTGAGTTGCCCAAAGAGTGGAAAGACAAAGAAGTTTTTTTACGTTTTGAAGGAATAAAATCTGCTTCGTATGTATGGGTAAATGGAAAACGTGTTGGCTATAATCAGGGCGGTTTTGAACCTGCCGAGTACAACATAACTCCATTTCTTGAAAAAGGCGAAAATGATCTGGCCATTGAAGTGCTTCGTTTTAGTGATGGTTCATATTTGGAAAATCAGGATATGTGGCGCTTGTCGGGAATTTTTCGCGATGTTAAATTGGTTGCATTTCCCAAAACCTTTATTCGGGATTATTATGTAGTAACCGATTTGGATCGGGATTACAAAAATGCTGATCTTAAAATTGAAACGGACATATTTAATGCAGAAAAAGATACAGTTAACTGCACATTAGAATTTGATGTGCTGGATGATGAAAACGAATCAATATTGTTGGATGGATTTCAAAACACTACGGTTAAAATTGATCCTTTTTCAGAACAAAAAACTGCGCTTTCCACTTTGGTTATCGATCCACCGAAATGGTCAGCAGAATATCCAAACTTATATACTTTATTGGTTCAGTTAAAAGATGAAGAAGGAAATGTTTTAGAGGCATTTACTAAAAAGATCGGCTTTCGGGAAGTAGAATATAAAAACCATATTTTAACAGTAAACGGTGTTCCGGTAAAATTAAATGGCGTAAACAGTCACATGCACGATCCTGAACACGGACAGGCAGTTCCACTGGAAACGCTTGCGAAAAGATTTATTACTGATGAAGCAATTCAACATCAATTGTGTCCGAACATGTCATTATCCTCCAACACCTGAATACATTGAAATGGCTAATGAATTGGGAATGTATATTTTCGATGAAGTAGGTGATGAGGCACATTCAAATACACGGCTTTCATCAAATCCTGCGTGGACAGAAATGTACCGCGATCGAAGTCGCAAACTGGTTTACCGCGACAGAAATAATCCATCGGTTATTGTTTGGAGTGCGGGAAATGAATCAGGCAGCGGATCAAACATCAATGAAGTGATAAAAACCGGCAAAGCAATTGACCCGAGTCGGCCGGCATGGATGTATGGTGGAAATACTTTTTATATTCCTTTTGAAGATATTGTCGGGCCGCGCTACTGGTTGCCAACCGATTATAAAAATCTGGCTGAAGGAAAAGTTCTTCCAGAGAATGATCACCGGGCATCGTTTATGGATGAATATCTGGCTGCCACCGGAAACGGATTAGGTGGAATGGATGAATACTGGGAATACATTTGGAGATATCCGAGACTAACCGGTGGTGCAATTTGGGATTGGGTAAGTCCTGGAATTAAAACACCACGCTGGATATTTGGAAGATAATTCGCAGGAAAAAAATGACGGGCAAATTATGGGCAGGCCCACTTTTGTTGAAGGGAAAAATGGACGTGGATTAGAGTTTTCCGGTCATGATGACTGGATTGAATTTTATAGAGATTCAACGTCTCGATATTTCAGGAAATCAAATTGCCATTGGTTTTTGGGTGAAACCGTATGAAATTCCACAGTCCAAATACTTTTATTACAAAGGGAAAATTCCAGTATGGAATTATCATGGAGAATCCTGAAACGCTGGAGTTTTATATTCATAGTGGAAGACGAATTTCAGCAAAAGCAAAAGTTGGGAGTGATTTTTATGAAAACTGGCATTACATTGCGGGTATTTACAACGGATCAACGCTTGAACTATATATCGATAATCAGCGGGTTGCACAAACACGTTTTAACGGAAATATTAACAATACTCCATTTCCACTTTGCATTGGTCGCGATGCCGATACGCATGATCAGGGTGAACATTCAGGGCGACTTTCAAAAATGGTAATCGATGATGTGAAAATTTTCGATAAAGCCGTTTCTATAAACGAACTTCATACTAATATTAATGATGCAGTTCTGGCGCTTGATTTTGAAAAGGATACAATTGCCGGAGATTTTTATGCTGTTGGTCTTGGTGGTAGGACTTATGGAATTATCTGGTCAAACCGCGAGGTTCAACCCGAAATTCATCAAATAAAAAAATCGGGACAACCCATAAAAATTGAAGCCATTGATGTTGAAAATGGCATCATTCGAATAACCAACAGGCATCATTTTAAAAATTTGAAAGAATATACCGGTGTATGGGAAATTTGTGTTGATGGTGATACAATCCAACGTGGTTTTTTTGAACCTGAATTAGAGCCGGGAACTTCAGTGTTGGATACCATTTCATATCGAATGCCCGAAATTCAGGAAGGACTGGAATGTGTATTGACCGTTTCATTTGTTTTAAAGAACAAAACTAAATGGGCCGATGAAGGATTTGAAGTTGCATGGGAACAATTTATTATTCCTGCTCCTAAACTGCCAAATAAAGAGCCTGACTACAAAACAAAGCTTTCAGTTGCTGAAAATGGAAATGAAATACGTATTTCGGGAAACGATTTTATTTATGTTTTTAGCAAAGAAACAGGAACTTTAAAATCAATTCAGAAAAATGGAACTGAATATTTAGATGGCGAACCAGAATTAAAAGTTTGGCGTCCGCCATTGGCAAACGATGCTGATCCTTGGGGAAGTCAGCAATTTACCGACCGCAATTATACGCCGGGTTTTGGTCGAAGCATTGATAATCAATTTCGAACACTTGGGTTGAAAGATTTAGTTACACAACTTGATGAAATTGAGGTTCGGCAGTTTAGTTCAAAAGTGGTGATTTTGACCAAAGTATTTTCCAACTCATCGTTGCCGGCAAACCTGAAAATGAATACCTGGGCCAACGCTTCAGCATTTGAGCAACAAAATATATGGACCATTTATCCTGATGGAACAATGGAGCTGGAACAGGAATTTATTCCGCACGGACCGATGCCCGATATGTTGCAAAAAGTTGGGCTACAGTTTCAATTAAAAAAAGCTTTTAGTAGTGTTGAATGGTATGGTCGGGGACCTTTTGAAACATACCCCGATCGAAAAACCGGAGCAAAGATCGGATTTTATCAATCTAATGCAGATGAGATGTATGTTCCGTATATCATTCCGCAGGAATATGGAAACCGAACTGATGTTCGCTGGCTAAAAATTTTAAATAACAATGGTCGGGGATTATATATCAAAAGTGAAGATGTAATTAATTTTAGCTTACACAAATACTCCGATGAAAATTTGGAACGGGCATATTACACCTACCAACTCAAAGAATCGCCAACCACAATTTTAAATGTTGATTATGAAGTTACAGGAGTTGGTGGAACAGCTAACCGACAATTGCAGAAATACAGGGTTCTACCGGATGTGAAAAACTATAAAATAACGATTAAACCGTTTTAGCGTTCCAAGTACTTAGTGTAGTTTTATTTTTTACAAAAGTTGTATTACATTCGACCTAAATTAAGTAATCAACTTCACCTTTTCTATGAAAATTATTATGAAATAAGATAAGTTTTACTTTTGCATGCAACATTAACCAAAATAAAATCAATGAGCGATCTGCTATCAAAACTGGCCAATTGCATTGAATTCGGAAAAATTAATAAAGCAGCGCCGTTTCCACCAAATATGAAAGGCGAAGATGGTGCTGATGAAATCACAAAGCAAGCGCTGGAAGAAGGAATTGGAGCGCAGCAAATTCTTACCAATGCATTGATGGTTGGAATGGAAAAAGTTGGGGTTAAGTTTCGCGCAAACAAAGTTTTTGTGCCACAGGTGTTAATGTCGGCAAAAGCAATGAGCACCGCAATGGAACATTTAAAACCCTATTTTCTTACTGGTGAAGTAAAACAAAAAGGTACGTTTATTATTGGTACGGTTGAAGGTGATTTGCATGATATCGGTAAAAATCTGGTTTCGATGATGGTGGAAGGAAACGGATGGAAAGTTATTGATTTAGGAACCGATGTTAAAGCGGAAAAATTTATTGAGGCAATTAAAGAAAATGATACGGTTTTTGTTGGATTGTCAGCGTTGTTAACCACTACAATGGCAAACATGGAAAGAATTAGCAAAGCAATAAAAGCGGCAGTTCCCGAGGCAAAAGTTGCTGTTGGCGGTGCTCCGGTTACCGATGATTTCAGACAACGAATAGGAGCCGATGCTTATTCTCGCGACCCGCAAGGTTTAGTCGAATATCTAAATGCAAATGTTTAAATGGGAAAAATTATAGATGAAATAAAAAAGGGTAAAGTCCTTGTTTCAGACGGTGCCTGGGGAACATTTCTGCAAAAAAAAGGAATGAAGCCCGGCGAATGCCCTGAATCATGGAATCTCACGCATCCTGATGAGGTTTTTGACATTGCCAAAAGTTACATCGATGCTGGCGCGGATATGATTGAAACCAACAGCTTTGGTGGAACCCGTTTTAAAGTTGAAAAGTACGGATTAGCCGATAAAGTTTTTGAAATCAATAAAGCTGCAGCTGAAATCAGTAAAAAAGCTGCCGGTGATAAATTTGTACTTGGCTCGGTTGGCCCAACTGGTAAAATTCTGATGATGGGCGACGTAACCGAACAAGAATTATACGATGCATTTAAAGAACAAGTAATTGGTTTGGAAGCCGGAGGTGCAGATGCCATTATGATTGAAACCATGACCGATTTGGACGAGGCGCGACTTGCAATTAAAGCAGCAAAAGAAAATACATCGTGCGAGGTATTTTGCACAATGACATTCGAGAAAACGGTTGACGGAGAATTTCGTTCGATGATGGGAGTTTCGCCAACTGATATGGTAAATACCATTATTGAAGCCGGAGCAGAACTTATTGGCGCCAACTGTGGAAACGGAATTTCTAATATGATTGGAATTGTGGAGGAGATTCGTAATATCAATAAAGATATTCCGGTTCTTGTACACGCAAATGCCGGAATGCCGGTTTATCAGGATGGGGAAACTGTTTTTCCGGAAACACCAGAGGAAATGTCCGAATTGGTACCTAAAATTATAGCTGCAGGAGCAAATATTATTGGAGGTTGCTGTGGCACTACACCGGAACATATTCAGAAAGTTAGGGAAGCTTTAGCCAAAAATTAAGATTATTACTGTTAATTGTTCTTCTCCAACACTTCTTTAAAAAAGCTGTTGTGAGGATAATAAACTGAAAGTTCGGCGAAGCAATGAATTCCTTTACTATCATCATTTTCAATATTCAAATATATTCTACCCAAAAAATACAGCGAAAGTGTTCTTAAAATAATATCATCACTGTGCGTAAAAAACTCAACCTGCGTTAGCGCATCTGCTCTTTTTTCCCGTTTAGCTTTGGTTAATAATGGATTAACTAAATTGTCGAAGTATTGAAATAAGGCCGTATAAAGTGTAAGTAATTTTAGATGGTTCTCAGGAAAAGTTAGTTTTTCCTCTGAAATTTGTTTGAGCAGATTATTTAATGTATTTCTGGCCCCTATCGCTCCAACCACATTAAAGCGCATAAAATCATATCGTATCTGGTAAGAATTTTTTATCAGTTGCCTCAACTTTAATTCAGAGTTATCTTTATAATTGTTATCGAAATTCTTTAAAAAAGAGGTAAAATCTTTTTGCTTATCGTTATTCTGTTTCGATTTTACAAGTTCCCACCAAAGCAAATCAATGGTTAATACATCAGAATAAAAACTCCCTAAAACGATTTTATTTACTGAAATTTCCCGGTGTGCTTCCGCATAGTTTTCGTTATATATTGATGTAAACGCCTGATTAATTATACTATCTCTTTCCGAAGAGAATAGAGGGTGTGAAAAGTTGAGAAAAAGTAGCAGTGATAGAAAAAAACGAATTTTCATCTCATAGTTTCAATATTTTCTTCAACTAAACGAAGAATTGAATGATAGACTTCTTCTTTTTCATGATCCAGTTTATGTACTGCAAGATCCTTTGCACTTTTATAACCGCCTGTATAATAGCGATAATACCATGAACTCATTGACATGAAAGCATCTAAAATTCCATAAGTCTGCCAGAGAATTACAGTTACAAAGGCAATTCCACCTATTAAAACAAATGAATTAATACCTTTTCCAACATTGCCGGTATAAATTTGCCCTAAGCCGGGCATAAACATGCTCATTGTTTGGATTTTTTCCGGCCTGAAACGCTTTCGTAATTTTCCATAGTCGGAGAAAATTTGGGTCATCTCATCATTTAATTGTAACGGGACCAACATATTGAAGTGTGTCATAGCATCATCGTATTCCCCAATTCCAAAATAACAGGTTGCCAGAAATAGATTGTATTTATTTCGCAGGTAAAAAGAGTTGGGCTCTGAAAGCACAAATAATTCATTAAGAGCGAGTAAGTAATTATTTTGTTTGAATAAGCAATTTACTTTCTTAAATGTGAGTTCGGTTTTTAAGCTGTCATTATCTGCAATTCGGATAGCAATATTATAGTTTTGAATAGCCCTGTCAAAATTCCTGAGTGCATAAAAACAATCGCCGGTTTTTTGATATACTTCGTTGTACTTATTATCAGAATCAAAAAAAGCTACCCGTTGAAACTCAATAAGTGCCTGCTGATAATTACCAACCTGAAATTGCTGATTTGCAAATTTGAACGTTTCATCAATGGTTTGAGCCGGCAGAACCGTAAATGCAAAAAAACTAAAAACGCTTATAATAATTATTTTTAGCTTCATCATAAAGTTTGTTGTACACGGTTTTATTATAATTTTTTGCTGCTTTTGCTGAACCCCAAATATTACCTATATAAAATCCAAAAGATATGGAACCAAATATCCAGCCACTTGCGCTTTTTACTCCCTTTTTCTTAAATCCCTTGTACGAGATCCAAGCGTTTGTAGATACAAATAATAACGACATCATTGCATCGCCCCAAAAACCTGAATATGCTTTCCCACTTCCGGGAAACAGGGTTGACATGGACGCAGCAAGAAACGGACTTTTTCCTCTGGTCATTTGTATTTCATTGACATTTGAAAAAATATTGGGGTAATTTGTCATCAAAATACCCTGGTTTGCTTTGGCAAAATAAATTATGGAATCCTTTTCTTCTGCAAAAACAAACCTACCTAACTGGTAAAAAACTTTGTTATTTTCATCCAACGTAGAAATTGCTTTATTGAATAATGGCTTATTGTAACAACAGGTGCATGTGAGCGCTAATTTCAGGTATTCCGAAGAAACTTCCGAGTGATCAAAAAAATGATCAACGTTTATCCTTTCAATTGTTTGAAATGAATTCTGGCAATTATTTCCCAAACGATACGATTTTAAAAGATTAGGGTAAATTTCAACTTCATCAGGAGAAATGATCAAAATTCTTTCATATTCATTGGCGGCTAAATTGTACTGTTGTGTATTAAAAAGGTAGTCGGCAAACTTTTTTATGTTTCCAGTGCTAAACAAATCCTGGGCATACCCGGTATTTAGAAGAAAAACTAAAAATGAAATCAGTAATAGTTTTTTATTCGATCGGATCATAGAAACGTTGTTTTTCGGGGCTGTAAATATACTCATTTGCTTTAACTAATCTATGGCACCGGGAAAGTCTATCGAAAGTGTAAACTATTCCTAAAAACACACCTTTTTTTTGAAATGCCTCTACAGAGTAAACTGAACAGGATGGATAAAATATACAACTGGGATTATCTTGAGATGAAAAAAAGGCTTTGTAGGTATTAAACCCTGTTGCCAGAATAAATTCCATTTCATTTTTTGGTTTTTCCCTGTTTGAAGCATATTTGAGAACGGCTTGTTCATTAACATCAAAAAGTCCCTGAATATCTTCAAATCCATACATATCATTATTTTGAGCCTGTGATTTTCCTGCAAAAAGGATAAGAAATATTACTTGCAGAAACACAACTTTTTTTATGAAGTTAATTGCCCAGATTGAAATGATAATTTGCCTCATTCTCCGTATCATTTAATACAATATTTTCGAATTCCATTACCTGGTAGTTTTCCTGCATTTCTTCGTTATAATAAATTTGGACAATTGTTCCAGGAAATTCAAAGCCTTTAACTTTAATGTAATCCTGGAAGAATTGCCGGTTTATTATCTGGTTATTTTCGCCAACAATAACAACACTATAAAGTTGGTTTCCTTTTTTTGCCAAAGCAATACTTCGAATCATTTTTTGCATTTGTGTAGGAATGTTCCAGTAAGAAATAACTAAATCGTCCCTTTTTTCCACCCTGTCAACAGCAAAGTTTGCATTTTTTAATCCGAAATACTCAAGGCTTGAATTAAGCGCCAGGTGAAAAACGGTGAATTCATTAACAGATGGAATTTCCTCAGTAAAATAAACATTGCCAGATTTAACCTTATATATTTTAGAATCCTGAACAACCCATTGTTCTTCTGAAGGAAATTTGATTTTGTAAATAAGTTCTTTTGTGTATTTGTCGTAAAAAACTTTTCCTTTAGTGAGGTTCGATTGCCCTTCTGCACGCTTAATCTTAATCGTAAAGTCAGCACTCATTCTAAAATACTCCTGTGCATCAATATTTTGAGGAAGGACAAAAATAGACAGTAAAAAAAATAGAAAAGGTGAAAATCTCATCACTTTTTATTTGTAATAAAGGCTGCCTGTCAACCAGGCAGCCTTTTAATTATATAATTATAATTTCTTCTGAAAGATTAATAATAATATGGGTCAGATGCAGCTGCTGCCCATGCTCCCCAAACTACTAAATAAAATACAACAGTTACAGCACTGCTTGCCAAACATCCCCACATAGCTTTTTTCGCTTCTTCTTTATCATTATCTGTTGCAATATAAACAATAAGCAACCCAAGAATCCCAAATACACATCCCCATAAAAAAGATGGTATTCCAAGAGGCGGTTCGCTATCGCCCCCTGCCATACCCATAGGTGAGGCTGTGCTTTCAATGTTTGCTACTAAGTCACTACCATTTGCCACAAGTGTTTCGTAAGTGGCTTCATCGTTACTTTCAAGATAAGCATCCAAATCATTCAATTCACTTAAAACATCGTTGATTAATGCTTCATCATAATTAAAAGCCGATTCATCAAGATTTGGCGTAGCGATCGACATATCCCTGGCATAAATGCTGTAATTTTGTGCAGAGAGCAACAACAAAGCCAGAAAGATGCTCACGCTTTTGAGGATAAATTTTTTCATATTCAATTTTTTTAGGTTAAAAAATTACATAGCGTAAATGTAATAAATTATCCTATTATGTTAGCTAAGATTAGAAATTAATTCTCATAGTGCTATTTTTGTTGTATAAAAAATATTCTTTTTGACAAAATTTTACTTAGCTGGTTGGGATGAAAAAAATACCCTTTCATATTATTTCGGGTTTTTTGGGAAGTGGCAAAACTACTTTCCTGAAGCGAATTATTGAACAATACGATTCAAAGCAAAAAATCGGAATTATTCAAAATGAATTTGCTCCGGCTAATATTGATGGTATAGAGATGAAAAAGAACGGGCATAATTTTAATTTGCTCGAAATCAACAATGGCTCTGTTTTTTGTATTTGTTTATTGGGGAATTTCACCCGTGCACTGGAGAAATTTATTGATGAAAATCAACCTGAAATTTTAATCATCGAAGCATCAGGTTTGTCGGATACAACTTCGATTAGTGAAGTGATAAATACCGGAACACTTTCAGAAAAAATATATTTAGCCTCGAATTGGTGCCTGGTTGATGCCTTGAATTTTGAAAAGGTTGGTTTGATGAAAGAGCGTGTTACACATCAATTGCGCATGGCTGATATTGTAGTTATAAATAAAACTGACCTTGCCAGGGAAAGAACTGAAATTCTGATTGAGCATATAAAAAGAATCAATCCTTTTGCTGAAATAAAAACCACAACATTTTGTGATACTGATTTTGAATTGGGAAATGCAAGCATTAATAAATATTATTTTGATGACATAAAAACATTAGCAAGGCCCGAGGTAAATTCAATGGTAATAAAATCAGCAAAAAAAATATTGGAGAGTTCAATTCGAAGCTTTCTTGAAGAATGGGCTCCCAAAGCATATCGTATTAAAGGTTACATTAATTGTAAAGATGGAGAAACTTTTGCGGTACAGTGCACTTCAACAAGTACAGAAATTTCTTTAGCTGAGAAGAGCTTTCAAACTTCTGAATTGATTGCAATCAGTGATCAGTTTGATTTAAGAGAGTGGTATCAGGCATTTAAAAAACTGAAATAGATTATATGTTTAATATCGAATTTTGAAAACATAAGTGCAATTGAATTAACAGAACATCATTAATGATGTCATTCGTTCGTTAGAAAGAATTTAAATTTGCATTTTTGTGCGATCAAACTGATGAATAAATAACATCATCGTCTACATTTGTAAATTCGAAAAAACAACTTAAATAAAAGTACTAACTATGAGCAAATTTTTAGAGGCTTCAATTGGCAGAAAATTTTTAATGAGTGCTTCCGGGTTATTTCTGGTTGCATTTATTGCTGTCCATTTGGTCGTAAACATGCTATTGATTTTTGATGACACTGGTGAATTATTCAATAAGGGAGCTCATTTTATGGCAACAAACCCAGTAATCAAGATCATGGAGCCAATTTTGGGATTGGGATTTTTGATTCATATTATTTGGTCATTTTTTCTTGAATATAAAAACTGGAGAGCCAGACCGGTAAAATACAATAAAAAGAACGTTACTGAATCCAGCAGTTGGGCATCAAGAAATATGCTTGTACTTGGAGCATTGGTTCTTGTTTTTCTTGTAATGCATATTATCGACTTTTACTGGATAATTAGATTTGCTCCCGGCTCAATGGATTCGGTAATTGTCAGCGGATACGAAGTTGAAAATACGTATGCACTGGTTTCCGACTTATTTATAAACAGTGCCGTTTATGATATTTTCTATGTAATTGGCGCTATTTTATTAGGGTTTCACCTTACTCACGGTTTTTGGTCTGCATTTCAAACACTTGGACTAAGTAACAAGCACTGGATGAGTCGCTTACAGTTACTTGGTAAAGTTTATGCAATTATTGTTGCTGTGGGCTTCTCGATAATACCACTTTATTTTCTTATTAAATTTTAACAGAAAGAAGGATTGGATATGAATCAATTAAAATCAAAAATACCGGAAGGACCATTGTCAGAAAAATGGAATAAGCATAAGTCTGCCATTAAAGTGGTTAGTCCGGCCAACAAACGTAAACTTGAAATTATTGTTGTAGGAACAGGATTAGGAGGTGCATCTGCAGCAGCCTCTTTGGCTGAATTGGGTTACAAAGTAAAAACATTTTGTTACCAGGATAGTCCTCGACGTGCACACTCAATTGCTGCACAGGGCGGTATTAATGCTGCAAAAAACTATCAGAATGATAATGATTCTGTTTATCGGTTGTTTTATGATACAATCAAAGGAGGCGATTATCGTGCCCGCGAAGCCAATGTTTACCGTTTGGCAGAAGTTTCTCCAAATATTATCGATCAGTGTGTTGCACAAGGTGTGCCGTTTGGCCGCGAATACGGCGGTTTGTTGGCAAACCGTTCATTTGGAGGGGTATTGGTTAGTCGTACCTTTTATGCCCGTGGTCAAACCGGTCAGCAATTATTGATTGGTGCATATCAGGCTTTAAATCAGGCAGATTGCAAATGGTAATGTTGAAATGTACAGCCGTCATGAAATGTTGGATGTTGTTAAAATTGATGGCAAAGCACGTGGAATTATTGCACGGGATTTAATTACCGGAAAAATCAAAAGATTTGGCGCTCATGCAGTTGTTGTTGCAACCGGCGGTTACGGAAATGTTTTCTTTCTTTCAACAAACGCAATGGGAAGTAATGGCTCTGCAGCATGGCAATGTTACAAAAAAGGAGCATTTTTTGCCAATCCCTGTTATGTTCAGATTCACCCAACCTGTATCCCGGTTCATGGCGATCAGCAGTCGAAACTAACGTTGATGTCTGAATCATTACGTAATGATGGCCGTGTTTGGGTTCCAAGGAAAAAAGAGGATGCTGTCAAATTGCAGAAAGGGGAAATTAACGCCGAATGATATTCCTGATGAAGATCGCGATTTCTATTTGGAAAGAAGATATCCTTCTTATGGAAACCTTGTTCCGCGTGATGTTGCATCGCGCGCTGCAAAAGAACGTTGCGATGAAGGCTTTGGAGTAAATTCAGAGGGGAAAGCTGTATTTCTTGATTTTAAATATGCAATTGATAGGTTAGGAAAAAATATTATTGAAGCACGTTACGGAAACCTTTTCCAGATGTATGAAAAGATTACAGATGTTGATCCGTATAAATCGCCAATGATGATTTATCCTGCTATTCACTATGCAATGGGTGGAACTTGGGTTGATTATAATTTGATGACAACAGTTCCCGGATTGTATTCAATTGGTGAAGCAAATTTCTCCGATCATGGTGCAAACCGTTTGGGAGCTTCAGCATTAATGCAGGGACTTGCAGATGGATATTTTGTTTTGCCCTATACCATCGGTGATTATCTTGCTGATGAAATAATGACTCCTAAAACTGATATCAATGCACCGGAGTTTAAAGAAGCAGAAAAAGCAATTACCAACCGGCTGGAAAAACTATTTAATATAAAAGGCACAAAACCGGTTGACTATTTCCACAAAAAGTTAGGACAGATAATGTGGGATTATGTTGGAATGTCAAGAAATGCTGAAGGACTGGAAATAGCTATCAAAGAGATTCAGGCCATTCGTGAAGAATTTTGGAAAGATGTTAAAGTTCCGGGAGAAATGAATAACCTGAATCCGGAATTGGAAAAAGCAGGTCGTGTTGCTGACTTTATTGATGTTGGTGAATTGATGGCTCGCGATGCGCTTAAACAGAAATGAATCTTGTGGTGGACACTTTCGTGAAGAATCTTCCACTGAAGAAGGCGAAGCTAAACGTAATGACGAAGAATTCACCTATGTTTCCTGCTGGGAATACAAAGGCGAAGGGAAAGAACCTGAGCTGCATAAAGAAGATTTGGTATTTGAGAATGTAAAACTAACACAACGGAGTTATAAATAAGCCCCCTCAATCCCCCGAAGGGGGAAGAAGTTCCTCCCTTTGGGGAGGTTAGGAGGGGCCAAAATCTAATAAAAATGGCTGATACAATTCTTAAAAAATTAAATATAAAAGTCTGGAGGCAAAAAAATGCTGCAGACAAAGGGAAATTCGAAACTTACCCAATTGAAAATGTTTCAACAGGTTCTTCATTTCTTGAAATGATGGACATTTTGAATAACGACCTGATTGAAAAAGGAAATGATCCAATTGCATTTGATCATGACTGCAGAGAAGGGATTTGTGGTACATGTAGTTTATTTATTAACGGACGCGCGCATGGGCCGGATACTGAAGTGACAACATGCCAGCTGCACATGCGCAAATTTAAAGATGGCGAAACCATTACTGTTGAGCCATGGAGGGCAAAGGCTTTCCCTGTAATAAAAGATTTGGTTGTTGACAGAACCGCATTTGATAAAATTTTACAGGCAGGTGGTTTTGTATCAGTAAATACTGGCGGTGTTCCCGATGCAAATGCAATTCCCGTTGGTTATGATGATGTTGAAGAAGCAATGGATGCAGCCGCTTGTATCGGTTGTGGCGCCTGTGTTGCAGCTTGTAAAAACTCTTCAGCTATGTTATTTGTTTCGGCTAAAGTTTCCCATTTGGCTAAATTACCGCAAGGTAAAATTGAAGCTAAAAAACGGGCAAAAAGCATGGTAGCTAAAATGGATGAACTTGGTTTTGGCGGTTGCACCAATACTGGCGCTTGCGAAGTTGAATGTCCGAAAAGTATTTCGATTACAAACATTGCCCGCCTGAACCGGGAATACCTGGTAGCAAGATTCTCTGAATAATTTACTGGCTGGCTGGAATAGGTTAAATTTAATGTAATCTGAGGTTTTGTGAAGGTCAGATAAACAAGTAATATTTAGTTGCAAAAAAGATAGAAAATAATTATCCCATATTGAATAATATCCAGGCCTTCCTGAATTCAGGAAGGCTTTTCTTTGTAAATAATTCACATCAAATTGTGTATAAGTTCGTGAGCGAACAATCAAAATCGGTTCACAAATTCACTAACTTCGCTTAAATTAATTGATATGAATTATGCCATACAGACGCTTGCCAACTACAGATAAAGCCCGATCCAGAGCTTTGAAAGCTGCGCTTGAAAAAGCAACATCGGTTCCCGGGAAAAAACTTGCATTCTCATATAAATCACTGGAAGAACTGAAAAATGTTGCCAGTAAGTTTGAAAATCATCTGAAGCATTACGAGCAGAATATTAAAATCCAGTCGGAGAAAAACCAGGATTATAAAACTTCAATGGAAAAAGCCCGGATGTATGTTTCACATTTTATCCAGGTACTGTTTCTTACTTCAGATAGAGGTGAAATAAACGGTGGTATTAAATATTACGGACTGGAAAGTTTTGACCGGAAAGTACCACCTTTAAATAATGAAGAGGAAATTTTAAATTGGGGTAGTAAAATGGTTGAGGGTGAAAAGAAACGTATTCAAAGTGGCGGAAGTGCCATTTATAATCCATCGATTGCATTGGTAAAAGTTAAGCTTGAAGAATTTCGCGATACGGCCATGTTTCAGCAAAACCTTAAAAAAAATACTACTCGTTCTTATGATCGGATGCAGGAATTAAGAAAAGAGACCAATGATTTTATTAGCCAGTTATGGAACGAAATAGAAGAAAATATTGATACGGACTCAGCAAAAGTAAAAAGGCAACTGGCACAAGAGTACGGAATTGTTTATATTTTCAGAAGAAAAGAAAAGAAAACGCTTACATCGAAAGAATTACAGCGCGACTTACTATTCGATTTTGGTTAAGTTTCGTAATCGGCATAAATCTCATTTTCTTTATTCTCCTTTTTTATAAGCCATAAGAATGCACCTGCAACAAGCAAGCTAATAACTGCAATATAATAGCTTCCCGAGGTTGAGCCAATTGACTCGATCTCGGGTTTTATCAATTCTTTATCAATTAAATACATGGCTACCGTTGCCACACCGTTATTTACAAAATGGGCTGCAATTGGCAACCATAACGAGCCGCTCCAAACAAGTAAATATCCAAATAAAACGCCAAGAAGCATTCGTGGTATAAAACCGTAAAATTGCATGTGCAATGCGCTGAAAAAAATGGCGGAGATCCAAATTCCCCAGTGATGGTTTCTTGTCATTCTGGTGAAAATACGCTGAATAATTCCTCTGAAAAGTAATTCTTCACCAATCGCAGGCAAAACCGCAATCATAAAAAGATTAAAAATTAATCCGCCAATTGTATTCACTTTCAGAAATGCCTCCGTAAGCACAGCAGCTTTTTCTTCCGAAACTTTCATCCATTCTTCAATTCCCGACATCCACTCAGGAAAATGCATTTTTGAATTAATTTCTCCTATAAAATTGATAAACGGCGTAGCAAAAAACATTAAAACAACCACCATAAATAGCGTAGCAAAAGTTGTCGATTTTTTCAAATGCAGGTACTCTGCAATTTTCCCGTAACTCAAATAGGCAACAATAATTGGTGGAATAATAAATAAACCAACGGATTGTACTACCTGAAAATATTTTAGCAACCGAATAGTGTCAGGATTTGAAAAATCGGTTAATCCCCCGAGATTCATTACAGAGTTTAATCCAAATATTGGAATGGCTAACACCACCGATAAAATCATAAAAACCAAAAAACAAACAATAATTACAAAAATGGTGAACATAAGTTGCGGGAATGGTTTCATGCCCCGAAATGCGGTGATTGCCATATTTTAAAATTTTGCGGTAAATATAGTGATTACAATAGTCATGTAAAAGAAACAAAACAGGAGCTAATTATTAACTGTTTTGAATGACAATTTACTTTTCAATTGCAATGTTTTTATAGGTAGTTTGAAGTTGCCAATCATTACTTCAAATCAAAGACAATCCGAGGTGATATTTTTTGTTCTTTATTTGGAAAAATTATTGGTAAGTGATTTTATTGCAGTTGAATGCTTGATTTTTATTATTTCACATTAACTTTAGCGATCAACTTAAACAAGACATTTGCAACATTTTAAAAACATCATTATGGTATTTCATAATCGTGTCCTGAAATTTATAAGAAATTTTGTTGAAATCATTTAAAAATCTGTGTAATGAACAGGCCACTTTTTAATACAAATAACATTCTCAATTTTTTATTACGCTGTTGCGCTGGTTGCTGATTCTTTTTAAATAAAAAGAAACGGCAAAACGAAATTAGTGTGCTTGCTGTAGTTGAATAAACAAAATGTACGAACATAGAAAATAACGAATGGAATTTGAAATTTGGCACTACTGGATTCTTGCAACAATTATTTTCTTTTTGCTTGAAATCCTCATCCCTTCATTTTTAATGGCGAGTATTGGTATTGGCTGTTTCTTGGCATTTATTGGAGCCTGCATTTCATTTTCCTCTTGCCATTCAACTTATTCTTTTCATTATAGGAACAACAGCAGGTTTTATGAGCATTAATGCCTGTTATGAAAAAATATGCATATACCAAAAAGTCGGTTAAAACAAACGCCGGTGGTTTGATTGGACGGATTGGAAAGGTAAAGGAAGAAATAAATGAACGACAAAATACCGGCTGCGTAGCAATTGATGGAGACCTTTGGAAAAGTATTACTGTAAATGGAGAGATTATTGAAGTTGGTGAAAAAGTTAGGGTTGTAAGCATCGATAGTATTGTTTTAACAGTAGAACCTCTTGAAGAAAATCATCCGATCAATAGTTCTGAAATTGAAATTCCGGAAGAAAAACACGATAAAAGATTGACTTTAAAAGTTGGTAACAGAACGTTTTTTGTTGGTTTTAGAGACATTGCCTTTTTATACAGCTCAAACAAAATTACCTACATCGTTTCAAACGAAAGCAAACAATATATTCACGATCTTTCACTTGATACTTTGGTGGGAATGTTGCCAACTGAAATGTTTTATCGTGCAAACCGACAGTTCATCGTCACCCGAAATGTCATTTCAGAAATTAAACCCGATAAAAATGGTAAACTGAATGTATTACTGAACTTAAATAATGGATTTCCGAATCGCATTTCGGTTAGCAGATTAAAAGCATCGGCATTTCGGGAATGGCTGAAAAACAGGATGAATTCAGACGAAGTGACTTCATCAATGAATTTATAACAGTTCGGCAGAATACAAGTGAAAATATTTCCATAACATTAATCACTGAAATAAATTTGGAGTGTAATCAAAAACTAAAAAAGCATGGAATTCGAACTCTGGCACATTTGGTTAATCATCGCTCTAATTTTATTTATTATGGAAATATTCGTTCCTTCTTTCGTATTGTTTAACTTTGGAATTGGTGCTGTTGTCGGCTCCTTTGCAGCAGGGTTAAATCTATCGACGGAGTGGCAGATTATCCTTTTTTCTTTGGGTACAATAATGAGTTTTTTTCTTATTCGCCCGGTTATGATGAAATTTGCCTACAAACGTTCTGATGGATTAAAAACCAATGTTGATGCAATGGTGGGCCGCGAGGCAAAAGTAATCGAAGAAATAAACCATGAAAACAACCAGGGCCGCGTATCACTTGACGGTGATATTTGGCAAGCCCGCACTCTCAACAACGAGGTGATCTCAGCCGGATCATACGTTGAAATTGTTCAGTTAAAAAGTATTGTGCTAATCGTTAAAAAAACAAATTAAAAACATTTACAATGAATGCAACTATCTTTATCCTGATTCTGTTGGCCATTTTCGTTATCGTTTTTGCAGCCATGGGTATCCGTATTATTCAGCAATCGCAAACTATGATTGTTGAACGGCTTGGGCAAATACCACCGCACTCTTTCTTCCGGAATTAATATTATTATTCCCATTATTGATATCCCCCGTAAAATTACCTGGAGATATGTTCGTGAAGATTTCGACGGAAGAAAAATAGTTCAATTTAAAACAAAAGACCGGATTGATCTTCGTGAAACCGTTTATGATTTCCCAAAACAAAATGTAATTACAAAAGACAATGTTGGTACAGAAATTAATGCGTTGCTCTATTTCCAAATTATGGATCCGGTTAAAGCAATGTACGAAATCGAAAACCTTCCCGATGCAATTGAAAAATTAACTCAAACAACACTAAGGAATGTTATCGGCGAACTTGACCTGGATGAAACGCTGACATCACGTGATACAGTGAACAGCAAACTTCGGATAATACTTGACGATGCCACAAATAAATGGGGAGTAAAAGTAAACCGTGTTGAATTGCAGGACATTAATCCACCGCGCGATATTCGTGATGCCATGGAAAAACAAATGCGGGCTGAACGTGATCGTCGTGCAAAAATTCTTGAAGCCGAAGGATTGAAAAAATCGATGATTTTGGAAGCCGAAGGTTTTAAAGAATCACAAATAAACAAAGCTGAAGGTGAAAAACAAGCAGAAATTTTAATAGCCGAAGGAGACGCATTTGCAAGAATAAAAAGAGCTGAGGGTGAATCGGAAGCCATTTTGAAAGTTACCGAAGCTGTTGCGAAAAACGGCGATCCGATTAATTACCTGGTTGCTATGAAATACCTGGAAACATTTAAGGAAATGGTTAGCGGAGAAAATAATAAAACCGTTTACCTGCCTTATGAAGCAAGCGGAATTTTAAGTTCAATAGGAGGAATTAAAGATCTGCTAAAAGGATCATGATCGATTTAACATATGTGCAAAGATTATCGTAATTTCTAAAATCGGTTATAAGCAAAGAAGTTATACATTTATATGGAGTCAGCTGTAATGGTCGGCTCCTTTTTTGCTTAATACGTTATTGCATAATTGCTATGTTAATTGGATGTTATTAACGATTGAATTTTTGTTAATCATTTCTAAATAAAAGCTTAATGCCTATTTTTCTCCTTAATTGTTTGATTTATTTATTCATTTTTGATAATAACCAACTAAATTTCTTTAAAACATGAATAAAAAGTTCATTTTGTTTTTCTTCTTATTGCCTTTTTCAGTTTCAATTAGTATTGCAGGAGGAAATACAACTGCTGTGAAAGGACGATATGCATTTGACAAAATAGAAGGGAAACCCAAAATTTTTATTGAAGGTGTAAGACTTGATATGGATTATCTTCGTCGTAACATGAGATTTGTTGATTTTGTTAACGACCCCGCGGTTTCTGATATTCAAATTATTATTAATTCGCAAACGAGCGGTTCAGGAGGACGCGTTTATTCCATTAGATTTATAAGCAGAACTTTCGAAAATTTCTCAGAATATACCATAACCAGCACAACTGCATCAAGTGATACTGAAGAAGAAAGTCGTAAAAAATTAACAGATGCGCTTATTTTGGGAGTCATGCCTTATATGAATGAAAGCGGAGAATCAGGTAACTTAAGTGTCAGATACCTGTCAAACGATAATAACGTAATAAATAATGTTGAAACTGTTGATCCATGGAATCACTGGACATTCAGAGGAGATTTTAATGGGGGCATTAATGCCGAAGAAAGACGTAAAAATTATGATTATTCAATAAACCTCAGAGCCGATCAGGTTACTGAAAAATGGAAAATCAGAAATAGTGCTTTCGTAAGTGTCAGAACAACCAAAATTGAAAATGGTGATGAAGTTTACACATCGGAAAGAGTGAGTAATAATTTTTCTTCGAGCGCTGTCAGAAGTCTTTCTGAAAGATGGTCATTTGGCACATTTCTAAGTTACTCAAGAAATAATTATACAAACTTTCAATATTCTGTTTCAGCAAAACCTGCCATTGAATATAATATTTTCCCATGGGATATTTCTGACAGAAAAGTATTTACCATGGCCTATTATATTGGCCCGTTATGGTCAAAATACTATGAGGAGACATTGTATGGAAAGTTTGACGAATTTCTTTGGCAACAATCACTTCGGATTGACCTCCAGCTGGTTGAAACATGGGGAGAAATTAATGCAGGATTAAGAGCATCAAATTATCTGCATGATTTTTCAAAAAACAACATTTCTCTTGACACAAGATTGTCAATTCGAATTGTCAGGGGAATTTCAGTTAATTTCCGTTTTAATATCGAAAAAATTCAGGATCAAATTTATCTCCCAAAAGGTGAAGCATCTTTGGAAGATGTTTTATTGAATAACGTACAGCTACCTTCATCATTCGAAATTGGTGCTGATGTGGGATTGCGGATTCAGTTCGGATCAATTTATAATAACATTGTAAATAACCGTCTATAAGACGTTTTAAATTCTATAGAGGTTTACAACTGAAAATCAGTTGTGAGAACTTTGTGTTAAACGTAAAAACAAAGCAAAGATTTGTTAAATCATTTTTAATGCCAGGTAAGATATTGTGATAATGAAAAGAAAAAAGATAATTTTGTCTGTTCTTTTTTGAAATACAATAAAATACAATAGAATGGCTGAAATACAAAAAGTTTTATTGATGATTCTCGATGGATGGGGAATCGGTGATGGTTCGAAAAGCGATATTGTAGCAACGGCACCAACTCCTTTCATTGATTCTTTATACGAAAAATATCCGCATTCGCAATTATTAACATCCGGAGAAAATGTAGGATTGCCCGATGGACAAATGGGAAATTCCGAGGTTGGTCACCTGAACATTGGTGCCGGAAGAGTACTTTATCAGGATATGGTGAAAATCACAAAAGCAATCCGTGACAAATCATTATGGGAAAATCCGCAAATTGTAAAAGCTTATACCTACGCAAAAGAGAACAATAAAAAAGTTCATTTGATTGGATTAATTGGCCCTGGCGGTGTGCATGCCTTGAGTTCACACATGGTTGCTCTTTGCCAGATTGGAACAGACATGGGCCTTTCGGATATTTTTGTTCACGGATTAACCGATGGACGTGACACTGATCCACGTTCAGGATATGGTTTCATGAAAAATGATTTGGAAGCACTTCAATCAACCAACGGGAAATTTGCTTCTATTATTGGTAGATATTTCGGAATGGACCGTGATAAAAATTATGACCGGTTGAAACTGGCTTATGATTTATATACTGAAGGAAAAGGTAAAAAATCGACTGATTTATTGGCAACCATTCAGGAGTATTACGATGAAGGTACAACGGATGAGTTTATGAAACCAATTGTAATGGTTGATGATGATGGTGAGCCACTTGCAAAAATTGAAGAGGGTGATGTAGTTATTTGTTATAACTTCAGAACCGATCGCCTACGACAGACTACAATTGCATTTACACAACAGGATTTACCAGAGTTTGGAATGAAAACCATGGATATACAATGGTACACCATGACAAATTATAAACATGATTTTAAAGGAGTTAATGTTATTTTTGATAAGGAAAATGTGACAAACACGATGGGTGAAGTTGTTTCACAGGCAGGATTAAAACAAATCAGAATTGCAGAAACAGAAAAATATGCACATGTTACTTTCTTTTTCAGTGGAGGGCGTGAAGCTGAATTTGAAGGTGAAAGCCGTATCATGATACAATCGCCAAAAGTGCCAACTTACGATTTGCAGCCTGAAATGTCAGCACCCGGAATACGTGATGCAATTGTGCCAAAATTAAAAAACGGAGAAGCTGATTTTGTTTGCCTTAATTTTGCAAATGGTGACATGGTTGGGCACACGGGTGTTTACGATGCTATTTTCAAGGCAGTAAATGCTGTTGATCAGTGTGCAAAAGACGTTGTTGAAGCTGCAATTGAAGGAGGATATAATGTATTAATTATTGCAGACCATGGCAACGCTGACAATGCAGTCAATCCTGATGGCTCCGAAAATACAGCACACTCCTTGAATCCTGTACCCTGTATCTTTATTAGCGACAAAAAGGAAATTAGCATCGAAAACGGAATTTTGGCAGATGTTGCTCCAACCCTACTTACCGTTATGGGATTGGAGGTTCCGAAAGATATGACTGGAAAAATATTGATTAAGTAAAAGCCCTCCTATCCTCCCAAGGAGAGGGAATTTAGCCATCCTGATTTTATAAATTTGGTTAAAATGAATAATGTCCAAAATATATTTTTAGTATTTCTTCCCCCCTTGGGGGGAGTGAGGGGGGCTCAATGATCGAAATTGGACGTACCATAATTAGTCGGGATATATTTGAAGAACATTTTGTTTGTGACCTGATAAAATGTAAAGGAGCTTGTTGTGTAGAAGGTGACTCAGGTGCACCATTAACTTCTGAGGAAGCCAAATCTATCAAGCAGGATTTTGATCATTATAAAAATTATATACCGGTTGCTCATAAGAAAGAAATTGAATCACAGGGTTTTTCAATTATTGATAGCGATGGCGATCTCGTAACTCCTCTGGTAAATAACCGCCAGTGTGCTTATTCTTTTACTGACGAAAAAGGAATTCTTAAATGTTCCATTGAAAAAGCCTTTTTTGAAGGAAAGACTTCGTTTAGAAAACCACTTTCCTGTCACCTTTTTCCAATCAGAATCACAGAATATAAAAACATGGATGCTGTTAATTACCAGGAATTAAAAATATGTAAGCCCGGGAAAGCTTGTGGTGCATCCAGCAAAACACCACTCTACAAATTTCTTAAAGAACCACTCATTCGAAAATATGGTGAAGAATGGTATAAAGAGGTAGAGGTTGCTGCAGAATATATAAAAGATGGTTTTAAATAGTGACAATTTAATTGTAGACAACATATTGTATTGAAGCATTAGTAAACATTCAATATCTAAAGTTGGTTTCTGAATTAAGCTATAATTTCAACTCTGTTTCCATCCGGGTCAAGAATAATACTTTCATAATACCCGTCGCCTGTTACACTGGGATCTCCAATTACTTTGAACCCATCTTTTCTCAAACGTTCCGTAATAAAATCAACTTTATTTCTCGAACCTGCCTGAATTGCAAAATGAACCAATCCAGTATATTGTTTCAACGAATCATTTTTCGATTTTGGAATATTGGGCATTTCCATCAATTCCAAGCGACAATCGCCATCGAATGTTAAAAAGTAGGATCGGAACTCTTTACTGTGATTGTGATAAATTTCACTGCTCGAAGCATCAAAATAATGGATGAAAAAATTTCGTAATCCATCGAGGTTATAAGTCCATATTGCTAAATGATCAATTCTCATCGGTTTTTATTGGTATTAAAAAAGCAAACAATTCGTTTTACTAGAAATAGCAAAGGTTAATTTACGCATTTTTTATTCGTCATTTACTTATCCGAAAAACTTAATTAGTTTCGAGATTCCATTCTGAGAAAAATTCTTTCAAAAAATTCACCATTACCTGGTGGCGATGTTTGGCAATCTTTTTAGCAGTTGCTGTATTCATTCTTTCTTTCAGCAAAAGTAATTTCTCATAAAAGTGATTTATGGTTGGCGCATCTCCATTTTTATACGAAGAGAAACTGTCATGCATTTGCGGCTTTACCTGGGGGTCATGAATTAATCTATTTTTATTCCCGCCGTAAGCAAATGTTCTTGCAATGCCAATTGCGCCAATGGCATCAAGCCGGTCAGCATCCTGAACAATTTTTGCTTCAATTGACATTGCTTTTGTTTCTACGCCAGCGCCCTTAAAAGAAACCTGTTCAATAATTTCAATTATATATTTTATTTTTTCATTAGCTAATCCAATACTTTCAAGCCATTTTTTTGTTTCACCCTGTTTTGAATTACTTAGTTTCCAATCTTCCAAATCATGAAGCAAAGCTGCCAATTCAATAATAAAAGTATTACCGCCTTCATTTTCAGCAAGAAACACAGCCATATTTCTTACACGATGAATGTGCCACCAATCGTGACCTGAACCTTCATTTTTAAATCGTTCACGAACAAAATTCTCAGTTTGTTGAATAATCTCTAAATCGTTTTTAATACTTGTCATTTTTCAAAATTACGTGAAACAAAAGAGAGATCAACTCATAAAAATTGTTAATTCGATATTGGATGAAAAATACAACCTGCCCAATTACAGTAAGTTTTACAAAAGCCGAATACCGGAAGCCGTTCATTACAAAGAATTTTGAGCAGTTTTTTTATTATTTTTACAGGTCAGAAATAAGCAGTTGCAGGACTGTTTGCAGAGAAGAAAAAATTAATTGGTGAATATGTCAAATATGTCGAAACTTACAATCCCGGCGCTTTTTTATAATTCGGTAAATAATTTTGCTGACAGAACATCATTGGTTTTTGTTGGTGAAAAAAATTATACCTATAAAAATCTGGGTGAAGATGTTGAACTTGTGGCTTCAATGCTTTCAGAACGTGGAGTTAAGAAAGGCGATAAGGTAGCTATTTTAAGCAACAACATGCCCAATTGGGGAGTGGCGTTTTTTGCTGTTTCAGTTTTAGGCGCAGTTGCAGTGCCAATTTTACCCGATTTTCATGAAAACGAAATAAGCACAATTCTTCAACATTCAGAGGCAAAAATAATTTTTGTTTCATTTGCAATGTTTGGAACGCTTAATAATGAAGTACTACAGTGGCTGAATTCCGTTATTATTCTTGACAATTTTGCAATTGTACCTAATCACAAAGAAATTACTGTAATTGAACATTTGAAACCATCGCTCCCAAAAACTACAGAAAACTTTATCCCTGCTGAAGTTCAAGAGGAAGATCTTGCATCTATAATTTATACCTCAGGAACTACCGGAAATTCAAAAGGTGTAATGTTAAGCCACAAAAACCTGGCATGGACAGCGCAACAATGTTATACATTACAGGAAATCAAACCTGAAGACCGTTTTTTATCGATTTTGCCACTTTCGCATACACTTGAGAATACAGTAGGTTTTTTACTTCCGGTTAAATATGGTGCTTCAATCCATTATTTGCGAAAACCTCCGGTAGCATCTGTTTTAATGCCTGCTTTTCAACAGGTAAAACCAACAATAATGTTGTCGGTTCCATTAATTATCGAGAAAGTTTTTCGAACCAGGATTTATCCTGAATTTCAGAAGAACGCGTTAACAAGGGCATTTTATAATTTTGCTCCATCCCGAAAACTTTTACACAGGGTAGCAGCATCAAAATTGCATAAAACATTTGGTGGCCATTTGCATTTCTTTGGTATTGGAGGTGCAAAACTCGACCCGACAGTTGAACGGTTTTTACTGGAAGGGAAATTTCCTTATGCCATTGGATACGGACTAACAGAAACATCTCCATTGCTGGCAGGTGCGATTGGTAAAAACCGAAAACTTGGTTCAACAGGAATTATTATGGAGGGAGTTACGTTGAGAATTGCAGATGCTGACCCTATTACAGGTGAAGGCGAAATTCAGGCAAAAGGAGAAAATGTGATGCAGGGCTATTACAAAGCGCCCGAAATAACAAAAGAGGTTTTTACTGACGACGGCTGGTTTAAAACAGGCGACCGCGGCATGTTGGATAATACCAACAAGCTTTATATAAAAGGCCGCATAAAAACAATGATTGTTGGCGCCAGTGGCGAAAATATATATCCTGAAGAAATTGAGACAGTAATAAATAAAATGCGTTTTGTTCTCGAATCACTGGTGGTAGAGAAAAAAGGAAAACTGGTAGCAATGATTCACTTAAACATGGAAGAAATTGAACAGAATTTCCAACACATGAAAGAAGGGGCACAACAGTTTATACATGAAAAATCGGATGAGATTCTTCATGAAATTCAAATGAAAGTAAACGAGCAGGTCAATAAATTTTCACGTGTTCAACAGGTTGTGTTGCAACCGGTGCCGTTTGAAAAAACGCCGACAAAAAAAATAAAGCGCTTTCTTTACGCATAGAAATTCAAAAAAATAGTAAGAAAAACGAAAGGTCAGTATTAAGGCTTTTCGTTTTTCTATTTTAGGTTGGTGGAAAATATTAATTTTGTACCCACAAAACCGGAAAATAATGGTTACTGAGTCGAGATATAGTGCAAGAGGCGTTTCCGCATCAAAAGAAGATGTTCACGAAGCGATTAAAAATGTTGA
Organism: uncultured Prolixibacteraceae bacterium; assembly: GCA_963849775.1. Classification (GTDB taxonomy): domain Bacteria; phylum Bacteroidota; class Bacteroidia; order Bacteroidales; family Prolixibacteraceae; genus Draconibacterium. The sequence continues at coordinate 39,150 of CAWKIX010000028.1, read as the reverse complement.
TAAAGGATTATTTCCAAAGGCATTTTGTAAAATCGTACCTGATATTCTTGGTGGAGATGCAGAATGGTGTAACATTATGCATGCCGACGGTGCAGGAACAAAATCATCGCTTGCTTATCTTTACTGGAATGAAACCGGTGATCTTACTGTCTGGAAAGGAATTGCACAGGATGCATTAATAATGAATGTCGATGATTTGCTTTGTGTTGGCGCAACTGATAATATCCTTGTTTCATCAACAATAGGGCGAAATAAAAACAAAATTCCGGGCGAGGTTATAGCAGCCATAATAAACGGAACTGAAGAATTACTCGAAAAATTGCGTGAATCAGGAATCAGCATTTATTCAACAGGAGGAGAAACTGCCGATGTTGGCGATTTGGTTCGAACAATTATTGTCGACTCAACTGTAACTTGCAGAATGAAACGCAACGACGTGATTTCCGCAGACAATATTTCAGCAGGAAATGTGATTGTTGGTCTTTCATCGTCAGGACAGGCTACCTATGAAAATGATTATAATGGAGGAATGGGAAGCAACGGTTTAACTTCTGCCCGCCACGATGTTTTTGCCAAATACCTTGCTGAAAAATACCCTGAAAGTTTTGATCCTGAAGTACCCGATGAATTGGTTTATTCAGGCAAAATGAAACTAACTGATGAAATTGATAATTTAGGAATTGATGCCGGAAAATTGGTTTTATCACCAACGCGAACTTATGCACCTGTAATCAAAATAATTCTTGAAAAATACAGGTCTCAGATTTCAGGTATGATACATTGTTCAGGTGGTGCACAAACTAAAGTACTTCATTTTGTTGATAATGTACATGTTATAAAAGACAATATGTTTCCGGTTCCACCACTGTTTAAAATGATACAGGAACAATCGGGCACCGACTGGAAAGAGATGTATAAAGTATTCAATATGGGTCATCGGTTTGAAATTTATACTTCACCCGAAGTTGCCAGCGAAATCATTTCCATTTCAAAATCGTTTAATATTGATGCACAGATAATTGGCAGAGTTGAACCTGCCAATAGCAAAAAACTTACAATTACATCAGAGAAGGGAGTATTTGAATATTAGCTGTCATCCCGAACATAGAGAGGGATCTGTAGTTTTGAGATTCCTCAGTCACAAATTCCTTCGGAATGACTCACAAAAAAAAGCAAAAACGAAATGGCACAATACGCATTATTAGAAAAATACGAATCGATAAAACACCGGTTTGAGGAAATTCAGCAGCAAATAACCGACCCGGATATTATTGCTGACATGAAGCGATATGTAAAACTGAATCAGGAATATAAAAGCCTGGAAAAACTGGTGGCTGTATTTAAAGAATACAAGAATCTGGTTGAGAACATCAAATCGGGGAAAGAAATTCTGGAGGAAGAAAGCGATCCTGAATTGCGTGAAATGGCCCATGAAGAAATGGAACAGGCCGAAGAATTAATTCCTGAAAAAGAGAAACAAATAAAGTTTTTGCTTGTACCAGCCGATCCTGAAGACAGTAAAAATGCAATTCTTGAAATTCGTGCCGGAACAGGTGGCGATGAAGCCAGTATTTTTGCCGGTGATATTTTTCGTATGTATTCTAAATTTTGCGAACGAAAAGGCTGGCGAATGGAAGTCACGAATGTGAGTGAAGGTACATCAGGAGGATATAAAGAAATTGTAGCTACAATTACCGGAGAAAATGTTTACGGAATAATGAAATATGAATCGGGTGTTCATCGTGTTCAGCGTGTTCCTCAGACTGAAACGCAGGGACGGGTTCACACTTCAGCAGCAACGGTTGCCGTTTTACCGGAAGCAGAAGAATTTGATATCGATCTGAAAGAAGCAGATATCAGAAAAGATACCTATTGTTCTTCGGGCCCGGGTGGACAGTCGGTTAATACTACTTATTCGGCGATTCGTTTAACGCATATTCCAACAGGAATTGTGGTTACCTGCCAGGATCAAAAATCGCAGTTAAAAAACCTGGCAAAGGCAATGACAGAACTCCGCACGCGTATTTATAATATGGAGTATCAAAAGTATATTGATGATATTTCATCGAAACGTAAAACGATGGTTTCAACCGGCGACCGTTCAGCAAAAATCAGAACTTACAACTGGCCACAAGGACGGGTTACCGATCATCGAATTAACCTTACAATGTATAATTTACAGGCAATTATTAATGGTGAAATTGATGAAATCATTGAAAAATTGATGATTGAAGAAAACGCCGAAAAATTGAAATTAGCAGAAATTTAACTGCCATTCCCGAGTAATCGGGAACCTCGAAATATTAACCGATTTCCTATTAACAGGGAATGACAAAAACAAGACAATGAACCGTCAACAACTATTCGAGCAAATACAGAAAAAACGCAGTTTCCTTTGCGTTGGCCTTGATACAGATATTACAAAGATTCCTGAACATTTGCTGGAAACATCAGATCCAATTTTTTCCTTCAACAAGGAAATTATTGATTCAACAGTAGAATTCTCAGTCGCGTATAAACCAAATCTTGCCTTCTACGAAAGCCTGGGATCAAAGGGTTTCGCGAGCCTTGAAAAAACAATAGGCTATCTAAAATCAAAATACCCGAATATTTTTGTTATTGCTGATGCCAAACGCGGCGATATTGGAAACACATCGAATTTATATGCGCGAGCTTTTTTCGAAAAACTGAATTGCGATGCGGTTACTGTGGCTCCTTACATGGGAGAGGATTCAGTTAAACCATTCATGACATACGATAATAAATGGGTAATTCTTCTGGCCCTCACTTCTAATAAAGGAGCGTTTGATTTTCAATTCCTAAAAGATGAAAAATCGGGTGATCTGCTTTTTGAATCGGTTTTAAAAACATCTCAAAATTGGGGAACAATTGAAAATATGATGTATGTTGTTGGCGCTACAAAAACTGAAAAATTAAAAGAGATTCGCCAGATTATTCCCGATCATTTTTTGCTGGTTCCTGGTGTTGGCGCTCAGGGCGGCAGCTTACAGGAAGTTGCTCAAAATGGATTAAACAATCATTGCGGACTTTTGGTGAACTCTTCCCGCGGAATTATTTATGCTTCTTCCGACAGTGATTTTGCTGATAAAGCCAGAGATGCAGCCCGAGATGTTCAGCAAGAAATGGAGACGCTTTTAAAAGAAGCCGGGTTAATCTGACTGAAAATACAAATCAATGAACTTTGCCCCAAACATAACTTTCTAAAAGAATGCAATTTTACAGAAATACATTTCTTTTATGACCTTTTTGTGATAACTTGTTGTTACTCTTGTAATAATTGATATTCACGATATGGAAAAGATTTTACTCATTGAAGATGACCCGCACATTGGGGAATTAGTGAGCATTCATTTAAAAGATTTAAACTGCTCTGTAGAAATTGTCACTGATGGTCGGGCTGGTTACGAAAAAGCCAGCACAGGTAACTATAGTCTGATCATTTTGGATATTATGCTTCCCGGAATGGATGGGCTGGAAGTTTGTCGCATGCTCCGCGCCGACAAAGTAAATACCCACATTTTAATGCTAACGGCAAAATCTGAAGAAATTGACAAAGTTCTTGGGCTTGAAACAGGTGCCGACGATTATCTGACTAAACCTTTTAGCATCAGGGAATTTATTGCACGAGTTAAAGCAATTCTCCGTCGGTTGGGGCCTTTGAATAAAGAAACGGCAAGTCAAAATCAGGAGCACCTTGTTTATGAAGATTTATCCATTGATCTCACAAAAAGAAAAGTTGTGATGAAAGATAAAACGCTGGAATTAACACCTAAAGAGTTTGATTTGCTCACATTGCTCGCTTCAAAACCAGGTTGGGTTTATAGCAGAACCGACTTGCTAAACAAAGTGTGGGGATACAATTTCAATGGGTACGAACATACAGTGAATTCGCATATTAACAGGTTACGCTCTAAAATAGAACCTGATGTAAATAACCCAACCTATATTTTAACCAGTTGGGGAATTGGTTACAAATTCAATGATGAACTTTAAAAATGGAAACAAAAAATAAAATATTCAGCAGCCTTTTTTGGAAGATTTCAGGAATCTTTCTGGTATTCACAATTATATTAACTACCGTATTTATAATTATTTCGGTAAAATTTTCAGAAGAATATAATAATGAAGCCCAGCAGAAAATTAATGGCGGAATTGCAAAAAGTGCGCTTGAATTAATACCCCCGATTTTTGTGGATGGAAATGTAAACGATGAAGCATTGAAAGATTTAATGCACTCAATGATGGTTGCACATCCGAGTATTGAAGTATATCTACTGAATTCAGAAGGGAAAATACTTACTTATGTTGTTCCTGATATTGATGTTAAAACAGATCATGTTTCGCTTGCTCCGGTTAAACGGTTTTTAAACCGGAAAGGCGATGAAACAATTAAAGGCGATGATCCTAAAAGTCCGGATGTTCCTAAAATATTCTCAGCCGCTAAGATTGTTGAAGATGGGCAATTTAAAGGATACCTTTATATTGTATTGGCAAGCAACGAGTCCGCTTCAACAATGGCTGCTTTGGGCAACAGTTTTATTTTAAAACTTGGTGTTCGCAGTTTATTGATTGCCTTGTTTTTTACCATAGTTTTGGGGTTGTTATCTATTTGGTTAATAACAAAGAGTTTACGAAAAATTATTGTAGCCGTTCGGAGTTTCAAGGAAGGAAATCATTCGGTACGAATTAATCTGAAATCAGGCGGTGAACTGTCAAATGTAGCCGATACTTTTAATGGCATGGCCGAAACTATTGAGCAAAACATTGAGCAATTAAAAAGTGTTGAAGAATTACGCAAAGAATTAATTGCTAACATTTCGCATGATCTCAGAAGTCCGATTGCATCTATTCAGGGTTTTGCTGAAACCATTCTTATGAAGGAAGGCACGTTGAGTGAAGAAGAACGGAAAAAATACCTCGGGATTATACTTCAAAATTCCGAGAATCTGAGCAAATTGGTGAACGATCTTTTTGAACTTTCAAAATTGGAGTCAAATCCTCAAATGGTAAATCCTGAGCCGTTGCAGGTAGCTGAATTGGTGCAGGATGTAGCCGACAAATTTCAGGTTTTGGCAAAAGAAAAAAATATCAGTATTAATACAATTTATTCAAAAAGCCTCCCATTGGTTTATGCCGACATTCAAATGACTGATCGAGTATTTCAGAATATTATCGATAATGCAATAAAATATTGCAATCCCAGCGATGTGATTACCATTGAACTGGAACTGATGCAACATGCTGTGAAAGTAAAAATTTCGGATACCGGAAAGGGAATTTCAGAAGAGGAGTTACCATATATTTTTACCCGTTATTACAAAGGGAAAAAGACCAAAGGAGACAATAGTACCGGACTTGGATTGGCCATTGTAAAGAAAATTCTTGATTTGCATAAATCTAAAATTGAGGTGTTTAGCAAAATAAATCAGGGTACACGATTCGAGTTTAATTTACCTTTATATTCCGCCTAAGCAAAATGTGAACTTTTTAATAATACGTATATTCGGTTCCATCACTTCTTTGATCCGGAAAATCCTTCACATTATATGTATAGGTATATTCTTTTGTATTAACATCTTCAACCGATCCTTCAACTAAAGAATACAGCGTGTAAACCTCCTTAACTACATTGTTTTTATTGGTATTTATACCCGGAATCAACAATGATTTGAATGAGAGATAGGCATTGTTTTTCTTATCGAAATAATATTCTGTGGATGATGATAAAACCGGCTGAACATTATCAGTAAAATGATATTTCTCAACTTTTGTCAGATTTCCATTCTGATCATAATAATAGGCCTCCAGCCCTGTTTGCTGATTATTCAGATATGAAAGTTGCTTTTCAATCTTTCCATCAGCGTAAATAAAAGTTGAATACTCACTATTTGTGCTATTCATCCTGTGAAGAACGCTTTTTTTAAGCTGTCCGTTACTTTCGTATTCATAAGTTGTATAGGTGTCTCTTTCCGTATTTTCAGAATTTACCCATTCTGTGCGGTTTAATGCTTCCTGAAGTATGTCAGAGTCACTGCTGGCTATGCGTTCATCCCAATAGTAATCAGTTTGTGTTAATTGATTCTTGCTGTTGTATTTGTGCTCTGTAAAATGAAATTTACTTTTTTCTTCTTTTATAAGACCTGCATCAGTATAGGAGTATTTATTGAAGATTATACTGTCGCCAACAATTTCCTTTAACAGTGTTCCTTCACCCGAAAGTTCATTAAAAGTTTTTTCTTCGCAGGAAAAGAAAGAAACTACAATCAGTAAAAACAGAAGGATGAAAACATGTTTCATTTTCAGTAAATTAGGTTTGTTTAATGATATAAAATAAATAAAAGTGAAGATTGAAAACAAGATTCTGACGAAAGATATTTTCTAAAATTCAAAAATTATGAAATTATACTATTCCTCAAGAGGAAAAGCAAATGCATAAATTACTTATAATGAATGCTTTAAAGGAATTAGCTCCTGGAATTATTATTGTTTGGGAAAAATATAAAGTTTTCAAAATACCCACTATTCGTAATTATTTCATTGAACCAATTAAATGTTCAATACGAAACAGAGATCAAATACAAATAAAATTGAGTTAATATTATCATGAAAGTTTACCCTGTTTTTTACCGCTAAATTATAACTTAGCAAACCACTAAAAAGCTTTGAATGTCAACACCATTTCTCATTTTCATAGTAATATCGGCAGTTGCGTTGTTACTATTTTTAGTTCTTAGGCTTAAAGTCAGTGCTTTTATTTCGCTGCTTTTAACAGCTATTTATGTAGGAATAATTGCGGGAATGCCTCTAAAAGATGTTACAAAAGCTATTCAGGATGGAATGGCTGGTACTCTTGGGTTTGTTGCAACTGTTGTGGGGTTGGGCGCTATTTTCGGACAAATGCTTGAAAGTTCCGGAGGAGCAGAATCACTGGCACAATATCTACTCAAAAAATTTGGAAGTAAAAAAGCGCCATGGGCAATGGTAATTACAGGTTTTATTGTTGCCATTCCCGTGTTTCTTGATGTTGGATTCATCATTCTGGTACCTATTATTTATGCCCTTTCACGAGACTCAAAACGATCGTTACTTTATTACGGAATTCCTCTATTGGCAGGTTTAGCTGTTACACATAGTTTTATTCCTCCTACCCCCGGTCCGGTGGCAGTGGCCGATATAATTAACGCCCAACTGGGATGGGTAATTTTACTTGGAATCATTCTTGGTATTCCTACCGCAATAATTGCCGGTCCGTTATGGGGAAAGTACATATCAAAAAAAATAAATATACAACCACCAGCTGAGTTTGAAGAGCTCTCAAAAAATGAATCATCTTTAGAAAAACTACCTTCATTTCGATTGATAGCGATAATAATTGCAATCCCTCTTCTTTTGATTTTACTAAATACCTTCACTGGTTTGGCCGTAAATAAAGGTGTACTGAAACAAACAATATTTACTGACATTCTTGAATTTATTGGTCATCCGTTTAGCGCATTAATAATTGCCACGCTGGCAGCCATTTATTTTTTATGCGTCAGACGTGGAATGAATAGCCAGAAGATACTTGATTTGAGCACAAAAGCATTGGGCCCGGCCGGGATAATTATTCTGATAACCGGTGCGGGAGGAGTTTTAAAACAAGTGCTTGTTGACAGCGGAATTGGTGAGATAATGGCAACGTCAATGGCGAATTCAGCGATGCCCCCAATTTTGCTTGCATGGATTTTAGCGGCGGTTGTCAGAGTCACTCAGGGTTCAGCAACAGTTGCAATGATAACCTCTGCAGGGATTATTGCGCCGGTAATTAGTGAATTTGGATTAAATGATCCGCAACGGGCTTTAATTGTCCTTTCAATCGCCTCGGGCGCTACTATACTTTCACATGTTAATGATAGCGGATTTTGGCTGGTTGGTAAATATTTTGGAATGAATGAAAAACAAACTTTGCAATCGTGGACGGTGATGGAAACTATTATTGCCTTTTGTGGTCTGGGTTTCACGCTGTTGGCAAGTATGGCTTTTTAAGTATTAAGAATTCCAAAGTGCATTAATCGGCTGCATGTGAAATGTTCGTTTATTACATTTTGGACAAATTGCCTTTTTTAAACGATGAATATTTGTAAGTTTCAATCGGGAACGACATTTAGTACAACGAAATTCACTTTTATGAACCACTTTGTTGTCATCAAAAACAACCACTTCAGGTTTGTCATAAAGCAATTTACACTTCGGGCATTTATACACCTGAAAACCGGCTTTTAGAAACAGGTTTTTATTTTTCTTTGCTAAATTGATTAATGATTGATGCGTTTTATAATGAAATATTTTGTGCGGTTGATTTAAATATTCAACCAGCGGTTGCGAGTGAATCAGGTACCCATGCCCACGATTAAATTCCTGCTCAAACCCACAATAAGAACATTGGTATTGATAAGTATGCCCCATATAAAACTTTCGCACTAAAGTTAATAAAATGTATTGATCAGTAGTGCTTTAATTGCGAAATATAGCGTAAAACTGAAACTTTTATTATCTGATAATGTTTTAATAAAAACGTTAAAACAGAAAAAATGAAACATATATTTATGATTGTTCTTTTTACGGTGCTATTTGCGAATGGTTTTGCGCAAAACGGAAAACTGAAAGTTGGTGATAAAGCTCCGGAATTCAAGGCAATTTCTGATGAAGGAAAGACATGGGATTTAAACAACCATGTAGGTGATAAAAACATTGTGGTTTATTTTTACCCTGCTGCAATGACTGGCGGTTGTACTAAACAAGCCTGTGCTTACCGAGATATGCATTCCGAGATAGAATCAGCTGACGCAATGGTGGTTGGTATTAGCGGAGATAATATTGAAGGGTTGAAATTGTTTAAAAAAGCTGAAGACCTGAATTTCCCTTTACTATCCGATGAAAAAGGTGAGATAGCAGCAAAGTTTGGCGTTCCAACCCGTGCCGGTGGAAAGATAACCAGGGAAATAGACGGGCAGAGTTTTGACTTGACCAGAGGCATTACTGCAAGTCGCTGGACATTTATTATTGATAAAAAAGGGAATATCGCATATATCGACGAACAGGTAAATGCAGCTAACGATGCTGAACATATTATTAGTTTTCTAAAAAATAATTTATAGTTTTGTATTGATTTACAAACCTATAAATATTTTATGATGAAAACTGAAAGGATTTTTTTATTGTTGATTTTTGCATTTGTTTTTCTTATATCAACATCTGCAAGTGCTCAAAAAATTGCCGGCAAAGTAACCACCTCAATAACATTGCCGGATGATTTTGGTAATAAACATACCTTTACAGGGAATGGTATTGAAATTTATAATTTAATAAATGGTAGCTTTCTGCGCACTGTTCATATAAAAGTTCCTCTTGAAACACTTGAACTATTCACATTTGAACCCTATGCAAATTATTTGTTTGTAGGTTTTTTTAATGTTGATTTGGATAATGATGGAAATACCGATTTCACAGTCTACGACTCCAAAATTTACATAAATAAAAGTGGAAATATGTCAGTGTCGTTTCATTATAATGGCGCTGGAAAAGTAATTCCAAGAGGGTACTAAAACTACTTGAATTTTATCATTCCGCGGGAATATTCAATTATATTTGCAACAAAATTGAGTATTTGCCAATACAGCACTTTTTAAAAGCATTTAAGGGGTCAAAAAACTTTTCACAGATTTTGTCGCGAATGAAGATCCCCCCGGGTGAAAAAATTCATCTGCATGGACTTATTGGCTCTTCCAAAACAATACTCATAGCAAATTTATTTGCAAATCTTTCTGATAATTTTATTATTCTTCTGAATGACAGGGAAGAAGCTGCTTACTTTTTTGATGATCTAAACAACCTGGGCTTTGTTAGCCAAACCCTATTTTTCCCGTCATCATTTAAACGTTCTGTCCAATATGGCGAGCCTGAACAGGAAAATATAGTTCAACGCACTGAAGTTCTGAATCAGCTTTCGTTAAAGGAAAATCCAGTTATTGTAATTACATACCCTGAGGCTGTTATTGAAACCGTTATTTCTGTTGAAAGCCTTGAAAAAAATACGTTGCGCGTTAAAGTAGGCGACAATATTTCAACCGATTTCATTAATGAGTTTCTATATGAATACGGATTTGAGCGTGTTGATTTTGTTTACGAACCAGGACAGTTTTCAATCAGAGGAAGCATTGTTGATGTGTTTTCTTTTTCAAATGAAGATCCGTTCAGACTTGATTTTTTTGGAGATGAAGTAGAATCAATCCGTACTTTTTCAATTGACGATCAAATCTCAAAAGAAACAATGCAAAGTATTACCATTGTTCCCAATATTCAGAATGGTAATATTGATACTTCCCGCGTTTCATTGGTCGAATTCGCATCTGAAAAAACAATATGGTTCGGAAATGATTTAACACAGTTTTTCGCCCATGTTTCTGAAATTTATCGCCAAACAATTCTTGCCAAAGCCGACGAAGAAAATATTCGGGAATCAATAATAACCGGACAGACGTTAAAAAAGCAGCTCGACATAGCCACTATTTGCGAATTTGGTTTCGACCTGGCTTTTTCTTCAACATTTGAATTAAAATTTTCCAATTCAAAACAGCCTGTTTTCAATAAAAATTTTGATTTGCTTGCGGCAAACCTTGATGAACAAATTAAAAATGGATACGAAATTCTGATTCTTTCTACCCAGGAAAAACAGATTGAACGGTTGCAGGCTATTTTCAAGGATATTAATGCAAAGGTGAAATTTCAACCTTTAAATTTTATTTTGCATGAAGGTTTTATCGATCACGACCTGAAGATTTGTTGTTATACCGACCACCAGATTTTTGAGCGTTATCACCGCTTTAACCTGAAAAGCAGAAGAGCGCAGCGGGAGGCAATTTCTCTAAAAGAATTAAATAAACTGCATCCGGGAGATTATGTAGTTCATATCGATCATGGAATAGGGAAGTTTGCAGGTTTAGTAAAAACGGAGGTTAATGGCAAATTTCAGGAAGCAATGCGATTGGTTTACCGCGACAATGATTCGTTGCTGGTAAGTATTCATTCACTGCACCGCATTTCAAAATATAAAGGGAAAGAAGGGGCTGAACCTAAAATCAATAAACTGGGAACCGGGGCGTGGCAGAAAATGAAAAACCGCACCAAATCGAAGGTGAAAGACATTGCCAGGGAATTGATCGCGTTATATGCCCAACGCAAAGCTGAAAAAGGGTTTGCTTTCTCGCCCGATACTTATTTGCAAACTGAACTGGAAGCATCATTTATTTATGAAGATACTCCCGACCAGGAAAAGACAACCATTGCAGTTAAGGAAGACATGGAAAGGGTGATTCCAATGGACAGACTGGTTTGTGGCGATGTTGGATTTGGCAAAACCGAAGTTGCAATACGTGCCGCATTTAAAGCTGTTGCAGACAGTAAACAAGTGGCTGTTTTGGTACCCACTACAATTCTTGCACTTCAACATTTTAAAACATTTTCCGACAGGTTAACTGATTTTCCGGCACGTATTGAATTTGTCAGTCGGTTAAAACCTGCGGCAGAAATCAAACAAACCCTGAAAGAATTGGAAGCCGGTAAAATTGATATTATCATCGGAACTCACCGGTTGGTAAGTAAAGATGTAAAATTTAAAGACCTCGGATTGCTTGTTATTGACGAGGAACAAAAGTTTGGCGTATCTGTAAAGGAAAAATTAAAACGGTTTAAAGTTAATGTTGATACGCTGACACTGACTGCAACACCAATTCCAAGAACATTGCAATTCTCACTTATGGGAGCGCGCGATTTATCAATCATTCAAACGCCGCCACCCAACCGTTACCCGATTGTTACCGAAGTTCACGGGTTTAACGAACAATTGATCCGGGAGGCAATCACCTATGAAACAGAGCGCAACGGACAGGTATTTCTTCATTCATAACCGGGTTCAGAATATTTATGAAGTGGAAGCTACGGTGAAACGAATTGTGCCGGGAGTTAAAACAGCCGTTGGACACGGGCAAATGGACGGGCCAAAACTTGAAAAGGTAATGCTGGGTTTTATCAACGGCGATTTTGATGTTTTAATTGCAACTACCATAATTGAATCAGGCCTGGATATTCCAAATGCAAACACAATTATTATCAACCATGCACAAAATTTTGGGTTAAGCGATTTGCACCAGCTGCGAGGCAGAGTTGGCCGATCAAACAAAAAAGCATTTTGTTATCTTTTGGCTCCGCCGCTTTCAACCGTAAACGCTGAAGCCAGGCGACGGCTAAAAGCCATTGAAGAGTTTTCTGATTTAGGGAGTGGATTTAATATTGCCATGCAAGACCTCGATATCCGCGGCGCAGGAAATATGCTGGGCGCCGAACAAAGCGGCTTTATTGCCGATATTGGTTTTGAAACTTATCACCGGATTTTGAATGAAGCAATACAGGAGTTGAAACAGGAAGAATTCAAGGATGTGTTTGCTGAAGAAGAACAACAAAATTCGCAGGCATTCCTGAACATCAAATTTGTAAACGATTGCCAGATTGATACCGATTTGGAATTATTGCTGCCCGATGATTATGTACCGGGAACTTCGGAGCGAATGTTACTGTATCGCGAACTGGATAATATGGAAAACGAAGAACAGATTGAGCTGTTTAAAAGAGGTTTGATTGACCGGTTTGGAAAAATGCCCAATGAAACCCGCGAGTTGATTGATGTTGTGAAACTACGCTGGAAAGCAATCGAATTAAGTATCGAAAGAATTATTCTGAAAAACGGGAAAATGATCTGCTATTTTATTACCGATCCCGAATCACCATTTTATCAAACAAAAGCTTTTGTAAATATCGTTCAGTTTGTTCAGAATAGCAGCTACAACGGTAAAATGAAGGAACAAAACCAGAAACTCACACTCACTTTCCCTAATATTCAAAATATTGAAATGGCTGAATATATTTTGAAAGAAATAATTTTAGCGATAAAAACTGAAGTAAAATAAATTGGTTTTAACGGCTGCACGCAACCTTTTATTTACTATTGAATCTATGTTAATGTAATACAGAGTATTTTAGGGATTATTAATTTTGAATTGTATAATTAGTTGGGCCAAGTATATTTTGTTTTTAAGTGCTATGTAATATTGCTTAAAAAAATTTAGTTATAACTAATACGACATTTATGAATATTATTCAGTATAAATAATTTAAAGGCAAATAAGAATTTATAGTTTTAAATAAAAGAAAAACGAGCATGAAAAGATTAAATTTTATTAGAAACGGTTTGTTGATTTTGGCTTTGTTAATTGCCTTCACAGCCTGTAATAAAGAAGAGGATGAATTTAGTGTAAATTGTGATGTTATATTTATAAAAAAGAAAGTTAACGAAGAAATCGTTTTTGGTGCGGCATATTTTGTATATAGCAATAAAAGTTTAGTCTCTGCGGCTGTGACAGACCCTAATGGAGGTGGGCCAATTAATTTGGAAACATTCGAAGATTACAGTTACACCTTTCTTTACGAACCAGTTGAAGAGGATTTCTCTACTAATTTCGTGATTCCGGGAAGTTATTCTTTTGATATTTCAAATACGGAAGGAGAAACAATCGAGGCTACAGATGAACAAGAATATTCAAATGTTGGATTTGCCGAAATAGATTCTTTAAATTTTGATGTAAATAATGCAGGTCTTTATATAGGATGGAATGAAGTTTCAGGTGCCGATGCTTATAATGTAAGGATTTATAAAACAACAGGTGATATGGTTTTTAGTGGGAACCTAACAAATGCAAATACACCTGAGTATTTTGTTTCAGATTTCTATACTACTGGAACCTGGTCGGAAGAACCGGTGAAAGGGCAGAATTATATTTTAAGGGTTCAGTGTATTAAATATGATCCTGATGCAACGAATAATGATTATGTTTATAATGTTCAGGAATATTCTGTAACCGAGCAACCAATTACCTGGGAACTCGATTAAAAGTTTGTAAATGAAAATTAAAAACTACCTGTAAAGACCAGGTAGTTTTTTTATTTAAAAATCGCAATTACTAAACATATAGTAGAAATATTATAAAAATAGTTTTATTTCTAAAATAATAGTACTATGTTTGTAGTAGGAATACTTTTGCGAAGAATAAATTTGACTTAAAAAATCACTTTGTACTCAATACTTACTACTAAATACTTTCTAATAAAAAAATGAAACAATTAACAAAAGCCGAAGAGCAAATCATGCAAATTCTCTGGACCCTGAAAAAGGGAGTTGTTAAACAGGTGATTGATGAATTTGACGAACCAAAACCAGCTTACACAACCGTGGCTACGGTTTTGAAAGTGTTGGAGAAAAAAGGGTTTGTAGGTCATGACACCATTGGGAATACACATCTTTTTTACCCATCAGTAAGTAAAAAGGAATATGCAAAATACCAGTTTGGATCATTACTGAAAGATTATTTCAGTGGATCGTTTCCAAAAATGGCTACATTTTTCGCCCGCGAAAATAACCTCAGTATTGAGGAGTTGGAAGAGATGATGAAAATGGCGGAAGATGAATTAAAAAATAACAAAAACAACTAACCATGGAAACCATTTTTAGTTTTCTGCTAAGAGCGTCTTTTGGGATAGCATTGTTCTACCTGGTGTATTGGATTTTCCTTGGAAAAGAAACCTTTTACAAAGCAAACCGCTGGTTCTTGCTGGCAGCATTATTAACGGCTGTTTTACTGCCGCTTTTCCCAATTAGTTATACCGTTATAACTGAACTAAATTCTGGCACAACGGCTTACAAAACCATTGCCGATACATTTAAAAATATTCCAAATGCAAATGTAGATAAGTCAACTTCTGAAAGTTTTCGCTGGGAATACGCAGTATTATTGGTTTACCTGACCGGAGTAGCAATTTTCTTACTTCGTTTATTATCCCAAACCACCATTTTAATTTATTTGATGATTAAGTACAGAGTAAAATCTCTGGATGGAATCCGAATCGTAGAGAATGAAAAATACGCTTTGCCATTCTCATTTTTTAATGTTGTATTTATTAATCCGAAATTTCATACACAGGACGACCTGCCGGAAATTCTGGCTCACGAAAAAGTGCACATTCGTGAGAACCACTGGTTCGACCTGCTTTTTATAGAACTGTTAACAGTCATCTTTTGGTTCAACCCATTTATTTGGTTCTTTGAACGATCTATCAAACAAAATCATGAGTATCTGGCCGACGAAGGTGTTCTTGCGCAGGGACACAATGTTGGTCGTTACCAGGCTTTATTAATTAACCAGTTAATGGGCATGCAGATTATTGGAATTACCAACAACCTGAATTTTGCCCTTAGCAAAAATCGATTAAAAATGATGACGAAAACAAAAACATCCCGCCGTAGCGGGATAAAATTTGCGTGGGCACTGCCGGTTATCGCTTTGCTCTTATTTGCTTTTTCTGAACCTTCTTATCAGCTAAAAGCTAATGATGAACCGATTATTGAAAATACGAATCCTGATCCTCCACTTCAAAAAAGTGACAAAGAGTTCGTGATTAATGGAAAAGTAATTGATGCAGAAACCGGAGAACCATTGGCGGGAGCTTCAATTGTTATTAAAGGTACTCCTATTGGAACAGTTGCTGATAAGGATGGGACTTTTGTATTAACTGATCTAAATCCAGATGTTGATGAACAAACAGGTGCATTAAGTTCAGAAATCGTTGTTTCATTCGTGGGTAAAGAATCATTTGAAGGTCAAGTTGGAGCATCAGGTAAAGCAATTGAAAATGGCACATATACTTTTAAGTTAGAAGATAAAATATTTGTTATTCTTACAGAGTTATCACCACCCCCTCCGCCAGTGAAGAATGCCGAACCCGCAAACGGAGCAACCATACGCCGCCCGCCGCCACCGCCGCCGCCACCTCCAACGCCACCTGTTAGTAGTGGAAATGGAGAAGTTTTTTATATTGTTGAAGAGATGCCAAAATATCCCGGAGGTATAGATGAACTAAAAGTATTTGTAAATAAGCTGACGAAAAATTATAAAATAAAGGGCGAAGCTACAATTGGTTTTACCGTAAATGCAAAAGGTAAAGTAACGGATATTAAAATTGTAAAAAAAGATAACGATGATGTTGGAAAAGCAGGCGCTGAGATTGTAAGTCAGTTACCAGATTGGACTCCCGGCAAGCAGAGAGGGAAGGGGGTTTCTGTAAAATATGTCATGTTGATTTATTTCGAATAGGAAAACAGAAATAAAGTTTTTGAAAAATGCTCCGGTTAATTTGTCGGGGCATTTTTTTTAGGCTAAAGTAAGTTTAAATATTTTCTGATGATCCCTCGCCTCTTTTCCCCTTTTTCGCAATAAATTCAAAAATGTGACAACAAAAAAAGCCTCACAAAAATGTGAAGCTTTTTTTTGAGCGGGAAACGAGACTCCCCGCCTGACCTATGATTCGTCATTCGGGCAGGGAACTCGCTAAATCTTGCCAAGTATTCTTTTCAAACGTCTTTTACCCGCCGCTGACTTATAGTATTTTTCAGCTTTTCTGGCTTGTTCCAAATTTCCTGCTTTTTCTGTATAAAGTAAGCTCCATGGAATATGTCCACTTGTAAATTTAGATTTACCTTGATTATGTTGTAGTAATCGAGATTTCGGATTAGCAGATAATCCAACATACCAAATGCCAGATTTTTCACTCTCCAAAAGATATATGAAGTATTCAGTCGCCACAGCAAAAACCTTATTATAAAAGTAAAGTTTTCTTTTTGAACTGAGAAATTCCTAGTGCTCAGGACGATCCCAAACCTTCGGCTGCCAAATCGTATTTTGCAACTGCGCAAAAGGAACAAAAAAAGCCTCACAAAAATGTGAAGCTTTTTTTGAGCGGGAAACGAGACTCGAACTCGCGACCCCGACCTTGGCAAGGTCGTGCTCTACCAACTGAGCTATTCCCGCAATGGTACCCGGGGCGGGACTTGAACCCGCACGACCATAATGGTCATTGGATTTTAAGTCCAACGTGTCTACCATTCCACCACCCGGGCATCCTTAAAATTAATGAGCGGGAAACGAGACTCGAACTCGCGACCCCGACCTTGGCAAGGTCGTGCTCTACCAACTGAGCTATTCCCGCGTTATATAAAAGAACCTGTTTTTTTAAGTGGTGCAAATATATTGCTAATTTTTATTCTCACAAAATATTAAAATAAAAATACACCCGTTATTTCAACCCTGTTAGTTTCTTGATCTCATTGAGCTTGTTCAATGCTTCAATGGGTGTTAAATTATTGATGTTCAAGTCCGGCAATTTCATCGCGATTTGTTTTAACACCGGATCGTCCAACTGGAAAAAACTCAGCTGCATTCCTTCGCGGTTTTCGCCAATTTCTACCAATGGTTTTGAAAGCGCTTCTTTTTCCTTTCCTCCTTCCAGCTTTTTCAGAATTTGTTCAGCCCGTTTAATTACTGATTTTGGCATTCCGGCCATTCCGGCCACATGAATACCAAAACTGTGGTTACTTCCACCCCGAACCAGTTTCCGGAGAAAAATTACTTTATTTCCTACTTCTTTAATGGAAACATTGTAGTTTTTCACCCTCGGAAATGCCCCTTCCATTTCATTCAATTCATGATAATGCGTTGCAAAAAGGGTTTTTGCTTTTGCCTTCGGATGTTCGTGCAAATGTTCCACAATCGACCAGGCAATGGAAATACCATCGTAAGTTGAAGTTCCTCGCCCCAATTCATCAAAAAGAATCAGGCTACGGTCGGAAACATTATTCAGAATGCTGGCTGCTTCGTTCATTTCAACCATAAAAGTTGATTCGCCCAGCGAAATATTATCCGACGCGCCAACACGTGTAAATATTTTATCAACAAAACCTATTTTTGCTGATTCTGCAGGAACAAAACTTCCCATTTGCGCCAGTAGCACAATCAGCGCTGTTTGCCGTAACAAATGCCGATTTACCTGCCATATTCGGACCTGTAATGATAATAATTTGCTGGTCATCCTGATCAAGAAAAACATCATTTGCAATATAGCGATTCGCCAATGGGCAACTGGTGCTCAATTACCGGATGGCGGCCATTTTTAATGTCAATGACATTGGAATCGTTAATTTCCGGCCTGAAATATTTGTACTCGTTTGCACAACTTGCAAACGATAACAAGACAATCGATTTGTGCCAATATATTTGAATTCAATTGAATTGCTGAAACATATTCTGACAGCGCCAAAACAATATCATTAAATAACCGATTTCCAAATCAGCAATTTTCTCTTCGGCACCCAGAATTTTTGATTCGTATTCCTTTAATTCCTCAGTGATATAACGCTCGGCACTTACCAATGTCTGTTTCCTGATCCAATCGGCGGGAACTTTATCTTTATGCGTATTTCGTACTTCAATGTAATATCCAAAAACATTGTTGAATCCGATTTTCAGTGAAGGAATTCCACATCGTTCACTTTCCCGTTGCTGAATTTTTGCCAGGTAATCTTTGCCCGAATAGGCAATACTTCGCAAATCATCCAATTCTTCTGAAACTCCGGATGAAATTACTTTTCCCCTGTTAATCGCCACGGGCGGGTCAGCAACAATCTCCTTTCTAATTTTTTCCCGGATTCCCTCGCAAGGATTTAGTTGTTCAGCAAAACGGTTTAGGGCTTCATTGCCAGCATTGGAGCACATCTTGTTTTATTGGAATGATTGCATTCAGTGCATTTTTCACCTGCACCATTTCACGCGGATTAATTCGGCCAACTGCTACTTTGGAAATCAGCCGTTCCAAATCGCCAATTTGACGGAGATGATCTTCAAGATTTTCTTTTGTCTCTGGATTTTTCAGAAAATATTCAACCACATCCAAGTCGTCGGATTAATGGGTTTGATATCTTTTAACGGAAGTGCCATCCAGCGTTTCAGCAACCTCGATCCCATTGGAGAGATTGTTTTATCAACCACCTCAATCAACGATTTTCCACTTTCGTGCAATGGCGAAAAAAGTTCCAGGTTACGGATGGTAAAACGGTCGAGCCACACATAATGATCTTCTTCAATGCGGCTTAATCCATTTATATGGCTTAATCTGTTGTGTTGCGTAATATCGAGATAATGCAAAATTGCCCCTGCTGAAATAATTGCCAGTGGCATTCCCTGCACGCCAAAACCTTTTAATGAAGTAGTTTCAAAATGGCGTTTCAGCCTGTCGTTTGCCGCATCGTTGGTATAAACCCAGTCTTCAAGATTAAATGTATAATATTTTGAACCGAAAATTTCGTTAAATTCTTTACTCCTTCCCCGCTGAAAAAGCACTTCTTTGGGTTGAAAAGAATTCAGCAATTTATCGATATATTCAAAGTTTCCTTGTGCAGTGAGAAATTCACCGGTTGAAATATCGAGAAAAGAAACTCCAGCCATTTTTTTATCAAAATGCACCGATGCCAGAAAATTATTTTCCCGGTTTTCAAGAATATTATCGTTAATGGAAACGCCAGGAGTCACCAGTTCGGTAATTCCACGCTTCACTATTTTTTTCGTGAGTTTTGGGTCTTCAAGTTGCTCGCAAATGGCTACTCGTTGCCCGGCACGAACCAGTTTTGGCAAATAGGTATCCAGTGCATGATGCGGAAACCCGGCAAATTCTACATAACTTGCAGCCCCGTTTGCACGCCGGGTAAGTGTGATTCCTAAAATTTCAGCTGTTTTTATGGCATCATCGCCAAACGTTTCGTAAAAGTCGCCAACCCGAAATAACAAAACTGCATCAGGATGTTTGTCTTTAATGTGCATAATACTGCTTCATTAAAGGAGTTTCAACATATTTTTTACTTTCTGCCATAAGATGACAAAGATAATTCTTTGATACTAGTGCTGAAAAAATCGGGGTTGAAAGATAAGAGAAAATTGCAGGTTGTTTTAGATATCTTCCCTTCTAATTTTTTTAACCTGTTGACGGAATTATTTTATACATGATTAATAATCAGACTTCGACTTCGCTCAGTCTGACTGTCACAGTGAGCGCCCCGAAGCTTGGGGAGAACTGTGAACCAACAAGTTATGAATTAATTCCGTCAACGCGCTTTTTTAATAAAAATACTTGACCCGCAACTTTTTAAAGAAATTTTAATGCCAGGCTCCCAATATAGCTCCCATTATGGCATAAATAACAAGATAGTAGCTGACATTAATCCAGAATAATCCCATCGGTTTCTTTTCATAAAGCACATCATTTAACCGACTAGTGCCAATCCAGAAAACAGCAATCATAACACCGGCAAAAATTCCGAATCCTGCATTCGATTCATCGCCAATAAACATAGCAATAGCAAGCGCTGCAAGAGCTGTTGCAACATAATTCACAATAAGAATAACCGGCATTGAAAGCCCGCCTTCCTGAACATTTTCTTTGGTAAATCCATTGAGTTCCATCCACTTTTTACCAAATAGCGGCCCATACCACAACCAGCCAATAATAAATGCACTTAAAGCCGAAATCAATACGGCTAAAAAATTAATGCTTTCAAAAATCTCCTGAAAATTCATAAGTTGATGTTTTAATTTAGACAGCATAATTTACGGATATTTAAATCTTTTTTCAATCTTTGCACAGAATTATTTAAAAGAAGGGGAAGAAATGAGTTGTAATGGATGTTCACTTAATAATTCAACAGCAACATTACAGGTAGATAGCTACGGATGGTTAAATGATTTACCAGATACGGCAGATCAATCAAATATTGTTGAAGTTAAATTTAAGTCGACCAGAAAAGAATATTTTATAAACCGGGATAAAATTCAAATAAAAAGAGGCGATAAAGTTGTAGTTGCCTCCTCGCCCGGACATGATATCGGAGATGTTACTTTAACAGGTTATCTTGCTGAGAAACAGTTTAATCTAAGAATTAAAAATCCGGCAAAATATACCATGAACACGATTTATCGTAAAACTTCTCCGAATGATATGGAGATTTTACAGGAAGCCAGAAATCGTGAGAAACCTACAATGATACGGGCACGGCAGATAGTAAATGAGCTTGGATTGGAAATGAAGATCGGTGATGTGGAATTTAGAGGCGACAATAAAAAAGCTATTTTTTACTATATCGCGGAAGGAAGAGTTGATTTTAGAGAATTGATTAAAAGGTATGCAAAGGAATTTGGGATCCGCATTGAGATGAAACAAATTGGTGCACGCCAGGAAGCAGGTATTGTTGGTGGAATTGGTTCATGCGGAAGAGAACTTTGCTGTTCAAGCTGGCGCACTAATTTCACGAGTATTTCTTCGGAAGCGGCGCTAACACAGGGTCTTTCACCATCGGCACAAAAAATGGCAGGTGCCTGTGGAAAATTAAAATGCTGCCTGCTCTACGAACTTGATGCGTATATTGAAGCAAGGAATGATTTTCCTGAAGAATTGCTGAACCTTGAGATTGACAAAGGTTTGGCGAAACCATTTAAAACCGATTATTTGAAAAAGGAAATATGGTACATGATTGAAGGAAATGTAAATTCCTCTTTTAATCTAACGTTGCCGCAAGTAAAAAATATCATTCAAAAAAATAAACGGGGTGAAAAACCAACGGTTAATATTGTTGACTCTAAAATAAAAGATGAACATAAAATGGAAGTGGTTTTAGACGAGCGGGTTGACCGTTTCGACAAAAAAGCAAAACCATTCAAAAATAACAGGAGAAGAAAACATTATAATAAAAAGAAAATATAAGGTGTAGATTATAAAACCAAAATGGATTCAACGTAAAGATGAATCCATTTTTTTTACAACTATGATCAATCGGTAATCTATTGCCTAATTTCCTCTTTAGGGGATGCAATAAATTTCTCTATTTTCTCTTTTAGGTTATTCATTGAAACAGGTTTTGTCAGATAATCATCGCAGCCTGCTTTTAGAGCCTTTTCAGCATCGCTTTTCATGGCAAATGCCGATTGCATTATCACCGGAATTTCTGGCATCTCCGATTTAATAATTTTTGTTGCTTCATAACCATTCATGCCAGGCATTTGTGCATCCATTAAAATTAAATCGGCCTTATTTTTTCTAAGGAAATCTATCCCTTCATTTGCATTTTCAAAATTAGTCAATTCATAACCAAGCAAATTGACGACAACCTTTAAATAATGCGAACTAGCTTTATCATCTTCAAATGAAACAATCCGTCTGTACTTCATTTCTTTCCCTTTCATTTCTTGTGTCTGATTTAATTTTCTATCGATTTTCGACTGTACTTTTGTATCCCGTGGCAGGGTAACATAAAAAGTTGTTCCTTTATTTATCTCTGACTGAACAACAATTTTACCCCCAAGTTTTTCAACAATACCCGATGTAATTGCCAATCCCAGCCCTGAACCGTCATATTTTCTTGAACTTCCTTCCTCTGCCTGTCTGAAAATATCGAAGATGAGATTAATTTTATCTTCTTCAATTCCTATTCCAGTATCTTCCACAAAAAGAACTATTTGGTCGTCGTTGGAATCATAGCACCCAAATTTAATATGTCCTGCTTCGGTGAATTTAAAGGCATTATCCAAAAGGTTTTTCAATACCTGGTAAATTCTGGTTTTGTCGGAAACAATATTGCAGTTGCCCCGTGTTAATTTTGTATCTAATTCGAGCTGTATATTCTCAAGGCTTGCTAATCGTTGATCTTTATATAGCAAGTAAATTTCCTCCAACAGGTAGTTAAGATCGAAAGCTTTAAATTCAACTTTAAACTGGTTTGCCTGAATCATTGAGATGTCAATAATATCATCGATAACTGTCATTAATCGCTGGCCAGAGTTTTCAATAATTTTACTGTATTTTTCTAACTGGTTCTCATCACACAATCCCGAACATATAATATTCGAAAAACCCAAAATTCCATTTAACGGGGTTCTTATTTCGTGACTCATGTTGGCAAGAAAAACTGTTTTTAACCGATCGCTTTCCTCGGCTTTTTCCTTTGCAACTTCAAGATCTTTTACCATTAGCTTAATATTGGTAACATCCTCTTTTATTGCTACAAATTGTTTAATCTCATTATTTTCATTGAAAATTGGTGCGATGACTGCACTTTCCAAATATAACGACCCATTTTTTCTTTTATTCTGAAATTCACCATGCCAATTATTTCCTCCAAGAATAGTACTCCACAATTCTTTGAAATATGATTTTATCCTGCAAGCCTGAATTCAATATTCTTGGATTTTCACCTATCACTTCAGTTCTGGAATACCCGGTTGCTTTTTCAAAACCCGGATTTACGTACTCAATCTTTCCTTTTGTATCTGTAATTATAACTGAAAGAGGGCTTTGCTCTATTACCTGTTGCAATAATTTAAGACGCGACTCATTTTCTTTAATTTCGGTGATATCCCTACCGATACCTACCAACCCAATGATTTCATTTTCATCGTTTCGCAAAGGTATTTTCGATGTTAAAACCCATCTTAATTTGTCTCCATCAGGTAAAATCTCTTCACGATTAATGATAGGTTTGCCCGTTTCAATTACCTTTTGGTCATCCTGAGTATATTTCTCGGCTATTTCATTAGGATAAATTTCATAATCGGTTTTATCAACCAGGTCTGCTATATTTTTATGACTGCGCTGTGCATCTATTTTATTTGCAATTATTTTCCGAAAGTTAGTATCCTTCATATAAATTGCATCCGGAATATTATCGATTACTGTGCGCAGAAGCTTGTTTGAATTATTTAGTTCAACTTCAACCTGCTTGCTTTCATCAATATCCTGAATAGTTCCTTTCAACCTGTAACCTTTTGCTCCTGGCTGTGAATCAGGCTGACAGATTAATTCAAACCATTTTGTTTTGCAATCCGGCAAATTTGCTTTAAACTGAAATTGGAATGAAACTCCCGCCTCAACTGCTTTGTTGAATAATTTTGAAAACTGATCGTAATTTTCATTACCAAAAAATAATTTGTATTCTTCACGGGTAAACCGAGGTAATGTTATATCACGTTCAATTATTTTATATACTTCTTCCGACCATTCTGTTGTATCGTTCTCAGGATTATACTGCCAGTTACCTAATTTGGCAATCTTCTGTGCCAACTTTAAATCTTTAAGAGTATCATCAAGCTCCCTGGCCGATTTAAATCTCTCGGTAACATCAGTGAATGTAGCAGCGAAGAAATTTTTTTGCGGAGAATATGCAGATACTTCAAAATATTTATCGAATTCAACTGCATAATCAACAAATTTAACAGGCTCTCCTGTCAATGCCACTTTCCCGTAACGTTGAATCCAGCATTCTTCCGTATTAGGGAATACCTCTTTAACCCTTTTACCGGCAATTTCGCTTCCTTTTAATCCGGTCAGCTCTTCAAACTTATTATTAACATCAAGAAAAATATAATCAACCGGGTTCCCGTCTTTATCGACAATAATTTTATGAGAAGCAAAACCGCTGTACATATTTTGAAACAATAGCTGAAGGTTTTTCTCACTTTCAACCAATGCCTTTTGGGCCTTATCACTTTCAGTAATATCGTGCAGAACACCAAAAACCATACTTTTATCTTTTCGATATTCAGCAACTGATCTTACCAAACGTATCTCATCACTATTTTTTCTCTTAATCTCAAATGTTAAATCGTACGGTTTATTATCGTGTATTAAATCATATAAACTTTTGTCAAGTTTTCTTCTGTATTTCGGCAATGGATATTTTTGAACTTCGTGTATTTCTAATTTCTCATTTAACCCAACACCATAAATTTTTCTTGCCCCTTCCGATGCCAATACACTTTCATCATCCAAACTAAATTCCCAGTATCCAAAATTGGCCAGCTTTTCGGCTCTTTCCAATCTTTTAGTATTGATTTTTATTTCCTTATTAAGGAGCTTTTCATTGGTAATATCTGTTACCGTTTCAAGTACCAGATCTTCAGTTAACCGTGTTGTTTTTGTGAGCACAAATTGCTTCCCGTTATTGAGTTTTTTCTCATTAACAAATTCAGCATTTTTTTTTGTGCCCAACATTAACTCACATACGCAAGCGCTGCCATTAAAACTACAAGGGAGATCCTTATTATAAATTTGTTTGAAACAAAGCAAGTCATTCTTATTTATCCCATCATCATTTGTTTTAATGATGTTTTTTGTTTTAATATTAATAACATAATATTTAAACGGGATTGACTTTAAAACTTCCTCAAGTAAAAATTCGTCCATATTTTTACATTATTTAACAGAGGCATTAGCACCTTCAACTATTTGCTAATAAATCCTATACCTTAAGATTCATCCTATTATATCTTGCTCAATATCTATTCAGAATAGCATTTAAACCTAACTGATTAAAATCCGGAAGATTTCTTTTGATTTAACGGTTTGCATCAGTAATTCAATTTGATCCAGGTTTGTACTATCACTTTCAAAAACTGGCTGAAAATAGGATTTATTAGAATCTAAACCAAATTTTAGCACGCAATTTTTTAAAGATCAATAAATTATTGATTTTGGTTATGATAAAAATTATAAATTATATTATGCTGCCAATTAGATTTTCAATTACTTTTTACGAATAATTGTTATCCCGTCACGCAGAGGTAAAATAACTTTTTCAATTCGTTTGTCGTCAGCAATGGTTTGGTTAAAATCCAATATGCCCTTAGTTTGCTCGTCATCGGGCATTGGCTCATTTAAAACCTTCCCGCTCCAAAGTGTATTATCAGCCAAAATGTAACCTCCTTTTTTTAGTTTATCAAAAACAAGGTTATAGTAACTTAAATATTGTTGTTTGTCGGCGTCGATAAAAACAAGATCGAACTGTTCATTTAATTTTGGTATAATTTCGATTGCTGACCCTATTTTCTGGATCACATTATTCTGTATTTCAGCCTTTTTAAAATACTTTGAGGCCATACTTTCCAACTCATCATCTATTTCAATGGTAATTAGTTTTCCTCCTTTTTCCAGTCCTTTTGAAAGACAAATTGCTGAATAACCTGTATAGGTTCCGATTTCAAGAATTGTTTTGGGCCTGATCATTTTTGAGATCATGGTTAAAACCTGACCCTGCAAATTTCCGGAAAGCATTCTTGCCCCAACCATTTTGAGATGCGTTTCACGATCAAGTTCTTTTAGAATTTCATCTTCATGATCGATATGAGCCAAAATATATTTATCAAGTTCTTTTTGAATGTTCATTTTTCAATATACTAATGATACACCAATGTACTTAATTGTTTTTCATCAAGAATCTGATTGGCAACTTCAAGAATATCGTTAGCTGTAATTTCTTCAATCTTCTCAAAAACAACCTTTAGCGGATCTACCCTGTTATAAAGCATGTAACTTTTCCCGATTGCCAACATTAAATCATCATGACTTTCAGTTGAAATTGCAATTTGCCCAATCAATTGTTTTTTTGCCTTGCTTAATTGAACATCACCTAATTTATTTTCGCGAAGTTGCTTAAATTCCTTTTTAACAATTGAAACTGCACGTTCAAAATTTTCTTTATCGGTGCCAAAATAAACATTAAATAAACCGGTGTCGGAATATGCTGTATATCCCGATTCAACATTGTATGCCATTCCTTTTCTTTCACGTAAAGCGAGATTAAGTCTTGAGTTCATTGCCTGTCCACCTATAATATTATTTAGTAAAATCATCACCATCCTCAACGAATGATGAACATCATAAGCCAGGTTACCAATTATACAATGTGTTTGATAAGTATCTTTAACAGAAGTTCTATATCCGGGAATATAGTTGCTAAAAGGAAGTCGCTTGTTTTCCCTTAATTTAGACTGAGCCTGGCCAAAATAGCGTTCAGAATATTTTATTAGTTTTTGAAAATCCAGATTGCCTACCGAACTTAATACCATCTCATCGGTATGATAATTCTTATCAATAAACGATAAAACAGACTCGCGGTTGAATTGGTTAATGTTTTTTGTTGTTCCCAGAATATTCCGGGCTATTGGATGACCATCATAAATCAACTCTTCAAACTCATCAAAAATAAGTTCTGATGGAGAATCTTTGTATGAATTAATTTCTTCAGCAATTACCTCTTTTTCACGATTTATCTCCTTTTGCGGATAAACGCTATTAAACAGTATGTCGCTTAAAAGTTCAGCCGCTCTTTCGTAATCCTGGCTTAAAAAAGTTGAATAAAGCGTGGTTTCTTCTTTTGTGGTATATGCATTTAGCTCACCACCAACATCTTCAATCCGGCTCAGAACATGAAAAGCCCTTCGTTTTTTTGTTCCCTTAAAAACCGAATGTTCAATAAAATGAGCCAAGCCCTGTTCATTCTTCTTCCTCATCGCGCGATCCGGTATTAATTATCACACCCAAATGCCCCACTGTTGAATCGGTTTTATAATGAATAACCCGAATCCCATTCGCAAGTGTATATGTCAGAAAATCAGTTTCTACCATGTATATAATTGATCAGCGTGCAAATGTAAAAAAAGAAAAACGTAACGCAAGCCAGCTGTTCATTTTTGGATTTTAAATCCTGCTTTTGATTCGAAAAAATATTTTTTGCAGATTTAAAAAAATGTTTACTTTTGTCACACCAAAATAAAGGGGTGCCATAGCTCAGTTGGTAGAGCAACGGACTGAAAATCCGTGTGTCCCTGGTTCAATTCCAGGTGGCACCACCGAACGAGGGGAAGACGAAAGTTTTCCCTTTTTTTATTCTCATTAAATGGCACATTTTGTATATAATATTTACAGTGAATCAATCGACAAATTTTATGTTGGTGAAACGGTTAATATTACCGAAAGATTAGCGCAACATAATACAGGGTTCTACAAGGCAGCATTTTCAAAACAAGCCACTGACTGGAAACTATTTTGGTCAGTTGAATGTATTTCGAGAATTCAAGCTATGAAATTTGAAAAGTTTATTAAAAAAATGAAAAGCCGGAAATTTTATTACAAACTGAAAGAAAATCCAAAATTAGTTGATGAGTTGCTGGAAAAATTCAATGAATAATAGACATGTGTCCCTGGTTCCCCCGATGTGTCGGGGCCAGGTGGCACCACCGAACGAGGGGAAGACGAAAGTTTTCCCTTTTTTTATTCTCATTAAATGGCATATTTTGTATACATATTCCAAACATTAATAAAAGGCAAGTATAAATAATTTGAAAATGTTATCATTTAAGATAACTTTGTGCAATGAGTAGACAAATCATATTCCATGGAGAATACTTTATCGACTTTTATAAGGAACTTGACATTGGAATTAAGTCAAAATTCAAATATGTTTTTGAATTAATTCGACAAGTTGATATGGTTCCTAAAAAGTTTTTAGCTCCAATGACTGGCTACGAGGGACTTTTTGAAATAAGAGTTGAATATCAGTCAAATATTTATAGGGTTTTCTGCTGCTTTGATGAGGGAAAACTTGTTGTTCTTTTCCACGGATTTCTAAAGAAAACACAAAAGACACCCAGGAATGAAATTGAAAAGGCAATGAAGTTAAAAGAAGATTATTTTAAACAGAAAAAATTGAAATTATGACAGATTATAAAGGAATCAGGAATTTTGACGAATTACTTGAACGCGAACACGGAAAAATTGGAACTGAAAGTAGAAATGAATTTGAAGAAAAAGCTCAAATGTTCATCGTCAGTGAAATGTTAAAGGAAGCTCGTAAAAAGGCAAAATTGACACAACAGCAATTGGCGGAAAGGGCTGGAACAAAAAAAAGCTACATTTCTAAAATTGAAAATGCAAAGGGAAATATCCAGCTTTCGACATTAATCCGAATTTTTGAGACCGGATTAAACCGAAAAATCGGATTGACATTTTTATAAAAGGAAAATAAATTAGCATATAATAGCGATTGTGTAAATGTACTGCTGTTATCCATGGTAATAAAACGGTTTCTAGTAATTCAATCGCACCAACTGTTGTGCTCACAGTAACATCGGTGCGAGGGGAAGACGAAAGTTTTCCCTTTTTTTATTCTCATTAAATGGCACATTTTGTTTAAGAAAAAATCATATTTAATTTAAGAGGTAAAAGCTTATAATCACCAAAAATTGCAGTAAATTGTCGAACAAACTAATTTACTGCCGATCTGTTTTTAAACTATTAAATGCAAATTTTGTTAAAAGAAAAGCGGCATCTGAGTGCAATTTGAAACTGAATAGTGCAAACCTAGAAGATGACAATTGAACTTAATGCCGCTATATTTTTTGATTAATACGTCCTTTTTATATTATTACAGAATAATGGGTTTGTGTCTGCAACAACTTGGGAACGTGAAGTTAATAATTATTATTGTACTAAATAAAATTAAGTCTTAAAATCATTTCAAATTGGGCATTTTTGAAGGCTAAAGTTCATTAAATCTGAGTGAAAAATATGTTTTTCTTTATTGATTTTTTTATATGAACGAAAAGGTTTTGTTGATGAATTTTGAAATTCTTATTTTGCGCATCAAATACAAACGATGAAAATTGCTATACTTGACGGATATACTCTTAACCCGGGAGATCTAAATTGGGATGAGATAACTCAACTTGGGACATGTATGATTTATGATCGTACCCCTCCGGAACTTACAGTTGAAAGGTTAAAAGATGTTGAAATAGCTGTTACGAATAAAGTAAAATTAACAAGGGAAATAATAGCACAACTTCCAAACCTTAAATACATAGGTGTGCTTGCAACTGGTTACAATGTTGTTGATGTTGAAGCTGCCTCAAAAGCCGGTATTACCGTAACAAATATTCCAGCCTACAGCACTGCATCGGTGGCTCAAATGGTTTTTGCCCATATTCTTCACTTCATTCAAAATATTGCTGATTATGCACAATCGGTATCAAATGGAGATTGGGCAAATAGCATCGATTTTGCCTATTTTAAAACCCCTCAAACTGAATTGGCTGGGAAAACACTTGGCATTATTGGTTTTGGACAAATAGGACAGGCAGTTGCGAAAATTGGTAATGCATTCGGAATGAATATCATCTTTCATAACCGAACTACAAAAACCACGGAAGTTGATGCAACACAAGTTGAGTTGGATGAACTTTTGTCAAAAAGTGATTTTATTAGCATCAACTGTCCGCTAACTCCTGAGAACATTGGTTTTATCAACAAAAGCACGATTGAAAAGATGAAACCGACTGCTTTTTTGGTTAATACAGGAAGAGGATTATTAATTAATGAACAGGACCTTGCAGATGCCCTGAATAGCGGAAAAATAGCAGGTGCAGGTCTCGATGTTCTTTCTTCTGAGCCACCTTCTATCGACAATCCACTTCCACGAGCAAAAAATTGTAATATAACACCACACATTGCCTGGGCAACCAAAGAATCCAGAACGCGATTAATGCACACCGCCAGCGAAAATATCAAGTTGTTTTTAAACGGAAAACCACAAAATGTTGTAAACAGCTGAATTTGAACTGCTTTTCACTCTTCCTTCTAAGTTATTGTTTAATAAGAATTTAAAAAAAGTTAATATTTTTTAAATCCGATTTTTTTTATGATCTGGGATAAACTTTTTCAATTCTTTTAGCGTTGTTTCTTTGCTAATAAATTACAATGTTTTTTAAGATCGTACATGTCGCACTTTTAGCATCGGTTAAGTATTTTATTACATTGCCTTATGCTATGTTAATTGGGTTGGAATTTCAACAAGCCATACTTGCTGTTTTAGTGGGTGGTATTGGGGGATTTTTGTTTTTCTATTACCTGAGCAAACCATTCTTAAAAGGATTGGAACGTTTGAAACCGCTTGTCTGTCAAATAATGCCCAATTTTATTAAAGTGCGCTTTCAACCATTTTGTCAGAAAAAAATAATTAAAAAACCTGTAAAGGCTTTTACGAAAAAGAGGCGCTTTATTGTTAAATTAAGAACAACCTATGGCTTTTGGGGAATTATTATCGCAACTCCATTTTTTCTGACCATTCCTTTGGGAGCTTTCCTGGCAAGCAAATACTACTCAAAGCGCAAGCAAACTGTACCGTACATGATCATATCTATTGTTGGATGGGCGGCTGTTCTTTCAGGAATCGTACATATTTTCCCTAAGATATTCTTCTAATATTTGTCGGTTCTGCGGAGATTTAATCAGCTCAAGATCAGCTTCCGAAAGATTCAGTTTCCTGAGAGTTTTGAAATCTACCCACCGTAATTGATTATGTTCCTTTAATTTAATTTCGCCTGATTTTATTGTACACAAAAATGGAATGAGCTCAATTTTTTTGAATCCATAATCCCATTTTACTGACTGCAAACGCTTCACCACGTCGATTTCAATATCCAACTCCTCTTCTATTTCGCGCATGATACATTCTTCATTTGTTTCATCATTATCCTTTTTTCCTCCGGGAAATTCCCACTGATAAGGATGATCAGAACCGTAACCGTTTTGCACCGCGAGAATTTTCCCTTGTTTAACAATTATTGCACATGTAACTTTCAACATCATTTCTAATTCATTGAAGTGAAAATAACCAAATGCCTTGATTTGAAAAACTTATATTTGCAAAAAGGCAAATAATGACCAAACAGGAACTTTCAGATTTAATATACAATTGGATAAATATTGAATGGCTTCAACAGGAAATTACTCATAATCAAAAGTTATACGATTTACTTGTTGAAATTGCGTTTTACAGTAATGAAACAAAAAGTTGGAGAGCAGCTTATGTATTAGACAAGGTGAATGATTTAAACCCGGAGTTGCTTTTACCTTATCTTAAACCGATGTTGGATCAACTTAAAGTTGAATCAAATTCAAGTAAGAAAAGGCATTTTTTAAAATTGTTAAGTCAGAATAAAATTCCTGAAGATTACAACGGATTTTTGTTTGATTACTGCATACAGCACATTAACTCGGCCAACGAACCTCCTGCAGTTAGGGTTCATGCAATGCAAAACCTTTTCAATTTGGCAGAAATATATCCTGATTTAAAGAATGAAGTCCTCTCGGTAATTGAACATGAAATGGAATATCATGCAACTGCAGGTATTAAATCAAGGGGAAGTAAGCTGGCTGATAAACTCAGGAAACAAATGCTATAACCTGAATTCTATGAATTATTTTTATTTTCCAAAAAAGCGATTAACTCCTTAAGTTTTCCATCAACCTCATTTTTTAATTCCTCCTGATCATATCGATCAGCAATCATCAATATATTTTGAACGGCTGCCATTTCACGGGTTTGCTCCTCTTGCACTGCGGCAGCAAACCTTTCAGGTAGCTGAATATAATAGCTTAATTTCTGCAAACTATTTTCTGCTACAATTCTGGCATACTTGTTTCCTTTTTCAATTTCGCCAGCCATATAATACATTTCAATTGCCGGATTCGAATCATAAGATAACGGAATACGCTCGTTCGGAAAAAGATCAAACATTTTATCAAGCACTTCAACAGCTTTTTCATTTTCGTTTTTCTGCAAAAGCGCCTGTGCAAGCCTTGCAAATAAATAACGTGCCTGAATAATATTTAATGCTTTTTTATTGTAGTCGTCAAGGTAAACATCCGGGCTGTTAACGTTACCCCAAACAAACTTATTCATCACATGGTCATACAGAATATCCGCATCAATTCTACCCATATTAACTCCACTTCCACCAGTCTTAATGGGGACAAAACGATATGCAAGTCCTTCATACTGAAGATAATCAGTGAAAAATATATTTCCAGTAAACAGAAGGCTATGATCAATATAGATTGGCCGTTCCCAATTATTTGCTGCAATCATATTTAAAACTGCCATTTCACTTTTTGTAATGTAACTTTTCTTTATTTCAAATTCAACCTTGTCAACAATCAGGTCAGCATCTTCCGGTTTTACCGTTCCAGTTTCAAGTACTTTTTGTTTATCAACAGTAATATGAAATTTTCGGGCAGGTAAAAAGTCAATCATATCTCCGCTTGTCACCCTAACTTTTGTTCGTACATCGTCACTTCCCAGAAAATCCATTGCCTCGCTTAATTCAACCGATTCCTGGAATCGCTCCTGAAATAACACCGCATCCAACCTTCCCATGTAATATTTGTCTTTGGTAAAAGAAAATGGAATTGGCGCCGCATCGTATGTTTTTTTCTGCTGTTGACTAATGTACCAATCCATCCCCAGGTAACTCATATTTACAATTTTTATGTCGGGTCGAACCCCTTCAACTTCCTGAACATACCAAAGGGGGAAAGTATCATTGTCGCCATAAGTTAAAAGAATGGCATTGGGTGCACAAGATTCAAGATAATTAATAGCGAAGTCACGTGTCATGTAGCGATTTGACCGGTCGTGGTCATCCCAGTTTTGCGAACCGAGTACACCGGGAACCAACACAAAAGAAACAACGGTAACTGCAACAGCACCAGCCTTTCCTTTTAAGAATTTTCTGACAAATGAATACAGCGCAACAACACCAAGCCCAATCCAAATGGCAAAGGCATAAAACGAACCTGCATAAGCATAATCGCGCTCACGTGGCTGAAGTGGATATTGATTCAGGTAAACTACAATGGCAATACCTGTAAAAACAAACAGTAACATGGTTATTGTAAATCCTTTTTTTTCTTTATTGTACTGATAAAACAGACCTAGCAAACCTAACAATAACGGAAGAAAATAATATGTATTCCTGCTCTTATCGTTCTTCATAAAATCGGGCATATTTTCACGTGGACCAACTTTAGCTTTATCCAAAAAATTAATTCCGCTATTCCAGTTTCCGTTTGCAAAATCGCCTGATCCCTGTGCAGTCATTTTGTCGTCCGACAAAATTCCACATAAAATAACGCATGTACATAAATCCTACCTGATAAGTAATAAAGAACCGTATATTTTCAGCAAAAGTAGGTTTCATTAGTGTCTTAACTTCTCCCCTGTCCCGTATTCTAACAGGTGTACCATTAACATTCCCCCATTCTTTATAAACCCTCACATGATTAGCACTACTGCTGTACATTCTTGGGAAAATTGTCTCCATTTTTGAGTCGTACTCAGTTCCGGAAGCTAAACTTCCCGTAATTTTATACTCCCCTTCAACCTTGTTATATTGATCTTTCTCTCCTTTTGTACCTGTTGCCGGTGCATTATAATAAGGACCGTAAACTAGTGGACGCTCTCCGTATTGCTCCCTGTTTAAATAACGAAGCAAGGCAAATGCATTATCCGGGTTGTTTTGATTCATTGGAGGATTTGCTGAGGCACGGATTAAAATAATTGCAAATGACGAATATCCAATGAGTATAACCACAAACATTGTTACAGCTAAATTTAGCACAACTTTATTTTTCTGATGTGTGTATCTGATTACATAAACAATTCCAGCAATTAAAAGAACAATCATAAAAAGAATTCCAGAATTAAAAGGAAGGCCAAATCCATTAACAAATGCTTTATCAAATAAAAATGCGATTCGTGGAATTCCAGGAATTATTACATATTGAATGCCTCCAAGAATTGCGATTGAAATCCCCAACGCAATAATTGCTCCTTTCCACGAAAAAGTATATTTCTTAAAGTAGTAGACCATTCCGATAGCCGGAATCGCAAGTAAATTAAGCAAATGCACTCCTGTTGAAAGCCCGATGAGATATCCTATTAAAATTAACCAGCGATTTGAATAAGGTTCGTCAGCAACATTTTCCCATTTTAAAATTGCCCAAAATACTGCTGCCGTAAAAAACGAAGAAAGTGCGTAAACTTCACCTTCAACAGCCGAAAACCAAAATGAATCAGTAAATGCAAAAGCCATGGCGCCAACAATTCCACTTCCCCAAATTACCCACTGTTCACCAGCCGATAATTTTTCAGAATTAAATAATTTTCGAGCCAGGTGAACAATGCTCCAATACAATAACATTATTGTTGCGGCACTGGCCAAGCCCGACATTGAATTCACCATAAACGCGGCCTTTGAAGGATCGGGAGCAAAAATGGTAAACACCCGACCCAATATCATTTGAAATGGCGCTCCGGGGGGGTGACCAACTTCGAGTTTGAAAGCTCCGGTGATAAACTCCCCGCAGTCCCACCAACTGGCGGTTGGCTCAAGCGTTAAAAAATAGGTTATTGCGGCTGCCAGAAATACCAGCCATCCAATAATATTGTTAATCGATTTAGCTTTTTGCATGATTCATTTTTTGAATAGGGCAAATATACATTTTTAAAAAAAGAATAATTAACGGAAATGCCGATTTATAGGATGTACATAATCTTAAAGTATTTAAAAAATAAATAGTGAAAGGTTCTGAAAAGAAAAAAATTTTTACTTTTGCACCGTCTTTAACGAAAAGACAAATAAGGACTGACCCGTGGTGTAACTGGCAACACATCTGATTTTGGTTCAGAAGAGTCCAAGTTCGAGCCTTGGCGGGTCAACCAAAAGTAAAAGGAATTCTATTTCAGAGTTCCTTTTTTAGTTAATCGTCTTAGTTAAGATTTTAGTCAAGGCGAGAAGCTTGTCCCGATTATATTTCGGGAAGCCTTGGCGGGTCAACCAAAAGTAAAAGGAATTCTATTTCAGAGTTCCTTTTTTAGTTTTTTAGAATGACCGGAAAGTTTTAACGAAAACTAATTACCATAAATCCCTGCAGTTACTATGGATATTTAATAATCTTAGATGGTGCTTCATTGCCCACACCACTAATCACATGATTTATATTTCCTCCAAGATTTATGGTTAACAGGTTACGCATTTTTATTCCGGGTTTGTTGGGTGCTTCAATACCATTTTCGGCCACAACCGACTTATTTCTTAAAACACAATATACGCCTATTCCCCAAGCTTCATGTGTTTCCACTAAATCATCAACTTTATATCCCGGATAACCTTTCTCTTTTCCATTCATCCAGTGTTGCTGTTCTGGCGGATCATAAGGCATTTCACACTGATAAAAATAAACCCGGCCATTTTCACCTCGCCATAATGTTTGATATTCCTGAGTATGTTCAACAAAAAGTCCATAAACGGTAACATTATTTCCATTCACAACTAACCCGTTGGCATTTTTATTTGAATTCCATCCGGCACCGGTTCCATGATCGGCTCTCCATAACCAAAAATGATCTCCAATTACATCACTGCTGTTAATTGTCATGAAACAATTCGTGAGTCCATTGAAAGAACCTCCTGCCCTACAAAAAATATCCCATAAACAAATCGGATCAGTAACGTGACTTTTATTACTGCCAGCTTTCTCCGATAACTACAAGATTTTGTGAATTCACCGCATGATGCTTCAGCCATTATTCCGCCCATCTTAACTCCATTCACATCGGCCACTTCCAAAGCGGGTGTTCCGTTATCAGGAATTAATGATGGCAAACCTATTCCAAGAACAACTGTGCCGGAATTTTAACTTTTATACTTGCTTCGAAATGATAAAGCCCCGGAGTGATTAAAAGATTCATTCCTTTTTCAAGCGCTTAATTAATACTTGCTGCATTATCTTTTCCTCATGTGCGATATAAAACTTATCAATGGGAATATTGTACCCCTGGAGTCTCGCCATTTATCCAGCTTATATCAATTGTGCTGTCTCGATTTAGTTTCGGAATTCGAACAAAATAATCTCCTTTGTTATCAACAAACAGAAAAGGCTTTTCTCTTATCAACGGAGTTTTCGAAACAACTGTATATGGCCTGTCAGGCCAACGCTCTGTAGGAGGATTTATGTCACCAACAAAAACCATATTCCAGTTTCCTCCATGCCACTTACCAATGAAAGTATTTCTGATAAAATATTGTTGCTGAGATCCTGAACTAATTGTTCCATCAATTTTTGAATCAGAAATAAAACCTCCACTCGACCAACCACCGTCGTCAAGTACGAGATTTCCTTTTATATGCATTCTGCGAAAAGGTGTTGCCTGCGAGGTTGCCCAGCGGTTTGTTCCGCCCACTGGAGAAAC
This sequence comes from uncultured Prolixibacteraceae bacterium, assembly GCA_963849775.1. GTDB lineage: Bacteria > Bacteroidota > Bacteroidia > Bacteroidales > Prolixibacteraceae > Draconibacterium. The sequence continues at coordinate 2,243 of CAWKIX010000028.1, read as the reverse complement.
CGATAATCCTGCCAGCGATCTCCAAAATGTACACGTGGCATTTCCTTTCATCCAATCTGCTTCGGAATGAACTTGACCTGTAATTTGAACCTCATCGGGACTTAATCCAAGTCCAAGCACTTCGGTATAAAATCCAACATTAACATCCAGATTATATTCTCCGGGTTGAAAAAGAAATGCATATCTACCTGGTCCAAACTGGCTTGACTCCTGTTTTTCGAATACTTCGTTTAGTTTATTTTGGATTGACTCCATCGACATTTGTGAATTAAACACAAAAACATTGGAGCCAAAGTCAGGAACATCTTTTATCCGGTTATTTTCAGTTGCCAAAGTTCCAAAACTGAACGCCAAAATGAGTAACAAAAAAAAGAAAAGGTTTCATAGGATCAGGTTTTTGTAATACGAACAAGTTTACTCTTTTTGATAAACCCGAACATAATCAACCAGGTATTTTTGTGGAAAAATAGCGTCATCAACACCTTTTTGTCCACCCCAGTCTCCACCAATTGCAAGATTCAAAATAATAAACTCAGGCTGGTCGAAAGGCCACGCATCAGTTCCGCTATGTTCATTTTCAAAAGTGAAATATTTCTTGCCGTCGAAGAAAAAATCAATTTTTTCTTCGGTCCATTCTATGGCATAAATATGGAAATCGTCATATGGTTTTTCCGATCTGATTTTTGCCCCTTTTCCGTTACCTTTTACATGATTATATTTTGCCATATGAACGTTGGCATGAATGGTGTCTGCAGCAAAACCAACATATTCCATGATATCAATCTCTCCACAAGCAGGCCATCTGCCATCCATTCCAAGCATCCAGAATGCAGGCCAAACACCTCTTCCCTGTGGTAATTTTGCCCTGGCTTCAACTTTCCCGTATGTCCAGCTAGCTTTGCCTCTGGTATTAAGTCTGCCCGAAGTATAATCTGCATATTCAAAATGTTGCTGCCTTCGATTTGCAGATACCCGCCCCCGGCTGATAGTTAGGATTCTTCCATTTTTCCTTATGTGCTTCAATACAAGAATTACCATTTTCAACACGAACATTCTCCTTTCGGGATTTTGTATAAAACTCCAGTTCATTGTTAGGTGCAAATCCAACCTCATAATTCCATTTTGTTGAGTCAGGTTCGCCCGAATAATTAAATTCATCTGCCCAAACCAGGTTCCATTCCTGTGCAAGAATAGTGCTTTGACTAGATATTATCAGCAAAAAAACGCTGCCAAATATTTTTAAAAGTTTAGTTTTCATCAGGTTATATAGTTAATTTATTAATCCAATTACAAAATAATACTTACAATTGAGTGCGGCAAACTTTTCACGTCAGCAGCATTGCCCTGACACCATAGTTTATAAGACATTTCCTGATCAGTTGTATTTAATACAATTACAACTACTGTTCCATCCGGATTCATAAAAGCAGTTGGTTGAAGAACGTCTCTGTTTGAAGAACTTGCAATACGTTTGGCTCCGGGTTGAATGAATTTTGAAAAATGGCCGATGTAATAATAACTATTAGTATAAATAAGCTCATCTTTCGAGAGATCGGCATGAACAGGTGCGAAACAGAAATTTCCAACATGATTTGGGCCCCCGTTTTCATCCAGCAAAATATTCCAGTCAGTCCATGCCACAGTACCACTATTAAAATCGTTTAACATTGAATATCCGTATCTCTCACCTAATCGCCAATCATTGAGTTCATCGTAATCGAAGCTTTCAACACATCCTTCTGTAAATACAAGATTTTTATCCGGAAATGCTTCGTTTACCAGTTTCAGGTTTTCAAATTGCATGTCGCTGCCGGTCCATGTTTCATACCAGTGAAAACCAATACCCCACACATACTTTGCAGCTTCCTGATCATTAAAAATTTCTGAAGCCCGTTGGTAAATCAGGTCACGATTATGATCCCAAACGATTAATTTTTTATCGCTTAATCCCGATTTTTCGAGCGTCGGACCTAAATATTCTTTTACAAAATCTCTTTCATCGGTTGCAGTAAAAATACATGATTCCCAGCGCTGCACTGCCATTGGTTCGTTTTGAACGGACAATCCCCAAACCGGTATACCCTCTGACTCATAGGTATTTATAAATTTCACAAAATGGTTGGCCCATGACTGTTTGTATTCTTCCAGAAGTTTACCGCCGTGCAAACGATCGTTATTATCCTTCATCCATGCTGGTGGGCTCCATGGACTAACGAATAACTTGAGATTACCATCAGCAGCTT
>CAWKIX010000027.1:0-23010 GCA_963849775.1 uncultured Prolixibacteraceae bacterium | reverse complement strand
TAAACGTAAAACTGAGAATGGAAAGGACAATAAAGGTACATATAAAAAGACAGAAAGAGATTGGCAATATTTTTGCTTACGCCCTTGTATCTGAAAATTGCGGCAGGTCATAAGAATAAAAGGCTTGCCATTTTCTGTATTTTTCTTTTCAACTGACAACAAAAATAACGACAAGGAAATAAAACGCCAAGCTCATGCCCTGCGGGTTTTCTTCGGGAATCTCCACCCTTCGGGTAGTATTCCCTCGAAAAAGCTTGTCTTATTTATTCTCCTTAGGTTTTAGGAGTGTTTATCAGTCTGAAAAGGGGGTGAAATGAAACTATTGTCCGGTTTAAATTCTTCTTCCTCTTTTCTTTGGAATCCGAACCTGTTTTTTCGTGTCTGTCTCATTTAACGGTTGAAAATGTTGTTTTTCCTCCCGGGTCATAGCTGACAGGCGGGTGGCGATAGTTTCCCATCGGAAGTCTTTTCCTAAAAGGTCTATCCTTTCCGAAAAACGGATGTCATTGTGGTAGTTAAGCCCTTTCACTGCCCGGTACGGATTTGTCTGCGGGTATTTCGTTTTGAATGCAGCCAGCATTTCTTCCAGGGAAAGATAACCGGACAGGTAAGCCACATCGATAAAATCTTTCAGCCGGGTTCCGTTATCGGCAATAGCGGACAGTTTCATGGCAGCAATGTCTTTTAGACTGTACAGTCGTATTCCATCTTCCTCTATCCTTGGCAATACATCGGGATAACCGTGCCGGATAAAATCGAGTTTTATACCGTTGACCTCGCCTTTCAGACTAGACCCGGCCAGGATATCCCCCTTAAAAGCATATTCTTCCTGTAAATATTTTTCGAGTTGCGGGGGATTAAATTCTTCTGTGGTAAATAAATCAAGGTCAATACTTTTACGGTGCCCGATAAGCAGGGATAAAGCTGTTCCCCCGGCCAGTGCGAACGGTTTGAATGCCGCATCGGCCATTAATGATTTTAAGAGTTTAAAAGTGCCTGTCTCGACTGTTTGCGCATATAACATCTTAGTTCCTCCTTTTTTAGATTAAAAGCGGCACAAACAAAAGCAATATCTTTATCGGAAAGCAGCAAGACTTCATCCCGGATAATCTGCCTTATCCCCTCCATTCCCTCCATAAAGGGCAAACAGCGCATAATAATCTTCATCCCAACCCCTTTCAATAACACGCTCGACCACTAAAGCCCGCATGTACAGCCAGTCAAAGCCCTCAAGGTCATATTCCCACAGTAAACTGTGCCTGACCTTAGGCTGGTGTTTGATTTGTTCTTTCCAATCAGACCACATGGGACATTTGTTATTTACAATTTCAAAAATAGGCATTAATATTTGAATTGCCTGAACTTGGGTAAGGGTAAAAAATGAAAAATTCAATTGCCATTGTTTCTCTCCATGATGATTAATATACAATTGGTATGAATAAAAACGTCTGTTTATTTCTCTGCCAAAGTGCTGCGTGATTGTTATTCTCCGGCGGGAAATGAGACATGTCGTTTCCATATTGTTATTTCCCGAAACTCTCCCTGTAACCATCTTCCAGCAGTTTTTCAATATCGGAAGACCGGTACAGAATCTTTCCGCCCAGTTTAATGTAGGGGATTCGCCCCTGGTTGCGGTAGTCCTGTAAACTCCGGCGGCTGATTTTTAATTTTTTTGATAACTCCTCGTCCGTATAAAAACTCTCACCGTTCAGTTCCGGTTTCCGGGACGAGAACAAGTGTTCCATAATACGGGAAAGACGTTCCAGTGAAAGGAAAAATGATTTTACCCTTTCGTTGTTTTCCGGTGTGATTAACTGGTTACTCATAATCCTGATTTTTTATTGTTCATACTCCAAACTTTTATGCTCATACCTGTTCTCTGTTGTAAGCAGCTTGTTTGCGCTTGTCTTCCACCACTGGGAGAATCTTCTCCACATCTTCCGGTTTGTAATAGATTTTGTGGCTGATCCGCGAAAAAGCAAGCGTACCGTTATCGCGGAGCGTTTGCAAAGTCCTCGGGGATATTTTCAACAAAAGACAGACATCCTGGTTGTCCAGCCACTCGCTCATTTCACGGGAACCATGCAGGCGGTAAAGTTGTTCCATACGCCCGGCAAAACTTTCAAACTTCGAGAGCATTCTTTCAAATGTTTCTGCATCGATATTGACTATTTCCATTGCTGTTGTTTTTATTGGTTACTACTTTTCCCACGAATTAAAACAGAATAGAAGACACTACAATGGATTTATAACCAAGTGGCAGTGTGTGTCTTCGACTTGGTAGAGATTGTCCGTAAACAGGACTTTGTGTTCACATTCAAACAGCTGTTTTCTGTAAAAATACTTCCCCTTCACGGTGTAATAAATCATATCAATCAAAAAACAACAGTCGTTAAAGTCGGCACAGTATATCCAACGGCACTGGTTCAGGTAATTGTGCAACACGGTGCAGTTTCAACTGTCTGTCAGGGCTATCAGGAAGAAAGACAGGGCAGGCTAATTCATCTGAACCCGGTTGAAACGCAGCACCAAACAATCATTGTTTATTTACATCCGACAAGTGGTTCACGGAATAAACCAGAACCGCAATAAATACAATTTTAATACAGTATCATATGGATAGTAAACACACTAAGAGCAGTCGGGAGATGGAACAATCTGTTCAGGACTGGATGCCAACCGGCTGGAAAGACAAAAGCATGGGAGCAAGTGATGAAAACAAAGATGTTATTCCCGAAAACAATTTAGAAACGGAAGGAACTGATTCGCAGCAACTTGTTCCTGTTACACCAAGGCGAACCGGCAGTAAACAGCGGAAAGAATCGCTGGAGCAGTACAGGGAAACCTTTTTGCAGGTTCCTAAACTGGAAGACCGTAAACCGGTCTTTGTCAGCCGGGAGGTACGGGACAGGCTGGACGAGGTTGTCCGCAAGTTGGGAGGCCGCAGAATGAGTGTTTCGGGCTTTGTTGAAAACCTTGCCCGGCATCATTTGGAGCTTTACCAGGAAGATGTGGAAAACTGGAAAAAGCTGTAAAGTATGTAAAGTAAGTCTGTACAGTGTGCTATGACTTACTTCTTTATAGGAACAGGCTTGTTCGTTGCGGGGAGCAAGTTTGTGTTTCGGTCAGCCCGAAACCTTGCTCTGCGAGGCAAAAACATCCCGCCGGTCTCACTAATTATTAAATGCAAATTCAAATGAAAACAATAAAAAACAGAAACATCAATGGCAGGCCAGCGAAGAAGCCTTCCGAAAAAATGGGCTATAAAATAACCGTTAAAATGGCTACCGAAGAATATTATTCGCTGAAAGCCAAAGCTGGTTTGGCAGGAATTAACCGCAGTGAATTTATTCGTCAGTGCATCCGTTCCTCCGTGGTGAAACAGAGGCTTTCCCCGGAGTTGATGAAACATATCCGGCAGCTTTCCGGCATGGCCAACAATGTCAATCAAATTGCCCGCACAGCGAATGCTGCCGGATATATCGAAGTGCACAATCATTGTCTTATTATGAGTGAACGCCTGGACAAAGTAATTGAACGTATAGAAGATGATTGCTAAGATTGTCCAGGGACGTGGTTTTAAGGGAGCAATAAACTATATATTGGACAAAAAGAATGCCCGTTTGCTTTTTGCCGAAGGGGTACGTTTAAAAGATAAAGCATCCGTCATTCAAAGTTTTATTACCCAGAGTAAACTGAAACCTAAAATCTCAAAGCCGGTGGCACATATATCACTTGATTTTTCAGTACAGGACAAAGACAGGTTAACAGATAAATTTATGGTTGGTGTTGCACATGAGTACCTGGAGAAAATGGGATATAAAAATACACAGTTTATCATTGCCCGACACCATGATACCGAACATCCACACATTCATTTAGTAATAAACAGGATAGACAATGATGGGAACCGGATTTCTGATAAAAACGAAAAGCTGCGTAACACAAAAGTTTGTCTGGAGCTGACGAAGAAACATGGCCTTTACATTGCATCAGGCAAGGAAAATGTGAAAGAACACCGGCTCAAAGAACCAGATAAATCTAAATATGAGATTTACAGGGTACTTCAATCCGCGATTCCTGAATGTCGAAACTGGAAAGAACTGGATGCCAAACTTCGAAAATCAGGAATTACCACTGAACTCAGAAAAAATGGAAGTACAGACAAAATCCAGGGAGTACGGTTTGGTAAAAACGGATATGTATTCAACGGCTCTAAAATTGACAGGGCATTTAGTTATTCCAAAATCAATTATCAGCTTCAGCAAAATGACCAGTCAATGCGAATTCAACGAGAACCGCCACACCGAAACAGTCAGGGCAACAATAAAGGTTTTTCGTCTGCAGTGGGAGCAACCGTTTCTTCTTTGGGAGGAATATTCGATTTACCGGATACTGCATCCGGTTATGACGAAGACTATGCCGAATATTTAAAACAGGAAGCCCTGAAGAAAAAACGAAGGAAGAAAGGACGCAGATTGTAAACACCAAAATCAATAACAATGGGTACTGGCAAAATGGATTCTTCTACAGTTTATTCTTTGTTTGAAGAATTAAAACAAAAGATAGAGCAGTTAAGTAAAGGCGGAATTTCAGATAATCAAACAAAATCCAACTTTGATATAGAAGAAATTGTCGGATTGATGCAGGAATTACGTAACCGTGTTAATCAAAAACAATTTTCTCCTGAACAAATAAAGGAACTACAGAATATTCTGGCACAGGTTACGGGTTATTCTCTGGGGAAAGTCAATGATAATATTCGTGCGATATTGACTGAATTAAAAACAATAATAGTTCCTCTTAATGAAAAGGTTAATCGTTTGCAAATTCCAACAAACATGATTATTCGCAAAGAGCATGTTTTTATTGTAGATTTTAGAAGAAGCAAAACGGCTATCACCATCATTTCAATGGCTTTAGTTATTTTGCTTTCATGGGGTGGCAATATTTGGCAACTCAGGAATAACAATCAACTAAAGGATAACGACTTAAAATACCGGTATATCAAAATGAAAGGAAAAGCGAGCTCTCAGGATTTACTTTGGTTAGAACCAGTCTTTACATATAACAGGAATAGGGATAGTATTTCTGTTATCCGGGAACAGGTTGAAAATTATGAACGATTAGCTAAAGAGCAGGCTGAAGAAATAGAACGAGCAAGGTTAAGGTTAAGTACAAAAGAAAAACGGAGTAATTAATGGATTTCTTGTTGGGTAATGTTTTATTTTGATAGATTTTTAAAACGTATATTTTAAGAGCAGTGTAATGTCAACCGTAAAATGTCATTGGTACCTTTTTGTGAAATTGCTGGAATTGTAAGATATCTCATCTTCGTGCCTCAGATTAGAAATGACAGCTTCCAGCGTTTTTTGAATGACATGATAGTAATTGAAACATTAAACTTTTTCGAATTAATAACTCAAGTTCGTATCATTATATAATATTCTGTTTGCTTGCAAAAAAGACCGTTTCTGCTGAGGAATTAGCATTTAATTTTTCAAAAATCATTACCAGACAGAGTTTAGCATTACACTCCCTACTAGTAACAAAGCTTCATGAACTTTGGTTTTTACTCTTACAAATCATTCACTCCAGAAACTTTTCAATATCCTTCACATTGCCAAAAATTACCAAAATTTCACCTTTCCCAAGGAGAGTATCGGCTTTTGCTATTTCCTTAACAGCCATTGTTGATTGCTTTAGTCCTAAAAAATTTCTTTTTTGTGTTTTTGAGATTACTGTCAAAACATTAATGTTATGCCTGGAACGTATATCGGTCTCACCTAAAAGTTTTCCTTCATACCGTTCCGGCACTTCTGCCTTTACAATGCTGTATTCGCTGGAGAGTTCAAAAGAATCTATAAAACCTTCGGCGGTCAGATTTTGTGCCAGTTTATCTGCAGAATCTTGCTCGGGATGCACAATTTCTTCAATCCCCATGGCACGAAGAACTGTTTCCTGTGTTTGGGAAACGGCCCTGCTAATAATTCTTTTGGCGTTCAGTTGTTTCATATTTGCAGTAACCATAATCGAATTTCCTTCATCTTCACCAATGCTCACAACAACCACGTCGGCATCTTTTACCGGTATTTCTTTTGCCGATTGCATATCAGTACATTTTGCGCAAATGGTATGAGTGATACTGTTTTTAAGTACCTCTACTTTCCTCATGTTGCTGTCAACTCCTATCACTTCGTGTCCGAGTTCCGTTAACCTGACCGCTAATGCAGCGCCAAAATTTCCTAATCCGATTATTAAAAAATTCATTGTTTGTATTTTAGTTAATTAAAATTTCTTCTGATGGGTATTGTACTAATTTTCCGGTTGATTTTTTAAAAAATGAAGATAAAAAAGTTAAGGCCCCAACACGGCCGATAAACATGGTAAGGGTGATTGTAACTTTTCCGGCAACAGATAAATCGCCCGTAATTCCCCTGCTTAACCCAACCGTGCTATACGCAGAAAAGACCTCAAAAATCAGGTCGATGGCTTTTTTTTCAGGTTCTGTTGTGAACAATATAAAGGTGATTAACCCAATAAAAAATAAAGACAAAAATATAAATGCATATGAGCGCCGGATTGATGTTTCGTGAATGTGCCTGTTATTGAGTTCAATCTTGTCTTTCCCGGTAATCAGGCTTATAATATTGAGCACTGCCAGTGCAAAAGTACTGGTTTTTATCCCTCCTCCTGTTGATGCAGGAGATGCTCCAATCCACATCAGTAAAACGATGAACATTAGTGTAGGAATGGAAATAGCAGAGATATCTACTGTATTGAATCCAGCGGTTCTGGGAGTGGCGACACTAAATAACGCTGTTATTAGTTTGCCAATTCCCCGGTGTTCTGCCAGAGTGTTGTTATATTCCAGCAAATAAAATACAACCGTGCCTGTTATTAGTAATATCAGCGTGGTGTACATAACTAATTTGGTATTTAACGTAAAAACATGCGCCTGGTGAATGGACTCCCGGCGTTTGTTCCATCTTAAAATACGGTCTATTACCAGATGTTTCAGCCATGTGTAAATATTAATTATCACTATCAACCGACAAAAGCTCAATATCTGGCAGTATTCTTTTTATGTCTCTCATATTCAATTTCTTATAAATTGATTTTCTGATTTCAAATAACCTACCCCATCAAAAAAGTGATATTTGCACGGTTGCAGGACTCTTGTTGCGGCTTATCCTGCGCTTGGTGTAGGCGCGCCTGCCCTCGGTTACAATCCACATCAGGTCTAAATGGCTTATCAGATGTATCCGTATTAGTGCCGCTACGGTCGAAAATGCTTTCTTGCTTTTCGATAATGCCCTTATTACATTGAGCAACAAGTGGGCTATGAGCGTACACCATATCTGCGTTTTTATGCCATTCTCCGTGTCCGAATAGAAAAAATGCAACTGAAAATTCTGTTTTAATTTTTTGAAAGTTGTTTCTATTGTCCATCGATATTTGTAAATCAATGCGACTTCTTCCGCCGTTATATCCCAATTGTTTGTGATGAATTTGTATTTTCGCCCCTGTTCGTCCCGATAATAAACCAATCTAAGGCAAAGTGTCTTTTCCTGTTTTTCTTTTTTATATTTCAGGTGAATGTGTTCAATCCGGCACACCCCATATTCATCTTTTTCAAGCGGTTTTTCAAAAAGAACTTCCTGTACTTCGGCCTTCGCGTTATCTTTCAACCGGCACACAAAATATACCTCTTCCTCTGTCCACTCTGCAAACTGCCTGTAATAGTTATAGGCTTTGTCGAAGACCAACATGCTGCCTTTTGACGGGTTCAAATGCTGTAAAAATTTCTTATCGTGCATTTTTGCCTCGCTGATTTTGGCAAATACTGCCGTGTCCGCGTGTACATCGGTCAGCATGTGTACTTTCAAGCCTCCCTTTTTCTTGCCATCGCCTTTCGGGTTGCGGCCAACACCTTTCATTACGTCCGAAAATAGCGTTATCGTGGTCGAATCGAAGGCATAAAACTTCTCAAAACTTATCTTTTCTTTTCGGCTGACCGACAAAAGCGGCTCAAAATATTGTATCAATGCGAAATAATACAGTTTGAAAACTTCGTTGTCGCGGTCGCGCAAAGCGTCCCCTGCTGTGCTTTTGGACGGCGCACTGTCCATCCCAAAATAATTTAGCTTTCCGGCCAAAGCCCGCATCCCATCACATACTTCGCCCATCGAATCGCAGCGGGAAAATATTCCGAATAGCATCACCACCAGTTGCTCCCAAGAAAAAAATGACTTGTAATAGCGGTCGCTGCCGCATTGTCTCACCAAAAGGTCGAATTGTTCTCTCGGAAGAATTTTCATAACCTGTTTGAAAATCGGCTGACCGACTAAATTCTTTGTTATATCTTTGCCCATGTTGCAGTTTTTTTTTAGCAAAACAAACTTACAACATCGGGGTGAAACCTTGCGGCGGTAGCCCCTTTTTTTACTGAAATTTTAACCGGTCAGTAGTGATTAATTATAACAGGAAAGCCAATCCCGCCAATAATAAAAAGTAAAGCTAAGGTTAACTGCAACCTGTAATTAAAACGGTAATTAATATCGTAAAAACTATTGGGAAGTGTTGAGAAACCTGCGTTGCAAAAAGCGGATATGGAATGAAATGCGGAGAAAAAAAAGGCATCATGTTCATTGATTGATTCGGTTGCCCTATTATTGATAAAAATCATTGCAAAACCAATGATTTCAACCAGAAAAGTAAAAATCAGAATCTTTTTCAAAGAGCCCATTACTTCAGCAATTTTGTTTTCACTGGTTAAATCGCCCAGTAAAATCAGATTTTGGTATGAAGAGCCGCCCATAAAAAAGAACGCAAAAAAACTGGTAAACGTCATAATACCAATGCCTCCCAACTGTATAAGCACCATAATAATGGATTGACCAAAAACCGTAAAGTAAGAACCAGTGTCAACCACGATTAACCCGGTAACACAAACCGCACTGGTTGAAGTAAACAATGCGTCGATAAATCCAATGCCGTTATGGGTGGCACGTGGCAGCATCAACAATAAAGAACCGGCCAATATCAGTAAGGAGAAACTGCCGGTAAAAATGGTTGCCGGGTTAATATGTTTATAACGCCAGTTAAGCTTTAATCTTGCAATTTCCTGGATTAAGCTTACTGAAAAAGCGATGAACAGCCATATCTTGTGATGGACAGAACCACCGGAAAGTTCATTGAAAGGTACAGTGAAAAAAAGGTAAATGTAAAAGCTCCATAAAATCAGTTCAATAATCCATATTCTGAGTTTTTGTAAACTTTTAAAATCAACAATATATTTTAACGGAACGGCAAGAATGATACCCAGCAAATAGAAGAAGTAAGAACGATTGACTATAGACAAAATGCTGGTTTCCTGATTGTATCCAACATCAAACAAAAAGGTAGCAATTGCCAAAATGCTAATTAAAAACCCTCCATATTTCAGGTGATATTTTTTCACTATTGCTCGGGATAAATAATTACCACATTATTTTCATTGAACCTTCCGACTGCATCATTCATAATGTGTTCAAAAACCCTGTTGTATGAAATGGTTCTTTTTCTGGAATGAACGAAAACAAGTAAATCGGCAGATGAGTTTCGAATATTTTCGCTGATATGCCGGCTGATTTCGTGCTGGTTTAATTCAAAATATTTTGTTGTGCCGGCACGGGAAATGTACTGGTTAATGGCTTCGAATGTTAGCGTAGAACTGCAATCCACCACTGCCTTTAATTGCAGCTTCTTCACCAAAATAGTAAGTGTGTCAATCCATAAACCAAATCCTTTTTCATACTGGGCATTTTCAGGGCACAGCAAATGTATTTTTCGTATTTGTCTGAAACTGGAAGGTGTTTTCAATACAATTACCATTCGTTCTGTTTTTTCCAGCAGGTTATTCAACACGTTTCCGAAGAGAATGTGAAACGGCGTTTTGCTTTTGTACCAGCCCATTACAATGGTTGTTGCCACTACCTCTTCGGCTGCCCTCACAATTCCATTGGTTACATTATTATCGATACGCGAACTGGTTTCGAATGAAACGTCGGAATGCAATGAGGCAATCACCCGGGAAATTCTTTGTTGATTTTTATCAATTTTATCCCTTACCTCGTTTCTGTTTGTAAAAATTGTTAGCGGATAAACCGGAATACTGTTATCTTCCTTTTTTATGAGACTGGCAAATTCAAGCAGGTTCTCCATGTTGGAAGGATTGGCAAGCGGAACCAGTATTTTTTGTTTTGCCTTCTTCCGTTCACTGATGGTTTCATCTTCAAAGAGCATTTTTTTCCCGGCTTTCTGCGTAATGTATGAACTGCTGATGCTGGTAGCCAGGATTAAAATTACCGTATTGTTTAGAACAGATTCAGGAACAATGCCCATATTAAAACCAATCAGTATGATGGCAATTGCTGATGCTGCCCTGGAAACACTCAGTCCAAAAATGAGGTTGGTTTCTGTTTTTGATGTTTTGATAAACAACCCCGATAACAATGCTGCAAAATATTTGCTGGCAAAGGCTGTAATTATCAAAGCAATCAGAAAAATTATCTGAACAGGCTGGTTTAGATAAACTTTAAAATTGGCCAGCATGCCAATTGAAATCAAAAAGAAGGGGATAAACAAATTATTGCCAATAAATTCAATTCGTTTATATAACGGCGAGGTATTAATGATTAAGCGGTTGAGCACTAATCCGCTAAAAAAGGCGCCGAGTATAGGTTCAATATCAAGCAGGTAGGCCACCAACGCCGATGAAAAAAGAGCAACCAAAACAAAAATATACTGAACGCCTAAATCGCCTTCGTATTTGGTTAGAAAAGCCCTTGAGAGGCGCGGAATTCCTATGAAAACAAAAAGAAACAACACTACAAAATGCAGCACCATTATAAGTAAGCTGTCTATTACAAAACCGTTACCGGCAAAATTGGTAATAAGTTCCATGCCTACCAGTGCAAGAATATCGGCAATAATTGTAGCTCCCACAGTAATGGTTACAATGGGCTTATTTACAATCCCCAACCTCCCGAGCAAAGGATATGAAATGAGCGTGTGGGAAGAAAGCATGGCTGCAATTAACCACGAGGCAATTATTTCGTAATGAAGCAAATACCGGCAAACCAGGAAACCTACAACAAAAGGGATGATGAAAGTGGCCAGTCCGGTAAAAATACTCTTTAGCTTATTTTCAATAAAATCAATTAAATCGATTTCCAAACCGGCCAGAAACATAAGGTACAATAATCCCATGGTACCTAAAAGGGTGAATTCCAAATCGGGCGATACCAGGTTAAATCCGTGTGGGCCAATAATCGCTCCGCTTACCAGCAATCCAACAATAGATGGAATTCGTATTCTTTCGAAAAAAACGGGGCCAATGAGCAAAATTACCAGAACCAGTGTAATAATTATAACCGGTTCATTAAATGGAAACTGGATTAAGGCATGAAACATAAACAACTATTTTTTATCTTCCGAAACATAATCAAAGGGTTATGCTCGGTTGAATCATTTTGAATAACAACAAAAGGTATTTTTTCTGGTCCAGCCATTTCACTTCTGCGTTTTTTGAAACCATCGAGCAGATTTGGTTTTAAACTAACCATTAAAACCAATAAAGTGCAGATAATAATACTGAAAAGTACAATAGAATACCCCAGGTCGATTATTATCTCTCCATGAACCAGCCCTCTTTGTAACGGCAGGGAAGCTAACACTGCCGGAACCAATCCTTTGGGCATCATAACAGACATTATTGTTTTTTCAGGTTTGGTAATGTCTTTACCAGTAAGATAAACGACACCCGGAATACGAAATCCAATTATTAATAAAACGATTAGAAATCCTGTTGCATAAATTGCCGGTACACCAAACTGCAGTGAAATACCCACATAAACAAAGAAATAAGTTTGCATGATAAAGACGAACTCAGCAAAAAAATCTCTTTCGTTCGGATTAAATCCCGAACTTTTGAAAGTAAAAATCTTCCTGAATTTTTTAGATTCAACCAGTCCATTAATATTACCTAAAATAATTCCAAAAGATAAAACGGCTATGCCCCCGTTTAACCCCAATAACTCAATAACGCCATACAAAACAAAAACAAAGGCAAGGGTGGAGAACATTGCGTTTTTAGCACTTATTATTTTTCCAATAAAAGTCGACCATAGAAATCCGCTCAATAAACCCAGGATTATGATAATGTATAAATCCATTCTTAGTTTCTAATAAAATAGTTTAGTGAAAAATACTGATATTTTATCGATATAATCCAGTACCAGATGCAATATTGGAAGGCACAAAAAATTCTTTATAAAATCTTTATACTTATCCACTTCATTTTAATAAAATCTTGATACTGTAACTAATTCCTTTGTATATGGAATATAGTAAAATTAAATCATGTCTTCATTTTGGGAAACAATCGGAGTAATAGTACTGATACTGGCTTTTGTTCTGGTCTTATCCGTAACAGTTAAGACATTGATATCTTTTTTAAAAAAAGATGATGATGATATATAAAGGACAAAGCTTTTACGAATCTGTCAGTGTATATGAATTATTAAAAATGAATAGAAAAGTTTTATGGACAGAATCCTAAACCTAAGATTTATATCGAAAATACTTAGCAGAAATTTATTTATTATAGCAATTGCCATTTTATTCTGTTCAATAATCGCTGCAATTTACTCTGAACCATTATCTCCTTTTTTACTTTCATCTGTAATTGCCCTGGTAGCTGGTTTATTGTTATTACTTGGTTCAAAATCGGATAAGAACATTTTTGAATTAAAAAGAAAAGATGCCTATTTTACAGTAACAGCCTCCTGGTTTTTAATGACATTGATTGGCTGTCTGCCATATCTTTTTTCAGGTGCTGTACCATCATTTATAAATGCTTTTTTTGAATCGGCATCAGGATTTACAACTACAGGTTCTTCAATTTTAACCGACATCGAAGCTCTTCCAAAATCCATTTTGTTCTGGCGGAGCTTAACTCACTGGATTGGTGGAATAGGAATTATTGTACTTGTCATTCTTATCATGCCAACATTGCAAATAGGAGGATACCAGTTGTTTACAATGGAATCTTCACTACAGGAAAATATTCATCCTAAAATAAAATCCGTTGGGAAACGAATACTTGCAATTTATGTTCTGCTTACTGTTGCTGAAGTTATTCTCTTACTCTTGGGCAAAATGAATTTGTTTGATAGCATATGCCATGCTTTCGGCACTGTTGCTACAGGAGGTTTTTCTCCGAAAAATACGAGTATTGCAGATTACTCACCATACATCCAGTATATAGTGATGATATTTATGTTGCTGGCGGGGACAAATTTTGTAATCCATTACTACTTGTTAAAGAGAGAATTCAGTAAAGTAAAAGAAAATGAGGAACTTAAATTTTATTTTATAACTGTAATACTTGTTGGTTTTGTTATAACACTGGAATTATTTTTTAAAATGGATAAACCTTTTGAAGAAGCTTTTCGTGAATCATTTTTTCAGGTTATTTCCATTGTTACCTGCACAGGGTTTGCCACAGCTGATTATTTACAGTGGCCTGTTTATGCCTGGCTTATTATTTTCTTTATCATGTTTCTGGGAGGAAGTACTGGTTCTACTGCCGGTGGAATAAAAATGGCCCGGCATCTTGTATTATTCAAGAATCTGCGTCGAAATTTTCGGGAGATTCTTTATCCACACGCTATTTTGCCTTTACGAATAAATGGCCAATCGATAAATGATGAAACAAACAGCACAATCCTCACTTTTATTGCCGTTTATTTTGCTGTTTTTGTAATTGGGAGCATTCTTATTCTAAGTACCGGGGTGGACGTGCTAACCGCAAGTAGTTCAGTAGCCACTTGTATGGCAGGAATTGGTCCTGGTATTGGCACTGTTGGTCCGGTAAGTAATTTTGCTCATTTGCCGGATGCAAGTAAACTTATCCTGTCATTTCTGATGATTGTTGGACGACTGGAAATCTATACGGTTATCCTCTTATTTACCAAAAGATTCTGGAGTAACTAATCTCGAAACAAATGAAATTTACTCTCCTCTGTACCTTTTCTTTATAAAATCTTTATTTACTCAGAAAAATCTTAATACAACCTTTATAAAATCGTACTCAACTTTGTAATACAAATTCTAATCAAATGGAACTTACAAGCTGGGATATTATAGGAATTGTCGTTTTGATACTGATATTTCTTTTCGTCCTGATAAAAGCTATTTGGCTTTTGCTTGAATTTTACGGGAATAATAAAGAGTAGGTGTAAAAGGAATATATGCAAAACTGCTGTTTAATTAAATTACGTTTTTAATGAAACTAAAAAATACACAAGGGATAATGTACCTTTTGTTAATCCTTGAAGGATTATTGTTATTATTTTGTGTCCCCATTGCCTTTGGTAACCATGAACGGCTGTGGCCATTTGTCATTCCTTCTCTGGTATCTATGTCTGTTGGTGGATATTTGATGTACAATTCATCAAAAAGAAACACCAATGTTGCATCTAACAGAGAAAATATTGGTTTAATCATACTTACATGGGTTGTTGTTGTTTGTATCGGAACCTTGCCATTTTTTCTGAGTAAAAGCTTTAACTCGTTCACAGATATTTTATTTGAAACCATATCAGGTTTTACCTCAACAGGGACTTCAATACTACCCAATCCGGAAATATTACCCAAATCAATTTTGTTTTGGCGAAGCCTTACTCAGTGGTACGGCGGTATTTTAACCATTTCAATGTTATTGATTGTTTTCCCTGAAATTAATATCGGTGGGTACAAAATATTCACAATTAAAGAAAATAAAAAATACCTGGTCACCCAGGTTTTTTTTATTTACGGTGTACTGACATTACTGCAGGTAATTTTATTATATGCAGGAGGAATCAACTTGTTTAAAAGTTTTTGTATTTCATTTGCGACAATATCAACCGGGTGTTATTTACCGGATAATGTTGCAATAGATACCTACACTCCATACAACCAGATAATAATGGCAGTATTTATGTTTTTGTCAGGAATGGGTGGTATATTTTATTATAAATTATCCACTCTGAAAAAGTCAAACTTCAGAAAAACGGAAGAAATCAGATTTTATTTAATTTCCTTTTTAATTATTTCAATCCTGTTTTTATGGATTATGTATCTCCAGAACCACCACAACTGGGGAGAAGTTATCCGGCGAAGTATCTTTCAGGCTGCATCATTCCTTTCTTCCTCTGGTTATGATATTTCCGGATACAGACTATGGCCTCATTATTTTCAACCTGTATTGTATTTTCTTATTGTTGTCGGGGGATGCACAAATTCATCAAGTGGCGGTATTAAAATGTCGCGATTTTTAATTTTGTTCAGAAACATCAAAAGACAATTCAAATATCCCACATTTGATTTGGAAAAACCAAAAATAACATTTAATGGAAGGGATATCGATGAAGAAACCAATTTGAATATTCTCTCTTTTATTTCAATATTTGGGTTTTTACTTTTTCTTGGCACTTTTCTTTTAACGATTGTCACAAACGATATTAAAAAATCGGTTTTCCTTACCTTTTCTGCAGTATCAACATTTGGGCATAACATAGATTTATCAGGTTTCCCGCAAGCCGGCAAAATCTTATTGAGTATGTTAATGCTTATCGGACGTCTGGAAATATTTCCCTTTTTAGTATTGGTTATTCCTGCTTTTTATAAAAATACACTGGTAAGTTCAGAATATTAAAACAGATAAAAATGGTCAGAACCATATTTAAACAAATAGGGAGCCTGTTAAAAATACTGGGTCTTGTTGAAATGATTCCTTCACTGGTATCTGTCATTTATGGCGAATGGTACTCGGCTGGAGGATTTGTATTATCAGGGGTAATTACATTTTGCCTTGGTGTCAGTCTGAATTTAATATTTGCGAATGCAGAAGAACCTCACCAAACCCAGGCATTAATTATAGCTTCATCGGCATGGCTAATTCTGACATTTTTAGGAGGATTACCCTTTTTTATTATTGCCAGGATTACCCCTTTGGAAGTTATGAATAGTTTTATCCCACCGGATGCCGGTTATGATTTTTCAAGTCTTGTATATTTTAAAAAACCTTTACATTGTTTTTTCGAAAGCATGAGTGCTTTTACTACCACCGGACTTACGATGACGGTACATGAACCTTCGGTAGGCAAAGGAGTATTATTTTATCGCGATTTTGCACAATGGGTTGGTGGAGCCGGCTTTGTTGTAATGGTACTTGCCATTTTTAAACAACAATCAGATAAAAGCGCTCTTTTACTCTATGGTTCCGAGTCGAGTGTTGAAAAACTGAAACCAAGAATCATCGAAACAGCCAGGGCGATTTGGAAAGTTTATCTGATATTAACCATTTTTTCAGCACTTTACCTAATAATCGGCACTTACCTGATTTTACCCAATTATCCGCTAAGCGAAAATATTTTCGATTCTATAAACCATGCAATGGCAGGCCAGTCAACCGGTGGATTCAGCACTTTAGATGATAGTATAGCCGGATATCATTCTGCTAAAATGGAAATGCTCTATTTATTACCAATGATTTTGGGTTCTTTTTCTATTCCCTTTTTTTATAAAGTAATTTATCAAAGAAAAATTAGTGAATTCTGGAAAGACGCTCAAACCCGGTCTCTGATTGTTGCCTTTATTGTAGGAAGTGCCATTCAATCGGTTTTACTTTTCAAGGCACAAATAGTTCCAAATCCGGTTCGGGAAGGGATTTTTCAGTTTATCAGCGGTATGTCGACTACCGGTTGGCAAACATCCGATATTGGGATATGGGACTGGAAATCGATTCTTTTTATTGTTGCTTTCGGAATGTTTATCGGTGGTGCGTCGGGCGCTACAGTTGGTGGAATTAAAATGATAAGAGCCATAGTTATAAAGAAAGGAGTGCTCTGGCAAATAAATAAAACTTTCTTTTCAGAAAACACAATAAGGAAAATAAAATTAAACAGGAAATCACTTCTCCCGGAAGAAATGAATGATGAATTTTCCAAAGCTGCATCTTTGGCAATTCTTTTTTTTGTGTTTATCATTATCTCAGCTTTTATTGCAACCCTGTTCGCAGGTAACCAATTTAGCTTTACCGATGCACTTTTGGAATCTGCATCAGCCCAGGCTACAGTAGGGCTATCGGCTGGAATTACAGGTCCCTCCATGTCTCCGGCTTTGGAAATTATTTATATTTTCCAAATGTGGGCTGGTCGACTTGAAATCATTCCGGTATTAGCTATTTTCAGGGCACTTCTGTTTGGACTTCCTGTCCGGGTTTTGAAAAAAAGCAATATCTTGTATTAAAACTAGTTCGGACTATAAATAATGGATAAAAAGAATATCGTAAAATTTAAAGAGACAACACTGGTTCCATCGAAAATCAAACACTATTCACTTTCTGTTATTATTATTGGGGTTACTGCATTGATTTGCATTCCACTTTCAAACACCCAAAGCTATTATGTAGTTTCTTTTATTTTACTTTTTATGGTTTCGTTTCTGGCTACTTTTATGAGAATTGGACCTGTTCTGGTGGCTGCATCGCTTAGTGCTTTGGTATGGAATTTTTTCTTTATTCCTCCTCATTACACTTTTCATATTGAAAAGGCGGAAGATATTTTAATGTTTGGAATGTTTTTTATTATCGCTTTACTTAATGGGATTTTAACAACAAGAGTAAGGAGACAGGAACAATTGGCCAGGGAAAGAGAAAAGAGAACACATGCACTTTTTCAGATAACCAAAGAACTTTCAAAAGCGAACGGAATAGAAGAAGTAATGAAAGTAGCTATTGAAAATATTAAACTTTATTTTTCATTAAATACATATATTATTTTGCAAGATGGAGAAAATGTGCTTCAACCCACCAAACGTTTAATTGGATATGAAGTACTTTCTGCAAAGGAATTCGAAATAGCAAAACAATCATTTGAAAAATTAATAATGACAGGTAGATATTCGAACATTTCACCAAACAATGAATATTCTTTTTTCCCCTTGATTGGCACACGTTTAAATCCTGGAGTTATTGCTGTAAAACAAAATAGCGTTTTAAGCGGAACGCATAAAATTCTGTGGGATACATTTTTAACCCAAATTGCCAATGCTCTTGAACGTGAATTTTTGGGAGAACTGGCACAGAAAGTAAGATTTTTAGACGAATCCGACCGACTTTACAAAACCCTTTTTAATTCCATCTCGCACGAATTGCGTATCCCTGTATCTACTATAATGGGAGCCTCTGACACGATTATTAGTTCAGATAATTCGAAAGAAGTTCAGACAGAACTATGTCGTGAGATTTTTACAGCATCACTGCGATTAAACAGGCTTATCGAAAATCTTTTAAATATGTCGCGACTGGAGAGCGGACACTTTTCTGTCCGGCTTGATTGGTACGACCTGATTGATTTAATCAACAAGGTTACCAAGGATTTATCTGATGAACTGAAACAATTTCATTTGAAGGTTGAAATCGATGATGATATGCCACCCGTAAAAATTGATTTTGGCTTGATGGAACAGGTATTATACAACTTGCTGATAAATTCCGCTCAGTATTCGCCGATTTCGACTGAAATAACACTTAGGGCAAATCATGAAAAGGGAAATCTGGTAGTTGAAGTAACGGATGAAGGACCCGGATTTCCTGAAACAGAGTTAAAGAATGTATTTAGAAAATTTTTTAAAGTCAACAGCCGTAAAACCGGAGGCCCCGGGCTGGGTTTATCCATAGTAAAAGGATTTATTGAAGCACACAACGGTACGATACACGTTGAAAATATAGAGAATGGAGGAGCAAAATTTACAATTCAAATACCTTCAGAAAAACCGGATATCAGAAAAAACGTAGATTCGCTTCATGAATGAAAATGAAAAAATATTAATCATTGACGATGAACTTCAGATTCGGCGTTTGCTGGATATAACACTTTCCGCCAGCGGCTACAAAATAATCCAGTCGGTAAACGGCAAGGAAGGTCTGGTGGATGCAGCAACTCATAATCCATCACTTATTATTTTAGATCTTGGGCTACCTGATGTTGATGGTCAGGAGATATTAAAAAAATTGAGGGAATGGTTTAACAAACCTGTAATAATATTGTCAGTCAGGGACTCGGAAGAAGAGATAATTACAGCATTGGATAATGGCGCTAACGATTATCTTACCAAACCTTTCAGAACCGGGGAATTACTTGCCCGAATCAGGGCAGCAATCCGCTCTTCGGAAAGTAAACCGGACGCAGTTGTATTGTATTTTGATTCATTAACAATAGATATGGTTAGCCATATCGTAAAGAAAAATAATGAAATATTAAAGCTTACCGCTACCGAATTTTCATTATTAAGTCTCTTTGCAAAAAATTGCGGGCGTGTGCTTACCCATCAATATATTTTAAAAGAGATTTGGGGGTATGGCTATATTGACCAAACCCAGTATTTAAGAGTATTTGTGGCGCAACTACGTAAAAAAATTGAAGATAATCCTTCAAAACCAAAGTTATTAATTACAGAATCAGGCATTGGTTACAGGTTTGCGGAATAACCTGGGTGGATTTATTATGGATGCAGGTGTTTATCAATATTCAAAAACAAATGCCATGAATTTCTATTTACGAAATATTCTATTCAACAAAAAATCTCATGAATAAAACTTTACCAAAATATGAATCGATAATTGATTTTGAAGTAACGAAAGTCAGAGAGGCCGTTAATAAATTTATTGAGCTAAATCAAAATAGTGATTTTCATGTAGAAAGCAGCAATGATCATACGGGAATTTATGTATTTAGTATTTTAAAAAATAATTTTTGGAATGGTTATTCAACAGGGGATATGAATATTTCGGTAAAAGAACTCGAAGAAACGAGAACAAAGATAATTGTAGAAACGCAAAATACAGGCATAAAAGATCCCGAGAATTATGAAGATCTTGCTGAAGCACAAAGTCAGTTTCTTCATGCTTTATTCAATATTATTTTGGGAAATTCATCCAGAGAAGCTATGATAATTCCTAAAGGCAAAGGTTGCCTTGGAATGCTAGTTGTTTTGATTTCATTAGGAATTGGAGCGTTTTATTATTTGTTTTATTAAATTTGAAATACAACACATTCTGTTGTGTTTGGAGAGAAAAATCTGAATAAACTTTGAAATTCAAGGGTGATGGATATAAACAAATCACGATTCTTAATCAAATAAAATATTTAGCTAAAATCATTTCCCTGATTGGTAAGTATTTCCATGTCCATATTAAATATCACAAGAAATATTTTCATAAAACCACCATTCATAACTAACTAAACAAATAAAACAGAAAAACCGTATTTCTTATCCTTCCTTTTCGTATATTTTTATGCGTTTGTGGTTAAACATTTTTATCAACCGGTAATTTTTCCTGATTAAATCTTCAACTAACTTATTGGGAGATTTTATAATCACAAATCTCGGTTTTGTGTTAATTATTCTCTTAATTTCTCGATTTGCATTAACTTTAAAAGCTTTAGCATGGCTCTCCTCATACAAGAGCGTAGAATGAACAAATTTTGTAGGACTATCAATTCCAAGAAGGTAGTAAACAATCTGGTGGTAATTTGAAACATACAAGCCATCATTTTTTTTCATGTTTTGGGATAGATAATCAGCTACTTCCTGCTCGTAGTCAGGTTTTATCACTTCATTCTGAAAGGTGATTACTTGAATGCCAAGCAGTAATAGCAGTAAAGCAGGAATACCATATTTTTTTGAAAATAGTTTTCCTGTAATCTTGTCGGTTTTAAATTCAGGATGAAAAAAAAGTGCGGCAATCAAACTTAGCGGAAGCATTAATTGAATGGTACAATGGCTAAATTCTTGTCCAGGCAAGTACATCGCCACAAATATAGCAGCAATCCAAAGAATAAAAAACCATTTGTATTGTGCCGCCGGAAATTTGTTTTTGCTGAAAATGACATAAAACACCACAAATGATATGGGGAGGAATTTTGCGGTAAGGTCAAGGAGCATAATTAAATATCTTAAAATTGATGGATTACTTCCGTAGTTGCCGGGCAATATGTAGGTGATATAATAAAAATCTTCAAAATGATTTCCCATCCAAAAATAAAGGTTTGTCAATACAAATGGAATTACAAAAAACAAACCCGATAACACAAATCGCCACCAGATTACTAATTTTAGTCGGTTTTCCCGTTCTTTCATTTCCATAATAAAGAAAAACAATAAAAATGCTGCGAAGTCGAACAGTACCAGGTATTTTACCATAAATCCCATGCCCATAAATAATCCTGCTAACAGATAATTCCAGGTATTCTTTTTCAGAAGAAGTAATAGCGAGCTGGCTGTGAAAAAATTGAAAAGTAACTCAGTATTAGGGGAACGCCCATGATAAGTCCAGATAGAGGTATAAATAATGTAAATGAGTCCCGCTGCGAATGCTACTTTATCCTGGTGGAATAACTTTTTTGAAATGCGGCTGATTAAAAAACCGGTCACTCCAACCAAAATGGCGAATGCAAACCGTTTCCAAAAAATAGAACTTCCAAATAGAAACTCAAGACCTGCGTAAAACAAAAAAATACCGACAGGTTTGGTATCTGTCACATCGGAATATAATGACTTGCCATGCAAAATATCGCGTCCAATAATAAGGTACGTTGATTCGTCGTGATCTAGTACGCTGGGGAAAAAACTAAAAAAACGTAATCCCACCGAAACTACCATAAAAATGAAAAAAACTGTTTTTTGATTACGCAGGATTATTTTATTTGTCATTCCTCAATAATTACTTTTTTAACATAGTTTGAAATATAGGAACCAGATTGATTTTGTTTTAGTAATTCTTCAATCCGGTACTTAAAAAGTGGGAATTAATCAAACAACTCACTCAACCAGTTTTTCTGCCTGTGAGCGTTAGTTAATTCACTGTTATTTCCGGTAGGAAAATGCTGTTTTTCCGTGTGGAAATCTTCCCGGTATCCAACTGCCGAACGTTCAAATATTTTACAAGGTTATACACTGTCATGCCAAATACCACGGCATTTCAGGCAATAATCAATTTCGATGCCTGACCTCGCCAACATCACTAACGGTATATTGCAATTTGTACATTTCACAGTAATAATTTTTATCTATTGTTGAACACTAATTCTTTTTGTTGAAAAAATTGAAATTATTACAGACAGAAAAAGAATTACAGCAATTGTAATCAACGAATAAGTTATTGGAATCTTGTAAATATCGGCGATCAACATTTTTACACCTACTAACACAAGTATGACCGCTAATCCATATTTCAGAAAATAGAACATTCGGCTAATTCCGGCAAGGGCAAAATATAAAGCTCGTAATCCTAATATGGCGAAAACGTTGGAAGTAAAAACGATAAATGTATCGGTAGAGATGGCAAGTATCGCAGGTATAGAGTCAACTGCAAAAATCAGGTCGGTAAATTCAATAACAAGTAACACCACAAACAATGGTGTTGCCACCAGTTTTGCATGGTTCAACCTGACGAAAAATTTACCATCGTGAAGTTTTTCGGTAACCGGGAAAAATCGTTTAAACAACCGAACAACCGGATTTTTATCCGGCTCAATGGAATCGTCCTGCTTAACCGCCATTTTAATGCCGGTAAATACAAGAAAGGCTCCAAAAATATAAATAATCCAATGGAACCGATTTATTAAAGCAACTCCTGAGAAGATGAAAATTGCCCGTAAAACCAAAGCACCGAGAATCCCCCAGAATAAAACTTTATGCTGATATTTGGGAGGAAATGTTGAAGTAGGAAAAAACCATGATGAAAACAAAGAGGTTATCCATGCTTAACGATTTTTCAATCAGGTAGCCGGTTAAGAATTCTGTTGCTTTTGCCTTTCCGAGATACAGGTAAATTCCGTAATTAAAAATCAATGCAAGGCTTATCCACATTGCGCTCCACAAAAGGGCCTCCTTCAGTTTTACTTCATAGCCACG
>CAWKIX010000026.1:0-17887 GCA_963849775.1 uncultured Prolixibacteraceae bacterium | reverse complement strand
TATCACGGTAACAACAATTCGGGAATGATTTCGGGCCCGTTTGCCCCCATTTTTTTAGGAGAATGACGCGCATAGAAATATTGTCACCTGAATCATTATACCGCTTGTATTATATGCATCTGCGTATCCAATTTAATTTTTACTTATTTTGAATAATACGACTGAAGATGCAAACATCCAGCTCATTCCCACCGGAATGATTAGAAATCCGTATGTGGTTAAGCCACCAGCAAACATTCCGGTTAGATTTAGCATACCGGTAAAAAGGCATATAAAACTCCATATATGAAGTCATTTTGGAACCCCAATTATCCCGGCCCGAAAGAGTAATCAAAAAGGGACCTGTTCCTAAAACAAGGATAGTGGCAATCCAATCGGCTCTGGATGCAAACCATCCCACAACTTCTGCCAGAACTGCTGAATCCTGAGGATCATGGGCCGAAAGCCGAACCACAATGGCAAACCATGCGGAGTAAGCAATTACAACTATTGGTATTGCAATCGAATAATTATAGATAATTATTTTAGATATCACTTTTCTGGTATCACTTAAGTTTGCCATTAGCGTTCCGGCCAAACCAATTAAAAAAACCCCACAAATCCAAAGGGTTAAATTGAGAATTAATAATACTCTTCCTTCTTTCGCCGCTGCCAGATAATTTGCCAGATCGTTTTCATCCAATGCTTTGTCCAAATCGGCGCCTGAAATTCCCATTAGAGCAGCACCTCCAATCATACAAATAGAACCTGTGAGAACTGTAATTGCAGCAACTTTAACTGTTGTTTTAAAATTATGATTTTTCATTCTGATAAAGTTTTTAGGTTATTATTTATTAAAATGATAATCACTGGGTTATATCCCCGAAATTGGTTTTATACGCTGTTAATTCGGATTAATAGTGTGGTGTACCAAAAATATTAAAAAGCGCTACCGGTTTTCCACCATTTTATTATTCATGCTTGTGTGTCAAATAATGGTTTTTCAATATATCTTCCCCAAAATCGTTTCCCTTTTCGCGCCAGATACAATGGATATGATTCCCTAAACTTCCCTGAAATCCACGGTTGTCGTATTCAATTAGAAAATCGGGTCCGTTAATAACGTAATAGTGAGGCTTTTGAGGTTTCAAGCTGCCAATCCAGCCAAACCAGATGTTGTCAATTCCTGATCCTTCAAACTTGTCCATATATTCATGGGCTTTTTCGTGCTCCAGATTATGCACATATTCTTCAATAATGTATTTTAAATACACTTTTTGTTCAGGCGTAAAACTGCTTGCTTTAATTCCACGGTATTCTGATATCATTTGTTTTCTCTGTGGATTTGTAATGATATCGCCGGGAACTTCGTTGCTAATAACAGCTACCGACTGTTGTTCTTTTGATAAAGCATTTATCAATAGGAATCCGTAGTCTTCTTCTTTACTTAGTACCCGAAGTCCTGCGTATTTTGTTGTATGAACTTCGGAGGGGTCGGTGCCAAAGAAAAGTGGAGTGAGTGAATAATTTCCTCCTGCAACAGAAATATTAAGCGAAATGTGGTGACCTTCAAACTTTAATCCCCAGGGATCAACAATTCCGGGTTTCCCCCAAACTGAAATAAAATAGTGGGAAAAATCCCATTGAAGGTTCCGTAGTTCAGTAATTTCATCATCATTTATTTCTTTGTTTTTGTAAGCAGTTTCGTAAACTTCATTTAAAATATCATCCAGCTTCATAATGCTGGTAGTTTTTAAATAACCTTGCGAACTTAGAAGCGTAGTGAGAATATGGTGAAACTTTATTCTACTTGTTTCCGATAATTCGCCGTATTGCAACCCGGGGCGCGGAGCCAGTCCAACTGGAAGGTTGGTCCATTTTGTTCTGAGCGTATCGTTAAAATCGTAGCTGACTTGCTGACGTTGCTGCTCATTTAGCGATTTAAGAAAATCGTTGGTAACAGCATTTATTTCTTCAACGGATTGACAAAAACCACCTGCTATTGATGTAACTACAATAATTGAAACAAGGAATAATTTTTTCATGAACTGAAATTTTAAATTTGTTTTTATTCTGTTTAATTCTTTTAATACGTTGTCAACCTTTTTAATGTAAAATACAACAGTGCTTAGATTTGAATTGGACTTATATTCAATGGCCTGCATTCACATCTTTATTATCCACTTTTTGATTATTCATTAAAGCTTCATATTCAGGAAAGGTCTCTGTTGCCCTTTTCCTTATAAAATGCCGCAATGCTTCCAACTGCTCATCTGTTAAATCAGGAAATGCAGGCATTCCGTTGTCATTGCTAAATCCATCCCGAACAATCATTGCAAATGCCTCCTTGTCTAAAGGAATGGATGAGGCTCTCAAATCCGGCGACATTCCGCCTGCGTACATACCACCTCCGTGACAATTAAAGCACAGTCCATATAATTGACTTCCCTGATTGGCAAGTTCGTTGTCAATTTTAAAATTTGGGTCAACAATAGGTTCAGGGAAAAACGGGGGCGACATGGCTGGCATATCTGCACTGCCGTCCAATGAAAAAGTAATTAGTCTTCTGGTTTGCATACGGTACGCCCACCCAAGTTTATAAACGTCAAATCCACCGCGGGCATAACCTCCTCCAAAACCTACCAATAAAGAGATATATTGCTTCCCGTTAATTTTAAAGGTAATTGGTGGCGCCGAAATACCTAATCCTGCATCAAATGTCCATTTAATTTCACCTGATTTGGCATTGTAGGCAAGAAACTTACCGTCTGCTCTTCCCTGAAATACAAGATTGCCTGCCGTAGTTAAAGTGCCTGCATTCCAAAAATTATCCTGTGGTACAGACCAAATCAATTTTTGATTTACCGGATCCCATGCTTCCAGGGAAGATGGATATTCTTTTGGTTGCTTATCGGCACCGAGCATGTTTACACCCATTCCTCCATAAAAATCAACCGACTGCCAGTGTTGCAGGTCAAAACCTTCATCAGAAAATTTTACGGCAGAATGTTGTACTGGCATGTAACCCAACCCGGTTTGTGGATTGTACGACATGGATTGCCAGCTGTGTGCCCCCCAGGGACTTGGTGTAATTGTGTAAGGTCCGTTTTCATATCGGGCACCCGGGATTTCAACGGGTTTTCCCGTTTTCATATCAATGTGCGATGCCCACGATGTTTCTACAAAAGGTTCGGCAGAAATCAGTTTCCCTGTCTCCCTGTTAATCACATAAAAAAATCCGTTCTTAGGGGCATGTAAAATCGCCTTTACTAC
Organism: uncultured Prolixibacteraceae bacterium; assembly: GCA_963849775.1. Taxonomy (GTDB): domain Bacteria; phylum Bacteroidota; class Bacteroidia; order Bacteroidales; family Prolixibacteraceae; genus Draconibacterium. Next base: position 14,635 of record CAWKIX010000026.1, on the reverse strand, counting down.
TTTTCCATCTATTTTTAAATCAGCCAGTACAATATCCATATTGGAGTTAAAATCCCAGCTTTCTCCGGGTGTAGTTTGGTAGTGCCATAAATATTCTCCGGTATTCGGATTCAATGCTACAATGGAACACAGAAAAAGATTATCACCACCTTCGGGACTTCTGATTTTTCTGTTCCATGGAGAACCGTTACCTGTTCCGATATACAATACATCCAAATCGGCATCGTAGGTAAAACCATGCCATGCATTTCCGCCGCCACCATGTTTCCACCATTCCCCTGTCCAGGTTTTGGCGGCCATTTCCATCGCCTCATTTTCAAAACCATCCGCGGGATTCCCGGGTACAATAAAAAACCTCCACGCCTGTTTTCCGGTTTCGGCATCATATGCAGTAACATATCCTCTTGAAGGACCATTTTCTGTGCCTCCGTTACCAATCAGCACTTTATCCTTAAACGCTTTTGGAGCACCGGTTATGTATAAAGGTTTTTTTGGATCGAATGTAACAGCCGACCAAATTTGAGTACCTGTTTTGGCATCTACGGCAATCAATCTACCGTCCCAGGTTGCGGTGAAAACCTTTCCCTTATAATAGGAAATGCCCCTGTTGTGAATCCAGCCAACCTGCTTTTTACCGGCGATATGTTTTCCAACTTCCGGATCGAATTCCCAAATCATCTCACCTGTAACTGCATTTACCGCACGCAAAATATTCATGGTTCCGGTGAAATACATTATTCCGTTTACCACCAGCGGAGTTGAAACAAGTCCGACATCTGTGGGTAAATCCATATACCAGTCAACTTTAAGTTTCGCAACATTGTCGGTATTTACATCATCGATTGGGCTAAACCGCTGTTCGCTGTGAGTTCGACCGTAAGCCAGCCAGTCGGAAGTATTGGATTCATCGGCTATTGCTTTATCATCGATAATATTTACCTTGTTTTCAGAAGTACATGAAATGGCAAAAAGTAATACTACAAATGCGCATAGTTTTAAAAATGATAACTCACACAAATACAGGAAGTTTATTTTAATAACTGTTCTTCTTAATCCCTGTAAATACTGAAAAAAAGAGGAGAAATTGAAATTGGTTTTCATGATAATGATTTTAAACATATTCTTTCTTAAATTTTTCATTAGGTTAACGGTAATGCAGCAAACCAGCCTACAAAACTTTCCCAAAATCCCATTCTGATATTGAAAATCCTAATGGAATGTACCAGGATTAACAGTCCCAGGACAAGCGGGAAAACCCATCTTCCTGATTTTTGTTTTCGTTCTGCAATAATGAGAATAACAAGAATCATGTACATAAATGATACTGTAACGACATAAGGAATAATTGGATAGCTGCTAATACCATCTAGTGCACGAAAGTTGAAACGTGCAAGAGCCGGTTCAATAAATATAATACCTGTGGCAATCATGCCACGTGCATGAATTTCGATGTTGTGCCGGTTGATAATTGCAATTCCATAAGCTATTGATAATGTGAACAAATCTTTAAATGGAATAAAAATTTCCATTTCAACATTTTTCCCGTAAAAGGGAATGCGGCTGTGAACAAGCAATACAACCGAAATAATAATCAGAGGAAATAACAGATAGGTAGATTTTCCGATCGTACGATGAATGGAAAATTTCTTATTTCGGATTAAAATGGGTTGCGTAATTAAAACAGCCATCCATAACAAAACGATTATTGCATGGAAATGAAAATAGCCTGAATAATTCAATGAACCATCAAAAAACTTTGCAAAATAAGTGGGCCAGAAACCAAGAAAAACCAGCATTAAAACACCTAAAAGGTAATAGCCTGCTGCATCGAATCGGATTTTAGATTTTAAGAACTCTACCATATTGATTATTTGATTTCTAACTATTCTTTTTCATTTTTTGCCAAACCAGTTCGTGTTTGCTGGAACCAATGGTATCGGTTCTTAAAATCAGTTTATCGTCGTTAAATTCGAATTTTCTTATTTGATTTTGACCTACCCAGTTGGGGAAAGAACTTATTTTTATTCGGTGAACAACCTGGTTGTGATTATGGTGTACTTCATAACTTCCGCAATAGGAAAGAAATTCATTATACGCAACAACAACTTCTTCGGGTTTGGCCTGAAGTGGGTCCTCAGAATGGAATTTTAGCCTGTTGTTTTTCATTAAATGCACCGACATACTGCCATTAGTTTCGTATGTAATTCTTCCAAGAGCATCTTCACCGAAGGGAAATACTATTGTTCCATCATTTAGCTCAGCTGTCCATTTCTTTAATTCCCATGAGCCTACAAATTTTTCGGTTTTCATTATAAAGCCTAATTTTCCTTCAAATGCAAGTTTTGAATTATTCCGCCTTCAAAAATTAACGTTTCCCTATCTGATTTAGGAGCAATTATAGCTGATGTTGAGATCACATTTTGATTGAAATTAAAGACAATGGTTACGAACGTTGAACTCGGTGCCTCATGAAAATTAACCAGGTACATTTTATTTCCAATCTTTCTTGATCGGTACGGAGCGCTCCCTTCAGTACCTTCATTTGGACCGGCAATCCATTTAAAACTGAACATTCCGTTTGCCATCTCAACGTGAACTGCAGTTCCGTTTTGGTAATAATAGTCCATTGCAGTTCCATCCAGCAGGTGTTCATCTTTGTTTTCCTGTGCTATGGAATGTAAAGTAAAAGCCACAAAAATAACAAGCAGAGATATTAATTTATTCATTGTATCAAATATTAAGTTTCCCTACTCGTATGGCTTTTCGGGTTTCGCCTGGTTTTTTAGCGTGGCAGCTCTTTTCCACTTATTTTAATTTGTTTTAGAATTCAATTACATTTTGTTTAGTTAATGCAAAATTTCAAAACTTCCTGACTACAAACTCTTCGACTCTGCTCAGGGTGACCGTCAGACTGAGCGCAGTCCCCACCTATCGGCAAACAGGGAAGTAAAGCTTGTCAGGGACGCTGCAAAACTGTTCTCCAGCTTAACCAGCGCCCCATTAAGCAACTTTATATTAATACATAAATTTCATACTTCAACCTGCACTGACATTATAATTGGGTCCAATACCGTGTGCCGGGCTTTTATTGCCTGGTTTTTCGGATCATTGATAATTGCACCAAGCTTTTCGATATCGTTTACTTCCACAACGAGAACAATTGAATTGGGATCATCTGTATCCTGAAATGTTTTGAACCCTGAAACTGTATCGCCAAATAAATCAACCCGATCCTGATGTCCTTTGATCCATGTGTTAAAATCACCAACTTTGTGTCGAAATACGAATGTTGCCATAATTATATTTATTAAATTTTGTGCCTACTCTTTCCGGTTTTCGGCTTTACCCGTTTAATATATTTACATCTGGTCAGGTGGAATTGGTGCCGGCACTACATTTTTTACAGGTTTTATGCTTTTCAGGTACATGAATATTGCATGGGTATCTTCATTGGTTAAAGCCGTAAAATTGAACCAGGGCATTGGTGGCAGCAGCATTCGTGAGCCATCTATCCCTTTGAATTTTCCCTGCGTCAATGCTTTTTTAAACTGTTCCTCCGTCCAGTTGCCGATACCGGTCTGGTCGGGAGTGAGGTTTCCGGCAAATGAAACGCCCCAAGGTCCGGCTGCTGAAGTTAGGTCGGGATAAAACATACCAAAACCTTCTTTTATCATTGGATGATCAAACTTTACGATTGGCCGATCGGCAGGATAACCTGACAACAACAATTCGGGAATAATTTCGGGACCGTTTGCCCCCATTCTTTTTGGAGAATGACAGTCGTTGCAACCCATGATGGTTACAAGGTATTCGCCCCGTTTTACAATATCCTGGCCTGAATTTACAGCCACAACCACATTTTCATCGCCTGTTTCCTTGTTGCTGTTTGTACAATAAGTAAAACACAAGGCAAAACAAAATATTCCCAGTAACGGAATGAACAAGTTGTTCTTTTTCATTTTTTACAAATTTTAGTTTTCCTACTCGTTTGGCTTTTCGGTTCCGCCCCCGATGCAAAGCCAGATCGGGACAGGCCGGTTTTTTAGAGTGGTAGCTCAATTCCACTTGCTATTGAAGATTTAAATTTCTTTTAAATGCAGATTTTCAATAATTCCGTCTTCAAAAATTACCGTTTCCCTGTTCGATTGAGGAGCAATCATAGCTGATGTTGAGATCACGTTTTGATTGAAATTAAAGACAATGGTTTCGAAAGTTGAACCCGGTGATTCATGAAAGTTCATAAGGTACATTTATCGTAATCATACGTGAGCGGTACGGTGCGCTCCTATAATTTAAACAGGCAGTATAACAGGGGCAACTGGATTTCCCTCCGTCTCCCGGTGCAACAGGAGCCGGCACCCGGGAAGCTGTTAAACTGTTCTCACAGTTTATCCAGTGACCTGTTAAACCCATTCTGAATACATAAATTCCTATACGTCCATCTGTGCTGACATTGTAATTGGTTCCAATACAGTGTGCCGGGCTTTTATTGCCTGGTTTTTCGGATCATTGATAATTGCTCCAAGCTTTTCGATATCGTTTACTTCCATAACGAGAACAATTGAATTAGGATTATCTGCATCCTGAAATGTTTTGAAGCCTGAAACTGTATCACCAAATAAATCAACCCGATCCTGATGACCCTTGATCCATGTGTTAAAATCGCCTACTTTGTGACGAAATACGAATGTTGCCATATTTTTTACTTTTTAATTTTTGTGCCTATTCTTTCCGGTTTTCGGCTTTTCCCGTTTTTATCATTATTTGCATTTGGTCAGGTGGAATTGGTTGTGTTACAACATTATTAACCGGAGGAACCGGAGTACCTCCATTTTTTAATTTATTATGTATTCATAACTGCAGCTGAATCAGCTGCTTCGAAAAAATGTGATACTTTTCCATCCTTGAAAGTCCAGGCGTGGATAGCATTTGCTTTAAATTTGTTGCCTGTAGCTTTCCATGTTCCTGTGTAATAACCTACCATTACAATTTTGTCTGCGGCATCAATAAATTCTGAAATTTCAATATTAAAATTGTCGAAGTATTCAGGGATATAAGCAAAAACGCCACTAACAATTGCCTGGGCCCCTTTATAAAATCCTTCTTTGTTAATGTAAGGCATTCCGATACCGGTTCTCCATTCGATATTGGGTTGCCAAAGGGCAACGACTTCATCAATGTTACCGGATGCAAAATCCCCGTACCCTTTTTTTAAATTTTCTAAATTGTTCATTGCTGTAATTTTATGGATTAATAATAGTTGCAGTATCTACTGCCTGAAAAAAGTTTGATACTTTCCCGTTTTTGAATGTCCAGGTATGAGTTGCCTGAGCTTTGAATTTTTTCCCGGTTTCTTTCCAGGTGCCGGTGTAGTGTCCAACCATCACAATTTTGTCGCCGCCATCAATAAAATCTGAAATTTCGATGTTGAATCCTTCATAATATTCAGGTATTTTGGCAAAAACACCTTCAACAATATTTTTGGCACCGATAAAAGTTCCATCGCCCTCAATAAATGGAAAACCATTGCATTCCTGCCATTTAATATCATCCTGCCATACCGATGTTACTGCTTCTACGTCACCCTTTGCAAAATCCTGGTAACCTTTTTTTAATGTTTCCAAATTGCTCATAATAAAACTTTTAACTGATTGAATAACTTTGATAATTTGGTTTGCTGCCTTTAAACGCCCAATGCAATACCAACTTTTTGGGATACGCTTTGGGACTATAATTCCTTTCGGCTTAAATAGCTGTTGGAATTGTTAATGAGACCTGAAAATTCTACCTGTAGTTTTTGAACATTTTCATCCGAGCCCTGGCTTTTAACCATTTCGGCCATCCATTTTACGTCGTCGGGCGAAATTTGCCATTCCAGGTCGGAAGGTCCGCCATCCAGTTTCCAGATGACCATTAAATCGTAATCACCGGTTGCCATCCAGTATTTTTCGGGACCTTGTGTTTTGGCTGCTTTTCCTGCATCGTCATAAATTTTGATGATCTCTTTTGCCCTGTCCATTTTTCCCGGTGCAAACTTTATCATTACAATCTGATTCCACGAAACATTTTCAAATTTGGAGGCTTTTACCTCATTTTGTGCCCATGCACCTGTTGATATCAGAACCAACAGAATTCCCAATAAATTCAATTTTTTCATACTTCCCGTTTTAAATTAATAACTCTTTTAAATTCAATTTTTATCAAACACAAAAGGAAGGATGATTTTTGGTTTAAAAGCAGGTACGGCAGAATGTCTGTTCGAAAGACCAAATTTTATAAGCGTCAAGTTATGACTAATTTACCATATGGCAAAATATTTAAATACAATAATGTATTTTTTTATTTTGCCGGGATTTTACAGCATAAGAAGCTGATGGTGTTTTGTACATATACTATTTAGTGAAGCAATGGATTTTAGCATGTTCAAAATTAACTTTATAAACATTGGTTTTTATGGTTTATTAACTTTAGAAATTCGCATTTAAGACTTACTTGTCTTAAATTGTAATGGGTTATCTTTTTTAATAAATTAAATTTTAAGATTATGGGATTAGTTGTTGCACCTGTTGTAAAAGGCAGGGAAGAAGAATGGAAAAGCTGGACATATAAAATGAAAGGCGAGATGAAAAAAGAGTGGGATGATTTGAATAAGCGTCATCAATTGAATCGTCATGATGTCTGGGCGGTTGAAACTCCAAATGGATTAATGGCGGTTGTGCTGCACGAGGGGCCGGGTGCAGATACATTTATGCATGATGTGGCTGTATCTGATCATCCTGTCGATGTTCTTATGAAAGAGAGCATTGAGAAATTTCACGGGATGGATATGAGTGCTCCGCCTCCGGGGCCAATGCCTGAGAAGCTGATTTAAAGCAGGATATTTAATAAACTACTGAAATATTCGAATATGGTTTTAATTTATTTTTAGTGTTTCAGTAGTTTATTCAAAAGGAATCAAAATAAAGCATTGTTTTCGGGTAAAATATAAGGAAAATTATTTTTATAATATTTCGCTGCTCTGCAGTTTTCATGAATATACACAATTGCCAGGCTACAAAAATTTTACTGCGCAGCAGCTAATTTAAGCGGCAGCGACACACAATTTGTGTTTCGGGTATAAAGGCATATCTCATTTTTCGGAAGAAACGGAGCATGAGTATTTTATAAATGTAGATAATGTTAATTTATAAACAATTATTTAAAAAGGAATATTTTTTATTTTTTAAATTAACATTAATTATGAAAACGAAGAATTATTTCCTCACGGCACTATTATTGTTTTTATTGCAAATTCTGTACATGTTTTCGGTGGTAACTTAAGCGAAAATCAGTCGGGTGATGAAAAGGAAAATATAAGAAAGGAATTCTTAGCGGTTTGGGATTTTGTTAATACTGCCGATTTTACCGACAGCCTTACGTTTATAAAATATTTAGAGAATTACGCTGATGATTACTTTGCTTTCACTAAAGATGGAGAACCTCCGGTACCCGGGAAAAGTTCGTTAATGTGGCTTGGTGATTTTCTGAAAACACACATACCTAAAATTGACATTACAATAGACAGAATTGAGGTTTCAGGAGATTTGGCTACCGTGTTTTATCGTGCGCACGAAATCATGGAAAACAGAAAATCGGGAGAAGTTATTTTTGATGGTTACCATTCCGCCTTATCTGTTTTAAGACAAGACGATTCCGGGAAATGGGAAATTGTGTATTGGCAGTGGGGAATTGGAAAATAAACCTGGATTTTCTGGTTGAACTTCTTAGTCCGGATTATTCATAAATAATCCCTGTCTCCGACAGCGACTAAGATTACGTAAAAACAATTATTATTTTAATACCGCAAATATGTTGCTGTTTAATTTGTTATAACAATTTCTGAATCTACCTGCGTTGCCGAAGCAATCGTTTGATATACTACACAATACCTTTCAGTCAGTTTTAAAAGTGTTTTAATTGTTTCTTTCCCGGCATCGCAATCCAGTTTAAATAAAAGACGAATGATTTTAAAACCTACCGGTACATCTTTCGAAACTGCTAAAGTTCCTTTGAAATCGATTTCGCCTTCAGCAATAATAAATCCATTATTAATAATAATTCCTATTGAAGTTGCTACCGCACTAAGTGTTACACCGGCACAGGCAACTAATGCTTCAAGCAACAAATCTCCCGAACATGCCAGCATCCCGTCACCTCCTGTAGCCGGATGAAGTCCTGCCCTGGCAATTGCTCTTCCTGTTTCAATTTTGCACGAGATTCCTTCACCAATTTTTCCCTGGGCCCGAAGTGTAATAATAGCGGATTCCGGATTTTTATGATATTTTTCTTTTAACGGGGCTTGTATTTTCTTTAACTCAACTGAATTCATGTCATTCGATTTTTTAATTTCAGGATATAAATTATACAAGTTAATGAAAAACTAAAACCGCCAGAATCACAATGGTTAAAACTGTAATCAGCGATATTCTTCCTAGCATTTGTATTTTGTTTCGTTGATTTGCCAGATCACCGTTTTTTGCTTTTTTCATCGCCACAGCATTTGCCAATACGAGCACGCTGAGGAGAACCACCAATATTAATTTTGCAATTAATAAAGGAGTAGTTGGTAAGATTTTCCAGAAGGGAGTTATTAAATACAGACCTGAAATTACCAATAAAATCAGTCCGATTTGTCCCATCTTTGCCAGTGAAAATGCATTAAGCATAAATTTTCCTGCTTCTTTTTTTTCAAGTTTTGATGCTGTAATTCCAAGAATCATAAAACCTATGCCGGTTCCGAGTCCCATTGCCAATCCAATAAAATGGAATACTAACATTATTTCTCTCATTGTTTATTCGTTTTGTATCGGTTATTAAAATCAATTAGACTATAATTTTGTTTTCAAATGTGTTAGCCTGCAATCTGATGTGTCAAAATTTAACAGATAACTTCCTTGTCCGCGATAATCCGATAACGTGTCTTCACTGCTTTTAAATGTTCAACTGCTTCATTTACTTTCGCAAGGGGAAACTCTTCCACTATTGGATAAATGTCGTGGCGTACACAAAATTCCAACATGGTGCGTATTAATGCGGGACTGCCAATAGGGCTGCTGCATACTTTAAAGCCATGTGCCCCAGACCGCCAAAACCAATGACACCTATTTTGTCGGTAGGTTTTGCGCCGGCAAGAATAATTGGACTGAAAACTGTAATTCCACCGCAAAGCAGCGGTCCTGCCTTTTGAATGTTAATGCCTTCCGGTAACTGAATTGCGGAAGACCAGTGGCATCGCACCCGTTCGGCAAATCCACCATGGCGGCAAACTATAATTGCCTCTGCAGTCTCACAAAGTTGATGGCTGCCATCCATGCACTGTTTGCAATGCATTCACGCCCCTGAACTCCAACCCAGCCCTATAAAATCTTTAGGTTTAATATTTTTAATTTCACTTCCAACGGAAATAACTTCGCTGATAACTTCGTGCACCGGTACCAATGGATATTGAGACATTCCCTACTCGTTATTAATCATGCTTAAATCGGAATGGCAGATACCACATTAGTGAACTTTAATATCCACATGAACGCTTCCTAAATCGGGTAACTCATATTTGAACGGATTCAGTTTACCTCCTGCCTCGCTTGTTGCATATGCATTTACTGTTGTTAAAATTTTATTTTATGGATTAATTTCCTGTACAATATAAAACATTTGTAAATAAAATACTAATTACACTTAATATATTTGAATATTTATGAGATTGATAATAAATAAGTTGTAAATTAGGATAAATTAGTATTAAAATTGTCAATAAATACGTCTGAAATTATGAAATTAATTATCTCTTTTCGTAAACGAACTTTGTTTTTTTTAGTCATTTTATTTGTACCCGGAATTGTGTTGGCACAGATTCAGGGCTCCGTGCATAATATTGATAATACTCCGCTTCCTTTTGCCAATGTCATGTTGTTAAATCAGAAAGATTCTTCTGTGGTGACGGGTATGATGGCAACTGACGAAGGAATATACAGTTTAACTAATTTCAGGCCAGGTACTTATATTATTGGAGTTAGCATGTTGGGCTATAAACCGGCTTATTCTCCGCCGTTTATTATAGTAACTTCAAAAGATCATCGGCATAACAATCCTATTTACGTTGAGGCAGATACCCATCAACTGGAAGATGTAGATGTTGTAGCCAAAAAACCGGTTTACGAGCTTAAAATCGACCGGATGGTAGTTAATGTGGAGAACAGCATTACTTCTACCGGAAATACTGCCCTTGAAGTTTTGGAGAAATCGCCGGGTATAATCGTCGATCGTCAAAACGGAACCATATCAATGGCTGGAAAGGGTGGGGTAATGGTGATAATTAACGGGAAGCAAAACAGGATGCCATTGGCAGCAGCAGTTCAAATGCTGGATGGCATGAGTGCGGATAATGTGAAACATATAGAATTGATTACAACTCCTCCATCAAAATATGATGCGGAAGGTGACGCGGGAATTATAAATATTGTACTTAAAAAGAATGAAAATTTTGGAACAAACGGATCTTTTTCACTGGGTGCAGGAATAGGACAACAGGAGCGATTTAACGGAGATCTCAACCTGAACCATCATGTAGAAAAGGTCAATTTTTTCGGATTATACAGTGCAAGTTATAATAATCTGTATCAGGTTGGCACCATGTACAATTCTGTTCTTAAATCAGGTTCGGTTTTCGAAAAAGATACCGAAACGCTTCGCGATGCAGATGTGAGTTTTCAAAATGCCCGTTTGGGATTTGATTATACCATCAGCAGTAAAACTATTTTGGGAGTTCTGTTTGCCGGTTACCGGAGGGAGTTTAATAAAGTCGCTGATAATGAAACTTTTTACAGAACAGATGGTCAACTAACGGAACATTCAACACTTGTTAATCCCAGTTCAGACATATGGAAACACGGAATGGGCAATATAAATCTTCAGCACTTTTTTAGGGAAGATGAAAAGATTGATGTCAATCTTGATTACCTGAAATACGACAATAAAAATCCTTCGTATTATAAAATCGAATCAGAAGATGAATCAGGAAATACCTTTCCGGGCGAAGAAATTGATGCCACCAAATCAACTCCAATTACTATTTATGTTGGTACTCTGGATTATTCAGGGCAGTTGGGGACTAATTTGAAATTGGAAGCAGGTATTAAAGGGACCGTTACAAGATTTATGAATGATGTTGGAGTGAGCTATCTGGATACAGGTGTTTGGAGAATAGATGATGAACTCACCAATAATTATTCGTTGAATGAAAATATAAGCGCTGCCTATACATCAGTTAATTATAAAATCAGCGATAAATCAAGTATCGTTGCCGGTTTGCGCTATGAATACATGAATTCAGTATTAGATTCGGAAACGGAAAAGAGGATTGTTGATCTACACTATGGGAAATTTTTTCCGACCGTATATTATTCAAATCGTTTAAATGAAAATGGCACATTACAATTTTCATACAGTAAAAGGATAGATCGGCCATCCATTAACCAGCTGGCACCTTTTGTTTTGTTGCTGACACCTGAAACTTTTGTTATTGGAAATGAAAAATTACTTCCGGCAATAAGTCATATTTTAAAAACAGATTATCAATATAAAACCGTAATATTCTCCGTAAGTTACACCAATACACAAGATGCAATTTCCCGGTTTCAGCCTAAATATGATGAGGAGACAGACCGGCAATATTACACCTCGCAGAACCTGGACCACCAAAATACAATTTCGGCAATGATTTCCATTCCTGTAAAAGTTGCAGAATGGTGGAAAATGCAAAATAATTTCAATTGGATTTGGCAAAGGGTAATCACTAATTATGAAGGAGAGGAATTGGACATTACTCAAAGCAATTACCGGGTAAACACCATCCAGAGTTTTACTTTAATTAAAAGATTTACCGCTGAAATATCAGGTTTCTATCAGTCAAAATCGTTAAGCGGAATAACAACTTCAAGGTCTGTTGGCAGATTGGATGTTGGTGTTCAATATAAATTTAAAAACGAGAACAGCAGGTTAAACCTGAATGTAATTGATGTATTTCATACCAATTTATGGAGGTTGGATGTAGATATACCAGAATTAAATCTAAAATCAAATTCAAAACTTGATTTTGACAACCGGTATATCAAGTTGACTTTCAGCCATAGTTTTGGAAACAATGCTGTAAAAGTCAGAAAACGAAATACAGGTTCGGAAGAAGAGCAAAAAAGGATTACAAATTAATACGGTAATGGTCTAACTCATTCTGCTTTTTACATAATCGGATAAGCGCAGTGATAAGGCAACCAAAGTAAGTGTTGGATTTGGTGCCGCAGAAGTAACATAACAACCCGATCCGGCAACATACAAATTGGAAATACCATGAATCTGACAATTGGGATCAACAACTCCTGCTTTTGGATCATCACTCATACGTGTAGTCCCCATGTGATGCCATCCTCCGTTGGTAGTGTCCGGAAAAATATCATCATTTTCATCGCGTAAATAATCATTTATTCTAATTCTTCCCAATCCTGCTATAGCCATCTGCTGGCCTAATATATGAAAAATAGTCCTGATACTCCTTTTATCTAATGCTGTTAATTCCCAGTTCAAATGGGCTCTTGGAACACCCAATTCATCCTTTTCTGTGTCTAAAGTAACTCTCGAATTGAGATTTGGAGATTGTTCAATTCGCACCTGTAATTGAAAAGCCCTTTCGATATTCCCTTTTTCATTTTTTGCCAATTCCGCAGCTTCATCCCAGTTTTTAAACATTTTCTTTACGCTTTCCCTTGGATCTGTTTCCTGCCAGACTTCCATCCTGGATTTTTGGTTTTTTCCGATCGCCAATGAGGAAAAAGAAACAGTACCATTTGTTATTTTTTCCTTCGCCTGAACTTCTTCTTTAAGAGCTAATTCAGCATAAGCTTTTGTTGCGCCATAATTCCATTGGTACAAATCTGTTGGAAATGGCTTTATCATCCACAATTCTGCTGCATGTAATTCAAGGTGTTCCATAAAATAGCGGCCAACCAAATCATTGTTATTACCCAGTCCTGCTTTTGCCTGCGAATTGGAGGCCTGCAACATTCTTGCATTTTGAATAGCGCCACATGCCAGAATAAAATGTTTGGCTTTAACCGTATGTGTTTTTCCTGCATAGTTTTTTACAACCACCTCTTTTACTTCAGAAATATTATCGTTTGCATTAATATCCACTGCATTGGCGTAAGTGTACAGGTGAATGTTTTTAGCTTTTACAATGTTTTCTTTGTATATATTTCCAAAACGTGCCTGGCTAAATTGCCACATTTTATTCCAGACTATTTTTTCGTCGAGCGGAAAGCGGTTTAAATTGGTGAGTTCTTTGTTCCAGTAATCATAGGTATAATTGTATGGCCCCACCTGCAGGGTTTTATTTGCTCTGGCATAAAACGGATCAAGGTCTTTCAGACCAATTGGCCAGCCACTGTTGGGTACCCAGTCCCGCTTTTTAAAATCAACTTCATCGAAAGGAGCGCACATTCCGGCCCAGTGACCGGTTGTACCTCCAAAGTAATGAAGCCGGGCAGACTTTAACGGATAATATTTTTGACCGGTAGTTTTACCGTTGTACAACTCCTGAATCTTATCGTCATATTCAAAACCTCCACCTTCCAAAAGAATCACTTTGTAAGGTGTATTTATCCATTCCAGGGCGATACTTATTCCGGCAGTTCCAGCTCCTATAATACAGATATCGCCCTGTATTGCAGAATTGTTTGGTAAATTTCTTGCGTCAATGTGCATGATTAAATTAATTAGATTGTGTGATTGAAAACAGGGCACATTGTCGCGCTTCTGTTACCGATAATATCCATCCGTCCAAAAGCACTGTATCATCTGCTTTATAATCCTCAATAATTTTTTGTTCCAGATTTACAGGTTTTTCATTGTCATCCGGAATGTTCTTTTTAAGGAGTTTTACCAGCTTTCGTTCGCTGTTTTCTTTTGGAAATTGCTGTTGATATTGTTTACCCGTTTTTATTATGGTTTCTGAATCCATAATCAATGTTAACTGCCCTGGCAGTGCCAGTGAACTGTCGTAATTGGTGTTGCACGATTGTAAAACTATTGCCGGTAATGCAACAGCCGCTAATCCCGCACCCGATAATGAAATAAATTTTCGTCGTTCCATTGAATTTAAACTTGATTGTTTTTTGCCCGTATTTTTATTGTAAATAACAGATTTTGAGTATGAAGTAACAAGTTAGGGTATTATAATACAGGATACAACAATATCTGAATATATTTTATTAATTTACAGGGAAATAGCTATAAAATATAATTATTCTGTGATTAGTTTGAATTTATCGAAATGTGGCGTAACGGAAATGTTTACTTGTTTTAATTTTAGAAACCAATCAGAAGCTTATTTTCCCTGTTTTCTGCGGTTTTAAATTTTCCACTCGTGTAGCTGCTATTTATTTCATACAACTTTTGAGGATAAATGTTGATATACCCCATTAAACCTAAGTTAAATTCAAAACCTGTTTTATACAGCCGGTATATAAATTTGAGTTTCAGTCAAAACTTTGGAACAAATGCTGCAAAAGTCAGCAAACGAAATAAAGGTTCTTAAGAAGAGCAA
>CAWKIX010000025.1:0-75710 GCA_963849775.1 uncultured Prolixibacteraceae bacterium | reverse complement strand
TTTCATCGTTAATTAATTTTAGCACAATCGCTTCCCAAAAGTGCATTTAACTTTGCAACCCACTTTGGGTAATTTTTACGTAATACATCATTCTTAAAACAACGTAGCATCTTAACTTTAAATGATATTGAGTTTGAAGCTAATATCTTTAAAAACTTATTTACATTTATCCGTTATGTTTCTGGAAAACTTGGTAATTTAGCACTTTAACTTATGTTCAACTGGCAGAATAATTGATACTTCCTGCACTAACTTTTATACCACGCTAAAATGAAAGCTGTAATACAATTTTCTATTCCAAAAAGTATTCTTTTATTTTGGGCATTGTTATTATTTGGTTGCAAAAATGAAGTCATTTACTGGCAAGTAAAGTCTGAAGACCAGGTAATCACCGAATACATTAAAACGCACGATCAATTTTCAGAATTTTACGGATTAATTTGCAATGCCAATACAAGTAATATTCACCAAAATTCCTCTGTCAGCAGCCTTCTGTCAGTTAGGGGGCCATACACTTTGTTTCTTCCGGATAACGATGCAATGAAAGCCTATTATGCTGAAAATGGGATAACTTCATACACCGACCTGTCAGCCGAAGAACAGACAAAACTTGCCATGAACCATATTATTGACGCTGAAATTAACACCGATAATATTGGATTGGGAGCATTAAAAGAGGTAAATGCCATTGGCGATTATATTGTTACTGAATTTGATTTCAGTGATATTATTTTGAATAAGTACAGTAAAATTATTGACAGGGATGTTGCTGCCCACAATGGTATAATCCATGTGATAGATAAGGTTTTGCAACCGGTTACAAAAAGCGTGTACGAAATTCTGGATGAAGATCCTTCCTATTCCATTTTTAAACAAGGGATTGACATCACCGGGTTAAAAGACACGTTGAATGTTATTTCATTCCCTTTTGGTAAATATACTGCCCGGAATCGTTATACAATTTTAGCCATTGCTGACAGCACATTTAACAGGTTTGGTATTAATTCAATTGATGGTCTTGTTAAAAAATTTACCAATTCCCCTGACAGTGTTAGTTATATGAACAATGGCTTTTACCGATATATGGAATACCATTGTGTGACAGGAACATATTATCTAAGCGATTTGGAGCTTGGAGCAAAAATATACCCGGTTCTTCGTATGACAATTATGTTTCTGTTACAGTAAACGATGATTATAAAATTAATCAGGACAGAACGACAAAAGAGTACACAGCTTTTAATATTGACCAAAGCAATATTCCGGGGAAAAATGGCACAATTCACACCGTAAATGGTTTATTGCCTGTTATTCAACCAAAACCAACAACAATAATTTGGGAAGTCACAGATCAGTTCGATTTGAAACAAATGGATGAATTTCGTAAATCATACATATGGTTTATTGACGGACAAAATAGTTTAAAAAACATCAAATGGGAAGGTGTTGCTCTTCAATATCGTTTTAATGAAACTGAAGATGAAAATGGAATATTCCTTAATAGAGATTGCATAACAATGGAGGGTTGGGGGTGGTGTGAGGTAACAACCCCAAAAATATTAAAAGGTAATTACAGACTTACTTCTAATTTATGGAGCTCAAATCAATTTAATTATGCAGTATACGTTGATGGTGATCTTACCGCAAATATGATAAGATATACTGATCCTCCAAAAGTAACCAGTTGGGGGGAATTTAACTGGGTTAAAACGGAAATTCACACTGTAAAAGTAGTTGCACAAAGTGCAGGGAGAATGCACTGGGATTACCTGGTATTTACACCGATTGAAGATGAATAAATTATATCCACATTAAAATGGAAACAAAACCGCGATATTTCCTGAAAGCAAATATCATTCTGCTTCTAACAGTTTTATTTTTAACTGGCTGCGAAAATGAAGTCATTTACTGGCAAGTAAAGTCTGAAGACCAGGTAATCTCTGAATACATTCAAACCCACGATCAATTTTCTGAATTTTACGGTTTAATCAGTAATGCTAACACAAGTAATATTCACCAAAATTCCTCTGTCAGCAGTCTTCTGTCAGTAAGGGGGCCATACACTTTGTTTCTTCCGGATAACGATGCAATGAAAGCCTATTATGCTGAAAATGGGATAACTTCATACACCGACCTGTCAGCCGAAGAACAGACAAAACTTGCCATGAACCATATTATTGACGCTGAAATTAACACAGATAATATTGGATTGGGAGCATTAAAAGAGGTAAATGCCATTGGCGATTATATTGTTACTGAATTTGATTTTACGGATATTATTTTGAATAAATACAGTAGAATCATTGACAGGGATGTTGCTGCCCACAATGGTATAATCCATGTGATAGATAAGGTTTTGCAACCGGTTACAAAAAGCGTGTACGAAATTCTGGATGAAGATCCTTCCTATTCCATTTTTAAACAAGGGATTGACATCACCGGATTAAAAGATACTTTGAATGTTATTTCATTCCCGTTTGGTAAATATACTGCCCGGAATCGTTATACAATTTTAGCCATTGCTGACAGCACATTTAACAGGTTTG
The DNA here is from genome assembly GCA_963849775.1 of uncultured Prolixibacteraceae bacterium. Lineage (GTDB taxonomy): Bacteria > Bacteroidota > Bacteroidia > Bacteroidales > Prolixibacteraceae > Draconibacterium. The sequence goes on along the minus strand of CAWKIX010000025.1, from coordinate 73,164 downwards.
GTATTAATTCAATTGATGGTCTTGTTAAAAAATTTACAAATTCCCCTGACAGTGTTAGTTATATGAACAATGGCTTTTACCGATATATGGAATACCATTGTGTGGCAGGAACATATTATCTAAGCGATTTGGAGCTTGGAGAAAAAATATACCCGGTTCTTTCGTATGACAATTATGTTTCTATTACAGTAAACGATGATTATAAAATTAATCAGGACAGAACGACAAATGAGTACACAGCTATTTAATATTGACCAAAGCAATATTCCGGGGAAAAACGGAACAATCCACGAGTAAATGGGTTACTGCCTGTTATTCAACCTAACCCAACTACAATAGTCTGGGAGGTCACAGATCATTTTGATCTAAAACAAATAGATGAATTTGGGTTTACTAACGCTCGTTTTTTTGATGGTCAAAATACATTTGCCAACATCAAATGGGAAGGTAGCTTTCTTCTTTACTATTATAAAGATCACACCACTGGCCCTTTACTTAATCATGATTGCCTATTTATGAGTGGTTGGTGGTGGTGCGAGGTAACTACCCCAAAAATACTGAAAGGTAAATATAAGTTAACTTCCGATTTATGGAAAGGTCAAGTAAATTATGAAATACATGTTGATGGTGTTTATTCCACCTATATTGGAATGTACAATGGCCAGGAATTTGACTAGTTGGGGGGAGTTTGACTGGGAAAAAACAGAAACTCATACGGTAAGAATTATCTCAAAAAGTCCGGGGCTTTTGCACTGGGATTACACTGATATTTACACCGATTGAAGATTAACGGATTGATTAACAAAATAAAATATGAAAAGAAGCCGTACTGAAAAAAGTTTCCGGTACGGCTTCCTTATAAATTGTAACGCGTTGGTGGAATTATTATATAGTAGATAAATAATCAGACTTCGACTTCGCTCAGTCTGACTCTCACAGAGACAAGTTAAGATTTAATTCCGCCAACAGGTAAATTGTAGTATTTATTTTCTATTTAAGGTCTTTCCACAGGTTGGGTAAAAAACGGTAATACAGCAGGTGCCTCCAGGTAACCAAATCGTGCGCACCGTTGCCACCAATATAATATTCATGTTTAACTTTTAATTCGTCCAGTTCATTATGAAAAACCTCGTGTCTTGCTCCGGGCCGGGTTTCATGAGGTCCGGCGCCAACAAATAAATAATCAAGTTTCGAATTTATATCGGCATCTTTCAACGCAGGTGTTTGTTCAATTGGAATGGCAGCGCTTAAAATTCCGATTGATGCAAATAAATCGAGATTATTTATACCTACAAACTGGGCATGCCTCCCTCCCATCGATAAACCACTGATTGCCCTTGCATGACGGTCTTTAATTACGCTGTAATTTTCTTCAACAAAAGGAACAATGTGCTTTTTAAACTCTTCATTCACCAAATCAAAAGTTAATTCGGTATGTTGCGGATGTGAACGGTTTACCAACTGATTGTTCGGCATGGCAATAATCATTGGTTTTGCTTTTCCTTCGGCAATTAAATTATCCATAATAAAATTTACCTGTCCGTGCATGTACCAGGTTTCGGCCAAATCGCCAGAGCCGCCCAGCAAATAAAGCACCGGGTATTTTTTTGACGAATCATATCCCGGAGGTGTGTAAACCAGCATTTTACGCTCACCATTTGTAACATCTGAATGATAATAATGCCAGTGAATTACTCCGTGAGGAACATCTTTGGCATCGTACCATGCCGGGCCGTCGCCATGAACCCACAACATGCTAAACGGAGGCATGTTTGCCTGACCTGCATAAGTATTATTCGGATCGCACATGCGAACTCCGTCAACAGTCATCCAATAGAGATAAACCTCCGGTTCCAGCGGGCCAATTGTGCCAGTCCAGATTCCGTCGTCTCCTTTTTCCAAGGCAACTGATCTGGGGGCATCAGGGCCAACAAACATTGAACCAGATACAGTAACACTTGAAACGTCAGGCCCCATTAAACGAAATGTAACTGTATGGTCGTCATGTACTTCAGGTGAAATTACTCTTGCTGAAAACGGAACCAGGTTTTCTTTGTTTCGCATTGGATCCCAATCTTCATTAATGTGCGCCTGCTGCGCTAAAACCGACTGAGCAAAAACAATGAACAGTCCTGAAAAAAGTAAACTTAATTTTCTCATAATCACAGATTTAGTAGTTATTAATTGTAATATTATTTTTAAAATTCATTCCAATAAATTCAAACATAACTTTTCTTTTTTAATTTCTAATATTTAACCAATTTGGAATTTATAAATCAATAGTTTCAGTTAAAAAAAAATTAAAGGCTAAAGCCGACTTTCAATCATCATGAAATCACCGGGTTAAAACCCGGTGCAAAAATTAATTACTTCTTATCCTGTTTTCACAAGGCCTGTTAAGCTGCGGTTATTTGAAATGCAGAAAACAGGTTTTAGCCGTTAACACTAAATTCTTCGTTACCAATAAAGAATATAATATAATTTTTCACTGTTTGTTTAATCGATTTAAAAATACATTCTTTCTATTGAAACAAAAACTAAAAAAGCCGGAAGTTTTAATTTTCTGCCGGCTAAATATTTCATTCAATGCTGTTTTCAAAAAGAAATCATTCTTCCACAAAATACCTTAACTGATCAAGCATTATCGGAACATCTTCTTTTTCCACGCCTTGTTTTAGCAGAAAATGCAAATCCTCGTCAAACACCTCAAAAAATTCCCGCTCGGTAAAATCTGTTTTCGCAATTGATTTCTTATAAAATTCAAGCGCCTCTTTTCGGTTACCCAAGCTCCACTGAACATGCCCCATATTCATTAAATCGTGTTTGCTCGGATCATCGTCAACCAATTTTTTAAAATACTTCAGCGCCTGTTGTTTTTTGCCAATAACGAATGAACACCAGCCAATGGGACGCCAAACCTTTTTATTATCGGGAGCCAGGTATTCAACTTTGAAATAATATTTTAAAGCCTCGTCAAACTGTTCCAGTTCCAAATAACAGTGACCGATGTTTAACTCTGTATTCAAATCCTCTTCATCCAAATTTTCAGCCATTAAATAATAATCCAATGCTTTTTGAGGATCTTTTAAATTACGGTAACACAATGCTATTTTTTTGAAGTTCCACAACAGGTTCAGATCAAAAAGCTCCGCTTTTTTATAGGCATTCAGCGCTTTATTAAAATCGCCCGATTTTTGATAACAATAACCTAATTTCTGGTAAAGCTCACCATTTTTTTCAATGGATAGCATGTACCTGAAAATTTCGGCAGCCTCATCGAAATAGTTCTTTTTAAAATAGTATTCGGCAATATTTCGGAGCATTTTTTCATCCTCTTTCAAAATGTCGCCTAAAATATTTTTATTATGAAAATCAAACCGCCAGCCAAAAACATCTTCAAAATCGGCCTTACGCGGATGAAGTTTGTAAAACCGATACAAATCCTGAATGACCTGATTTGAAATAAAACCTGATTTTTTCCCCGGATCGGTTAATTCTTCATCATCCTGCAACTCTTTAAACTGGTTCATTTCAGCGTTCATTCCTTCAGCCATAAATTCCCGATTCTCGGGCGGGAGATTTTTTATACTGAAACAAAATGAATATTTATCGGAATTACATAAAATAGGGGCAAGGTTTATTGCCTCCATAAAGCGCGCAGAAGACTTATCGTCATCAGACATTAATGATCCCACTTCAGGATTTGCAGAGAAAAACGGCATAAACCAGTTGTGCACCTGCGAGAAAAACGGGAAGCTTTTTAGCATGGAGAATGAGCCCATAAAAACATCGGCGCCTTCCATTTGCAGTTCCGAAAATTCTTCCATTTTATCCATTAATCCCGGTGAATCTTTAAAGATTTCTTCCCATTCCGGGTTTTTATCATCGCCTGTATTTTCATCCATCAAATCCTGTAAATTAATTTTGTCTTTCAGGTTCGGACTGATTCTGATCATTTCAGGAATGATCTCATCTTTAATTTTTTGCTGTATCTTTTCTGTTTCCCTGCTCCTGATCAACTGTATGATTACCCTTTCGAGGTTTTGTTTGAATCGAGGGTTTTCATTCAACAACTTTAACCGGCTTGTAACTGATGTATAAAAAGGCAAACGTGCATCGTATTTATACAAGTTGATAAGTAACCCAACCAGTGCCCGCTGATTAATTTCGCTTTCGCTGTTTTCAAAGGCGTCAAAAAGCATGTTAAACTTTGCCTCATCAAAATAACGTTGCAGACTTAAAGTCAATGCTGAAACCATTAAAGATTTGTAAGGTTTTTCAATTTGCTCACTGTTTAATACCTGCAGAAACAACTGCTGATCAGTAACTTTTAACTGGTTCAAAAACCAAAATCGATAAAAAAGCCGAACTACTTTTTGCTGATGGATTTTTGCATCGTCGGTTTTCGAACTGCTCTTAACATCATTTTCTTCGGCAATGGAAATCAGTTCATTTTGCACATAATAATCTTCCAGGTCCTGAACTTTTTCATTTACACTGTTAATCTCATCGGGCTCAAATGTCCTTTTCTTTTCAAATTCAAGCGATGGAGATAATTTTTGCCGGATAGCATCGTAAATTTCATCAGCCAATTCAAAAACCGAAACAATAAGTTTCCTGTAAACTTTTTGCCGCTCGGGGTCTTTTATTCCTTCAACAGTATATTGCAGCATGTAACTGTAGGTTTGTTCCAGTGTTCGCCACTCATCCAGATAAACAAGCAAGCCACTTTCGTTTATCAGTTTTTCAAGTAAATCGAAAGCAGGTTTTAATTTACGTCCGGCAAGATTTGCACAAATTTCGTTGTATCGTATTTTAAGTTCTTTATCAGTCATAACAATTCTCGCATTAAATAATTACAGATAGGACGTCTGTCAAAAAACTATCCAAGAAGTAAAATCAGATTTTTTGACGTAAAACCAATCATATTCTGCCAAAATAACCAGATTTTATTGATTTAGTAAAGAATCTTACTAAAAACTATGTACCTATTGGATCAACTCCGTTAATGCTAAATGGAGTTTGAAAATGCAAAATTCTACTCATGAAATATAATTATAATCCTGTTAAAATGAATGCATTAAATCATTATGTTTCTGAAACAAATCCTAATTATTGTTGTTATTGAATTATATTTAAAATGTTCACTTTCAAACACGACATTATGAAACGACCAGGCAGATATACCTCACAAAAAAGTATAATTAATCCCGATAGTAATCGGGAGGGAGTTACATCTAATACCTTTGAAAACTTTAAATTTTAATTAGATGAAAAATAATATTTTTACCATTATCATTTTATTGGCTTTCTCTCCGGTAGCGGAAGCTCAAAATAATTTAAACACAAAAGTAATTGCTACAAACCTTGACACTCCATGGGAAATAATCTGGGGACCCGACGACTATATTTGGATGACCGAACGATACGGAAGAGTGAGCCGCGTTAATCCAAACACAGGTGATGTTTCAGAAGTTATTCAAATTGAAGATGTTGAAGAAATAAATGAAGGAGGATTGCTGGGAATGGCATTGGATCCTGACTTTTCGGAGAACGGTTACTTTTATGTGGCCTATAATTATTATGCAGATGGAAACGATTACCGGGAAAAAGTAGTTCGCTTCACCTATTCACCAACCAGCGGAAAAGCAGATAACCAGGTTATTCTCTTTGATAATATTGATGGCGCCAATAATCATAACGGTAGCAGACTTGTAATTTCGCCCGACAAAAAACTAATTTTCACCACCGGTGATGCAACCAATACAAGTAATTCACAGAATATTAATTCATTAAATGGAAAGACTTTGAGAATAAATCTTGATGGGACCATTCCTGAAGATAATCCGATAAAAGACAGTCCGGTGTGGACATGGGGACACCGAAATCCGCAAGGACTTATATATTCGCCTGACAGCACAATTTTGTACAGCAGCGAGCATGGCCCGAGTAATGACGATGAGATTAATATCATTTCGAAAGGACGAAATTATGGTTGGCCAAATGTGCAGGGTTTTTGCGATAATGCCAACGAAACAGCATTTTGTAACGATAGTAATGTTGTTGAACCAATTAAAGCCTGGACCCCAACCTTAGCCGTAGCCGGAATAGAATTTTACAACTCCGATTTAATTTCTGAATGGAAAAACAGCCTTTTGGTAACAACTTTAAAAGCCAGTCGGATTGTACAATTGCATTTGGACGAAGCAGGCACTTCTGTTCTGAGTTCAAAAGAATATTTTACAAATGATTTTGGCCGATTGAGAGCTATTTGCATTTCACCAGACGGGAAAGTTTATATTGCAACCAGTAACCTGGATAGCCGGGGAACACCAAATACTGGCGATGATAAAATTATTGAAATAACGCCGGTTTCTTCTTCAGTCAATGACACAGATATCGGGAAACTTATAAATGTTTCTCCCAATCCTGTTACAGATTACATCAACATAACTTTATCAAAATCAATAACAAGCAATGTAAAATACTCTCTAAACAGTATAAACGGCCAGGTTATTGAATCCGGGATATTAAACGCCCAATCGACAAAATTACAAATACCTGCAAATTATGTAGGTTTTGCAATCCTGCATCTTCAAACTGACAATCAAAATATGACTAAAAAGATTGTGATAAAGCGATAAAGTTGAAAATCCAAATTAGCGTTTTCTGGTAATGGATTTCTACATTTCCTGCATTGAATAAGAGTTCATTCAACCCCCATTTTCCGTCATTCAATCATTTTTAATTGAATAATCTTGCCTGCCATGGTAATTTTATTCAAAAAAACATGGATTATAAAATCTTAACCGCACCTTGTGGTAAAGACTGCTTCAATTGCCCGCTTTATATTGGCGAAGAAAACAAGGAAAACAGAGAAGCATTTTTAAAACGCAACAATATTCCTGCGAACAAATTTATGTGCAAAGGTTGCCGGCCAAATAACGGCTACTGTCCCGGACTTGAAATTCTTGGCATCGATGGACATTGTAAAATGTTTCAGTGCATACAGGAGAAAAATGTTGAATTCTGTTACGAATGTGATGAATTCCCCTGCCCTCGCCTGCAGCCGCTTGCCGATAGGGCTGAAAGAGTTCCTCATGCGCTTAAAATTTTCAACTTGTGTATGATTAAAAAACATGGTATTGAAAAGTGGGGCGCTGATTATTCAAAGAAAATCTTCATTGATTTTTATACCCGAAAACTGGATTCATGCATGTAAATAAATTTACAATGTACTGCGGACTATTGATTAAAGATTTAAATGCCACGATTGAAAGCGGAGTTTATGAACTTCACCATCAGATTTTACAGATGTTAAAATGGACATTCTATTTTTTAACACCCGTAATTTCAGGCATAAAAAAAATTACTCTAATGTTTTTGGAATGCATGTGGAGGTCGGAATAATTTATACAGATTCAGAATATTAAATGATTTTGAAAGGATAACATAGCAAATGTTTAATAAATCCGTTAATTTGGTGTCAACCAAAATCAGCAGCATGCAACTATCTGAATTATTCACTATTTCAAAAGATCCCGAAGCTTCCAACCATTGGATTAGCAGCCAAAAACATATACTTTTCATATTAACGTCGGGCGGAACAGCAGTTATTTTATTATGGCAACTGTTCGACAAGTTTTATGTTGAAGCAATGGATTACAGGCTGCCATGGCTCAGGTGGATAATGATAGCCGTATTTGCAGTTAATCTTTTTCTCGGATTAAAACGCGCTGGCGAGCGGGCTATAAAACAACACATTGTTGCAGGTTTTTATTTAGGCACCATTTTTTGCATGTTGCTTACCATGTTTACCGGTGCCAGTGAAAGTCCTTACTGGTTTGGTTTATTTTTTATTATTGTTTCCTGGTTTGTTTTGGTTCCCTATAATTTCAGGGAAATGATTATTCACAGTTTTGTGTTTGTGCTGATTTTCATCATTGGCCAGTATTCTCAGCAAGAGTTTATTATTGTTGATCATGAAATGGGGAAGATAATATTTCTTTATTCTGTTACATTGCTGGTAAGTTTTTTTGCTGCCTACATCCGCAATCAACTGGATGCATCAAACCTTAGAATAAAAAAAGAGCTGGAACTTAAAAATATTGAACTGAACACTAAAAACAAGGAATTGAAAAAATTCAGGCTGGTACTCGACCAGGCACCCGGTGCAGTTTTTATTATCGACAAGCATTCTAAATTTGAATATATAAATCCCTTTTTCACACAAATTTCAGGGTACTCCGAAGAAGATCTTATTCATAAAAACATTAACGACACTCTTTACAGAGGAATTACTGAGATTCCGGAATCCAGAAAAGAAGTGATTTCAATTCTTTCAGAAGGGAAAAGCTGGCAGGGCGAATTGCCGACGATCCACAAAAACGGAAGTAAATACTGGGCCAATACAATTGCTTCGCCTTATAAAAACGACCAGAACGAAATTGATGGATTTATCGTCATTCAGCAGGATATTACGGAGAAACGCGAAATAGAAAAGGCTTTGCAGGAAAGTGAATTAAAATATAAAACACTTGTTGAAAATTCGTTGGAAGGGATTACAATTATCAGGGATAATAAAATCATTTTCACGAATGATACTTTTTGTAAAATGGTGGGATACACACGCGATGAGCTTTATCAAATGCCTTCCATGGATTTAATTTATGAAGAAGACCGGTCAAAAGCACAGAAAATTGCCGGGCAAAGAAGAAGCCGCGATTTCTCAACCATCAACGAAGTTTTCAGATTGATGCATAAAAACGGCGAAATTAAAGAATGCGAAACCACTTCAACATTGATTGAGTTTGAGGGGAAATGGTCAAGCTTTTTCACATCTCGCGACATTACAGAAAGCAAAAAAATGCAGGAGGCTCTGAAACGAAGTGAGCAGAAGTACCGAGAACTTTCGGAAATGTTACCTCAAACCGTTTACGAACTGGATACAAAGGGAAATATAATCTATTTTAATCAAACGGGATACAAACAATTCGGTATCGATGATTCTGATTTGGGATCATCAGCATTTCGGTTTATATCGCCCGACCAACATGAAAAGCTAAGACAGAATATCGGAAAAACACTGGAAGAAAGAAAAGCTACTTCGGGTAATAAATATATTGCAGTGCGCAAAAACGGAGAAACTTTCCCGGCAATGACATTTACCGCCCCCATTATTTACCATGAAGAAGTTACGGGAATACGCGGAATCATTCTTGACATGACTGACAATGTTGCCATGGAAAATGCGCTGCTTGAAAGCGAAGAAAAATACAGAACTCTTGTTGAAAATTCACAGGACGGGATTATTATAACGCAGGATGGTAAATTCAAATTTGCCAATAGTGCCATGTGTCAAATGCTTGGTTATACCCTTGATGAATTTTATGCAATGGATGGTGCAGATATTCTTCCTGCTCACGATCGTGAACGGATTTTAAAGATTCATGCGGACCGGATGAAGGGAATGATTAAATCGTTGAATTATCCTTCGCAATTAATAACAAAGGAAGATAAAATAGTTGATGTGGATATCCATTCATCAACAGTTGAATATGAGGGTAAGCCGGCAGCATTTATGACCTTGCATGATATTACTGAAAGTAAAAAGATGCAACAGGCGCTTTTGGAAAGCGAAGAGAAATACCGCACCCTGATTGACAAAGCTACCGACGGAATTGTAATAACACAACACGGCCGAATAAAATTTGCCAACTCATCAATGTGCACCATGATGCAGTATCAGCTGGAAGAGCTGCTGGAACAACCATACCTGAATTATGTGATGAAAGAGGACCATGATGAGATGGTTAATTTCCATAAACGCCGGATGGAAGGCGAATATTTTACCAGCATTTACCGCAGCCGCTTTATTCCAAAAGACGGGAAAATAATTACGATGGAACTGAATGCCCGCACGTCGGAATACAACGGAGAACCGGCAGCATTTATCGTTATCCGGAACATTACCGAACGGCTTAAAATTGAGCAGGAACTGCAACAGGCAAAAACAGAGCTGGAAAAACTAAACCGCGATTTGGAAGGCCGTGTGCTTGCCAGTTCGCAAAAACTTACCGAAGCCAACACGCAACTAATAAAACTGCAAAAAGAAAACCTGCAATCGCAGTTTGAAGTATTGCGTCAACAGGTCAATCCACATTTTTTGTTCAATAGTTTGAATGTACTTACATCGCTGATTAAGCTTGAACCTGACCTGGCGGAAAAATTCACCGAACATCTTTCAAAAGTTTATCGGTATGTATTGGAAAACAAAGACAATGATTTGGTCAATCTTTACACAGAATTAGATTTTTTGGATGCCTACATTTTCCTTTTGAATATTCGATTTATGGACAAAATAGAGGTTAATGTTTCTATTCCTGACAATAAAAGAGATTTACTGATACTCCCGCTCGCCCTGCAGTTATTAATTGAAAATGCGATCAAACACAATTCAATGTCGAAAAAGAACCCGTTGAAAATTGAAATTCTTATTGAAGAAAACAATATTCTGAATGTAGTGAACAATCTTCAGGAAAGAGAATCACACATGGCATCTACAGGTGTTGGATTGAAGAATATCGAACACCGTTATTATTTGCTTGAAATGCCTGCGCCTGAATTTATTAAAACAGAAACAAATTTTATTGCCCGAATTCCGCTGAAAAGTTGAGTGATTCGGAAGACGTTCTGATTTAATAATGATACTAAATGAAAAACTATTTCAATGCTGTCATTTCGACGTGGAACAAGGAGAAATCTCATACAAAACAGATTTCTCACCCTAGTGTCTCGGGTTCGAAATGACTGAAAAATCAAGTTTTTCGCTATAAAAAAGATAAAAAGGACTAAAGTCAAAAAAAGACATAAAACAAAAAATACAGATATGAGAGTAGTTATAATTGAAGATGAAATGTATGCGGCAAAAAGGCTGGAAAATATGATCAAAGAGTTTGATTCAAACATTGAAATTGCAGGCTGGCTTGAATCAGTAAGTGACTCAATTGAATGGTTTAGCAATAATCCCGAACCCGATTTAATTTTCCTTGATATTCACCTGGAAGACAATTTGAGTTTTGCCATTTTTGAAAAAGTAAGTGTTTCGAGTCCGATTGTATTTACCACTGCCACCGATGATTTGGCGATAAAGGCATTTATGACCAAAGGCATCGACTATCTGCATAAACCAATCGTAAAAAATGAGTTGATTGGAATGCTTGAAAAATACCTGAATTCGGAAATTGATTACAAAAAGCCAATTGGTTCAGGATTTTTTAGTGAGATATTTGATAGTAAATAGCAAAAAAATTATGAGGCTAAAGCCGTTAATATCATGCATTAACATTGTCCGTCAGCTAAAGCAGACGGCAATTAACCAATTACTCAAAGTATTTATTCATATTGCAGTTCACTTTAGTGAACTGTTTGAAATGTCCAAAAGAACAAGAGGTTTTAACCTCATTATATCAGCATCTGTCTTTTAACCATTTCAACAAAAATCAATATCACAACCTATGAAAACCATAATTATTGAAGACGAACAACTGGCTGCACGAAGGCTGGAGATAATGGTAAAAACCATCGATCCCTCCATCGAGATTGTGGCAAAACTGGAATCAATAGCCGAGTCAGTAGAATTGGTTCAAAAACAACGCTCATCCTGATCTGATTTTTCTGGATATTCATTTGGAAGACGGGTTAAGTTTTTCCATTTTCGACCAGGTAAAAGTGAACGTGCCCATTATCTTCACCACTGCTTTTGATGAATATGCCATTAAAGCTTTTAAACTCAAAAGCATTGATTATTTGCTGAAACCAATTATCCAGGATGATCTGGAAAGGGCCATAAAAAAATACCGCGACTGGGGTGAAAAACAGCAGCTGGTAAATTTATCTGAACTCTATAAACTGATGCAGGGAAATGAAAAATCGTATCGTGAGAGGTTCTCTGTAATCGTAGGACAAAAACTAAAGAGTATTGATGTAAAAGATATTGCCTATTTTTTCTCTACAAGCGGAATTACATTCGTGGTAATGAATTCAAAAAGCCAGTATTCGGTTGATCAAAGCCTTGATAATCTTTTGGATGAACTCGACCCAAAACAGTTTTTCAGAATTAACAGGCAATATTTGGTGAGCCTCAGTTCGATTGCCAACATTCATATTTTTCCGAAAAGCAGGTTAAAACTGGAACTGAATCCAGCGGTAAAGGAAAGTATTTTTGTTAGCATCGATAAAGTTCCCGATTTCAAAAAATGGGTTGACGGAAATCCCAATGTATGAATGTATGAATGATATGAATGCAGGAAAGGGTGAGGCGGTTTCCAACAGCGTTAGAAATGGCGGTTAACAACTGCCACACCCGAAACTTTGAACATTCAACTTTGCCACATTTTGTGAAAAAGCAGAAACAAACAAATGAAAAATCAATCCAGGTATATTTTTCTTGCTCTAATTGGTATATTAAATTTCTCCATGCATCTGTTTGCCGGATTTAATTTTGAATACCACCGCGATGAATTATTGTACTTTTCATTTAGTAATCACCTGGATTTTGGATATGCCACTTCCCCACCATTTGTTGGGTTTTTAGCATTTATTTCAAAAAGTATTTTTGGATACTCCATTTTTTCGGTCCGATTTTTCCCTGCCCTGTTCTGCGGAATGCTTGTCGTTTTAAGCGCCCTGATGGCTAAAGAATTAAAAGGAAATTTTAAATCACAATTACTCGCAGCTATCGGAGTTTCGGGAAGCATGTTTCTTGCAACCATTTACGGCGTATATACACCTTATTGTTTCGATATTTTCTTTTGGACACTCATACTATTCCTGATAATCCGGTTTATTAATTCCGGTAATAATAAATATTTAATCTTTCTCGGAGTTGTTATTGGTTTTTCGATTCTGAATAAATACAACGTTGTTTTTCTTCTCGTTTCCATTTTGTTAGTAATCCCTTTTACAAGGCACCGAAAAATCTTCACAAATAAATTCTTTTACTTTGGCTTATTGGCAGCGGTTGCTATTGCATCGCCAAATATTATCTGGCAGTTAACACATCATCTTCCGGTTATCAACCACATGAAAGAGTTACAAGAGAGTCAGCTCAACAATGTAAATCGTTTGGAATTTATAATTGAACAACTCATTTTTTTATTACCATTCACATTTATTGTCTTACCGGGAATTGTTTTCTTTTTGGTAAAAAGCCAGTTTAAAGAGTATCGGTTTTTACTTATCAGTTCAATTTTAGTTCTGATTCTTTTATTGCTTCTGAAAGGAAAAAGCATGTACGCCTCAGGTCTGTTTCCCTTTTTTATAATAATCGGATCTTTGTTTCTCGAAAAAGTATCAACCAAAAAATACGTATTTATATCAATTTCAGGAGTATTGATTACTTTATCGGTTTTATTGCTGCCATTGAGTTTACCACTATTTAAACCTGCTAAAATGGTCAGTTATTTTGATCGTTTTTCTTCCATAACCGGAACTGATTTGCTGAGAAAAGACGAAGATGGCAACTTTAGAAAATTACCACAGGTTTATGCTGATATGCTTGGATGGAATGAAATTACCGAAAAAACAATTGCAGCCTGGAACCAGGTAAATGATAAAAACAAGAGCTTTATTTTTTGTGCAAATTATGGTCAGGCCGGCGCAATTAGTGTAATAGGCAAAAAATATGGCTTGCCAGAACCGTTGAGTTTTAGTGAATCATTTCAATACTGGCTTCCCCGAAAGTTTAACAACGAAATTTCTGAAGTAGTTTATGTAATTGGAACAGATGCCTTGGAAAGCGGTAATTTCAGGGACATGAAAAATTTCTTTGGCGAAATGATTGAGATAGGAACTGTGAAGAACTCACTGGCAATTGAATTTGGAACAAAAATATACCTGTTCAAAAACCCAAAATCAGACTTTAATGAATTCTGGGAAGACCAAATCAAAAGTTATTAAAGCTTTAATTTTAAGATAATGGAAGGCGAAATGAAAATGTAGAAATTCAAAACCGAAAAAGGAATTATTTACGGATTACACAGTAATGAATTGTTGCACATTTATCGGTTCAAAACTTGTTTTTATGCCACGCCCTTCGGTGCAATTCCGATGAGTTAAAACAAAAATTCAGAAACCAAATATTTTAAGTCAAATTCCCCTCGTAATTCTAAATTTCTTACATGCTCTGTTTTTCCATTTTCAGCTTCAAAAATACGTCATTCATCCATTTATAATTTTTCGACTGCTTTTATTGTCTGAAATTTGATGCAGCAATGAAAACAGTTAAACAATGAAAACAACAATTAACATTTTAACAGGGCTAATGATAGTATCATTTATTATCATTAGCCCTTGCGTAAACGGCACCGGAATTATTATTTCAGGCGCCGGTAAAATTAGCGGGAATATTCGGTTTGAAACATCAAATTTACCGTTAGAAAACTCAACTATCACTCTTTTTTCAACAAAAGATTCATCAATGATTGCCGGCACTATAACCGACAAAAACGGTCATTTCAGTTTTTCGATGCTGGAACCGGGAAATTATTTTCTTGTAATCAGTGAGTCCGGTTTCGAAAAGCAGCAAACTAAAAATTTATCTGTTAAAGACAGTGAACCAAAAATTTGCCTCAATGAAATAGTATTGAAACCCAATACTACCTCAGGGAAAAAGCGTATCAAATTATTAAAATAAAAATTTAATAAAATAGTCATGAAACGAACAATGATTACTGAGATTGTTGAAATCAGCGTACCGGAAACAACAACAATGAAACAGTTTACTGAAAAAGCTGAAAACTTTAACAACTTTCTGAGTAAACAGGAGGGTTATATCGACGGCGAACTTGCAAAAGCACTTGAAGGTGACGTATGGCGTTTGATTTTCCATTTTGAAAATATGGAAAAAGTAAAAGCTATTGGAGAAAAAATGCGCAGTAGTATCGAATTCAATGAATTTAAATTGGTAATTATTGCTGAAAAACTACGCGTTTCATTCTTTCAGAGAATGAAAAAATGGTAAAAAAACGGATTATGAAGACAAAAAAAATCTCACCAATCGGATTAAGTATTACCGGGGCCGGCCCCAAAATTATGCGACCAATGTTCCTGATTCTTATTATCGGAATAATAGTTCAACTGTTTTTCCCAGCGGTATCAAAATTTCCTTTTCTTACTGAAAGCACCCTGAAAAATGCAGGTTGGATTTTAGCGATTACAGGCCTGGTTTTCTGGATATTGGCAATCGTACAATTCGCTGTTGGATTTCCAAAAGGGAAGTTAATAACCACAGGTATTTATTCGCTTTCAAGAAACCCGATTTATGCCAGTTGGATTGTATTTATTCTACCCGGACTTGCAGGAATTTGTAATAACTGGATTTTTTTATTAGCCAGCCTGGCAATGTACATTTCGCTTGTAATAAATATTAAAGAAGAAGAGAAATCGCTTGCAGAAACTTTTGGAAAAGAGTATGATCAGTATGTGAAAAGAGTTGGACGTGTGTTATTTTTTCCACCAATTTTTTAGGCTCTCTCTTAAAAATCTTAATGAAAAGCATCATATATTTTTGATCCGCTATTTTAAAATGCGTTGTTAAAAAACGTTGAAATCGCTTAGTAATTAAAAACATTTATAATTTATCTTTCAAGCTGCCGTTGTTGTTTTAAATATTGATAGTAGATTTAAATCAAGTATTGCTAATGGAAATTCAAACATTAAAAAATAATATTATAGAGGCATATTCTGCAGAAAACCTAAACAAAATTTCGGTTGTGCTGCTGAGTTTATATAAGAACGAGCAGTTCGGTACGCTGCAAAAAATTGCCGATATGATCAGTGATTTTGTTTTGGTTGAAATTGACGAAAATGGCAAGGGTTTTTCAAAACTCATGATGCTTTATCATCCCGACAGGGGTAATTTCCACAGGGTGGAAATTGAAAGATTAGCCTCAGAAAATGATTTCGACAAAGTGTTGAATTATTCACACATTTTAAAACTTGAAAGGCTGGAAGAAATTTCTTCTTTACTCGAAAGTTATGAAGACATTGACTATTCTCCTGTTTATGTTTGGGATTTTGATACCGAAGGTTTTTCAGTAAATTCAGATATTGAGGATAAACCAAAAGCCGAACCTGTTTACCACCGGAAAAATAAATATATTAGCTTTTATGAGGCCATACAAATAAGACAATACGGACACACTAAAATTAACTTTCCAACTTATTACCTTCAAGATATTGATGAATTTGAACTTTCCGATTCTGATATTCGTGACCTCGATGGTCTTCAGTTTTGCATTCATGCTATCAACATCGATTTAGCCGATAATCATATCAATGACCTTCGCCAGATTGAAAATCTAGGACTGCTGGAAACACTAAATCTTTCAAACAACAATATCGAAATCATTGATTCGCTGGAGTATCTCACAAACCTGCGCGAATTGGATGCATCGCATAACCAGATACAAGATATTAAGCCACTTCTTGCACTTGAAAAACTTGAGTTTGTTGATTTAACCGGTAATCCGGTTCCGGAAATATGGATTAAAAAACTTAGAAAACAAGTGAAAGTTGTTGAATTTGGGTGATATATTATTTCATTAAAATCATCAGACTATAAGGTCTTCCAAATAATATAAAAGCACAAATGAAACTATTCAAATATCTTGTTTATTTTATTTTGCCATTCATGTTCAAAAATCACCTGAAAATTTACTTTTTTATCGGGAAAGTCTAAATCGAGTTCTTTCCATGTTTTTTTTATTCCCATTTCGTTACAGAATTCAAATACATCCTGTTTATAGGCAGTATCTTCATTTTTAAGGTGTAATCCTTTTGTTTCCAAAACGTAAACGTTGCCGTAATCTTCTTCATTTACGGTATTTAATATCAGATGCAATGAAGTCGGGATATATTTTATTTTTCTTCCAGCCTTGTATGTGATAATCCTGTTTTGACATGTTGCGATACCACCAAAGTAATTTCTCCTGATTGTCAAGATAGATTGCAACTGATTTTTCAAGTTCATTGATATTTTCTTCCGGAACCTGGTCGAACAAGCTTCGTTGAATTGCAGTGTTATCATCCTCGTCACGAATTGAGCCTTTATTGCTTCTTACTTTAATGCGTGGCGGAATAGAAAAGCCTCCCTTATCAGTAATTAAAAAGAAGTGGAGTTTCTTATCATCAACCAGTTTTTTAAATACTTTCTCTGCCGCTAAATCCCGTTCTTTCTCCAACAATTTTTTAAGTTCTTCGATTATGAAAACAAAGTTTGATGAAACGGTTTCTTCATTGTATTTATCACGAAATAATTTAATTACTTTTTGTCCAATTATTCTTCCGATCCAGGGATTTGGAATTATATCAATGATTTGTTTAGTAAGAAAACTATCACTGATTTTTAATCTTCCTGATTTTTCAATTCTTCCTTTTTCTTTTACCAATTCCTTTTCTTCATCGGATAATCCTAACAATATTTCCTGTTCTTGTTTTCGGATATTTGATAAGGAGATTTCTGTTATTTTTTCAATATCAAAATTTTCATAATCTATCTTTTCTAAAATGTCGGCATCGAAATTAATATCACGCCAGTTCTCTATCGATTCCTGTATTACAAATTTTGGCAGATAAATATTCCCTTCAAATTTCTTGAACTTATCACGGTATTGAAGCACCTTTTCTTTCAGGGTTTCACCACCTTCATCATCGCCACTATCTACATTTATGCGTCCTGCAATATCGCCCAATCCTTCGCTTTCGAGATTTGATTTTATGCCTTTTACCAAGTGTTGCGGCATTTTGCCTGAAAGTATAAACATAGCATTCATCAAGTAATTGTACTTTTGTTTTTTGTGCATAAGGCTGACGAAGAATTCGACCTATTAATTGGGTAATACTTGTTTGCGAACTTGGATTGGTTAGGATAGTTAAAATATAAGCAAACGGGCAATCCCAACCTTCTTGCAATGCCTGTTTAGTAATGATATAGCGTATTGAGCAATCCCTGTCAAACAGGTCAATGCCTTCAATGTCGTCTTTTTCACTGGTTTTTATTGCAATATGTTCTTCGGGTATATTACATTTTTTTATCAAAAATTCTTTTACATGTTCGGAATGGATAAATTTTCCGTCACGTTGGTCTTTACCAGTACGTTCAACCTGAATTAAATTGATAGGACGGATATATACTCCTGTATTTTGCTCAAAACTATTGGCAGCTTTTTCCAATGCTTTTCGTTTTTCAATAGCGCAAAGCATGGTATCTTTCCAATCGAGACTGGTTTTGTTGGTAAGATGAATATCCAGCTTTATCATTTCTTCCTCGTTGAGTTCACGACCAGTAATTTCAACAAGTTTATTCGTGTTTTTTGGCGGTGTAGCCGATAATTCGATTACAATGGATGGATTAAAATTACGGATTGTATTTACGTGCATTTGTGCTATATGCTTTATGGCCTTCGTCAATAATGATAATTGGGTTAAGAACTCTTAATGTATTGCCCAATGAGGTTTTGGGCTGGGTTAAATGAACTGAACCCAATGATTCGGTTTCCAGTTCCAATCCCAACGTTTTATAGAAATCGATATTCGGAACTTCTTTTAAGAGTTTTGCATTTAACTCGTAGTTATCCTCTGGGGGAAAGAAGTCGGTAAACCCGCCTGCATCCTGAAATATTTTTAATGTTTCTTTATTCTGGCGATTGGCAGAAGGCAGCATCAACATTAAAATCACCAGGTTTTCTACTACATCGAGGCGGTTGAAATGGTCGGTTTTTTCCTTGATTACGGTACGCCCTCCACTTGATATATCCAATGCCTGACGATAAGGATGTTCCCTGTTTTTAAGATTTAAAATAGTCTGACGATAAATCTGTGTAGTTGGTACAATCCATAAAACCAAACCTGTTTGTTTTTTTAAGTAGGTTTTATTTATTAAGTCGATGGAATGGCAGGCTAAAATTGTTTTTCCACCACCCGTTGGTACTTTTAAGTAAATTTCGGGCAGTGGTTCACCTATGCCGTTTTTGTTTGAGAAATAAACCCCGTTAACTGCTTTTTCCCATGCACGGCGAGGAAAATTGTAATCCATTGCCATTTCGGGGTCAAATTCAATTGCCTTCTTGAATTTCTCCTTGAACTCTGAAAGGGCAGAAAGATATACTTTCAGTTTCGCAACAACTTTTATTTGATATTCCTTTAATTCCATAGTTTAGTTGTAAGTCATTAGTTGTAAGTTGTAAGTCATTAGTTGTAAGTTGTAAGTGATTTGATTAAACCACGGATGATTTTGCTAATTTCATCCCCGTCACTTATCAGCTTCTTCTTGACATTATCATCTATATATTTTAACCTGTTTGCCAGATATAACATTGATTTTACTTCACTGCAAGAACCTATGGCAATATAGAGAAACCTGCGAAAATCTGCATTGCTGCTCCTGTCAAATCCCTCGGCAATATTATTTGAAACGGAAACTGAAGCCCTGCATATTTGGTCTTTAAACCCAAAATCTTTCAAAGCACCAAATATCGAATAAATTTCCACGGCATAATCCTGAGCTTTTTGCCATGCTATAATATCTTCAAATTTCGTTATTTTCATAACTTACAACTTGTTACTTTCAACTCTTTAACTTATATATTTCAAAAGGAAGTTGACAAAACTCGATGCGTAAATCGGTAAGCGTATGGCTATCGACAAATTTTGCAGGGGCAAACACAAGTCGCTTCCGGCCGCCGCTTAAGCTTTGGCCGACAGGTTTACCGTTTTGTTTACCCAATGATTTTGCCCTGTCAAGTGTAAGGGCTGTCGATTTCAAATAATCTAAATCGGGTTTATAGAAAAGGTAAATCTCGTAATCCTTGCTTGTTCCAATATAATTTGTATTCCTTGTTGATTTTTGATGGGTCGAATTCTTCGCCTGTAGCCGTATAAAACAGATACTTGGCAAACTCTTCATAGCTTGGAAGGTTTTCACCTTTTAATATGCTTTCCATTTCGATGGGAGCGCCTAATTCGAAATAGCTAAATGTGCCGCCAGTACCTTCTTTGAAATTTTTCGATTTGGAACACCATTGATTACCTGACGGACACGTTCGGCTGGTAATGTCATTGGCATAATCTTCCATTTCAACCAAAATGAATTTACGGTTTCCCCCATCTTCTTTATTTAGGTCAAGGACAGCATGGGCGGTTGTTCCTGAGCCCGCGAAAGAGTCGAGAACTATAGATTCTTTATTTGTGATATAGATTAAATCTGGCAATAAATTGGAAATGGTTTTGGATAATCAAAAACTTTTGTTGCTTCTGGAAAAAACTCTTTTAAATCATAAGCTCCAAGTCTCCCATCAAGATGAATCACACTTGGTAATTTATCTTCATAATCAGCGGCATATACTTTAAGTTCAATTATTTTCAGTTTCATCTTTTCCAAACTAGAATTTTTCCATCTTTAAGCATTCTGCCATTGTTGTTTCAGGGAAACGATTTCCCATTAAGGTTGTTACATGGTTTTTTAGTTTCAGGGTGAATTATATCATACCGATAACCTTCTCTTCCAGGGTTATGAACGCTCTGACTTCCGGTATAAACACCGCCTTTATCGATGTATTTATATCTTTCCAACTGTCCAAGAAATACCTTATTTTCTCGAAACCATTTGGTATATGCTTTCTTAATTCTTCCTGACCCGATTTTTGGCATTTAACTCTTGTCCAATTTTTATTAATTCTTCTTTCGAATCAGATATTTTTGATTTCCAAACTTTATCAATAGCTTCTTTGTTTTTTGCATAACATACACATATTCGTGCTCAATTGCAACATTACTTGGATTATTATCTGTAACATTTCTCCAGCTATTGTTCCAACCCAGTTTCTGTCTGTAAAAATCTCATCCAGTAATGCCCTCAGATTATGTAATTCATTATCATCACATGAAACAAAAATGACACCTTCATTACTTAATAGTTCCTATAATAACTTAAACGTGGCATCATCATACAAAGCCATTTGTCATGCCGAGTTAAATCTTCTTAATCAACCTCTTTACCCAACCATTCTTTTATCATAGGACTATTTACATTATCATTATAAATCCAATGCTCTTTTCCGGTATTATAAGGTGGGTCGATATAGATCAATCTAATTTTATTTGCATAAGTAGGCAAAAGCGCTTTTAAGGCTTTCAGGTTGTCTCCCTGAATGATTAGGTTGTCATGTAACGATATTTTATCGGTAAGGCTTTTATCTTTTTGTGGCACCAACTGATGGTACTTCACCGCCAAATGGTGGTTTTGTACAAATGATTTTCCTTTGAAGTTGAGTGTTGGCATATTTATGCTGTTAATTCGTTAATGTTTTTGCTATTTCGTCTGTTACACCTGTGAGAACTGTGAAATTTAACTGTCCGTCATCTTCAATTGATATTTCGAAATTGGTAATGAAGTCATTATGTTGCCCAAATTTTTCACATTTAATTTGAATGTACTCGTCCAATAACTTTTTATTTTCAATATTATCCTGACTTTTAAATGATTTTAGAACTTTATTAAGTTCTTTTTCTCCTTTTGTGGATTTAATAATTCCACAATTCCAAGCCACTACCCCCATTGAAATAATACCCCTTAAATCTTCCTCATCCTGAGCTTCATGAATAACTGGTTTAATCATATCTAGTAACAAGGTTGAAATTTTTTCTTTCTTGCCTAAAATTGATCGGTCAACAATTTTAACCCCGTCTGCTTCGGCAGATTGTATGAGAAGCTTTTTATCTTTCTCAAGTTGTGTTTCTGAAGTTAATAAGCGCTCCTTTTCTCTTTTTCTCTCCCTAAGCTTTTGTGCTCTTTTTCTATTTTTTGTTTTCGACTTTGGCATTTAATAAATCTTTTCTCGCAAAGGCGCAAAGTGAATTTCTTGGCTACTTAGCGGCTTGGCGAGGTATTTTTCTTTAAATATTCAATTTTACTCTCAGCTACTTTTAATGCTTTATCAGCAAATTCCTCGTCCGTCAATTCATATACAATTTTATCCGATAGCCATGCAACCAATAGTTTTTCTCTGTCAACATTAAAATACTCAGCCAGTTTTAACACCTGCTCTTTAGAAGCTTTTCTTTGTCCACGCTCAATTTTACTCAATATCGCCTGGTCGATATTTAAGAATCCAGCCACGATACGTAGCGGTAATCCCTTTTCTTCTCTTTGCTGTCTTATGATATCTCCCAAAGTATCCATTTTGAATAAAATTGTTTTGACATATTTTGTCAAAAATACATTATTTATAAAATGAAATCCAAATAAATACTTTAATATTTACCAGTAATTTATTAACATCACAAACTGGTTGTGGACAGAAAATACTTTTAACAGCTGCAATTTTAATCCAGGTTTAAAATTTTGGAAATTCCATTATCATTTCCTCTATTGCAGATATAAAATTTACTAACTTCATTTATCAAAAAATCAGAATGCCATGACAGTTGTTTAGTCCGGTCATCCATCTTTTTCAAGGTGTTTTTCCTTTTCTGAATTTACAATTGATCTCCAACTCTACTTTTTCCCTTTTTATATTCATTCTATATTAGATCGTTTCTATTTTCACACATTCATTTATCTATATATTTAACGTTTCAAAAAGTCGAAAAATGTTGTAAAATGTTCAACTTTTAGCGATTTTTGTTGTTTTGTACATTTAACTAATCATTGACAAAATCAATTAATAAATAAGATCACATGTTTGATTTAGAACTCATTAAGAAGGTATATTCAGAACTGCCGGAGAAAGTGGCCAAAGCAAAAAGGGAGCTTAAACGTCCGTTAACTTATGCTGAAAAAATTCTTTATTCTCATTTATTTAAAACGCAGAATCTTGATGCATTTAAACGAGGCGTTAATTATGTTGATTTTGCACCCGACAGGGTTGCAATGCAGGATGCTACAGCACAAATGGCCTTGCTTCAATTTATAAATTCAGGAAAAATAACAACCGCAGTTCCGTCAACAGTTCATTGCGACCACCTTATTCAGGCACAGGTAGAAGGGAAAGTTGATTTAGGTGTTGCAAAAGATGCCAATAAAGAAGTTTATGACTTTTTAGAATCCGTTTCCAATAAATATGGAATTGGTTTCTGGAAACCGGGTGCAGGTATTATCCACCAGGTAGTTTTGGAAAATTATGCATTTCCGGGCGGAATGATGATTGGAACTGACTCGCATACACCAAATGCTGGCGGACTTGGAATGGTTGCCATTGGTGTTGGTGGTGCTGATGCTGTTGATGTAATGGCAGGAATGGCATGGGAACTTAAAATGCCGAAATTAATCGGCGTAAAACTTACCGGAAAATTAAGCGGTTGGTCGGCTCCAAAAGATGTGATTTTAAAAGTAGCCGGAATTTTAACGGTTAAAGGAGGTACCGGTGCAATCATCGAATATTTTGGTGAAGGAGCAAAATCACTTTCAGCAACGGGAAAAGGAACTATTTGTAATATGGGTGCCGAAGTTGGCGCTACAACCAGTGTTTTTGCTTATGATGACAGCATGGATCGCTACCTGAAAGCAACTGGACGTGAAGAAGTTGCCAGGGCTGCTTCCGGAATAAGAGAACATCTCGATTCGGACCCTGAAGTTTATGAAAATCCTGAAATTTATTATGATCAGCTAATTGAAATAAATTTATCTGAACTTGAACCGCATGTAAACGGGCCTTTTACGCCCGACCGTGCAACTCCTGTTTCTTTAATGGGAAAAACAGCTCGCGAAAATGGCTGGCCGCTTGTAGTTTCAGTAGGTTTAATTGGAAGTTGTACAAACTCTTCCTATGAAGACATTTCCCGTGCTGCCTCAATTGCACAACAAGCCGTTGAAAAAGGATTAAAAGTAAAGTCGGAATTTACAATTACCCCAGGCTCTGAACAGGTTCGATACACCATTGAACGCGATGGTTTTATTGATACATTCAACCAAATGGGCGGTAAGGTATTTGCCAATGCATGTGGCCCGTGTATTGGTCAGTGGGCCCGCGAAGGCGCTGACAAACAAGAGAAAAATACAATTGTACATTCATTCAACAGAAATTTCTCAAAACGTGCTGACGGAAATCCGAATACACACGCATTTGTAACTTCACCTGAATTGGTAACTGCATTAGCGATTGCAGGAACACTTGATTTTAACCCTATTACCGATACGCTTACAAATGATAAAGGAGAACAAATAAAATTGGCTCCACCAACAGGTGAAGAGTTACCGGAAAAAGGCTTTGCTGTTGAAGATGCAGGTTTTCAGGCACCAGCCGAAGACGGTTCAAAAGTCAATATTGATGTTGCACCCGATTCAAAGCGGCTTCAACTTTTAACACCGTTCAAATCATGGGAAGGCAAAAATATAAGTGGTGCGAAATTGCTTATCAAAGCGCTCGGCAAATGTACAACCGACCATATTTCAATGGCAGGACCATGGCTTCGATACAGAGGTCATCTTGATAACATTTCAAATAATATGTTAATTGGCGCGGTTAATGCATTTAACGGCGAAACAAACAAAATAAAAAATCAGCTTACAGATGAATATGATGCAGTTCCGGCTGTTCAACGTCAATATAAAGAAAAGCAAATTCCTACTGTTGTTGTAGGTGACCATAATTATGGTGAAGGATCATCACGCGAACACGCGGCAATGGAACCTCGTCATTTAGGTGTTAGAGCCGTTATTGTAAAATCATTTGCAAGAATTCATGAAACAAATTTAAAGAAACAGGGAATGCTTGCACTTACATTTGTCAATGAAAACGATTATGATCTTATTCAGGAAGATGACACGTTCAATTTTGTTGACCTGGTAGAATTTGAACCGGGAAAAACATTGCATATTGATGTGGTACATGCTGATGGATTAAAGGATACAATAGAGGTAAACCACACTTATAATGAACAACAAATTGAATGGTTTAAAGCAGGTTCGGCGTTAAACCTGATAAAAAAACAAAACAACTAAGTAATAACTTCAAAGTTTTAAGGACGTCATTCTTAATTTATTTCAGATACTGAATCAAGTTCAGGATGACGAACTAAAGTAGCTTTTATAAAAATTTAAAACAACTATGCAGAAAATTAAGGTTAAAAATCCGGTTGTGGAACTCGACGGAGATGAAATGACCCGGGTTATATGGGATTTTATCAAACAGAAATTAATTCTTCCGTACCTCGATATCGATTTAAAATATTACGATCTGGGTATTGAACACCGCGATGCAACAAACGATCAAGTAACCATTGATTCAGCGCTTGCCATTCAAAAATATGGCGTTGGTGTAAAATGTGCAACAATTACACCTGATGAAGCCCGTGTGGAAGAATTTGGGTTGAAAAAAATGTGGAAATCACCGAACGGAACAATCCGCAACATTTTAGGTGGAACTGTTTTCCGCGAACCCATTATTTGTGAAAATGTACCTCGTTTGGTTCCCGGATGGACAAAACCTATCTGCATTGGCCGTCATGCTTATGGCGATCAGTATCGTGCAACAGATTTCCTGACAAAAGGAAAAGGAAAACTTACGATTACATTTACACCGGAAGACGGCAGTGAACCAATTTCTCACGAAGTTTTCGATTTTGAAGGAGATGGTTTGGCAATGGCAATGTATAATACCGATGAATCAATCCGTGGTTTTGCACGTTCATGTATGAATATGGCTTTAGAGAAAAAATGGCCGCTGTACATGTCAACAAAAAATACCATTTTGAAAGCTTACGACGGAAGATTCAAAGATCTTTTTCAGGAAATATTCGAAACTGAATTTAAAGATAAATTCGCTGAAGCCGGAATTACTTATGAACACAGATTGATTGATGATATGGTTGCCGCAGCAATGAAATGGGAAGGCGGTTATGTTTGGGCTTGTAAAAACTACGATGGCGATGTTCAGAGTGATACAGTTGCACAAGGTTTTGGCTCATTGGGATTGATGACTTCAACATTGGTAACTCCCGACGGGAAAACAATGGAAGCTGAAGCAGCGCATGGAACTGTTACGCGTCATTATCGCCAGCACCAAAAAGGAAACCCTACTTCTACAAATCCAATTGCTTCCATTTTTGCATGGACAAGAGGATTGGCTTTCCGCGGAAAACTGGATGACAACCAGGAATTAATCAACTTTGCTCAGTCACTTGAAGAAGTTTGTGTTGAAACAGTGGAAAGTGGCAAAATGACGAAAGATTTAGCGCTGATTATCTACGGGAATAAATTAACAGAGAATGATTATCTGACTACGGAAGGATTTCTGCAGGCATTGGATGAAAATCTGCAGAAAAAGTTAAATTAGCAGAAGATTACTAAAATTGGATTATCCTTCAGTTTTATACGGAATAATACTTAATGACAGACAGAACAAAAATAATAAACGGGCAATTGTATATTCCAAATCATCCGGTTATTCCTTTTATCGAGGGTGATGGGATTGGGAAGGATATTACTACGCCTTCACAAAAAGTTATTGATGCGGCAGTTTCAAAAGCCTATGGCAGCGAAAAGAAAATCATTTGGAAAGAAGTTCTTGCCGGCGAAAAAGCATTGAAACAAACCGGAAATTATTTGCCTGATGAAACCATAGAAGCTTTTAAAGAACATTTAATTGGCATAAAAGGCCCCTTGCAAACGCCTGTTGGCGAAGGAATAAGATCATTAAATGTTGCTTTGCGGCAAACCCTCGATTTGTTTGTCTGCTTGCGGCCCGTGCGCTGGTTTAAAGGAGTCCCCTCTCCGATTCGATATCCCTCGTTGGTCGACATGCACATTTTCCGTGAAAACACCGAAGATATTTATGCAGGCATTGAATATATGACAGGTAGCATTGACGCTAAAAAGTTTCTCGATTTTCTGATTAACGAAATGGGTGTTGATAAAATCAGATACCCTGAATCATCGTCATTTGGCATTAAACCAGTTTCAAAAGAAGGCTCTGAAAGATTAATCAGGGCAGCATTAAATTATGCCATAAAAAGAAAATTACCTTCGGTTACCTTGGTTCATAAAGGAAATATTATGAAATTTACAGAAGGTGCATTTAAAATTTGGGGATACGATTTGGCTGAAAATGAATTTGGCGATAAAACATTTACCTGGCGACAATTTGAAAAAATCAAATCAGAAAAAGGTCAGTTAGATGCTGAAAAAGCGTTGAATGAAGCTAAAAAACTTGAAAAAGTAATTGTGAAAGATGTTATTACCGATGCTTTTTTACAGGAATCATTACTTCGGCCGTTTGACCATTCAGTTATTGCCACAATGAATTTAAACGGCGATTACATTTCTGATCAGCTGGCAGCTATGGTAGGAGGAATAGGAATTTCGCCCGGAGCCAATATTAATTATTTGAATGGGTATGCCATATTTGAAGCTACTCATGGTACCGCACCCAATATTGCAGGAACTGGAAATGCAAATCCAAGTTCTTTATTACTTTCAGGAGTAATGATGCTGGAATACCTGGGTTGGAATGAAGCTGCAGAACATGTTTATGATGCCATGGAGCATACGTTTGCCAAACGTCGGGTAACATCCGATTTGTTTGCACAAATGGAAGGCGCAACATTACTTTCAACCTCTGAATTTGCCGATGAGGTTATTAAAAACATGCATTAACGAAGAATTAATTAAATCAATAAAAAAAATGGAATACATTAAAAACCGATTTTACGAAAAAGCCATCAAATGTAATGCTGAATTTCAGCGAATCAGGAAGGAACATGGAGATGTTGTCCTTAGCCAGGTGACCATTGATCAGGTACTTTCAGGAATGAAAGGCATTCCGGCATTGCTTACCGAAACTTCAAAACTTGACGCAAATGAAGGTATTCGTTTTAAGGGATATTCAATTCAGGAACTAAGAAATAAATTGCCAAAAATTGACGCGGAAGGAGAACCACTTCCTGAAGGATTGTTTTATCTTATGTTAATTGGAGAAATTCCGGAACAAGAAGATGTTTTTAACCTTTCAAAAGACTGGTCAACCCGTTCGCATGTACCACAGCATGTTTTTGATGTAATTGATGCATTGCCAAAAAACAGCCGTCCGATGACCCAGTTTATTACCGCCATAACAGCTTTGGCGCCTGAGTCTGTTTTCCAGAAAGCATATCGGGCAGGTGTTGGTAAAAAATTCTACTGGGATTTCATGTACGAAGATGTGATGAACCTGATTGCGCGGCTTCCAAGGATAGCAGCATATATTTACAGGCGAATGTACCACAACGGTAAACAAATTGAGTCAAACCACAATCTTGACTGGGCAGGCAACCTTGCCCACATGATGGGATTTGAATCAACTGAAGTTAAACGACTTCTGCGTTTGTATATGGTAATCCATTCAGATCATGAGGGAGGAAATGTTTCGGCTCACACAACTCATCTTGTTGGTTCTGCATTGAGTAATGCCTATTATTCATTTGCAGCCGGCATGGCAGGTTTGGCTGGTCCGTTACATGGATTTGCAAACCAGGAAGTTATTAACTGGATCAATGAAATGCTGGAACAGCTAAATACTGATGAACCAAAAGATGAACAAATTGCTGAATATATTGAAGAAACATTAAAACAACACCGTGTTGTACCTGGTTACGGCCACGCAGTTCTTCGTATTACCGACCCACGTTTTACCGTTCAACAGAAATTTGCGGAAAAATACATTGCAAATGATAAATTGATCAATACTGTTAATGCCATTTACAGGGTTGCTCCTCCAATTCTTGAAGCAACCGGTAAGATTAAAAACCCGTGGCCAAATGTTGACGCAATAAGTGGCTCGTTACTGAATCATTACGGAATTGTAGAGCATAACTTCTATACAGTTTTGTTTGGTGTTTCCCGATCACTTGGGGTTCTGTCATCATTAATATATGACCGTTTATATGGATTGCCAATCGAACGGCCTTCATCTTTCCCTTTGAGTTGGTTTCATGAACAGGCTGGTGGAAGTGATAGTAGTTGTTAACAAACAATATCAAATATAGATAAAGCCGGGAAACCGGCTTTTTTGTTTTTTTGATGTTCCCGATTTTTATTTTTAAGAATTTATTTGAAATCAACAAATGAAAACAGAAATATGAAATTAAATAATGCCATAAAGAACCGATGGAGTCCCCGCAATTTTTCAGATACTCCCGTTACTGAAGAAATGATCTCTTTATTATTTGAAGCTGCCAGACTTGCCCCCTCATCAAGAAACGAACAACCATGGAGCTATTACTATTCACATCGAGAAAACTCAAAAGCCTTTAATGAAATGGTTGAACTTTTAACAGGCAATAATCCGTTATGGGCTAAAAATGCGCAGGTACTAATTATTTCGGTAATGAAAAAGCATTATGACTACAAGAACAGACCCAACAGAAATGCTTTGCATGATACAGGGGCAGCTAATATTTCTCTGGCAATTCAGGCAGCAGAAATGGGTTTTCAGGCACACCCGATGGGTGGTTTTGATAAGGAGAAAGCTGCTGAATATCTAAAGCTGGACACCGAAATTTTTGAACCGGTTATTATGATTGCTGTAGGATTTCCTGTTAAAAATAATTCGTTAAATGAAGAGGATAATCAGCGAATTCAACAACACAGTTCCCGTAAAGAACTTAAAGACTTTGTTTTTCAGTTATCATAAAAATCTACCTGTTACTACTAAAAATTGAAACCCGGAATTTTATCAAATCCGGGTGCAATATGAATAAGATTATTAATAAGGAATTTCTTATTACTCAAATGTATAATGTTTACGTATTGCTGATTCAATATCCCAAACACATTCAAGCCCAGCTGGAAATTTTACAAAATCACCTGCTTTTACCGTTAAATTATCAAACTCCGAAATAATGGTTGCCTCTCCCTCAACTATAAAACAAAATTCTGTTTTGTCGTAATACCAGTCAAACTTTTCTTCATCGTGTTCCCAAATCGGCCAGTCGAAAACCCCCATTTCGTCTAACTCCTCCTGGTCCGGCTGCTCAACTTCAATTCTCATATCCTCATTTTTTTGTAAAAATAAAAAAGAATCAATTTGATAAACTCTTTTAAAAACCAAAAAAAGCTGATTTGGTTTAAAATTTTAATATTAATATTTACAATGTCATAATCACATTAACTGTAAACGGTAAGAACGAGTTCTTCTGCTACCACCGTAATCACGAAATTCACAAAAATAGATGCCTTGCCAGGTACCAAGATTCAATCGGTGATTGGTAATTGGAATAGTTACATCGGCACCAATAACGGAAGACTTCAAATGTGCGGGCATATCATCACTTCCTTCAGAAGTATGCGTATAAACCGGATCATTTTCAGGTATCACTTTATTGATGAAATTCTCGAAATCATTCCTTACAGAAGGATCAGCATTTTCATTCAACGTTATTCCTGCCGAAGTGTGTTTAACAAAAATATGCAGTAATCCTTTTTCAGGTAATTCAGGTAGATTTTTTTCGATATCCGAAGTAATCAAATGATAACCTCTCCTGAATCTGTTTAATGTAATTTCTATTTGCTGAATCATTTTTATGCTTTTCTATAAAAATACAAAGTATTTCAAAATTATAAAACCAAATAATAATTGGCTTTTAACTTTTAATGTCATCAAAATTATGATGTTCAACCTCCATGATGTTTTGTTCATCATAATTACTTTCCGGAAATGTAAATATTATGTAATTTCAAGCGTGTTAAATTTATATATTCACATCGTAAAAAATCAACAATGAAAATCCTGGGAAATTTAATCTGGCTCATCTTTGGCGGTTTTGCCATATTTCTGGAATACATCATTTCGGGATTAATACTTTGCATAACAATTATCGGTATTCCATTTGGATTACAGGCATTTAAGCTTGGCATTCTTGCTCTGTGGCCGTTCGGTCAAAAAATTGAATATATGGATTATGCGCCCGGTTGTCTTTCTACAATTATGAACATAATCTGGCTTATTATTGGCGGTATCTGGATTGCTCTCACCCACTTGTTATTTGGATTAATTTTAGGAATTACAATAATCGGTATTCCATGGGCAAAACAGCACTTCAAACTTGTCTCATTGGCATTGACTCCTTTTGGTCGTAGAATTGTGTAAAAACAACATTCCAAATTGAGATCTCTGGCACTTTTAATTTTCAGTACATAGCAAACATAAGATACTAACATAACAGAAATTCCACTTTAAAACCAACTCAAATATGTTTATCAAACAAATGCAAATCACCATTGAAACAGCTGATAATAAAGCTGCATTTTCAATAAATCACGCTTTAATAATAAAATTATGTTTATTATTAAAATAAACACCTATTTCTATTCCACATTTTTTTTACGAACATATTTCCGATAAAATCATCTTATTAACTCTTTTTTTCGTAATTTCTATGTTTATTAAAAATATCTGCGAAAATATTCTGTCAAAATTAGTATGAAAGCAAAATCAATAAATGGAAAATTGCCTGATGAAATTCAGAATGAGATAAACAGGTCGGACGTGGAACTGAGTATATTTTTCAAACCTCTTTTAAATAAATCATGGTAGTCATTTAATTAAATAAATCATGGTACAGACAATTTACAATATAATTAAAGCAGACGGTGTAACAATCTCTTTTGAATCCCTATTTGCCGGCATAGCAGGCAAAGAAAACAATGAATCTGAATTTATTATTGAAATTCATGAAATAGCATAATCATGAATGAAAAATTAACAACTAAAAATAGTGTTAAGGAATTAAAAGCTTTACTGGAGCAAAAAAACCGGGAACTGGAAATTGAAGCGGCATTGGAAAAAATACGTTCACGTTCATTGGCGATGCACAAAAGCGACGAACTTCAGGAAATAGTTAATATCGTTTTTGAAAAATTAGTCGACCTTAAAGTCGAAACCGATGTAGTAAGTGTGATCATTCTAAAAGATAATTTGGACGAAATGGAATACTGGGTTGCCAATTCAAAACAAATCAACCCGGTAATGTATCGCATAATTCACAACGAGGATATTCTGATATTAAAAGATGTGATGATTTCCAGAAAAAAAGAAATCGATTTCAGTAAAGACTATACGTTTGAGGAAAAAAACCAACTTTGGGAATATCTCTACATGTATTCCGATTTTAAAAATACTCCTAATGAAAGAAAGAATTTTGTTTTAAATACTCCGGCCTATACCACTTCTGTTTCATTTGCAAAAAATACGGCAGTTCAATTAAACAGATACTACAAAAAATCGTTTACCGATGACGAAAAACAAATACTAAAACGGATTACAAGAGTTTTCGAACAAGCCTACACCCGTTTCCTCGACCTCCAAAAAGCCGAAGCACAGACAAGAGAAGCAGAAATCCAACTTGCGCTGGAACGGGTTCGAGCCCGAACCATGGCCATGCATAAAAGTGATGAGTTGGCTGAAACTGTGGCCCATCTTTTTAATCAACTGGAAGAATTGGGAATAAAACCCTATCGGTGTAACCTGGCGATTGTTGATCAGGATAAAGAACATTGCCAGTTATGGTCAACAACTAACGAAGGAAATGTAATCCCTTTTGCAGCTTCTCTGCCACTTACCAAATCCGTAATGAAGGAAATGTACGAAGGATGGAAGAAACAAAAGCATTCAATACAAAAAATAATAGGAAACAAACGACTTGAATGGATAAATTATTTGAACAATTATGTAAACTTTAAAGAATACAAGGCAGAAAACATCGATCTGGATAAACTTAAAAAAGAACCGGCAATTTTCAATACTTTCAGTTTCAAACAAGGGTTTTTTGTAATACACACCATTACCGATCTTAAAGAAACCGATTTGCAAATTATTCAGCGTTTCGCAAAAGTCTTCGAACAAACCTACACCCGTTTCCTCGATCTCCAAAAAGCCGAAGCACAGGCACGGGAAGCGCAGATTGAAGTTGCATTAGAGAGAATACGCGCCCGTTCGATGGCAATGCACAAAAGTGATGAATTAATAGAAGTAGTTAACCTGGTTTTTCAACAGTTAAAATTGCTGAATGTAAGTGCTGACACAACTTATATTCATACCGACGTCGAAAATAGAGAGGTCACTTCACTGTGGATTGCAAATGAATCATACGCCCGGCTAATACACATTCCCAATTTTCAACACCGGGTAAATAACTCACTCTTTAAGGCAATGGATAACAAAATTTCTTTTATTGCAGATTCCTTCTCTGTAGAAGAAAAGAACAGCTATTTTGAACATGCTTTTAAATATTCTGATTTAAAGGACATTTCTCAAAAACGGAAAAAATTTGTTCTTGATGGAACAAGTTATTATCGTTCGACGGCTATAAATAAGTACTCCAGTATTTCAACCATTAACTATTATGGTAATAAATTAAGTCACGAAGAAAATGAAATTTTAATTCGTTTTGCCAAAGTTTTTGAGCAAGCCTACACCCGTTTCCTCGACCTTAAAAAAGCAGAAGCACAGGCAAGAGAAGCACAGATTGAAGCTGCACTGGAGAGGATTCGAAGCAGAACAATGGGCATGCAACAAAGTGAGGAGCTTTCAGATGTTGCAACGGTATTATTCCGGCAGCTTTCATCCCTGGGAGTGCAACTGTGGTCTTGTGGGTTTGTATTAACGGATGATGAAAATGAAAGCGAATTCCGGATGACCAATCCTGAGGGCGAAATTGAACCACCGCTTTATATACCAAATGATGTTGATCCCGCAACCCGGAATATGTATTTTCACTGGAAAGAAGGTGATAGCTATTTTGCTGAAATAATGGAGGGCGATGCCCTGAAAAATCATTATGACATCTTACTATCGTTGCCAAAATCAGGGCCTGTTTTCCAGGAGATTCTTGATACAGGTAATCAATTCCCATTGTGGCAGCAAAATCATGCCGCTTACTTCTCACATGGCTATCTCATCTTCATCACTACCGAACCTTTCGAAGATCAGAACCTGCTTGAACGCTTCGCCAAAGTTTTCGAACAAACCTACACCCGCTTCCTCGACCTGCAAAAAGCCGAAGCGCAGGCATGGGAAGCACAGATTGAAGCAGCTTTGGAAAGAGTCCGGGCTTCTTCAATGGCCATGCATAAAAGTGAAGAACTCGTTGAGGTTGTCCGAACGCTTGATAAGGAACTAAATGGGTTGGGGATTGAGATTAACGGAACTCAGATTATAACTGACTTTTCAAAATGGAAAGAAGGTTTGAACAGCTGGTACGCCCTGGAGGGCCAGGCATATCTTGAAAAATTTCATGTTCCACATACTGATCTCCCACTATTGAACAGATTTGTGAAAGCAATACAAAAAGGCCTCACATTTTATACGGAAAATATTACAAAGTCAGAAAAAGATAAGTCTTTCAAGTGGTTTTACAGGTATTCAGATTTTAGTAAACTCCCAAATGATAGACAGGAATTTGTATACAGTGCACCCGGTTGGGTCAGGGCAACTGTGATTTCAGGGAATTCCGCTTTGGTATTTCAGCGGCTAAATCTAAATGTCTTTACTAAAGAGGAAGAAAATATTTTTAAACGATTCGGGAAAGTATTTGAACAATCATATACCCGTTTCCTCGATCTCAAAAAAGCCGAAGCACAGGCACGCGAAGCCCAGATTGAAGCGGCACTGGAAAGAGTGAGAAGTCGGTCACTCGCCATGCAATCTGCCAATGAGTTGGGTGAGGTAGTTAAAGTGATTGTTGAAAAATTGCTGAATCTGGGTGTTGTACTCGATGCCAACGGAGTTATACTGTGTACCTATTTTGATAATTCAAAGGATGTGCTGCACTGGATTGTTTCTCCCGACTTCAGCATGGCAGGCAGTTACCTCTTACCTTATTTTGATCATCCTATTTTCAGCGCTTCCTGGCATTCAAAAGAAATTGGTGATGAATATTTTATCAAAAAGATTTTCAGTGGAAGAAAAGAACAGCTTTTTTGAATATGCCTTTGAACATTCCGATTATAAATATTTCCCGGAAGAGTTTAAACAATGGATCTTTCAAAACGACAAGCATTCTCTTTCCTTTGCCTGGCAAAAAAATTCGGCCATATTGATTCCATCACATACAGGTGTGGTTCCCAATGATGCTGAAAAAGCAATCCTCATACGCTTTGCCCGGGTTTTTGAACAGGCCTATGTACGCTTTATGGATTTACAAAAAGCGGAAGCACAGGCCCGCGAAGCTATAAAACAAGCCTCGCTCGACAGGGTTCGAGGCGAAATTGCCAGCATGCGAACCAAAGACGACCTGAACCAGATTACTCCATTGATTTGGAAAGAGTTGACAACACTTGGAATACCATTTATCCGCTGCGGAGTTTTTATTATGGACGAAATCAACGAAATAATTCACACCTATCTTTCCACACCTGGAGGTAAGTCCCTGAGCGCTTTTGATATGGCTTTCAATAACAAAATAATTGCAGCCGATACAGTAAAACATTGGAGAAAGAACAAAATACTCAAGGTATTCTGGGATAAAACCCAGTTTTTGAGTTTTATGAATGACTTGTTAAAATCAGGTCAGATTGAAAACAGTGAGTCTTACCAGGGTTCGGCTCCTCCACCCGAAACGCTGTATCTGAATTTTGTTCCCTTCACGCAAGGAATGTTATACGTGGGTAATATTTCTGAATTGAATGAGGAACCGCTTCAACTGGTGCAATCATTAGCCGATTCCTTTTCAATTGCCTATGCCCGTTATGAAGATTTTAAACAGCTGGAGGAAGCAAAAAATAAAATCGAAATAACCTTGAACGATTTAAATGCAGCACAAACGCAACTGGTTCAAGCCGAAAAAATGGCATCACTCGGCGAACTCACCGCAGGTATTGCACATGAAATACAGAATCCACTGAACTTCGTCAATAATTTCTCTGAAGTAAGTACTGAGTTGCTCGATGAGTTAAAGGAAGAAATTGAAAAAGGGGATATTGAGGAGGTTAAGGCGATCGTAGAAGATGTAATTCAAAATCTAGGGAAAATTCTCCACCACGGCAAGCGTGCCGACGGAATTGTCAAAAATATGTTGCAACATAGCCGCAGCAGCAGCGGACAAAAAGAGCCTACTGATATTAACGCACTAGCAGATGAATACCTGCGGCTCTCCTACCATGGTCTGCGTGCAAAAGACAAATCATTCAACGCCGATTTCAAAACCGAATTTGATCCGAACTTGCCAAAGGTTGAAGTCATTCCGCAGGATATTGGTAGGGTATTTCTCAACTTAATTAATAATGCGTTTTATGCAGTGTCAGAAGCTCGAAGCTCGAAGCCCGAAGCTCGAAGTGATGACTTTAAACCAGTCGTAATTGTAAGTACAAAAAAATCGGGTAATAAAATTGAAATAAGAGTGAAGGATAATGGAAATGGAATCCCCTCCTCCATCGTCGATAAAATCTTCCAACCTTTCTTCACCACCAAACCAACTGGTTCAGGAACCGGCCTGGGATTGAGTTTGAGTTATGATATTGTGAAAGCATATGGAGGGGAAATTAGTGTTGAAAGTAAAGAAGGTCAAGACACTGAGTTTATTATCCAATTACCAACAAGATAATTATAACGTTATGGTTAAAGAATATTTCAAAAAAAAATTATCAGGAGTAGTTGCAGGATTGGTCTTATTGCTGGTTTATGCTCCTTGCCAGAGTCAGCAGGCATCAATTATCCCGGGCTACATCCCTGATCTTCCCACGGGGACAATTGTTGAAATGTGCCAGGATGATAATGGGTTTATTTGGCTTGCCAGTAATTCAAACGGGCTTTATAAATATGATGGTACAGAGTTAACAAGTTTTACTGCTGATGAAAGTAACCCGAATACCATTGTTTCAAACCGGATGGAATGTATAACCACCGGAATAAGTGGAAATATCTGGATTGGCAGTTTTGAAAACGGCCTGGACCGATTTGATCCCGGAACCGAAACCTTTACCCATTATCAACATATTAATGCCGATTATTCAACCATCTGTTCTGATTCGATACGGGCAATAATTGAAAGCCGTGATGGTATAATTTGGATTGGTACTACCAAAGGCCTCGACAGTTTTGACCCTGTAACCGGCATATTTACACATATGGAAGACACATCCGAAGCGGGGGTTGCACTAAAACAAAATCAGATACGAACTTTATACGAAGACAAAAATGGCACCATCTGGATTGGTTGCGGAAGCCCCTTCTTCGCAGATTATGAAAATTATGGGAATTATGTCAATTCAGTTCCGGGCGGTTTGTATAAACTGGACAGGAAGACGGGAAAAATAACTCAGTACTTGCATATTGAAGGAGATGAATCCAGTTTGATCGATAACAGGGTAAGAGCAATTTTCGAAGATAGTCGGGGTGTTTTCTGGGTGGGCACAGCTGGCGACGGACTGCATATATTGGATCGGGAAAATGGTACATTCCAACGGCTGCGTTACGATCCCAAAAATCCCAATAATCCAAGCCGTCCTCCTCAAAGAGATGACTTCGATTACGTGGTTAATCACATCACATTTATTAATGAAGATTTTCAGGGTTGTATCTGGATTGGGACTTTTGCAGGAGGAATTAACCGGTATAACCCGGCAAACGGGACGATTGAATATTTTGGAACAGATGCAGCCGGCCCAAATAAAATTAACCATAACGACTTTTGGGCATGTCTCAAAACAAAAGATAATTTGCTATGGGTTACAACCACCTGGCAGCCCAGTACTGATAACCTGACCTTCTACAAAATCTCAACCATATCAGGGAAATTGAATTATAACCAAACGGATGTGCCCATATTGGATTTCGCGGAGGATTCCAGGGATAATATGTGGTTTGCTACCCCCCGCGGACTGCTGCGAAAAAATAAGAATAACCAGTACAACAACTTTCTTCCTGAAAAAGATAGTGCAAGTTTTGCTAATATAGTGACTGCTATAAAAATAGACGCTAACGACAATTTATGGTTATCTACGCGCGGCGGGCTTTACTATTTTGATACAAAGAATCAGAAATTTAAAGCTTACCTGCATAATTCAAATAATAGCAACAGCATTTCAAGCGATACAGTATTTGTTACCCACATTAACATTGACGGGAACATCTGGGTTGGTTCTTTTTTTAGTTTGGATTTGCTGGATCCTGGAACAGGTAATTTTAAACATTTTAAAATCAACCCTTCATTTTCTATATCAACTTTTAATAGTATTTACTCAATAAACAATGATGAATCGGGAAATATCTGGTTTGGTGGAGTGAATGGATTATACTATTTAGATACAAACACCGGGCATTTTATTGAAACGTTGAAAGTAGCATATATCTACGTAAATAATATTTTCAAAGATAGCCGGAACAAAATTTGGTTAGGTGCCGACAGAGGGTTATGGGTCAAATCTCCCGAAACGAATGATTTTATCCAATTTCAGGATTCTGTTGGAATAATCCCCAGCAACCTGGGTATTGCTGAAATTACTGAGGACAAGGATCATTTACTGTGGATGACAACGTATAATGGCCTGATCCGGCTAAATCCGGAAACAAAAAATGCAGTTCTTTTTGGTAAAAGCTGGGATATTAATCCTAATCACTTACCTGGGGCATTTATACCTCTTTGCAGGGAGAAATATTTTTGGGTGATACAGCAGGTTATTATCATTTCTTCCCAAATGATTTAAACCAGCCGGATGGAAACCTAAGCAATTTATTTCTAAATAAATTTTACGTCGATAACGATGAAGTAATTCCCGGTACAAACCATATTCTGCCAAAACAACTCTCACAAATGCAGAAAATTACCCTGAATTACCTTCAGAATAATTTTTCTCTCGGGTTTAACAATATTGACTTCCTGACCGACTCGTCGGAGAAAAACGTATTATTCAAACTCGATAACTACGACAAAACCTGGAGAAAAAATAATGGTGAAAACCAGGCAAATTATTACAATGTGCGACCTGGGAAATATGTATTTAGGATAAAAGCTTCAAATTTATACGGAAACTGGACGGAGAAAGCATTGGAGATTGAAATAAAACAACCCTGGTACAAGTCTTTTCTCGCTTACGTCATTTATTTAATTCTTATTGCTATCGCTGGCTGGAATGTGCATCTGTTCCAAAAAGACGCACCATTCGTATTGTACGGGAACGAATGAAAGACAAGGAACTGGAACAAGCCCGCGAAATTGAAAAAGCTTATACAGAACTTAAAACAACACAAGCCCAGCTAATTCACGCTGAGAAAATGGCCTCGCTTGGAGAGCTTACTGCAGGTATCGCGCACGAAATTCAAAACCCATTGAACTTTGTTAACAATTTTTCTGAAGTAAATACAGAACTAATTGATGAAGCAAGTCAGGAAATTAAGAATGGAAACATTTCAGAAATTGAAATAATTCTACACGATATTAAAGAGAACGAACAAAAAATTCTCCACCACGGAAAACGTGCAGAATCGATAGTAAAAAATATGTTGCAACACAGCCGCAGCAGAAGCGGGAAAAAAGAACCAACCGACATCAATGCACTCGCTGATGAATACCTGCGGCTCTCCTACCATGGTTTCCGTGCAAAAGACAAATCGTTTAACGCCGATTTTAAATTAGAAGCCGATGAATCGCTACCAAAATTGAAGTCAGTTCCGCAGGATATTGGAAGGGTTTTGCTGAACCTCATCAACAATGCATTCTACGCGGTTGATAAGCGGGCAAAAGAATTGACCCCCCTCAATCCCCCCGAAGGGGGGACTAAGAACGAACAAAACAAATACAGGCCGACTGTAATTGTTACTACCAGCCACTCCCTCTCCCTTGGAGAGGGCTGGGGTGAGGTCAACATAACTGTGAAGGACAACGGCCCCGGCATCCCTACTTCCATCGTCGATAAAATCTTCCAGCCCTTTTTCACCACCAAACCAACCGGTTCAGGAACCGGGCTGGGATTGAGTTTGAGTTATGATATAATTAAAGCGCACGGAGGGGAAATTAAGGTATAATCAAAGGAGGATGTAGGTACAGAGTTTATTATTCAAATACCCATTTAATATGAAAAAGATACGATTGATAAGTTTATTGCTACTCGTGTTAAATGCCAGTGCCTTTTGTCAGAATGAAAACATACAGTCTTTCAACGATGTTGAGGCATGGTCTAAAAACACGATGGATAGTTTACATCTCGAGTTGTCGCAAGCAGATAATGATAGCAGTAAATATCAGGCATTAATAAACTTATGGTTGCTTTATTACGAGTTTAATGTTGACAGCGCTATATTCTATCTGGACAATATGATTGAATTAGCACGACATCAGGGATATCGTTCAACAGAGGGGAATCTTTATTTGAGTAAAGGTCATATGTATAGTTATAAAGGTGAATATCAAAAATCATTGGAATATATGCTAAGGGGACAACGTATCATTGAAGACCCAAAAACAAGCATCGACCAGAGAGCCCGAATAGGCTTTCTAAACAAAACGGATGATGAAATAAAGATGCTTCAAAAGAGCGAGGTGAAGAGATATTTTGGTCAGCTTTTTTTGCGAGTTGGAAATTACCAGACAAGTCTGTCAAACTTAAAAGAAGCAACAGAAGGATTTAAAAGATTTGAGGCATTTGATTTTGTATTTTATAGCCAATTAAATATAGCGAGAGCTTACGTGAGTTTAAATGAACTTGATTCGAGCTTTGGCAACTATTGACGAAGCCTTAAAACTCGAGTTAAGTGACATTGCTTATAATTGGTTGGGTACCGCATTAGCAACCAAGGCATACATACAATTCAAACAAAACAAATATAAAGAAGCAGAAATTACGTATTTAAAAGCTTTGGAAATAAATCTCTCAAATCTAAATTACAGCGCTACGGCAATGACTCAAAATGGCCTGGCAGAGTTGTATTTACATACTAATCGTCCAGATACGGGTAAAAATTATGCTTTTGATGCCATTCAAAATGCAAAAATTTTTAATGACCAAAATGGGATAGCAAATTCATATAAATTTCTTTCCAGGGCTTATGCTGTGCAGAATAATGTGGACAGTGCCTACCATTATCTCCATTTAGCAAATGCACTCAATGATAGTTTGCAAAACATAGAAAAAGAGAATATCAGGAAATTTAATGCTACCCTATTAAACGAAAACCTGAGACACAAAGACTTAATTGCTGAAAGAGATGCAATGCAAAGCAGAAGACGCACCTACGGACTTATTGCAGCACTGTTTGTATTTTTTATAATTGCCTTTTTACTTTATCGTAATAATCGCCAAAAACAAAAAGCCAACGTTCAACTGGAAAGGCAAAAGGAAAAAGTAGAAAGGCAAAAGCAAGAGGTGGAAAATACACTTTCTAAATTAAAAACCACCCAGTCCCAACTTATCCAATCCGAAAAAATGGCTAGTCTGGGTGAACTCACCGCGGGAATTGCACATGAAATTCAAAACCCACTCAACTTTGTCAATAATTTTTCGGAGGTGAATTCGGAATTACTAACGGAAATGAAGGAGGAAATAAAAGAAGGAAAATATGATGAAGTTAATGCCATTGCAGATGATGTTATTGAAAATGAACAAAAGATAAACCACCATGGGAAAAGAGCTGAATCGATAGTAAAAAATATGTTGCAACATTCCCGCAGCAGTTCAGGTGTTAAGGAACCAACCAATATCAATGCCCTTTGCGATGAATACCTGCGGCTCTCCTACCATGGTTTCCGTGCAAAAGACAAATCCTTTAATGCTGATTTCAGGCTGGAAGCAGATTCGTCAATTCCAAAAATAAATGTAGTTCCGCAGGATATTGGAAGGGTTTTACTAAACCTGATTAACAATGCCTTTTTTGCTGTTAATGAAAAAGTTAACGGATTCGGGAACAGTTTTAAACCTTTGGTTGTTATAACAACGACCACAATTGAAAACAATGTTAAAATCACAATAAGTGATAATGGGAACGGGATTCCCGATTCAGTAAAAAACAAGATTTTCCAACCATTTTTTACTACAAAGCCAACAGGACAGGGAACGGGACTTGGATTGAGTTTAAGTTATGATATTGTCAAAGCTCACGGTGGGGAGCTAAAAAGTGAACACAAGGGAAGGAGGAGGAAGTGAGTTTATTCTTGTGTTACCGGAATAATAAACAAAACAATTTTTATTTAACAATAAATATTCAACATTATGAACACAAACAAATGATTACGGATTTAATTCAACAAGGGAAGCCATTCTAGAAAGAACCCGGACTTTTGAACAAGCAATGGCCAATGCTGATGCGGCAGGTGTTGCCAATTGCTATACAGAAGACGCAGAGTTTATGGCCCCCAACGAGGAGTCAGTAAAAGGAAGAAGCAATATTCAAACGACAATTGCGGGTTATACCAGCCAGGGATTTACGCAATACCTGGTTACTTCCACTATCGTTTATGGCAATATTGATGTAGTGGGCGTACAAACAGAATATAAACTCAGCCAGCAGGATGGCAGTAATATGGATATGGGAAAGTCTATTCAACTTTGGAAGCAGGAAAATGGTGTTTGGAAAATATTCAGAGATTGTTTTAATTCAAATTTGCCAGCCACTTCATAAATTATTTATCCCCTGATCCGACTATATTTAAATTGATGTTTTCAAGGAAATTGCAATTCTTATCCTCATATTATTAACCATTAAATTCTTTAATCATGCATCAGGTAACTAAACATCATGCAGAACAATTTGCCCGGCAATTATTGCATGCGCATCAAAATCTTACCGAAGAAAAACAAATTGGGCTGGAAGGCTCAGGTGCCGAAACGCTTGAAGCCTTATTTTTAGGCACTCATGGCAGCAATGCTAAATTTTTACACGAATCTGCTTGACCGTGCCCTGAAGGGTAATATCCAATTCAGGAAAAATTATTATCCTGATGATCCGGATTATATTGATACCGCAATACAAAACTCCCCGGGATTTGAGAGCACCATGCAAATGATGATAAATGAGTATGATAAACTCATTATCACAATTGCAGGAATCGGGTACTTTTTTTAGTATGCGTAGCATTGGGCATATGTTGTGGGATACCACGATGCCGGGCATTACTGGGCTATTTTGCTGCCTTACTGTACAATCAGAATAATGTAGCGGCAGAAGCATCACCCGTAACCACATTGATGGAAATGTATGTGGGTAACGATTTGTGCAAAATGCTGGGTTATGCGGTACAACCCGATTGGACAAAATACTGACAGAAATTCCTTTGCCGGATAATCTGATTACAGGCTGGGGGCACATTACCTGTGATGGTTCAGTGGCCAACCTGGAAGGATTATGGATGGCCAGGAATTTAAAATTTTATCCGGTAAGTGTTCGCGCTGCCATACAAAACGAAGCTGTTTTTCAAAATATAAAAGATTTCGAGGTAAAACTACCAGACGGAACGATGGCAACGCTTGCAGATCTTGATGACTGGACGGTGCTTAACCTGGCCATTGATGATGTACTGGATATTCCAAACCGGATAAATAAACAGTATGGCATTGAATAAGACACCATCAACACTGCCATTTCAAACTATTCCGTACAAGAAATCGGGTATCATCAGATTTTACAAAAATACTTGCCCTCCATCAGCGAATCTCCCGTATCCATTTCTTCCGGAACCAGGCATTATTCATGGCCGAAGAATGCAGCCATTCTGGGTATTGGATCTGAAAACATGTGGAGTCATCCCGGTGGATTTAAATGCAAGAATGGATTTAAACAAACTGCGTCATTCCCTTGACCTTTGTCTGGAAAAGAAAATTCCGCTTATGAATGTTGTGGTCATATTGGGTACAACAGAAGAAAGCGCTGTTGATCCGCTGGCTGATATCCTCAAAATGCGGAATGAATACCGAAAACTGGGACTTGAGTTTGCCATTCATGGTGATGCTGCGTGGGGCGGTTATTTCAAAACAATGATGAACAGCAAGGATGAAAGCAGCCCTTACTCTTTTAAACATATTGATGAAAATGCCATGGCAGCCTTGCCAATGAGCGACTATGTAACCAAACAGTATAAAGTTTTGCATCATACAGATTCAATAACCATTGACCCCCATAAATCCGGATATGTACCTTACCCTGCCGGAGGGCTATGTTACCGCAACTCTGCCATGCGAAACCTCGTTTCTTTTACGTCGCCGGTGGTATATCATGGCGGTGTGGATCCCACAGTAGGTGTGTATGGTGTGG
This sequence comes from uncultured Prolixibacteraceae bacterium, assembly GCA_963849775.1. Taxonomy (GTDB): domain Bacteria; phylum Bacteroidota; class Bacteroidia; order Bacteroidales; family Prolixibacteraceae; genus Draconibacterium. Next base: position 28,954 of record CAWKIX010000025.1, on the reverse strand, counting down.
AGGGTTCAAAACCCGGAGCAGCGGCTGCTGCAGTGTATTTAAGCCATAAGGTAATAAGGCCCAATATGGATGGCTATGGAAAACTTACCGCCGAATGTTTCTTTAATGCAAAACGTTTATATGCGGCATTGGTGTGTTTAAATATTGCCGATCTGCCTTTCTTTGTAGTTCCGCTTATTCCCATACCTGCCATTCAACAAGGTCTTTGCCCCGAAGAAGTGCAACAGCAGTATGAATTTATCAGAGACAGAATTGTAAACAAAACCAACGCAGCAGTTACTTGCCGACCCCGAGGCTTTTAAATTATTTAAATTACTGGGCGGCGACCAAACCATTATAACCTATTTGTATAATTATTATAATGATGACGGACGCCAAACAGTGACATGTCGAAAGTGAATGATTTAAATAATGAAATTTACCGGAGATTCAGCTACAAGCCTTATGAGGATAATACACTGAACACTGAAATTGTGGTAACCTCTTCTGCTTTTAACCGGACAGTCAGACGGAGATTTGCTGATAGACAACCTGCGGCAACGTTGGGTGTGGTAACTGATTATGATGCACCCATCAATTTTATTATTTCCACCATTATGAACCCGTGGCTTAGTAATACGGTAAATGGTTCATTTATTCCTCAGTTAATTTCCATTATTACTAAAAATGTAACGGATATTGCTGAAGAAGTTAAAACCGAATCAAACGAATCAGTAACTAATTAAAACAAAAAATATCATGAAAGCAAAAAATATTTTTGGAGAAAATATTGATGAAATAAAATCAAATTTTTCGCAAGCCACAAGTGATGGTTTTACACCAACTATTGCCATTGTGTTTTGCTCCATAGCGCAAAACAGGAAAGAATTAACCGATTTTTTTAATGAGAAAAAAATAGATGTATTTGGTTCCACTACAGCTGGCGAAATAATCGATTCGGAAGTGATGGAACAATCAACTGTTATTATGCTTCTGGATATTAAAAAGGAGCATTATAAAATATTTCATGAAGCATCAGAGGACACTTTCAAAATATCAAACAATTTAGCATTGTTTGCACAATCATCATTTGCCAACCCCTCTGTTGTTGTCGTTTCAAGTGGTTTAACTATTGATGCGGAACAAATCATTGCAGGTTTTCATGCCATTGATAAAGATATTCCTTTATATGGCGGCCTTGCAGCGCGATGATTTAACCATGAAAGGTTCGTTTGTGTTCAGCAATAATTATGAATCTTCTACAGGCTTAATTGCTTTAATTTTTGATAATGATAAAATAAATGTGCAGGGAATTGCCACCAGTGGCTGGGATAATATTGGCATCGAAAAAACAATTACCAAATCGGATGGCAATGTAGTTTACACAATTGATGATGAACCGGCAGTAGATGTTTTTGTAAAATATTTTCAGTTCACGGAAAGCGTGGATAATACCGCTGAAATTATTGCACAAAATTTTGCCCAATACCCACTGCAGCTCACAAAAGAAAACGGCAATACTGTGCTGAGGGCGCCTTTAATGGTAAATATTGAAAGCCGTGCTTTAATTTTTGCAGGCGGCATTCCGGAGGGCAGTAAAGTAAAATTCTCCGTTCAGCCCGGATTTGATTTGATAGAAAAAACGACCGAACGGGTAAGTGTACTGAAAACAAGTATTCCAGAAGCTGATGCTTTGATTATGTTTTCATGTAAAGCAAGACACATGGCCTTAGGTCCTATGACGGGTGATGAAGCAGGCATGATAAGAAGTTTATGGGACAAACCGTTGATTGGTTTTTTTACCTACGGAGAAATTGGCACGGCAAAAGACAGTACATGTGATTTTCATAACGAAACCTGTTCCATGGTAATTTTAAAAGAAAAAGAATTAAGCAGGAAATTATTAATCAATTACACAAATAATTTAATTGGAACAATTAAAAAAAATCATACAGGAGTTAACTATTTCCGATGAGGATAAAACATTAATTTTTCAACAGTTAAAGGCAGTTGAGAAAACACTTACTGTTGCTGAATTTAAATACAACCGCACAGTTTTTGATAAAGCTGCCATAACGAATGTACTCAATGCAAGTATCCAGGAAATAGAAAAACAAAAAAAAAATATTGAGGCAGCAAAAAACGAAATCAATCGAAACCTTATCGAATTAGATGCAAAAAAAATATTAATTGAGGAAAAAAATATTGAACTTAATAAAGCATTATCTAATCTTAAATCCACGCAATCCCAACTTATCCAATCCGAAAAAATGGCTTCGCTGGGTGAACTCACTGCCGGCATAGCCCATGAAATTCAAAACCCGTTAAACTTTGTCAATAATTTTTCAGAGGTTAGTAATGAGTTGATTGATGAAATAGAAGAAGAAAGAGCCAAGATTCAAGAATTAAGAGATGAGAATTTAGTTAGCCAGATTCTTTCAGACATAAAACAAAACCTTGAAAAAATAAATCATCATGGAAAACGTGCCAGTAGTATTGTAAAGGGAATGCTTGAGCATTCCAGAAGCAGTGATGGTGAAAAACAACTAACAGATATTAATGCACTGGCCGATGAATATTTACGCCTCGCTTACCACGGTCTCCGTGCAAAAGACAAATCCTTCAATGCCGATTTCAAAACCGAATTTGATCCGAAACTGCCAAAAGTTGAAGTAATTCCGCAGGATATTGGGCGGGTATTATTGAACCTGATTAATAATGCGTTTTATGCTATCGATAAGCGGGCTAAAGAACACCCCCTGCCTCCTAAAGGGGGTTCTGAAGAAAGGGGCATGGAATATAAACCAACTGTTGTTGTAAGTACAGTTTCTTCAAAGTCCCCTTCAGGGGATTCCCGCCTGAATGACACAGTCGGGCAGGTAGGGGTCAAAATCGTTGTGAAGGATAACGGTTCCGGCATCCCACCCGAAATTAAAGATAAAATCTTCCAGCCTTTCTTTACCACTAAACCAACCGGCTCAGGTACCAGGCTTGGGTCTGAGTTTAAGTTACGATATTATAAAAGCACACGGCGGAACAATTTCAGTAAATTCAACTAAAAATTCAGGAACCGAATTCATAATTTTTCTACCAATAAAAATCTAAATTAAATGATGCGATATTTATTATTACTCGTTTTTATTATTTCGAATGTTCCACTACGGGGGCAAACTGGTAATACCGATTTAATTCGCCAGATAGACAGCTTAAAACAGGAACTTTTAAGGCCTCAAGCAGACTCAACAAAAGGTGACATAATGAGCCGTATATCTAGCGATTATATGCACATCAACCCTGATTCATCCAAATACTATGGTGAAAACGCAATAAAATTCTTTAAAAAGACAAAGAACTTTCGCCAACAAGTATTTACAACTGGTCAGGTGATGGAATCCAATATAAAACTTGGGAATTTACCAAAGGCTTTAGAGTTGGGCTTAAGCATTCTACCCTTAATAGAAGACCGCGGTGTTTATAAATCCGGTGTAGGTCCCATTTATGACAACCTGGGATTAATCTACCATTATCTTGGCGATAATGAAAAATCGCTTCAATATTACCGAAAAATGGTTACGAGAGGCGATGTAGATATGAGAGGAGTAGCTTTCGGATACTACGGTATGGCCGTGGTTTATGAAAGCATCAACAAGTTGGATTCTGCATTGATTAGTCTCGATAAATCCCGTGACGCATTTTACAAGGATAACCATACTACTAATTCTCAAGATATCAACTGGGGCAAACCTTATCAGTATGAAGTCTATCCAGCCTGGTATAATCTGAGAGCTAAAATTTATCTAAAACAAAACAAAACAGAGTTGGCACTGGCAGATTTGCGGAAAACATTGAATATCACGCTTAACAGTAAGGAAGTTTTTCATACCTCCAACACCTATAATGATATTTCTGCACTATATAAGGCATTAAATAAATCCGATTCCAGTATTTACTATGCAGAAAAGGGAATCGAAGAAGCCAATAAAATTTCCTATATCTCAGGTATTTTAGATGGTAGCAAAATACTAGCTAAATATTATGAATCTATCGATCCGCAAAAAGCGCTTAAATATTTTAAACTGGCTTCTGAAACAGAAAAAAAATTATATGGCGCAGGAAATATTCAGGTAATGAAAGACATGATTGCGCAAAGTGATAAAAAACGAATAGAAATAGAGGCCGCAAAAGACAAATACCAAAACCGCTTAAGAATGAATGCCATTATTGGCATAGCATTCACATTGTTGGTTATTGCAATTTTCCTATTCATTAATAGCAGGCGAAAACAAAAGGCAAAACAAAAAATTGAAAAAGCATATACCGAATTAAAAACAACGCAGGCACAATTGATACAGGCTGAAAAAATGGCTTCGCTTGGTGAACTCACCGCCGGTATCGCCCACGAAATTCAAAATCCGTTGAACTTTGTAAATAATTTTTCGGAAGTAAACAACGAGTTGATTGATGAGCTGAATGATGAATTAGAAAAAGGAGATGTTGAAGAAGCAAAAGCGATATCAAAAGATATCAAAGAAAACGAACAAAAAATAAATCATCATGGCAAGCGTGCCGAATCAATTGTTAGAGGAATGTTGCAACATTCGCGCAGTAGCTCTGGCCTAAAAGAACCTACTGATATCAACGCACTCGCTGATGAATACCTGCGCCTCTCCTACCATGGCTTGCGTGCAAAAGACAAATCGTTTAATGCTGACTATAAACTTGAGGCCGATGAAAAACTTCCTAAAATTGAAGTTGTACCGCAAGATATTGGAAGGGTTTTACTGAATTTGATAAATAATGCGTTTTATGCGGTTGATAAACGGGCAAAAGAATTGACCCCCCAACCCCCCGAAGGGGGGCTCAGGAAAGCTCAAAATGAATACAAACCTACAGTAACTGTTAGCACCGCTTCTTTCATCCCCCCTTCGGGGGGACAGAGGGGGGTCAGAATATGCGTAAAAGACAATGGTCCCGGCATCCCCTCCTCCATCGTCGATAAAATCTTCCAGCCCTTCTTCACCACCAAACCAACGGGTTCGGGAACAGGATTTGGATTGAGTTTAAGTTACGATATTGTGAAAGCACATGGCGGAGCTATTTCGGTAGAATCCAAAGAAAACGAGGGAACCGAATTTATAATAACAATACCTGCAAAACCATGAATAAATCTGTGAAATCCATAAATCAGTACAAATCTGTGATTCAGACAAATTACGACATTGTGAAAGCGCATGGTGGAGAAATAAAAGTAGAAAGCACAGAAGACGAAGGCACAGAATTCATAATATTAATATCTGTAACAAAATGAGAAGAATTATAAAAATAATATTGCTGGTACTATTGCCGGTTTTTGCATTTGCACAGCCGCAGAAAAGCGAAATTGATCGTTTGCAAACTTTGCTGATAAATGCACCAAATGATTCCATCCGCATGGATGTGTATATGGAAATAGCTTTATATTACAATGAGAGAAATCGGGATAGTGCACTTTATTACCTGGCACAGGGACTGCCAATTGCTCAGGAATTGAATTTAAAATTATACGAGGCCCATTTTCTGGAAAACAGGGGATACATGTATGGTGGATTAGGGAATTACCCTAAAGCGCTCGAAGCCTATTTTCAGGCATTAAAAATTGCAGAAGACCCCGAAAGTGAGAAACATGCATGGAACCTGCCGGAGGGACAAAGTCCCCGTAATGCAAGGCTTACCGCGCTTGGCTATACTTATCTTACAATTGGGCATTTGTATGGAAGAACAGGGAACAGTGATTTGCAAACTTCAAATTATTTAAAGTCGTTAGCAATTGGCAGAACTGTTCAGGATACAGGAATGATGGCAAATTCGAATGTGAACCTGGGAGGGGTTTATATGAGACAAAATAAATTGGATTCAGCGCTTCATTTTGTACAGGCTGCATTAGATATTTATGCAACAACGGATGGTAAAAATAAATACGATGGACTTGCTTATGCTGCGATTGGACGTATTTATGAGTTAAAAGGAAATGATGAGCAGGCATTGGATGCATTTTATAAAGCAGCTGAAACAAATTTGAGACAAGATAACCTTACCGGGCTTGTTTCCGGCTACAATAATTTAGGCTCATTATACTTAACTATTGGAAAAATTGATTCGAGCATATTTTATGCCCGGAAATCAATTGAAATAGCAAAATCGATTGAGCAACCCCAGCGATTTGCATATCCTTATCAAATCCTTTCCGATGCGTATAATCGTTTAAATAAAAAAGACAGTGCTTATCATTATTTAAGCTTATCCGCAGCATTACGCGATAGCCTGAACCAGGTTGAAATAAACAACCTGATTTCTTACCAGAATCTTGGTTTTGAAGAGCAAATGCGCCTTCAGCAATTAGAGGAAGAAAGAATTAAAACGCAAGCCAGAAACAGAAATTTGGTTTTATTAGCCGGTTTAGCCTTATTTATGCTGATTGCCTTTCTGTTATACCGAAATAACAGGAATAAACAAAAAACAAACAAACTTCTTCGGGAACAAAAGGAAGAGATACAAACTACGCTGGAACAACTCGAAGCTACCCAATCCCAACTTATCCAGTCCGAAAAAATGGCCTCCCTTGGAGAACTCACCGCTGGTATTGCTCATGAAATACAAAACCCCTTAAACTTCGTAAATAATTTTTCAGATGTTTCTGAAGAGTTGGTTTCTGAACTTAGGGAGGAGTTGAATAAAGGTGATGTAGAAGAAGCAAAGCTGATTTCTGATGATGTGATTCAAAACCTCCAAAAAATTAAACATCATGGCGAGCGAGCCAGCAATATCGTAAAAGGCATGCTGCTTCATAGTCGGACAAGTTCCGGGGAAAAAGAACTAACCGATATAAACGCCCTGGCCGATGAATATTTACGCCTCTCCTACCACGGCCTGCGTGCCAAAAACAAATCATTCAATTCCGATTTCAAAACAGAATTTGATGAATCGCTCCCTAAAATAAATGTGATACCGCAGGATATTGGCAGGGTTTTGCTGAACCTGATTAATAATGCGTTTTATGCAGCCCCCCTAACCCCCGCAGGGGGGTTTAAAGACCCACATTATATACATAAGCCAACAGTAATTTTGAAGACTTCCTACCTCACCCCTTCGGGGGGACAGAGGGGGGTCAGAATTACTGTAAAAGACAACGGTCCCGGCATCCCCGCTCACATCGTCGACAAAATCTTCCAGCCTTTCTTCACCACCAAACCAACCGGTTCAGGAACAGGGCTGGGGTTGAGTCTGAGTTATGATATTGTTAAAGCGCATGGTGGTGAGCTGACAGTAGAAACTACCATTGGCAAGGGCTCCGAATTTACCATATTAATTCCTTTAAAATCATGAAAAACAAGCATTTTGTATTCATTTTAGTATTCCTGTTTTCCGGACTAAACAACCTCAACGGACAGGATTCCTTGCTGGCCGAACCTGCAAAAATCGATAGCCTGGATCAGCTTATTCAGTCAAATCCAAAAGCAGATAAAGAAAAAGTCAGGCTGTTAAATGAATATGCCCGCCTTTGCTTTTACAATCAGGAGTATAAAAAAGGATTAATTGCTACAAGAGACGCAAGGGAATTATCAAATAAAATAAAATTTGAAGGCGGGTTAGTTATGTATCATGTGACATTGGGAATTTTTGCTCAATCGGTACAAGGCAGGCTAAATTTTAACGACTTAAATGGATATCATCGGATGCAGACAGGTATGATGGCCGCTCAAACAGGAGGCAAAGATTTATTACAAAAACAGGATTTTGAGATTGGTTACTATACACTCAGCGAAGAAAAATTTAAAAAATTGCAGCCTTCCCTTGAATACTTTTCCGCATTGGGTGACAAAGAAATGCTCGCTACCATTCTTTTCATCAACGGACTTTATTATTTACAAAATAACCAGATGGATAAAGGTGTCCAGGTGTTGGACCAGGTTATCACATTGTACAAAGACATGAATAGTATTGACCTGGTAATATTAGCCTATTATTATAAATTACAAGTTGCCCAATCATTAAATAATCAGTCCGGTGTTGAAAGTATCATTCATGAATTTACAACCTTAATCAAACAAACAAAAAATGAGGATATTACTGGCAGTACAAATTTCCAGTTATCATATATTTATGCAAGCCTACAACAATATGCATCGACAATTGGGTATTTAATAAAAAGCGCTGATTTTTTTGATGAAACAGGTGACTTTAGTTCGCTGGCAATTGTATACCAGCGTATGAATGTCATATATGTCATACTGGAAATGAATTCGAAATTGGCAGACCTGCTTGAAAAAAGTATAAATCTCTACACCAGGCTGGATGATAAAGAAAATTTATCTCAAAACTACAGAAATGCTGTTTGGGCAAACTACAATGCAAAAAGGTATGATAAAGCCCGCGAGTACATGAATTTATTATTGAAAATTAAAGATCAGGTAAATGATATTGTAAATTCAGATTCCATTTTTTTAAATGCACAGCGGAACCAACTGAAGGGAGTAAATCCTGATGGACCAGGGAAAATATGAAGAAGCTATACCTTTAATAATAAATGCTTATAACAGCTATGATAGAACAAAATTTTGGTGGGCATGGCCTCCGGCAGCTGCTCATATTGCCAATTGTTATTACCTGAATAAGGAATATCAGGCTGCTTTGCATTATGCAATTATAGCTATTAATGGACGCTGGGGAATAGAATAAAAGTCAATCTTCTGCTGGCTGATATTTATGATGCCTTAGGACAAAAAGATAATGCATACAAGTATTTGAGAAATCATCAGGAATTAATGAAGAAAGGAATACTCTTGAAAATTCCAATCAAATATTTGAGGTTGAAATTAATTCAATTGTTCATGACAGTGAGGAACAGATCAGCTTATTAGAACAGGAAAGCCTGCTGAAGGAACAGAAAAATAAAAACCAGCGGTTATGGATCTTTAGCATAACAGGTGCCCTGCTTTCGGCACTATTAATTGCTTTTATATTATATCGCAACAATAAAATCAAGCAAAAAGCAAATGCACAATTGGAAAGGCAAAAGGAAAAAGTAGAAAGGCAAAAGCAAGAGGTGGAAAACACGCTTTCTAAATTAAAATCCACCCAATCCCAACTCATCCAATCCGAAAAAATGGCCTCAGCTCGGAGAACTTACTGCCGGAATTGCCCATGAAATTCAAAACCCGCTCAATTTTGTCAATAATTTCTCTGAAGTCAGTAACGAACTTATTGATGAAATGAACGCAGAACTTGATAAAGGGATATTTGCTGAGGCAAAAGAAATTGCCGAAGATATCATTCAAAATCTGGAGAAAATTAACCACCATGGCAAACGAGCCGATGCCATTGTAAAAGGGATGTTGCAACATTCACGCACAGCAGCGGGCAAAAAGAACCCACCGACATCAACGCACTTGCCGATGAATATTTGCGTCTTTCCTACCACGGACTTCGTGCAAAAGACAAATCGTTTAATGCCGATTTTAGGCTGGAAGCAGATGAGAATTTGCCTAAAATCAATGTCGTTCCACAGGACATTGGCAGGGTTTTGCTGAATCTGATTAATAATGCATTTTATGCGGTGCATAACGTTAGAGACGCCCCCTAGCCCTCTAAAGGGGTTCCAAAGCGAATCACTTCAATACAAACCTACTGTCACTGTTAGAACACGCTTGCTGGAACCCCCCATCGGGGGGGATGGGGGGCTTGATTTTCTGTTTCTGTCCGCGATAATGGCCCCGGCATCCCCGCCTCCATCGTCGATAAAATCTTCCAGCCTTTCTTCACCACCAAACCAACCGGTTCCGGAACCGGGCTGGGATTGAGTTTGAGCTATGATATTGTGAAAGCGCATGGAGGTGAAATTAAAGTGGAGACGAAAGAAGGTGAAGGAACTAATCTTATATTATAACACTACCTGTAAAATCATGAAAAAAACTGCTGTAATAATTTTACTGTTCACGATTTGTGTTAATGCAATATGTCAGGTTATCCCTGATGTTAATTCAATGCAATTAGGTTGGAAAAATTCAGTTCAAAAACAATTGTCAACTGCAAAAACGGATTCGGTATTTAACATGGCATTATCCGGAATGGCGAATTACTATAAATTTAATGATTTTGATTCAGCATTTTACTATGGATATAAAGCATTGAACCTGGCACAGAAGATAAATTTCACGAAAGGTGAAGCAAACTCATTATTTGAATTAGGTGTTGCATACGGAAATCTGGGTAATCTAACAAAAGCTTTGCAGTTAGTTTTAAGAAGTGAAAAACTCGCTGATGAAAACAATTTAAATTATATTAAAGCTGAATGTTTATTTGCCCTGGGAGACTTTTATTCCCGAATAAAAGATTTCAAAAAAGCTTTGTATTACCTAAAAGAATCAAATGATTTATTTAAATTACTTGATGAATCTCAAAGCAAACAATTTTATGTTTTAACACTATCCTCCATTGGATTACATATAAAGATGCCGGCATCCAGGACTCAGCCTTATTATTTATCTTGCTGAAGATATGATTAACGACTCGGTCAAATCTGATTGGAATTTTGTCAAAAATTGGGTATTCTTAAATCTTGGCATTATTTATCAACAAATTGGCGAAAAAAAAATCGCCAATTCATATTTTCATCGAGCACTTTCAAACGCTTGGAGCAACCCCTTTCTTTTTGAACCAATTATCGCTCTTGCCGAAGCTCATTATCAAAATAATGAATTGGACTCATGTAAACATTATACTGAAATTTCACTAAATATTGCGCAATCATCGAAATTCTATCCTGATATCATCAGAGCCTGTAAACTAGGTGCGAAGATTTATGGAAATACCGATTTGAAAAAAGCTTATGAATTTGCAAATCAGGCTGTCGCATATCAGGATAGCCTAAATAGCCTAAGCAATGCAACATCATTTGAAACAGCAATTGAATATGATGAACAGCAACGACAGTTTGAACTTGAAAGCGCCAAAGCTGAATTTCGCAGCCGGTTACGGTTGAATATTTTTTTAGGCAGCTCTTTAACTTTAATCGTTATTGCCATTTTCTTGTTCATACTTATCAGGCGTAAACAGAAAGCCAAAAAAAGATCGAACTCGCTTACAACCAGTTAAAATCCACACAATCCCAACTCATCCAATCCGAGAAAATGGCATGCCTTGGCGAACTCACCGCCGGTATTGCCCACGAAATTCAAAATCCATTGAACTTCGTCAATAATTTCTCGGAAGTCAATAAAGAATTAATTGATGAGATGAAGGAAGAATTAAAAATAGGAAAATACAGAGAGGCAATTGCATATTGCAAAAGATATTAGAGAAAACGAAGAAAAAATAAATCATCACGGCAAACGTGCCGAAGCCATTGTAAAAGGAATGTTGCAACATTCCCGCAGTAGTTCTGGCGTGAAAGAACCAACCGATATCAATGCACTTGCCGATGAATATTTGCGTCTCTCCTACCATGGCCTGCGTGCAAAAGACAAATCGTTTAATGCCGATTTTAAACTGAAAGCCGATGAGAATCTTGCCAAAAATAAATGTTAGTTCCACAGGATATTGGACGGGTTTTGCTGAACTTGATTAATAATGCTTTTTATGCTGTGAATGAAAAAGTTAAACAAATCGGGAACAGTTTTAAACCTTTGGTTGTTATAACAACATCATTGGAAAATGACAAAATAAATATTATTGTCAGTGATAACGGGAATGGGATTCCCGATTCCGTAATAGAACAAGATTTTCCAACCCTTCTTTACTACAAAACCAACCGGACAGGGAACAGGGCTTGGATTGAGTTTAAGCTATGATATTGTGAAGGCGCATGGCGGTGAATTGACAGTTGAAACGGAATTGAATGCTGGGACAACTTTCACGATATTTTTACCAGAATCTAAATCATGATAATCAATTAATCCTGAAAATCATGGTTCAGACAAGTTACGATATTATTAAAGCCATGGCGGGGAACTGAAAGTAATCAGTAATGAGGATGAAGGAACCGAATTTATTATTCAAATTCCTCTTGAAAAGTAGAACTTACAGATGATTTAATCGGGTTATGAAAGAATGCATCAAATATAAATCAATAATAAACGAATGATACAGAGGCTGCAAATAGTTATTGTCACAATTATCCTTTTGTTGGGTTGGCAACCTAGTAACTCTTTTGCTCAGCAAGTGGCATTTAACCAACTTATTCCACCAAATGGACAAAGCTTTAATGCCATTGATAAGTTTTCACAGGATCCAAACGGCACAATTTGGATAAGCACTGAAAATGGAGTGGTTAGTTATGATGGTTTTCAAATGAAAACGTTTCAAAATAATCCGCTTAATCCAAACTCCCTGGCAAATAGTTTTTCGCTTTCATTGAGCGCCGACAAAAACGGAATGATTTGGATTGCCACCCTGGGAAACGGACTGGATAAATACAATCCTGAGACAGATGAATTTACACATTTTGTTAACGACCCTGATAATCCGGGCAGTCTGGTTAGCGACTTTGTAACTGCGGTTTTTATTGATAACCAGGGAATATTATGGATTGGGACACATAGCGGACTGGATAAATACGATTCGGAAACAAACACATTCTCTCATTATCAATACGATGAAAATGATTCCACAAGCATAAGTAACAATCAGGTACGTGTGATTTATGAAGATAGACAAGGAGCGCTTTGGGTTGGAACCGGTAGTCCGTATCCGAACGATGGTGGTGGACCCGATGCAGGAGGGCTAAATAAACTGAATAAAGAGACCGGAAAATTTACGCGTTACCTGCACGATCCAAATAATCCAAACAGTTTGTACAACAATAAAGTAAGCGCCATTTTCGAGGATAATACCGGTACATTGTGGATAGGTACGTGGAAAAACGGGGTGCAAAAACTGGACAGAGAAACAGGAATATTCACGCAACTATTTTCCGAGTCAAAACTTTTTGAAAATTCAGCCAGAACGAATTCCAATAATACGGGACTCGATTACGATAACATTAGCTTTATTACGCAGGATGCAACAGGTAAAATATGGTTTGGAACACTTACCACTGGTTTATTTTGTTTCGATTCTGTAAATGAAAAATTAACGGTTTATTCGAGCTTGATGAAAATTCTTCTTCCGGATTTATCGATGCTTGGTGCCCGGTCAGCATTTAATTCGCGCGACGGCATTTTATGGATGGGAACCACTGGTGGAAATATTTATCGTATCGATCCTTCAATTAAAAAAATCCAACCTACTTCAATCCCCGGTTCAGAGATAGGAAATTTCTATGAAGATGCAAATGGCGATTTCTGGATTGGAACACGAAATGATGTCATTCGAACGATTAAAAGCAGTGGAATCACAAAACGATATACACCCGATGGTTTTGATATTGATACTACAATTAGTCTTGATTGTTTAGTTTATGGAGATCGGGAAGGAAATGTCTGGGTAGGTACCAATTATGGCTTATCATTATTTGACAAAAAAACCGAAAAATTTATTTCGTATAAACACAACCCACAGAACAGCAATAGTATAAGCAGGGGCGAAGTAATATCAATTTACGAGGACAGTAAATCAAATCTTTGGATCGGAACTGAAAACGGGTTAAACCTTATGGATCGCAAAACCGGAAATTTCAAACGGTTTTATGCAAATCCTGAAAACAGCAATCAGAATATTATTATAAGTATTGTTGAGGATAAATCGGACAAAATTTGGATTGGTAGTCAGCAGGCAGTGGGTGCGAACCGTTTTAACCCTGAGACCGGGGAGTTTAAAAATTATTTAAATGGGAAAAATATTAATTCCCTTTTTATTGATGCTGACGAAGTTTTGTGGGCAGGCACTCATAAGGGTCTTTATACCTACGATTCAACCGTTGATGATTTTATTCCGTTCGTTATAGAAAGTGCTGCAGCTACCTTTAAGAATGTAAACAATATAGTCGAAGACAGGCAAAATAACCTGTGGTTAACTGCTGACGAAAAAATAGTCCGAATTAATCCGGAACGCGATGAAATCAGTTTTTTTGGAGAAAATTACGGAGTAGGCCAAAATGGCTTTACCACTATATCGGGTTATGTAAGAAGTAATGGTGAAATATATTTTGGTCGAACGATCTGGTTATTATTCATTTTTTCCCGAAGATCTTATTCAAAATTTAAAACCACCTGAAATTATTTTCACAGGTTTTCATTTGTCGGATAAAAAAATAATACCGGGTGATGGAGGCCCTTTACTAGAGAATTTAAATAAACAAAAAGTAATAAAACTCCAATACAATCAGAATGTTTTCTCCTTTGAACTTGCAATCGCAGATTATGCTGATCCTGCGTTAAACCGCTTAAGCTATTTTTTAGAAAACTTCGATGTCAACTGGCGCAGTGCAAACTCTGATCGCAGGGCTTATTATTTTAATGTTCCTCCCGGTAAATACACACTTCGGGTTAAAGGGGTAAACAGTTACGGAGGCTGGGCCGAAAAAACCATTGACATTGTTATTATGCCACCCTGGTGGAAGACCTGGATCGCCTACACCATTTATGCCTTGCTGTTTATTGCCTTAATTTTCGGTATCGATCGTTTACAACGCAAACGAATACTGCGAATAGAAAAGGAGAAAAACAGGGAACGTGAACTAAAACATGCCAAAGAAATTGAAAAAGCATATAATGAATTAAAAACAACACAGGCACAATTAATCCAGTCGGAAAAAATGGCTTCGCTTGGAGAACTCACCGCCGGCATTGCCCATGAAATTCAAAACCCATTAAACTTTGTAAATAATTTCTCGGAAGTAAATCAGGAATTGCTTCAGGAGTTGAATGAAGAAATAGAAAATGGAAACCTCGATGAAGTTAAACTTCTTGCCAAAGATGTAATTGATAATGAACAAAAAATAAATTACCATGGCAAACGTGCCGATTCCATTGTAAAAGGAATGTTGCAGCACAGCAGAAGCAGCAGCGGAGTAAAAGAACCAACCGATATTAATGCGCTGGCTGATGAATATTTGCGGCTGGCGTATCATGGTTTACGGGCAAAAGATAAATCGTTTAATGCAACCATGAATACCGATTTTGATGAAAAACTGGATAAAATAAATGTCTTACCGCAAGATCTTGGACGTGTGATTCTGAATTTAATAACCAATGCATTTTACGCAGTAAACGAGAAAAGGAATCAGCAACCGGAACGTTATGAACCAACTGTAAGTGTTTCAACAAAAAAGATCGGCGGAAATGTAATAATTACGGTACAGGATAATGGCAATGGCATTCCGGAAGAAGTGCTTGAAAAGATTTTTCAACCATTTTTTACCACAAAACCCAGTGGTCAGGGAACGGGACTTGGTTTAAGCATGAGTTACGAAATAATCACCAAATCACACGGAGGTGAACTAAAAGTTGAAAACCTGAGTGATGGAGGTGCGAAGTTCACCATTATTATTCCGATTAAAGAAAATAAATAAACCAGATAATTATGAAAATTTTAGTAGTTGACGACGAAAAAGACATTCAACCGCTTTTTTTACAGCGATTTAGAAAAGAGATAAAAAGTGGTGAAGTAATTTTTGAATTTGCCTATTCCGGCGAAGAAGCCCTGGAGTGCATGAAAAAATACCTGCATGAGGCAGTTCTTATTCTCTCCGATATTAATATGCCGGGAATGAGTGGCCTGGATTTACTTGAAAAAATAAAAAATAAAAACCATACCCCTCCCCCTGTGGTTATGATGATAACTGCTTATGGTGATGCTGAAAATCATAAAAGGGCTATGGATTTAGGTGCCGATGATTTTCTTACAAAACCCGTAGATTTTATCACGTTAAGAGAAAAAATTAAAACAATGGAAGTATGACAAAAATTTTAGTGGTTGACGATGAGCCCGATTTGGAAGTTCTTGTCAAGCAAAAATTTCGAAAGAAGATCAGGGAGCAGGAATACCTGTTTTTGTTTGCCTCCAATGGTGTTCAGGCCCTTGAACAAATAAAACTGAATCCGGGCATTGATATTGTTTTAAGCGATATTAACATGCCCGAAATGGATGGACTTACGCTGCTCGCAAAACTGGGGGAACAAAACTCCATATTAAAATCGGTTATTATCTCAGCTTATGGCGATATGCAGAATATTCGAAATGCAATGAACCTGGGTGCTTTCGATTTTATTACAAAACCGGTAGATTTTAAAGACCTGGAAGTGACCATGGAAAAAACTATACTTCATGTACGCCAAATGAAAGAAACGATAAAAGCCATTAAGGAAAATAATATTCTGAAAATGTATGTCGATGAAACCGTGTTGAATTTTATGGACACGCATGAATTTGAATCCTCAATTATGTCAAATGAGACCATCGAAGCGACCGTAGCTTTTATTGATATTTGCGGATTTACTTCCATTAGCGAAAACGAACCGCCGGACATTGTTGTTGCTTTACTGAATAATTATTTTGATGTAATGGTAAAGGAAATCATCGCTCAAAAAGGATACGTTGATAAGTTTATTGGTGATGCAATAATGGCTGTTTTTCATGGCGAATTCCATCTCGACAGGGCCATTGACGCCTGTCTTGCAGTACGAAATAAAATCAATGAATTACCATTAGTTGCCGATAAAGTAAAGTTTAAACCCAACGTTTCAATAGGTATCAATTCCGGAGAAATGGTTTCCGGAAATATAGGTTCGGTAAGTTTACGCCGGCTGGATTACACGGTAATTGGTGATGTTGTAAATATAGCCCAACGGCTTCAGGCAATGTCAGGCGAAGGGAAAATACTGATTAGCGCCAATTCTTATGAAAGGGTAAAAGAGTTTTTCAACTGTAAGGAATTTGGAGAAATAACAATGAAAAATAAATTAAATCCTATTAAAACTTATGAGGTAATAGCCTAATACCTGCTTTTTTCGGATTAATATACATTTGATGACCATAATTGATTTGAAACCGGAATATCATAAAGATGAAAAAATCAAAAGGAACCGATTGGAAAGCTGTTTTCTCCCTACAGTATATAATTTACACCGCACTCGGTAGTTTTATTGTTGTTATTGCTTTGCAGGGTTTTATGATTCCGAACGACTATGTTGATGGAGGTGTTACAGCAGTATCAATTCTATTTAAGGGGGTTTTTCATATTAACATCAGTATTTTACTCATCGTAATCAATCTTCCGTTTGTATATATCGGATACCGGCTTATCGGTAAAACTTTTGCCATTCAATCATTAGTTGCTATATTGTTTTTAGCAGCATTAATGTTGATAATTCATATTAATAAGCCTTTTACAGAAGACCCGCTGTTAACAGCCGCATTTGGCGGATTTACAATGGGTTTGGGAATAGGTTTGGTGGTACGTGGCGGTGGCGTGGTTGACGGATTGGAGATTATTGCCCACTATACTACGAAAAGAGTTCCGTTTACCACCAGCGAAATTATAATGCTTTTTAATTCGCTCGTAATTATAGGAGCAGGTTTCGAATTCGGTCCTGAACCTGCCATGTATTCGATATTGGTATATTTCATTGCAATGAAAACTTCAGATTACGTTGTTGACGGCTTCGAAGAATTTACATCACTCAGTATAATTTCGCAAAATGATAAGGAAGTAAAATCGATCATTGTAAACGATTTTGGAAAAGCCATCACAGTATACAAAGGAGAACGCGGTTATCTTCCCGGAGCATTCAATATAAAACACGATTGTGATATTGTAGTTACTGTTGTAACCCGACTTGAAATACATCGAATCAAAAATGCAGTACTAAAAATCGATCCAAAAGCATTTTTCTATGTGCAAAGTATTAAAGAAGTTAAAGGTAGTTTTCAACGACTTTACGATAAAAACAGCTAAACCAAACCTATGAAACTTGAAGAATTAAAGCAATACATTTTTAACAAATTATCTGCTGAACTTTCGCCACTACTCACCTATCATGGAGTTCACCATACAAATCTTGTTTATGCAAATTGTGAAGCCTACATTCATCGTATGAATATTAATGAACAGGATGGATTTTTGTTGCTTACCGGCGCCTTAATGCACGATACCGGATTTTTATTTGCTTACGACAATCACGAAGATCACAGCATGAAGTTTGCTATGAAAATTCTGCCGGACTGGAACTACCAGCCAAAGGAAATAGAACGGATAAACGGAATGATTCGAGCAACCAAAATCCCGCAGCAACCAACCAATATTTTGGAGCAAATTATTGGCGATTCCGACCTCGATTATCTGGGAACTGATTCATTTTTTCCTGTTAGCCAGACATTGTTTGAAGAACTAAAAGCCTATGATAAAATTTCAAATGAAGAAGAATGGGACCAGTTACAAATCCAGTTTCTACAGAACCACCAATACCATACTTCTTTTGCTAAACAATATCGCGAGCCTTTAAAACAAAAACACCTAAAAGAACTGATAGAAAAATGTCGTGGCTAAAAATATGAAGTATTTTTTACTAATCAAAAGTTGTTCAAAACTCATCATTCAAATTCAATGTTTCGTCATTGATGTATAAAAATGCTTTTAGCACCCAACATTCAATTAATAAGACTTCACTATCTTTTATTTGTTGTAATTTTTATTTAAATTGAATAAAATTAAGCCATTTTCTATTGAACAGTACCGGAAACATCATTACTTAATTTAAAATTTAAAAATCATGAGAGAAATTATGTTGATTGTTCATTTACTGGGTCTTGCCATGGGTATAGGCACCAGTATCGGTTTTATGTTCATGGGTATAGCAGCATCTAAAATGCCAAAAGAGGAAGGACTGAAATTTACCCTTCAATCATTCAGTTTAAGTAAAATGGGAACCATTGGAATTATTCTGCTTGTGCTTTCTGGCGGATATCTAATGACACCCTACTGGGCCAGTTTGTCCGACAGGCCGATATTGATGGCAAAACTCATTTTGGTAGTTGTATTAATTATTATGATCATATTTTTAAATATCACAGCTCGTAAAGCAAAAACAGGAGATACAGAAAAACAACTTAAAAAAATGCGGATGATGGGTCCTGTTTCACTTTTAACAGGTATTGCAATTGTTATTCTTGCGGTTCTGAATTTCCATTAATATTATCTGCAATGAATAAGAAATTAAATATTATTGCATCTGTGGCCTTTCAACAAGGTCTGCATTTCCGGAAGAACCCATTATTTAAAATAAATTACAGATGAAAAAAACAAAGATTGAGCCGGGGTATTTGTTTTCAAAAGGACACACTTATTACATTTTTGCTTTGCTTTTTCTTCTGTATATGTTCGATTATATCGACCGAATGGTTATTTCTTCCTTGTTTCCATTTTTAAAAGCCGATTGGAATTTAACGGATAAAGAATGTGGCGCTCTGGTATCGGTTGTCTACTTCTCTATTGTAGCACTTACTTTTCCGATTTCTATTTTAGTTGACAGGTGGAGCCGTAAAAAAACGATTGGTTTAATGGCTATTATTTGGGGAATTGCTACCGGACTGGGTGCTTTTACAAAAACTTTCCGTCAGCTGTTTATTACCCGTTCGGTTGTTGGCATAGGTGAGGCAGGCTATTCACCAGGTGGTTCGGCAATGATGTCGGCACTATTTCCGATCGAAAAAAGGGCCTTAATGTTGGGAACTCTGGAACGCATCCATTCCGTTGGGAAGTGCAATTGGCATTGCTTTAGGTGGAATAATTGCGACCTATTGGGGATGGCGACATGCTCTGGGCATCGTTGCAATTCCGGTATTAATTATTGCAGCACTTTTCTTTTTTATTAAAGATTATAAAACAGTTGAACTTAAAAAAAGTGATCCGGAGATTGCCCAAATTACTGAACGCCAGAAAGTACGAATGTCGATAAAAGATATGTTGAAAGAATTTTTATCAAAGCCATCGTTACTATTTACCTATTTCGGAATGGCTGGTGTTGTATTTACTACTACTTCGTTGATTGTCTGGCTTCCAACTTATTTTCATCGTGTGCAGGGAATGGCGGAAGGGCCTGCTGGAATTAAAGCGAGTGTAGTAATGCTACTGGCTATTATTGGTGCGCCTTTGGGTGGATATATTGCCGACAGGTGGAGACGTAAAAAAGTGAATGCCCGCTTACTGGTACCTACTATTACTTCGCTTATTTCCGCTGTACTTTTGTATATGGCTTTTAGTTTTTCTGAAGGGAATATGCAATATCTTTTATTGCTTTCGGTTGGCGTATCGGTAACGGCATTTATTGCAGCTGCGGCAGCTGTTACCCAGGATGTGGTTCACCCCGGCCTGCGTGCCATGTCGTATGCTGTTGCTGTAGTTGTTCAAAACCTGCTTGGATCAACGCCCGGCCCATTGGTGATGGGCGCAATTTCCGATGCAACAGATATTCAAACTGCATTTAAATTTCTTCCCATTTCGCTTTTGGTTTCATCGGCATTGTTTTTTATTGGTTCACGATACTACGAAAAGGATTTGAAAAAAGTAGCAGTAGTAAATATAGAAGTAGTGAACTGAATACCTTGAAAAATGAAGGATTCTCTTTATGGTTTTATCCCTTAGTAAGATTTATTTATTATTGAACCCATTCATATAATATCCTGTTTTACTTTGATTAAATTGATCTCCAAAACATAAAAGGAACTAATCTTCGAAATTCAGGAAACCCTTCTTTACATCAATTATAGAGTCAAATTAAAGAGTCCGCTCATGATAATATCGGAAATAGATAATACTGAAAATTAACATGATTCTAATTAGAAAAACTTTATTGGCAGTTTAAGGGTTATTAATACAAAATATTAAAATGATATGTTCCGATTCTTCCGAAAAATAAGATCTGCCCTTATTCCTGAAAGTCGCTTTGGCCGCTACTTTTTTTATGCCCTTGGCGAAATTGTATTGGTGGTAATTGGAATTTTGATTGCGTTTCAAATCAACAACTGGAATGAACAAAGAAAAGAAAACGCAAAAATCAAGACCTATTTAAAAAGCATGTTCGTTGATTTGAATAATGATATCACCAGATTCGACTTAATCATTAACAACATGAATGACCAAATCAGAAATAATTCATTGGTTTTCCAAAATAAAAATTATCAAACGCTGCCAATGGATTCTGTTGTTCTTACAATATCAAGTTATTTTGTTGATTATAAAATTTATGATCAAACCTTTCAAAAAATAAAGAATTCGGGACTTGTGGATCAATTGGGTTCAAAACAGCTAAATGACGCTATTAACAACTATTACACTGTTGACCTTTATAGATTTAATACATTTATTGACTATGACCAAAATCGTTCATTAAGTGATGATGATTTTTGGTTTGTTACTGATGACTATGAGATTAATCCTCCTTATGGCTCAATTCAAAAAATGAATCTTCCATACGCAGATAACGAAAAGACAAGAAAACTAGCATTTATTAAGAAGATCGAATCTAATTTGGGTCGAAACTATCTGAGGAACAATATTAGCAGAAAGATGTTAGGAATTGATATTGCACAAGAAGTGAGAAATAAAGCAAAATTATTATCTGAAATGATTAATACAGAATTAACGGAAATACAGTGAATTTGAATAATAGTGTAACTTATTAATAACTCATGATAAAACTTTTTAGAAACATTCGAAAAAAACTGATTTCAGAAAATCGTTCGATTATCAGGAATACTAACTTCTTAAAATACGCCCTCGGTGAAATTGTGCTGGTGGTAATTGGAATTTTAATTGCCCTGCAGGTGAATAACTGGAATGAACAACGGAAGGATCAATCGCTTGAGCAGAATTACCTGAAGCGCTTAATTGTCGATCTGACAAAAGATCGCGAAACCCTGCAGTTCTCAAATGATTTATGCGACATCCGGATGGAACAGATTAACAAACTCACCGCAGCCATCAACCACCCCGATTCACTATGTGCCGGCTACAACCAACTGGTGGAAAGCATCGAAAAGGTAACATGGAAATCGTATCTCCCCTTATCCCAGATCGTTTACAATGAATTGCAAACTACGGGAAGGATGGCTTTGCTGCAAAAAGAAGCGTTGAGAGAAGAACTGGCAAATTATTACGCGGTAGCCTTAAATTGGGAGAAAATTTTGCAATCATTGGAGTTTCAAAAAGAGTTTTCCCATGCCACAGCTGGAATACTTGAAAAAGAAATGCTTGCTGCCATTGAAGCATCAGAACCCATTGAAATGAAAAAAGCAGAGAACCACACTATACTAAATATTGACAACAGTAAGGCACAGCAAATGATCCGGGATCTTGCGAACTACAGCAATGCCACCCGGTGGCTACCCCAGATATACCACTACCACGCACTTTCAAAAGAAGTAATCGATCTTTTATTGTCGAAAAACGAACATTTAATAAATACCATTCAAAATGAAACGACCATGCAAAATTGATTCACCAAAGTTTGATTGTAATTTTCATGGGAGTTATCCATATTATTTCGGGATTACCTTAAAATTTAACAATTATAAACAGATGAAACCCGGATCGCCGGGATAAAAACTTTAAAGGAGCAGCTGCAAAAGGACATGTAATTTGTGGTCTGCCAGCAAAATAGCCCTTAGCTTAGAGTTGCGAAACAAAATTGCTAAGAGCTATGAGAGAAAAAGAAGTTATAGAATTTGAACAAGTCGTTGAACGCGGCAGTGCGATGGATGTACATAAAGACATAATAGTGGCAACCATCCAAGGCAAAGGTATAAAAACACAGACAAAAAGTTTTAAGACTTTTACGAGTTCTTTGATAAAATTGAGAGAGTGGTTATTGAAAAACAAAGTTACCCATGTTGCAATGGAAAGCACAGGCGTTTACTGGAAGCCAGTTTTTAATGTATTGGGAGACGATTTTACGATTCTGTTGGTTAATGCCAGGCATGTTAAAAATGTACCAGGTCATAAAACTGACAAAAAGGACAGCCGTTGGTTAGCAAAATTACTTTTAAGTGGTTTGCTAAAAGGTAGTTTTATTCCAGAACGCAGTATCAGGGAACTGCGAGATTTGACCCGTTATAATACAAAGCTTATCAATCAAATCCTGCAAGAGGAACCGTTTTCAATAGATACTTAAGATGCAAATATTAAACTTTCAAGTGTATTAAACGATGTATTTGGAGCTACAGGCAAAAAATTATCAACCATATCCTGGCCAACGAAAGTTTCCGTCCAGAACAACTTCTACATTATGTCCATGGCAGGGTAAAAGCCAGCCGGGAAGATATCAAAGAAGCTTTAACTGGTTACATTACACCCCACCACAAGTTCATGTTAAAAACCATAATGGGAAACATTGCCAAGGTTGAAAGTACAGTTTCGGAAGTTGAAGCCCAGATAGAAAATTGCATCGAACCCTATAAAATTGAACGGGAACTTTTAGAAAGTATTCCCGGGGTTGGGAAAGATGGGGCAACCAAAATAATTGCAGAAGTTGGTGTTGACATGGGGCAATTCCCTGACCAAAACCATTTGGCATCCTGGGCTGGGATTTGTCCCGGGAGCAACGAATCAGCCGGAAAGAACAAAAGTGGACGCATCACCTACGGGAACAAATATTTGCGCAGTCTTTTGGTCGAATGTGGCTGGGCTGCATCCCGGACAAAGAATACTTACCTTAGTGCAAAGTACAAAAGCCTTGCAGGACGAAGAGGAAAGAAAAAAGCAATAATAGCATTGGGACACAAAATATTAATAGCCACCTATTTTATCATAAAAGATAAAGTTGCTTTTAATGAGCTCGGGCCAGACCATCTAAATAATTTTAGAAGAGACCGCTTAATAGCCTATTACAAGCAACAATTAGAAAAATTAACAGCAGCATAAGCTGCAAAAAATATAAGGTCGATTTTTACTGTACGCTATAACAACGCGGATGAAACTGACCTAATCAGTTAAGGACAAAAGAGTATTGCCAAGAGCATGAGAATGAAAATTTGAAACATCCTAACTGATTTTATACAATACTGTTGTTTAAAATACTAAATTAATTATTACGAATGAAAATTATTATTGGAGGTGGAGGTATCGGAGGGCTTGTTGCAGCAATAAGCTTACACAATTCAGGCCACAAGGTGAAAGTTTTTGAATCAACTAAAGAAGTAAAACCACTGGGTGTTGGTATAAATCTTTTACCACATTGTGTTCGTGTACTCGATAATTTAGGACTCATTAACGATCTGAAATCAATTGCAATTGAAACCAAAGAGCTCGTTTATGCAAACCGGTACGGACAATTTTTCTGGAAAGAACCCCGCGGAGTTTATGCCGGATATAAATGGCCGCAATTTTCCATTCACAGGGGCGATTTTCAAATCTTACTCTGGAACAAAGCGGTTGAAATTTTAGGTCCTGATTGTTTATACCCAGGCCATCATATATCCTCATTTGAACAGGATGAAGAGGGTGTTACGGCTCAATTTGTTGATAAAGACAGCGGAGAAATTATTCATACTGAAAGCGGAGATTTACTGATTGGTGCCGATGGAATAAATTCTCAAATCAGAAAACTGCTTTATCCTGATGAAGGTCCGGTTGTTTATTCCGGAAACGTTTTGTACCGAGGAACAGCAGTAATGAAACCTTTTTTGACGGAAGCCTCTATGGCAATGATTGGTTCCTTAAAACAAAAGATGGTTGTTTACCCCATTAAAGATTCTTACGATGAAAACGGAAATCAGCTCATTAATTGGGTAGCAAACCTAAAAGGTGGATTAGGAGAAACACTTACAGAACGTGATTGGAATCGACAGGCAGACAAAAAACAACTACTGGAAAAATATGTCAATTGGAAATACGATTGGCTGGATGTTCCATCTATGATTGAACATTCGAATTCAGGAATTTTTGAGTTCCCGATGTCTGACAGAGATCCTTTGGATCGTTGGAGTTTCAATAGAGTAACGCTGCTGGGAGATGCGGCTCACCCGATGTATCCAATTGGATCGAATGGCGCATCACAAGCCATTTTAGATGTTGATGAATTAACAAACTGTATCAATCAATTTGACACGCTTCCTGAAGCTTTAGAAAATTACGACCGGATTCGTATTGAAGCTACGTCCAACGTGGTTCTTAACAACCGTAAAAAAGGACCGGATATTATTTTAGACCTGATGGAAGATCGTTTTCCTGATGGATTTAATCCGGATGAAATTCCGCATGATGAGCTTGAAACGCTCATGGAGAAATACAAAAAAATTGCCGGCTTCGACAAAGAAACATTAAATGCTAAATCATGAATACAAAACCTGAATTAATACCAGTTTTTGAGGCTAAAGTAAAAATTGGTGAAGCTCAATTAGTTGGATCTGTTTATGGTTATCAGCGAAGAATAGTTCCTGTTTTAGGGGGTGAAGTTTTTGGAGAAAACATCCGCGGAGAAATACTTGAAGGCGGAAGCGACTGGCAACAGATCCACGACAATCAGGTTCGTATTGAAACGCGATATACCATTAAAACCGCTGACGGATATTTGATCTATATGGTTAACAGGGGAATACGGGTTATAAAACAAAATCAAGCAAAGGAACCCGCGACTTATATGAGAACGCACACCTTCTTTGAAGTGGAAAAGGGCCCTTATCAATGGCTCAATGAATCGACTGTTTGTATCTACAGCCCAAAAAACAGATCAGGGAATACATCATCAATTTTATCGACTAACATAACTGCACATCCGAAATGATAACACAAATTCAGAATATATTGCACGAACTCTCCCTCACTCCCTCGCTTCTCGAAGAGAGGGACGATTGTGTCGTAGATACAATCAGGGTGAGTTTTTCAAATATTTTACAACAAGTTACACTTTTACAGAATCGAAACAATGACTTAAAATAGCTGTTGTATGAAAGCAAATAACCACTTTAGATTAAATCAACCATGCAAAACAACATTTTTAGAAGTTTAACACCGTACCAATATGTAGTCATTGCCATTTGTTTTCTGTGTAATATGCTAGATGGGATGGACGTGCTTATCATATCATACGCGGCGCCCGCAATTGCAAAAGCATGGAGTTTATCACCTCAAGAATTAGGAGTTATTTTTAGCAGTGGTTTAATAGGAATGTCAGTTGGAGCAGTGTTTATCGCTCCTTTTGCCGATAAGTTGGGAAGAAAGCCAATGATGCTACTCGCTCCTTTTATCATGGGCGTTTCAATATTTCTTACCTCGTATGCATCTTCGATCAATCAATTGATGATCCTTCGTTTTTTAAGTGGTATAGGAATCGGAATTATGATGGCAACCACCAGCTTCCATTGCGGCAGAGTATTCTCCAAAAGAATCAAGAGGATTTTGGGTGAGTTTTGTAGTGGCAGGTTATCCTGTAGGAGCTGTTATAACAGGATTGGTATCATTTTCAATTATTAGTAATTTCGGCTGGGAATACCTGTTTAAAGTTGCCGGTATTGTTTCATTCGTTGTAGTACCAATTATTGCCGCTTATCTAAAAGAACCTAAAATTGAAAAAACGACATCTGAACCAAAAAAAATAGCTGTAAGTTCACTTTTTGAAAAGAATTACCGATTAAACACCCTGTTTTTATGGACTGCCTTATTTCTTTGTTTTACAACACTTTACTTCCTGATAAACTGGATTCCAAAACTGGCTTCCGACGCGGGACTTTCTGCTAAATTAGCCATCTACGCCGGAACGGTATTTAACTTTGGAGCAATCATTGGAATACCGATTCAAGGTTGGTTATCTACACGTTTTGGATTGAATAAAACTGTAGGTAATTTACTGATTATTACCTCTGTTTTCCTGGTGACATTTGGGTTCTTTAAAGGATCCGACTTCATGATCGTCAACTTGTTTCTCTTAGGTTTTGGAGTTCAGGCAGGATTTGTTGGATTGTATGCGATAGCAGCGAGTTTATATCATGCTAAAATAAGAACTACAGGAGTTGGTTGGGCTGTAGGACTTGGTAGAATTGGAGGGATTCTGGGTCCTGTTTTAGGTGGCATTTTAGTGGGATATGGTTTTGGTATGATCGAGAGTTTTATTGCTTTTGCACTACCTGTTCTCCTGGCAGGAATTCTTACGCATAGAATTAAAATGTGAGTTTAAAAAATGGATACTTCGTGGTTATTCAAAACACATAATTTGCTTTTTTTCACTTCTATCATGTTAAAATACCTTAATGTCTTATTTTCCATTATAATAATACATAACTTATTCAGGAATAAGAGATTAATTCTTGTTCTTAAATCTATATGTAATGAGCAATTTAGAAACGCTAAAGCAAGGTTATAAAGATTTTGCTGCAGGAAATGTTGAAGCTGTTTTGAGTATCTGGCAACCGAATATTCTATGGGATGAATGCAATGGATTTCCTTTTATTGAAGGAGATGGTATTTTCATTGGTGGGAAAGCAGTTGTTGAAGGTGTGTTTTCACACATACCCGAATACTATGATAATTTCAACATTGAAATTGACCATTTTATTGATGGTGGTGATAATATAGCAATGGTTGGACATTATACCGGGACATGGAAAGCAACCGGGAAAAAGTTTAGAGCCAATGCTATGCATGCATGGTCTTTTAGTGATGGGAAAGCATCAAAATTTTTCCAGGCTGCTGATACGGCTATTATTATTAATTCCTGATTGCTGAAATTCAAAATACATTTTCTTTGAAGAGCCGTGTAAAGCGGCTTTTTTAAAAAAATTCTCTATGGCTTCGATATATCTCAAAAAGAAATAAAATGAAAGATTCTTACCCACTTAATACTAATTCAAATTAAAAAATGAAATGAAAGCAATTGCATTAAATTTAATCATTGCCATCTTTTTGGTTGCCTTTCAGATGGACAATACAAAACCTGCACAGCAATTTCTGAATTCCTTATCCGGCGAACAAAAAAATAAAGTACAAATGCCTTTTGATGCTGATTCAAAACATGACTGGCATTATTTCCCTGCTTCCATGTATCCGCGCGCAGGAATTTCTATCGGAGAGTTATCTGAACAGCAAAAACAAATTTTATTTAAATTGTTACAGTCTTCGCTTAGCGAAACCGGATATGCAAAAACCCAGCAAATCATCAGTCTTGAAAATGTACTTGCCGAATTATCGGACAATACTTCAATGCGCGACCCTGAAAATTATTATGCAGCTTTTTATGGAAATCCTGAAAAAGACAGTTTGTGGGCCTGGTCTTTTCAGGGTCATCACCTTTCGCTAAATTTTACCGTTTTAAATGGAAAAACAGAGATTGCCCCGAGATTTATGGGCGCCAATCCGGCCACTGTTAAAAGTGGAAAACGAATAGGCGAACGGACACTTTCCGCTGAGGAAGATTTGGGATTACTTCTTATAAATTCCATTGAGGATAAACAAAAAGCCATTTTTAGCGGGCGCTCACCAAACGATATTATTACCGGTAATTCAGCCGAAGTTGATCCGTTAGCTCCTGTTGGTATTAAAGTGAATGAATTATCATCCGAAAACCAGGAAATCCTGTTACGTTTAATTAATGAGTACCTGGCTACCATGCCCGATGAACTGGCTAAAAAACGTTCGGAAAACCTGGAAAAAGAAGAATGGGATGAAATCAGGTTTGGATGGGCCGGAGCAACCCGTTCCGGTGAGCCTCATTACTACCGGATTCAGGGCAAAAATTTTTTGATAGAATTCGATAATTCACAAAGCAATGCCAATCATATCCACTCGGTTTGGCGCGATTTTGATGGTGACTTTGGTCGTGATTTCATCCGCGAACACTATATCGAAGATCACAATCATTAAAATAAAGCATGCTCCGATTCTTCTCGTTCTTCTCGAAATTATAATCCAAAACTGCTTTTGAAGATTTGTTAGTAAGAACGCGGTTACTCCATAAATAGCTAAAGTATATTTTAAATGTCAGTTTAAATTTCCACACAAAACTATCAAAAACTATTTTTTCATTGATTTTGAGAACTTTAAAGAGCCGGAACCTTATCTGGGATTTTCGAGTTA